>JANQRE010000005.1 GCA_028284705.1 Paracoccaceae bacterium | reverse complement strand
ACGAAAAACCGTCTGAGAAGAAGGCACGCGAGAAGGCCGAGGCCATCCGCCGCGCCCGCAAGCTGGCCCGTAAAAAGGCCCAGCGCGAAGGGCTGCTCTGAGCCTCTTAAGCCTCATCGTGAGATGAATACGACCCCCGCGGCCTCGCCCGGGGGTTTGTTTTTGCGCGCTTGGTCGCGATGGGCTGGCCTGCGACAAAGCCGCTCGCGGGCGAGTTATCCACAGGCACGCTCAACTTATCCCCATAATTAGCGCCGCCCGCCTATTGACCGAAGGTCAGCCCGCGCCTGACACTTCGTGCCGGGACACGTTGTATTGAGGGCTACGGTTATGCGCGCATTATCCCAAGTCATTGCACTTCTCGGTGCGGGCCTGCTGCCCTTGGCATCCGCAGCCGAGGTCACTTTGACATCCGAAGACGGTCTGGTGACGCTCAAGGGCGAGCTTCTGTCCTTCGACGACAGCACCTTCGTTCTGGAAACCTCGGTCGGCACGCTGCAACTCGACCGCAATGTCATGCAGTGCATCGGCGACGACTGCCCCATTGAAACCCCCAAGATGGTTTTCAGCGGCTCTGACACGTTGGGCGACGTTCTGATGCCGACGCTGATCTCCGCCTTTGCCCAAAGCCAAGGCGCGAGCATTTCCAACCCATCAGATCGCAGCGACGACATTGTCGAACTTCTGGCCACGGGACCCAAAGGCGACCTCTTCAAAGCCGAGGTTCAGGCCGCAGGCTCATCCATCGGTCTGCAGGCGCTGATCGAAGGCGAGACACAAGTCGCCATGTCCTCTCGCCCGCCGAAAGCTGAGGAGATCGCCCAGATTGCCCAGCAAGGGCGCGGCGACATCACCGATATCTCGCAAAACCATGTGATTGCCGTGGACAGCATCGTGGTGGCCACCTCACCCGACAATCCGGTCAATGAACTGACCATGGCGCAATTGGCGCAGCTTTATGCGGGCACCATCACCAACTGGAATGAGGTGGGCGGTCCGGATTTGCCGGTGAAACTCCTGACGCGCCCCGAGACCTCCGACGCGCGCGGCGTTTTTGTCGAGAACGTGCTGGCACCAGTTGAACTGGCTATGGCGGCGAGCGCGGAGGTCGTGAGCAGCGCGAGCGACATGGCCGAGAGGATCAAGACCACTCCCGGAGCCATCGGGTATGTCGGGTTTGCCGATAGTGCCGAGACAAACCCCCTCAACCTGATCGCCGAATGCGGGATTGTGATGACGCCCTCGGCCTTCGCGGCCAAGACGGAGGAATATCCCCTCGGTCGCCGCCTCCATCTGCTGACAGCAAATCAGGGCGTCAGCGACAAGACCCGAGCCCTGATTGATTTCGCGACCTCCCCGGAGGCCGATCAGTATATTCGCGATGCGGGCTTTCTCGATCTTGGAGTCGAGGAATACCCGGAAGCCGATCAACGCTCGCGCTTGTTGGCCGATCCCGAACTGGAACTGGGCGCTGCCGAACTGACCGCAATCGGCGAAATGGTACGCGAGTTGGAAGGTGCGACGCGTCTCTCCACGACCCTGCGGTTTGAGGCCGGCTCAAACCTGCTCGACACCAAATCCCAACGGGACATTGAGCGCGTGCTGCAATATCTGGGTCAGCCCGAAAATGAGGATCGCACCTTGATCCTCGCAGGTTTCACCGATGGCGACGGGCCGTTCGCGATCAATCGCGATCTCTCGATCCAACGCGCGAATGCGGCGCGCGACACGCTTTTGCAGCATCCCTCGGCGAGCAATCTGGCGGAGCTGAACGTCGCCGCCTTCGGGTTCTCCGAATTGGCCCCGGTGGCCTGCAACAGTTCTGAGATCGGTCGGGATCGCAACCGTCGCGTCGAGCTTTGGTTGAAGTGACCCGTTAAAGCTGCGGGAGCTTCTCCCGATTGTCATCGGGATCGTCGTCGTAGAATTTCTGCGTTTTCACGCCCGGGAGTTTTGCAAACGCATTCATGATTTTCTTCGGGTAGTAGCTGGTCGAGACGGTCTCAAACCCAGGCAGCGCGCTAAGAATTTGCGAGGTTGAGAGCGAACAGGCTGCCTTCGGGGCCGCGCCGTATTCCGCCGCCAGTTTCTTGGCCATGGCCGCAACCTGCGGCGACACGGCAATCTCTTGCGTCACAGTGTGGAACGTCTCGCGTGTGTGGTAGTCGACGTAGGTCTTTACCATGGAGTTCGTCATCCCATGGTGCAGATCGTTGCGCTCGGGCGCGTTCGGGTTCCACCAGGTGCCTGCCGGGTCCCAGATCACACGTTCATCTGAATTGATCAAAAGCCCGGTATGCGCGCCTGCGCCGGAGCGGTTGTTGATCACGGTGATCAGGGTCAGCGAGGCCGGGCCGTTATGCACGTAGCGTTTTGCAGCCACATCCGCATCCGGCGCCCAAATGGGTTCAGCCGTGCATCCCGCCAATGCCAGGCTGACGGCAATCGCAAGGATCAGTCGACGCAAGAGGTCAGCCGTTTACGAGCGCCAGGAAGACCAGAAAGACAAGGATGCCAATGATCGTATAGGTGGTAAATTTGATGAAGCCAGCAAAGGTCTTTTCCTGAGCTTTGATGTCCATTGTGCCATGCTCATGATCGGCCATAGCATCTCTCCCACAAAACCGTTTTCAAAGGTGAGTAGCGGATTCTTCTCGCCCTGTCACGCGGCAGCGCGCCGCATCTAATCCTGTTTTTCAAGATCGGCTGCAAGGCGAAATCCGATCCGTGTCGGTTCCGGCTGATCCACCTGCTTGGGAAGCGCCCGCAGCATCACATTCAACTGGCTGACATGCTGGATTTGTTGGGTCTTTGTGCCCGTCGGGTCCGAGCCGTAGAAGGTGATGATATCGGGCGCATAGAACCCCATCCCCTCGATCCGCATGATCCCGACATCGCCGCCGGTGAAGCCCATCGCCACTTCGTGGTTGTTGTCGAGCTGTTCCTCGAAATTCTTGATGTAGAGGATCAGGCGCTCATAGGCCCATTCCGCGGGGCTTTTCTGGTCGATATTCTTCGCCACTGCCGGCGGCAATGGCTGATCTTCTGCGCCGGGCGGACAGTCATGCACATGCACCGAGCGCGCCTTTGGCAAGGCAGCAGCCTCGACAGCCTCGGCGGTGGTTTTGATTTCGTCTTCCATCGACCTCACCCTAAACGCTGATAGCGATAGGCGCCATCTTCACCCAAATCTCGGGTGACTTGTCCAGCCAAATATAGGTGATTGAGATGGGCCACGCTTTCCACCAGAGCCAAGCCATATTCGCCGCTGCCGATCTCCCGCTTGAAGAGCGGCAGAAAGCACTCGCCTGCTGTTTTTGGCGTTTCGAGGTGGTCCAGCAAACGCGAGAGGGCGGAGTGATGGTTTTCGATCATCTGATGCAGACGGAACGGCAGTCCACGAAAGGGCAGTTTGTGCCCCGGCAGGACGAGCTGTGCGTCGGTCGCAAAAGGCAGAAAACTCTCGCAGGCCGCGATCCAGTCGGTCACAGGATCGGCCATCGGTTCCGTCGGGTAGACGCCAAGATTGGGGGAGATCGAGGGCAGAAGTTGATCGCCGCCTAGCACCAACTCCTCGGACCAGAGCGTCGCATGTTCCGGCGCGTGGCCATGACCGATGCGCACGGTCCAGTCGCGCCCGCCGAGTTGCACCGCATCGCCTTCGCGGATACGGGTGTAACCCTGTGGCAGAGGGGCCACGCAATCGGCGAAGTTGAACGGACGCTCGGTCCGGCGTTTCTTCAGCACCTGCGGGTCCATGCCAGCGCGTTCGTAGAACGTGATGGCCTCAGACGTCGGCACGGATTGCTCGTCCAGCCACAACATCCGCGCCATCAACCAGGCGGTGCGCGTGGTCAAAAGCTCGGCACCCTGTTCGGTCTGAAACCACCCCGCCATGCCGATGTGATCGGGGTGGTGATGGGTCACAACCACGCGCGAGACTGGCTTGCCCTGCAGTGGCCCCGACAGCAGCGCCTCCCACAAAGCCACCCCGCGTCTGGAATAAAACCCGGTATCGATGATCGTCCAGCTTTCGCCCTCATCCAGCGCATAGATATTGACGTGATTGAGCGCCATCGGCAGCGGCAGGCGCATCCACAGGATACCCTCCGCCACTTCTATAGCCGTGCCCTCTTCGGGCGGCGCCTCGAACGGGTAGAACAGTTTCTGGCTCAAGCAGCCCAGTCCTCATCACGCATCGCATAGAGGTCATCCGCCCCAAGCCGCACATGTTCCGCAAGACCGATATGCTCTGGCAGCAAACGCTGGATATAGATGCGCGCCAACCGCGCCCGTGTGCTGTCTGCTCCAGCGGCGGCAGCCGCACAGAGATGGTAATAGCCACCCAGAACACGCGCAAAGAGCCGCAGATAGGGCACGGCCCCGGCGAAGCGGTCATTCATATCCTCCTGCACCAGCCACTCGGTCGTCTCCCGCAACGTCTCAGCAGCCGTGAAAACCGGCTCTGCTAGCTCCGGGAAATCCGCTTTGCAGCCTTCAGCATAGGCCTCCATGTCGTCGATCAGCGCGTAAGCCGCCTCACCCCCATCCATCATCTTGCGCGCCACGAGGTCCATGGACTGGATGCCATTGGTGCCCTCATAGATCGTTGTCACCCGCACATCGCGCGCAAATTGCGCGGCTCCGGTCTCTTCGATGAAGCCCATGCCGCCATGGACCTGAATGCCAAGGGCGGCGACCTCGTTCCCGATATCAGTGCCAAAAGCTTTGGCGATCGGCGTCAGAAGCCCGGCCCGCGCTTCCCAGGCTTCGTCACCCGTGGCGTGCTCCATATCGATGGCAAAGGCGCAGGCCGCGGCAATCGCACGTGCGGCAAAGACATCGGCCTTCATCTGCCCCAGCATGCGGCGCACATCGGCATGGCCGAGGATGCTGTCACCCTCCGGCGCGCGGCCCTGCTTGCGCTCCTGGGCATAGGCCAGCGCGTGCTGATAGGCCGCTTCGGCCACCGCAATCCCCTGTCCGCCAACACCGACGCGGGCGTTGTTCATCATGGTGAACATCGCCTCCATGCCGCCATGGGGCTCGCCGACGAGCCAGCCCGTCGCGCCGTCATATTGCATCACCGCCGTGGGCGAGCCGTGCAAGCCCATCTTATGCTCGAGGCTCACAACTTTTAGGGAGTTTGCGACACCCGGCGTTCCTTCCGCATCCGGAATATTGCGCGGCACCATGAAGAGCGAGATGCCCTTCGTGCTGGGTTTGCCGTCCGGCAGACGCGCGAGCACGAGGTGGCAGACATTCTCAGTGAAATCATTATCCGCCCAACTGATATAAATCTTCTGCCCGGTGATCGCGTAGGTGCCATCGCCATTCGGCTCGGCTTTCGTCTTCAACGCGCCGACATCCGAGCCCGCTTGCGGCTCAGTCAGGTTCATCGTGCCGCACCATTCCCCGGAAATCAGTTTGGGAAGGTAAAGCGCTTTGATCTCGTCAGAGGCATGCGCCTCCAGCGCTTCGATCTGGCCTTGGGTCATTAGCGGGTTGAGTTGTAGCGACAGGCAGGCCCCGCCGATCATCTCATTCACCGCGTTCTGGAACGAAAAAGGCAGTCCGAGCCCGCCATATTCGGGATCAGCGACCATGCCGATCCAGCCGCCTTCCGCAATCGCGCGATAGCCCTCCGCGAAACCGGGGGATGTGCGCACAACACCGTTCTCAAGCTTCGCCGGTTGCTCGTCGCCGACCCGGTTCAACGGCGCCAGCACTTCATTTGCCATTTTCCCGGCTTCCTGCAGGATCGCGCTTGTGACATCGGCGCTGGCTTCGGCAAACTTCTCCGTCTCGCGCAGCCGCTCAAACCCGATGACATGGTCGAAGAGGAACTGATAATCGGCAACCGGTGCTGAATATGGCATCAGCAGTCTCTCCCAAATGGCGCGATCTCTGGCAGCTTGGGCCGGGATCGTCTAAGGCGTTAATTGAATAAGAAGTGCCGCCAAGTCGCGCGCGCTTCAACCAAAACGCAACGTAATTTCCGGGAAAGCGCACGTGACGGAACGGCTGGATCGCTCAGACATCGCCAAGGCGGCAGCGCTCTTGCGGGAGGGTGGCCTCGTCGCTTTCCCGACCGAGACAGTCTACGGGCTCGGCGCCGATGCCACCAACGGGCAGGCAGTAGCGCGGGTCTATGAGGCCAAGGGGCGTCCCAGTTTCAATCCGCTGATCATCCATGTCCCCGATCTGGAAAGCGCGGAGCGCTACGGCGTATTCGATGCAACCGCGCGCGCTTTGGCGCAGGCCTTCTGGCCCGGGGCACTGACGCTTGTGGTGCCGGTTCAGCCAAAGGCGGGGCTATCCGAACTGGTCACCGCCGGGCTCGAGACCGTGGCGATCCGGGTGCCGGATTTTGACCTCGCCCGCGCGCTTTTGCAGGAGGTGGATCGCCCCATCGCCGCCCCTTCGGCCAATCCATCCGGTGCGGTCTCGCCAACAGCGGCGGATCATGTGCTCGACGGGCTGGCGGGTCGCATCGATGCGGTTCTCGATGGCGGGTCCTGCTCTGTCGGGGTGGAATCGACAATCGTCGGTGGCGACCCTCTCACCCTCTTGCGTCCCGGTGGCATTCCGCGCGAGGCGATTGAGGCTTGCATCGGTGCACCGCTGTTGACCCACGTGCCGGAGACCACAATCTCCGCCCCCGGCCAATTGGCGTCGCACTACGCACCCAATGCCGCACTGCGATTAAACGTGGAAAATCCGGACCCGGGCGAAACCTTGCTCGGCTTCGACCATGTGGAGGCAGAGTGGAACCTCTCGCCCGCCGGAGACCTGATCGAGGCGGCAGCAAATCTCTTTGCGATGCTCCGGGCGATGGATGCAGCGGGTGTGGAGAAAATCGCGGTCTCGCCGATCCCGGATCACGGGCTTGGGCTTGCAATCAATGATCGTCTGAAACGCGCCGCAGTGCCCCGCGACGAAACCTAAGCGCTGCCACCTTCGGCAGAGAGCAAGAGAGGGTTGATCCCCATACTCTCCAGCGCCGCTTGCCATTTGCGGTTGTCATCTTTCCCGAAAACAAGCTCGGGCTCTGCATCACAGATCAACCAGCCGTTGCGGGCAATCTCACCCTCCAACTGACCGGGCCCCCAACCGGAATAGCCCATCGCGAGCAGGCTCTTGTTCGGACCCAACCCCTGACTGATATCTTCGAGGATATCGAGCGTGCCGGTCATCCCATAATCCGAGCCCACAAACAGCGTCGAGTCGCTGGTGCGGTTATATTCCGACGAATGCAGCACGAATCCGCGCCCATATTCCACCGGGCCACCAAAATGCACGCGAATCGGGCGCATATCAGGGTCGGGCACGATGTTGAGCTGTTTCAGCAAGTCGGTGAATTCCAGGTCTCGCGCCGGTTTGTTGACGATCAGGCCCATCGCGCCCTCATCGGAGTGGGAGCACATGAAGACCACGGAATGATCGAACCGCGGATCGCCCATACCGGGCATGGCGATCAGGAGTTTCCCGTTGAGGTCAATGGATTCGGCGCTCTCGGACATGGCACTATGGTGGGCCCTTACCCGCGTTGCATCAAGGGCTTGCGCCAAACCAAATGTCACAGTTGCAATCTCTCGCTGAAACGTGATTTCCGGTTGAAGGCACTGTGTCTATTTTTAAGGCAATGCTGATGCGCCTCTCACTCACGGCCCTTTGCGCAAGTTTTTGCATGGCGATGCCCGCCTTTCCCGGCGACCTGCCCAAGCGGGTGGAGGATGTCGTGCGCGTGGAGCTTTTGCCCGGTTGGCGGCAGGCGGATGGCACCCATATTGCCGGTCTTTCGTTTCAGTTGGCGAAGGGGTGGAAGACCTATTGGCGCAGCCCCGGCGATGGCGGCTTGCCCACCGATATCCACTATTATGGCTCGCGAAACCTCGATGCTTTGCGCATCCTTTGGCCACGCCCGGAAGTGTTTCGCACCCGCGGCGTGCGCTCCATCGGCTATCAGGGCGACGTTGTTCTGCCCTTGCATCTGGAACCGGTCCGCGATGGCGATATCGATCTGAACCTGTCGCTGGATTTCGGTGTCTGCGAAGATGTCTGCATCCCGGTGAGCCTCACATTCAGTCATCAACTGCCGCAAACGGCGTCCCAGAAGGATCAGCGCATTCAGGCGGCCCTGAAGGAGCAACCCGCGCAAAGCTCGGACAGTCTGGCCTGTCGTGTAGAGCCGATGCCGGATGGCGTCGCGGTCACCGTGAACATGCACGCACCGGAACTGCCCGGACGTGGCGAAGCTGTCGTGATCGAAGCGACAGATGGAAATCTGTGGGTCAGTGAGCCGGTCGTTGCCCGCCAGGGCGACTACCTGACCGCGACCTCACAGCTTGTATCGCAGGACAATGTTCAGTTCTCGCCGGAGACGCACGGGATGCGCGTCACGGTTATCAGCTCGCAGGCGGCGATGAGCTTTGAGGGCTGCTCCGGCTTCTAAGCGCGACATAGAGCGCAACCGCGCCGAGCCAGAACAAGGCCAGCGTCCCCATCAGCAGCACCGCAAACACTCCAAACGCCACGATCGGCGAGGATACCCCGGCGAGGCTCGGGATCAGTTCTATCAGCAGCGCGGACATCTCACCGGTCTGAATCACCGAGCCCAATGTCAGCGCGAAAAGACCTGCCGTGGCCGCAAGCGCCGCCAGAAGGCCGAGGCGCGGCGCCCAGCTCAGACCGCGAGACGCGATGGCACGTCGGAAGGCCGCCACCTGACGGTTGATATCGGCCTGCATCGCGATGAAAGACGGCACAATCAAGAGCACGAGGAACAGCCCCGCCCCGAGACCATAGACCAGCGTGATCACCGTTGGTTTGAGGAACTGCGCGTGGCGCGAGCCCTCAAACAGCAGCGGCGTGAGGCCCAGCACGGTTGTCAGGGTGGTCAGAAGCACCGGCCGCAACCGGTCCGAGGTCGCATCGATGATTGCAGGAATGAGCCCTCGGTCTTGGGCGTATTCATCCACGGTGGAGACCAACACAATCGAGTCGTTGATGATGATCCCCGTCATCCCGATCAGCCCCACCACGGTGAACATCGACAGCGGCACGCCCCAGGAATAGTGCCCGTAAATCGTGCCGATCAGACCGAAGGGGATGATCAGCATGATCACTGCGGGGCGTGTGAAACTCGCAAAGACCCAGGCCAGTGCGATGTAAATCCCGATCAGACAGAGGATGAAGCCGAGCGTCGCGTCGGTGAGGAACTCGCGCTCCTGCTCCGCCAATCCGGAGAGCCGCGACTCGATGCCATGGAGCTCCTGAATTTCCGGCAATATCTCCTCTTCAAGCTGCGCCATGATCTCTTCGGCGCGGGCCGGATCATCCTCGGAGATGTCGCCCGTGACCGAGACGACACGCAAACCGTTCTCCCGCCGCACGGTCGAGAAACCGATGCGGGATGTGATCGTCACCACATCAGTCAGCGGAACGTAATCGCCAGCTTGTGTGCGCAGGAAAGTGCGGTCGAGGAAATCCGCCGTAAGTTCACTGCGCGGCAATTCCACCCGGATCGTCGCACTGCGCGGCCCGTCGGGATAGGTCGCAGCCTCGATCCCGTTCAGGCGATGCCGCAACACGCGGCCCAACTCGTCGATGGTGAAGCCCAGCGCCTGGCCCTGCGCGGTGAGATCGAGGATTAACTCCTCCTTGTCGTAAGCCAGCGTGTCCTCAACCGCGGATACCTCTCCGAACTGCGTCAGGGCGGTTTTCAGATCCTCTGCTGCCGCTTTCAGAGTCTCGGCTTCGGCGCCATAGAACTGAACATCGAGGGAATCTCCACCGGGACCCGACCGCCAACCGCGGAACGACACCGTCTCCAAAAGCGGGTGGCGGCGCACCGCGTCCTGCAATTCGCCCACCAGTTGGAAGGAGGAATAGGAGCGCCGGTCCGCATCGATCAACTCAATCGCAATGGAGCCCAACTGGTCAGGTTCCTTCGTATCCTGCCCCGACAGGCCCCGCCCGGTCGTGCCGCCGACCTCAGCGATGACGAAATCCAACGGGTTTAACCCGTGCTCGGCCTCGTATTTCGCGCCGATCTCTTCCGTCGCGCGCTGCATCTCGCGCATCATCTCCAGCGTGTCTTCGCGGGTCGCCCCTGGCAACATCGCGAAATTGCCCGAAACCGAGCCGCGCTCCGGCGCGTTGAAGAACCGCCAGGTGACGTCGCCCCGGATGAACAGCGCGGTCTGGCTAAGCAGCACCAGAATGGCGAAGGCCAGGACGGGATAGCGCGCCCAGATCACCCAGGCGATGAACGGGCGGAACAGGGTCGCGCGGAACCAGTTGAACCCCTTGGTGACGGTGCGCGACGGCCAGTCGTACCAATATTGCTTGGCCGAGGATTTCAGCGCATGCGCCATATGGTTGGGCAGGATCAGGAAGCATTCGATCAGCGAGGCGGCAAGCACCACGATCACGGTGAAAGGAATATCGGCGATCAGATCACCAAAGCGTCCGCCCACTGCCACGAGGCCAAAGAACGCGATGATCGTCGTAATCGTCGCGGTGAAGACAGGCGCGGACATGCGAATGGCGGCATTCTCGGCGGCGGTGACCGGGTCTTCGCCCAATCGTCGGGCGCGAAAATCGGCGTGCTCGCCCACCACAATCGCGTCATCCACCACGATCCCGAGCGTGATGATCAGCGCGAAAAGCGAGACCATGTTGATCGTCAGCCCCGCGAGATACATCAGCGAGATCGCCCCCAGCATCGCCACCGGGATGCCCGCCGCGACCCAGAAGGCGGTGCGGGCGTTGAGGAACAGGAACAGCAGCAGAACCACCAGACCGAGGCCGACGAGGCCGTTGTCGAGCAGGATATCGAGACGTCCGGTGATCGCCTCTGACCTTGTGCGGATCAACTCGACCGTGGTGCCTTGCGGCAGGGTTGCCTCCAGCTCGTCGGCCACCTCCTGCACCTGCGCCTGCACATCAATTGCATCACCCTGGTTGGAGCGATCCACCCGGATGGAGATCGCCGGGTTCTCGCCTACGAAATAAGCGCGCTCCCGATCCGTGCCGCCAACGGTGATGGTGGCCACATCGCCGACCGTCAGTTTTGAGCCATCATCATTGGAGCGCAGAACGATCTCGCGCAGCTGATCGGCACTGCGCTTCGCCACGCCCGTACGCACCCGCGCATTCGCGCCATCGACATCGCCCGCCGGATCGGTCGAAGCCTCACCGCGCACAGCCTCGGCGATCTGCGCCATGGTCAGGTCATGTTCGATCAGCGCAATCGACGGCACTTCGATCAGCGTTTCGGGCGCCGCAACTCCGCGTATGGTGGTCCGTGTCACGCCTGCCGCAAACAGGCGCGTGACAAATTCGTCGGCAAACCTCCCCAGTTGGTCCACACCAACCGGTCCACTGATCACCACATCCGTCACCCGGTCGCGCCAGGCACCCCGGCGCACTACCGGGTCTTCGGCATCCTTGGGTAGGTTCTGCACCGCATCGACGGCGACCTGCACATCATCGGCGGCCCGCGACATGTCCCAGCCGGGCTCGAACTCGAGCGTGATATTGGCGCTGCCCTCGCGCGACCGCGATTCCGAGCTTTCGACACCCTCGACAGAGAGCAATGCGGGTTCGAGAAGTTGCACAATGCCGCTATCGACATCATCGGCCCCGGCCCCGTCCCAAGCGACATTAACCGAGACATTGTCGACGATCACATCCGGGAAGAACTGCGCCCGCATACGCGGCACCGAAGCGATCCCAACCGCCAGCAGGATCACCAGGATCAGATTGGCCGCCGTCTTGTGGCGCGTGAAATAGGACAGAACCCCGCCGGTTCCGGATTTGATCTGGGCGCGCACCTAGCTGCCCATCCGGCTTTCGAGCCGCTGGACCATTTCCGCAGGCACTTGCGGCTCCGCAAGGCGGGAGAGCAGCCGGTCGCGAACCTCCGCGGGCATGCGATTGTTCTGTTCGACGAAGGCGATGAGGCGGGCGCGCCGGTCATCATCCAATTCGACCATTTCGGGTTCTTCCGGGGTGGTGGCATCGTCCTGCCGGAGCGGACGCACCTTGATCCCGGCTCCCAGAAGTTGCGAGCGTTCGGCGACAATCTCCTGCCCGGCGAGACCACGCGCGCGGATCAGAACATCGTCGCCCTGTTTGCGCAGAACGGAGACTTGCGCTTCCTCCAGTCGGTCATTCTCGCTCAGAACCAGCACCGATCCGGTCGCATCGACAGCAGAGGCAGGCACTTGAGCGACACGATCCAAAGCCGGTTCATCGACGCGCACGGTCACGAAATCGCCCGGTCTCAGGCCTTTCGGATCGCTCAGCGCGGCAAACAGCACGCGACCGGTCGTGCCGCCACTCACCGCCGCACTTTCGCGCACCAACTTGCCTTCGATCTCCAGATCGGTGCCGAAAACGTCGAGAATGATTTTCACCGGCGTGTTCAGAAGCGAGCCGTTCTCATCCAGAAGCCGCGCATATTGTGCGGTGGAGACGCGGAAGGAGACCTCCATATCAGAGAGGTCAATCAGCTCGCCCAATTGTTCATTGGGACCAACCAACGCCCCCACACTGACCGAGATGTTGGCCAGACGGCCCGAAAAACTCGCAAAGAGTTCGGTCTCTGCCAGCAGGCGTTCCGCATCGCTCACCGCAATCTTGCGCCGCTCAATCAGGGTTTTGACCTGCGTCACCCGCGCTTCGGCCTGCTGCACCGCCTGCCTGCGCGACAGAACAGCCTGCTTGGCCGAGGAAAGTGACAGTTCAGCGGTTTCCACCGCCGCTTCAGTCCCCACCCCACGGGATTTCAAATCCTCCTGACGTGCCAAAGCGCGCGCCCGCAAGTCCTCTTGATCGCGCGCCGCCTGCAATTCGTCCCGGGCCAGCTCAAGGGCCCGCTCGGCGTCGCTTTGATCGGCAATCGCTTCGATCAGATCGGTCCGCGCGCTGAAAAGTGCGGTTTCGGCATCGGCGGGATCAAGCCGCCCAAGCAATTGACCGGCTTCAACAAATCCGCCTTCCACCACTTCCGGCGCCAGTTCGATGACCCGACCGGCCACCGGCGCGCGCAGTTGTAATGTCCGGGTTGCGCGCACTTCGCCGAAACTCGTGAGAACCGGCGTGATGGTCTCGGGCTGCAATGTCACGACATTCACAGCAAAGACCCGCTCACGTGCCGGACGTTGCCCTGTCTCCTCCGACCAACGTGCCTGCAGCGCGTCATAGGTGATCTTGCCACCCACAGCGAGAAACCCCACTGTCAGAGCGAGTAAAAACAGGCCAACGAGGCTGCGGCGAAAAAATCGCATGTGGCGACGGCCTTTTCGACTATCGAACGTGTGTAATGTAGGCCTGACGCGCGTTCAGGTCCAATTTTCCCTGATCAAACGCACGGACATGTCATTTCCGTCGCTTGTGCTCGTCCAATCGTGGAAAAATCTCGACAAAGTTGCAGGGACGGTGACGATAATCGAGCTGCCGTTCGAGAATCTCGTCCCAGGCGTCGCGGCAAGCCCCCGATGAGCCCGGCAGCGCAAAGAGATAGGTGCCGTTCGAGACACCGCCCGTGGCCCGGCTCTGCACCGCAGATGTGCCGATTTTGGCCATGGAAACATGGGTGAACACGGTCCCGAAGGCCTCGATTTCCTTTTCATAGACATCTCTATGCGCCTCCACGGTGACGTCACGCCCGGTCAACCCGGTGCCACCTGTGGAGATAACGACATCAATCGCAGAATCCGCGCACCATTCGCGCAGTTTTTCGGCAATCTCGCCCCGCTCGTCGCGCACAATCTCCCGCGCCGCGAGGATATGCCCGGCTTTCTCCAGCCGATCCACAAGGGTCTGACCGGACGTATCTTCGGCCAGCGTGCGCGTATCGCTCACCGTCAGGATCGCGATCTTGACCGGGATGAACTCCATCGTTTCGTCGATCCGGCTCATACTCCGGCCCTCAATTTCGCCTGCAACATCAGAAGATCATGCCAGGCGTCGCGCTTCGCGACCGGATTGCGCAAGAGATAGGCGGGGTGGAACATCGGCAGGGCCGGTTTGCCCAGTGCTTCGACCCATTTGCCGCGCAGCCGGGTGATGCCCTTCATGCCCAGCACGCCCTGGCAGGCGATATTGCCCATCAAAACAAGCACATCCGGGTTTGCCAAGGCGACATGGCGTTCGACAAAGGGCATTATCATGGCGATCTCATCCGGCTCTGGGTTGCGGTTCTGCGGCGGCCGCCAGGGCAGGATATTGGTGATGTAGACCGGGTTTGTCTCATCCGAGCGGCCATGGTCGATCGCCGCGAGCATCTGATCCAGAAGCTGTCCAGCCCGGCCCACGAAAGGCTTGCCTTCCCGGTCCTCGTCGCGTCCCGGCGCTTCACCGATGACCATCACCCGCGCTTCCGGTTTGCCATCGGCAAAGACGAAATTCCGCGCGCCCTGCTTCAGAGCACAATGCGGGAAAGCTGCCTGAATTTCCGCTAGTTCTTCCAGCGATGCCGCCCGCGCCGCCAAGGCTTTCGCCTCGTCCACCGGATCGGTCGTCGAAGCGACCGCCACCTCCGGGGCCGCAGCTTTCGGCTTGGGTTTCGGTGCCTCCTTCGGCACCTCATAGCGGTTGATCGGTGTCTCCGAGATCGCCTCCGTCACGCCCATATCGATCTGCCATTCCAGCAGCGCCTTGGCGGTTGCGACGTCAATCTCTGATTCCATGAACCCCAAGCTAGGCGCAGAGCGGACCGAGGTAAACGGGGGCAAAACGACCACTTGTGGCACCGGACGCGCTTTCCTATAAGCCCTCGGAACGGACCTTGGGAGACGGGGATGACTTTTCGAGCCCAGCATCTGCTTGGAATTGAGCGTCTCTCCCCCGTTGAAATCACCGAACTCCTTGATCTGGCGGACCAATATGTCGATCTGAACCGCCGTGACGTGAAGCATTCCGAAGTGCTGGCCGGGCTCACCCAGATCAACATGTTTTTCGAAAATTCCACCCGCACGCAGGCCTCGTTCGAACTCGCGGGCAAGCGGCTAGGCGCGGATGTGATGAACATGGCGATGCAGGCCTCCTCGGTGAAGAAGGGCGAGACGCTGATCGACACGGCGCTGACGCTGAACGCCATGCATCCCGATCTGCTGGTGGTGCGCCATCCCCAGTCCGGCGCCGTCGATCTGTTGGCACAGAAGGTGAATTGCGCCGTGCTGAACGCGGGTGACGGCAAACATGAGCACCCCACCCAGGCGCTGCTTGACGCGCTGACGATCCGCCGCGCGAAGGGTCGTTTGCACCGCCTCTCCATCGCGATTTGCGGTGACATCGCCCATTCCCGGGTGGCACGGTCCAACATCCTGCTGCTGGGCAAGATGGAAAACCGCGTGCGCCTCGTTGGGCCCGCAACGCTGATGCCCTCGGGGATCGCCGAATTCGGTGTCGAAGTGTTCGAGGACATGCGCGAGGGTCTCGCCGACGTCGATGTCGTCATGATGCTGCGCTTGCAGCGTGAGCGCATGGATGGCGGCTTCATCCCCTCCGAGCGGGAATATTATCACCGCTATGGGCTTGATTCTGAAAAACTTTCCTGCGCGAAAGAGGATGCAATCGTGATGCATCCAGGACCAATGAACCGCGGGGTGGAGATCGACGGCACGCTCGCCGATGACATCAACCGCTCGGTCATCCAGGAGCAGGTCGAGATGGGCGTCGCGGTACGCATGGCGGCCATGGAGCTTCTGGTGAAGGCCCGTCGCGCCGCCCCCCGCGAGGTGATGGCATGAGCGATCTCATCATCCGACCCGGCGAGCGCGGACAGGTGCGCCTCTTTCTCATACCCGAAGAGATGGCGAAGGACCTGGAGGACGGCGTCGCCCCGCTCGAAACCGCCCTCGGCGGCGTTGCGCTCAACCCCGTTGACGTGCAGGTCGTGCCGATCAAATCCCTCGGCGAGATGACCGTCCGGGAATTTCTGTCCGAGGCTTATGATGTTGATCCCGACACCCTGCCCCGGCTTCTCGATGAGGCCGAGGGCCACATGGCGATCTTGCGGTCCGGCGCATTTCCGACCGGTGGTGCGACCCTCGCGCCGGGCGAAAACCTCGGCTTCCTCGGCCTTTACACCGAACGCGGCGCGCCGCCGCCTAGCCAAGCCGCTCTTGACGCGTTGCGCTCCGAGCCCGAGAGCGTTGACCTGACACCGGACGCACCCATCGAACCGCATGAACCCGCCAATCTGGGTTCGATCTTCGTCTTCGCCGCGCTTTTCGGTGTCGGTCTTCTTCTGATGGCGCTGATGATCTGGTCGGTGCTGACATGAGCGCGCCGGGCTGGGAAGGCATCCTCGATGAGGGCGAGACGATCCTCTGGCAAGGCCAGCCCGTGCCCGGGGTTCAGCTTGAATTCGGCTCCGCCTTCGAGCCGTTTTTCTTCCTGTTCTTCACCGGTTTTTCGATCTTCTGGATGGTCATGGCGTCACAAGCCGGCGGCCTGTTCTGGACCTTCGGCCTGCTGTTTTTCGCCGTTGGCAGCTACAATCTCGTGCTGCAGCATTTCTGGAAGGCCTTCCTGCGCCGCAACACTTACTACACCCTAACCAACCGCCGCGCCTTCATCGCCGAGCGGAAATGGAACGGCATCAAAACGCTCGAAAGCCATCCGATCCATGCCGACACCTCGTTTCATCTGGAGGATAGCGGCGCGCATGGCTCGGTGGTGTTCAAGGAGATCGATACACGCAATATGAACGGCCAGCATATCCGCAAGAAAGTGGGGTTTCTGCGCATCGCCGATCCCGGCGCCGTGATGCAGAAAATGCGCCAGATCCAGAAGGCGGCGTCATGAGCCTCTATCTCCACAACGCCCGCCTGATCGACCCGGAGGCTGGCACCGACGAGATCGGCGCGCTGCGCATCGAGGGTGACAAAATCCACCGCGAGGCGGTCCCGCAAGGGAGCGATGAGCAGATCGATTGCGGCGGCAAATGCCTCGCCCCCGGCATCGTCGATCTCGGCGTGAAAGTCTGCGAGCCGGGTGAGCGCCACAAAGAAAGCTTCCGCACCGCCGGGCTCGCCGCGGCCCGCGGCGGTGTCACCACCATCGTCACCCGGCCCGACACCATCCCATGCGTCGACACGCCCGAAACCCTCGAATTTGCCCTGCGCCGCGGCTCAGAGGTCGCGCCGGTGCGCATCGCCCAGATGTCGACCCTGACCAAAGCCCGTGAGGGGCGCGAGATGGTCGAGATGGGGTTTCTGAAAGATGCAGGCGCCGTGGCCTTCACCGATGGCGACAATGTGGTCACCGACACCAAGGTGCTCTCCCGCGCCATGACATATGCGCGTTCGCTCGAGGCCCTCGTGATGGGCCATCCGCAGGAACCGGTGATGAGCGCCGGGGCCGCTGTGACCTCCGGCAAATTCGCATCGCTGCGTGGGCTTCCGGCGGTCTCGCCGATGGCCGAGCGCATCGGGCTCGAGCGTGATCTGGCGCTGGTCGAGATGACCGGTGTGGCCTATCACGCCGACCAGATCACCACCGCCGCCGCCCTGCCCGCGCTCGCTCGGGCGAAACAGGCGGGCCTCAATGTCACGGCTGGCGTGTCGATCCACCATCTCACCCTGAATTCGCTCGATGTCGGGGAGTATCGCACCTTCTTCAAGGTGAAGCCGCCGCTGCGTGACGAGGATGACCGGGTCGCGATTGTCGAGGCCGTCGCCGCCGGTCTCATCGATGTGATCTGCTCGATGCACACCCCGCAGGACGAGGAATCCAAGCGTCTGCCCTTCGAGGAAGCCGCCTCCGGCGCGGTCGGCCTCGAAACCCTTCTGCCCGCCGCAATGCGGCTCTATCACGCCGGCGCGCTTGACCTGCCGCAGCTTTGGCGGGCGATGGCGCTGAACCCGGCGACACGGCTCGGCCTGCCGGGCGGGCGACTGTCGGACGGTGCGCCCTCCGATCTCGTGCTGTTCGACCCCGATGCGCCTTTTGTGCTCGACCGCTGGAGCCTCGCCTCGAAATCCAAGAACACCCCGTTTGACGGGCAACGCCTGCAAGGACGGGTTCTCCGCACATTTGTGGCCGGCCAAGAGGTCTATGCCCACAATGCCTGAGATCACGACACCCATGGGCCTACTGGCTCTCGTCGCCGTGCTCGCTTACCTGCTCGGCTCCGTGCCTTTCGGCCTCGTCATTGCCAAGCTCTTCGGGCTGGGCGACATACGCAAGATCGGCTCGGGCAATATCGGCGCGACCAATGTCCTGCGCACCGGCAACAAGCTCGCGGCCTTCCTCACCCTGCTGCTCGACTCCGGCAAAGGCGCCATCGCGGTGATCGTGGCTCTTTTCATGATCGGCCCGGACGCGGCCCAAGTGGCAGGCCTCACAGCTTTCCTCGGCCATTGTTTCTCGGTCTTTCTGGGCTTTCGTGGCGGCAAGGGCGTGGCGACCTATCTCGGCACCCTGCTGGCACTCTCCTTTGTCACCGGCTTTGCCGCCTGCATGACCTGGCTGGCCATCGCGCTCCTCTTCCGATTCTCCTCGCTCGCCGCGCTTGTTACGGCCGTCATGGTCCCGGCTTGGGCCTGGAGCCTCGACCGGCCTGACCTCGTCGCCCTGACCGCCCTTCTCGGCGTCATCCTCTGGGTCCGGCACAGCAGCAATATCCAGCGGCTCCTCTCCGGTGAAGAACAGCGGATCAAGTTGAAACGAGGCTGAACATGATGGGATTTCGCACCGCAGTCCGAACCGCCTTGAGCAAATATTTCGTGCTGTCGGGCCGCGCGCCACGGTCCGAGTTCTGGTGGTTCTTTCTGTTTTACAATCTCGTTCTGGTCCTCGGCATCATCGTCGCCGCCATCTCCTTCGGAGAGGAGATCGACGAAAACGACGTCTTGTGGATCTTGCTCGTCTATCTGGCCCTCATCCCGCCGCTCTTCACGGTCACGGCGCGGCGGCTGCATGACAAAGGTCTGACGGCCTGGGTTATGCTGCTGGTCGTGGTCCCGTTCGGACAATTCGCAATCCTGATCCTCTGCGCCTTGCCCGGCGATGAAGGCCCCAACGCCTACGGCCCTGATCCGATCGATCGCACGCCGCCCGAGCCCGACTACGCGCCCTCCAACATTCCGCGCGTCGAGGATGATGATTGAACAGGCTTAAGCCCCGTTCACCACATCGCAAAATCGCCTGATTTCCCGCTCAAAACGGTCATATCGATTTGGGAGAGTTGCGCGACTCCCAAACACAGGACAGGCCCCCATGATGTCACCCATGCAATCGCTCGCCTCCGTGATGCGGAACTACACTTCGATGGAGGGCCGCGCCTCGCGTTCCGAGTATTGGTGGTTTTTCCTGCTCAGCATGGTGCTCGTAATCGGTGTCTTGATCGTCGAAGTCTTCCTCGCCTTGGACACGCTTGCGCGCGGCGAAGAACCCGGCATGCTACTCGGCATTCCAACAACCGTCGTAGCGCTGTTCTTTCTGGTGCCGTCGATCACCGTCTCGGTCCGCCGCCTGCACGACATCAACAAATCCGGGCTTTGGTATTTCATCACCTTCGTGCCCGCGATTGGCTGGATCGTCTTCCTGATCCTCATGGTGATCCCGAGCGACGAAGCGCGGAACAGTTTCGGCCACCCGCCGGGATCAGATGCGCGTCCACAGGGCAACGCCTATGCGACGCTCTACAAACCCGATGCGGAAGAGGCGGCAGAACTTAAAGCCAATCGAAAAAGCGAGATCAGCGACTATTATCGCAAACATGTGCTGGGCGAAGCTTAGTAGGCGTGTTCGGCGTAGATCCGGCTGAGATCACCGGCCCAGGCCCCGTGATATTCCGCCAAAAGCTCGTCCGCCAGGGTCTGACCTGACTCCACGCTGTCTTTCAAAGCGTTGAGGAAATGGGTCTCATCCGGCACCAGACCGCCCGCCCCGGGCATGGCCCGCGCCTTTAATCCGCTTTCCGCAATGGCAATCGCTTCCCGCGCCAGATCGAGCATCTTGATGTCGCCAACCTGCGCCTGCAACCCGTCGACTGAGGCGGCGACCCGCAGGGTTTCGCGCGTCTCCGCATCCCAGCCCTTCACCAGATCCCACGCCGCATCCAGCGCGGTCTGGTCATAACACAGCCCCACCCAGAACGCAGGCAAAGCGCAGAGCCGCCGCCACGGTCCTCCGTCGGCGCCGCGCATCTCGATAAACTTCTTCAGCCGCGCTTCGGGGAAGATCGTTGTCAGATGATCCGCCCAATCGCTCATCAACGGCGTCTCACCCGGCAGGACCGGCAATTCACCCTTCAGAAAATCGCGGAACGACATGCCCAAAGCGTTGTGATAAACGCCGTCGCGATAGACGAAATACATCGGCACATCGAGCGCGTATTCCGCCCAGGCCTCAAAGCCGAACCCGTCCTCGAAGACGAATGGCAACGTGCCGGTGCGGTCGGGGTCAAGATCGCGCCAGATGCGCGAACGCCAGCTTTTGTGGCCATTCACCTTGCCTTCAAAGAAGGGCGAGGAGGCAAAGAGCGCGGTCGCCACCGGCTGCAAGGCCAACGCCACGCGCATTTTCTGCACCATGTCCGCCTCGGAGCCGAAATCGAGGTTCACCTGCACCGTGCAGGTCCGCCGCATCATTGCGGTGCCCATGGTACCGACGCGCTCCATATAATCGTTCATCAGCTTGTAGCGGCCCTTGGGCATGAGCGGCATCTCGTCATGCGTCCATTCCGGCGCCGCGCCGAGACCGATGAACTTCACACCGATCTCATCGGCGACGGATTTCACCTCTTCGAGATGGGCGTTCACCTCGTCACAGGTCTGATGCACGGTCTCAAGCGGTGCGCCTGACAGCTCCAACGCCCCACCCGGTTCCAGCGAGACATTGGCCCCGTCCTTTTCCAGCCCGATGATGTTGCCGCCTTCTTCCACAGGCGCCCAACCGAACCGGTCGCGCAAGCCTTCCAGCACGGCCTTGATCGAACGCTCCCCCTCATAGGGCAGCGGTTTATGGGTGTCGCGGCAATAGCCGAATTTCTCGTGTTCCGTGCCGATCCGCCACTCAGATTTCGGCTTGCAGCCGCTCGCCAGATACTCCGCGAGCTGAGCGTGATCGGTGATCGGAGCACCGCCGGATTGAGGAATGGACATCGAGACACGCTCCGATCAGATATCAATGGCTCAAGGGGTGGCGCGCATGGGGCGAGATGTCAATGCAAGGCGGCGCGGGGTTTTGACCAGATCACGAAGCTGTCACCGCTGCGATCCTCTAAAGCCCTCTGCGCATTGGAATAATCCACGTCCGTCAGGGCCGCGAAAGCGTCAAACAGATCCTGTGCGCCAGCGGCCGCATTGGGGATGGTGAGCGTCACTCCGCCATCCTCCTCCAGAACCCATGTCAGATCATCAGGGCCGCCGCCTTTCACCGGCGCCACAGCGGTGATCCGCGCCAGCATATCGATGGAGACGACGCCGCCCTCGTAAGGCGCGAAATAGGAAATCTGCCGCTCATCAACCTCGACCAGCCCGGGACCCGCCGTTAGCGAGGCAAACCGCGTGCGCCGCCAGGCTGCGAAACCCAGAATGGCACCAACCACAGCGATGAAGATGCCAAGCCCCTGCCAGATCCATTGATCCGTAAAGAGAAACCACAAGCCCACGAGCATGATCACCGCGGAGGCAATCACTTCCGACCAGCGCTGCAGCAGGTCCCGCACTTCGGGGCGAATGAAACTCATTGCCAATCTCCGTGGGTAGACTGCCAGAGCGTCAGCGCCGCGACTGCCGCGGTGTCCGCCCGCAACACGCGCGGCCCCAACCGGACCGGTTGTGCCATCTCTTGCAATCTCGCGCGTTCGCTCTCCGAGAACCCGCCCTCCGGCCCGATCACAATGGCCGAAGGTTCTCCGGCGAGACCGCCCATCAGGGCGGATGAGCCCGCTTCCGCCAGCGCCTCATCGCAAAACCACAAGACACGATCCTCCGGCCAATCATCCAGCACCGCGCTGAGCTTCTGCATCCCCGCCACCTCCGGCACAAAGGTCCCGCCACATTGCTCCGCTGCTTCAATCGCGTGAGCCTGCAGCCGGTCCTGCCGGATGCGCTCGGCATTGGTGAATTCCGTCTGCACCGGGCAAATCCGCCGAACGCCCATCTCAGCCGCCTTCTCCACGATGAAATCCGTGCGCGCTTTCTTGATCGGCGCGAAGAGCAGCCACAGATCGGGCGGCATCTGCAAGGGCTTGGTCCGTTCACCGACCTCCACCATCCCGCGCCGCTTGCCCGCCTCGCGCACCTCCGCGAGAAATTCACCATCCCGCCCATTGATCAGAAACAGAACATCGCCCACGCTCAACCGCATGACATTAAACAGATAATTCGCCTGCTCCCGATTGAGCTCAATCGAATTGCCCCGCTCCAGCGGCTGATCTACAAAGAGCCTGATCTTCGCATCCCTCATGGGGCTTGAGTGTATGTCCGACGATATCCAAACACCAGATGGGCAAGTCATCGACGCAGTGCCGGAAAACTGGGTCGATACGCTCGCGCCGGAATGGTCGCGGGGGTATCTGCGGCTCAGCCGCGCGGACCGACCCATCGGCACCTGGCTTTTGCTTCTGCCCTGCTGGTGGGGGGTGCTTCTAGCCGCCGCAACCACGGAGCTGAGGCTCTTTGACCTCTGGATCATCATCGGCTGCGCCATCGGCGCGTTTCTGATGCGCGGCGCGGGCTGCACCTGGAACGACATCACCGATCGCGATTTCGATGCGCAAGTGGCGCGCACCCGCTCGCGACCCATCCCGTCGGGTCAGGTCAGTGTCAAACAGGCCGTGGTCTGGATGATCCTACAGGCGCTCACTGCCTTTCTCATCCTCATCACCTTCAACTGGGCTGCCATCGCGCTCGGCATCCTCGCGCTCTTGCCCGTCGCGATCTATCCCTTCGCAAAACGCTTCACCTGGTGGCCGCAGGTGTTCTTAGGCATCGCCTTCAACTGGGGCGCGCTTCTGGCATGGACTGCGCATACAGGGTCGCTCTCGCTCGCCCCGGTGATCCTCTATCTCGCCGGCATCGCGTGGACGCTCTTCTACGACACGATCTACGCCCATCAGGACACCGAGGATGATGCGCTGATTGGCGTGAAATCCACCGCCCGTTTGTTCGGTGACAACTCCACCTGGTGGCTGCGGCTTTTCATGATGGCCTCGGTGGTGCTGATGACCCTCGCTTTCATCCTCGCGCTCGTGCCTGCCGGGGCCAATATCCTTGCCCTGACCATGGCGCTGATCGGGGCCTGGGCTTTTGGTTGGCATATGGTCTGGCAGCTTCGTCGCCTGGATGTGAACGACTGGACTAACTGTATGATATTGTTTCGCTCCAACCGGGATGCCGGCCTGATTGTCGTGCTGTTTCTTGCCATCGCCGCATTGCTTTGATTGAAACTGCCGTCCAGAGGGCTTAGACCCGCTCTGTGAACGTCACCGGGACTGCTCGACCGTCATGCAATTGAAAACCCTTGCTGCCTTTGTTCTGGCTGGGATTGGCTCCTTTGTGGGAGCCTATGCGGCAGCAGATTGGGTCGAGTCGCGCTCCGCTCAGGTGGTCCGGTCGCAGCTCATCGACGAGCGACATGACTGGGCGGAAGTCACCACCGAAGGCTTGCAGGTCATCCTTGGCGGCACCGCCCCTGACGAGGCGAAACGCTTTGCTGCGGTGACCGCCGTGGGCCGCGTCGTCGACCCCGACCGTATCGTCGACCAAATGGACGTAACCCCACGGGAAGCCATCGAAGCACCGCGCTTCTCGGTTGAGATGCTGCGCAACGCGTCGGGCATTTCGATCATCGGGCTCGTGCCCGCCTCGTTTGGCACCGAGTCGATCAGCAGCACCATCGAGGCCATCGCATCCGGTGGCGAAGTGACCAATCTGGTCGAGGCCGCGGACTACCCGGTGCCCGATGGGTGGAGTTCGGCAGTCGGGTTCGCGATCTCCGCGCTTGAGGCCCTGCCGCGCTCGAAAATCTCGGTCGATGCGAGCACCGTAGAGGTCACTGCGATCACCGACAGCCCGCAGGAGAAGCGCCGGATCGAGGCGGATCTGGCCCGCAACGCGCCAGAAGGTCTGCGTCTGGCGCTCAACATCTCCGCGCCGCGCCCGGTGATAACACCCTTCACCTTACGCCTGACCCTCGATCAGGATGGCGCGAAATTCGACGCCTGCTCCGCCGAGAATGAGGCGAGTAAGTTCCGCATCATCCGCGCCGCGACGGAGATCGGTCTGTCCGGCAAGGCGGACTGCGCCATCGGCCTCGGCGTGCCCTCACCCAACTGGGCCGAAGCGGTCGAGATCGCCATTGATGGGTTGAGCCGTCTGGGGGGCGGGTCACTCACGTTCTCCGATGCCGACATCACGCTGATCGCCAAAGACACGACGCCGCAAAGCATCTTCGACCGTGTCGTTGGCGAGCTGGACGCGAACCTGCCAGAGGTGTTCTCGCTGCACGCCGTGCTTCCCGAAAAGGTCGAGGTTGATGGCGAACCGGAAGTCGTGGAATTCGTCGCGACCCACAGCCCCGAAGGCCTCGTGCAGTTGCGCGGACGGCTCACCGATGATGCGATTGAAGAGATCGTGGGCAGTTTCGCCCGCGCGCAGTTCGGCTCCGACAATGTCTATCTCGCGACCCGCGACGACCCCGATCTCCCGGGCAACTGGCCTGTACGCGTGCTGGCCGCTTTGGAGGCGCTTGGCACGCTGGAACATGGCAGCGCGATTGTGCAGGAGGATTACGTTGAAGTGCGCGGTGTGACCGGGCGCAAGGATGCCTCCGACGAAGTCTCGCGCCTGCTCGCCGACAAGCTGGGCGACTCGGAGGATTTCCGCCTCGCGATCCGCTATGACGAACTCCTTGATCCGACACTGAATATTCCGACCCCGGAAGAATGCGTCGAGCGGATCAATACGATCCTCACCGCGAACAAGATCGTCTTTGAACCTTCCTCGGCCGAAATTTCCGTCGATGCAGACCGCGTGATAGACCAGATCGCCGATGTCGTGCGCCTCTGTGATCGTGTGAAGATGGAGATCGGTGGCCATACCGACAGTCAGGGTCGCGAGATCATGAACCTCAATCTCAGTCAGGCGCGCGCCGATGCGGTGCTGGGCGCCCTGCTTGCGCGTCGTGTCTTGACGCGCAACCTCACCGCGAAGGGCTATGGCGAGGAAATTCCGATCGCTGACAATGGTACCGAAGAGGGGCGTGAGGCGAACCGGCGGATCGAGTTCAAACTGCTCTCCGACGCCCGCACCGCCGCCGTGACCGATGAAGAAGGTCCTGTGGTCGAGACGCCCGGAGAGACCGCCGAAGACGCAGAAACCGGAGATCAAAGTGAACAGAACTGAGTTCATCATCGCCACCGCCATCGTGCTTTTTGTGGCCTTCGTCGTGGGCTTTTTGACGTCCTGGCTGATCACCCGGTTTTCCCGAGTTTCGACCGCGGATGTGGCCGAGCTTGATGAGATGGCCAAGGCGCTGCACGACGCCGAGGAGACCCGCGATCAAGCGATCACCTATCTCCAGCAGCGCGAGGCGGAACTGACCAATCAGTTGAGCCAGACCGAGGCGGAACTTCGCGCCGCGATGGACGGTTTGCGTGATGCCCGCACCGAGGCCGAAGAGTTGCGCGGCTATATCGAGCGCTCCAACCAGGGCTAGTGTTGCGGGCTCAGGCCACCCCGAGCACGGTTGCTTTACACCTTCTCAACCCACGCGGGCTAAATCCCGTCGCCGGTTAACCACGCCGGGACCGGGCCGAAATCCACGCCCCGGCATCAGCAAAGCGTTCTGCCCTATCGGGGCCAAAGGACGACCTTTTGCGCAAGAGACGTCACCGGGGTCAAATACCTCGGTTGGTTGCGGGGCCAACAGCCCCGTTACATGAGCGCTGACGCCTTCGGCGGCGCCGCCACTTTCCCAGACAGAGATTATTCAGTCGACACGCTTCCCTCCGCCCTCCCATTCTGGGCACTAGACCAAGCGTGTGTGCTCTTGCGTGCACGAGCCTTAGATCGCTGATTGACGGACGATTTGCTCTCGACCTAACATTTCGAATTTGGTCTGGAGTTTTGTTAAATGCGTTTCCTCAGTTCTTTTTTCCTGTGCGTCTTCACCCTGCTTGTCACCACCCCGACAACATCCGCTCAGGGCTACACACCGCTGTCATGTACAATCGGCTCTTCAACTCTTGAGACCGTGACATACACAATTCCCAAAACCGCGACCCTGAGGGAAATCAAATTCAGGATTGATATACCTTCCGGTGCCCCGGAGCCCCGAGACGTCCCATTGCCCACCGTCATCTGGTCTCACGGTGGAGCGACAGGTGGGTCCCCGAACAACTTAGCAGCCTGGCGCAGGGCAACGACCGAAGTCTGCTATGTGTCAGTCACCATTGGGCATTCCTGGCCTGAGCATCCTCTTAACAAGGAGATTTGCAGGGATTTATTCGGTCTGACGGATAGAGCGGGATGCGGAACCGATACCGGAAATATCAAACTCCTAAGCTACGTGCGGCCTTTCGACATTGCCGCTGTGATGGATGACCTCGAGACCAACTATGCCGATACGGTGGATGCGAGTAAGTTTGTGATTGGCGGTCACTCCGGCGGGGCGGGCGGCACCATGATGGTCGCAGGTGCTACTAGGGCGTTTCGGATCGGCGATCTGGATCAGGACTATATCGCGATCCTTGACCTGTCCGATCCACGCCCAATCGCGTTCATCGCTTTGTCTCCACAAGGGCCTGGCGTGGATGGCTTCTACGAGGGATGGAAACAGGGCGGAGAGACCTCCTGGGACAATGTCACACGCCCGGTTCTTGTCGGGACAGGCGCGGGCGATAATGGGTGTGAGCAGTCGCCTCCAAGCACGACATCAAGCACGATCCATTACTGCACCAATCTGGGACCGGTGCCGTCAAACCGCAAAGCTGTCTTCGATATGCTACCAGAGAGCGAAAACGGGTCTGGCACAAAGTACCGATACTACATTGACGATTGGCGCGCGTCGCACACAATTTTCAAACTGTCCAACGCGCCTTGCGGCTCAGGGCCCAAGAAAGTCCCCCAGGCGCAGTGCGATGTCATGCATGATGGGCTCAAGCACACGGTCTCGGGTTTTCTCGACTTCCATGTGCGCGGTGAACCATCCGCAAAGAGCTTTCTCGCTGACGCAGCCAACATCCCTGGCCCGCCCGGTCTGGTTGAATGGGACAGCAAATAGACGAACTGTTGAAATGAACAGAAGGTGCGCTTCAACCCTTCGACCAGCGGCTCAGGGCATCCTCGTCGGCATCCTGCGCCGCAACCCATCCCTCGCCTTTTGACGTGGTCTCTTTCTTCCAGAACGGTGCGCGGGATTTGAGGTAGTCCATCAGGAACTCCGCCGCGTGAAACGCGTCCACCCGGTGGCGCGAGGCAGTGGCGACCATCATAATCACGTCGCGAGCCTTTAAACTCCCATGCCGGTGGATGACCAGAACATCCTCCAGGGCCCAGCGCGCCTGCGCTTCTTCGACAATCTTTCCAATCGCTGTTTCGGTCATGCCCGGGTAGCACTCGATCTCCATCGCTTCGAGACCATCCGCCACATCGCGCACAAGACCCGAGAAACTGACCACCCCGCCGGCCTGTTTCAACCCGGCGGTGAAGGCGGAGAGCTCCCCCCCCGGATCGAAGCTTTCGGTCTGTACGCGGATACACATCGGGTCTCAGCCCCCGGTCATCGGCGGGAAGAAGGCGACTTCGCGCGCGCCCTCGATGGAGGCGTCGAACTCGGTCAGTTCCTGGTCCACCGCGACCCGCACCGCGGTGAGATCGGAGAACGCCAAGGCATAACGTTCCTCCCGCTCACGCAGCTCTTCCACCAGTTCCATCGCGGTTTTGGCGGAGGTCTCCACCTGCTCCTTCGGCAGGCCGATCCGCTCACGTAGCCAGGCGAAATAGAGCACATCAATCATGGCGCATCCCTCAAATATGGCATGGCTTTCCGCAAATAGTCGAAGCCTGACAGCAATGTCAGGGCCGCGGCGCACCAGAGCAGAGCGACACCCACCCACCAGGTCACCCGTGCCGCCTGGTCAATGCGACGCAGGCCCAGAGGGTCGTCAGCGCCTCCCAACAGGATTTGCTCGATCATCGCAGGTTCCATGCCCCAGGTGCGCTCGAGCAGCATGTGCCCAAAGATACCCGTTGCAAAGAGAACGGCAATCGCCACCATCTGGGCGGTGGTCTTCCACTTTGCGATATTGGTGACTTTCAACAGACCCGCGGTGTCGCCAAGGAATTCCCGCAGGCCTGAGACAAAAACCTCCCGAAAGATGATCACCGTGGCGGGCAACAGGATCCAGGGGTCCATGCCGGAAAACCCGGTGATGACCAGAAGCGCGATCACCACCATCGCCTTGTCGGCAATCGGATCGAGCATCGCGCCAAACTTCGATTCCTGTTTCCAGGCACGGGCCAGATAGCCGTCGATCCAGTCGGTCAATGCCGCCACAACGAACAAAACCAAAGCGAACCAATCCGCCCAGGGGCGGGCGAAATAGAGGAACATCACCGCCACGCCGGGGGCCGCGAGCAAGCGCAGTAGCGTCAGGATGTTCGGGATGTTCCAGGTCATGGGTCAGATGTAGCCCAAGGCCGAGGCGCATGGAAGATGGCGCAGAGGCGACATCTTGCGCGTCGGTTTTTGAAAAGACCGGGGCGCGAGGGGCGATCAGGCTGGCCGGGAAAGGGAGGTTCGCCATGCTCGACAGCCTTGAACTCGCCGATGGTCATTTGTCCGATGCATTGCAGGCGCAATACTGGCGCGATGGGTTCCTCTTCCCCTGCCCCGCGATCTCCCGGGACGAGGCCATCGCAGCGCGGACTGAAATAGAGGCCATCGAACAGAAATGGCTCGACAACGGTCTGCCTCTGCCGCTGAGCACCTATAAGCGCGTGAATTCCCATGTGGTGATGCCGATGGTGTCACGCATCGCCAAGAATCCTGCCGTTCTGGATGTGGTCGAGGGCATCCTGGGGCCGGATATCATGATCTTCTCGGGCGAGTTCTTCATCAAGGAACCCAGGACGAAGCACATCGTATCGATGCATCAGGATCTGACCTATTGGGGTCTTGGCGCGATTGACGGTCTGGTTACGGCGTGGATTCCGCTCAGCCCCGCGACCCCGAAAAGCGGGTGCATGGATTTTGTCGCGGGCTCGCACAAGAACGCGATCCTGGAACACGAAGACACGTTCGACGAGGACAACCTGTTGTCGCGCGGACAAGAGGTGAAAGTCGACGTCGCTGACGCGGATAAGACCGCGATTGAAATCCATCCCGGTCAGATGTCGCTGCATCATGGGCTCACGATCCATGGGTCCGGGCCGAACAGCTCAGACGACCGCCGCATCGCGCTTGTGATCCGGTACATTCGCCCCGACATGGCACAGCAAGTCGGTGACAAGGACTACGCGATGATGGCCCGCGGCGAGGATCGGCATGGCAATTTCATCCATGTGCCCGAGCCCAAGGCGGATTTCACACCCGCAGCCCTCACGCTCTATGATGAGATTCGCGCGGCGCAATCCAAGGTGATGATGAAAGGCGCGGCGGGCAAAAACGAAATGTACGCGACCTAAGCCCACCGCTCATCGCACCCCGAGCAGGGCCCGCCTTGCCCCTTCATTGGTCCAAAAATACTCTGGGGAGCGCGAGGGGCTAGCCCCTCGCACCGGTCGGATTGCCGAAGGCAATTCGAAACCGCTCAGAGCAAGCCTTGGGTCTGAAAGAGTACCTTGAGGTCCGCCTCAGGCCGCGCGCCGATATGGCTGATCACCTCTGACGCACCAACACAACCCATGCGCCCGCAGGTCTCCAGATTATAGCCGTTGGTGAGCCCCCAGAGGAAACCACCCGCAAAGAGGTCCCCCGCGCCGGTCGCATCAACGATCTGAACCGGCATCGCCGGTGCATGCCAGCGCTGACCGTGAGACAGGATATGCGCGCCGTTCCCGCTATCGGTGCAGGCGACGATCTCCACTTCGCTGGCCGCTTGCGCCAGTGCGGCGTCGAAATCCTCCGTCTCATACATCGACAGCATCTCGGCACGGTTGCAGAACAGAAGGTCGACGTGATCCTGAATGAGGGATCGAAACGCACCGCGGTGACGGTCCACACAGAACGGATCGCTGAGCGTCAGAGACACCCGTCCGCCCGCCCCCGTGCAGGCCGCAATCGCCTTGTCGAAAGCAGCCACAGAGGCAGGTCCGTCAAACCGGTAGCCCTCGAGATAAATCCAGTCGGCCTGCGCCATCTGGTCCTCGAAAATGTCCTCCGGCCCCAAAAACTCAGTGACACCCAAATAGGTGTTCATCGAACGCTCGCCATCCGGAGTCACCAGCACGATACAGCGCCCGGTCTCGGCCTCATGGGTCTTCGGCGCCAGCGGCGTGTCGTAATCGGCCCCCTGCGCGCGCAGGTCGTGAGAGAAGATCGCACCCAACTGGTCGTCTTTCACCTTGCCCACATAGGCGGTCTGACCACCCAGATGTGCAATCCCGGCAATGGTGTTCGCAGCAGACCCACCGGAGATTTCCTTCGCCGGTCCGATCTTGCCATAGAGCTCCACCCCGCGATCGCGGTCGGTGAGCTGCATGATGCCCTTCTCGACACCGTTCTCCGTCAGGAACTCGTCTGGGCACTCCCACAGCACATCCACCATGGCATTGCCGATGCCAACCACTTGATATGTCTTCATAGGTTCTTTTCCTCAAAGGGGCAGAGATCGCGGATCAGACAGGCTCCGCATTTCGGTTTGCGCGCCACACAGATGTAGCGACCATGCAGGATCAGCCAGTGATGCGCATGTTGTTGGAATTCAACAGGAATATGGTCTTCAATAGCGCGTTCAACCGCATCCACATCCTTGCCCGGACAAATCCCCGTGCGATTGCCGACGCGAAAGATATGCGTGTCGACCGCCTGCGCGGGATGTTTGAACCACATGTTCAACACGACATTCGCGGTTTTACGTCCCACACCCGGCAGCGATTGCAGCGCCGCGCGAGAGGACGGCACCTCTCCGCCATACTCCTCAACCAGAATGCGGCTCAACTTGATGACATTCTTCGCCTTGTTGCGATAGAGCCCGATGCTCTTGATATGCTCGATCAAGCCCTCTTCACCAAGCGCCAGCATCTTCTGAGGCGTATCAGCGATCTGGAACAGCTCCGCCGTGGCCTTGTTCACACCCGCATCGGTGGCCTGCGCTGACAGCGCCACGGCAACCACCAATGTATAGACATTCACATGGCTCAACTCGCCCTTGGGCTCCGCCTCAGCGGCCCGAAACCGGGTGAAAATCTCGTGGATCGTATGATAGTCGAGCTGCTTGGCCATGATCCTCGCGATATGCCAAGCCGCGGGCCTGGCGGCAAGAGCGATACGAGATCAATAGAATTTTCTGGAAATTTTCCGGACGGATTTGCGGATGCTTAACCAGCCTTGGGCGATCCTTTCACCGGCTTGACATCTGGTGGAGGAATTCATGCCCGAGACTTTTTCCGTTTCAAACGGTCTGGAGATGCTTGCGCCACCGCCCGGCATCGGGGCCGGAGCGCTCATCGAAACAGCGGACGGGGAGGTCGCGGTCGATTGGCTGTCGGTGGGCGACATGATCAAGACCCGCGATCACGGGTTCCAGCCCCTGCTTTGGATCGGTCACATGACACCGGGTCTTTTGCCCGCCCCCTGCATTCACATGCTTGCGCACGCGCTTGGATATGGGTGTCCGAATTTCCCGACGACGCTCACCGCCAATCAGCATGTTGAGCTTCGCGGGGCAGAGGTCGAATTGCATTTCGGAGAGGCCGAGGTCCTTGCCACGGCGCAGCAAACCGCTGACTGGCGCGGTGTCGATCCCATCGACGGGACAGAGGCACCGCCCGTCTACGCGCTGCTCTTTGAGGAGCCGCAACTGGTCAGTGCCAACGGCATCTGGCTCGCCAGCATGACAACGGCAGAGATTGATGAGGCCAGCCTGTCGCAACGCTCCGCCGCCACGCTGGACAACGTCCGCGACCTGGTCATGCATGATTGTGTAAGCCCCAGACAGTGCCTCAAGGATGAGGAAATCGCGGTGCTGAGCCCACCGGAACGGCGACGCGCTGTTCGAGCGGCATAAGATGCGCAGCTTCCGGGTCGCATGTGATCCAACCAGCGGCTACATCTGGGACAGATCATTCAACGAGGTCTGCCCATGCCAAGCGATCATCAACCCAGCTACCATTACGGTGTCGTCAAACGCGCGATTGAGCTGATTGACGCCCGCGGACCGGAATTGAGCCTCGATGATCTCGCAGGCGAAATGCAGATGAGCCCGGCACATTTTCAGCGTGTATTCTCGAAATGGGCAGGTGTCTCGCCGAAGCGTTTGCAGCAATATCTGACCCTGGGTCATGCCAAGGCGCTGCTCGATGCGCAGTTTACAACGCTTGATACGTCGAACGCCGTGGGACTGTCCGGTTCGGGTCGGTTGCACGATCTGTTCCTGAGATGGGAAGCCATGAGCCCGGGCGAATTCGCGCGCAAGGGAGAGGGTTTGACCATCTATTGGGGCTGGTTTGACAGCCCTTTCGGTGAAGCCCTCGCGATGGGCACGGATCGTGGGCTCTGTGGTCTGGGGTTCTCTGCCGAGAGTACGCGAGAAGAGGTTTTTGACGATCTTCACAGCCGTTGGCCACAAGCGCATTACGTCGAAGCCCCTGAAAAGATTGAGACATGGGTGACCGCCGCTTTTGATCAGGCTGGGGATACGCAGCTTCACCTGATCGGCGCCCCTTTCCAGATCAAGGTCTGGGAAGCGCTCCTGCGGGTGCCCTCCGGCCAGGTCACGACGTATTCCGAGATTGCCAATTCCATCGGCGCCCCCAAGGCGGTGCGTGCGGTTGGAACTGCTGTGGGCCGCAACCCGGTCAGCTGGCTCATCCCGTGCCATCGTGCACTCAGAAAATCAGGCGGATTGGGTGGCTACCACTGGGGTCTGCCAGTCAAACGCGCTATGCTCGCCTACGAGACCGCGCGGGCCGAGGCTGGCTGAATTCCGCCGATCTCAAACCCGTGATTGGCTCTATGTGGACCTCCCTGCGTTAATCGTTCGTTGTCACTTTGGACATGTAAACGAGGAGTCACGCGTTATGACCCGCACATCTTTATTCATTCTGCCGCTGGCGGTTATCGGCCTTGCGGCCTGCGATCCCGGCGACCCGAACCGGAACACCAAACAAGGTGCCGGGATCGGCGCTGCTGTCGGTGGGCTGATCGGGGCTGCCAGCAGCGATGGCGATCTTGAGAAAACCGCGATCGGGGCCGCTGTTGGTGGCGTCGTCGGGGCTGCCATCGGCAATTCGCTCGACGCACAGGAGCGCGAGCTACGCCGCGATCTCGACTCCGATGATATCGGCATCGTCAACACCGGCTCCGAGCTGCGCGTAACCATGCCACAAGACCTGCTTTTCGCCACCGATAGCGCGGCGCTGCGGCCTGACCTGCAATCCGACCTGCGCGTGCTTGCAGGCAGTCTGAACCGATATCCCGACACCACCGTTTTCGTGGTCGGCCATACCGACAGCACCGGCACGGCGAGCTACAATCAGGCGCTTTCTGAGAACCGTGCGCGCACCGTTGCGGGGGTCCTGCAGGGCTCAGGCGTCTCAGGCAGCCGTCTCCGTGTGCAAGGCGCGGGCGAGGCGCAACCCGTCGCCTCAAACAATACCGTGAGCGGCCGTGCGCAAAACCGTCGGGTCGAGATCATTATTCGCCCCAACGCCGCGTGATCTGACAAAAATCAACCTCGTTGGCGGCAACCACACACGCCGCCAACGAGATTCTCTCTTTGAGAACCGGGATTTATCGGCTATTCTGCCCCGCATAAGCAAAGAGGCGCCAAAAGGTGTCCCGCATAAACTGAGGCAGAAAAATGAGCATCAAATCCATCTTGGTGGCTGGCACCGCCTGTTTGGCGGTCTCCGCCTGCAGCGATTTCGACACCGCATCCATGAACAAAACCCAGACCGGGGCGCTGATCGGCGCTGGCATTGGCGGCATTCTCGGCGCCTCCAGCGATGATCAGAAAGTGCTGAAAGGTGCCGCAGGGGCCGGCATCGGGGCCGCCGTGGGCGGGTTGATCGGGAACCATCTCGACAAGCAGGCCGCCGATCTGCGCCGCGACATTCCTAACGAGAATGTCGCCATTGAAAACACCGGCTCGGAGCTGAAAGTGACCATGCCGCAAGGCCTGCTCTTCGATGTTGATAGCGCTGAATTGCGCCCGACGCTCAGGACCGATCTGGCCGCCGTTGCGCGCAACTTGCAGCAATATCCCGACAGCCTCGTGAGCGTCGTGGGTCACACCGATGACACCGGCTCTGACAGTCACAATTTCGATCTCTCCGAACGCCGCGCGCAAGCGGTCTCCTGGACGCTGATGGATGAGGGCGTCGACAGTGCGCGCATCCAGTCCTACGGGCAGGGCGAAACCCGCCCCGTGGCCTCGAACGCCACCGAGGAGGGCCGCGCCCAGAACCGCCGTGTTGAGATCATCATTCGCCCGAACGCAACTTAAGCTTCTCCTGGCTTGAGGAAGCGGCCTGCCCCTCGGGGCGGGCCGTTTTTGTTTGAAAGACCTTCGATTTGGTCATAGAATTTGACCAATTCGGAGCATGCGCCATGCCATTTGAGAAAATCGAAGCCGAGAAGCTGTCCGCCGCCGTGATCCGCCAGATCGAACTCCTGATCCTGCGCGGCATCCTGCGCCCGGGCGAGCGCCTGCCCTCGGAGCGGGAATTGGCCGACCGCATGGGCGTCTCGCGACCCTCCTTGCGCGACGCGGTGGCCGCCCTCGAAGAGCGCGGGTTGCTTGCCGCGAAACCGGGATCGGGCATTTACGTTGCAGATACGCTCGCCAGTGCCTTCCCCGAACCTTTGGTCGATCTCTTTGCCAAACACGACGAGGCCGTCTTCGATTACCTCACCTTCCGCCGCGACATGGAAGGTCTCGCGGCTGAACGCGCCTGCAAGTTCGGCTCCGACACCGATCTCGAAGTGATCGCTGCAGTCCTCGCCCAGATGGAGAGCGCCCATGAGAAGCGCAATCCGGCGGAGGAGGCGCAACTGGATGCCGAGTTCCACCTCGCCATCATTGAGGCCAGCCACAACGTGGTGATGCTACACATGATGCGCGCGATGTTTCGCATGCTGCGGGAGGGCGTCTTTTACAACCGCAAGGTGATGTTCAAACAGCGCACGACACGGGACGATCTGCTGGATCAGCACCGCCAGATCAACAGGGCGATCCAGGCCCGAGACGGTGTGGCGGCGCGGACTGCGGTGGAGTTCCACCTCTCCTATGTGGAGCAATCGCTTGCCGACCATCGCAAGGCCGAGACGAATGAGCGGATTGCCCAACAGCGCCTCGATTACGTGCAGAACGGCTGAGCGCCAATCAATAATCGTGCGCGCCGAAGGCGCTCCGCTGGATTACGTCTCCTTTGGCGGAGCACCGCCTGCGAAACTGTTCCCATCCACATAGTTGCAGGGCTCTTCCTGCATCTGCAGATGCAGACCTTCTCCATCAAACGGATGTGCCGCGGCCAATACCTCGTCCAGTTCGATCCCCAGACCCGGCGCGGTTGGCGCGGGGATAAACCCGTCTTCAACCGCAATCGCATCGCCAATCAGATCGCGGTGAAAATCTGTCTCAATTGTCTCTGCGATCAAAAGGTTCGGGATCGACACAGACAGATGGATATTCGCCGCCCATTCCACCGGTCCGGCATAGAGATGCGGCGCCATCTGCGCGTTGAACACCTCGGCGATGGCCGCGACTTTCTTCATCTCCCAGATGCCGCCCGCGCGCCCCAGGGCCGGTTGCAGGATCGACGCGCCGCCGGTGCGCAAAACCGTTGCGAATTCCGCCTTCGTCGTCATCCGCTCGCCGGTGGCCACGGGGATGCGCACCGCCTCGGCTACCTTGGCAAACTCCAGCAGATTGTCGGGCGGGATCGGCTCTTCGAACCACAAGGGCGCGTAGGGCTCCAGGGCCTGCCCCAGCCGGATCGCGCCCGCGGTGTTGAACTGGCCATGGGTTCCGAAGAGCAGATCGGCGCGGTCACCCACAGCCTCCCGGATCGCCTTGCAGAACGCCACCGACATGGAGATATCCGACATCGCCGGGTGATGCCCGCCCCGGATCGTATAAGGCCCAGCCGGGTCGAATTTCACCGCCGTATAACCGCGCGAAACGCAATCAGATGCTGCCTCCGCCGCCATCTCCGGCGAGGTCCAGAAGGCATTTATGTCATGATTTTCAAGCGGGTAGAGATAGGTATAGGCCCGTACGCGCGGGTTCATACAACCGCCCAGCAAGGCCCAAACCGGGCGCTCCCGCGCCTTGCCAAGGATGTCCCAGCAGGCAATCTCCAGCCCGGAAAACGCGCCCATCACCGTCAGATCGGGCCGCTGGGTGAAGCCCGAGGAATAGGCGCGGCGGAACATCAGCTCGATATTTTCCGGGTTTTCGCCCGCCATGTGCCGCGCGAACACATCCTCGATCACCGCCTTCATTGCCTCCGGCCCGACCGAGGAGGCGTAGCATTCGCCGATCCCCGTAATCCCGTTATCGGTCGTCACTTTCACGAATATCCAATAGCGCCCGCCCCAGCCCGGCGCGGGTGGCGCGGTGACGATGATCTCGAGGTCCTTCAGCTTCATGGGCGCGCTCCATGGGCCGCGACGACCCGGCTCAACACAGGTTTGTAATGAGCGAATGGCGGGGTGACATGGCCACCGACCTTGCCCAGATCGTCCCAGACCCGCACCTGGCAAATCTCTTTCACATTCGGGTTCTTCTCGAACTCCGCCACTTCGGCGTCGGACATCGGCCCGCCCTGCAGGTTAAGCGAATGCACCGACGCCGCCGACAGCCCGTCGAAATAGGCCGGATCGGTGGCGCAGAGGTAACGCTTCGCCGCCACGTGATAGCGGACGCAATCGACGACGATCTTCGGGAAGAAGCGCCTCAACACCCGCGCGCCTGCATCCTCATGCACGGAATCGATCCCGCGATCCGCTGCATCCATCGGAAATTCATGGGTGAAATGGCCGATATCGTGTAGCAAGGCGGCCGCGATGATCTCATCCGGCGCGCCCGCCTGCTCGGCGAGTTCGGCGCCCTGCAGCATGTGCTCGGCCATGGAGACCGGCTCACCCAGATATTCCTCCGACCCGCAGCGGTCGAAAATATCTTCAATGAAATCAACGATATTTTCGTGGCTCAGCGTGTCGATGTCAGGGGCGCTCATGCCGTTGTCTCCAGAGTTGAGAGCTTCGACAACAGCCCATCCTTGTCGGCGTAGCACCCCTGCAACCAGCGATGCCCGGCACCTGAAAACGCGCGGCGGGAATGCATCACACGGGTGTTGTCAACGATGAAGGCTTCGCCGGGTTGCAGCTTGAATTCGACGGCCATGTCGAGGTCGTCGATGATCTCGGCGAAGCGCCGATAGGCCACGTAGTAGTCTGCCATTTTCTCGAAGGGCACATCGGTGATCGGCGCAGCGGAACGGGAATTGAAGCGGATCTGCTGCAATTGCCCATCGGGAGAAAGCTCGATCATCGGTCGGCGCGAAGACAGATGCACACCCACCTCGCCTTGATAGTCGAACCGCGCGCAATGCTGGCTCAAAAGCTCGAAACCGTCTGGCATCTCGTCGCGCAAACGCTCCGCCGCGCGAAACCCGTCCACGACCATTGAGTCACCGCCCGCGCAGGAGTTTTCGATGCAGGACAGGATTTGCAACGTCGGCACCGGATCACGATAGGGATTGTCGGTATGGGCTTGCAAGCCGAGGCCGGTATAGGCGAGGTTCGTCGGGTTGACCTCGGCCCGAACCTCGAAATGCCGCCCGTAATTCGTCTCGCGCACATAGCCGAACAGATCGACCAGCTGGAAGAGCGCGCCACTTTCGGCGGGCAACCCGGTGACCTTCGCGAAACCAAATCGCGCAACAGCGGCGAGCCAGTCCCGTAGGGCGGGTTCAGAGGTTTGCAGGGTTGCAAAGTCACCAACCGGCACTGGCAGACCGGCGTCCCAGGTCTCGATCCCATCGGGGACCAGCAGCACCTCAGGTGCAGTGTCATAGGCGTGAGCATTGAGCCAATCGAGGGGAAACACAGCCTCCTTGCCTTCCGGCGCAAAACGGCAGGTCACGGTATCCCCGGCAACCGAGGCCGCCTCAACTCTGATATCGCCGGGAATGTCTGCCATTGTGATCAGCCGCTGGCCATTGCCCACCGCACGGGTCTCAGGGTCGAGGGCGTTGTCGCGCAACCAAACCGCATGGAACCGGGTCGCCTTGCCCGCCTGTTCCAGCGTCAGAACGGAGCCGTCTTCCGAAACTGAAACTTGCGCCATCCCGTCACTCCCTAGTCGAACACAATCACATTGCGCCACGCGGCCCCGGACCGCGTATCGGCAATCGCCTCGTTAATCTGATCGAGCGACCACGTGCCCGACACCAATTCATCCAGTTTCAGACGACCCTGCTCATACAAATCGACCATCCAGGGAATGTCACGCTTCAAGACCACATCGCCCATTTTGGTGCCTTTCATGCCCTGCGCCAGAGCGCCAAAAATCACCGGCTCATAGGTGGCCTTATCGCCGGAATGGGGCATGCCGACGAGATACATATCGCCATGCGCGCCCAGCAATCGCGGTGCGCTTTCGAATGCGGGGATGGCACCGACAGTGACCAGCACCTTGTCGGCCATGCGACCACCGGTAATGCGCGCGACCTCTTTCCAGGGCTTGGGGTCGCTGGCGAGAATGCCATCGGTGGCCCCGAACTCTTTTGCCGCCTCCAGTTTCTCTTCGACCATATCGACCGCAATGATCCGCGCCGCCCCGGCAATGGCCGCCCCTTGAATGGCGTTGAGGCCGACGCCCCCTGCCCCGATCACGACGACATTCTGACCGGGTCGGATGGCAGCCGTGTTCACTGCCGCGCCAACGCCTGTGACCACGCCGCAGGACAGAAGCGAAGCAGCAGCGGGCGGGATCGTGTCCGGCACTTTCGCGATCTGGCTGGCATGCACGACAACGCGTTCGGCAAATGCGCCGCAGGCGAGCCCATGCTGCAAAACACCGCCATCGGGCATCGACAGAGGCCCCGTGTCGCGGTCATATCCGGTCGCGCATTGAGTCGGCGCACCGGTGGCGCAGGGCCGGCAATGACCACAGGCGCGAATGAGCGTGACCAGCACCGTGTCGCCGTGGGCATAGCCTTCGACACCATCGCCCAGGGCCACGATCTTGCCGACCGCCTCGTGGCCGAACACCGCCGGCAAGGTGCTGCCCCAACCACCATCCATGAAGGAAATATCAGAGAAGCAGATCGCACAGGCGTCGAGCTTGACCTCGACCTCGCCCTTGATGGGCGCGCGCAGTTCGACCTCCTCGATGCTCAGCGGTGCTCCGAATTCGTGACAGACCGCCGCCTTCACTCTCGCCATTTAAGATGTCCCCTTGTTTTGCATCAGCTTTTCCGCACAAATCACCTGATGCAAGACCAAAGGCGGCATCTGCCCGTCGGTTTTGGCCCTGACCTTGAGGAAACCCGCCATGCCAACGCTACAACTCGACGATGTTTCGCTGAATTATCGGGAGGATGGCGACCCCTCGGGCGCGCCGGTGGTGTTTTCCAATTCGCTCGGCACGAACCTGCATTTGTGGGACAAGATCATTCCGCTTCTGCCCAAAGGTCTGCGCCTGATCCGTTACGATAAGCGCGGTCATGGTGAGAGTTCGGTGCCCAACGCGCCCTATAAGATGGGCGCGTTGGTGAGTGATGTTGAAGCGCTGATGGAGCATCTTGAGGTGAAGGATGCGATGTTCGTTGGGCTCTCCATCGGCGGGCTGATCGCGCAGGGTCTCGCGGCCAAACGGCTCGATCTGGTGCGCACCGCGGTGCTGTCCAACACCGCCGCCAAGATCGGCACGCGCGACATGTGGCAGGAGCGGATTAACGGCGTGAAAGCAGGTGGCGTGGAGGCGCTGGCCGACGCAGTGATGGAACGGTGGTTCTCCGCGAAATTCCGCGCCACGCCAGAACTGGCGGAGTGGCGCAAGATGCTCACCGACACACCCGCTGAGGGCTATATGGGCTGCTCGGCGGCCATTGCGGGCACGGATTTTATCACGCCGACATCCGGCCTGCGCCTGCCGGTTCTGGCCATTGCGGGCAGCGAGGATGGCGCGACCCCGCCCGATCTTGTGCGGGAGACGGCCGACCTCGTGCCAGGATCGAAGTTCCATCTGATCCGCGGCGCGGGCCATTTGCCTTGCGTCGAAGCGCCGGAAGACTATGCCCGTGTGCTTTCAGATTTTCTGAGTGAGACCGGCCACATCTGACCCTCATGCGCCGCAACCTTCCTCTGACCTTCATTCTGGTGACCGTGGTGCTCGACGCCATGGGCATCGGGCTGATCCTGCCGGTGATGCCGGACCTGATCATGGAAGTGCGCGGCGCGGATATTTCTCAAGCCGCGATCTGGGGCGGCATCCTGTCCGCGATCTACGCGGTGATGCAATTTCTGTTTTCACCCACGCTCGGTAATCTGTCTGATCGCTTCGGACGCAGACCGATCCTGCTGATCTCCACCGCGATCATGGCGATTGACTATGTCATCATGGCGGTCGCAGGCACGATCTGGCTGCTCCTGTTCGGGCGGGTTGTAGCCGGCATCACCGGAGCGACCCAGGCCACGGCCTCGGCATTCATGGCCGATATCTCGCGACCGGAGGAAAAGGCGCAGAATTTCGGCCTGATCTCCGCGATGTTCGGTGTGGGGTTTATTCTGGGGCCGGTCATCGGGGGCCTGCTGGCGGAGTTTGGTCCTCGCGCGCCCTTTTGGGCCGCCGCCGCTCTTGCAGCGCTGAATTTCGCCTTCGGCTATTTTGTCCTGCCCGAAACTGTGACCGAAGAGAAACGCCGCCCCTTCGAATGGCGCCGCGCCAACCCGGTGGGCGGGCTGAAATATATCGGCGCGATCCCCGGCGTCGGCGCGCTTCTGGCGGTGTTCTTCTTCTACCAGGTCGCCAACATGGTCTACCCGGCGATCTGGGCCTATTACACCGCCGCCTCTTTCGGCTGGTCTCCGGGCATGATCGGCGTCTCATTGGCGGTCTACGGCGTTGCCATGGCGATCACGCAAGGGTTGCTCATTCGCGTTGTCATCAGAGCGCTTGGAGAGCGTAAAACCGTCTGGTTCGGCCTCATCTACAACGCCTGCACGCTCAGCATCATCGCCTTCATCTCGAACGGTTGGGTCTTGCTTGCGATGACCCCACTGGCAGCGCTCGGGGCCGTCGTTGCACCGGCGATTACCGGGCTGATGTCCCGAGCGGCGTCCGACGACCAGCAGGGGGAATTGCAAGGGGTACTGGCCTCGATCAATGCCATTGGGATGATCGCAGCCCCCATCGTATTCACCCAGGTCTTCGCGGTCTTTACGGCAACGGATGCGACGATCTTCCTACCCGGCGCAGCGTATCTTCTGGCCGCAGTGCTGATGCTGACGGGGTGGGTGATCTACGCCAGTTCTGGAGCGCATAGCAGACTTTCTCAGAAAGTCTGACCCCAAAGTCTCCGAGAGACTTTGATGCAGGATTTCCGGGAAATCCTGCGCCCGAGCTCAATCGTCCCAGACCTGCAGATGGGCCATGATCTGGCCGTGATCCGAGGCCAGCTTGTTGTACGGCGCCTCGGCATGGGAGCCATCGGTCAGGTGGTCGTTCAGGACCGAGAAATACTCCATCTCGCCAATCTGATCTTCCCCCTCGACGAAATGCCGGGAGAGATAAATCTGGTCGATGCTTTCAAATGTGCCGCCGAAGGCCGCCGTATAGATCAGGTCACGGGTCGAGCGCTGCACGAAAAGCCGCTCGCAGGAATGCAGCATCACCGCTTCAACCGCGTCCTTGATCTCGACCGCCTCTTCCTTGGTGTAGCGATCATTGGGTCCCTCAGCATCGTGACGGCGCATCCAGGCGTAATTCTTGAACGGCCGTTCGCCGGCGATGATCTCGGAGGAGACCGCATGTTCGCCATCGTTGAAATCGCCCATCACCATGACCGGGTTGCCGCGGGTCAGTTCGGCGACAATCGCCTCGCGCAGCACCCAGGCCTCGGCCATGCGGCGCACGGCAGCTTTTAGCGAGCCCATAGCGCGGCCCACCGGGTCGTAGCGGGTCAGGTCGACCTCCGGCGGCAAGGAACCATCGGCCTGTTTGGGATATTCGCCGAGCTTCGATTTCAGGTGACAGTTGAAGACCGTGATGACTTTGTTCCCGACCGGGATTTTCACCTTCAGAATGGGTCGCGACAGACGGTTCAGCCGGAAGAGGCCACCGTCCCCCGCAGCGCCGCCACCGCCCATCATCCCAAAGGGGATTTCGAGCACCGGGGTGATCTCCTGAATGATCTCGGGTTCGCCGACGAAACCCAAGCGCGACAAGATCGCCACGCCCGGGCGGCGCTGCCCCGGCTCGCCGTCATTGGCATTCGGCGCAAAGGCGAGCGACGCCCCGCGATAGGCTTCGGTTTTCAGTTTCCGGAAGATCGCCTTCTTGCGATAACTTTTCGAGCGTCCGGGGATCGCCGCGGCGTTCAGCTCATCGGCGCGATCATTCGACTCGTCCACCACATCCTGAAGCGCGCGTTTATCGAAGATTTCCTGAAAGCCGACGATATCGGCATCGAGCGACAGAAGCTGATCGGCGAGCCAGTCCTTTTTCCAGGCGTGTTCCTCGACGGTGTATTTCTCGAATTTGTAATATTCCTGCTCCGCGCCGATCAGGTTCTTCACATTGAAACTCGCCGCTGTAAAACGGGTCATATCTCGCTCCCATATTTCTCGAGTGCTTGCTGGAACATCGGCGCATCGACATTGCCGCCCGATGCCACCGCAATCACCGCCTCGCCATTGATCTCATCGCCATGAAAGAGCGCCGCCGCCAAAGCGATAGCCCCGCCCGGTTCCAGCACAAGTTTCAACCGCGCAAAGGCATGCGCCATGGCGTGTAGGCAGTTTTCTTCCGAGACAACGATGCCGGGGCCGCAGAGCCGATGCATGATCGGAAAGGTGATCTCGCCCGGGGATTGTGTGATGATCGCGTCGCAGATCGAGCCGGAAACCCTGGTATTTGCTTCGATCTTCCCGCTTGCGAGGGACCGCGTCACATCGTCGAACTCCTCCGGTTCAACGGGGCGCACACGCAGGTCGGGGGCCTCGGCTTCCAAGGCCAGAGAAATCCCTGAGGTCAGCCCGCCACCGCCGCAACAGACTAGCACGTCGCCCTCGGCGACGCCGAGCTCCGCGGCCTGTTCCGCGATCTCCAACCCGCAGGTGCCCTGCCCCGCGATGACCTGCGGCTCGTCGAAGGGTTTGATGAGGGTCAGCCCACGTTCCTCAGCTAATCTGTTGCCGATTTCGTTGCGGTCCTCACCACCGGCCCTGTCGTAAAGCACCACTTCGGCACCTAAGGCCCGCGTGTTTTCAATCTTCATCTGCGGCGCGTCCGAGGGCATCACGATCACCGCCGGGACGCCATGTTCCATCGCCGCGAGGGCGACGCCTTGCGCATGATTGCCGCTGGAGAACGCGATTACACCAGCCTTCAAGGCGTTATCGGTCAGGGTCGAGACCGCCGACCAGCCGCCGCGATATTTGAAGGAGCCGGTGTGCTGCAAGGCCTCGGGTTTCAGCAAAATCCGCCGCCCGGCGATCTCGTCCAGAAACGGAGAGGTCAGCATCGGCGTGCGCCGGACATGGCCCTCGGCCCGCTTGGCGGAGGCACGGATCATCTCGATATTCATCGCAATTTCTCCAGCCAAAGATGAATGATTTCAAGCGCTTCCGGTTCATCCAGGAACGGCACATGCCCTCGTCCGGCCACATTGGTGAAGAGCATATCCGGGCGCCGCCGGCACATCTCATCCGCCGTTTCCTGCGTCAGCAAATCGGAATTCGCGCCCCGGATCAGCGCGGTCGGCAGGCCCTGCAAAGCATCAAAGAAGGGCCAAAGATCGAGGGCGAGATTCTCGGCGCGCTCCAACACGCCCTCCCGCAATTTCGGGTCGTAATTGATGTTGAGCCCATCCTCTTCGATCACATAGTGCTTCTCGGCCTCCTCGCGCCAGCGGTCCTCTGGCACGCCCTCGAACCCCGCCATCAACTCGGCGCGCACGAAGACGGCCTCCTCCATCGTCTGGAAGGTCGGGCGCCGGCCAAGGTAGTTCTTGATCGCCTCCAGTCCCGGCGCGGCGATGTCCGGTCCAATGTCATTCAGACAGACGCCGAGCAGCCGGTCCTTCACCGTCGCGGCCAGCCCCATGGCGATGATCCCGCCGCGCGAGGTGCCGAGGATTGCGGCCTTTTCCAGCCCCAGGTGATTGAGCAGCCCAACCGTATCCATGCCCTCCTGCGGGATCGTGTAGGTCCCGGGATCGGACCAATCCGACTTGCCCCGCCCGCGATAGTCGAGCCGGATCACACGCACGCCCGCCAGATGCGGCGCGACATAGTCAAAATCGGTGCCGTTGCGCGTCAGACCGGCGAGGCAGAGGATCGGCAGCCCCTCACCCTCATCGGTGTAGTGCAGCCGCACACCGTCATTTGCGATGAAATCCGGCATCAGAGGCGTCCTGCGAGATCGGGGATGGTTGTGAGATCGCTCAGCACGTTCTTTGGCGTCCAGGGCAGGCGGTCGACGGGTTCGCCGGCGCGGTTCACCCAGACGGTTTGGAACCCATAGCCGGTCGCCGCCGCCGCGTCCCAGCCATTGGAGGAGACGAAAAGCACTTCCTCTTTCGCGCAGCCAAAGCGTTGACCCACCAGATCGTAGACCGATTTGTGTGGTTTAAAGATGCCAACACTTTCGACGCTCAAAATGTCATCCAGAACATCCCCCACAGCTGCGCTGTCCACTGCGCCTTGCAGCATCTTCGGCGAGCCGTTGGACAGGATCGCGGTCGCATAACCGCCCGCTTTCAACGTGCCCAACATCTCAGGCACTTCGGGGTAGGCGCTGAGTTCCCAATAGAGCTGCAACAGCCGCTCGCGCAGCTCCGCATCGTCGAGGTCATTGGCCTCCATCGCCCAGTCCAGACCGTCCTGCGTGACATCCCAGAAATCGCCATGGGCATCGGCGACGGCCCTGAGCCAAGTATATTGCAACTGCTTCAATCGCCAGTCATTTGCAAGCTTCTGCCAGCAGGCGGCCAGGGCGTCACGGCCCGGTTCTCCGGCGGCTTCGCGCGCGGCAGCGGCAACGTCGAACAACGTACCATAGGCGTCAAAAATGCAGGTGGTGATCGGCATGCGCACCCCTCCCTTTTGAGGGGCAGACTGACACAAGCCCAGTCCGGGGAAAACGCCTAAACGACGCGATTAAAGATAGTGGATGAGGAAGGCAAACCCGCCCCAGAAATGCGCCGCCATCGTGAAGAGATAGGCGCCCAATGCGGTGAAGCCCTGTCCAACCGTCAGGCCTTTGCGGTGCACATGCATGTCCGACCACGTGAAGAGCGAGGCCGCGCCCATCAGGGCAAAGAAGGTCAAGGCCATGGACTCAAGCGCGACCGCGGCGGCGGCGAAGCCTGCGCTCATCGCCATGGTCAGAAACCCGGTAGCGCGGGGGATGAACGTGTCGCAGAGGATGCGTACACAGCGGCCCCCATCAAGCGGCCAGAAGGGCAGAAGATTGAAGAAATTCAACGCGCCGGTGGTGATCGCGAAGACCCACAGAAAGTCGTAGGCCGTGTAGGAAATCAGCGCGGCAGGCTCCATCAGCGCATAGGCGAGGATCATCGGCACAAGACAGATCGCCGGGCCCATGATGGTGATGAAGAAATCATCCGCCTGCGTTTCCGGCGGTGTGTCCGAAATGGCGACCCCGCCCATCAGCGGGATCAGGCGAAAGCGTGCGTCGTCGTGGCCTGCAATGCGAAAGGCGGCGACATGGCCGAACTCGTGGATCATGACGGAGATCACGATGGCCACGCCGTAAAGCGGGCCGAAATACCAGGCGGCGGCTGCGAAGGCGAGGAACCCGAGGCCGATGCCTTCGACATCCATGCCTACTACTGTGAGACCACGCTCGCCCACCAGACCACCGCGCAGTGTCAGATACATCAGCGCGCACAGAAACACGCAGCCCACAAGCAAAAGCATCGCCAAACCTCTTAATTTGAGAGGTTTTTCTCAGTGAAAGCGGGCAAATTCAGGGCACCTCCCGCGCTTTTTCGCGGCGGGGTGGGTGGGCGGGAGCCGTGAAAAAGCGCGGTCCGGACCTTTCCGCTCTTACAGGTTTTCCGGCTGGGGCATGCCGAGCACGTGATAGCCGCCATCGACGCGAATGATCTCGCCGCTGGTGCAGGCGCCGGCATCGGAGGCCAGATAGACCGCCGTGCCGCCAACGGCTTCGAGGGTCGCATTGGCGCGCATCGGCGCATTGGCTTCGGTCTGCCGGAAGGTCTTGCGTGCGCCGCCGATGGCCGCGCCGGCCAGGGTCTTCATCGGGCCCGGCGAGATCGCATTGACGCGAATGCCATCGGGGCCGAGATCATTGGCGAGATAGCGCACCGAGGACTCAAGCGCCGCCTTCGCCACGCCCATCACGTTGTAGAACGGCGTCACCCGGTTCGAGCCCTGATAGGTCATGGTCAGAAGTGTGCCGCCATTTGGCATCAGCTCCGCCGCGCGGCGCGCGACGTCGATGAAGGAATAACAGCTGATCGACAGCGAATGTTTGAAGTTCTCGCGCGTGGTGTTGATGAAGCGCCCGGTCAGCTCGTTCTTGTCGGAATAGGCGATCGCGTGCACGACGAAATCGATCGTGCCCCATTTGTCTTTCAGCGCGGCGAAACAGGCCTCCATCGAGGCGTCATCTGTGACGTCCACATCGACCATGACATCCGACCCAAGACTCTCGGCCAGGGGCTGCACGCGTTTGCCGAAGGCCTCGCCCTGATAGGAAAAGGCCAGCTCCGCACCGGCCTCCGACATCGCCTTGGCGATGCCCCAGGCGATCGAGCGTTCGTTGGCCACGCCCATAATGAGCCCGCGTTTGCCCTGCATCTGTGTCATAAACCCTACCCGTTATACTTGCTGAGCAACATCGAACCATTGGTGCCGCCGAACCCGAAAGAGTTTGTCATCACCGTATCAAGCCCTGCATTTTCAACCACTTGCGTTGCAATTTCGCTGGGGTCCAGCGCCGGATCGAGCGTTTCCACATTGATCGAGGGCGCGATGAAGTCCTGGGCGAGCATCAGAAGGCAATAGATCGCCTCTTGCGCGCCGGTCGCGCCCTGGGAGTGCCCGGTCATCGATTTCGTTGAACTGATTGGCGGGGTCGCGCCCTGTCCAAACACACGCCGCACCGCCTCGACTTCGCCAACATCGCCGACCGGCGTCGAGGTGCCATGGGCATTGATATAGCTGACCGACCGACCCTCCGGGATTGTCTCCAGCGCCAGCCGCATCGCGCGTTCACCGCCCTCACCCGAGGGCGCGACCATGTCGGCGCCATCCGACGTGGCCCCAAAGCCCGTCACCTCCGCGTAGATCTTCGCACCGCGGGCTTTGGCATGCTCCAATTCTTCCAGCACGACGATCCCACCACCACCTGCGATCACGAACCCATCGCGATCCGCATCGAAGGCGCGGGAAGCGCGTTCCGGTGTGTCGTTGTATTTCGAGGACATCGCGCCCATGGCGTCAAAGAGGCAGGAGAGCGTCCAGTCCAACTCCTCGCCACCACCAGCGAACATCACGTCCTGCTTGCCCAGCATGATCTGCTCAGACGCCACGCCGATACAATGCAGCGAGGTCGAGCAGGCGGAAGTGATCGAATAATTGATCCCCTTGATCTGGAAGGCTGTCGCGAGGTTGGCCGAGATCGTCGAGGACATGCATTTCGGCACCGCAAAGGGTCCGATCCGCTTCGTTGCCCCCGTCGAGAGCACCGATTGATGCGCGGTGAACATCGCAGAGGTCGATGGCCCGCCAGAGCCCGCAATGAGCCCCGTGCGCGGGTTCACGATCAACGCCTCATCAAGCCCTGCATCTGCAATCGCCTGGCTCATCGCGATATGGGCATAGGCCGCGCCGGGTCCCATGAACCGCAAGGTGCGCTTGTCCACATGCTCCTTGACGTCGATTTTCAGGGTCCCCGCAACCTGGCTGCGAAACCCGTGTTCGGCCATCTCCGGTGAATGCTCGATCCCGGATTTCCCCGCTTTCAGGGCAGCGGTGACCTCTTCGGCGTTATTTCCGATTGGGGAGACGATCCCCAACCCGGTGACGACAACGCGGCGCATCGGCGCTCTCCCTTATCCGTTCGAGACTTGTGTAGGACAGGGCGGCAAGGCGGGGCAAGCAGATAGGCATGGTCGCGGTCCCGCTCTGCTTGCGCTGGAGAGATGCGTCGAGGGATGGCGGCTGTTCTTTCGCGTGATTATCTTGCATCTTCGCGGGATGAGCTTTTGAGCGCCGGAGGGGCGGACCCAAGATCGCAAAGGATATGTAAACATGACGGAAAGAGGCCAAGGCACACCGGGGGCACATGTGGGGCACGAGCATCTGAAGGTTGCCGACCTTGATCGCGCAATTGCGTTTTATCGCGATGTGATCGGGATGCGTGTCATGCTGCGCTGGGGCGCAAGCGCGGCCTTTCTGTCCTTTGATGACTACCACCACCATCTCGGCCTCAATACCTGGGAGAGCAAGGACGGGGCGCCTCCGCCCAAAGGCCATACCGGCCTCTACCACATCGCGTTCCTGTTCCCTGATCGCAAAGCCCTGGGCGCTGTGATCGATCGTGTGCAATCGGCGGGATATAAGCTGACCGGCGCGGCAGATCACGGCGTGAGCGAGGCGGTCTATCTCGACGACCCCGACGGCAACGGGTTGGAGCTTTATCGCGACAGGCCGCAATCGGAATGGAAAATGACTGACGAGGGGTTCGTCGAGATGGTCAATTCTCCGCTTGATGTTGCTGCTCTGGTTTCGGAAGCGCGCGCCCGAACCGGCACCTTCTTAGCGAGGTCAGCTTTCGCTCAGCGCGACCTTCATATCCTTGACCTCGTAGATCACCTCGCCATCAGCCTCGACAATGCCGTCGGCGACGCCCATGGTCAGACGGCGTGTCTGCACCGCTTTGGTGAAATCCACGTAATAGGTCAGCATCTTGCGATCGGGCCGGACCATGCCTTTTAGCTTTACTTCACCAACCCCGAGGGCATAGCCGCGTCCCTGCCAGCCGCGCCACCCAAGGTTGAAGCCGGTGAGTTGCCACAACCCATCGAGGCCCAGACAGCCGGGCATGATGGGATTACCGGGGAAATGGCATTCGAAGAACCACAGGTCGGGGTTGATATCGAACTCGGCCACCACATGGCCCTTGCCGTGCTTGCCACCATCACCGGAGATGTCGGTAATCCGGTCCATCATCAGCATCGGCGGCGCGGGCAATTGCGCGTTGCCAGGACCGAACAGATCACCGCGGGCGCATTTCAACAGCCCCTCTTTGTCAAAACTGGTGGGATAATCAGCCATACCGCCCGGCCCCATTTCTTGTCTCTTCCCGTCGATCCTCCGTCTAGCAGAGCGGTCTGAGTGACCGCAAGGCCCCGGGTCCGGCGTGATATACGGTGAATTTATTTGAACTTTCGGCTCCGGAACCCTTATATTAAGTCCGAATTATCGGAGAGACGTGCGATGAACCCCCAGACGCAGGAACGTGGAACGAAATGGCTGGCTGGCGCCGGGCTGCGCCCGACCCGTCAGCGCGTTGCACTTGCGGCCTTGTTGGTGGGTGACGGAAAAGATCGTCACGTGACGGCGGAAAGCCTGCATGAGGCGTCAAAGACCCATGGCGAAAGCGTCTCGCTCGCGACTGTCTACAATACGCTCCGCGCTTTCTCCGAGGTTGGTCTGATCCGCGAGATCATGGTCGATGGCTCCAAGAGCTATTTCGACACCCGGGTCGACGATCACCCGCATTTCTTCTGGGAGGACGAAGGTCACCTGACCGATGCCCCCAAAGAGCAGCTTGAAATTTCCGCCTTGCCGGAAGCGCCTGAGGGCACGGAAATCTCCAAAGTCGACGTCGTTATTCGCCTTCGCCGCAAATAATCACTGATTTCACGAACAATTCGCGCGCATGTCATCGATTGTGACGCGACGTAGCCGCTTTTCCCCGCAATCTCGGCTTTTCATTTGACTTCCGCGCCCGTATCTCGTGAACATGGTTCAAGCTTTAAGGAAACCGATGTCCGGAAGGGTACAGGAAAAGCGCAACGCGTTGCGCCAACGGCTTATTGAGGTCGCCGAAAAGAAGATGGAGCAAGACGGTCTCCATGCTATTCGCGCGCGCGATCTCGCAGCAGAGGCCGATTGTTCCGTCGGTGCGATCTACAATGTCTTCGGCGATCTCACAGACCTGATCCTCGCTGTGAATGGCCGCACGTTCCGCCGCCTGGGCGAGCATGTCGTCAATGATGTGGACCAGTTGGAAACGGATGATCCGGTCGAAATCCTCACAAAGATGGGTCTGTCCTATCTCGACTTCGCCGAAAAGAACCAGAAATGCTGGGCTGCGCTGTTCGAGGTCGAGATGACCACCGACATGGAAGTGCCGCCCTGGTACATGGAAGAAATGCGGCTTTTGCTCGAAATCATCTCCAAACCACTGGGCCGCCTCTACCCCGAATTGGAGCAGAATCGCCTCTATATGTTCACCCGTGCGCTGTTCTCATCGGTACATGGAATCGTGCTTTTGGGCCTTGAGAAGCGTATTTCAGCGGTTCCGAGAGAAGATTTAGGGGATATGATTTCCTTTCTTCTCAGTAACTTAGACAAAAATCCCCGAAAAATCTGAACATCGTTCAACTTTTTTCTTGAACATTGTTCATTTTACCGTATGGTTAATTCATGAACGTTGTTCACGAAAGGGGGATGTCAGTGTTCAGTATCTCGAAATTGCTTCCGGAGGGTGTGAGTGACCTCAAGGAGACGCGGGCAGGACGGGGTTTTGGCACCGGTTTTTTTCGCCGGATCCGAAATGTCTTGCGGCAATTTCGCAGCGTAAAAGGTAGGGGCTTAGCCCCGATATCCCTCACCTTGGTTCCGTTCTCGTACCCCAATCACGAGTTGCGTGTTCCCAACGGTTCTTCGGTTTCGACCCAAAGCTTCGCTGCCCCTGTTTGGCGATCCTCCCGTTATAGCTTCTGGGACGAAACCGAGACCACCCAAGGTCTTGAAGGACGAGCTAGGACAGGCGTGTTGTGAGTACGTCTGACCAGCATTACTGGTAAGGCAAGTTAAGAGCCTGTCCGTCGCGCTCCACCCGTCCCGGTGGGGCGCGATTACTATTTGCGGGGGTGTCACCAAAAAATTCCGGTTCACGACTGCAAGTCTTTGCACTAACAGAAACTGCAGCGACCCCTTAGCTCAACTGGATAGAGCAGCTGACTTCTAATCAGCAGGTTGAGGGTTCGAGTCCTTCAGGGGTCGCCATCTCCACAACGCTTGTTTGCATTCTCTCCATCTCGCGCGATGCAAGAATCATCTGGACAGGTGTGTCCATTCTTGTGTCTAGTATTGGACAACACTGTTTAGAGCGTCGCTGAAACGCCGATCTTCGGGAGGAAAACCATGAAATCGCATTACCGTGCCGTTGTGATCGGAGGCGGCGTTGTCGGCGCCTCGGTTCTCTACCATCTGGCGAAATTTGGCTGGAAAGACATATGCTTAATAGAGCGAAGCGTGCTGACCGCAGGATCAAGTTGGCACGCGGCCGGCGGGTTTCACGCATTGAATGCAGACCCCAATATCGCCTCCCTGCAAGCCTACACGATCGACTTGTTGTCGGAAATCGAGAAAGAATCGGGGCAATCGGTCGGCATGCATATGACCGGTGGCCTGACGCTCGCAGGCACGCCGGACAGGTGGGAATGGCTGCAATCGGCCTATCGCACCTTCCAGGCCATCGGCATCGACGATTGCCGCCTCGTAACCCCGCAAGAGGCCGGTGAGCTTTGCCCGATCATGTCCACCGACGGCATTCTCGGCGGCATGTGGGCGGACCGCGAGGGTTACATCGACACCACGGGCACGGTGCACGCCTATGCCGGTGCTGCGAAGAAACGAGGCGCGGAAGTGATCGAACACAACCGCGTGCTGGAACTGCATCAAAACGCCGAGGGCTGGGAAGTCGTGACCGAGAAAGGCACGATCCAGGCGGAGAATGTGATCAACGCCGCCGGTCTCTGGGCCAAGCAGGTCGGACGCATGGCGGGCATCGAACTGCCAGTGGCGCCGCTCAACCACCACTACCTGATCTCCGATACAATTCCCGAACTGGAGAACATCGATTTCGAAGTGCCGATGACCGTCGATCTCGAAGGCTTCACCTATATGCGGCAGGACCAGAAGGGCATTCTGCTCGGCATCTACGAGATCGACCACCAGCACTGGATGGTGGATGGGGCGCCCTGGGAATACGGGTTCGAGCTGCAGCAGGAAGACCCCGATCGCATCGAAAAGGAACTGATCCTCGGGTTCGAACGCTACCCGGCGCTGCAGGATGTCGGCGTGAAAACCTGGGTCAATGGCGCCTTCACCTTTGCGCCCGACGGCAACCCGCTGGTCGGCCCGGTGCGCGGCAAGCCGGGTTACTGGTGCGCCTGCGGGGTGATGGCGGGCTTCCTGCAAGGCGGCGGCGTCGGCAAATCGTTGGCCGAGTGGATGATCCATGGCGAACCGGAGGCGGATGTCTACGGCATGGACATCGCCCGGTTCGGCCCCTTCGCGGAGAACAAACAGTTCATCAAGGAGACCACGGGGCAGTTCTACACAAGGCGCTTCGTGATGACCTATCCGAATGAACAACTGCCCGCCGGGCGGCCGTTGAAGAAGGCGCCGGCCTTTTCCGACATGAGTGCCGCGGGCTGTCGCTGGGGCGTGAGCTGGGGCCTCGAAGTACCGCTCTATTTCGCGCCGTCCGAGGAGTTCGTCGAGACGCCGACCCTGAAACGCCCCAACGCCTTCGACATCGTCGCCGAAGAATGCAAGGCCGTGCGTGAGGCGGTCGGCCTGATCGACATCTCCGGCTTCTCGCGTTTCGAGGTGTCCGGGCCGAACGCCGAAGGCTGGCTGAACCGGATCATGGCCTCGAAACTGCCCTCCCCGGGCCGGGCACGCCTCGCGCCGATGATCTCCGAAGATGGGCGGATGAAGGGCGATCTGACGGTCTTCAACTGGGGCGATGGCACCTGGTGGATCATGGGCTCCTACTACCTGCGCGAATGGCATATGCGTTGGTTCCACGACCATATGGACGATGGCGTGGAGTTGCGCGACATCGGCGACGCGACGGTCGGTTTCTCGCTGTCCGGTCCCAATAGTCGGAAAGTGCTGGAAACCCTCACCGATGGTCCGATTGGCGATCTGCCTTTCATGGGCTGCGGTACCTTCGATATCGGGCTCTTGCGGGTCAAGGTTGGACGTCTCTCGGTCTGTGGCGAGTTGGGCTATGAAATCCATTGCTCCGCTGCCGAACACATCACCCTGCGTAAGATCCTGCTAGAAGCCGGTGCCGAGTTCGGAATGCGCGAAGTGGGTTTCAACGCCATGCTCTCGCTGCGGCTGGAGAAAAGCTTCGGCATCTGGTCGGCGGAATTTACCCAAGGCTATACCGCGGCGCAGACCGGCATGGATCGCTGGATCGATTGGGACAAGGAGTTCGTCGGCAAAGCCGCGGCGATGGCCGAACGCGATGGCAACGGCCCGGCACAGAAGGTGGTGACGCTGGAAGTGGATAGCCCCGATGCCGATGCCAGTGGGTTTGAGCCGATCTGGTCAGACGGCAATCTGGTCGGGTTTGTGACCTCCGGCGGCTACGGCCACACGCTCGGCAAATCGCTCGCCATGGCGATGGTGGACACGGATAAATGTGCTGAGGGCACAGAGCTGAAGGTCCATATCGTGGGCGTCGAACGCGATGCCAAGGTGATCCCGCCCTCGCCCTATGATCCGGCGGGCCAGGCGATGCGGGGCTAGGCGCATGGAGGCCGAAAACACCGGCGCTGCGCGAACAAGGCGACGGCGCGGACGGGCCGAAGCCACCGCCGCGCCGGTGCAGCGCAAGGTCAATTACCGCAACCTGCGCAATCCGTTTCCGACCATGGATGTGTTCTCGGCCGACGAGATCGCGTCGATGCATGAAACCGCCCTGCGCACGCTGGAAGAGCTGGGCATGAAAGTGCTGCTGCCCGAAGCGGTGGAGATTTTCCGCAAGGGCGGCGCGCGCATCGAGGACGAGATGGTCCATATCGGGCGGGAGATGGTGGAGGCCGCGTTGCAAACCGCGCCAAAATCCATCACCGGGCGGGCCGGGGCGCGAGAGCGCGACATTCTGCTGGAGCTTGGCACGCTGGTCTTCCAGCCCGGCGCCGGGGCGCCCCATGCGACCGATCTGGAACGCGGACGCCGCCCAGGCTCGGCGCGAGACTATCGCGAATACACACAGATTGCGCATTACTATGATGTCTTCCAGATGATGTCGCCTTCGGTCGAGCCGCAGGACGTGCCGCCGCATCTGCGGCACTATTTCACGACCGAGGTGCAACTCACGCTGACCGACAAATTCCCGTTCATCTTCTCGCGCGGCACGCCGCAGGTGATGGATTGTTTTCAGATGCTGCGGGATTTTCGTGGGCTCACGGATGACGCCTTCGCCGCCGAGCCACATTGCTACACGATCATCAACACCAATAGCCCGCGCACGCTCGACATCCCGATGGCACAGGGTCTCATTGACTTCGCGCGCCACGGACAGATGTCCATCGTCACGCCGTTCACGCTGATGGGGGCGATGGCACCGATCACGGTCGCAGGTGCGATTACGCTCAGCCATGCGGAAGCGCTCGCGGCGATCACGCTGACCCAACTCACCAAACCCGGTGCGCCGATCTGCTATGGCACCTTCACCTCGAATGTGGACATGAAATCCGGTGCGCCGGCGTTTGGCACGCCCACCCATTTCCAGGCCTCGCTTGCCGCCGGTCAACTGGCCCGGCATCTGGGGCTGCCCTGGCGCAGCGCGGCGGGCTCGGCGGCCAATCTCAACGATGTGCAAGCCGCCAATGAAAACCAGCTTGGCCTTTGGGGCTGTCTCATGGCCGGGGCTACGGTGATCATCCATGCGGCGGGCTGGCTGGAAGGCGGGCTTAGCGTTTCTTACGAGAAGATCGTCACCGATGTCGAAGTGTTGAACATGGTCGCCGAGCTTTGTGCTGGAGCGCAGGCAGGGACGGATGAAATCGGGTTCGAAAACGCCTTGTCGCATGTCGACCCCTCGGGCCATTTCTTCGCCGCGCCGCAGACGATGGAGCGCTACAACACCGAGTTCTATGACCCCATCGTGCATGACTACGCCAATTTCGGCACCTGGACGGAGCGCGGCGCGCAGGACGCGACCACCCGCGCGACGCAGGTCTGGAAGGATATCTTGGCGGCGGACAAACGCCCGCAGGTCGATGACACCCGCGTCGCCGCTCTGAAGGATTTCATCGCCAAACGCACCGCTGAGGGCGGCGCGCCGCCGGAGAGCTGAGCCATGAGTTCCCGCGCGACACCCGTCCTCCACCGCGATGACCCCGATAAGGACCCGCTGGTCGGTCATGTGAAAGTCACCCGTCAGGATTGGCTGAACATGGCCCGCGATGTGCTGGTGAATGAGGGCGTCGCGGAGGTGAAAATCCTCTCGCTCAGCACCCGCATGGGAGTCTCGCGCTCCAGTTTTTATTGGTATTTCGAGAACCGCGACGACCTGCTTGCCGCCCTGCTCGATGAGTGGGAGGCCCGAAATACCGCGCAGATCGTCGCCCATTGCCGGATGCAGGCGGCGAATATCACCGAAGCGCTTTGCAATTTCTTCCGCTGCTTTGTCGATCCCGCCAAATTCGACGCGGGCCTCGATCTTGCAATCCGCGAATGGTCGCGCCGTGACGATAAGCTTCGTGCTCGTGTCGATACCGCCGATGCGACCCGGATCGCGGCTGTGATCGCGATGTTTGAAACACAGGGATACGGAAAAACCGACGCCGATGCCCGCGCGCGCATCCTCTATTTCATGCAACTCGGCTATCACGCGCTCGAAGTGCGCGAGACGATGAAAACCCGGATGTCTCGCCTTGCGCCTTATATTCAGGGATTTTCCGGGCAAGCGGCTGACCCCAAGGCGTTGCGAGCGTTCCTCGACGACGTCGCAGCACTCAACCTGCCATGAAAAAAGGCGCGGCCCATTCGCCGCGCCTTTTCGTCATCGGTGGAAGCGGCTTACTCCCAACCAACCTCGTTAAAGATTTTCTGAGCAGTCGCCACGTTCTTCGCGACTTTCGACAGATCGACCTCATCTGCTTTGAAGTCACCAAGGCGCTCAACACTCGGGCTCACAGGCACGCCCGCTACGACCGGAAACTCGTCGTTGCCAGCAGAGAAATACTGCTGCGCCTGGTCGGAGGCGAGATATTCCAGGAACTTGATCGCGTTTTCCTTGTTCGGAGCGTGGGCTGCGACGCCACCGCCGGAAAGGTTCATATGTGCGCCCTCGGCCTCCTGTGCGGGGAATACCCAGCCGATCTTGTCAATCTCGGCGGAGAGGTCTTTCACGTCCTTCCGCAAGGCGCGCGCGAAATAGTAGCTGTTGGAGACCGAGACGTCGCACTCACCGGACACGATGCCACGCAGCTGATCCGTGTCACCGCCTTCCGGGGGCCGAGCAAAGTTTGCGACGACGCCAGCCGCCCAGTCTTTCGCCGCCTCTTCACCGTGGTTTTCGATCACAGCCGACAGGAGCGTTTGCGAATAGACGTTGCTTGAGGAGCGGTGGCAGACCTGGCCTTTATATTTCGGATCGGCGAGCGAGACATAGTCCATAGGCGGTTCGGTCACATCCGCCTTGTCGTAAAAGATGATCCGGGCGCGTTGCGAGAAGCCGAACCACTGGTTGTCGCTGTCTTGCAGATTGCCGGGGATTTTCTCTTCCAGCAGCGCGCTGTCGATGGATTGCAACACGCCCGCATCCTTCGCACGTTCCAGGCGCGAGGTATCGACGGTCAGCAGAATGTCAGCGGGCGAGTTCACGCCTTCCGCTTTCATCCGCTCGATCAGCTCATCGGCTTTGCCTTCGATGCGGTTGATCGTGATACCGGTGGCGTCCTCGAAGTCGGAATAGAGGCGCTCATCGGTGTCGTAGTGGCGCGAGGAATAGAGGTTCAACTCGCCCGCCGCATAGGCGGCAACGGAGCCACCGAATGTGGCAGCGGCAGTGATCGCGAGAAGCGAGATTTTGCGGGGATGGGTCATCATGTGCTCCAATGGAATATCTTAGTGATTTAGTCAGAAACAGATTCGTGGACGTAGATCAAGAGTTCTTGAGTAAATTTGTCGGCTTTAATTGTCGCAGGGCTCAAGTCGCCTTGGCGGGCCGCAGGTCTTTCGGCTTGATGTCATAGCGCGCCATGCGATCGTAGAGCGTCTTGCGCGCGAGCTTCAGCTCCTTCGCGGTCTGGCTGGCTTTACCGTCATTCCGCCGGAGCGCTTCCAACAGCAATTGCCGCTCGAAGGCTTCGATCTGTTCGACCAGTCCGGGCGCTTCCGCCCCGGTCTCGGTCGCGGGTTTGCCAACGACACATTGGCGCGCGAAGGCGCGCAACGCGGGCAGATTGCCGGACCAGTCGGCGTTCTGGATCGCGTCCAAGACCGCTGGGCTCGCGGCGGGCATATCCGTGTTCATGTCGCGCGCCGCCTGCCGTAACAGCGCCTCGAAAATGATCGGCAGATCACCGGCGCGCTGCACAAGGCTTGGCACATAGACCTCGACGGGGCCAAAGCGCGACAGGCTTTCGGCGACGACCCCGGGCAAGCGCGCCAGTTCGTGGCGCGCGGTAGAGATCACCCGCATATCGTTCAGATCATTGGAAAGCGCCTGCCAATGCGCCTGCCCGTCCTCCGGCATCGCTTCGACATTCTTCAGGATGAGCAAACCGCCCGCAGTTGGTTCCAGCCGCTCAATCTGATCAAAGGCATCGGCATCTTCACAATTCACCGATTGCGCCGATCCCGCATTCGACAGCACCTGAACCGTATGCGCCGACAGCCGCTTGCCCACCCCAGGCGCGCCATGCAAATGCACATTCACCGACAGGTCCGCGACACGCCGAAGCTCAGTCCGCAGCCGCTTCGAATGCGGCGTGTCACCGGGAAAATGCACCGCCGCGACGTCGCTGCTTTCAAGCCGCCGCTCCAAGGTCCGGGTCTGCAAGACCAATTGACGATGCCGCAATGCCCGCCTCAGCGATTTCAGCAAATCCTCCGTGGCGCAGGGTTTTTCCAGGAAATCATAGGCCCCGTCCCGCAGCGCGCGCACCGCCATTGGCACATCGGCCTCGCCGGTCAGGAAGACCACCGGCAGGTCGGCATCCACCTCCTGCACCCGCGCCAAAACGTCGAAGCCGTCATTCAGTGGCATGCGGATGTCCGACAGCACGACGCCGGCGAAGTTTGCCCGTATCGCGCGCCGCGCCTGGGCCAATCCATTGGCCTGCAACACTGTGATGTCTTCCAGTTCAAGGGTCTGGGTCAGCGAGGCGCGCATCGCGTCATCGTCTTCGATCAAGAGAATACGGTCACTCATCGCCCATCTCCGCGAGCGGCAGGTCGATCAGAAATTCGGCGCCACCCTGATCCAGATTTCGGCAGCTCAGCGTCCCGGAAAAACTGCCGACGATCCCGTGAGAGATCGACAGCCCCAGCCCCATGCCCTTGCTCGAGCCCGGGTCCTTCGTGGAATAAAACGGCTCGAACACCTGGTCAGGAGCGTCGATCCCCGGCCCCGTGTCGGATATGCTGAGCAGCGCACGATCCGCGTCGCGCCGGAGAGCAAAATTGATCCGGCGGGCCTCGACATCTTCCAGAGCATCAATCGCGTTGCCGATGATGTTCACCAGCACCTGTTCCAGGCGCACTTGACCCGCCGAGACGAAAACCGGGGCATCGAACCCGGATCGCTCCACCTCGACGCCACTGCGCTTCAGTCGAATTTCCGAGATCGCCAACGCCCGGTCCACCGCCTCGCAGATATCGACCGCGCGGATTTCCTGCTCCTCCTTCCGCGCAAAGGCGCGCAACGAACGAATGATCCGCCCGACCCGGTCCACTTGCTCCGTCAGCCGATCAAAGTTTTCGGAGGCTAGCTCGGTCCGACCCTTCTCGATCAGTTTTTTGCCGTTCTCAGCAAAGTTCTGCATCGCCGCGAGGGGCTGGTTCAGCTCGTGACTGATCCCCGCCGACATCTCTCCAAGCGCCGAAAGCCGCCCGGCGGCGATCAATTGTTTCTGTGTTTCGCGCAACTGCCGCGTGCGCGCCTCGACCCGCGCTTCAAGCTGTTCATTGGCGGCCTCCTCAGCAATCAGACGTTCCGCCAAAGCGCGCCTGCGCAGGTTCGTCACCCACAGGCCCAGCCCGATGAGCCCGACCAGAGCGGCACTCAGCAGCGCAAAGAGAAAGGCCCGTTCCTGCACCGGGCGAATGTCCTGAAAGATGGCCGCTTGCAACTCAACACGCGGCAGATAGCGGGTCAGGACCAGGGCGGCATCCGGCAAAACGTCGCTTTGAATGTCGCTCCAGATGTCGTGGCCAAACAGTTCCGTCCCGCGATAATCGAAAATCTCAGGCAGCCCATCGGTGGGAAACTGCACGCGTCTCGCGCGCGGCAGGCTCACACTGGGATCACGCTGCAACGCCAGTTCCGGGCGGTTGGTGACGAAGATCACACCTGCCTGGTCGAAATAAGCAATCGGCTCGATCCCGAAGGACCATTCCAGCTCCAAGGGACGCACGCCCACCGAGACGACGACGGCCCCGATCACCGGACCAGTCTCGCTGAACACCGCGCGGGAGAAATAGAGTTTGCGCGGCTCGGATTTGTCTTCCAGCCCGTGGGACCACCCCATGCCACCGCCAAGCGCCGTCTGGATGTAGTCGGGCTTGCCAATCGAGCCGCCCACGCGGCCCACCGCCCCCTCGCCCTGAAAATCCGAAGAGCCCAGAACCTTGCCATCGGGGTCCACCAAAAAGATGTCCTCCGCGCCTGAGGCGAGCGCCGAGGTCAGGAACAGCTCTGTGAGGTTCAGGTCCGCGCGTCCCGCCGCAACCGCCCCCACTTGAGGATGCCGTGCCAGTGAATTGACGAGTTGCTGAAACCGCGTCACCTGCCCCAGGAACCGGTCGTTGGATTGTGCCAATCGGGCCTTGGCCGTCCGGTCCAACGCGTCGAGCCCCACCCGCAGCGACACCACATAAACCGCCGCCGCAATGGCCACCGCGAGGAGGATAAACCCCGCCGGTCCAAGCAGTTTTCGCGCCGCGGTTGCCACCAGAGAATCTCTCCCTTTCTTGCCAAAAGGCAGGCTAGGGATTGCCTACGGGAGGCGCAAGAAATCTGTGTGAAATCCCGCACAAAACTGATTTGGACAGATTGTCGCTGTTATAAGTCCCTGAAAAGATGCTACAAAAAATCTGCTGCAATATCTCTTGAAAAGAATCTCTGCACTGCATGTTGTCAGCACAGGAAGCGCGCGGGAGGCGCGGTTCATGAACTGGAGGAAACATATGAAAACCTTTTTGAAAGCTGCTTGCGTGGCCGCTGTGGCAATGGTGCCCGGCACGGCTATGGCTGCCTGTGAAGATGGCGAGATCGTCGTCAAGTTCAGCCATGTGACGAACACCGACAAGCACCCCAAAGGGATCGCTGCGTCGCTTTTGGAGCAACGCGTCAATGACGAGATGAACGGCAAGATGTGCATGGAGGTGTTCCCGAACTCCACGCTCTACACCGACGAAAAAGCGCTTGAGGCGCTGCTGCAAGGCGACATTCAGCTTGCCGCTCCGTCGCTCTCGCTGTTTGAGAAATTCACCAAGCAGTTCCGCATCTTTGATCTGCCCTTCATGTTCAAGGACATCGAAGCTGTGAACGCGTTCCAGGCCTCAGACGCCGGTCAGGCGCTGAAGGACTCAATGCAGAAACGCGGCCTGCAGGGTCTGCAATTCTGGCACAATGGCATGAAGCAGATGTCGGCCTCTCGGCCGCTCATCCTGCCAACCGATGCCGAGGGGCTGAAGTTCCGCGTGCAGCCGTCTGACGTGCTGGTTGCACAGATGGAAGCGATCGGTGGCTCCCCGCAGAAAATGGCCTTCGCCGAAGTTTACGGCGCGCTGCAACAGGGCGTTGTGGACGGGCAGGAGAACACTTGGTCCAACATCTACGGTCGGAAGTTCTTCGAAGTGCAGGACGGCGTGACGGAGACCAACCACGGCATCATCGACTATCTGGTCGTGACCTCAGTTGATTGGCTGGACGCACTGGACGCCGATATCCGTGATCAGTTCCTGACCATTCTTGCGGAAGTTACCGAGACCCGGAACTCCGAATCGACCGCCGTGAACGCCTCTGCAAAGCAGGCGATCATCGATGCCGGTGGCGAAGTACGTGAGCTGAACGCCGAACAGCGTGCGGCCTGGGTCGAGGCGATGAAACCCGTCTGGGATCAATTCGCCGATGACGTCGGTCAGGAAAACATCGACGCAGCACAAGCGATCAACGCAGGCGGCTAAACCGCCTCGTAAAGGCGCGGCCCCAGTGCTGGGGACGGGGCCGCGTTATCCATCTTTTGGGTCGGGGGACACCAATGCACGATTCCTGGACAGACAAGATCGAGGAGACGATTATCGCCGTCATCCTCGGGCTGATGACCATGCTCACATTCGCCAATGTGATTGCTCGGTTTGTCTTTAATTCCAACATTCTCTGGGCACTTGAACTCACTGTGTTCATGTTCGCCTGGTTGGTGCTTCTCGGCGCATCCTACGCGGTGAAAAAACGTGCCCATCTGGGCGTCGACGCGGTTCTGAATATTGTACCCGAAAGCACGCGCCGCATCCTCGGCCTCATCTCCATCGGCTTTTGCCTCATCTTCGCGATCCTGATGCTGAAAGGCGCCTGGGACTATTTCGCCCCCTACGCCAACCTCTCCCCCACCTCGGGCCGCTGGTTCCCAACCGGGTTTGAAAGCACGCGCGGACAGGGCTGGTTCGAGACCCAAGACATCCCCGTCCCCTTCTTCCTGACTTGGCTGGAAGGCGTCTTCAACGATGGCGACGAATACGAAAAACTGCCGAAACTTGTGCCCTATGTGGTGCTGCCCGTCTCCATGGCGCTGCTCCTCTATCGCTTCATTCAAGCCGGTTTCGCCATTTGGCGCGGTGACATCGACAGCGTGATCGCTAGCCACGAAGCCGAAGAGGCGGTCAGCGAAGCCGCCGCCAATCTGAAGGATTAAGCCCCATGGAAGTCGTCGTCCTCTTTGCCATGGTCATTGGCTTTTTGCTGATTGGTGTGCCGATCGCTGTCTCTCTTGGCCTCTCGTCCATCATCTTCTTGCTGGTGCTCTCTGACACCTCGCTCGCCTCCATCGCGCAGACACTCTTCAACGCGTTCGAGGGGCACTTCACCCTCCTCGCCATCCCGTTCTTCATCCTCGCCTCAAGCTTCATGTCTACCGGCGGCGTGGCGCGGCGGATCATCCGGTTTTCCATCGCTTGCGTGGGCCATTTGCGCGGTGGTCTGGCCATCGCGGGCGTATTCGCCTGTATGATGTTCGCGGCCCTTTCCGGCTCCTCGCCGGCAACCGTGGTCGCCATCGGCTCCATCGTCATCGCGGGCATGCGCCAGGTCGGCTACACCAAGGATTTCGCTGCCGGTGTGATCTGTAACGCCGGCACGCTCGGCATCCTCATCCCGCCCTCCATCGTTATGGTGGTCTACGCCGCCGCGGTCGAGGTCTCCGTGGGCCGGATGTTCCTCGCCGGTGTCATCCCCGGGTTGCTCGCGGGCTTCATGCTCATGGTCGGCATCTATGTCATGGCCCGAGTCAAGAACCTGCCCAAGGGTGACTGGAAAGGCTGGGGCGAAATCCTCGAGTCCGGACGTGAGGCCGCCTGGGGTCTGTTCCTCATCGTGATCATTCTTGGCGGTATCTACGGCGGCATCTTCACGCCCACCGAAGCTGCAGCCATCGCCGCGGTTTACGCCTGGGTCATCGCCACTTTCGTCTATCGCGATATGGGACCTCTCGCGACCGAAGAGGGGGCGAAGAACATCTCACTGATGCGCAAACCGCAGGCTCTTGTGACGGCGTTCTTCCACCCAGACACCCGCGACACGCTGTTTGAGGCAGGCAAGCTGACCGTCACGCTGCTCTTCGTCATCGCCAACGCGCTGATCCTGAAACACGTGCTGACCGACGAGCAGATCCCGCAAAAGATCACCGAGGCGATGCTCGAAGCGGGCCTCGGTCCCGTCGCCTTCCTGATCGTGGTCAACGTGATCCTGCTGATCGGCGGTCAGTTCATGGAGCCCTCTGGCCTCCTTGTCATCGTGGCACCGCTGGTCTTCCCAATCGCCATCGAGCTCGGCATCGACCCGATCCATCTCGGCATCATCATGGTGGTGAATATGGAGATCGGCATGATCACCCCGCCCGTGGGCCTGAACCTCTTCGTGACTTCCGGGGTGGCAGGCATGCCGATGATGGCTGTTGTGCGGGCGGCCCTGCCGTTCCTCGCGATCCTATTCGTCTTCCTGATCATCGTCACCTACGTGCCGATCATCTCAACCTTCCTGCCCAACACCTTCATGGGCCCGGAGATCATAACGAATTAGCGCATGGCCGGTCGCAGGACCGGCCATCACAACATCAGAGTTGCTCTTGCACCATGTCAAAGAGCCATTCGGCGACAAAGCGACGGACTTCGTTTGAATCAAAGGCCATCTGATGTTCAAACCCTCGGCGGGTTGGAACCGACATCGGACCGGAGACATGGCGCCCTGACCCGGCATGGACGGTTCCGTCGCCCGGTGCATCCTGGTCCTGAATTGTGTAGCTCGTGGTGGGGATAAAGACCGGCGGCGAGCCTCCGAAAGGTCCATAAACCGGTTGGGTCCAATCGCCCCACTCGACAGTGCCGTTCTCATCATTGCGTTGCGGCTGTGGGGTCGGGGGCGTGTCGTTGCGCGCGGTCTGACGCCAATCGATATGATCCCAGCAAAGATGACTTCTGTCCGCCGCATAGAACATCCGCGTATTCGGATGAAAACCCGAGGACCCAAGACGATTGTGATAGGATGCAGCGGCGATGATCTGCGCACGACTTTGCCGAAACGCCGAGCGACCGGTCGGGTCGCCATCGGGGTCGAGATACTGACGATAGATCAATCGCCACCAGTCGGACTGATTGGTGTAGATTTCGCCGTAGGGGTTGCTTGACGGGCGCGAGACCAATCGGCGGCGACTACGCCCGGTCGCAAACAACCACCGGGTCGATCCATTGACCGATTTATGCCGAATGTTAGGAAGCAGTTGCAAAGGACCCGGAAGGTTTCCCGCGGTCGCAGTCGCCTCGGACTGATTGCGTCCGAGAACTTGCGATTCAATGCCCTCAAACCCCGCCCTGATCCGTTTATAAGTGGCTGGCGATCCATCCGTTGGCATCGCGCCGTGGATGACCCCATGGATGTCACCGGCTCCGCCGTGAAGTTGCGTATAGGCCCGGGCAACCAGTCCACCCATGGAATGGGTCAAGAGGACGGGTTTCAAGGTGCGATAACCGCGTGCCTCGTGGCGGCTCGCACTTGCAACGGCATCGGCCACCGTTCGTCCAAGAGTGCTGCCGGAATTCGCGTTGTCATCCGTCCAATTGTAGGGATGGACCCAGACTTCGTATTTCAGATTGAAACAGCCGCGAGGAACTTGACCGGCAGCGGGGGTTTCTGCGGTCAGATCAAGCCAGCTCAAGAAACTGAGATAGGAGCCTTGGTGGACGCCACCCCAACCCCGGTTGATCCTGTCCTGGGTGAGCGTGCCGCCAACCGCGCCAGGGTCCACTTCAAGGTAGCGTGCATTGAAACCCCGACCCGGTGGCCCGACAAGCGCGCGTCGTTTGCCCGCGGTGAAACTGATCGCGTGCGACCCCAAAGAGCCCCGCCCGACATAGCGATCCGGATCCCAGACCATACGGCGGCTGCTGCGATTGCGCAGGCGGCTGCCCATGATCCCGGGAACAAAGACAATCGGCAGCGAAACCGGTTCGGGACAGGACTGGACGGCGTCGTTCATGGGGTGGTTCGGATGGTTGCGAAGCTTTCGCGCAGGCGGGCCCACACCGCATCGACCCAGTCGGTGTCGTAGGGCTCGGTCCCGGCTTCCGCGCGCTCGTCATAATATTCGAGGATGACCCGCACGCCGTCCCGACCGCCCTCATTTACGTGCCCGGCCACAAGCAATCGCCCAATGTCGGGATCATTTGCCTCCAGCAGGCGGCCCTCCAGCCCTGCAAGCACCACATCTTGGGACCCGGGTCCGCCCGGCATCGCTTCGCTAACCTCTAGCGGCGGAGCGTCGGCGGGACGGAATACGGTCTCAATCCGCAGTCCCACCGGACCGGTTTCATCACCGGGCGCGAAAGTCACACCGTGAGCTTCCGTTGTCGGAGCGAGGCGGGCTTCAGCTCCCGGCAGGCACAGGTTGCCCGATTGCGGGGCTGTTGCATCATCGCGAGGTTTCAAGCTGCGCGCGAAAGCAACCAGCGTCCCACGAGCCGCGTCTGCATCCTCGGGAAACATTGCGCGGCTGACCCGAAAAAGAACACCATCGCGGGTCACATAGGCTTCTTCACTCCAGTCTTCTGCCGGCACACCGAGGAGCGAGGTGTCGATCTCATGCGCCACGATACGGACGTCGCCCAACCGTGTGTCCATGCGGTAGAAGACGCGGGTTCCATCCTCCTGGTCCAACCCGTTACGCAGCGCTGTGATCCTGTCGTTGAGATAGATGTCAAGTTCACGATCTCCACCTTCACCGACCCGGTCGACAACCATCGTATCGACAACGGAATAGTTCTCGACGGGTTCCAAATTGACCGGCACGTCAAACAGATGTCGTCCCATGCACCAGGTTTTGAACTCTGCAGCATCAGCCATCGCGGCCGCTCCTTTCATGACAAGAAACGCGAGGAGGAAGAGGAGAATCTTACGCATCTTCAGCGTGACCCTCGAGCGCTTGCGCCAGACGCCACACGCGAATGGCTGGTCCCGGACCCGGTGTGCTGAGCACGCTCCAGGCCTCATTCTGTCGGTTCATCGTGGCAGACCGAAGATACAGAACCATTGCGTCGGTCCGGTGTTTCGGCGTGGCGAAGCCCGCCTGTCTCAATTGACCCCAAAGATCCTTCAGTGTCGCGGGATCGATCTGTTGCTCGAGTCCCCCCGCCCGAAATTCGGCAAGTGCGGCCTGCGCTTCGCCGCGAAACAGGCGGTGACGGGCGGCATCTCCCAGAGCGTCATAAACCGCCCGATCAAGCTGCAAAGGTGCAGGTTTGGGCGCCGATTTCTGCGGCCCTTGGACACTCAGGGCTCGCCCCGCGTCTTGTTCGATGGCCACCCAGCGTTGCGGCCACTCTCGGATCGGTGCCACGAGCTGGCTCAGAAAGGACTGGGTGTCCGCACCACCCTCATGCAACGCCGCCAGAACTTTCGCCTCCCAGAACCTGACATAAAACCACTTTCCATCCTCGTCGCGCAGTTTCGTGAATTTCCGCAGATGACGACGCACAGCATCGAGACCCGCGCGGGTGCGCAGAAAGATAGCGGGGTCCTTGTCCCACCAATGTTGCGGTGCGTCACTCCGGCTAAAAAGACTTCGTGTGAAGCTGTGTTGCTCCTTCAGCGTCACGATCCACGGGGCAACCTCGCTCAGCTCTTCTTCGGCCTTGCCCTGGAACAGGCAGGCATGTTCAAGACCCGAGGTCGCCAGTGTCTCGGGCAATCCAGGCAACCGGGCTGCATCGAGAATGGCGAATGTTTCAAGCGGGGGAAGGTCTTTGCCCGCGCCCGCGGCAATCTCCGCCGGTGTTGGCTCTGGTTGACCGAACAAAGCGTTTCTCAAAGGCGCGGGGGTTGTGTCGGGCTCGGTCGTACCGAGTTGCAGGCTAAGTGGTTCGATCGGCTCGATAATCTCAACGACGGGCGCCTCTGGAATCGCTGCATCGCGCACCTGCGATCCGGCGCCGGTGCTGTCCGTCCAATAGTCAAACTCGTCACTCTGAGCCGCCAACAAATTGCCTTCTCGGAAATGCCTGCAGTGCAACTTCGCCGAGTGTGGCAGCTTTGCGACCCGCCTTCAATACATGGCGCTTCGTTCCTCATAAATGCGTGCCGATTGTCAAAAAAGGGACGGTTGGGGTGATTGCCAACACCGGTCGTGACAGACCGTGGGGTGACAACGTGACATGGTGCTTCAAGCTAACCCGGTTAACAGGCCGCAGGCCCCGGGCATCGCCAGACCGGCCCCACGGGCTGGCGATATGTCTGATCTTGGCGCGCCGCTTTAGCGGAAGATGACCATTGCAGCCATAAAGGGCAGTAGAACCCCCGTTGGATCGCCATCCCCCGGTCCGGCGATGCCCGTGTCCAAAACCTGTTCAGGAGTCTTCAGACCGAAGCTTGAAGCGGCGCACCCATTCTTGTGCGGCGTCCTGCGAAATTCCCAAATTTTCGCTAACTTTCTTTGCAAAAGAATACTCGCTTCTGTTGGGCTCGAGGTCGTGCAAGATTTTCAGGTGACGCAACCTCGCATCTTCAAAATCATCAAAGAATTCGCCCAGGCCCTCAAGCTTCAATTCGAAATTGTCTCGAAGCGCTCTGCGAATGAACATTTCGTCATGTCCCGCAGACTCCAATCGCCGTGCGAAACCCACTGGTGTTTCTCCGTCTCGAGGAAGTTCGGGCTGCTCTTCCATGCAAATTGTCCTTTTTGTGGCGCGAAAACCAAACTACACACGGCCTTTACCGAAAGCACCTTTTAACAAAAGAGCCGGTCCAAAGGACCGGCTCTTTTCAAATCAAGAATCCCTCCAAGATCAGTTCAAATCAAACCGATCCGCGTTCATGACTTTCGTCCAGGCCGCCACGAAATCCGCAACGAACTTCGCCTCGGCATCGTCCTGCGCATAGACCTCGGCTAGCGCCCGCAACTGGGAGTTCGACCCGAAGACCAGATCAACCCGCGTCCCGGTCCACTTAACCTCACCCGAGGCGCGGTCCTTGCCGTCAAACACATCTTCCCTGTCCGACTGCGCGACCCATTCGGTGCTCATGTCCAGAAGGTTGCGGAAGAAGTCATTTGTCAGCTGACCCTTGCGATCCGTCAAGACCCCATGGGATGTGCCACCGACATTCGTCTCCAGCACCCGCAGGCCACCGATCAGCGCCGTCATCTCAGGCGCGGTCAGCGTCAGAAGCTGCGCGCGGTCGATCAGGAGCTTCTCAGCGGCCACGGTCATCTCGGTTTTGAGGTAGTTGCGGAAACCATCTGCAACCGGCTCCAGCGGCTCGAAGCTTTCCGCATCGGTCTGCGCCTCGGTCGCGTCACCGCGACCCGGCACGAACGGCACGTCGATATCGTGACCCGCCGCTTTCGCAGCCGCCTCGATACCCACAGAGCCACCCAGAACGATCAGGTCCGCGAGGGAGACTTTGCCACCGAAGTCAGACTGAATGCCTTCCAAAACACCCAGCACTTTCGCCAGTTGTTCCGGCTGGTTGGCCTCCCAATCCTTCTGAGGCGCCAGGCGAATGCGCGCGCCATTGGCACCACCGCGCTTGTCCGAGCCACGGAAGGTCGAGGCTGAGGCCCAGGCGGTGGAGACCAGCTCGGACGTGGTCAGACCGGACGCAGCGATCTTCTCTTTCAGCGCCGCCACATCCGCATCGGAGATATCGGACTTCGTATCGGCAGAGATCGGGTCCTGCCAGATCAGTTCTTCCGATGGCACTTCGTCGCCCAGATACAGATCAATCGGCCCCATATCGCGGTGCGTCAGCTTGAACCACGCACGGGCAAAGGCGTCCTGGAACTCGTCCGGGTTCTCATGGAAACGGCGCGAGATCTTCTCGTAGGCCGGGTCCATACGCATCGCCATATCCGCCGTCGTCATCATGATATGGGTCTTGCCCTTGCCATCGGCGGTTGGCGCCATGTCCTCTTCCTTGAGGTCCTTCGGCTGCCACTGGTTCGCCCCGGCGGGCGACTTCGTCAGTTCCCACTCATAGCCGAACAGAACATCAAAATAGCCGTTGTCCCACTGGGTCGGATTGGGCGTCCAGGCGCCCTCGATACCGGAGGTCGTGGTATGAATGCCCTTGCCGCTGTGATAGCTGTTCATCCAGCCAAAGCCCTGGTTCTGGATCGGTGCGCCTTCCGGCTCGACACCGACGAGACCCGCATCACCAGCCCCATGCGCTTTGCCAAAGGTGTGGCCGCCAGCCGTCAGCGCCACGGTTTCCTCGTCGTTCATCGCCATGCGCGCAAAAGTCTCGCGAATGTCGCGACCTGAGGCCACCGGATCGGGGTTCCCGTCCGGCCCTTCCGGGTTCACATAGATCAGACCCATCTGCACAGCCGCCAACGGCGCTTCGAGTTCACGGTCGCCCGTGTAGCGTGAGTTCGGACCGCCGGAGACTTCGAGCCATTCGGCCTCGGCCCCCCAATAGACGTCTTCTTCCGGCTCCCACACATCAGCGCGGCCACCGGCGAAGCCAAAGGTCTTGCCGCCCATCGATTCAATCGCGCAATTTCCGGCGAGGATCATCAGATCGGCCCAGGAAATCTTGTTGCCGTATTTTTGCTTGATCGGCCAAAGCAGACGACGCGCCTTGTCGAGATTGCCATTGTCGGGCCAGGAGTTCAGCGGCGCAAAACGCTGCTGCCCGGACCCTGCACCACCACGACCATCGCCCGTGCGATAGGTACCGGCAGCGTGCCACGCCATGCGGATGAAGAAGCCTCCATAGTGACCATAATCCGCAGGCCACCAGTCCTGGCTGTCAGTCATCAGCGCGTAAAGGTCTTCTTTCAACGCCTTCAGATCGAGCTTCTTGAACTCCTCGGCATAGTCAAAATCCGCGCCCATCGGGTCCGATTTGGCAGAGTTCTGATGCAGGATACGCAGGTTCAGCTGCTCCGGCCACCAATCCGCGTTCGACTTGCCGCCCAGTTCCGTATGCATCACAGGGCATTTGCCCATACCGAGGTTGTTTCCGTCCATGTCAGTCTCCGATTTTTGGCAGAAGTGGCAGTTGAATATGCAATCAAGGTAACAGTAATTTAGAATTAGTTTAAGTTGGATTTCCTGATCGACGTGATAATTTCAGCTTATGAAGAATGTCACCCTGAAACAGATGCGCTATTTCGAGGCGCTCGCCCGCCACGGCCATTTCGGCCATGCGGCACAGGCCTCCGCCATCTCGCAACCCGCCTTGTCCATGCAAATCAAGGAGTTGGAGGCGTCCCTTGGCACACCCCTGATCGAGCGCAACGCCCGGCACTTCCGTCTCACTGCATTTGGCGAAGATATCCTCGCCCGCATGAGCGACATCCTTCGTGCTGTCGATGACCTCAGCGACATGGCCCGGGCGGCGCAAAACTGCTTGTCCGGGCGCATCAGGATCGGTGTGATTCCCACCATCGCGCCCTACCTGCTGCCACACCTCATCAGCAAGCTCGACGCGACCTATGACGATCTCGACGTGCATGTGCGTGAGACTGTAACGCCGCGCCTTCTCGACGAATTGGCCGATGGCCGTCTCGACACCGCCATCCTCGCCTTGCCCATCGACGACCCCGCTTTTACCGAAATCCCCCTCTTCTCAGAGGATCTGATGCTGGTCCGGCCCGAATGCGACGCCGACAAACCCGTGCCCAATACGGAGGAGTTGCGCGAGATGCGCCTTCTAATGCTCGAAGAGGGTCACTGCTTTCGCGACCAAGCCCTCTCCTTCTGCAACATGCCGACAGCAAGGCCCCGTGAAGGCCTCGATGGCTCCTCCCTCGCAACGCTTGTGCAAATGGTCGGCGCAGGGATCGGGGTCACCCTGATCCCCGAGATGGCCGCCCCGGTGGAAACCCGGTCTGCCCCGGTCTGCGTCGCCCCCTTTGCGGAGCCGCGCCCGTCCCGCACCATCGGAATGATCTGGCGAAAATCCAGCCCCCTCGCGGCGCAACTCACCGAGCTTTCCGAAATCGTCAGAAGCTGCGAGGCCGCCCATCAGGGCGGATGAGCCTCACCCCTCCTGCGCCAGGCCTTCCAGGATCGGACAATCCGGTCGCCCATCCCCGGCGCATTCGGCAACCAGATGGGCCAGCGTGTTCCGCATCGCCTCCAAATCGCGGATTTTGGCCTCAATCGCCTCCAGATGCTCGCCCGCAATCCGTTTCACATCCGCCGAGGCGCGACTTTGATCCTCCCAAAGCGCGAGCAAGGCGCGACAATCCTCAATCGTGAACCCCAGCGCCCGCGCCCGGCTCAGAAAGGTCAGCTTATGCAGATCCTCCTCGGAAAACCGGCGATACCCGTTCGCATCACGCCCCGGTGCGATCAGCGCAATATCCTCATAATACCGGATCGTTTTCGCCGGCAGATCCGACCGCGCACTGACTTCCGAGATATTCATGCCCGTTCTCCCGTGATGAACCGCAAGCGCAGCGCGTTCGACACCACAAACACACTCGACAGGGCCATGGCGCCTGCGGCGAGCATTGGTGACAACAACACGCCCCAAGGCGGATAGAGAACCCCTGCCGCAACCGGGATCAGCGCTACGTTATAGGCGAAGGCCCAGAACAGGTTCTGGCGAATATTGCGCAAGGTCTGACGGCTGATCTCCTGCGCCCGCGCAACACCAAGCAAGTCGCCTGAGGCGAGCACCACATCCGCCGCTTCCATCGCCACATCGGTGCCGGTGCCAAGGGCCACGCCCACATCCACCGCCGCGAGTGCTGGCGCGTCGTTGATCCCATCGCCCACGAATGCGACGGTCCGACCGCCTTCTTTCAAGCCCTCCAGGGCCGCGACTTTGCCACCGGGCAGCACCTCGGCAACAACCTCATCGACCCCCAATTGCATCGCAATCGCTTCCGCCGTCGCGCGGTTATCGCCGGTGATCATCACCGCGCGAATGTCGCGTGTCGCCAAACTCCTCAATGCGTCTACTGTCGAGGGTTTTATCGGGTCCGCGACGCCCATGACCGCCACCAATTCCCCATCAATCGCGGCGTAGATCGGCGTATGCCCCAGTTGGGCGAAGAACGCACCGCGCTCTTCCAGAAATCTCAGGTCAATACCGGCCTGCGTCAAAAACCGATCCGCACCGACCAGCACTTCATGACCCTCGACGCGACCCGAAACGCCCATGCCGACAATCGCCTCGAACCCATCGACCTCCGGAAAATTGCCATCGAAGGCCCGGGTGATCGCGGCGGAGATCGGATGTTCCGACAGCGCCTCGACGCCCGCAACCAGCCGCAATATCTCCTCGCGCTCCGCCCCGTCGACCACTTCGAAATCAATCAGTTCCGGACGTCCTTCGGTCAGCGTGCCGGTCTTGTCGAACGCCACCACATCGACATCCGCGAGCCTTTGAAGCGCATCCCCGCGCCGAAACAGCACGCCCAGTTCCGCCGCCCGGCCTGAGCCGACCATCACCGAGGTCGGCGTCGCCAGCCCCATCGCGCAGGGGCAGGCCACGATCAGCACAGCAACGCCCGCGACCAGGGCCGCATCGACGCCTGGCCCGACCGTCAGCCAGACGCCAATAGCCGCCAGAGCGATCACAATCACCGCGGGCACGAACCACGCAACCACCCGATCCGCCAATGCCTGGATCGGCAATTTCGTCGCTTGCGCCTCCTCGACGAGCCGCACGATCCCGGCCAGAACCGTCTCGCGACCCACTGCGGTTGCGCGTATCTCCAACGCGCCCGATCCGTTCAACGTACCGCCCACGACCTCTGCCGTCACGCCGCGCTCCACGGGCACTGGCTCGCCTGTGATCATGCTTTCATCCACGAAGGACACGCCGCGCGTCACCACGCCATCCACCGCGATCCGCTCGCCGGGGCGGACCTGAACGACATCGCCGACTGCAATCTCAGCCTGTGGCACCTCGACCCAGGCCTCCCCGCGGCGCACCCGCGCCACGGCAGGCTGCAATTCCATCAAGGACCGGATCGCCGCACTGGCTTTGCCCCGCGCCCGCGCCTCCATCCAGCGCCCCACGAGGATCAGCGTCACGATCACCGCCGCCGCTTCAAAATAGATCTGCGCACGCCCTTCGGGCAGCAAGCCGGGCGCAAAAAGCGCAATGGTCGAATAGCCCCATGCCGCGGTCGTCCCTAGCGCCACCAACGCATTCATCTCCGGTGCACCCCGGAACAAGGCCGGAAAGCCAGTCACCAAAAACCGGCGACCGGGCCAGATCAACACGGCGGTCACCAAGACAAACTGCAACAGCCAACTCGTTCCCATGCCCAGAGTGTTCATCACCCAATGATGCACTGCGGGGATCAGATGCCCGCCCATCTCGATGGCAAACACGGGCGCTGTCAAAACGGCCGCAATCAGCGCATCGCGCCGCAGGTCCCGCACCTCGTCATCATCAGACCGGGCGTCCTGCTCCTCGTGAACCCGCGCCACATAGCTGGTGGTTTGCAGAGCCTCCGCCACCCGCTCCGCGGATACGTCCCCCGACAGCGACACGCGCGCCTGTTTTGTTGCGAAATTTACAACCGCCGAGGCCACCCCCGGCGCGTTCTGCAATGTCTTCTCGACGCGGCTTGCGCAGCCGGCGCAGGACATGCCTTCAATGTCGTAAAGAACCGTGGTGTCACCCATGGGCTGGGCCTTTCAGAGTCGCGATTGCGTTTCTGATATAAGGGTTCCAGTCACTGGAAGGTCAAGGTGTCAGCCGGAAGAAAGTAACGCCATGACCGAGGCGATCAGCATGCGCAGACGCATTTCCATCACGCCGCGATTTTCAGCGGAATATTTCGTGTTGATTGCCGCCGCATAGTAGTAGGCCCCAAGGTCGTCGGGGTCCTTCAGGTCCGGATTGTGGGCCGCGAAGAGTTCCGAAAATCGCTGCCCCCACACTTCCGCCGCCGCCGCCATTTCTTCCTTCGCGACGCGGTGCAGCCCATCGACGAGTTCCGCAATATCGGGCGAGGTCTGCACCATGTCGAACCATTTCAGTGGAACGATCTCATTGAAAACACGCAGCTTTTCCTCGATATCGTTCAAGCCCTCCCACGCCGCTGCAACCTCGACAAGGGACTCGTCAATCGACTTCCGCGCCGCCGCCCGCAAAACCTCTTCCTTGTTGGGATAGGCGTTGTAGAGCGTTTGCCGCGCGACGCCGGCCTCAAGTGCGATGTCATTCATCGTCGTCCGGCTGATGCCGTACTGCATGAAGACGCGACCCGCCGCGTCCAGAATATTTGCATCACGCGTATTCATGCCGACACGTCATTGCCCTCTTGCGCTCAGAAGTCAAATTAGACATAGTGACAAAAAATGTCCAATTATACATTTCAGCGACTGATCGGGAGCGAAAAATGAAACTCACAGTGAATGGAACGGACCATGAGGTGGATGTCGAAGATGACATGCCGCTCCTCTGGGTCCTGCGCGATGAGCTTGGTGTCACCGGTGTAAAATATGGCTGCGGCATCGCCCAATGCGGCGCTTGCACCGTGCATATGGATGGCCTTGCGGTTCGCTCCTGCCAAGTCGCCGCGTCCTCCGCCGACGGCACCGAGATCACCACAATTGAAGGTCTCGGCACGCCCGAATCGCTCCACGCCGTTCAGGAAGCTTGGATCGAGCATCAGGTCGCGCAATGCGGTTACTGCCAGTCCGGTCAGATCATGCAAGCCGCCGCCCTTCTCGATCAGAATGACGACCCCGATGATGAAACCATCGACATCGTCATGTCCGGCAATCTCTGTCGCTGCGGCACCTATCCGCGCATCCGCGAAGCGGTGAAAACCGCCGCCAAAAAACTGCAGGAGGCTTGATCCATGGGACGCATGAGAACCATTGCCCGCCGGACCTTCCTGATTGGCTCTGCTGCCATTATGGGCGGGGTTGCCTTCGGCACCTATATGGCCCGCAGGCCGCATGACAATCCGCTGCTCGCGGACCTTGGGGAGGGCGAGGCGGCCTTCAACCCCTTCGTCAAAATCACCTCTGAGAAGATCACGTTGATCACACCCCACTCCGATGTCGGCCAAGGCGTGCGTCACATGCAGGCGCTTCTGATCGCCGAGGAACTCGATGTCGAGCCCGGCCAGTTCGAGACCGATTTCGGCATGCCGGACGCCGCCTACTATAACACCGCACTCGGGGATGAAGGCGCGCCGTTCATGTCGCGCGACGAAAGCGCGACCGCCGAAACAATGCGCACCGTTGTCGGATACGTCATCAAGCTGATGGGCGTACAGGGCACTGGCGGCTCAAGTTCTGTGCCCGATAGTTTCGAGAAATTGCGCATGGCAGGCGCAACCGCTCGCGAAACACTCAAGCTTGCGGCCTCCCAGCAATCCGGCGTACCCGTCGACCAACTCAAGACCGCCAATGGCGCGGTTCAACTGCCTGATGGAACAGAGCTCGCTTACACCGAACTTGCCGGTATCGCTGCCGGCATAGAACCCCCTCGCAACGTGCCCTTGCGCGACAAATCCGAATGGCGGCTCATTGGCAAAGAGACCAAACGCCTCGACATCACCGAAAAATCAACCGGCCTCGCCATGTATGGCATCGATCTGAAGATGGACGGCATGGTCTACGCCGCCGTGCGCTTCAATCCGCGCCAGGGCGGCGCGATCAATGGATATGACGCCAGTGCCGCAGAAGGCATGCGCGGTGTCTCGAAGATCGTCGATGTCAAAGACGGCGTCGCGGTGGTCGCTGACAACACATGGCGGGCCTTCCAAGCCGTCGAAGCCATCGAGATCGATTGGGGCGACGCCCCATATCCAGCCGAACAAGACGCGCATTGGAAAGCGCTTTCTGAGAGCTTCACCGAAGAACGTCTCGACAGCGAATGGCGCCATGATGGCGATGTGCCAGCAGGTCTCTCCAACGGCGAGACCATCGACGTCGAATACCGCGCGCCGTACGTCGCCCACGCGCCGCTCGAACCGCTCAACGCCATCGTGCGCATCACCGACGAACAGGTCGAGATTTGGAGCGCCCACCAACTGCCCCGCACCGTCGAAGACTACGTGGCGGCCATCACCGGGCACCCGGTCGAGAATGTGCATTTCTACAACCTCTATGGCGGCGGCAGCTTCGGTCACCGGTTGGAATTCGAGCACATCCGCTATGCCACCGAAGTCGCCAACTCCATGCGCGGCACGCCAGTGAAACTCACCTATACCCGCGAGGAGGATTTCGCCCACGACTTCCCCCGACAGATCGCCATGGGCCGCGCCTCTGCGGTGGTAAAGGACGGCAAGCTTGAGACATATGATCTCAAGATCGCCGCTCCCTCGAGCAGTGCATCCCAGATGCCACGCGCAAACATCCCGGCTCCACCCGGCCCCGACATGCAGATCGTCTCGGGCGCATGGAACATGCCCTACAAGATCGACAATCTGCGCGTCACCGCCTACCGCGTGCCGGAGCTTGCGCCGATTTCGTCCTGGCGGTCCGTTGGCGCGTCCCATGCGGGTTTCATGTCTGAGGGTGCGCTCGATGAATTCCTGATCGCGGCTGGTCAGGACCCGATGGAAGGTCGCCTTGCCTTATGCGACTTCGACATCGCGAAGAAATGCCTCGAAGCGGTCGCAGAGATGTCCGATTGGGGCAGCGATCTGGGCGAGAACCGCGGGCGCGGCGTCGCCTTCGTCTCCTCCTTCGGGGTGCCCACCGCGGAGGTTGTCGAGGTCACCAACACGCCCGACGGTATCAAGATCGACAAGGTGTTCGTCGCCGCCGATGTTGGCACCGTCGTCGACCCAATCAATTTCGACAACCACGTGAAGGGCGGCGTCATCTGGGGCCTCGGCCACGCGATGAACTCCGAAATCACTTATGCCGACGGCATGGCGGAACAGACGAATTATCACGCCGCCGAAGGCATGCGCTTGTACCAGACCCCGGAAATCCACGTGCGGGGGCTCGAAAATGCCTCGAAAATCCGAGGCATCGGCGAACCACCCGTTCCGCCCGCTGCTCCGGCCCTCGCCAACGCGATTTTCGCCGCCACCGGCACTCGCATCCGCGAGATGCCGTTCAACAAGTTCATCTCCTTCGTCTGAGGCCACGCATATGAAATACATCGCATTGGCCCTCGGCCTCCTCGCCCTGCCCGCTTTCGCAGAGGGCGAAAACGTCACGATTGAGCCGCCTGCGGAGGTCTCCCGCGAAGACGGTCTCGCCGCCTGGGACCGCATCTACGAGGTCGCCTCGCACCCCCGCTGCGCCAATTGCCATGTGGGCGAAAGCCAGCGCCCGATGTGGTCTGGCCCCAGCTACGGCGAGCCCCGGCCGCATGGCATGAACGTGCATGCAGGTGAAAGCCGGATGGGCGCCGAATTCGTCGCCTGCGCCACTTGCCATGTCGAACGCGCCTCGCTCAATGATGTGCCCCATGCCGCACCGCAGGTCGCGATGGCCTGGCAACTCGCGCCGGTGGAGGCCGATTGGTTCGGCAAATCCTCCACCGAGATTTGCACCCAGCTCCGCGACCCGGACCTCAACGGTGGCCGCGACTTCATGGACCTCGCCAGCCACCTCGATCACGACCTCATCCTGCACTGGGCTTGGAACCCTGGCGGCGGGCGCGAACCGGCGCCTTACGACCTGCAGGCCCATGTCAATGACGTGCTCGCCTGGGGCGTCGCGGGTTACCCTTGTGAAGGTGCCCCTGATCTGGAGATTGAAGAGGCAAGCGAATGACCGATCCGCGCAGCCCCTACCGCGCTGGCGCTTTCTTCATCGGCATCAGCGCCGCTTTGCATTTCGTCACACTGATCTTCGGCTTCGAAGCACCCGTGCCGATGATGCAGGCCATCGGCGTGTTCTACCTCGTCGTCATGTGGGGGCTGATGCAGGGCTGGCGCTGGCTGGCGTATCTGTCCTTCTTCATGCTCGCCATCGGCGGGATCGCAGCGCTCGGCTCCAGCTTCGGCGTGTCCGTCGTCCCGCCCTGGCTCTTCCTTGCGATCTTCGTGGTCGATTGGCTCGCCGTGATCGCGCTGTTCCTCGCGCTTTGGCGCTCACGCCCCGCCGCTGAGGCCTGAGGTCAGCTCAGAGCACCGCGCTTCAACGCTTCCAACCGGCGCGCCAAGGACGCCTGATCGGCACAATCCAGTTTCGCTTTCACCCGCGCATAATGGGTATAGACCGTGTTGATCGACAGACCCTTGCGCGCCGCATAATCCCGCAGCCCGTCCCCATGGGCCAGGGCCGTCGCCAGTCGCGTCTCCGCCGCGGTCAGCCCGAAACTCTGCAACGCCACACCGAACCTGTCGGCGCTCAACTCAGATTTCAGCCGCGACCAGGTCATCTTCAACGCCCGGTTCAGATGCGGACGCAGATGCGCCATCACCCGAATGCCCTCCTCATCCGCTTCCCTGAGACGCGCATCCCGCTGCAACGCCAGCACCGCTTGCATATTCCCGTCAAACACATCCGAATTGGACGATACGAAATAGCGCAAATTCCGCGGTGCCAGAAACTCCGCATAAAACGGGTCGCGATCCATCTCCGCTTCGGAGAGGAACAGATGATCGAAAGACAGCGCTGTGCGTGCACCCCGAAGATGGTTCACCCGCGGATTGTCCCGCGCAAAATCACGTCCATAGATCGCAATATCCGCAGGATCAATATTCACCACTTCCATGTGCCTCAGACCGCCCTGCCGGACGTCGTGAAATTCGATGTTACCTTGTTGATAGTTCAGCAAATCCGCGAGTTTCTGAAGCGCGACATCCCACGCCTGCGCACCCTCGGCAGCAGCGTAAATATCGTCCAGCGCATCCAGCGCGGCATCAACCGAAATCACCGCAGTCCCCCAGTCCGAAAATCATCAAATATAATGATGACCGGTTTCAGGTTACCGCTTATTCTGAAAATCGCAAAACTTGGCCGGAGGATTCTGCCAATGTGATCCCAAACTCCGGCCATGCAGGGAAAGGATTAGGGTTTGAAAACATACATGAAATTTGCAGCGGGTCTTATGCTGCTGGTTCTCGCAGCTTGCGCGCTCAACTCGAGGACAGCCGACATCTACGAATACAATGATCGCCAATGGCTGATCTATCGCAGCACAACCACCGATGACGGTGGTGGTTTTATAGAGGGCGATATCAAAGAGGCGCGGATCATTGCCCTGCGCCAGCAGGATGGCAGCTATACCCGCATCGCGGATTCCTACACCGATGATAGCGCCGGCTATTCTGCCAGGCGGCCCGACATCATCAACGATGGCATTCGCTACACCTATCTCAACAACGACCCCAACGCATCCGTCACCGATCTGCTCGAATTGATCCAGAAGAACGGTCGGCGGGTCTCGACCCTCATCGTGGACCGGATCGAGTTCAACGGTCGGACCATTCTGGTTCCGGAAGAGGCGATCAGAAAACCGAAAGCCGAACGCCAGGAAGACGGCGGGATGTACTGACGCAAAAGGCGCTCCAATCCGGAGCGCCTTTTCGTTTCAACTGACGTCCTTGTAGCTCACCGACTTTTCGTCATAGCCGACCGAGCCCATCTTGCGCCGTTCGATCAGGCGGTTGAGCGCATGCACATAGGCCTTCACCGAGGCGACAACCGTGTCTGTGTCCGCCGACTGACCGGTGGCGATGCGCCCCTCTTCCTCCATCCGCACCGAGACCGTCGCCTGCGCATCCGTGCCTTCGGTCACCGCATGCACCTGATAAAGCTGCAGCCGCGCATTGTGGGGATAAAGCTCCTTCACAGCATTGAACGCGGCGTCTACGGGTCCATCTCCGGTCGCCTTCGTCGAGACATCCTTACCGTCAATCTCCAGCGTCATGTCGGAGGTTTGCGGCCCCTCGGTGCCACACACAACGGTCATGGATTTCAGCCGGATGTGTTCGTTCTGGCTTTCCGCTTCACTATCCACCATCAGCGCAATCAGGTCATCATCGAAGATTTCCTTCTTGCGGTCCGCCAGCGCCTTGAAGCGCACAAACACGTCCTTCAACTGGTTGTCACCCAGATCAAACCCAAGCTCGCTGAGTTTCGAACGCAGCGCCGCGCGCCCCGAATGTTTGCCCATCACCAGATTGGTCTCGCTGAGCCCCACATCCTCGGGCCGCATGATCTCAAAGGTCTCGGCGTTTTTCAGCATCCCGTCCTGGTGGATGCCGCTCTCATGGGCAAAGGCGTTCTTGCCGACAATCGCCTTGTTGAACTGCACCGGGAAGCCCGACACAGTCGAAACGCGGCGGGAGATATGCATGAGCTTCGTGCTATCGATGCCCGTCTCATAAGGCATGATGTCGCCCCGCACTTTCATGGCCATCACGACCTCTTCTAGCGCCGTGTTCCCGGCCCGCTCGCCCAGCCCGTTGATCGTGCATTCGATCTGTCGCGCGCCACCTGCGACCGCCGCCAGCGAGTTCGCCGTCGCCATGCCCAGATCGTTATGGCAATGGGTCGAGAACACGACCTCATCGGCCCCCGGCACTGCCTCGATCAACCGCTTGATCAGGTCGGCAGACTCGCGAGGCTCGGTATAGCCCACCGTGTCGGGAATATTGATCGTCGTGGCGCCGGCCTTGATCGCGATTTCCACCACACGACACAGGTAATCCCACTCTGTCCGCGTCGCATCCATCGGCGACCACTGCACGTTGTCGCAGAGGTTACGGGCATGGGTGACCGTCTCATGAATACGCTCCGCCATCTCGTCCTTGTTGAGGTTCGGGATCGCCCGATGCAGTGGAGACGTCCCGATAAATGTATGAATCCGAGGGCTTTTCGCGTGCCGCACCGCTTCCCAGCAGCGATCGATATCCTTGAAATTCGCCCGGCTCAGACCACAGATCGTGGCGTTCTTTGTCTGCTTGGCAATCTCACTCACCGCCGCAAAATCTCCTTCCGAGGCAATCGGAAAACCCGCTTCGATGATGTCGACGCCCATCTCATCGAGCAGCCCGGCAATCTCCAGCTTCTCCGCATGGCTCATGGTCGCGCCGGGGGATTGTTCGCCGTCGCGCAGGGTGGTGTCGAAAATAACTACTCTGCCTTTGCTCATCGTCTCGGTCCTCAGATATGCGGTTTCGGTGCAGGCACACGGTCCGCATCGCCGGAATTGGGTTCGCCTTTCGGTTCTATCAGCAGAACCTTCACTTCATCTTTCGCGCGGGGGCGGTGCACGACCCCCTGCGGCACAATGAACATCTCGCCCGCACGCACTTTGCGCGGCGCTTCGCCTTCAATGTCCATCTCCATCTCGCCCTCGAGCACGAGAAAGAAGTCATCGGTGGTATCGTGCTTATGGTAGGGAAATTCACCTTTGAATTTCACCACCATGACCTCGTTGTTATTGTAATTCGAGACCACATGCGGGTCCCAATGGCTGTCGAACATCGACAATTTGTCGTTCAGGTTGATCGTTTGCATGATTTTGTCCTTTTGAGCTTTGTCTTTGGCGCTGGTCACCCCTGAGCGGTCGCGCCAAAAGGCACGCTCAGAGGCGGCTAAGAAGAAGCTCTAGGCTTGGGCCCAAGTTGCGGACTTCAAAAATCATGCGCCGCACTATACGTGCCAAAGGTTAAAAGAAAAGCCCCATCTTCATTGGTCTGGAAATACTCCGGGGTCTGGGGCAGAGCCCCAGCCGGGTCGCTCGTGGCGAAATCTCCCCTTGCCAAGGGTACAACGCTGCCTAGCTCACACCCCCATGACCAGAACACTTATCATCGGCGCTTCCGGCGGCATTGGCAGGGCATTGGCCGAGGCGGCCTGGGCCCGGGGCGATGAGGTCACGACGCTGTCGCGCTCGGAAAACGGTCTTGATCTGACCACCGAGGCATCCATAGCCGACCACCTCTCCACCCTCACTGGCACCTTCGATCTGATCTTCGTGGCCACCGGCGCGCTTGTCATCAACGGGGCGGAGCCCGAGAAATCAATCAAGCAAGTCACGCCACAGGCCATGGCCGACCAGTTCGCGCTCAATGCCATCGGTCCGCTTATGGTGCTGAAACACGCCCTCCCCCTGATCCCGAAAGACCGCCGCGCGGTCTTCGCCGCGCTCTCTGCCCGGGTCGGCTCCATCTCCGACAATCAGATCGGCGGCTGGACCTCTTACCGGGTCGCGAAGGCCGCGCTCAATCAGGCGCTGCACACCGCTGCCATCGAGCTGAAACGCACCCACAAGCAGGCCATCGTCACCTGTCTGCATCCCGGCACCGTGGCGACGAATTTCACGGCGAAATACGCCGCACGCCATAAAACAGTCGCGCCCGAAGAGGCCGCAACGAACCTTCTGAGCGTCATCGATGGCCTCACGGAGACCGGCAGGTTTTACGACTATTCCGGCGCGGAGATCCCTTGGTGAGCCGTCTGATCCTCATTCTCGGCGATCAGCTCTCCGACACTATCGCCGCCCTGCAGGAGGCCGAGAAATCCTCCGACATCGTCGTCATGGCCGAGGTCGCCGATGAAGCGTCCTATGTCCCGCACCACCGCAAGAAAATCGCCTTCCTCTTCGCCGCCATGCGCAAATTCGCCAAACGCCTGCAGGACGATGGCTGGCAGGTCGCCTACACGAAGCTCGATGACCCAGAGAACACCGGCTCCATTCCCGGCGAGTTGATCCGCCGGGCCGAAGAGTTCAGCGCCCGCGAAATCCTCGCAACTGAGCTGGGAGAATGGCGGCTGATCGAGGCCCTCGCGACATGCCCCATCCCGGTCCGCCAGCTTGAGGACGCCCGCTTCATCGCCACCCATGCCGAGTTCGAGACTTGGGCCGAGGGGCGGAACGAGCTTCGCATGGAGTGGTTCTACCGCGACATGCGCCGCAAGACCGGGCTTCTGATGGAGGGCGACAAGCCGGTTGGCGAGAAATGGAATTACGACCACGAAAACCGCAAATCGCCACCCAAATCCGCGCAATTTGCACCACCCTTACGATTTGCCCCGGACGCGATCACGCAAGAGGTGCTGGACCTTGTCGCCACCCGGTTCCCGGACAATTTCGGCACGCTTGACCCTTTCTGGTTCGCCACCACGCCCGAGGATGCCCGCGCTCAGCTTGACCATTGGGTCGCGCATAATCTGCCGGGTTTTGGCGACTATCAGGATGCGATGATGACCGGAGAGCGCTTCCTGAACCATTCGATCCTCTCGCTCTATCTTAACGCCGGGCTTCTCGATCCGCTGGAAGTCTGCCGCGCCGTCGAGACCGCCTGGAAAGCTGATGCTGCGCCGCTCAATGCAACGGAGGGATTTATCCGCCAGATCATCGGCTGGCGGGAATATATCCGCGGCATCTATTTTCTGGAGGGGCCGGACTACACGTCTCGAAACGCGCTGAACCACAGCCGCAAGCTGCCCGCCTTTTATTGGGGCGCGGAGACGAAGATGCATTGCCTCTCGGAAACGGTCGCCCAGACCCGCGAGGAGGCCTACGCGCATCACATCCAGCGCCTGATGGTGACCGGAAATTTCGCCCTGCTTGCCGGGATCGACCCGGGCGAGGTGCATGAATGGTATCTCGCGGTTTATGCCGATGCCTATGAATGGGTCGAGGCGCCCAATACCATCGGCATGAGCCAGTTTGCCGATGGCGGTATCGTGGGGTCAAAACCCTATGTCTCGAGCGGTGCCTATATTGATCGGATGTCGAATTACTGCAAAAGCTGCGCTTACAAGGTGAAGGACAAAACCGGGCCCGAGGCGTGCCCGTTCAACCTGCTCTACTGGCATTTCCTGAACCGTCACCGCGATCGGTTCGCGAGCAATCCGCGCATGGGCAATATGTACCGCACCTGGGACCGGATGGACGAAGACCGACGCGAAACGGTGCTGTCAGACGCAGATTCATGGCTCAAACGTCTCGATCAGGGCGAGGTGGTGTAATCCAACGGAGCGCCTATCGGCGCGCGCCCTCTATTGATTTGGTATCCCGCTCCAAGGCGAGGCGGTCCCGCAAGGGAGCGATGAGCGGCAGGTTCAGTTCGTATCTGCCTGCGCCTCTTGCGCCCCACCCTCGGGCTCGGTCAAAAGCCCTTCCTTCCAGATGCCGGTCGCAACTTCACCGGTGACATAGCGCATCGTGCCCTCGCCCGAGCGTTTGCCATTGGCAAAGGAGCCCTCATAGACATCGCCCGTCTCATAGGTCGCGACGCCCAGACCTTCGATGCGGCCCCCATTCCAATCGCCGGTATATTCAAACCCATCGGCCATCTTGATGGTGCCCATACCCTCGCGCTGACCTGCTTTGAACTCGCCCTCATAAACCGTGCCGTCGGCATAGGTCACCACGGCTTTGCCGTCCCGCACACCGGCAACCCAATTCCCTTCATAAACGTAGTTCTCGGGATAGGTCATCTTGCCTTGCCCGTGGTTCAACCCGTCCTTGAACTGGCCTTCATAGACCAGCCCGCTGGCATAACGCGCTACACCCTCGCCCTCGATGACCCCTTTCACCCAAGTTCCTTCGTAGGTCGAACCATCGGCATAGGTGATCTTGCCGGTACCATCCGCAACGCTGTCGCGGAAATCGCCTTCGTAAACCGTGCCATCCGCAAAGGTCAGTTGGCCCTTGCCCGTGCGCACCCCATCGACCCAATTACCGGAATAGACATACCCATCCGCGCTCGTCAGCGTACCTTGCCCGTTGCGCCGGTCATTGCGGAAATTGCCTTCATAGACGTCACCATTGGCGTAGCTCAGTTTGCCCTGACCCTCTCGCGATCCACCGACCAAAGGGCCTTCATATAAATCGCCATTTGATTGGGTGAGTTTGCCAACACCCTCGATCCGGTCCTCGCGCCACGCGCCTTCATAGGTCAGCCCGTCGGTCATTACGAGCTTGCCCTGACCCTCGCGGCGACCGGCTTTCATATCGCCCTCATAAACCGCGCCATCGGGATAGGTGATCTTGCCGGGCCCTTCCTTGACGCCACCAACCCAGGCGCCCTCGTACCGATAGCCGTTGGGCGAGACCATCAGGCCAGTGCCATGGTGTTTGCCGTTCAGAAATTCGCCCTCATAGCGCACACCGTTGGCATAGGTCGCAATCCCGCGGCCCACCACTTTGCCATCGGTCCAATCACCCTCATAAGTGCCGCCATCGGCGAAGATGATCTTGCCGAACCCTTCCGGTTTGCCGCTTTCGAACTGGCCTTCATAGAACGAGCCATTTGGGAAGCGCGCCGTGCCCTGACCGCGAATTTCACCATCCACCCAGGAGCCGGAATATTCATAGCCATTCGGCAGCGTGAAGGTGCCTTGCCCGTGGCGCAGCCCTTCCTTGAACTCGCCGGTGTACACCCCACCATCATCATATTGTTTCGTCCCGGTCTCCTGCGCCAAGACAGAGCTCGCGGTCAAAACCGCGGCGCAGGAAAGGGTTGCCAGAAGATGTCGCACGATAGAGCCCCTTGAGCGTTCTGCCTTTTGCGAAAGCCTAGGGGATGGTCCGGGGGCGATCAAGACGCCCTTTCCCTCGGGGCGCATCCTGCTAGAACTTCTCACGACAACGTGCAGAAAGACGCTGATGAGCAACCGTTTTCGCCTGACTTTGGCGCAGTTGAACCCCACGGTGGGCGATCTGTCCGGCAATATTGCCAAGGCCCGCGCTGCGTGGGAGGAGGCCAAATCGGCGGGCACAGACATGGTTGCCCTGCCGGAGCTTTTCGTCTCCGGCTACCAGATGCAGGATCTGGTCCTGAAACCGATCTTCACCCAGCGCGCGACTGAACTTGTGGACCAATTGGCCGAAGATTGTGCGGATGGCCCCGCCATCGGCATCGGCCATCCGCTGAACATCGACGGCTTGCTCTACAACGCCTATTCGATCCTTCAGAGCGGCCGCGTCAAGGCGCGTATCCTCAAACACGAATTGCCCAATGACGGCGTCTTCGACGAAAAACGACTCTTCACGCCGGGTCCGATCCAGGGGCCTTATTCCATCGACCCGCTCAGGATCGGCACACCGATCTGCGAGGATGCCTGGCACGAGGATGTCTCCGAAACGCTGGCCGAGACCGGCGCTCAACTTCTGCTCGTGCCTAACGGCTCGCCTTACTACCGCGGCAAACATGAAATCCGCATGCAGCGCATGGTTGCCCGCACGGTCGAGACCGGCCTGCCGCTCGTCTATCTCAACATGGTTGGCGGGCAGGACGATCAGGTTTTTGACGGTGGCTCTTTCGTGCTGAACCCCGGCGGCGACCTCGCCCTGCAAATGCCCGCCTTCGACGAAGTGATCGCCCATGTCACGTTCAACAAAACCGGCGAGGGCTGGCTGGCCGAGAAAGGCGACCGCATCACCTACCCGTCCGACGTCGAACAGGACTATCGCGTCATGGTCAAATCCCTGCGCGACTACATGGCCAAGACCGGGTTCAAGAAGGTGCTGCTGGGGCTTTCGGGCGGTATCGATTCCGCCTTGACCGCGACCATTGCCGTCGACGCCCTTGGCGCCGAGAACGTACGCTGCGTCATGCTGCCCTCGGAATACACCTCCGACCATTCGCTCGAAGATGCCGAGCTTTGCGCCGAGGCCCTTGGGACGGGATATGACACGATCCCGATTTCCGGTCCCCGGGGCGCGGTGACACAAGCGCTTGCGCCGCTCTTCGAAGGTCTGCCCGAAGACCTGACCGAGGAAAATATCCAGTCACGTCTGCGGGGTGTCCTCCTTATGGCGCTGTCGAACAAATTCGGCGAGATGCTTCTGACCACTGGCAACAAATCGGAGGTCGCTGTCGGTTACGCCACGATCTATGGCGACATGGCGGGCGGTTACAATCCGATCAAGGACCTCTACAAGACCCGCGTTTTTGAGACCTGCCGCTGGCGCAACACCCATCACCGGACGTGGATGATGGGCCCCGAGGGCGAGGTCATCCCGCAACGGATCATCGACAAACCCCCCTCCGCCGAGCTGCGTGAAGATCAGAAGGACGAGGACTCGCTACCGCCCTACGATATCCTCGATGACATCCTCGACCGGCTTGTCGACAAGGATCAATCGGTGGCTGAAGTGGTGGCCGCAGGCCATGACCGCGAGACCGTTAAGAAGATCGAGCATCTGATTTACATCAGCGAATACAAGCGCTTCCAGTCTGCCCCCGGCGCCCGCCTGACCGACCGAGCCTTCTGGCTCGACCGGCGCTACCCGATCGTGAACCGCTGGCGCGATGACAGCGGGGAGGTGTCATGAAGCTCGAGTTTCACCACATCAACTACGTCTCTGACGATATCGACCGCCTGCACCGCTTCTACACCGAAACGCTCGGCCTCGACGACATCCCCATCGAGAACTTCCCCCGACCCGAGGCGACAGATGACACCGGCTATAGCGGCAAAATCCGCTTCGCCACCGACGGGCATATGCAGATGCATCTCGCCGAGAAAGACCTCACGGTAGCGTTCAAAAATGGCGAGGTCATCAATCCCGTCGAGCGCGGCCATATCGCCTTCCGCACCGACGATATCGCGGCCTTCAAGCAACGTCTTGACGCCGCAAACATCCCCTATTCCGACTACGGCACCACCTTCGCCAAGGAATGGCACCAGGTCTTTTTTCACGACCCCGAAGGCAATGTGATCGAGGTCCACCAGGCCGTCTGAGACAGGGGAAGACATGGCCGACACGCTGCCACTGACATGGTTTGCCCCGAAAGGCCGGATGATCATGCTGGGCCTTCTCGGGATCGGAATGACGACCTTGTCGGTCTTCGTGATCTTTATCGGCGGCCCGGTCGGATGGGTCATCGGACCCATCGGCACGATCTTTTTCGGTGCCTGCACGGTCGCGATCTTTTCGCGGGTTTTCACTGTGAAGCCCGTGCTCACCGTCACCGAACGCGGCATTGACCTCTGGCGCTACCCGTTCATTCCCTGGGAGGAACTCGCCGCCATCGAGGTCGCGCCCTCCTCCGGCGAGGTCTTTCTGGTGTTCGATGTGATGGACCCGGAGGCTTATTTCGCACGCATGTCACCCCTTACCCGCCGATGGGTCAAGATGAGCGCAGCGCTTTTGCCCGGTGCCGCCTATCTCTCGGCCCGCGCTTTGCCGGAACCGGTCGAAGACGTGGCCGCGAAGATCGGCGCTATGCATCCTCAAAACCGCGGTTGATCGGCGCAAAACGCGCTTCAAAGCGCGTTGATGCAAGGATTTTCGAAGATCCTTGTCAGCGGCTCCGAGGTGCGCGCCAGCCGGCTTTTTGCGCCGCGGCTTCGTCGCAGAACCAGCGCTCCCCGCGCGCGGGGTCGATCTTGGTCTTCCGATAGGCGCTCGACCAAGGCATGTGATAAATCTTGCCGCGCGCGGAGATATTTCCCTTGATCGGGCAACCCTCCGGGGCCAGTCGTCCGGCGATCTTCCAGGCCTCTTCGCGCAACGCCCAGGCCGGTTGCGCGGGGCCCTGCCAGATGCCCCTGCCTGCCGATTTCGCCTTGAATTCGTCAACCACATAGGCGTCTGAGAACTTCTTGAACGCCCAGGCCATGCCGCTGGCCACCATGTCGCCACCGATGTCGCGCCCATTGGCAGTGCAGCGGGCAATGATCCGACCGTAAAGGTCCTGACCCTCGCCATGGCACCGCACGCGCTTGCCCGATGTCAGCGCATCCAGGGCCCGCGTTGCGGCATCGCCGCAATCCCACGAAATGCCTTTCGCATCCAAACAGCGCTGTCCGGCTTCCGGCGCATCGATACCGGCAATCCGGTAGCGCTCGCCCGCCAACTCCAACGTGTCGCCATCGATAATTCTTAGATCGGCCCAGAGCGCCCCCACACTCACGCCAAACACCGCCATCGCGGTGATCATAACTCGCATCATTTTACCCTCGCACGCTGACATATAAGCGGTGCGTGCCGCGAATTTAAGCTTAACCTGCAAACATGGTTACGCGTTTGTGACTTGCAGCGCGGGGCAGCTTGCGGGGACAACTCTGCGACAGATCACATCACGGAGCTCCCATGCGCCTCTTCACCGCTGTCTTCGCCTTCGCCCTCTCCGCACTTCCGGCTGCCGCTTGTGGTCCGGATACAGATTGTCAGATCGGTGAGCGGACCTACCGCATTGCCATGCCTGAGGGTCATGACGGCACCAGCAAGGTCGGGGCGATTGTCTTCGCACATGGTTATCGCGGCTCGGCGGCGGGGTTGATGCGCAACCGCAATCTGCGCCGCATGGTCTCGGATATGGGGCTCGCCTTCATCGCCCTGAAATCCGCCGATGACGATTGGGTCCTCCCCAATTCACCGCAACATATGGACAGCGACGGCGAGGTCGAATTCGCCTATGTCGATGCCGTGCTCGATCATGTCGCGGCGAATTTCGCTGTGGATCGGGACCGGCTCATGGCAACCGGATTTTCCGCTGGCGGCATGATGACCTGGAACCTCGCCTGCGCGCGCCCGCATCAATTCGCGGGTTTTGCGCCGATCTCCGGCACTTTCTGGCTAAAGCCGCCCGCGACCTGCGCGGAACCAGCTAAGAGCCTGATCCATATCCATGGCGATGCCGACCGCACTGTGCCCCTCGCCGGTCGCCCGATCCTTGCGACGCATCAGGGCGATGTCGCGGAAGCGATGGACATGTATGCTGGCTTCGGCACGTTCAGCGCCGCGGAGCCGATGGAAAGTGCCATGTTTGACTGCACGCGCCGCAGAAACGCGGCAGGCGAGTTCATGGATTTCTGCCTCTTTGAAGGCGGTCATTCCTTCCGGTCGGAATATCTCAGATACGCCTGGGAGACCTTCACCGCTGAGGGTAAGCTCTAGATCTAGCTGTGGCGAAGCGCGCCCGCAGCCAACGATTGGGCGAACCGTGACGGCTTTAGATCTGCGCTCTCGGTCGCCAGACATCCCGGCATGGTAAAGATCAGCGTGGGGCCTTTGTCCTCGGCGACGTCGCAACGCAACGCGCCACCACGGGTCTCAATCAGCCCCACAGCCGTGCCAATATTCCCATTCCACCGCGAATCGATGCCCTTCGGTAGCCCAGACCCGCCCTGCAGGGCACCCGGATGCGGCACGCCGTCATCGCTGACCCGGAACTCCAGCATGTGGTCCTCACTCTCCGCAACAGCAACCTGGACCTGGCCATGGGCGCGCCGCGCGGCGTATTCCATGATACAGCGCAGAACGATCTGCGTGGCGGACCAGTCGCCGATCACGTGCTGCTCGGGAAACTCCATGATCAGGCGATGATCCGGGTCGAGCACCGCGGCAATATCTCGGCACATATGTTTCAGGTCGATCTGGTTTTCGCGATCTTCCGTGGCATGGATGGTGTCCGCCTGCTCAACAACGGAGTTCAGGGTATTGATCGCCTCAAGCGCCAATTCCTCGATCAGTTCCATGGTGCGCAATTTGCTGTCGCCGAGATCGATGAACCCGTCGCGCAGGATATCAAGATGGGCCAGCACAGTAGCGAGGTCCGATTTCGCGTCCAGCATCGCATTCGTCGCAAAGGCGCGGATTTTCTCCGCCGTTTGTTTCTGCTCGCTCAGGGCCTGGGTCATCGCCATGTCCTGAACCTTTTTGTCGGTGATATCGATGGCGATCCCAAGGATCTGCGTGACCTCCCCGGTGCTGTCATCGATGCGAATGGGCGACAGGCTGGTCCGCCACCATTGTGTACCGTTTTTGAGCTCCAGCAATTCGACGTAGGAGTGCGGGGCAGCATCTGCCCGACATTTCTCATAGTTGGCGGTGACGGTGTCGGCGACCCGCGCCGGCAGTACTTCCTGCGGGGCGCGGCCTGCCATTTCCTCCACCTGAAGGCCGGTTTCCTCGGTCAAGCGTTTGTTTAGATGGACAAAACGGTAGTCACCCGGCCCCAGTACATCGAGCAGAAAACAGGGCTGCGCGATGCTTTCCATGAATTTACAGGTCTGATGTGTTGCTAAATCAATAATCTGGTCTGTCACGGTTTTTTCTCCCACCAGTGGACACCGCGACGCTATGCAACAAGGGTTGACAGGGAGCTAAGAACAGCTCCCCGCAAGTCAGGTTTTCCGCAATAATTCGAACAGTTTGAGCTAAATCCTACAGCATCATCTGATAGCTCATCGGCACATATTCGAACCCGTCATCCTTGGCCGCCACATAACCGACCGCCGGGAAGGGCATGTGATAGCCGATCATCGGAATGCGGTCGGCGGCGAGCATGCCCAGGACTTGACGGCGCGCAGCCGCCGCAGCGGCTTTGTCCATGTCAAAGCGCACTTCCCAATCGGGTTTCGCCAGCGACCAGACCGGGTGATTGGCCAGATCGGCGATCAGAACCAACTGCTGCCCGCCGCTTTCCAGCATGTAAGTCATATGGCCCGGAGTGTGTCCGAAAGCCGCCATCGCGGTGATGCCGGAAGCAACAGAGCCGCCGTCATCGAGGAAGGTGAACTGGTCATTGAGTGGCTGCACCTTGCCTTTGAACGCGTCACTATCGGCACCGGACCAGTGGTTATGTTCCGCCGAGCCGGTGATGTATTTCGCGTTGGCAAAGGTCGCGCCAGCGTCGCCCATCAGGCCACCAACATGGTCACCATGCATATGGGTAATGACGACCGTATCGACCTGATCGGGCGTATAGCCAGCAGCGGCCAGCGCACCGGTGATCCCTTGCGGGTTCAGCCCGGTGTCAAAGAGCACAAGCTCCGATCCGGTATTCACGACGGTCGGCGTAAAGAAGAACTGCACTTTGTCGGCGGGGATAAAGGCCTCTTCCGAGGCGGCGGCGAACTCTTCAGCACTGACATTCATGCCGAAGATGGTCTGCGGCTCTTCTCGCGTCGCGGTGCCTGCGAGCAATGTGGTCACTTCGAAATCGCCCAGCATGAACCGGCGGTGTTTGGCAAAATCAGCGCCTTTCATGTCGGCTTTTGCGGTGGCTTGGGTCGCGAGACCGGCGAACGGGGCAGCCGCTCCCATGGCAAGCGCGGCACGGCGGGATAATTTAACGGACATGGGCAGTTCCTCCTGTTGTAATATTCCTATTGTAGCGCAGCGCGGGCGTTCGGCGATCAACAGCCCGTGAGCGGTTCCGCAACTGGACATTCGCGCATGACTGTGCTTTCGCCTGCGCAACCTCAAGGACACGCCCATGACCGTCACTCGATTTGCCCCATCGCCGACCGGCTATCTCCATGTCGGCAATCTGCGCACTGCGCTCTTCAACTACCTGATCGCACGTAAATCGGGCGGCCAGTTCATCCTGCGCCTTGATGATACCGACCCCGAGCGCTCAACGCAGGAATACGCCGATGGCATCCAGGAAGACCTGGAATGGCTTGGACTGACCTGGGATCGCATCGAACGCCAATCCGAACGGCTCGACCGCTATGCAGCCGCCGCCGACACGCTGCGGGAGCGGGGCCGTTTCTATGAGGCGTTCGAGACGCCGACCGAGTTGGAACTGAAGCGCAAGAAGCTTCTGAATATGGGCAAACCGCCAGTCTATGATCGCGCGGCCTTGGACCTCTCAGAGGCGGAGAAAGAAAAGCTGCGCGCCGAGCGCGGTGACGGCGTTTGGCGGTTCAAGCTGGATCAGGAGCGGATCGAATGGACTGACGGCATCCTCGGCGACATCTCCATCGACGCCGCCTCGGTCTCCGACCCGGTGCTGATCCGCGCCGATGGGCAGGTGCTCTACACCATTGCCTCCGTGGTCGACGACACAGAGATGGGCATCACCCATGTCGTGCGCGGCTCCGACCATGTGACCAACACCGCGACACAAATCCAGATCATCGAGGCTTTGGGCGGCACTGTCCCGTCCTTCGCCCACCACTCCCTGCTAACCGGCCCTCAGGGCGAGGCTCTCTCCAAACGCCTTGGTACGCTGGCCCTGCGCGACCTGCGGGACCGCGGCGTCGAGCCTCTGGCGCTGCTGTCTCACATGGCGCGACTTGGGTCCTCCGACCCTATCGGACTGCGCGGCTCCATGGAGGAATTGATCGAGGGCTTCGATCTGACGAAATTCGGCTCCGCGCCAACGAAATTCGATGTCGAAGACCTCTTCCCGATCACCGCGCACCATCTGCAAGGGCTGCCGGTGGCGGCGGTGAAAGACACGCTAGACGGTCTCGGCGTGCCCACTGATCTCCAAGAACCCTTCTGGCTGGTCGCCCGCGACAACATCACTACGCGCCACGATCTGGCAGGCTGGTGGACGCTCTGCACCGAGGGTGCCGATCCGGTGATCGATGACGAAGACAAGGACTTCGTGGCAGAAGCCCTGTCCCTCCTGCCCGATGGACCCTTCGCCGCGGACACGTGGCGCACCTGGACCTCAGCGGTGAAAGAGAAAACAGGTCGCAAAGGCCGGGGTCTCTTCATGCCGCTGCGCAAGGCACTGACGGGCATGGATCACGGCCCCGACATGTCCTCGCTGATGCCGCTCTTGCAGGTGGTCAAAGCGAAAGCTTAGCGGCAGGTTTTGCGCTTGGCTGCGCCAATCGCCCGGGGCTCGGCCCCTGCGGGGCCTCGCCAGATTCAGTGCCTCCGGCGGGAGTATTTTTGGACCAATGAAGATTAGGAAAGCCTTAACCTCAATCGTTGCACAGTTGCTATGCGGTACAGGCGGGAGCGCCGATGACCGCGACCGGTGAAGATGGCAATGTCCACTGAACCAGGGCGGGCACCAAAGCAACTGGGTCCGCCCATTTTCATTGGTCCAAAAATACTCCCGCCGGAGGCATAGGATTCAAAGCGGCGAGGTCCCGAAGGGACCGAGCCGCCCCACCGCGACGCGTGGCACACGCGGCGCAAAACCCGGCACTCAGCTCCCCGCCATCCAGGCCTGGATCAACGCTTGCGCTTGCGGACTGTCCCAGACCAACTCGCCTTGCACCCGTGCGACTTCCGATCCGTCCGGCGCGATGAAGATCGACACTGGCAGCCCTTGCACGCCCACCGATTGGGCCAGGGCAAATTTCGGATCGAACAGCTTCGGCAGATGGGTGAGGTTTTTCTTGGCAAAGAACTTGTCCACGGCATGGCGCGCGTTTCGGCCCGTGGTGATCGTCACCACTTCGAAATTCCCGCCAATCGCCGCATCAAGCCGGTTCAGCGCTGGCATCTCCTTCACACAGGGCGGGCACCAGAGCGCCCAGAAGTTCAAGAGCACATATTTGCCGCGATACTTGTCCAGAGTGACCTCGCGACCCTCCTCATCATGAAAAGCCGCGGCCTGCAGCGGTTTCGGTGCCATATGGAACCGAATCTTCGCCAGATCACCGGTCGCAAGCGTCATCAACTGCCCCACATCGGCATGCGCGGGGTTGCTCCCCACAATCAGGGCCGCGTATAGGACCAGAGTTCTCAACAGACGCATATGTCTCACTTTCCAAAACGGGACGAGCCCGATGACCGATACCAAACAAGCCAATACCATGTGGGGCGGGCGCTTTGCCGATGGTCCTGACGCGATCATGGAGGCGATCAACGCCTCAATCGGCTTTGATCGTCGCCTCGCCGCTCAGGATATCGAAGGCTCCCGGGCCCACGCGAGCATGCTGGCCGCGCAAGGTATCGTAACGGATAGCGACGCAGAGGCGATCCGGAAAGGCCTGCTCACGGTCTTGTCAGAGATTGAAAGCGGAAAGTTTCAATTCTCAACGGAACTTGAAGACATTCACATGAATGTGGAGGCCAGGCTGCGGGAGCTGATCGGCGAACCCGCGGGTCGTCTGCACACCGCGCGCTCGCGCAACGATCAGGTGGCGCTCGATTTCCGGCTCTGGGTGCGGGATCAGTGCGATCAGGCGATGGCGGCGATCACGGCGCTGCAGCAGGCGCTTCTGGTACAAGCCGAGGCGGGCGCCGATTGGGTGATGCCGGGCTTCACCCACCTGCAAACCGCGCAGCCCGTGACCTGGGGCCATCACATGCTGGCCTATGTCGAGATGCTAAAGCGCGACTACAAGCGTTTCGGCGACGCGCGCAAACGGATGAATGAGTGCCCCTTGGGCGCGGCAGCTCTCGCCGGCACCTCCTTCCCCATCGACCGGGATATGACGGCGAAGGCGCTCGGCTTCGACCGACCCTCTGCAAATTCGCTCGATGCGGTCGCGGATCGCGATTTCGCGCTCGATTTCCTCTCCGCCGCCTCGATCTGCGCGATGCACCTCTCCCGCCTCGCCGAAGAGCTTGTCATCTGGTCCTCCGCCCAGTTCCGCTTCGTGGCGCTTTCCGACCGGTTCTCCACCGGCTCCTCGATCATGCCGCAAAAGAAGAACCCCGACGCGGCTGAGCTGATCCGCGCCAAGATCGCTCGTATCTTCGGGGCCAACACCGCGCTCACCATGGTGATGAAGGGCCTTGCACTGACCTATTCCAAGGACATGCAGGAGGACAAGGAACAGACCTTCGACGCCGCTGACAACCTGATGCTGGCCTTGGCCGCCATGACAGGCATGGTCTCGGACATGCAAGCCAATCGCGAAAACCTTGAGGCCGCGGCCTCCTCAGGTTTCTCCACCGCCACCGATCTTGCCGATTGGCTGGTCCGCACCCTTGATATGCCCTTCCGCGACGCCCATCATGTGACGGGAGCACTGGTGAAACTGGCTGAGGATCAGGGCTGCGATCTGCCGGATCTGACGCTGGAGCAGATGAAATCTGTCCATAGTGACATCACCGAGGGTGTTTTTGAGGTGCTGGGTATGCATAATTCAGTCGCAAGCCGCACCAGTTACGGCGGCACGGCGCCCGCTCAAGTGCGGGCGCAGATCGCGCGTTGGAAGGAGAAATTGGCATGAGACTTTCCCTGATCTTTGCAGCCCTTCTGGGCCTCGCTGCTTGCGGCGTGGATGGTGAGCCAACGACCCCGACCAAGGATGTAAAACCCGCCCCTGGCATCACGATTACAGGTCGTGCAGAAGTGGGTGTCGCCAAAAGCTGGTAGGCGATCTCCCGCCTCTCCCAAAACTTGCAAATAGACACCAATCAAGGTGAAGTGATTTAACTGCGCTGAAACGCGCGCGTTTCGAGAAGATCGATCTATGGAAAAAATTCCCATGACGCCCACGGGCTATAAAGCTCTGGACAGTGAGCTGAAACATTTGAAGACCGAGGAACGCCCCGCAATCATCAAGGCGATTGCCGAGGCCCGCGAGCATGGCGATCTGTCGGAAAACGCCGAATACCACTCCGCCAAGGAGAAACAAAGCTTCATCGAGGGCCGCATCAAGGAACTCGAAGGTATGATCTCGCTCGCGGAAGTCATTGACCCTGCAAAACTTTCCGGCGCGATCAAGTTTGGTGCCACGATCAAACTCGTGGATGAAGACACCGAGGAAGAAAAGACCTATCAGATCGTCGGCGAGGCCGAAGCCGCCATCGAAAAGGGCCTTCTGAACATCAAATCACCTCTCGCCCGTGCGCTCATTGGCAAGGAAGAAGGCGACAGCGTCGAAGTGCGCACGCCCGGCGGCACCAAGGATTACGAAGTCCTGGAGGTCAAATACGTCTAAGATGACCGAGCAACCGCCAGAACCCCCCAAGGCGGGACAGGTCCTGCCGGGCGACAAGCCGATTGATCTGGGTGTCTATCACCGCCCGGATCGTGGGCTGATGGCGGCCGATATCATCGCTTTGGTGCTCACTGGTCTCTGGCTCGCGGGGGTGGCGGCTTATTTTCTCTTCTGGCGCCCCGCCGATCAGGAGACCACGCAGACCGGCTATGTCATGTCGATGCTGGCAATCTTCCTGCCGGTGGCCTTGATCTGGATCGGCGCGACCGTCGCCAAGACCGCGAAGGTCATGCGCGAGGAAGCCGCGCGCCTGCAAGCCGCCATCGACGCGATGCGCAACGCCTATATCAACCAGAGCCAGACCGCCGGCATGGGTATCAAACCCGCCGTCGAGAAGAAGCTCGACGAGATCGCCGCCCGTCAGCGCCAGACGGAAACCGCCATCGCGACCTTCGCCACCGCGCGTGAGGCCGCCGTGCCTGCCGTTGCAGCCCCCGCGGCGCTCGGCAAAGCCTCCGGGCCGGAACCGGGCAATACGCAGCCGTCGCTGGAACTTGGCACGCCGCCGCCCGCCACGACCTCTCCGCTCTCGGTTGATGACTTCATCGGCGCGCTGAACTTCCCGGAGAACGAGGACGATGCCGAAGGCTTCCGTCAGTTGCGCAAAGCCCTCGGCGATCCGATCTCCGCCCGTCTGGTCCGCGCCAGCCAGGACGTGCTGACGCTGCTCAGCCAGGACGGCATCTATATGGACGATCTGCGCCCCGACCGCGCCCGCCCCGAGCTCTGGCGCCAATTCGCCGCCGGCGAACGCGGCAAATCCATCGCGCCCTTGGGCGGCATCCACGACCGCTCCTCCATTGCGCTCAGTTCCGGTCGCATGCGCTCCGACCCCGTGTTCCGCGACGCGGTGCACCACTTCCTGCGCCAGTTCGACAAGACCTTCGCAAAATTCGCCGAGTTCGCCACCGATGCCGACATCATCCGCCTCGCCGACACCCGCACCTCCCGCGCTTTCATGCTGCTCGCTCGGGTGACGGGCACATTCGACTGACGGAAGCAGCCTTTTCAAA
>JANQRE010000040.1 GCA_028284705.1 Paracoccaceae bacterium | reverse complement strand
TCGCTGCCGAAGAAGCAATTGGAGCGCGCGATCCATGCGTTCGAACAGGTGCTGAAGGAAGAGGAAGACGGCCCGAGGGTCTATGAGCTGTAAGGGTGGGTGACTGAGGGGGTAACCCATGGGTTACCCTCAGCTAAGTGATTGAAAAATAATTATTAAATGGATGTTTTTGTAAAAAATTGCGCAGAGTACGGGAGTTTTGAGACCCTTTCGGTTGCTGGCAAAGCTCCGCTTTGAGCCCAAAGTGCTGGATGCTGCAATGGCGACGAACGTCCGCTTCTTCGTAGCGTTCCTAAACGACCTTTGTGAGCAAGCCTTTCAGGGTTTTTCGTTCGCTCTCTGAAATGGGCTCCAATATTTCCGCGACGACCTCTGCAACTGTCCGCATCAATTCACCAACTACCTCCGATCCCTTGGGCGTCAAAAAGATCAAACTGACGCGGCCGTCGTCCGCGGACACTTCTCGCCGCACAAGCCCTTTGTTTTCCAAAGACCGGATCATACGCGTCATCTGCGACTTATCGCGAGCGACACGTTTTGTGAGTTCTTTCAGGCTGATCCGCCCGGCATCCGCAAGCGTCATCAACACAATGCCCCCGCCGGGTCCCACTGCCTCTCTGTCAAAGCCGGGCGCGCGTTCCTGCAGTCCGGAATGAATTTTGCGCATGAAACGGTCGATAAGAAGGGCGAGATCGATGTCTTGCATTTAGTTGACCTAGTCTACTTATTTGTTTAGTGGACATAGTCAACTTAACGGATTGCCCTCAAGGCTGCAACGACAAGGAAGAAAACATGACCGACGCACAAAAACTGGCGCTCAAAGCTGCCGCTGTCCTTTGGATAGTCTGGGGATTGGTGCACACCTTTGCAGGCGTGATGGTGCTGGCCAGTGATGCCACTGGAGGGTTTCAGGCTATTGCCGATGCTGTCGATCCGGTTGCGCTTGAAGCAGAGTATCACCCAGCAGTGGGGGGCGTGCTTAATCAGCACGGATGGAACTTGGGTTGGTTCGGCATAGCGACGATCATTGGGGCAATCCTGATCTGGAGGCAAAATACTACGGCAATCTGGGTGACAGGTATGATTGGTGGCCTTGCCGATATCGGCTATCTTCTATTCGTCGATTTCCCCGGATACGTGAACTTCGTCCCGGGTACGATCATGACTTTCATTTCAGCGTCAGCGATAGCACTGAGCTTTTGGGTCTGGTTTTCTGTGAGACGCGCCACTGCATGATGTTACGCCTGCGAAAAGCGGACCTTAGAAAACTCGTGCTGAAAGTCCGCTTCGTCTCACAAAGCAGGCTTTTCAGTTTGCCGTTTTGGGCATGATTAGAGCCAAAAAAGGCATGATATGAGAGCGCCCAAAATTTGTGCATTTGCGGGAAACTCAGGCAAAAATCAGTAAATGCGGCGTTAACCTTTTGGGCCCCCATCTAGCGTGAGCAGGGCAGGGGCTCAGGGTCACTCCACCCGGATCAGGGGCTGTTGCAGACCGACGGTGGGGCGGTTTTCGGGGTAGTAGAAGCCAGTGCCGTCCACGTGTTTGCCGCCCATGAAGAGCATGTTGGGGGTGTCCTCGCGGACATAGAGGAAGTCGTGGTCGATCACCACGTCGCTGCCCTCGACAAAGCGCAGGAGCACGCAGGGCTGGCCGAGGATGTCCTGGGCCTGGCCGAGTGCGTAGGCCTCGCTGCCGCAGGCACCCGGGGGCAGGGAATTGAGTTGCTCGACCATGGGCGGGGCGAGGGGGGTCAGCTCGAGCTGTTTGTTGAGCACGTAATCCTGGCTCCAGGCGCCGTCGGCGGCGGGGTTGGCATCGTGCCAGATGATCTCGCCAGCGAAGTCATAGGCGACCATGGGCACGGCGCAGGCGGCATCGGCATAGACGGTGATCGTGGCGGAGAAGCCACCCTCGGCGTCATAGGTGAAATCGCGGGTCAGGTAGGTGGGGACCGGCTTGCCCTCGGGGTTGGCCTGATCGGGGGTCGGGCGCAACTCGCAGGCGAGGGAGGTCCAGGTGCCGGTGATGCGGGACTTCAGACCGTCCAGACTGGTATCCGCCGCGTGGGCCGGGGCAGCAAGCAGGAGGGCGAGGGCAGGGGGGATGAGGCGTTTCATGGGGCTACTCCATCTGTTGACGATGGCCCCTCATTCAGCGCATAAATCTAAATCTGGCAACTAGACATTGTTTTCTGAGGTAGTCATGAAAACCGAACCAATAGTGCCGGATAACGGTGAAGACTGCCCGGTGACCCATTGTCTGAGCGTCGTTGGCGGCAAGTGGAAGCCGCTGATCCTGTTCTGCATCAGCCATGGGGTGAACAGATTCGGAGCGCTGCGGCGGGCGATTCCGAGTGTGACGAAGCAGATGCTGACCCAGCAATTGCGTGAATTGGAGGCCGATGGGATCCTCGATCGCACCATTTTCGCGGAGATCCCGCCACGGGTCGAGTATGCGCTGACAGACCGCGGGCGCACACTTCTGCCGGTGATCGCGGCGATGCGGGACTGGGGGACAGAAGACCTGGCTCAGAGCCACTTGGCGAATTTGAAGACCAGATAGAGCGCGATGCCCGAGACCACTGAGGCGCCTGCGAGCCACCAGAAGGCGCCCTGGGAGGCGGTTCCGGGCATTCCGGCCACATTGACCCCGAAAAGGCCTGTGAGAAAGCCCAGGGGCAGGAAAATCGCCGCCACCACGGACAGGATATAGGAGTTTCGGCTCAAGGCATTGGCGCGATCTGCGTCGAGATGGTCCTGCAGGGCCGAGAGGCGGTCGCGGGTGGCGTCGAGCTCCTCGACGATGCGACGGGTGCGGTTGGAGGTTTCGCGCAGGAGTGCCAATTCTTCGGCGCTCAGAATCCAATCCTCAAGCGCTGCGAGTGCAGCGATGGCTTCACGCTGCGGGTTGATGAAGCGGCGCATTTTGATGACCGCCTGGCGCAGGGAGCCGATCTTGCCGGCGGCGGGCTTCTGGCCATCTGCGATGGCCTCCTCAAGTGCGTCTGTTTGTTCCTCCAGATCCAGCGTCACCTGTTCGATCCGGTTGATCAGGCCATAGGTCAATTCGGCCAGAAAAGCGCCCACTGAGGCTGGAATAGAGCCTGTTTCGGCAGATTTTCGGATCGCGTCGAGCGCCCAGACCTTACGTGCCCTTGCGGAGACGATGGCGTCTTTGGTCACCCACATGCGCAGAGAGACCATATCCTCGGGATCAGATTCCGGGTTCAGATTGACGCCGCGCAGGTTGAGGATCAGCCCGTCGCCGAAACGCTCGCAGCGGGGGCGGGTTTCGCTCTGGACGAGTGCGCGGGCCGCGATGTCGGGCAGATGAGCGCGGGACCAGGATTTGGTCGCCGGATCGGCGAGGTCGAGATGCAGCCAGCGATAGTCACCCGCAGCCGTCAGATCGGGCCATGTCGCCTCCAGGGGCGTGGGTTTGCCGCCTTCGATATCAAAGGCGGCAATCGGCGTGATTTTCGAACTGGTCATCAAAGGCGCTCAGGTGGGCGCGGAACTGATCCAGAGCTCGACGCGGCGGTTGGTCCAGCGGCCTTTGGCGGTCTGGTCGCAGCCGATGGGAGAGACATCGCCGAACCCCATGGGACGCAGCTCGGCGCGCTCGGCCAGGCTGGGGTCGATCTCGTTCAGCGCCTCGACGACCTGCCGGGCGCGGCGCAGGGACAATTCGCGGTTCAGATCGGGGTTGCCGAGGCTGTCAGTGAAGCCCATGACGCGGATGATCTTGCGCGCCGCCCCCGCACCTTCGGCGCGCAGAAGCTCGGTCACACGGGCGATATCTGCGCGGGCGCGACTGTCGAGCTCGGAGGAGCCGGTTTCAAACCGGAAAGTTGCGGAGAGGCGCTCGGAGACGACCATCTCAGACACCATTTCGCGCAGGAGCGGGATCGCGTCGCTGGCGCCGTCGGAGGTCAGCGCAGAGGCGAAGCGCATGCCTTGCTGGTCGATGGCGCGGCGGGTGAAGTTCTGGCTGAAGAGGCCCGAGGCTTCGACGGTTTGCTGCGCGGCATCGGAGGAGAGGAAGTCGAGCATGCCGGTCAGAAACTCCGGCTTCTCGGCATCCGTTGTGAAAGCGTAGAGACGGTGTGCGAGGGGGTATTCCTCGGTCTGGATGTTGAACTCGTTGGGGCGCACGACGAGGCCGCAGACGCCGATGATCGGCACGGCGCGCGCCTCGGCCAGCGCGGAATACCGTGTGAAACCAATGCCTTGCGGGTCACCGGCCACGAGTTGCGACAGCTCGGCATCGCTAGCCACGACGCGGGTATTGGCGCTCACCTCCTGACCGGTGGGCACCATGACGAGATCGTTGAACGCCTCGGCAATCCCGGAGGCCCCATCGCGGGTATAAAGCTGGATTGCCGCATCCGGACCGCCCAGTTCGGACCAGTTTGTGATGCGACCGGAGAAGATATCCGCCGCCTGCGAGACCGAGATGGAGGGCAGGGAATTGTCCTGCGCGGTGACAAGAACCAGCCCTTCGATGCCGAGGATATGTTCCTGCAAGGGGGCTTTGCCGACCGCCTCGAACGTGGCGATTTCCTCGTCGCGCAGCGGACGGGTGGAGAGGGCGACGGCGGCCTCTCCTTTCAGAAGGTCCCTCAGACCTTGCGCGGAATTGGTGGCGCGCAGGTCGATCTCTGCAGGGTCATCCTCACCAGGGATCGTGGCGGTGATGCGGGTCGCCTCACCAGAGTTGTCGGTTGCGAGCGGCACATTCGCGCCGCTGGCATAGGCCGCCAACAGTTGCGGGAAGAGCGTGTTGGTCAAATCCGCCGCCCCGGCAATGGCGAAATTGAGCGGCGGGGCGATGATGGGGCAGGCCTCGCCAGTGCAGATCACCGTATCGGCTTTCAGGCGCAGCACGCCGAGGCTGGTTTCCACGATGTAGGAGGTGCCGTCATATTCGATCAGCTTGCCGGTGAGAGAAATCGACCCGTCGGTGGTTTCGAGTTTCACTTGGTCGGCCAGAGCCGTTGTTGTCAGGAGGGACGCAACAGTGGCCAGAGCCAGCAGGGATTGGGTTTTCAACATGTTATACGCTCGTAAAAGACGGCTTTTGAGTGACAGCCGGGGCAGGGGGGTCAGAATTCGGAAGGTTTGGCAGCCGCGTGCAGGTTCTGGTTGTAGAACTTGAACGCTTCGAAACCGGGGATGCCGGCGCGGTCCGCATCGCGGATCCAGGCCTCAAGGCCGGTGCGGGACCGGTCCTGCAACTCGGCCAGAAGCTCCACATCGGCTTTTACCACATCGAGACCCTGTTCGATCATGATGCGGCGATGGCCATTGTCGAACTCGTCCCAATTGGCGGATTTGAAGGAGAGGGCTTCGCCTGCGACCTCCATGATCGCGGCGCGATCGGCCTCGGAAATGCGGCTCCACGCGGCGTCGGAGAGCACGACGGAGAAGGTCGGCGTGTAGACGCCGTTTTCGATCTCGGTAACGGAGCGGTTTTCGTTCCAAATCCCGCCCGCCCGCGCCGCGCCATGGGCCATGGCGAAGGTCAAAGGATTGCCGCGCTGTTCGTCATAATCGGCCAGCCAGGAGGCGTTTTCCTCACGCACAGCCGCCGCGCCGCGCGTGTCGAGACCATCAAAATAGGGCACGGTGTATTCATTGGCGTTCACCAGGTCCTCACCGGGGGTGACCTTCGCCTCCCGCAGGCGCCAGATATGGGCGGCAGGGGCGCCGACAAAGCCCAGAACCTGAACGCCGGGGAAATAGTCGGTTTCGGCGAGATATTGGTCATGCAGGCGCCAGAGCGCGACCGCCGTCTGCTCCGCCGTGCCGCCCATGAGCGGCTGCATGGGCAGTTGCAGGAGCGGGTGAGAATTGTCGAGATACCCGTTGAAGACATAGGCCCCGTCAACCGCGCCGGAGAGCACGAGATTGAGCTGTTCGCGCGGCTCCCGATTGGGGCTTGCGGGTTCGATGAACTGCACGCGCCCCTCGGTCACCTCGCTGATCCGGTCCAGCAGCGGATCGATGATGCCGACATTGATGATGAATTTCGGTGCGGAGGCCTTGTTAAAGACCAGTACAACATCGGCATTGTCCGGCATCGGCTCGGCTTCGCCGCCATCATCGTCGGTGGCGCCAGAGAAGTTGGCCTGATCGAGCAGCGGCGTGACAGGGGCAGTCGCCGGAGCTGCTGCTGCGGTTTCTACGGCGGGTTCAGGGCGTTCGGTGGGGGTAGGGGCGCCACCGAGATCGCAGGGGATCTGCAGCACCATATCGATATCGATGGCATCGGGGTTGGGGCCGATGACATCTCTGTTCAACTCATAGAGAAGGGACAGGCGGCCACCACCATAGGCCCGCTCGGAGATCGCGCCAAGCGTGTCGCCACGGGCGATATGGTAGGGCTCACCACAGGGGATCGCCTGCGCCGATGCGGCCGTTGCCGTCAGTCCGAAGACGACCGCGGAAAGCCCAAAACTCGTGATCCGTCGCCCCAAAATATGAGCCCAATCCCTGCCAATCATGAGCACCCCCAACCAATACTATCAGAATCGTGCGTCAGGCTAACAAGCGGACCCTCGCCGATGGAAGAGAGGGGGTGTGGATAAGCGAAACGGTCCCCAGATTTTTTCGCCATCTGTGGATAGTTTTGGTTAACGGTTGGAAATCAGGCGATTAGGGCATCACCTTGGTCTGCGGGGAGCCGGTGATGATCGTGCCGCCATGGGAGGTCTGCGAGCCGAGATAGGCCATGGGACGGTTGTCGCAGGTCGCCATGGAGGAACCTTTGATGATGACGGCGCCACAAGTGATCTTGTCCCCCACACGCGCGACCGGCAGATTGTCACATTTGGCCTGCGGCGAGCCCTCGATGATGGTGCCGGGAATTTTGCACACGGGGCAAACATGTTTGTCGGTGACGCGGGCAACTGGGAGCATATCTCTAACTATCCAAAATGGTTATGTGGCGCAGCGTAGCGGCATTGCGGTTGTTATGCAATTTCTCCGCGTGGATTGGTGAATAGAGTCGGGTCGAGTGCATTCATCCGGTCGATGAGTCGCTCCATGCGCTTGTCCTCGTGCCCTTCAGCATCAAGAATTTCAGCGAGTTGACCGTCCGGGTCGCGCTGTTCAAAACCGGGACCATAGAGAGCCTCCCATGTCGCGATGATGAAAAGGGAGGATTTTGTCTCAATGCCCTTCGGGATGATCCGGCGATAAAGTGTATCGACATCTGCCTGCAGGCGTCTTGGATCCTGGTTTTCCAACTGGTCCGGAAAGGTCCTGAGCAAGAGCTTAGTCGCTTCCAAGACGGCCATGTCATAGCGGGCAAGGCGCAGAATGTCTTCAGTTTCGGCATCCATGAGCGGAGGTGACGCATCGCTTGGAAGTGGAAATTCCGGATCGAGTTTGACCGTCCAGACCGACCAGCCGGTGAGCGTCTCCACGGGCACGATGATGGAGGATAGTGTTGCGCTCCGACCGTGGAACCACGCGGCCGATGCAGCGGGTTGTCGCGCGATGTGCTGGAAATAGCGCGCCGCCGACACCGGGTCCCAGAAACGAAAGAAAACCCGTGCGTCGGCGGGTGTCTGAAGTTGTGTGAAGCGCCGGAGATGACGGTGCAAAGCGGGCAGGGGAGCCGTCGACCGCATGAGGATGGCGGCGGCTTTGTCGAGGAAGGCCGTTGGCGTATCGCCGTTTGCGTCCGCGGTCCATAGATGCCGCAGGAGCAGACTGTCTGGGGTCAATTCGACCAAAAACGGTTGGGCGTCGCCCATCTCGTCCCGCAAGTCACCGGTGTAGAGGCTTTTATGCGCGAGGTCTTCGGCCTCCAGGAAGTCCACAAGTCCTGGTATGATCGCTCCGTCAACAACGGCAAAAAGTTGCTCCTCGCTTGGTTGCCCGAACAGAGTATCCGCAAGCTGATCGGGAAACTGTTTGAGCGGCCAGATCCCAAACTGTGTGTCGAGCATGTCAACGGGATCGATGACCTCAAGCCGCAGGGGCAGGGCGCCGAAAGACCCGGCACCGTCCGTCACGAAGCGGAGCCCGGGCGGTTGGGAATGATGCGGCGGCGCCGACGGCGCCGCTCGCGCATAGGGTAGCCGGCAATTGGCAGTTTCAGGTCGTAGTGCGCTGAGTGGTGGCCGTAGTTGCGGATCAAGAACCTCTTGTCGGCTTCAGAGGGCGTGCTGCCCGCAACCATGCTGTTTGCAATACGTGTGAAGCGCGCACCGGTGGGGTCGGAGCTGTCGAAATCAAAACCGGGAAGTCCCGGAGTTATATCATGCATCGGGACCTGACCATTTTCCTTTGCCGCTTTGTGCATAATGTGCAGTGCGATCCGGCTGAGATGCGGTCTGACCCAATCGCGATCCAACCGGGTTATGATTTTAAAGCTGTAGTCGGTGGTGATGTAGATGCCCGGCACAGGGGTGGGAAGGCGAAAGGGACGGATATCCGTCACCTCGAACTGAATTGCCGTCGGGATGTCACTGGCTTCGATATAGCCCTCGGCCACGAAGGGCGCAGCAAGCTGAGGTTTGAGGCGGTTCAGACGCGCAAGCTCAGTATCACGGAGCCGCTGTGCCGCGCTGAGACTTGCGGCGGAATATTCGCGTTCGGGATAGACGGACGGTTGTTCGCCGGTGCCGCCGTAACCGCCGCCGATATCGGAGTGCACGCCGGGCAGTTCCCGACTGGTCGGCGCCCCTGTTGTATCGGTGAGTGGAAAATTTTCACGGATTTCATGCTCTGCTGTCAGATGCATTATGCTCTCCGCCGATCCGGGCTTCAGATTGAGATTGAGATCTCCGTGATTGTCGCCCCCGCCGCGGTACTGAATGGAAGCTACGGTGTCGAAAAGGCCGATAAAGCGGATGCGGATCTTACGCCCATCGGGTACCCGGGCATAGCGATCAAACCAAAAATCGCGGATGTAACGCAGGCGTCCCTCGCGGAACGCGTTGACGAAATGCCGCGCCCCGGCAGCGCCGCGTGAGAAGCCGAACACATCGAGTACGACCTCTTCCGGCTCGGTGGTGGGAGAAAGCTGTCGGACGATATCGCCGACTTCAATTGCCGCGTCGAAAACGCGGTTCTCTACGCCGGTAGGACCGACGCCGGCCCCTTGTCCCAGGGGATCGTCAGGCCATCCTTCGATCGTGCCGATCCCTTGCTTATAAACGGTGCGATACCGCTTCAGATAGCCAGGGCATTGTGTATTCCGTATGTCCTCGTTTTGCTGAAAGTACAGTGTTTCCAGTTTCGCCACGTTTGAGCGGGCGTTGGTGTAGGAACCATAGTGCCAGAACCTGTTGGCGGCGGCTGTGTTGGCCCGGTTGTTTCCAGTGCCGTCAAAGAACACACCGATCTCCAATGTCACTTTCGGGCATGTTTGGGTCACGCTAACTGCGGAGCCTTGCAGACCTGATGAGGCGGCTTGGGCTGTGGCTGTCGCTTGGGCTGGCGGAGGCACAGGGTTGGATTGTGCGGCTGTCGGAGGTCTCATGGATTGCAGGGCACTTTCGGCTCCGGATCGTTGCGATAGCGAAGGCTATCCAGCCAGGAAGTATTCCAGAGCCAGTGATCGTCGGGAATGATGACGCTGTTATCCTGGGCAGCGCAGGAGGTGGCGACGATTTTGCCGTTATACTGCCCGGTGGCGTCGGGAGGCGCTTGTGTCGCCAGCTCAAAGTAACCGTTGGGTCCGAATATCAGGATGATGCTGGCCCGGCGGCCGATCCCGTCCCGCAAGGAAAGTTCGGCGGTTTTGGCCTGCAATTGGCCACGCCAACCGGTATCATTGTCCAGATCGGTCCAAATCGCCTCGACCACGAGTGTCCCGTCTGTTTCTGATTTTGGCCATTCCAGATCATAGTTCGACCCACCCTTCGGGTCGGCCCAGCCTGCGCCGTGCAGCTTGTCCTGCAAGACCGCATCAACAGTTCCGTTGATGACCAATTCGCTGACGAAAACGGGCGTAGAGGTGTGCGCCCCAAACTGTACGACCATGCGCTCCGGCTCGCGCTCAAACAGGCACGCCGATAGAGCGAATACACTGAGCAGCATGGCCCGTCGTATCACGCGTCCTCTTCGCCTTTCTGCTTCAGGCATTCCTCGACGAGGGGCAGTTTGTCGTTGGCGGCACCTTTCAGGGTTGGGACTTGGGCGGAGCCCATGCCGCCCATTTGCACGCTGCCCTTCAGCTTGATCATCGCCGCCTCGAGCTTGATGCCGGAGGCGTCGATGGTGATCTTTCCGCCGGGGCCTTTCATGATCATTTTGTCATAGGCCATCAATGTGTGGGTCTTGGTGTTGTTGGTGATCGATTTGGTCACGTTCAGCACCGACTTGCCCATCACGGTCATTTCGTGATCGGCGCCGATATTGACGATGTGATCGGCATAGATGTCCTGTTTGTGGATGTTGCCCACGTAATGCACGTGGTCTTTGCCGTATTTCTCCTGCTGGTTGCGACCGACCTCGTAGATCACGTCGCGGCCGATGGTCTCGCGCTGATCCTGACCGACATTCATCGTCTCGTCGCGGGCCACGTCCTGTGAGCGGTCGCGCCCGATGGTGTTGGCCTCGTCGCGCCCGATGGTTTTGGTGCGGTCGTTCAGGATTTCGATCTGCTGGTCCTTCTGACCGTGCATGTAGATCAGCTCTTCGTCCTTCTCGTCCTCGAACATCAGCTCGTTGAAACCGGAGCCCTGATGGGTGTCGGTTTTGAAGACGGATTTCGTCTTGTTCTGCGGAAGCGGGTAGGGGGGATCGTTGGCGCCGTTATAGACACAACCGGTGACGAGGGGTTTGTCGGGATCGCCTTCGAGGAATTCGACCACGACCTCCATATCGATGCGCGGGATGATCATGCCGCCCCAGCCTTTGGAGGCCCAGTTCTGCGACACCCGGCAGCGCATCGAATAGTCACCGTCGAGATCCCAATGGAACTGCACCAGGATGCGGCCAAATTCGTCGCAATCGATCTCGCCCTCGCCGACCACGGTGGCGGTCTGCGGACCATGCACGATGGGGCGGGGCGTTTTCAGTTTCGGGCCATAGACGGCGTTGGTCTGGGTCGTCTCGTAGCGCCCGGTGAAGGCGTGGCCGTCATCGCGGTTCTCCGAGACCGTGCCGAAGCTTTCGGATTTGAAACTGTGGGAGGCCTTGAGGCAGAGATATTCCTTGCCTTTGACCACCTCGGTCTGCTGGCCGGTCAAGGTGAAGCGCATGCCGGCACTGAGGCTCATCACATCGCCGACAGCGGTCTGGCGATCATCCTGGCCACGCTCCTGAATGGTGCGCAGTTTCGAGACGTTCTTGCCGATGTTCTGTTGCAGATAGTCGCCGGGATAATCGTAGCTTTGAATCTTGCCGTTCTTGAACTTGGCATTGCCGATATCATCGACCTTCATCTTCTGGTTGGGGAATTTGAAGTTGAAATCGGTGAGGCGAATCGCCCCTGTAGTGACCTTGCGACCGGGCTGCCATTCCCAGAAATGTTCATCAGAGGCGCGGTGCTGCGCATTGACAGGGATATATTCGCGTGAATTGTCCGGGAGCTTACCGAAACGATCAATCGCATCGACCAGGATCAGTTTGTGGCCATCCTCGCTATATTCGAAGAAGAACGAGATGCCGAAGCGCTCCATCTGGCGGCGCACGAAATCGAGATCGCTCTCGTTGTATTGTACCGTATACTCCAGTGTCTCGTAGCTTTTGGTGAGTTTCAGCTCATAGAGATCGGAGGCGACGTCCTGATAGTCGGCGAAAATCTCCTCGATGATGTTGACCACGGTTTTATTGTGGAAAATCCGCTGGTTGCGCCGCAGGCTGAGGAACCAGAGCCAGGGGCGCATGGTAAACTGGTAAGTTGAGCCGTTCTCGCCCACACCGGTCCAGCGCGCGTCCGTGACAAAGCCGTTGAAATACCGGTAACCGTGGCCCAGCGTCTCCATCTCGACGCGGGCCTGGGTGCCGACCAGCTCGTCAAAATCCACGTCCGGCGTCGTGGTCAGCGCCTCGATGCGATATTCGAAGAGATCATCGACATAGTCGGTACCATCCAACCGCAAAAGGACCAGTTTGTCCTTACCCAGAACGGTAAAGAGCTTTGCAATCCGGGTATCCTGAGTAAACGGCATGTTCATCGGAAAAACGCCTTATGACACAATACACTGCGATCAGTGTAACCGCGGGCCATATCCTTGCCAAGAACTGATGCCAGAGAGGCAGGGCACGCAAAACAGTTGATCCCCGGGCCGGGTGCCGCCAGAGTGACGTCTGATCCCGGGCGGGATCGGTTCATGCGTAACCCAATGAGCGGAATGAATTTTGTGTCCGAGCAACCCACAGAGACAGTGGCCCTCAAGATCACTGACCTTGGACCGGTTGCGCCGCTCGATAGCCAGTTTGGCATCTACCCCCGCAAGACCTGTCCGCCGGAAATTCAGGCTGCCTTTACGCAGCCCATCGAAGGGGTCGGGGAGCCGCCGGTTTACGCCCTGATCGATGTCAGCCGGGCCTTTGGTCTGGACGAAGATCTGGAAGCCTCGGGGCTGGAATATCGACCTCTTTTCACCGGTGAAGCGGAGGACAGTCTGGAGGAAGTGGCACCCTGGCTGGTGAAGCTTGATCTGGAGAACTCCTTCACCCGCCGTCTGCTGACCCAGTTGGACAGCGAAGATCAAACGGGCGCGTATTGGACCGCCGAATGCGCGCTGTTTCTGCGCAGTGCGGCGGACATGGGTGATATCTGGAGGCATCTGCGCAAATTCACCCGGGTGCAGGATGAGGCCGGGAAGTGGTATTATCTGCGCTATTGGGAGAGCCGGTTTTTCACCATCTATGCCGAGCGCATTGCGCGCGATCCCGGCCTTGTTGCCCGATGGTTTATCGGCACGGATATCGAGATTGCGAGCATCATCGCGGTCACCGTGGACCGCACGAAAACCGTGCTGCCGGATTTGAGCCTGATCCGCCGCATGGAGCGCACGCCACTGGTTGTCGATCAGCGCATGCATGACGCTTTCGCTGTACAGGCGCGTTCCCTGACCGACACCGATATCGCGGAGAGCCTGATTGCCAGCGCGCCGCTGGTCATGGCGGGGCGGGGCATTGCCGCGGCGCAGGAGCTTTTGCCCTTTGTGGAAGCGGTGGCGGAGGAGGGGCCCGAGCTTGGCGTGCACTCCCGCGCGGGCTTCGGAAAACTGGCCTCGATTGACGCGTTTTTCGGCTACCGCGCGGCGCATGATTTCCGGCTGCGCCATGTGGTCAGCAAATGGCTGCCCTGTTCGCCGGATCGTGACACGCTGCATCTACGGCGTTTGTCGGATGATCTTGTGCTCTGGCGGTCGCGGACCAGATGGGGGTCGGTCGAGCGGCTGCAGGATGTGCTGGATGCTCTGCGTGAGCTGGGCCATGCACCGGATGAGGCGGAGACCAACGCCCTGATCCGGAGGGTCTTTTTCCCGCTTCTGCAAGCGATGCCCGCCGAGAACACCCGCGCGCTCTATGGTCAGATGACGGAACAGGCCGCGGCTCACGGGCTGGATGGCGACGAACGCAAGGGCCTGCATCACATTCTGGGGTTCACGCTGGGGACCTTCTTTCTGGACGATCCGATGGAGAGTTCTGTTCTGGCGCTTTTTGTCGAGGACGATCCGGCCAGTCTTTTTGATGACATTTGCAATGATCTGTCCGGCCGCATTTCGCGGATGACGCTGGAGTAGACATGTCTGGTGTTGCGCATAGTTGATGCGCATGGGCTTGCGCATTAGACTGCGTGCATGAGCGCCCCGACCCGGAAACCCACCAACCTGTCCCTCGACCCTGAGCTTTTAAGCGAGGCGCGGGCCTTGAAAGTCAATCTCAGCCGTGCGGCGGAGGAGGGGGTTCGCATGGCGGTTGCCGAAGCACGAGCGCAGCAGTGGAAGGCGGAGAATGCGGGTGCCCTGGAAAGCTCGAATGCCTATGTCGATGAACACGGGCTTCCGCTCGACCGCCACAGGCAGTTCTGAGTGGCGAAGTATGATGTCTTTCCGAACCCGGACGGCGCGGGATTTCTGGTGGATGTGCAATCGGATTTGCTTGATGTCCTGAACACGCGCGTTGTCGCGCCGTTACTTCCGAAGGCGCAAGCACCCAAACCCGCCGCATATCTGAACCCGGTCTTCCGCATCGATGAGCAGGAGGTTGTGATGGTGACGCAGTTTCTGGCTACCGTTCCGACGCGTATTCTGCGCGCGCCCGTCGGGTCGCTCGATGCAGAACACGAGAAAATCACCCGGGCTTTGGATATGGTTTTTCAAGGGTTTTGATCATACCGGAAGTAACATAATCCCAATTACAAGCGCCTTGACGCCATAATAGAAATAGGAGGCTCACATGTGGTCTTTGCAAGATGTAGAAGAGAACTTTGAGAAGATCGTATCCGCCGCTGAGATGGGCACTCCGCAAGAGGTGAGATGCGACGCGCAATCGACCGTCGTTGTAATGTCAGCGGATGACTACCAGCGCTTGTTGGCTTCTGCCATCTCCAAGCGGGGACGGTTTGCTGACCACCTCTTGGCATTTCCGAAAGCGTGAGATCGCGGGCCAATGGTTGTCGTGATCGGCAATGGACCTGATTTTGTGCGGACGGGCGTTGACCTCTTTGATCCGTTTGTCTGAGCCGTGAACCTGTGGAAAACCGCAAAGCCCATTGACGCAGGGGCGGGTTTCTCGGTTCAATGGCGTAACACGATACCGAAGTGCTGAAGAATTGCGCGCAAGACGCAACGTGCTACGGTGGCAGATATCGAACGAAGGGAGGAGTGCGCATGAGCCTTGGGCCGGGGGACTGGTCGGTCGCTGACCGTACACAACCACCGCCGCGCAACCTGCGCTTTCCCCTTGTGATGGACCTCTGCCGGGTTCTGCCGGACATCGAAGAGATGTTGCAGATTGAGGCCGATGACACGGAATTGCCGGAGCATTTCGTGCGACGGCTGGCCGAAAGCCCGACCCCCGAAGAAGCGCTAACTTTCACCGCCTACGCGCTGAACTCCCATATGGCGGTCTGGTGGGGGCATGATTGTCTGGCGCGCATCTCAAGCTGGTTGCCGCCCGAGGATGCCGACATCCTGGAACTCATCTCCGACTGGGTCCACCGGCCTGTCGATCCGATCCGTCATCGCCTCGCGGAACTGGCCAAGGGTGCTGCGGCGACGACCCCTGCGGTCTGGCTCGCATTCGGGGCTGCCTGGTCCGGAGGCCCGATTGAACCGGGGGACACGACCCGGGTTCCAGCCTTCCGCACACCACAAGCGGTCAATGCCGCCGTGCTGTCCGGCCTGGCCCGCGGACATCCGCGCGCGCGCCGCGAGACGCTGAACCAATTCGTTGATCTCGCTATTGAATTCACTCGCGCATAAGATAAGACCATGAGAGAGCAAAGGGCTCGCATTTTGCGGGCCCCTTCCCCATGTTTCACGCATGGACCCGATGTGACGCGTTGAAGGTAATCGATGAGCCTGACCCTGCGGATTGAGAATTACGATTATCTGGAGGACGGTGGTCCGCTGGAAATCTCGACCGATGGGCGGCCGATTGTGGCGGGACGCGATCCGGCCTCGGACTGGACGCTGCCGGACCCGGCGCGGCATGTCTCCTCCTCGCATTTCGAGATTTACATGGATCAGGGGGCCTATTGGCTGCGGGACACCTCGACCAACGGCACCTTCCTGCAGGGCCAGACCCATCGGGTCGAGAGCCCCTATCGTCTGAACCACATGGACCGGCTGGTGGTCGGGCATTACATCATCGCCGTGCTTTTGGGTGCGCAGGCGCAAGCCGGTGCGTTTGAGGCCCCTGCTGCGGCCCCCGCCGCTGCGCCCGCGGTGGACCCTTGGGCTGTGGGCGGTGGCGGAGGCTCTGCGGAACCTATCGACGTGAGCCCGAAATCCTCGGCGACCCCGTGGCAAGGCGATTTCGGCGACAATTTCATCGTGAACCCGGCCCCGCCGCCGACCCCGACGCCACCCCCTGCCCCGGCACCGGTGCAAGCGGCGGAAGGGTTCGGTGCGGCATCACAAGCGGCACGAGGCGGTGCCCCGGCGGCCGCCCCCGCCCCTGCCCCGAGCAACAATGCGATCCTGCGGGCCTTCTGCGAGGGGGCCGGATTGCCACCGGATGCGGCGAATAATGTGGATGCGACGAAACTCGCCCATGAGTTGGGCAAATCCATGCGAGTGGCAGCGGAAGAGTTGAAAGCGCTTCTGGGCGCGCGGGCGGCGACGAAGCAGTTTGTGAAGTCGGGCTCCCGCACGATGATGGGGCTGACCGATAACTCGCCGCTGAAATTCCTGCCCGATGCGATGCAGGCGCTTGATACGATGTATCTCAACCCGCGCGAGGGATATCTGGGCGGGCCGGAAGCGATCTCGGAAGCGTTTGGCGACATCAAGCGACACCAGACGGCCGTCTATTCGGCGATCCAACCGGCCTTGGCGCAGCTTCTCGAAGACCTCTCCCCTGAATCGGTGGAGAGCCGGGCGGGTGGCGGATTGATGGGGTCCAAGAGCTCGAAGGCCTGGGAGATTTACGTCGAACGCTGGGATGCCAAGACGCATCCGTATGAGAACGGCATGTTGGATGTGTTCCTGAAATACTTTGCTGAAGCTTATGATGCGTCGATCAAGGCCTCTGGCGGGAACCAGTTTTGAAGGCTCAGGAGCATTGTCGCATTCCATATGACAGCGGTCGTTCAGTTTGACCGAATCCGCCTGATCGCCTATATTCAGTCCAAGTATTTTAGCCAGGAGATGATTCACATGCGCGCTTTTCTTCTCTCTTCCATCCTCGCTTTCGGCCTTGCCACCTCTGCGACCGCTGAAGAGGACTATACCGTTGAACAACTTGTAGATTTCTTCGTCGAGGGCATTGAGCTTGGCGCCACCCGTGGCATCTGTATCGGCACCGCGCAGGAATGCGAGACAGCCTCCGCGCCCAAGGGCCTCGATATGCGGGTCGGATTTGATCTCGACAGTGATGTGCTGACCCAGGATGCCAAAGAGACGCTGAACACCTTCGCCCAGATGATGCAGGATGAGCGCCTGCAGATCGCACGTTTCGTTGTGGAAGGCCATACCGATGGGCGCGGCACAGAGGATTACAACCTCAGCCTGTCAGATCGCCGCGCGCTGGCGGTGTCGAGCTATCTCAAGGAGCTTGGGATCGAAGAAGAGCGCCTGTCTGCCGTCGGAATGGGCAAATCGAAACCGCGTGTGGATGACGTGATGGACCCCGAAAACCGTCGTGTGGAACTGCGGCTCGACCTGAACTGAGCCAGGTACACGGTTTGACAAGATCAAAAGTCGCTCCCACAGTGCGGGGCGACTTTTTTGTTTTCTGCGGGTGAGTTGAGGGACGATGGCATTTGACAACCTGATGAACGCGGTGGACCCTGAAGAGCCGTGCGGTCCCGATCTGCTGGAAGCGGATGATGATGAGTTCATCAATTACTACTACGATGCCGAGGGCCGGTTCCCAGAGAAATACTACGATCTGGTGCGCGAGGAACTGTTCGACGCGAAGACCATCGATTTCAATGCCGAGCAGAAGCAGATCGATGCGCTTCTGAAGCGGTCGCGGGACTTGCGGCTGTTGAATATCTCGGCGCGGTTTGCGGCGCTGTCGGGTAAATTGCCGAAATTCTGCGAAGCGGTCATCGCGATGGCCGATCTGATCGATGCCTTCCCCGATGACGTGCATCCGAAAGTGGATGCCGACAATACCGAGCGGCGAAATGCCGTCGAAGAATTGAACAATTTCAACCATGTGCTGGCGCCGCTGCAATATGCGACGCTGCTGGCGGATAAGCGCATTGGCGATGTGAGTTACCGCAAATACGCGGTTTCAGCGGCATTGGTGGAGCCCCGTTCAGGGGAGACCCCAGGGGATGCCTCGGCGATGGTTGCCGCCTTGGCCAGTGACGAGAACCGCAAGGCGGTGGAAGCGCTCTACGAGAATCTGAGCGGGACGCGCGGCGCGCTTGGGCGGATGCAAGCGACGTCGAAAACTCTGGCGAGCAATCCGTTTACGCCGGATTTCGAGAAACTGCAGGAACGCTTGGGAGAGCTGATCGCCCTTGTCGAACAGGCGCGCAGCGATCTGGCGGGCAGCGGCGAGGATGCGCAGGACGCCGGTGGCGAGGCCGGGGATGTCGCGGGGGATATGTCTGCCCCTGCTGCGGGACCGACGGCGAGCCAGCCGACCCCGTCCCTCTCCATCCCGGATATGGCCACGGCGCAATCGGCCTTGCGCGCGGTGGAGGCCTATTTCGCTGCCAATGAACCCTCCGCAGCGGCGCTGCTTCTTGTGACGCAAGCGCGGCTTCTGGTCGGGCGACCTTTGGTCGAGGCGCTTGATACGCTTTTGCCGGGACGCTCCGGCGGCGCGGTGATCGATTTTGGGCCAGAGACCGGTTTCGTGATCCCGATGGAGCGGATGCGGACCCTGACGCAGGAAACCAGTTCGATGATGGGGGCGCAGCCATCCGAGCCCGCGCCGCCACCCCCTCCCCCACCTCCGCCAGAGCCGGAATTGGACGAAGAGGGTAACCCGATACCGGCGCCAGAAGGTGCTGCACCACCACCCCCGGAGCCGGCGCCGACCCCTGCGCCGAGCGCTGGCACAGACATGAATGTGTCCAATCGCGTCGAGGCGGCGGGGCTCATCAAAGGGGTCGAGGATTTCTTCCGGGCCCGGGAACCGGCCAGTCCGATCCCGGTATTATTGTTCAAGGCCCGCGGCTATTTAGATAAAGACTTTCAAGCGCTTGTTAGAGAATTACTACCCGTGCAGCAGGGTGGCGAGTGAGTCGCCCGAATCGCGGTAACCACGTTGACTCGAAGCCCGAAATGGGGCTTTCTTGATTTAGTAGTTTAGGGGAGAGTGTCATGGCATCGGATTCCGCCACAAAATTCATTAAACGCAATCGTCCGCCTCGGGTGAATATTTCCTACGAGGATCCGTATGATTCCGAGAAGATGGTTGAGCTGCCCTTCGTCATGGGCGTGATGTCTGATCTGTCCGGAAACGCCTCCGATGTGGAGAAGGAACCGCTGGCGGAACGCGACTTCACCCGCGTCGATCAGGACAGCCTCGATGACTACATGTCGTCGATTGAGCCGGGTCTTGCGATGAATGTCGACAACAAGCTCGACGAGGAAGAAGGCGGCAAGCTGAGCGTGAACCTGAAGTTCCGCAAGATGGACGATCTGAGCCCGGGCGAGATTGCCCGTCAGGTGCCGTCACTGAACAAGCTGCTGCAAGCCCGCGAGCAACTGGCCAACCTGCAACGCTACATGAACGGCAAAGCCAAGGCGCAGGATCAGTTGAAAGAGCTTCTGAATGACCCCGAGCTGATGGCAGCCCTTGCCGAGAAAGCCGGACCTGCCGAAGATGAAGCGGCGGAAGACGGCGGCGAAGAAGAGAAATAATTTCAGGCAGAGAGCCGGGCAATTGTGCGGCTCTTCGTGCTATTCGCACATAGCGCATGTGAGACGAGGAAAATCGTATGGCAACTGAAGCACAACAGGATCAGGTCCAGGGCGAAGAGGCCCTTAGCGAGCTCGATGAGTTCTCGTCGATCCTGAAACAGAATTTCAAACCTCGCACCGATGTCGCGGCGAAAGAGGTTGAGAACGCGGTCACCACGCTGGTGCGCGAAGCGATGGAAGACGAAAGCGTCGTCTCCGAAGATATCATCGACACGATCGATCAGATGATCGCGAAGCTGGACGAGAAACTCTCATCCCAGGTCAACGAGATCATCCACAACGAAGAGTATCAGAAGCTCGAAGCAAGCTGGCGTGGCCTAGCTTACACGATCAACAATTCCGAGACTGATGCCTCGCTGAAAGTGAACGTGCTGAACGTCTCGAAAGCAGAGCTGGAGCGTGAGCTGCGCGCCTATCCCGGTGCGAAATGGGATCAGTCGCCGCTGTTTAAGCGCATCTATGAAGCCGAGTTCGGCCAGTTGGGCGGCCAGCCCTATGGCGCGCTGATCGGTGACTTCTATTTCGACCACTCCTCGGCGGACGTGCGCCTGCTGCGTGACATGGCGAAGATTGCGGCTGCGAGCCACGCGCCGTTCCTGTCCTCCGCCGCTCCGACCCTGTTGGGCATGGACAGCTGGAACGAACTGCCGAACCCGCGCGATCTGTCGACCCTGTTCGACACGCCGGATTACGCCGCTTGGAACGGTTTGCGGGACAGTGAAAACGCCCGCTATGTCGGCCTGACCCTGCCCCGAGTTCTGTCGCGGGAGCCCTATGGCCCCGACAGCCTGCCGGTGGAAGAGTTCAACTTCGAAGAAGAGACAGACGGGCATGATGGGAACCAATATGCCTGGATGAACGCCGCGCATGCGATGGCGGTGAACATCAACCGCGCCCATAAGGAGCATGGCTGGACCGTGCAAATTCGTGGCGTGCAATCGGGTGGCGAGGTGATCAACCTGCCGACCCACACATTTGACACCGGGGATGGTGCGACGGATCTGAAATGTCCGACGGAGATTGCGATTTCCGACCGGCGCGAGGGCGAATTGACTGCCTCGGGCCTGATCGGCCTGATCCATCGCAAGAATACCGACAAGGCGGCCTTCATTGGTGCGCAGTCTTTGTACAAGCCGAAGAAATATGTAGATGAGGAAGCGACGGCATCGGACAACATGTCCGCTCGTTTACCCTATATTTTCGCAGTCTCGCGTTTCAGCCACTACCTGAAATGCATGGTCCGCGACAATGTCGGGCGTAGTAAAAGCCGCATCGAACTGGAGCGTGATCTCCAGACGTGGATTAACAAGTATGTGCACGCCAATCCGGCGAATGCGACAGATGCGGAGAAGGCTAAGAAGCCACTCGCAGGGGCGACCGTTCAGGTCATCGAGGATGAAGAGAACCCAGGATACTACATGGGCAAATTCTTCCTGAAACCACACTTCCAAATGGAAGGTATGGATATTGGCATGAGCCTCGTGTCCAAACTGCCCGGAGGTAAGTAATCACCGGGTAGATCATCACTAATCCCCTTAACGGCTTTTATTAAAGGAGAGTTCTCATGGCCGTCGACATGTTCCTCAAACTGTCTAACGACATCAAAGGTGAGTCCCGCGATGCCGATCACGAAAATGAAATCGATGTCATCATGTGGCAATGGGGCCTGACCCAGTCCGGCACGACGCACCAGGCCCATGGTGGCGGCGGCGGCAAAGTCAACGCCCAGGACATGACCCTGGTGAAGTATGTTGACCTCGCCACCAATGACCTGATCAAGAAATGTGCCAACGGTACCCACATCGAAAACGGCATGCTTTATGTCCGCAAAGCCGGTGGCGATCAGAAGGTTGAATATCTCAAGATCGAGATGTCGAACATTATGATCACCTCCTACCAGACCGGCGGGGCTGCCCAGGCTGACGACCGTGTGCAGGAAACGATCACGCTGAACTTCAACAAGTTCGAGATCACCTACACCATGCAGGAAGCCTCTGGTGCGCCGGGCGCAGAAAGCGTCGCCGGTTGGGATATTGGCCGGAACGAAGCCTATACCTCTGGCGCCTAACGCCGTTGGCAAACAAGTTGATGATCCGGGGCGCGCGAGACCTTCTCTCGCGCCCCGGTCCCCCTTGAGCATTGCCGTTCCATGATCGATGAGCACCGGATCCTCACATTCCAGCCCGAGACGCGGGCCAAAGGCCGGCAACGCGCACCAAGTTTCTATCCTGAACGTTTTCCGCTCTGCCGCCGAAAAGCATGACGCCAAAGCGGGTGCTGCCGAGCGCGATGAAGAGAGCGGCGAGCGCGAGATTTCCACACGCAGTCTGGAACGACGTCAGGGTGCCTCGCAGGATGTGCTGAAACGGCATCTTGCCGATGATATCCAGTCACTTCTGAACACCGTGCGTCTTGATGCAGCCCTTGACCTTGAGGGGCTGGAGCATGTGCAGCGGTCAGTTCTGAATTACGGTCTACAAGACCTCAGCCGGTTGACGACCGAGCATTACCGCAAGAGCGATCTGATCCGCTCGATCCGGGAGTCGCTTCTGAACCACGAACCGCGATTGATCGACGAGTCCATCGAGATCGTCGCGGAAGAGTTCAACGACGCCGACAATCTGCGTGTCGCGTTCAACATCTCTGCCGAGATGAGTGCGAAACCCGTCGACGTGCCGCTGGAATTCGTGGCCGAGATTGATGTCGGTGCGGGCAAGATGAAAATGTCCAACCTGCGGGTTCAGACGTGAACCGGGCGTTTCTCGAAGCCTATAACAAAGAGCTGAGCCTCCTTTATGAGCGCGCGGCGGAGTTCTCCGACGATTATCCCGGGATTGCTGAACGTCTGGGCGGATTGCTGGAAGACAATATGGACCCGGCTGTGGCGGGGCTTTTGGAAGGCACGGCGTTTATGGCCGCGCGGGTGCAGTTAAAACTGCAGCAGGAATTCCGCACCTTCACCGAAGAATATCTCGAACAGATCGCCCCGGGCATGACCGCGCCGACCCCCTCTGCGATGTTGGTGCGTGCCCTGCCCCCGTATCAGAACAAGTCTCTCGCCGAGGGTCTGCGTTTTGAAGCGGGCTCTTACATGGATGCGGCCTATCGCGACCGTGACCGCAGTGTCTCCGCTCGTTACCGGTTGTCGGCGCCTTTGGAATTGTGGCCGCTGAAGATCTCCGATGCCGCCTATATCGACGGCCCTGCCAGTTTTCAGGCGCTTGGGCTTGAGGTGATCGAAGGGATGAAGGCCGGTCTGAAGCTCGACTTTTTCCGTCCTGACCCTGCGAAAGTGGAGGAGCCATCCGAGGCGCCGGTCTCGGAGATCGAAGCGGACGTCTTGCCGATCCATTTTGTCGGCTCGATGACGGAATCTGTGGCTCTTTACGAACAACTCCTGTCCCATCTGGGCCGCATCACGCTGCGCTATCTCAACGCGCAGGGCGATCCGGTTTTTGTCCCCGTTCCGCTGAGCATTCTGGACCAGATCGGTTTCGGGGAGGACGAGCGGTTTGTGCCCGAAGACACGCGCACCTTCCGCGGATTTGCGCTGTTGCGCGAGGCGTTCATATTCCCACGAAAATTCCTTGGCATCCGGCTGACCGGGCTGAAAGACCTTCTGCCCCGCGTGCCTGCGTCTAGTTTTGAACTGTTGTTCGAATTTGAGGAGATCAAATCGAACCTCGCGCCGCGCGTCGGCAAGGAGCATTTCGCGCTGTTCTGCGCGCCTGCGGTGAACCTTTTTGAAGAGAACTGCTCGAATGTGAAGCTGAACAAGCTGCGGCATGAATTCATCGTCGTGCCGGATTCCAGCCCGTCGAGCCATTATGAAATCCACCGCCTGCTGGAAGTCTTTGCGCAGTACCAGAATGCCGCTTCGAAGGTGAAAGCCAACCCGCTCTATGGCGTGCCCACGGATGTCGCGCAGCCGCGAGAGGCACTCTACTATACCTATCGGCGCAAACCGCGCCGCCTGACTGCGGAAGAGCGGCGGTTTGACGAGTTTCAGAACTATCGCGGCACCGAGACCTTCCTGAGCTTCTATGAACCGGGCGGTCTGGACGATGACGACCGGGTGCAGCGCCTGCAGGTGCGGGCTTTGTGTTCGAACCGGCATCTCGCGGAGTATTTGCCCCTTGGTCAGGGCGGGGCGGATTTTGCACTGAACGACGATGTGACCATTGATCTGGAATGTGTGGCGGGGCCGACGAAACCGCGTGAGGCGGTGGCGGAGATCGAAAAGGATGCGGGCCATCGCATGACCGCGGGCGACAATTACTGGCGGCTGATCTCGCACTTGTCCCTGAACCACCTGGGCATCGATGGGCGGGGGGCGAAGGATAGTGCGGCTCCTCTCAAGGAGCTTTTGTCGCTGTTCGCCGATCTCTCCGATGCGGTGTCGGAGCGGCAATTGCAGGGTATTGAAGAGCTGTCTTCGCGCCCTGTCGTGCGGCAGATCAAACGCGAAGGCGCTTATCACCCGGCGCGCGGGATCGAGATCACGGTGACGTTTGACGAGCGCGCGTTTGAAGGGTCCGGCATCCTGCTCTGGGGGGCAGTGCTGGATCGGTTCTTCGCCGATTACGCGGCGGTGAATTCCTTCACCCAGACGGTGATCGCCTCCGAACAGCGCGGCAAGATCAAGACCTTCCCACCGCGTTCCGGCTCGGGGCCGCTCCTATGAACGAAGAGACGGAAATCACCGAGGTTGAGGCTGCGAGCGCGGAGGTGTCAGCGCGCGACAAGCTGAAAGCCGAGCCTTTCAAGGCCGGGTTTCTGGCGCTGTTGCGTGAGTTGGAACGCAGCTTCCCCGAGAAACCCGCCATCGGCAAAAACGCCACGTTGAAAGAAGAGATTGTCAGCCTGGGCCAGGACCCGTTTGCCGAATTTCCCGCCGCCAATGTGGTCGGGTTTGACGATCCCAAAGACGCGCCCTTGCAGGTGCGCAGCCGGTTTCTGGGCTTTTACGGACCGCAAGGCGCCCTGCCGCTGAACACCACGATGGAGGTCATGGGCTGGGTGAACCGGCGCGATCCGTCTTTCGTCGCCTTCACCGATCTTTTTGCCAATCGTTTCCTGCAGCTCTTCTTCCGGGTCTGGTCGGACGCCCATGCGGTGGCCTCGTATGATCATCCGGGTTCGGACCGGTTTCAGCGCCTGCTGGGCGGTTTGGGCGGCCTCGGTACGCCTGCGTTTCTGCAGCGGGACCGGGTGCCGGACACTGCGAAACTGCAGCTCATTTCGCTTGGCGCAGGACGCGTGCGCAGTGCTGTGCGGCTGGAGCAGATGCTGGAGCAATTCCTCAATGTCGAGGTCTATGTCGAAGAGCATGTGCCGAGCTGGATCAGCTTCGAGGAAGAGGATCTGAGCCGTCTCGGTGCGGTCGGATCGAACCTCGGCGTGAATTGTTATCTGGGCTCTCGGCTGCGCTCGGTGAATGACAAGATCCGCATCGATGTGACGATCTCGACGCTCGCAGAGTACAAATCCTTCCTGCCAGGAGGGGCGAATTTCGCGCGGCTGACCGACCTTGTGAAATGGTATCTTGGCCATCAGTTCGAAGCCGATGTCAGCCTGAACCTGCCGCGCGATCAGATACCGCAAGCGCAACTGGGCGCGACCGCGACATTGGGATGGCTCGCCGCCGTCGCTCCGCCGACGGAGGAGGATGGTGACGAGGACGTCCTGCACATCGCCACATTTTCAACAGACCAAGCCGCGCCTGAGCAACAGGCCGCATGAGAGATAGATCAGGGGGATAACGCGCATGAGTGATATTTCGATGGAAACCGTCGCCGGCAAACTGAACCGGGTCGGCTATGACGCGTTCGTGCAATCGCTGCGCCACGCGAAGAACGAAGGCAATCGCCATGTGGAACTGTCGCACTGGATTTTCCACATCCTGTCGAACCAGAAATCCGACATCTCGCTGACGCTGAACCATTTCAATCTCGATCGCGGCAAGGCGTTGAAGGATATGGTGGCCGTCATTGACGGGATGAAGAAGAACGCGACCGAGATGCCCTCGGTTTCGGAGAACCTGACGGATATTCTCGACCGCGGCTGGCATTATGCGACGCTTCTGTTTGCGGAGACGCAAATCCGCACGGGCCATGCGCTTGTTGCGGCACTGAAATCGCGCGAATTGCGGCGGGTGCTGTTGCAATGCTCGGATGTGTTCAAGGAGATCAATGTCGAGACGTTGGTCTCGGAGGCGCGGTCCGCCTGGGCTGAAAGCGACGAAGAGGATATGCGGCCCATGGATGGCTCGGGCCTTGTTGCGCCCTCCTCCGGCGAGCCGTCAGCAGATGGCGCACCGGGTGGCAATACGGCGCTAGACCGGTTCTCCATCGATATGACCGCGCAGGCAGCCTCCGGGAAGATGGACCCGATCGTGGGCCGTGACGAAGAAATCCGCCAGATCGTCGATGTGCTGATGCGGCGGCGGCAGAACAACCCGATCCTGACCGGCGAAGCGGGTGTCGGCAAAACCGCAGTGGTCGAAGGTTTCGCGCAAGCGCTGGCGGCGGGCAATGTGCCGCCGAAGCTGCAGGGCGTGAAGCTGCACGCTTTGGACATCGGTTTGATGCAGGCGGGCGCCTCGATGAAGGGCGAATTCGAACAGCGCTTGCGGTCGGTGATTGATCAGGTACAGGCCTCCCCCACCCCGATCATCCTCTTCATTGACGAGGCGCATACGCTGATTGGCGCCGGTGGTGCCGCTGGCACGGGCGATGCCGCGAACCTTTTGAAACCCGCGCTTGCGCGCGGAACGTTACGCACAATTGGGGCGACGACCTGGGCCGAGTATCGCAACTATTTCGAGAAGGACCCGGCCCTGACCCGGCGCTTCCAGCCGGTGAATGTGGACGAGCCTGAAATCGAGCAATGCTGCTACATGCTGCGCGGCATTATGGGGCCGATGGAAGAACACCATTCAGTGCGGATTTCCGACGAGGCCATTGTGGCGGCGGTGTCCCTGTCGGCGCGCTACATCCCGTCGCGGCAATTGCCGGACAAGGCGGTGTCGCTTCTCGATACCGCCTGCGCCCGGGTGGCGATTTCTCAGGCCTCCACGCCAGCCCGCATCGCCGACTTGCAGGAAACGATTGCGGCGCTGGCGAAGGAAATCGGAGCCAAAACCGCGCAGAAGGACCTCGGTGAGGATGCCCAGGAGCGCATCGACGAGGCGACCGAGGAGAAGGCGGAAGCGGAAGCCAAACTCGCCGAGTTGGAGGAGAAATACGCCAAGGAGAAGGAGCTGGTCGACGAAATCCTCTCGCTCCGGAACCATCTGACACCCGATGACGAGGTGGAGATGGCCGAGGGTGGCGAGGCGGTCTCGCAAGAGAGCGATGAGCAGGCGGACGCGGATGAAGACCAGCAACCAATGGCCGAACCTCCGAAAGACCCTGAGGTGGTGCGCAAGGAGTTGCATGAAAAACTCGCGGTGCTGGAGGCCGCCAATCCCGATGACCGCATGGTTTATGCGCATGTGGATGAACAGGCCGTGGCCTCGGTCATTTCGGATTGGACCGGCATTCCGGCGGGCCGTATGGTCACCGATGAGCTGCAGGCGATCCTCACTGTGGCGGACCGTCTGAAAGAACGCGTCATCGGTCAGGATCATGGGCTGGAGATGATCGCCAAACGGGTGGAGACCTCCCGTGCGAAGCTCTCCAATCCCAACAAACCCATCGGCGTCTTCATGCTCTGCGGGCCGTCCGGTGTCGGTAAGACCGAAACCGCGCTGGCGCTTGCCGAAGCGCTTTATGGCGGCGAACAGAATATCATCACGATCAACATGTCGGAGTTCCAGGAGGCGCATTCCGTCTCGCTCCTGAAAGGCGCGCCTCCGGGTTACGTCGGCTATGGCGAAGGCGGACGGCTCACCGAAGCGGTGCGGCGCAAACCCTATTCCGTGGTGCTGCTCGACGAGGTCGAGAAGGCGCATCCGGATGTGCATGAGCTGTTCTTCCAGGTCTTCGACAAGGGCATCATGGAAGACGGCACCGGTCGGATGATCGACTTCAAGAACACGCTCATCCTTCTGACCTCAAATGTCGGCACGGATGTGATCATGGAGATGGGTGAAGACGGGAATACGACGCCGGACAAGGACGAGCTCGATGCGGCCATGAAGCCGTTCCTGCAGGATGTCTTCCCTCCTGCTCTTCTGGGTCGGATCGTCACGATCCCCTATTTCCCGCTCGGCAAGGAGGTGCTCGCGGGCATCACCAAGCTGAAGCTCGGGGCGATCGTGAAACGCATGCGCCAGAACCATGGGGCGACGCTGGACTATTCCGATGCTGTGCTCGACCATATTGTCGAGCAATGCCGCGATCCCGACAGTGGCGGACGGATGGTCGACAATATCATCACCAACTCCATCCTGCCCGATCTGTCGCGGCAGGTGCTGAGCCGGATGGTCTCGGGCGAAGAGATCAAAACGGTGAATATCGAACTGGATGGCGACGCGTTCAAATACGAGATCGCCTGACGCGAAAGGAGAGGATGAGCCATGGCCCGGGATGCAATTCGTGAAGCTTTTGAGGCCCTGAAAACCGGGGATGAGGTGCAATCGACGCGTGATCTGACCCTGGGCCATCTGAGCCATTTTACCTATTTCCGCGAGATGCTGGAGAACGGGTTCAGACCAAGCGAGGCGGATAACCCGAACTGGGTCGTGTTTTCGAATGAGACGAAAATGAAGGTGACCGATAGCAATATTGGTCATGGATCTGCCTGGGTCGAGCTGGAGCGCGACAGCTTTCCGAAAACGTCCTACAAGCTGAGCCCTGAGGAGTTTTCGGCGAATTTTGAGGTGAAAGCGTCTGAGGCTGGCGCGGAGGGCTGAGGGCTCATCACGCCCTTGCGGGCCTGCCTCGCGCGTTTCGGGATTTGGTGATCCCGAAGGTGTTGTGTTTGAATACCGCCCGTTCGGGTTTGATTTCTGTGGGGGATGTGTGATGTCACGCCAATTTCTGAAAACCGCTGCGTTGAGCGCTGCGCTGCTTCTGGGGTCCCAGGCCGCGGCGAATGAGAATGTGATGGTGGTCTTTGACGGCTCCAACTCGATGTGGGGCCAGATTGATGGCACCGCGAAGATCGAGATCGCGCGCGGCGTGATGGACAATCTGCTCGGCGAATGGGTTGAGGAGCGCAATGTCGGCCTGATGGCCTACGGGCATCGGCGGCGCGGGGATTGTTCCGATATCGAAATGCTCGTGCAGCCGGGCGCGCAGTCGCGCCAGAGCATTCTCGACCAGATCAATGGCATTACACCTCGGGGCAGAACCCCGCTGACCGATGCGGTGGAACAAGCCGCGCGTGCCCTGTCTTACGAGGATCAACCTGCCACGGTCGTTCTGATCTCTGACGGGCTGGAAAGCTGTGAGCGCGATCCGTGTGCACTGGCGGAAGCTCTGGAAAAGGGCGGTGTCGGGTTCACCGCCCATGTTGTGGGGTTTGGGCTGACCGATGATGCCGATGCAAGCTCGCTCGCCTGCATCGCGGAGAATACCGGCGGGCAATATATCACTGCGGGTAATGCGGATGAGTTGGGCGCAGCGCTCAGCACTGTGGGCACCGCAGTGGCGGAGGCCGAGCCGGAACCTGCCCCCGAACCGGAGCCCGAGCCTGAACCAGAGGCCCCTGAGGTGGTCGTTGACGCACCGGATACGGCCGTCGGCGGATCGGATATCACGGTCACCTGGTCCCCCACGATTGAAGAAGCTGACTACATCACCGTCGTGCCGGTTGGCTCGGATGAAGACCTGTTCGGAACCTATGTGCGGATCGGCAAAGCGACCGAGGTGACCCTGCCGGTGTCGGGCACAGAAGGGCTTTATGAGGCGCGCTACCTGCACAACAAGACCAAGAAGGTGCTGGGTCAGGACACAATCGAGGTCACGAAACCCGAGGTCGCCGTGACCGCGCCGGACAGCATCGAAACCGGAGCGCAGTTTCAGGTCGCCTGGACGCCGACTATCAACAAACGCGACTATGTGAGCATCGTGCCGGTGGGCGCCGATGCTGGCACGTTCGGCAATTATCAGGCGGTGGGGCGTAACACCGAAGGAAAGCTGCGCGCGCCTGCCGATCCCGGACTTTATGAAATCCGCTACATCCTGAATGTCGACAAAAGCACCGTGGCCGCGCGCCCGCTCGAAGTGATCGCGCCGCAGGTCACGCTTGAGGTGCCGGAAACCGCCCAGACAGGCGAGAGCTTCAAAATTGCCTGGACCGGCACTGTTGCAGGCCAGGATTACATCACAATTGTGCCTGCAGGGGCCGATGAAGGGACCTACGGCAATTACATCAATGTGCGCGACGACAATGAGGGGCGTCTGAAAGCACCGGCTGAAACTGGCCTGTACGAGGTGCGTTACGTGCTGCGGGAGGGCAATAAGACGCTGGCCTCTACGCCAATAGAAATCGTTGCGGCTTCGGTGACGATTTCCGGCCCCGAAACGGTCACGACCGGGGCGCGTTTTGATATCTCCTGGACCGGGACGGTGGATGGAAATGACTACGTCGCGATTGTGCCCCTGGGCTCGGATGAGGGAACGTTTGGGAATTATTCAGCCGTCCGCGACAAGACCTCCGTCACCCTGGACGCACCCGCCGATCCGGGCCTCTATGAGCTCCGCTACATCCTGCGCGAGGGCAACAAGACCCTCGCGACCGCGCCAATTGAAGTGGTCGCGGCCGAGGTGACGCTGACCGCCCCGGAAACGGTACTGGCCGGGGCGCAGTTTCCAGTGTCCTGGTCGATGACCATCAGTTCACGCGACTATATCAACATCGTACCCGTGGGCACCGAGGAAGGCGAGTTCGGCAATTACCTGAACGTGCGCAGCGAGACGAGCGGTAATCTGCAGGCCCCGGCAGAGACGGGCATGTATGAAATCCGTTACCTCTTGCGCGAAGGCAACAAGACCATCGCGCGCGTCATGTTGGAGGTCACCGACCCGGAGGTGACGGTCTCCGCGCCGAGCGAGGTTCGGGCCGGGGATCAGTTGAAAGTGTCCTGGACCGGCACGGTGAGCCGGAGCGACTACATCAATATCGTCCCGATGGGCACGCCCGATGACGAGTTCGGCACCTACACGCAAGTGCGCGACTTCACCGAGCGCGACTTCAAAGCGCCGGAAGAGACCGGCCTTTACGAGGTGCGTTACATGCTGCGGGAAGGTCGCCGCGTGCTGGCGCGGCAAATGGTTGAAGTTCTGGCCGAGGATGCTGCCCTTGATACCGGTGCCAGCCTGACCGCACCCGAGACCGCCGCACCTGGCGCGACCATTGAGGTCGGCTGGACGGTCGAGAGCGAAAGTGCCGATCAGCGGATCACCCTGGCCCGCAGCGATCAGGCGATTTTCACCTGGATTTCCGCGCAGAAAATCACCGGCGCACCACCGGTGCAGATCACCCTGCCGAGCGAGCCCGGAGAATACGAGCTGCGTTTCCTCGATCTGCCGGGGCAAGCGGTTTTGTCGCGCAAAGTCATTCGGGTGGAGTAGATTTCCGCATCGCAAGCTTAGGTTGGACAGACATATCGACCGTCTGAATCGACCTAGGTGATCCTGTGCTGTTTGGCGCGACTGTCTGAGCTTTTATCTCGGCGAAAACTCAATTTGCAGAGGCGTCGAGGTGCAATTGCATGGCGACATTATTGCGGTATAAAATGTTATGATATAACATACTGTACAAACAGCATGACTCCTCTTTAAACCAAAATCCGCACCGAAGGCTTGGGACACCCGGACCTTGGCGGGCCCGTTAAGGAAAAGAAAGCAAACCCATGACAGATAAGCGTCTGCCCGTGACAGTTCTCTCAGGATTTCTGGGGGCGGGAAAAACGACACTGCTGAACCGTGTCCTCAACAATCGCGAAGGCCGCCGGGTCGCGGTGATCGTCAACGACATGTCCGAAGTGAATATCGATGCCGACCTCGTGCGCGCCGACACTGAGCTTAGCCGCACCGACGAAACGCTTGTCGAAATGTCGAACGGGTGCATTTGTTGCACGCTGCGCGACGATCTGCTGGACGAGGTGCGCCGTCTCGCGACCGAAGGTCGCTTCGATTATCTGTTGATCGAATCCACCGGCATCTCCGAACCCTTGCCCGTCGCCGCAACCTTCGACTTCCGCGATGAGTTTGGCGACAGCCTCTCGGACGTAGCGCGGCTCGACACGATGGTCACCGTTGTTGATGCGGTGAACCTGCTGAACGATTTCTCGTCGCATGATTTCCTCCGCGACCGGGGCGAGACCATGGGTGAGGAAGATGAACGTACGCTGGTTCATTTGCTCACTGACCAGATCGAATTTGCCGATGTGGTGATCCTGAACAAGGTCGAGGATGCGGGGCCGGAAAAGGTAGACGCAGCCCGCAAGATCATCCGCAGCCTCAACGCGGATACTGAAATCGTCGAGACCAACCATTCCGCCGTGGCCGCCGAGAAGATCCTCGACACCGGCCTCTTCGATTTCGAACAGGCGCATGAGCACCCGATGTGGGCCAAAGAGCTTTATGGGTTCGCCGACCACGTGCCGGAGACCGAGGAATATGGCGTTGCCTCCTTTGTCTACCGCGCCCGGCTGCCCTTCATCCCCGAGCGCATTCTCGAACTTCTGAACGGCGATATGCCGGGGGTGATCCGGGCCAAGGGGCATTTCTGGATTTCCACGCGCCCGAATTGGGTGGCGGAGTTTTCGCTTGCCGGCGCGCTCTCCAGCGTCAAACCCTTGGGCACGTGGTGGGCAGCGGTTCCCGAAGATCGCAGGCCAACCCATGAAAGCGCACAAGCCTACATGCAATCCCACTGGCAAGAGCCGTGGGGTGATCGCCGCCAAGAGATCGTCTTCATCGGCGCGGGTATCGATTGGCCCGCCCTGAAAGCGCGGCTGGACAAATGCCTGGTGCCCGCCGTCGCGGCCGCAGGCCCGGATGCGCTGCCGGAGTATCCTGACCCCTTCCCGATCTGGCGCCGGGTGGAGGATGCGGCATGAATTTCGTCCGAGACACCGTGAAAGATGCGGCCATCGGTGTGGGCATTGCCGACAACCCCCAAGCGCTCCGCACCTTTCTGCAGCCGGGATGCGCCGCTGCCATCTGGCGCAGGCAAACGCCTCCCGACATTCAGAAGTGGTTCGACGGGCTCCCTCCCGATCACTTGCCCCGCGGACGTGTGATTTTGCCGCCAAACGCCGTGGCGGAGACCGTCAGGCACCTTTGTGATATGGCCGAAACCCCGCAAGGCCCCGAACGCGCGTGGCTTGAGGAAGATGTCACCACGCTGGCGCAGACATTCTCGGACCTGATGTCCGCGCAGTTCCTGAGGCTGCGGCTGGATGTGGTCACGAACAATGCCTGCCGTAGATTCCATATCGACGCGATCAAGGCCCGCCTGATCTGCACCTATCGGGGCACCGGCACGCAATACGGGATTTCGACCGATGGCGACGATCCGCGCCGCGTGTTCACGGTGCAAACGGGATCACCGATGCTGCTGCGCGGCACGCTCTGGCCCGAGACGCCCGCGTCCGGCTTACTCCACCGCTCGCCGCCCATCGAAGGCTCCGGCGAAACCCGATTGGTGCTTGTCCTCGATCCCATTTCGGACCCGGAAAACGAAGAATGAGCCGCAATCTCGGAGGGACCAGCTTACGACCGAAACAGCGCTCGCTCGTTCTTCGCGGTCGCAGGACAAGTGTCTCTCTGGAGGACGGCTTCTGGCACGCGTTGCGAGAAATCGCCACTGAGCGCCAGACCTCCGTCGATGCGCTTGTGTCACAGATAGATAAGAACGCTGAGCCGGATGACCGCCGTTCCGCCGCGGTTCGCCTCTACGTGCTGAACTACTATCGCAAGCGTGCGACTAGACTTGCTCCACAGAACAGGCCGTCGGTCACCCCGCACTCTCCAGTACCGTGTCGATCGTCTTGAAATAGGCGAGGATGTGCGGCGGGGTCGGAGCAGCGACCGGGATCGAAGGCGCCACGCCTTTGGAGCGCATTTTGCGATCTGCCCAGGCTTTCAGCCAGCCGATATTGCGCCCCTTTAGGAACGGGTTGGCATTGACCACGCCTGCGCCCATGGCGGTGAGGACCAGCATATCGTCGGGTTTTGACAGCGCCACATGGGCGCCCTCGGCGCCGAGGAAGTGAGCGAGATAGAGCCGCCCGGCAGAGATCGCGTGGCCGCGGGCGCGCAGGTAAGCCTCACCTTCCTTGGCGAGATTGGCGACCATTTCGCGGGACAGGGTGGGATCGAACCGCAGGGCCAGCAGTTCTTCGCGGCTCATGGAATTGGCCAGATCGGGGCGGTAAGTCTTCATCATCCGGATCCAGGTCGACGAGATGAACTGCCCCAGACCCGTGGCCGAGGAGAGCGGGTTTTTCGCCCGCGCATTGCCCGCGCTCTCCACTTTGATGATCTGGTTCACCAGTTGCTCGACCGCACCGGAGGAGCTGCCCGCAATCACCGGACCGGCGGCGGAGAAAGGATCAACGGCAGTGCCTGCCTCGTAGATCTCGAAATGCAGATGCGGACCGGTCGACCGGCCCGTGGTGCCGACAAAGCCGATCACGTCACCGGCCTTGACCGCAGTGCCCGCTTTGCCGAGTTCAGAGAATTTCGACATATGCGCATAGCGGGTCTCGCGATTGCCCGGATGACTGATCTTGATCACATTGCCATAGCCGCCGCCATCGCCCGCATAGGTCACGGTGCCATCGAACGCCGCGACAATCGGCGTGCCGGTAGGTGCTGCCCAATCGACGCCTTTGTGCAGCACGACACGGTTCAGGATCGGGTGGTGACGCGGACCGAAGGGGGAGGTCAGAACGCCGCTGACCGGGGTCACAAACCCGCCGCGCAGGGAGCCCGAACCGCCCTTGGGCCCGGATTTGTCGCGGCATTCATAGCCCTGCCCGGCTTTCGGCTCGACGACGTAACAGAGCTTCTCGCCCGACGGACCTTCGATGGAGGCAAAGAGGATTTGACCCGCCCCCTGCCCGATCGGCCCCGGCGCGCGGGCGTAAAGCAGCGTCATGCGATCGCCCTGGGTGGCGAACTCGTCAAGGTCATGGGCTTGGCTCATGAGGATGATCGCCTCAGCGACCACCGCCGTGGGCACATTGTTGCGGATCGCGGCTGAGTAGAAGGCGTCGAGCAGGCGGTAGCGGCGGGAGGAGACCGCCTCGCCCTCCTCATCACCTTCGGCATAGTCAAACAGGTCATCGGGCACCCAAGGGTCGGCGGCGACAACCACATGCCCGTCATCATTGATCGCGACGGAGCCCAGATACTCGTCACTTTTGTAGAGCGAGGCCTGCACCGATTTCAGACCATCACGCTCCGGCACACCGCGCACGGCCAGCACATGATCGGCCTCAATCGCGCCGAAAGCGGGCACGGCCTCGATGGCTTTGGGCACGAAACGTTCGATCCAGATCGGGTCGAACCCATTGGTTTCAAGGATTTCTTCCAGTTCGCGTTCAGCCGCGAGGCGCAGAAAGATGTCTTCATAGCCGACCTGCCGCACCGGTTCGGGCAGCACGATGGCAAGGCTGGTCGTGTTCTCGATGACCGTCTCGGTATAGGTCACCTCCACCGTTTCGCCGTCCCCATCGAGGCTCTCGCCCCAGGAGCCTTCGTCGCTCTGAACCGTCTTGGCTGGCGTCGCGGGCGGAGTGTCCGGCAAAGCCGCCAAGAGCGCTTCCTGCGGGTCGAGACCGGTCGCATCGCTTTGCGCCTGGAAGAAGGCGAAATCCTCGCGCGAGGAGGGGATGGTGGTGATCAGCCGTTCTTCTTGCGTGATCATGTCGTCCTGCACGAGGATCAACCCGTTCACCGCGAAGAGCCCGATGCGCGTGGCGGGCAGATCGGGATGGCTGATCATCTCCTTCGCTTTGGTCACCGCAGCGCGGTCGAATTGCAGGATCATCGGGTCGCCTGCCACATCGACAAACGCCTGCGTGAAGGCCAGAGGATCGGCAGCGGCAACACTGTCCTCAGCGAAGTCAGAGATCACCAATTGCTCTTCATCGCCGAAGCCTTCCTCAGCGAGGTCCAGCTCATCCTTTCCCCCGCCCCACTCGATGGACATGATCGCGCGTACGATCAGGACGCCAGCGAGCAACACCCCGACAACGCCCAAACCACCGAGAACCCAGGGCCCGGCGGAACGCTTGATCTTGCGCGTGGTGGATTTGCGCTTGGCTTTCTTGAATCGGGGATCAACCTGCATGGCCTGTCAGCCCGCAGCAGATCAGCGGAACACGCCGCTGCCGCCCCCGATAATACGGCGCGTGGTCTTCTTTTGTGTCGTGCCGGAAGAAGTCCGTTTCGTCGTGGTCGTCGTGCGCGAAATTTTCCGAACAGTTTTCTTCGGCGCGGCCTTCTTCTGGGCCGGTGCCGTCGTGGTGGTCTTAGGACGCGTCACTTTCTTGGGTGCGGCGCGGGCAACGACGACGTTCTTACACTGCACCTGGCTTTCGGTACGCAGTTGACGCAGAAGCGCGACGGAAGGTTCCAGATCGTCGGGCACGATCTTCTTATTCAGGAAGTAGCGCCCGGCAGCGGTGCGGGAGCCCTTGCCCCAGTCGCCGTCGATCCGCAGACGGTAACAGCCAAGGCGCGCCAGTTCGGTTTGCACGGCGGAGGCGAGTTCCTTGCCGGACAGCTCCGGCGCTTGCGGGGCGTTCGGGTCGAGTTCGCGGACAAGATCGGGGTCAATGGCTTCGAGAAGCGTGCGGTTCTCATCCGAGTCCGGCAGGATTTCGCGACCCAGAATAGCGTCGAGTTCGCGGCTAACCGCAGACAGAGAGCGCAGCGCGTTGCTGTCTAGAGACGCGAGGCGGATCGTTTCGGTGGCGCGGATTGCGTTGCGCTCGTCCTCGGAGATGCGCGAAGCGAGGGCTTCGCCAGCGGTCAAAGCCTGAACGCTGGCTTCGGCGGAATTGGTTGAGGCAAGCGCCAATTGCGTGCTGCTTGGCGCGACCGTGCCTTCCGACCCGGTGGCAGAGACGGTTTGACCGGTTGCCGTCGCGCTGACAGTCCCGGCACCTGCCAAGGCGGTCACCGTCTGGCCGGTCGCGGTCGCGCTGACCGTGCCGGCATCGGCGGCGGTCACCGTCTGACCTGTGGTCGTTCCAGTGACGGTTTGGCCCGCGATGCGCGCGGTCACGTTTGCCTCAGGCGCGAGTGCTGCGACCTGTTCTCCGGCGGTGGCGCTCGTGGTCGCTGTGACGGTCCCGGCCCGGGCGGTTGTGATCTCTTTCACGCCGCCCTGGCTTGTGACCTCACGCGGAACTTGCGCCACAGCCTCGCGCGCCACAACCGTGCGTGGTTCTTTCGCCTCGGGGGCTTTCGCGGCGACCTGCGGTGCTTCGGTTTCTTCCGGCGCTTTCGGCGCGGTGAAGAGGTTGATCTCATCAACCACATCCACATCTTCGGGGCGCAGCGCGGCCACCTGCTCATCGCTCGGCAGTTCGACCGGATCTTTCTTCTCCGGTTTCGCGGCGATAATCAGGTTTTGATCTTCGACCACTTCCACATTCAGCTCTTCGCCTTCGTCCAGCACCGGCAGACCTGTCGTGTCGATCCCGGCAGCCTCGAAGAGCTTCAACATGCGCTCACGCTCGTCATCGCCGAGATTGGCCAGAAGTTCAAAATCCGCCGCGGTCAGAGACGGTTTGCTCTCAAATTCCGGCACGAAATAGAACTGGCTGCGCAGCGAGGATTGATCCCAGGGCGTCTGGCGGCGGAAGGTCTGTTCCTCCACATCGTTGCGCACCCGGATCATCATGTCGGAGATCGAAATCGAGGGCGTGTTGATATGGTTCAGAAGCGCGGCGGTGAAGGGGCTGTTATCGCCGGTGCCGTCGTAGGTCACGGCACCCGGTTCTGTGGCGAAGGCCACGAAGGTGCCGACGCCGGTCTGCAGACGCGCAAGGCCCGCACCCCCTGCCCCAACATCATTGGGCAGCGGACTGTCGCGGCACGCATCAAGGAAGATCAGGGTCTGGCGGTCGCGATCCGACAGTTTCTCGATGATCTTGTCGAGATGCCAGGTCTCGTCGCGAATGGCATCGCGGCTTTGCAGCTTCGCATCCACCGGGACCAGATAGTTCACGCCATCGAGCTGGAAGGCGTGACCCGAGTAGAAGAACAGAACGGTTTCCGCGTCATCGGCTTCGGCCACAAACGCGTCGAGCTTGGCCCAGAAATCCGCGGAAGAGGAATTCTCCAGCCGCGTCACCTCGAAATCGAGATTGCCGAGCGCTTCGCCGACGGCGTTGGAGTCGTTCACAGGGTTCTTGAGATCGGGGATGACGGAATAGTCGGAATTGCCGATGATCAGAGCCATACGTTCGGCAGCGGTTGCACAGGCGGCAACACTACAGAAAAGGGCCGCCAGAACCCCTTTCCAAACCTTCCCCGACCTTGGCCTTACTCCCGACATCTCAGCCATGTCTCACGTTGAAATAACCGTTTATCACAATCTACTTACCAAATTAGCGCAGATACCTCAAAAGCGCGAGTCACAAACCAGTCAATTCGGCGGCGGTGCGACAAACAGGGACCACCGCTGTGTGCGCAGCGTATCCACTTCGATGAACCGGGCGGCAAGGTGCCCGCGGACCCAGCAATTGTCGGTGCCCCGGATGGTGAATTTGTCCCGCGCGACACACATTGTTGTCGTGCCGTTCATCAGCGGTTGCCCAAAGACATCCTGTGCAAAAACATAGATATAGCGGCTCTTTAGCTCTTCCTGTATCACATTTGCGCACTGATTGGTGCCGATTGTCCACCAGCCATCGGTTTGAAACTCGCCCTCGACATCCCGACCGATGGCGACGTTGATCACGTCAAAGGATTGATTACACACAGCAAAGTTCGCAAATGCCGGTGTCGACCAGGGCGCGAGCACCAAAAAGATCGCGGCCAGTTTCTGCGCAAGCCTCACAAAACACCCTCTCATATTGAAAAATGGCCCGTTCTCGCGTAATCTTGTCGGGTAAAGCTAGGATATTTTTGATGCCGGCACAAAAAACAATTCGCCTCGCCATAGCGCTTGGGATCGTGGGATTTTCCGCAACCGTCGCTTATGGGCAACTGGGCGTGATCTCGAGCAATCTGGTCAAACCTGAGACATCTGCCCTCGCCCAGCCGGCACCTATGCCGTCGAACCACGTCCACAAAGCCATATCGGATGGCACTGTGACAGTGGTGAAACCGGTCCTGACAGACGCGGATGACGTGACCGAGACGCGGGTCGATCTGAAGGTGGAGCAGCCGATCCTGCTCGCCGCAAGCCCGCAGATCGTAGAGCCCTCCATTCTGGGATTTGCCGCAATCACACCGGATCAGGCAACGACGTTGCCGTTCGTTTCCGTTCCCGATGTCATCGAAGCCCCTTCCGTGCTGTCATTCACCGACGATGCCAATGACGACCGTAGCGATCTTGGTTCTGCCGTCCGGGAAAGTGAAGAAGCTGGTTTGGAAATCGAGCCAGTCCTGACACCACGTCCATTCCGACCATTCACAACCCGGCCCGTGCGCTCAGAGGTTTCGACCCGCAAGGTCACGCGAAACAGCCTAAGGTCTGTTTGGTTTACTGGTGCCTACCGCTAAGGCGCTGCACCTGCCGAGATTTTACCAAATCTTACGTTGACTCCGAGGGGTCAATGCGGCCAACTTTTCGCGCGGTCCCAAACGCCGGGAACCGCACCGAACTTATGGTTTTCAAGGGGGACCCGCCGTGGCTGCATCACTTCTCAGTAGAGCGACAACAACTCTGGCCGCTGCTGCACTATCAACGGCGACGATCCTGACCGGCGCTGCCATGGCCCAAAGCGGCAACTTCGCGCTGGAACTGAACAATGCCAGCGACACCTCCAACGGCTGCCGTCTGACCTATGTTGCGACCAACAATACTGGCACTGCGCTGACTGAGACCTCCTATGAGGTCGCGATCTTTGATGGCGAGGGCCGTGTCTCCCGCCTTCTCGTGCTCGAATTTGGCGCGCTGCCGCTTGGCAAGACCAAAGTCGTGCAGTTTGACCTTGCCGAGCAAGCCTGCAGCGATATCTCCCGGATCATCGTCAACAATATCGCCGATTGTAAATCGGCAGATGGCGATCATGATTTTTGCATCACTGGTCTTGTGACCAACTCGCGCAACGACATTCAGTTCGGGATCTGATCCGGTCTTTCTCCGGGCCTGATTGCCGGGCCGCCAGCATTGAGACGAGCCTGACCCCGTGCCGGATATTGCTTCTTTGAACCCTGTCACTTTGGCCGTTTTTCTGGCCTTGGGGACGTTATCGGCATTGGCCCTCACCGTCACGCTCTACAAGGTCGTCCAGTTCATGATGCTGGGCGTCGGACGTAGGCGCGCGGCGGAAAACATCCTTGGCGATTGGCTGGGCGGTAAACCCGACGCCGCTGTGCGCGAGGCGGGAAAGCGCAAATCGGTGCTGTCGCGCGTGCTGCAGGCAACTTTCTCCGGTCTGCGCGCCCGTCCGGGCGACCAGGCCTATGCCGAGGAGCTGGGTCGACAGACAGCGATTGAGGAACTCGCGCGTCTGAACTCGCGCATGCGTGTGTTGGAGAGCGTCGTGCAGGCCGCGCCAATGCTCGGCCTTCTCGGCACCGTGATTGGCATGATCGACGCCTTCGCGGCCCTCTCGCAGGCCGAAGGCGCGGTGGACCCTGCCCTGCTCGCCGAAGGCATCTGGACGGCGCTCACCACCACCGCGGTGGGCCTGATCATCGCGATCACCTTCTACTTCGTCGCCACCTGGCTCGAGGCGCGCATCGACCGGGAACGGCAAATGATCGAGACGCTGATGTCGGCGGCGATCTATGGCAGGGTCAGCGCCAGCGCGAGCGGGTAAAGCGCGATGTCGCGCGTCACCATCCCCCGCTCGGACCGACCGCGCCGCTATGCCTTCTCCCTGACCCCGCTCGCGGATGCGATGTTCCAACTGCTGATCTTCTTCATGCTGTCGTCGAACCTGACGCCTTACTCTCTGCTGACCCTGCAAGCCGCCGCTGCGGGCACGTCCGAAATCACCGGAGCGGCCACCCCGGAGACCGAAGCCCTGCCCGCAGGTGAGGTCGCCGTCTGGACCTTGGGGCGGTCCCGCATCACCACGGGCGGTCAGATTTTCCCATTGGAGGACCTGGATGTCCTCGCCGCGGCCGTGACCGAGGCCGATATTGCGACGGTCGTGTTACTGACCTCGGACGGCAGTTCGGTGCAGGATGTCGCCAGCGTGCTCGCCGCACTGACCCGCGCCAACGTGCCCGTCGTGCAATTGGCCGGAGGCGCCGCAATCCGATGAAACTCCGCCTGCCGAAACCCACGCATCCCCACAAAACAACGCTCGATTTTTCGCTCGCGACGGTGAATATCGTGCTGCTTTTGATCTTTTTCTTCCTGATTTCCGGCTCACTTGTGGCGACGGAAGAGATGGAGGTTGATCTCTCCGAAACAGCCGATCTCCCGCTCGATAAACTGCCGCGTCCGCTGCTTTTGCTGCGCCCGGAGGGGCAGGATTGGCGGCTGGACGGAACCCCGGTCACGCCTGACACGCTGGCCGAGGCAGCAACCGGTGATCTATTGCACATCCTCGCCGACAAACGCCTGCCTGCGTCAGAGCTCATCGCGCTCCTGCAGGACCCGCGCCTCGATGGGCTCACGCTGAAACTCGTCACCCTGCGCCAATTCGCGGAGACGGAGCGATGAGCACAGTTTCCACCGATCCCCCGTCCAGCGATCCGCTGATCTGGATCGCAGCAGCGGCTTTGGCGGTGATGCTGCATCTCGTCGCGTTCGCCCAAGGCCTGAGCGCATTTCAGGACGCGGTGAACGCGGCCCCCGCGGCACGCCAGATCGAAACCAGGATCATCGCCACTTCCCTCACCGTCGCTGGTGAGGCGGCACCGGTGATTGCTGAACCTGACCCCATCGTGCCAGAGCGCATCACACCCGAAACACCAGCTTCAGCCACCGCGGAAACGGTAGAGCCCGTGAGTTCGGCGCCCGCATCGCCCAGCGTCGAGCGATTATCCTCCGTCGAACGCGATGCCGCGCCGCTGGCAGCGCAAGACATACTCTCCCAAACCGCGCCAACGACGACCGCGGAGCCGGAAGCGGTGGCAGCGGTCGAGAACACAGCGCCGGTCGCGCCGTCTAGCCCGCAAGCCCTGCCCTTACAGTCGCTTGAGGACACCGAAAGCGCGGCACCCGTCGCAACCCCCGGGATCACGGCGCCGGAACCCACACGTCTGGCACAAGTTCCACAAACTGCCGCCCCGCCTGAAACCGAAAGCATCTCCCCCGCCACCCCAGATCGCGAGCGCATCGCCGAGGTGATCACACCGGTTGAGGAACAACCCACGGAGCCGATCAACGCGGCACCTGCGGAAACACAAGCGTCGCCAGAACCCGAGCGCCTGTCGGACGTGACCGCGCCGTCGGAAACCGCCCCCACGGCGACCGTGGGGCCCGAGACCTTGGCGCTGTTGGACACCGAGCCCGAAAGCGTGTCGCCGGTCGTGCCCCCCACCGACGGAGAAGAAACCCCCGGCATCGCCAGCCCCAATGTGCCGGTGCAGACAGCGGAAGAGGCGCAGGCGACCTACACGGATGTGCTCGACGTTTTGCGCGCCTACCCGGTGGTGGATTGCTTCGCCGCTTTGCCGAGCCTTTCGGAGAGCAACGAGTTTCACCTCGAAACCTTCGCCCGCTCGACCGATGATCTCGACCAGTTCCGCGCGGCACTGGAGACCGAGACGCAAACCCTGCCGGGCACGGTGATGAAACCGATCTCCGCGGCACAATGCGACGCTCTGCCCTTCATCACCAAATCCCCGCAATACCCGGAATTTCAGCTCTACTTCGACCTTGCCAATCGCGACATCCCCAGCGGATCGCAACTGGAGGGGCAGATCGGCAATCTGACTGGCGGCTTCATGTCGCTGCTGCTGATCGACGATGATGGCATCGTGCAGGACCTGACAAGTTTCCTGCGGTTCCGCCCCGGCGTGGCAGAGTTCTCGATCCCGATGACATTGCAAGGCTCGCCGGTCGAGACACGGCAACTCCTGATGGCGCTTTCGACAACCACACGGCTGCAAACGCTCAGCGGTCTGTCCGGTCAGCCCGCCGATGATGTGTTCAGCCAGTTGGCACTTGAGATCGCGTTGCAAGGGGGCGGGGAAGACATCGCTTTGGTGGCGTTTTCCGTCCGCTAAGGCCTTTCGTGCGATTAAAATGTCAGGGGTAGGTCATTCAAAATACTGACGCACCTACCAATTGGGCGGCGATCACCGATCCAGGCGGAAATACTTCACAGTGGCCGCTGCCGGGTTGCTGCTGGTTTCGATCTCGGTTTCGACAATCCGCAAGAGCTGAGCGGCATTCGCGCCAGCTTTCGCGGCGCGCACCGTCACAAGCGGCGTTTGCGTCGTGACAGCCACCACCATCTGTGGCGTCGGCTCGTCATCCTCCGCCAGTGTCATCCCGAACCCAAAGCGGGAGCTTCCGTCGTCCTGCCGTTCCAAGAGTGACGTGATATCAAACACACCGCCCTTGCCGGAGACCAGGAACAGCCAGACCGGGCGACCGCGCACACCAGTCAGGCGACCGGACAACGTATCGCCGCTCACCAGCACATCCGCATCCAGCGTCAGCACCGGCGGCTGCGTATCGCCCTCCTTCAGCGCTTTGACAAATTCCAGCACCGGGCACTGGCTGTCATTGACGATCCGGACGCCAATATCGGGCTCACTTCCCATTTCGCGCTGGAAGGCGGACATCAACCGTTCAAAGGGTTGCACGGAGGTGCCGAACCCCTCGATGGCGATCTTGTCGCTGGTCGAAGCGCGCACGGCGTTGTAGACACAGTTTCCGCCGTCATAATCATCGACCCAAGCGATCTTGCGGCTCATATCGTTGAGCGTCTCGGCCACGCTGGGTTGCTCGGGTTCTTCGGTCTCTGTCTCCGTCTCGCTCTCATCCGGTGGATCGGTCGTGGTCGTGCCCGCCGACGCGGTTTCGATCTCTTCCTCGCCTGGATCGCTGTCAGGGTCCTCTTCCCCCGGGTCGGTATCGGGATCACTCTCGGTGCTCGCCACCTCCGTCGTGGACGGCGTATCGGGGGTGTCATCGCCGCCCTGCGTCATCACATAGGCCCCGGCGCCAAGACCGCCCAGAACCAGCAGGCCGAGAACCATCAACATCGGCGAAAGGCCGGACTTCTTCGGCTCTTCCGGCGTCTCTGACGGAAGCGGCGTCGGCGCGGTGGTCACCGGCGGCATGGAGACGCCAAAGGGGCTGTCCCCCTCGCCTCCGGGCGGCACACCGGTCACGCCGGGGGCCGTGACACCGGGCGCCGTCGTCTGTGCTGCGCCACCGGGGCTGGGGGTCACCACCTCGGTCAGGGGCAGCGGATCATCGCCGCGATATTTGACCGGAATGTTGGCCGGGCTGTCGATCATGGCCACGACGTCATCCATCGAGGCAGGCCGGTCTGCCGGATCGGGTTCCAGCATATGGCTCAGGATTGGGCGCAGCTCTTCATAGACTTCCGAGAGGTCCGGGATTTCCCGGCGTGAATTCACCGCTTCGACAATCGAGGTGCCCATATCCAGCGCCTTGCCCCGCGCTGCCCCCGCCGCCATGAGGCCGAGGCCGTAGATATCCGTGCGGCCATCGATGATGCCGTCATAGTGACCAAGCTGTTCGGGCGAGACGAAATTGAACTTGCCCGCGAATTGCCCGTGCAGGGTGCCCTCGGTGATCTCGGTGGATTTGGCGATGCCGAAATCGATCAGTTTCGCATGGGCAACGGAGCCATCTTCCAGGATCACATTGTCTGGAGAGAGGTCCCTATGGGTGACTTCCAGCGTGTGGGCCCGGCTCAGGCCAGAGGCCAGACGGCGGATCAAGACGCGTGTGTCTTCGAGGGAGAGCGGGCCCTTGGCCTCCATCCGGTCGGACAAGGGCTCGCCATCCACAAACTCCATGATCAGGCAAAAACGGTCGAGATCGGCGTCCTTGACGAAGTTGTAATAGCGGACAATCGCCTCATCCATGAGATTGAAGAGGATGCGCGCTTCGCGGCGGAAGAGCGTGATGATCTTCTCTTCATGGGCCAGGTTCGGCAGCACGATCTTGATCGCCACTTCGTCGCCGGTATGCACGTTCTCGCCGCGATAGACCTCGCCCATACCGCCGGCATTCACCAGTTCCGTGATCTTGTAGTTGTTGTTGATCACGGTGCCGACGAGGTTCAGAGGGGAGTTGGTCTGTTCCTCCTCCGCGGGTGGCTCTTCAGGGTCCGGCTCAGCTTCGGCCTCAGATGGCGCGTCTTCCTCAGCGCCCTCTGCGGGCGGCTCATCGCTCTCTTGCGAGACCGCCTCGCCGTCTTCTGCGGCCGCGCCGGTGCCCCAGGGATCGTCCTCGGCAGCTTCTTCGACGGGCGCTTCCTTCTCTGCCTCTTTTGACGCCTCCTCAGCCGCCGGCTTCTCTGCATCCTCCTCCGGAGGCTGCGAGGGCTCGGGCTGAAACGCCGCGGGCGCGATCACCGTGCGGTCATCACGCGGAGCCTTTGGCGGCTTCTTTGGCTTATCTGGGTCTTCAGGATCAGCCATCTAACCTTAGTCCCCTGCCAGCCAATCAAGCGGGTCAGTCGTCGGCGCAACCGTGCGCACACGCGGTTCACATTCCACAATGATCACCGTTACATTGTCTTTCGCGCCGCGTTCCAGCGTCAGGTTGATCAGGCGATCGCATTTGTCCTGTGGCGTGCCGCCTTGCAACAGCTCCGGCAGTTCGTGATCGTCGATATGTTCGGTCAGCCCATCCGAGCAGAGCAGGAACAGATCGCCATTCTCAAGATTCCCATAGGTCTCATCCGTGTTGGGGTCCTCGGTCACACCAATCGCGCGTGTGATGACGTTCTTGCGCGGCCATTCCGCGGCTTCCTGCGGGGTGATCGCGCCGGAGTTCAGCAGCTCCTGCACTTCGGTGTGGTCTTGCGTCACCTGCTGCAGCACACCGTCGCGCATCAGATAAATCCGGCTGTCTCCGGACCAGATGCAGGCGAATTTCTCTTCATGCACCAGGAGCGCCACGAGCGTCGCACCGATGGTGGCCCCGCCCAATTCCTCGGAGCGCGCGCGTATCTGATCGCTCGCCATGGTCAGCCGTTCCATGAAGCGTGCCTGCAGATCGGGGGCGGAGGAGGCACGGCCCACGGTCGCGATCTGGGCCACGATGGTCTGCGAGGCGAAATCGCCCGCCTCGTGACCGCCCATGCCATCGGCGACCACCCAGACACCGCTCTGCGGCTGCGCAAGCATACTGTCCTCATTGTGGTCGCGGATCCGACCGGTGTCGCTGGCCGCGCCGGTCGAGAACGTGAACTGAGCATCCGTTCCGATATTCATGTCCCCATCCCCCTCATTGCGGCACGCCCGCAGGATCGACACCCGCCATCAGCCATTCCAGCACTGTATCATCCGGCCAGCCATCCACCGCGTGAAACACCGAAGCCCGGGTCTCATCGCCCGCCGCCCACCAGTAGGAGCGGCGATTGCAGGCACGCGCATGGTCGGCTTCGGCCACGTCCGTCAGCAGCGCGCTGACATCTTCGTCGGGACGCGCGGCCCAGAATGTCGTATCGCCTTCCATCGCTCCGGGTTCGGGTATGCCCACAGGCACGGCCTCCAGAATGTCCTTCGGGCTCGGCGGTGTCTTGGTCAGCACTTTCAGCACATAGGCTTCCATTACTTCATGGAAGCTCTGATCAGGCTGTGTCACCGGCGCGGAAATCCCGTGCTCCTGCGCCAGCACGACCAGCGGAAACCGCCGTCCCACCTTGTCGCGAGAGGGTGCCAGAATACCTGCCACGGGGCCATCCACAAATTGTTCCGACCCGATCCAGAAGCGCAACGCCTGCATGCCATCATAAAGCGCGCCCCAGGCGTCTTTCTGACGGTCCCGGATTTTTGGCAACGTGGTGTTCAGCCACTCTTCCAGGGCTTGCCGGGTGATCGTCTCCAACCCCGCCGTCACAAAATCCCCAAACGCGGGGTGCTTGCCATACAGTCCAAATCCGGCCACGTCAGAGAACCGCCATCATCAGAGACCTGTGGGGCATTTGAACTCGCCCAGCTCACGCATCACGAAGGGGTTGGTCAGACCGTTCACGCGCATCTCGTAGGAGATATCGCGCCCGCCGACCACGTAGCGCACACGCAGCGTGTCGCCCCGCAGCCGTGGTGAGCCCTGGCGCACAAATTGCAGGAAGGCCCAGGGACCGTTGTCGAACTTAATCGCTGAGGCACGGTTCGGCATGTTCGGCAGAAGTTGCAAGGTGGCAGAGCCCCCGGCACTCGGCCATTTCACCGTTTGCGGCAGGTTGCCCACTTGCCGCGTCGTGATCACCTGACCGTTCACCTCCAGCACCGCCTGCTGCACCTGCGCATGCATGGAGGTCTGGCTGATCGTCACTTCCACTTCCGGGTTCTGACCCCCCAGCGGGAAGAAGGCATCGCGGATCGCCGCGGCCCGTTGGAACTGCTTCAACGCGCCAAGCGAGAGGCGGTCACCAATCGGGCTGTCTTCGCGCCAGGACCACTCATCGCCGGTAACATTCGCATGCTGGCTGAGGTTCTGCAGGAAGTAGCGATCCAGAATGCCATCGGGCGCAAAGAGCCGGGCAAACTGCGCAACAGGCACCTGCCGGGATGGCGCGCCGGAGAACGGATAGCGGCCGCCGATGATATCCTCGCATTGCGCGGTCACCTGATTGGTCAGGTCCTGATTAAGCTGCGCGATCGTGGTGTTCACCTGATCACCCTCGAAATCCTGCACCGCTTCGATGACCATGCGGCTGAGCGGGTCCGGCAGGCGAGACGCGGTGGAGCGCAACGCGCCGATCTGCACCGGAATATTCGCCGCCGATTGCGCCGCATTATAACCCGCCGCGATTACAAGGTTCTGCCGCACCGCTCCGAAATTCGCCAACAGCGCGTCAATCGGACGGCTTGGCGGATTGCCGGTCAAAAGCGCATGCCAGACCCTGAACTCCGCCTCCACGGAGGCGCCGGGGATTATCGCTTCCTCACCACCCGCGGCCCCTGCCCTGCGCTGTGACTTGTTGCGCAAGGCCAGATCGATCCCGATCCGTTGCAGACCCGAGGAGCGCGCTTGAAGGCGCTGCACAAGGATTTGCTGCGCATCGCTCACCACCGAGGTGCCGCCTTCAACGCCCTCCTCCACTTCGCCAAGCAGCGAGGTCGCCTCGTCTTCACGGGTCAGCATCGTCTCCCGTTCAACCATCTCCACCAGTTTCAAAAGCGGCGAGGTCGCGGCGGAGGAGGCCGCCCCCAAAGCCTGATAGGCGGGTTTGTCAGCGGACATCGGCGCAAGTTTCAGATTGCCCAGAACCGCATACCATTCCTTGACGAACTCGTTGCGGTAACGCGTCAGAAGGGCACGGCCAAGACCGCCCATCTGCCCGGCGACATCCGCCGTTTCGGCATATTGCCCAAGCACCCATTTCTCTTCGTCCAGCTTCTTGGCCACTTCCGAGAGTTGATCGAGGAAGAAGTCGTGGAACCCGGAATAGGTGTAAAGCGACGGGATGCGCATATCCGCAAGCTCGCTGCCATCGACCGTCTCAAAGACAATCGTGGAATCGAGACCCAGAGCCTCCACGAGGTTGAGGTCGGGAACACCGGAAAACTCCGCCGTGGCGGAGATCAGCGACCAGGCCTGATCGGCGACCGTCATGCGCGCTAGGATCCGCTCGCTTTCGTCGATCACTTCGGCATCCAGTTCAACCTGCACATCGCGGTCGCCGTCGAGCTCCAGCATCGCGTCAAGATGCACCGCAAGGCTCTCGCGCACCGGGCGCATGGCCGGGCCGGGATACAGGTTCTCTTCCCATTCCTGATAGAACCAGGCACGGATCAGATCGTCGCCATCGCGGCTGACATGACCGCCGAGGATTTTGTAGACTTTCAGCCCTTCATAAATCGCCAGCGTCTCGCCAGTGTTCACGAAGTCGGTCAGTTGCTCTTCCAGCCGCAGAATGAGACGCGGGCGGAACATGCGCTCCAGCCCGTCCGAATAGCTCTCCTGCGTCGATTGGCTCAGCGCGTATCGCTGGCTCAGACCAAAGCCTTCCCAGGGACGACCGGTCGCCTTCTCGTCATCGGCATAGCCGGTTTCCATATCGCGCAGGATGTCGAGATGGGAGGAGACCTCAAGCAGGTCGATATCCTCGATCACGACCTTGCTCAGCTCATCCTTCGCCGCGCTCTCATATTGCGCCATGGACGCGCGCGCCGCGGCAACCATCTCCCGGTTCTGCCAGAAGGAATAGCCCCAGCCGCCAAGCAGCCCGAGCGTGACGGCGGCAATGATCCCAAGCCCCACATAGCGCAACGTCGCGGCTCGCATCACCGCCTTGCGATCAAACCCGACCCAGCCTTGTTCGACGAAAATGACCTGCGTCAGCAGATCATGCAGGAAGAAGCTCTTGCCCTTGCCGGACATAAACCCGCCCATGGCGGCCTGTTCGCCACCGAAGCTGCGGCCCATCTCGCCGAGGACCTGATCAATCGGCGTGCCTTCCTGCGTGCCGGAGGTGAAGTAGAAGCCGCGAAGCATCGCATTGGTCTTGTAGCGCGTCGGTTCAAAGACGGCGCCCAAGAGGCGCTCCACTTTCGGCTTCAGCAGGGCCATCTGGCCGGGCAGCCCAAAGATGGAAATGCGCGAGACTCCATCGGGCTCTTCACTGAGACGGTCCATGGTCTCATCGGCCAGACGCGAGACAAGGGCGTCAAACTCTTCGCCCACCATCTCATGGGTCTGCTCACCGCGCTGTTTGGTCTGGAAGGTCGCGCCCCAAACCTTCTGCCGCCGCGACATGGAGAAGGACGCGAAATACTCGCGGAAGCCCGCCACCAGATCGGCTTTGGTGAACATCACATAGACCGGGAAGTCGATTTTCAGCGTCTCATGCACTTCCGCCAGCCGCGCGCGGATCGTCTGCGCGTGCATGTCGAGCGACCCGTCCGTGCCGTTCATCAAATCCTCGACCGAAATCGCGAGAATGACCCCGTTCACCGGCTGCTTCGGGCGCGATTTCTTCAACAGTTCCAGAAACGCTTCCCAGCTCAGCTTGTCCGCCTCGGAGTCGCTATCCTGCGTCGTGTAACGCCCAGCGGTGTCGATCATCACCGCCTCTTCGGAGAACCACCAATCAGTATAGCGCGTGCCGCCGAAGCCCTCGACCTGGCCGCCCTCTTTGTCCGCGAGTGGGAACTTGATGCCCGAGTTCAAAAGCGCCGTGGTCTTGCCCGAACCCGGAGGCCCGATGATCACATACCACGGCAGGTCATAGAGGTAATTCTTGCCGCCGGACTTCTTCATCACCTCCAGCGCATCGCGCATCTTCTCGGCCAGAACTGCGCCATCGCCCACAGGCACGTCCGGGATGATCGCGTCTTCCAGCTCTGCCGCCGCCTTGCGCGCACGGCGCCAGCGGATGAACCAGATCAAGAGCAGGATCGCGATGAAGCCACCAATGATCGCCAGCCGCACCCAGATCTTCTCGAACCCGTAGCCGATCAACGGCCCGCCAAACCAGACGACTGCAAAGAAGGCCAGCACGCCGATCACGCGCATCGGCCATTTCATCCACGGTTTGCGCGCCAGTTGCCGCATCCGCCCGAAGCTCAGGAATCGAAAGACGTTCATAGGGCATCCTCCTCTTCGAGCGTTTCTTCCTTGCGGATCATGATCTCAACTCGGCGGTTCTGCGCCCGGCCCTCGGCGGTGGAATTGTCGGCAATCGGATCATCGGCGCCCTTGCCCTCCACGATCACCCGCTCGGGCTTGTCGAGGTATTTGCCAAGCACATCGTTCACGCCCGTCGCCCGCGCAACACTGAGATCAAAGTTGTTTTTGAACCGACCCCGCCCCGACATCGGCACATTGTCGGTGTAGCCCACCACCTTCATCGGTCCCGGTTCCGGGTTCACCGCTTCGGCCACTTCTTCGGCCAGTTCTTCGAATTCCGGCTTGGTATCGGCGCGCCCTGTGTCAAAGAGCACAAGGTTGTTCACGCGCACGAAAATCCACTCGCCCTTGGTATCAATCGCCACCTGTCCGGCTTCGATCTCTTCATCCAGCGCCTCTTTGATCCGCTCAAGCTGTCCGGTCTCTGGCTCCTCCGGCGGCACATAAGGCGTAAAGGCGGAGGCGCGCTGCAGACCGACAATCTCCGGCGGATGCATCGCAAGCAAACGCTCCGAGACCGCCGCCCCATCACGGGAGATCAGCATCGAAAGCCCGAGATAGACGCCGAGAAGGATCACGCCGACGACCGAGGCCACAGCCCAGAGCGGAATGGCGGAGAAGAGACGCCGGTTGCCCAGCTCCACCCCCTGCCAGCGCACCGAGATATCCTCATCCGGGCGTGGCTGCACGCGGCGCAGGCTTTCGTAGATCGCCGCCCTGATCCGGGCCAGTTCCATCGGTCCGTTGGGATCGGCGCGATATTTGCCCTCGAAGCCCAGCGAGAGGCAGATTTGCATCAGCTCCAGCACCTGGAACCGCTGCGCCGGGGCTTGCAGCGCCTTTTCGACCTCCTGGAAGAAGCCCACGCCCGAGGTCCGCTTGTTGAAGAACCGCGCGACCATCGAATATTGCACCCAGACATGGCGGTCCTGCCCGGGGATGTTCTGCACGATGTCATCCGCCGTACCGCAAAGGCAGTATTTCGCAACCTGCGCCTCATGCGGATCAACACCAGCTTCCAGGACCTGGGTCTCGAAACTGTCGATCTCGCGCGTCACATGCTCCATCAGGGGCACGGCCTCCATCTCGACCATCTCAGTCCTGAGGCGACCAAACAGGATCAGGAGGTTCGTGGCAGCCGCGACAATCGGGTTCGATGGCGAACCGCCCCCCAGACCTCCGGCCGACATCGCCGCGCGCAGGTCGATCTTCGGACCTTCATAGGTCGGCTGTTGTGGCTCAACGGGCCGGTGATCGGGGAAGAACCCCTCGGGCCCTGCCCCGCCAATCCCCTCGGTGGATTGCGCGGGCCCACCCATCCAGGCATCCGCCGCGTCGCCGCCTTGCGGGAAGCTCGGGTTGTAGCCCCCCTGCCCCGGCGCCACACGTCCACCGCCGGGTTGCGGTGGCGGGGCGGCTGGTCTCGGCGGAGTTGCAGGCAGATCGCCGCCAATCACCGTGCGCTGTCCGCCTCCGCCTGCTGGTGGAGGCCGTTGCCCACCACCGGGTGGCTGTTGCAAGCCCGGGGTCGGTTTCGGTGGCGGTGGGGCGGCTGGTTTCGGCGCAGCGGGAGAGGGGCGCGGCATGTTGGGAAGCGCGCCGCCGATAACGGTCTTGTCTCCTCCGCCTTTGTTGCCCTTGTCGCTCACCCGGCTTTCTCCGCGATTGCCCAAAGTTCAAGTTTCAGATCGGGCCAGTCGCCCGCAAAATGCATGCCCACGGCTGGGGCCGTCGAGAATTCGCGCCACAACGGCGTGTTCTTCTCGAGGATGAAGTAGACGTTAGACGACACAGCCCGGATTTGTCTTGGCGGCGTCGGAACATGCACCAGCTGGATGCCCGGCAGGTTGTTGTTCACGATCTCGTTCATCCGCGTGTTCGGACCCACTTTACACAATTCCGGGAATTGTTGCTGCACTTGTGTGAGCGATTTGGAGCTTTCCACCTCGATGACAAATGTCGCATCGCGGAACAGCTGCCTGTCGCCCACTTCGGCGAGGTAGGAGTTCTGGCGCACCTGACGCAAATCCAGACGCTGCGCCCGTCCCAGATCGCGGGAGAGCAACCGCTGGATATCCCGCACAATCGGCGAGAAGGTCGATTTCAAATCGGCATGGTCATAGCTGTCATATTCCGCCGCCAACCGCTTGTCGTGATCAAAGGTCCAAAGCTCGCCCACCAAACGCAGAAGCGTGCGATAGAGCTCCTCGGGATGAATATGCGCCGAGGCACGCATATGTCTCAGGCCGCCGATTTCGCGGTTCAACGTGAGCAGCATGAAGTAATCCGTGGCCTGCAACCCGCCCCCGGCAGAAGGGTCGGCAGCATAGCGGCTGAGGCTTTCCAGCTTCGTCTCCACCCAGCCGATCACCCGGTCCAGCCACCCTGTGATCACAGGATGCGCGGTCAGCACCAGAGCCGGCGGCGCAAAGGTATCATCCATTGTGATCACACCATCGCGAATTTCCGCAATCCGGCCGATTTGTAGACACTGATACCCCGGTTTTGGCGTTTTTCGCACATCCAGCTCCAGCCGCGGATGGGCAAGTTCGATATCCTGTTCCAGCCGCATGGAGGAGGCGTTATCGGCAATAATCTCGCTGCCGGTCAGGTAACGCGTCGCAGCAGTCTCTTCGGTATCCGGCGCCACGTCACGCCCGTTCATCGCCGCATCCGGCAGGGTCAGCCAGACGTTCAAACCGCTGGCATCATCCGGCGCTTCCACCGGTTTCGGCAGGGGCGAGACACCCGGCGCGTCAAAGGGCGTGCCATCAGCCATGGCGCCCACGACCTCGCGCAGCCCGATGCGCCCCTGCTGCGCCATATCCCGGTCGAGCTTCAGCGTCGCCACACCCCAGGGATAGGGCGAGATCGTCGCCGTGCGCGATTGGATCAGCTTCTCAACATAGCGATCATTCTGCTGCAGATGGTGCGGTTGAAGGAAAAGCCCTTCCTTCCACGCAACCTTGCTGTACCACGACATCCCCGCCTGCACTCCCAGACCAATTTATTCGCACAAATCAACAGACCGCAGACGCAGCCTGAAAAACTTTGTTTAACTCTGCGGGTTTGGCAGGTTTGGGTCAAGCGTTCTTCCCATCATTTGACCGCGCTTCGGAGGCGGGGAACGCCTCTTCATGAGCGGCAAGTTTGCTGGAGCTTTCCCTTCTCAACCGCCGCAGTCGGAAAACCGGTCAGAAGTGTAGCTTATAAGTTACGTGATCGGCATATTATCGTGCACTTTATACTACTTTTCTTGCTAAATACGTAGCTTTCAAATTACGATACCTGACGAAATCGTTCAGTAAAAGCTACGAAAACAGCCCATGCGAGACGTCAAAACAACCATTCGCCGCCAAAACGCGGTGCTGATCGAGACCGCCAGCGCAGCACTGGAAGACCTGCCTCCACATCGTGGCTGGATTGAACGCTTCCGCGTCGCGCTCGGCATGAGCATCACCGACCTCGCCGCGCGTGTGGGCGTGTCCCGCCCGTCCCTCTCCAAGCTGGAAGACCGCGAAAAGGACGGCGCGGTCACGATGAAGCAGATCGACAAGGTCGCCGCTGCCATGGGCGGCAAGCTGGTCTACGCCATCGTCCCCACCGAAGGCAGCATCGACGATCTGGTGATGGCGCAGGCCCGCCGCAAAGCCGAACGGATCATTGCGCGCACCCGAGCCCATATGGCGCTTGAGGCACAGTCAGAAGGGCTCGATCAACCGGGTGACGCCGCAGAGGAACTGGCCGAGGAGCTGGCCCGCGAAATGGCCCGCGACTTCTGGAAGTGACCCGGATCACCCAACAACCCGATGGCGCGACACCCCTCACCGCCGATGAACTTCGCGGTCTCAAGCTGCCCGGCATCTCAACACATGGCGCGCTCAATGCCGTGGAGGCCGTCAATATCGAACAGGGTCTGCGCTGGCTCGCTCGGCGGCCTCGCAGTTTCGATCCATTGACCGATGACGCCGCGCGGGAGGTTCATCGCCGCCTGTTCGGAGATGTCTGGGCTTGGGGCGGAACCTATCGGGCAACCGAAAAGAATATCGGCGTGGCCCCGTGGCAAATTTCAACCGAGATGCGCTATTGTCTAGACGATGCGAAGCTCTGGCTAACGGACGCGGTCTTTGATCCGCCCGAGGCTGTCGCCCGTCTGCATCATCGGTTGGTCGCCATCCATCCCTTTCCCAATGGCAATGGCCGGTGGTCCCGGATCATGGCCGATGAGTTCCTGCTTCGGCTCAATCCCGACATGGTCCTCGATTGGTCACAGCGCGGCACGTTGCAAAGCGAGGGCGCAAACCGCCGCCGCTACATCGATGCGCTTCGAGCGGCGGATAGACATGATTACGCGCCGCTGATCGATTTCATCAGCGACGCGTTATCCTGAGCGGACCCTCTTTGGGAGGATCAGAACTGCAACCGCATCTGCGCGGTGATGCCGTAGCTCTCCACCTTGCCGGAGAAGCGGACATCGCCGCGAACCGAGGCGTTGAACTGTTTCGCCGCCCCGACCTGACCGGGATCGAGAATGCGCACGTAGTTATACCCCACGCTGAGCTCGCCATAAGCACCCACGCCTTCCGATGTCAGGGTGATCGGCGGCGTGGCGGGCAGACCGTCATCGTCAAACAGCGCTGTCCGGTCCTTCGAGAAGTCGTTGTACAGCGTTGCCGTGACAAAACGGTTCGACGCGGACAGCCCATCCGGGTTGATCGTAGTTTTCGCGTAGGTACCGCCAACAAACCCAATCGTCGTCGTGTGATCCACAATATCCAGGGTCTCACCGCCAGCGAAATTGATGCGATCGGTCTTCGACTTCGTGACACCGAACCCAGCCGTCGGAATGAAGGAGCGATCATTGCCCAGATCAAAGGCGTAGCTCACAGCGCCAGACAATGTCGTCGCCTTGCTGCTGAACTCCGTGTTGTTCAGACCAACCGTCGCGTTCGTTGCCGTGAAGTCGGTGTTTTCGAACCGCAATTGCAGGTCAGCCGTCAGCGGCCCGCGTGCAGCGGAGACATAGACCCCGGCATATTGCTGCTCGAAATCAGAGTTGGTGGTCGAGTTCACAATCGTCGTGCCCGGATTGTAGACCGGCTGGGTCGTATCGCCCTGGTTAAAGCCAACGATCGCCCCGATCGCCAAATCCCATCCGTTGAACGCGCCGTTGAAGCAGCCGAAGTCACCACCGGCCTGAATGCCGTAGAAATTCGCCGTCACATCGGATTGCGTCGTGGTCACACCATTGCTCGACGAACTCGACACTTCCGCCCGACCGCCGATGATCCGACCCCAGCCACCCGGGCCGCAATTGTCTTCGTCCTCATAGGCAAGACCGGAGACAAACGGGCTCGACGGACGGTTGATCACCGTACCCAGCAAGGTTTGCGTCAGCGAGACATTCCCCGCCAGAGCCGAGAAGGCCGGGTTGGTCTGCGTGCGCACCACCAGATCGTTGCCAACCTGCTCCAGCGTGTAGACGAACGCGCCCACAGCAGGCAGACCGGCTGCGGTAAATGTCGACGTATTTGCACCGGTCACATCCAAGACGATGAGATCGGGGTTCAGGCCGGATTGCGCGCCTGCAATCACGCCGAAGTTCAGCGTCAGAGCCCCGCTGGCTGTCCCGCCGACATTGATCACATCCGTCGCCGGAGCGCCATTCGTCAGATCGATGTCAAAGCTAAGCGCTCCACCGGTCAGATTGCCACCGACATTCACAACATCACCGGTCGCCCCGTCCTGGACACTGATCGTACCGCCGGTGTTGGCGACGTTGCCGCCCAATGTGGTCGTGCCATTCGACGTGATCGTGCCAGTGTTTGTCACATTCCCGGTCACCGACGACCCGTTGGTCATCGTCATCGCCGAGCTGTTGCTCAACGCCGCTGCAATCGTCCCGCCATTCAGCGCCAGCGTCGCAGAGTTGTTCACAGTGCCACCGGTCAGCGTCTCGCCACCGGCAATCGTCAGAGACCCGCCGGTGTTGTTGAACGTTGTGAACCCGTTCAGGTTGCCACCGAGGGTGAAGGTGCCTGTATTGCCGATGGTCGAGCCAGCCGTGCCGCTCATCGCCATGGTGCCGGAGTTCGTCACCGCGCCTGTGATCGTACCGAGGCTCGTCGCCATATTCGTGTTGTTGAATGTGCCACCAACACTTCCTGCCGCACCGACATCCGTCGTGCCCGCATTGTCGACATTGCCGGTCAGTGCGCCGTTGATGGTCGCGGTCCCAGCATTGTTGTCCAACAGTGGCGCGGTCAGCGTTTGACCGGCTGCGATTGTCACAGCGGTCGCCGACGTGGAGTCGTTCACCACATTGCCCGTGACCGTCGTGTTGGCATTGACCGCAACCGTACCGGTGCCGTTGTTCTGAACTGACGCGATCGTGCCGCCGGTCGTCGTCATCGTACCGGAGTTCGTCACCGCGCCAACATTCCCCGCAGCGACATTCAGGTTTGCTGCGTTATTCACGGCACCGACCGCACCGCCATTGGCGTTTAGGGTGCCGTTGGTCACGGTCGTCGTACCACCGGTCGACAAATTGCCGAGGTTGTTCACCAAAGCGGCGGCGCCATTGATGGTCGTATTTCCGGTCACAGTGCCCGCGGCGTTGTTGTTCAGCGTGCCGCCCGTGACCGTAGCCGTCGTGGTGACGGTTCCGTTGTTGTCCAGGGTTCCGCCCGTCACGCTCGCCGCACCCACGGTGCCCGCATTCGTGCCGGTACCGCCAGAGTTGGTGAACGTGCCGGAGACAGAGCCGGTCGCGGACACGTCGGTCGTCGCGGCATTGTCGACCGAACCTGTCACAGTGCCGTCAATCGTCGTCGTCCCCGCATTGGTGTCCAGCAGCGCGACGGTCAACGTGTTGCCCGCACTCACCGTGACCGCCGTTGCCGAGGTCGAGTTGTTCACGAATGTGCCAGACACGGTCGTCGGCGCATTCACCGCCACGGTGCCGGTGCCCTGGTTCAGGATCGAGGCGATGGTACCACCTGTGAAGAGAGCATCGTTGTTGGTGATCGCACCCGCGTTCCCGCCGTTGATATTCACGGTACCATCGGTGTTGGTGATCGCGCCCACCGTGCCGGTGGAGCTTAGCATTGCCGTCGCTCCGTTCAGGGTCGTCGTGCCACCAATACTGCCCGGTGCGTTGTTGTTCACCGTGCCGCCAGTAATCGTGCCGCCATTGGTGATGGTGCCCGTGTTGGTGAATGTGCCACCTGTGTTGGCAATGTCACCCACGGTGCCTGCGTTGGACGCAGTTGCGGAGTTTGTGAATGTCCCCGTGACAGAGCCCGTGGCGGCGACATCGGCGGTCGCCGCATTGTCGAGGTTGCCCATGACGGTGCCGTTGATCGTCGCGGTGCCCGCATCGTGATCAATATTGCCGGTCAGGGTGACACCGTTGTTGACGGTGACCGCTGTTGCAGAGGTCGATGTGTTGTTGATGTTACCGGCCGCGTCTCCCGTGATCGCGACGGTCGCCGTGCCAGCATTGTTCACCGCCGTGAAGGTGCCACCGGAAATTGTGACCGATCCGGTACCGTTGTTCGCCACATTGGCAAGCGCACCAGAGCTGCTCACCGTGCCGGAGGTATTGGTGATGTCAGCCGTGATACTCCCCGTTCCGTTCACAGTGATGGTCGAGACGTTCAAAATCGGGTTCGTCGCATTCACGGTGCCGTTCACCGTCAATGTGCCGTTCGCGTTGTTGTTCAGCGAGTTGACCGTCAGTGTCGATCCGGTGCCGACCGTGACCGTCGCCCCTGCCCCGCCATTGTTCAGCGTGACAGCCGTGCCGGTCCAGGTGTCGGTGTCGCCAATCGTCAGCTGACCACCGGCATTGTTGTTAATTGTGTCGGTTCCAACCCCGTCGCCCAAAGTGATCGTGTTGTTGCCACCATTGTCGGACGAGATGATGTTGACGTTATTGACCTCTCCCACGCCATTGTTGTCCGCATCCGCATTCAGCGTACCGTCGCCCGCGAAAGTGATCGTCCCGCCAGCATTGTTGTTGATGTCACCGTTGTCTGAGACGGTCCCGCCATCTGCAACGTTGATCGCCATGTTGTTGTTCAGAGTGTTGTTGGTGCCCAGCAGCGTCGCGTTGGTGCCGATAGCAATCGTGCCGTTGTTGGTGATCACACCCGCCTGAAGCGTCGAGCCAGTACCGAGCGTCAGGCCCACATTGTTCTCAAGAAGCAAGGTGCCGGTGATCGTGGACGTGGTGTTGTTGCCGGTGGTCATGATGCCAGCACCATTGCCGGTGTCCTGGACAATCGTCACATCACCGCCGAAAGAGCCGCCATTGGCGTTGAGCGTCGCACCGTTCCGGACCGTCACGTTATCCACCACGTTGCCGCCGGCGTTGTTGTTGAACACCGCCGTGTTTGCGACCGTGGATCCGACAACCACGCTGGTGGTCATATCGATGGTGCCGTTATTTTCAAAAGTGCCGCCGAAGATATTGGCCCCAGACCCGTTCAGCGTTCCGTCGTTGGTGAAGGTGCCTGAGCCCGCGCCAGTGCTGAACCCTGTGGTTGCATCGAGCGTCGCGTTGTTTGTGATCTGAGTTGTTCCACCTTGATGGGCAAACGTCCCGGTTGTGATCGTTGACGCCGTAACCCCGTCGCCAATCGTCGTCGACCCTGAGGACTGCGCATATTGGCCGCTAATGTTGGTGTTATTGAGCAACGTGGCGGTCCCGGTATTGGTGATGTTCATGTTGCCGCCAACGGCATCAATCGTGCCCGAGTTTTCAAACGTCTGTCCGCTTTGAACAACGAAAAACCCAGGTGTATCGAACGTGATCGTACCGGAATTCGTGATCGTCCCTGTGGCCCCACCATCGGTGTTTGTTATGTCAGAGTTAATCATGCCGGAATTGTCGAGGTTCGCAGCACCGCTCAACGTGAGCCCGTTCCCATTGAACGTGCCATTGTTGTCAAAGGTGCCACCGGCGACGATGAAGCCGCCGCCTTCCATCGTCCCGTTGTTCTCAAACTCATTTGCCGCGACGTTGTTCGTGTAGCCTCCGGTCGCGGTGACAGTCGTGTCTGCCAGGATCATCACACCGGTCGCCGCGCTGGAACTGTTGGCAAAATTCCCGGCAATCGTGACAGTGTCAGCGCCCCCGATTCCATCTCCGACAGTTGTGGTTCCTGTACCGCTATTCGACAAAACGCTCGCATTGGTAAAGTTCGCACCATCCAGAATGCTCATCGTACCGACATTCGTCGTCTGCTGCGCAATCGTGCCGGAGTTGATCAGAGTCTGTCCGGACTGAACAACAAGAATACCGGCAGCGCCCTGAATTGTGCCGGAGTTGGTGATCGTTCCGGTCGCGCCCGCATTCGTCGTGATCGTGCCAGTGATTGTGCCGGAGTTATCCAAGTCGCCAGTGTTGGTAGCCAGAACCGTGACGCTGCCGTTGAACTGGTTGTTGTTGTCAAATGTACCGCCGTTGAGGTTCATCGCCCCGGTCATCGTACCATCGTTGGTGAACGTACCGTTGTTCTGCGAGAAGCCGCCGGTCGATGTCCAATCGGCGCCTGCATTCACCGTGGTCGTGCCCGAGTTGGCATAGACAAAGCCGCCCGTTCCGGTCGTGACCGTGCCCGACACAGTCACCGTGCCGCTGCTGTTCGAGAAATTCCCGCCACCCTGGCTGGATCCATTGTTCATATCAATGGAGCCACCATTATTGGTCAGGACGGCTGTAATCGTACCGTCATTTGTGATGACACCATTCGCGTTATTGACCACAAGATTGGCATTCAGTGTCGATCCTGCGCCGACGGTGATAGTCGCCTCGTTCCCGGCGCCTGCAGCCCCGGTGTTGTTGATGGTCAGAGCCGTTCCGGTCCAGGTATCGGTGGCGCCGATGGTCAGCGTGCCACCTGAATTGTTGTTCAGAACATCCGTGACGCCATTGCCAATCGTGACCGTGCTGCCTGTCCCGGCCGAGCTGATCGTGCCCGCGTTCTCCAGCGTGTCACCGGAATCGTCAGTGTCGGCATTCAGCGTTCCGCCGCCAGCGAACGCAATCGTACCACCTGCGTTGTTGTTGATGTTCCCCGCATCCGAAACGGTGCCGCCATCGGCGACATTGATCAGCATGTTGTTGTTGAGCGTGTTGCCGGTGCCGTTCAGCGTCGATCCATCATTGACATTGATGGTGCCGTTATTGGTGATCGTGTCTGCGTTCACTGTGCGCGCAGTTCCGCCACCGTCGCCAATGGTAATCGTCGAACCTGTATTGTTGGTCAGGGTCCCACCGACAGTGAGGTCTCCGCCGGAAACCAAAAGCGTTCCGTTATTCGTACCATCGCCATTGTTGACATTGTTGTTCGTGGCATCGTTGAAATTGGTGTCACCAACAATCGTCGTCGTGGCATTGTTGTTGTAGTTGAAAGTCTGGTTGCCCGTCAGCGTATTGTTCACGAATGTCGTGAGCGTGTTCACGTTGAAATTGACTGTCCCGGCAATCGTGCTGCCGACCTGCGCCGTGAATTCTTCACCCTGGATCGTCAGAGCCGCTGCTGTGCCGTCCAACGTGCCCGAATTCACCAGATTGCCGCCAGCTCCGATCGTCAGGATGCGCGCCGTCCCATCGGTCTGAAGCGTGCCAGTGTTGGTGAACGTGTTGTTGATCGTGGCATCCGCTTGCAGCTCAAATGTACCAGCATTGGAGATCGTATTCGCATAGGCGGCCGCGCCCGTACCGTGCCGGAAGGTTCCCGAACTGTTATTTGTCGTCCCTGTTATTGTGCCGGTGTTGGTGAATATCCCGCCGCCGCTATTCACGACATTACCGGTGATCGTCGCCGAGTTGCTCATCGGCCCAGTGCCGCTGTTGGTCGCGTTCCCGCCAACATTCCCGGATATGTTGAATACACCGTTCGAGGAGTTCTCAACGTTGCCAGCAGTGCTTCCCGTCAGATCAATCTGGCCCGCTCCACTATTGCTGATCGTGCCCGTCATTGTATTGGCGCCGGACAATGTAGTGGTGCCAGCGCCAGTCTTTTCGAAATTCCCGGTTCCGGAAATCACACCTTGGACGTCACCCGTTGTCCCATCCGCAACAGTCAGGTTCTGATCGTTGAGTTCGATATTGCCCGTGCCGTAAGCCGAGCCGATGGTTTCGCCTGCAGTCGATAGCTGGATCGTACCGTTATTGACGATGCTCAGCGTGTCGGAAATCGCGTCGCCATTCGACAACGCCAACGCGCCACCAGCATTAATTGTGATGCCGCTCACATTTTGAATGCTGCCGCTGACGGCAAGTGTCTCATTGTTGTCGATCGCGATTGCGCCCGTAAGCGTGTTCACGCCCGACAGCGTGACGGTACCGTTGCCAACAATGCTAATTCCGCCGTTCCCCTGAAGGACAGCTCCCACATTCGCGTTTTGGAGCTGAAAGTTATTGTTGTTTGTGATCGTGCCGTTTGTGATCGTCGCGTTCTGCCCGATCAGCGTGTTGACCGACTGAGAGGTTCCGCCAAGATCCAGCGAACCGTTGCCGACATTGATAAATCCACCGCCTGTGAAAGCGCCCGCGGAGCCCAAAATGACTGCGGAGTTGTTGACGTCCAGGTCGGTTGCATTGTTTGTCCCCGTCAGGTTCAGCGTACCTGAACCACCCGTGACGATCGATGCAGAATCGATATTGGCTGAGATCGTCGCTGTGTTCCCGCCATTGACCGTAATTGTTCCTGGATTGGTCAGCGTATCAGCGGCTGTCGCACCTGCGACAACAACACCGTTCGCATCAAAGGTGACGCTCCCGGGATCAACTGGCCCGGAGTCAATCGTGACCGTGTAGGGCCCGGTGCCGCCGAACGTTACGTTGTCGCCATTCACGAATGGTTGGTTCGATGCTCCGCCATCTTCCGTCCAATTTCCGGTAAATCCACCCGCAGTGTTCCAATCCCCATCGCCGGACTGCACTCCACCGCCAGCAGTGTCATCGATATCCCATTCGATATTCGCCTGAGCATGCACCTCGCCAGCGCCCAAAACCGCGATCGCCGCGGCCAGCATGATCGCAATGTAGGAGGTACTGTTTTTAAGCCCTGCACCATCTGAAAGTTTGGGACCAGCAACGGACAAGCGAGCCATAGAAAAACACTCCGCGAAAAACAGTTAACAATCGGTCGCATATTCGTGAGGCGCGATCAACACTTAGGCGGAAATCTGCCGTAAAGCGGACATTTCCGAGACACGGTGTTGGCGGCGCGCCACAGGCCAAAAAAAATTTATATTTTTCAATGCCTTATATAGCTATACACCAAACCTCAGGGTCATGGGTCGCCGGTATATCTCCAAAACCGCCGCCTGAACCACCGGTGAAAAGTGTGTTTCCACATAGCGGGCAATAAACGTATTTGGGGCGCACAGCGTTAACACATCACCCTCTGGTGCCAGGACCGTGAACTGCGCAAACCAGGTCTCGAACAGGTCAGGTCGCAGGTCTTTCAGCCGCGCGATGAGCGGATCAAGACCCGCTGTTTCGGGCGCCTTCCGCACGAAATCCACCCGGATCAACTTGCTTTCAGCCCGACCCGCCAGCGCCTCCATGCGCTCGACATAGTCGTGGCCAACCATCGGCCAAAAGGGGCGACTGACTTCGAAGACGCTGCCCTGCCCCAACCGATACCGTGCCACCCTGCCCTTCACGCCAGGTCGAATGCAGATCAGCCAGCCGGTTTCGATCAACCGCTTCACTTCACGCTTCACGGTTCGGGGGGTCACGCACCAGAGCTTTGCCAGTTCGGCCTGCCCGATACTCACCTGATCGGTCTTCCAGTTGTAGCGTGCGGTGAGAAGCAGTGACAGTCGCGTCGCACTGACTTGCGCCAAGGGTTTGCCATGAAACCCGATCAGCAGGAGCGCTGTCAGGAGGTCATATTTCAGGACCGCTGAATTCGGTCCGACCAGACGCTGAGCCTGCGTCTCTTGTGACATGGGTCCGCCCTGTGCCTGTCTCGCGTAAGCGTTTGTTTCGCTTGACGTCTGCCTGCTATGATCCGGGCAGTTTTCTGCCTCGGACCGATTCTTCTCATTGGCTGAGAGACAACGCGAAATCCCGAACTTTGTCAATCTTCTCGGAATAACGGGAAAAGCGGTCCAAATCCTGAAATCAAAAGAAAAAGAGGTCTATTGGTGAAGGGTGACACTATGATGTCACCACATCCGGCGTTTCGTGTCACCCTATTTTGTGATCGGGAGCGTCGCTGTCACCAAATAAGAGTCTAAATCTGGGTCCACGACTCCCGGTTTTGACAGCGGCCCGATTCGCTCATGCGCACGGCCCCAGAACTTCTATTTTGCAAAATCGCTCAAATCCCGTTATTCCGGATTTGCAGATCAAAAACAAGAGAAACTCACAAAATGAGAGATCATCGCGATTTACAGGCCATGAACGAGCGCAGCCTGGCCCAGCAGGCCGCCGTGCGGCGCGCGACCTTTTCACCGGAGGAAGTGAAGACCCTCCGTCCCTTCTCGATCTGGGAGATCAGCACGTTCATTCTGGATGTGCAGGCCGACACGTTGCGCAAGAAACTGGCGGACGATCCCTCCCTGCCCCAGGGTGTGGTGGAACCAGACGGACGGCAGCGCTGGTTCTCGCTGGATGAGATCAACGAGCTGCGGCGGCGCATTCGTCTGCGGGGAAGATCCCTTCTGCCGGAACGCCCCCGCGGGCGGGCGCTGCGGGTGGCAGTGTCGAACTTCAAGGGCGGGGTCGGCAAGACCGTCGTCGCCCAGCACCTGGCCAATGCCGCAGCTTTGGATGGCTACCGGGTGCTGTGTATCGATTTTGATCCGCAAGCGACCCTAACCCATTCGATGGGGCTCGCGGAAGTGAAAGAGTGGAATACGGTCTGGGGCATAATGTGCCGTGACCTGTGCCGTGAGGCGGATCGGATTGCCGATAGCTACGATGACCCCAACGACTGTCCCTACCCGTCCTCTGATGAACTGCCCGAAGATGTACGCTCCATCGGATCGCAGCGAGCCCCCGATTTCATCCAGCCCACTTGCTGGCCGACCATCGATATCATCCCGTCCTGCGCCAACTCCGCCTTCGTGGAATTCGCCTCGGCGCAATACCGCGCGTTGCACAAGGCCTGGACCTTCTTTGGCTGCGTCGCGCGCTATCTCGAGGAACTGCCGGATGATCAATATGACCTGATCATCTTCGACTGCCCGCCGGCGATTGGTTACCAATCCTTGAACGCCGCATTTGCAGCGGATATCCTCTACATCCCCTCCGGCCCCGGCTACTGGGAATATGACTCCACGACGAGCTATCTGGGCCAGTTGGGGGATGCGATGCAGGACATCTCGGAAGGCTTCGCAGGTCTCGCCGTCGATGCCGGTCTGATGCTGCCCAAGACCTTCGCCGATATCCGCGTTCTGATGACCCGCTATGAGAGCAACAACCCGCTGCATCAGGCTATGATGGACGCCTTCCGCAATGTCTTTGGTGCCGATGTCTGCCAGCACGCGATCGAGATGACCCGCGCCGTTGAACAATCGGGGCGGTTCCAGATGTCGATCTATGAACAGGATTATCGCGACATGACGCGGGAGACCTGGAAGCGGGCGCGGCAGAGCTTTGACCGCGCCTATGACGAATTCAAGGAGACGGTGCTGCGCGCCTGGATCCAACAGCAAAACGAGCAGGAGGTCGCTTGAGATGCCCTCAAAGAACAAATTCGGGTTTGAACCCTTAGAGACAAAATCGGTGACGCCGCGCCAACGGTCCGTCGGGCCGATGGGTGCCGCGGTCAGGGAGACGGCTGAGAGCCTCACGGAAGCCACAGAAGCCAAGGTGGAGCAACGCCGCCAGAACGCCGCGGACGCTCGGGAGTATCGCGCTGCGGTGGAAGACGGGTTGGTTCTGCGTAAGGTGAAGCTGGATCAAGTCCACACTGACGAATTACCGCGCGATCGCATCGATCTGGAGAAGGTCGCCGAGGCCGATGAGATGGAGGAGCTGAAATCCTCCATCCGTACCCGCGGCCAGAAGGAGCCTGTGGAGCTTTACCGCGGCGCTGACGGGCGGCTACAGCTCAAGAAGGGCTGGCGGCGGCTGACGGCGCTGAGACAGCTTCTGAGCGAGACCGGGGACGAGGAAAGCTTTGGTGCGATTGTCGCCCGTGTCGATGAGGGTGAGGAGGAGCATCTGTCGCGGTATCTCGACATGGTCGAAGAGAACGTGGTGCGCGAAGACCTGACTTTCGCGGAGATGGCGCAGGTGGCGATCACGGCGTCGGAAGATGAGCGGGTGGAACAGAGCGATCCCGAAGACCTCGTGCTGCGGCTGTATGGGAACCTGCACAAGCAAAAGCGCTCCAACATTCGGGCCTTTGTGACCCTTCTGAGGTATTTCGAAGGGGCGCTGAAATGGCCCAAGGAGATCAGTCGGAACCTGGGCGTCGCCGCGGCCCGTGGCGTGCGCAACGACCTGACGGTTGTTCCGAGTTTCTACGAGCGCTTGCGGCTGGCGGCGTCGGTGGAGGAGCAGAACGACATCCTCGGAGAGCTGACCAAGGTGGGGCAGGGGGGCGCAGGCCCGACAACCGCCCGCAAACGCCCGGCCCCTTCAGCGCGCCAGAAGTTCGAGTTCCACGTTGGTAAGACGAAGATCACAGCCCGTGTCGGGGAGTGCCGCATTCGCTCGAAGCTGGACTATGCCTCGCTGCCGAAGAAGCAATTGGAGCGCGCGATCCATGCGTTCGAACAGGTGCTGAAGGAAGAGGAAGACGGCCCGAGGGTCTATGAGCTGTAAGGGTGG
>JANQRE010000038.1 GCA_028284705.1 Paracoccaceae bacterium | reverse complement strand
TGCGCGTCGCGCAATCCGACCGGTTGGGAGGGGCCAGCCCCTCCCAAACCCTCCCCGGAGTATTTTTGGACCAATGAAGAGGCGAGGCGGGTCCGGCTCCGGGCGCGATGAGCGGCGGGTTACGGCAGCGCTTTGAGATAGGCGACGATGGCAGCGACATCTGCCTCGGGCAGGCGCGCCATGTTCTTGACCACTTCGGTCATATGACCGCCCGCGCTGTCAAAATCCGGTGTGAAGCCTGTGGTGAGGTAATAGGCGATATCGTTCGACGACCAATCGAGCTGCGCGGGTGTGATGCCGGGAATGCGGCCCTCGCCATTGGGGTTCGGTCCGCCTTTCAACCAGTCCGCCATTTGCATGCCCCCGAGCGCGTTGCGCGGCGTGTGGCACTCCCCGCAATGGGCCAGTGCTTCGACCAGATAGCGACCGCGCTCCAGCTCCGGAGTGCTGGCCTCCGCGACCGCCCAATCCTCGCTCCCAAAGAGCAGCTTCCACCCCCCCACTGAGCGGCGAATGTTGAACGGAAACCCGACCTCATGGGGTTTGCTGAGTGTCGCATCCGCGGGAAGGGTGGTCATGAAGGTAAAGAGCGCCTTGATGTCCTCGCCGGTCATTCTGGCGTATGCCGTGTAGGGAAAGGCCGGATAATAATGTCCGCCACCCGGCGACACGCCCTTCTTCACAGCCGTTGCGAATTCCTGCAATGTCCAATCCCCGATCCCGGCCTCTGTAGAGGGGGAGACATTCGGCGCATAAAACGTGCCGAACGCGGTCTTAAACACTTGTCCACCCGCCAGCAGCGGCTGATCAGAAGCCTCCGCCTCAGGGGCCGTGTGGCAGGAGGCACATCCCGCCGCCCAGAACACCATTTCTCCCCGGGCAGCGTCAGCATCGGCTTGATCGATCTCAGACCATTCCGCGGCGCTCAAAGCCTGTGGGCCGGTCAAGAACCAGCCCACACCGGCACCGAGCACACCGATGCCAAGGATCCAAAGGAGAAATCGGCGCATTAGTTCTTGGGTTGTCGGTACTTCTCATGACAGGCGCTACAGGCCGCTCCGACCTGACCGATGGCACCGCGAAGCGCTGCGAGATCGGTGCCGGCGGCGGCTTTCATCGCCTCGGCGGCGGTTGCCAGATCCTGGCCAATGGCCATGACCTTGGGCGCTTCCTGCCAGATGATCGGCAGGGCGCGGGACCCTTTGATCGATGTGTCAGAACCTTCGGGCCAGTAGGTCGATTGATCGGCACTCGCCAGCATCGCAAGATCATCCGCCGCTTGTTGCGCGGCCGCCGCATCATAGTCGACCTCGCCCTTGGCCATCTTGCCGAGCACGCCCATGGCTTTGCCATACCCCTTCATATGGGCCTGGCGGTCCTCGATGGCTTTGGTGATTTCCGGGCTGGCATGACCGTCGGCGATAACAGCGCCCGCGACGCCCAAGGCGGCGATACCGGCGATTGTCAGTAACTTGTAGGTACGCATGAATGTCTCCCTGAAGTTATTTGCTTTACTTAGCGTAACGACCCGTTCGGGCCATGTCTTTCAGGATAGCTGTGAGAAAATGGAATGACATTCCCTGATATCTCACATAAATTTTCGATTTATGCACAGGACGAATTGGGACGATCTGCGATATGTTCTTGCGGTGGCCGATGCCGGGTCGGTGGCTGGGGCGGCGCGCAAGCTGCGGGTCAATCACGCCACGGTTCTTCGCCGCGTGGCGCAGTTCGAAGAAAGTCACGGCGTCACGGTCTTTGACAAAGCCGCCTCGGGCTATGCGGTCACGCCGGAGGCGCGCAATATCGTCGATGCGATCCGCGAGACCGACCACGCCGTCTTCGCCGTCGAGCGCCTGGCGCGCGAGGGCAGCCGCTCCGTGCATGGCGATGTCAGGATCACCTCCACAGACACGCTTTGCGCCTTCATCCTCCCGCAAGTAGTTGAGAACGTGTCGAAAATCGAGCGCGAACTGCGCCTCGAAGTGCTGTCCTCCAACGCCTATACCGATCTCTCTCAATCCATTGCCGACATCGCCATCCGCCCGACACCGGCCCTGCCAGATGACCTTTTCGGGCAATCGGCAGGGGTTTTGACATTCCAACTATATCGCCGGAAAGACGCCGCTGCGGATCAAACCGGCTGGCTGGGGCTGCGCGGCGATCTGTCCCGCTCGAAGCCCGCGCTCTGGATGGCCTCCAACGTGGAGGAAGCAGACGTTGTGACCTCGGCGGACAGTTTTCTCACCTTACGTGAGTTGGCGGTTGCGGGTCTGGGGCAAACTTTCTTGCCCTCTTTCGTGGGCGACCGGTCGCCGGAGCTCACATGCGTTGCCGGTATTCCGGAGATGAACGTCCCGCTCTGGGTCGCCAGCCACCAAAGCCTGATGAACACGCCTCGCATCTCGCGCGTGCGCGATCTTCTGGCCAATCTGCTCTCGCATGAGCCCGCGCTACTCAGCCAAGTCTAGAAACGCGGCACGCGAGGCGGGCGGTCCAGCGTCGCCCATTCAGGCCAATAGCCGAAATACTCGATCAGACCGATCACGATGCAGATCACCACAAGCCCGACGAACATCTTGATCCGCTGTGGCGAGGGCGGCCTGCGCACCCACATCGCGGCCCGTAAAAGCCAGCGCCAGGTCATGTGAAGCGCACTTTTCCGATGAAGGGCAGGTTGCGATTGCGCTGCCCGTAGTCGATGCCATAGCCCACAACGAATTCATCGGGGATGTCAAACCCGGTCCAGGTCGCCTTGATATCCACTTCCCGGCGCGAGGGTTTGTCGAGCAACGCGATGGTCTCCAGCCGTTTCGGTTTGCGCGATTTCAGGAGTGTCACCACATGATCAAGCGTGAAGCCGGTATCGACGATATCTTCCACCACCAGCACATCGCGGTCCTGTATCTCACCACGTAAGTCCTTGAGAATACGCACTTCTCGCGAGCTTTCCATGCCGTCGCCGTAGCTGGAGGCCTCTAGGAAATCGACCTCGACCGGCAGGTCCAACTCGCGCACCAGGTCAGCGATGAAGACGAACGAGCCCCTGAGCAGCCCGACCACCACTAGCTTGTCGGTATCCTTGAACCGGGTACGGATTTCTTCGGCAAGTTCCTCGATCCGCGCGGCGATGGATTTGGCCGAAATCAACTGGTCGATCTCATATGGTGGGTGAGACATGTTTCCCTCTTGAATTCCCCGCTTCAACTTACGAAAAGGCGGCCCGCATGACCAAGGGAAACTGATGCCCAAGCACTCTGAAACTCGGGATTTGCCCTATAAGGCACAGCAGATGTTCGATCTGGTGGCCGATGTCGGGCGCTATCCGGAGTTTCTGCCCTGGTGCGAGGCCGCCCGTGTGCGGTCCCTGACGCCGAAAGGTGCGGCGGAGGAGATGCTCGCCGATCTCGTCATCGGTTTCAAAGTCTTTCGCGAGAGTTTCGGCAGCCGCGTGATGCTCCACCCGCAGGACATGAAGATCGACACCGAATATCTCGACGGGCCTTTCAAATATCTCGTCAGCACCTGGACCTTCACCGAGCGCGAGGGCGGCTGCACGGTGCATTTCGACGTCGATTTTGAATTCCGCAACCGCATCCTGCAGGGCGCGGCTGGTCTGTTTTTCAACGAGGCGATGCAACGCATCGTCCGCGCCTTCGAGGACCGCGCCAAAGCGCTGCATGGGTGAGTTGGAGGCGGTACTCAGTCCTCAACGCGAGGTTCGCTTTTGCCATGGTCGTTTCACAGACTTATAAGCCAATTTTGATCGTCAGACTTTAAAAGCCTGAAAAGCGCACTTAGCCTGACTGCCATGGAAGTCGTTGCGTTTCTATTGGTGTCTTTCGCTATCTGCCTGTGGGTCGTGAACCGCTCCGGGAAGGGCGATGCCTCAGGCCGACCGACGATATCAAGGCCTGTACCGCCGACGTCAATACGTCCGCGCTTTGATGCTTCTTCCGCCAGAGCGGCGACTAAGGTACTGACTGGATACGCTTATGTGGTTGATGGCGATACGATTACAATCAAGAAAACCCAGATCAGGTTATTTGGGGTTGATGCGCCAGAGCTAAACCACCCCTATGGAAAAAAGGCAAAATGGGCGTTGGTATCCCTATGCAAAGGTCGTTTGATACGAGCGGAAATTACAGAGACGGATGCACATGGGCGAACAGTTGCTCGGTGTTATTTGCCAGATGGCAGGGACCTTGCCGCTGAGATGGTGAAACAGGGTCTGGCAATCGATTGGCCAAAATTCTCGGGAGGTAAGTATCGTGCGCTCGAGACCAGTGACGCACGAAAAAAGCTATGGCTGGCAGATGCGCGGCAAAAGGGAAGAATGCACGTTTGGGAAAAATTCGAGACACGTGGAAGTGCGAGAGGCTCGGAATAGTGTGGTTTGAATTAGAGCGCTTTGCGAGGGATCGGACCTCAAATTTCGCCGCGTTCCAACCCATAACTCAAATGTCCCTAACCCCATGACCACCGTCTCCGAGCTTCTCACCAAATTCGCTCTCTCCGAGACGGCGATCCCCGAGGACACCCTGCACATGATGCGCCTGTCGCTGTTGGACTGGGCCAGTTGCGGGATTGCAGGGGCAAGCGAACCGGTCAGCCAAATCATCCGCGACATGGTCTTGCGCGAAGGCGGGGCCGGGCAGGCCACCCTGATCGGTGGCGGTGCGGCGCCCGCCCGCGCAGCGGCTCTTGTCAATGGCACGATCTCCCACGCGCTCGATTATGACGACACGCATTTCGCCCATATCGGCCACCCCTCGGTCGCGGTGATCCCCGCCGCTTTGGCCGTGGCTGAGGCTTCGGGCAGCGATGGCGCCGAATTCCTCGCCGCCGCCACACGGGGCATCGAGGCTTCGATTCGCATCGGCGAATGGCTCGGTCGTGCCCATTACCAGATCGGATTTCACCAGACCGGCACCGCGGGTGCGTTCGGCGCAACGGTCGCGGCGGGGCGCCTGCTGGGTCTGACAAAAACTCAAATGAGCCAGGCGCTCGGCGTCGTATCCACCAAAGCCGCGGCGCTGAAATCGCAATTCGGCACCATGGGCAAACCTTACAATGCCGGTCTTGCCGCCTCCGCTGGAGTCGAGGCCGCATTTCTGGCGCAGGCCGGGTTCATCTCTGCGCCCGAGGCGCTTGATGGTCCTCAGGGGTTCGGCCCGACCCATCATGGCGAGGCCAATCTGCAGGCCTTCGACGATCTCGGCACCGCCTGGTGCCTCGATACGATCAGCCACAAATTCCACGCCTGCTGCCACGGCACCCATGCGATGATCGAGGCGCTTCTGACCCTGCGCGATGCCGTCAGTCCCGGCAGCGTGACCGCGGTCGAGGTGGTCAACCATCCGCGCTGGCTCTCGGTCTGCGATATCGCCTCTCCAGTCACCGGGCTGGAGGCGAAATTTTCCTACCGCCTGATCGCCGCAATGGTGCTGTCGCGAATCGATACGAGCGCGCTCTCGAGCTTTTTCGAGGCCACCGCGCAGGACCCGGGCCTGATCGGGCTTCGCGACCGGGTCCGGGTTGCGGCCGATGACACCCTGACCGAGATGCAGGCCCGCGTCACAGTGACGACAAATGACGGATCGCGGACGGTCGAATTCGACCTCGACGCTCCCATGCCGCTCGGCATTCGGGCAGACAAACTGCGTGGCAAATCCATCGCGCTGGTGGGCGAGACTCGCGCCAAAAGTTTTCAAACCGCCCTATTTTTGAGCAAAACGCCTAATTTGCAGGCGCTGTTTTCGGGGCTCGCTGCCTAAATCTTGGGCAGATTTGGGGTATTCAGTGCCCGCGCCAAATCCAGCCGCCCCCGAAGATGCGGCTGCTTTTGTCATCGTAGAACACGCAGGCCTGACCAGGGCTAACCCCTTCTTCTGGCGTGAATAATTCGACTTCCGCCTCAGTCGCCGAGAGGGGCCGTATGATCGCAGGTGCCGGTGGGCGGGTGGAGCGCACTTTCACTTCGACATGCCATTCGGCCTCACTCTCGAAGGGCGCATCACCTAACCAATTGATTTCCCTCACAGGAATCGTCCTGGTGGCCAGGGCTTCCTTGGGGCCGACAATGACAGATTTGGTATCGACATCGAGTTTCACCACATAAAGTGGTGTGCTCAGCCCGCCGATCCCAAGCCCGCGGCGTTGCCCGATCGTGTAATGGATCACGCCGTCATGCTCACCCAGAATATTCCCTTCTAAATCAATGATTTGGCCAGGTTCACCGGCGCCCGGACGCAGCTTTTCGATGACGCTCGCATAGTTGCCATTGGGTACAAAGCAGATGTCCTGACTGTCCGGTTTATCCGCGACGCTCAGTCCGTATTTTTGAGCTAATTCACGGGTTTGTGCCTTGGACTTCAAGTGACCCAGCGGGAAGCGCAGGAAGGCCAGCTGCTCGGGCGTGGTGGAAAACAGGAAGTAGCTTTGATCCCGGTTCGGATCCGCTGCCGAATGCAACTCTGGCCCGTGAGGCCCTTGTTTTCGTTGAATATAATGGCCTGTCGCCATGCAATCGGCATCAAGATCCTTCGCGGTCTCCAGAAGGTCCTTAAACTTCACCCGCTCATTGCAGCGGATGCAGGGCACAGGCGTTGCGCCTGCGAGGTAAGAATCGGCGAATTCGTCAATGACCGATTCCCTAAAGATATTTTCATAATCAAGGACATAATGCGGGAAGTTCATGTTCTCGGCGACGCGCCGCGCATCATGAATGTCGAGCCCGGCGCAGCAGGCCCCTTTCTTCGCCAAGGCCGCACCATGGTCATAGAGCTGCAGCGTGACGCCAACGACATCATAGCCTTCCTCGGCCAGCATCGCTGCGACAACCGAACTGTCCACACCCCCGGACATGGCAACGACCACCCGCGTTTCCGCGGGTGGTTTCGCAAAGCCCAAGGAGTTCACCCGGCCTTCTGTCCAGTCCAATGCCATGTCGAAGAGCTTACCTGATTTCAGCGGAATATAGGAAAATCTTATCTACTCACAAGAGGTTGCTTCACAGCTTTTTAAGCTCGCTCAGCGAGATCAGTGCGATGACACGCGAAACTGGTGAGAACAGCATGTATTTAAAACGTATCAATGGGCCGCGCACGGTCACGCTGGATGATGGCCGATCGCTGACACGCGCCGATCTGCCAGACCCCAACACAAGACGCTGGGTGGCCAGTCGCAAGGCGATGGTGGCGCGCGGTGTTCACAGCGGTCTGATTTCGCGAAAAGAGGCCTGTGAGATGTATGCGCTCTCCGAGGAAGAGCTGGACCAATGGTGCAAAGCCTATCGTACCTTCGGCGAGAAGGCTCTGAAAACCACGCAAATTCAAGTGTATAGACAGCTCGATACCAACTGAATAAGCTGTGGGTAAGTTTAAGGCCTTGGTAACCTAAGGTTAACCATTTGAGTATTAACTGTTTTGGAATGCGGGGATAGTTTCGGAGACCAAACACATGCGTGTATTACTGGTGGAGGACGACCCGACCACGGCAAAGTCCATTACAATGATGCTCGAACACGCCAATCTGAACGTCTATGCGACGGATTTGGGTGAAGAGGGCGTCGATCTCGCCAAGCTTTACGATTACGACCTGATTCTTCTAGATCTTGGTCTGCCCGACATGAACGGCCATGAGGTGCTGCGCCAGGTGCGCATGGCGCGGATCGAGACGCCGATCCTGATCCTCAGCGGTGCCGACGACACCGAAAACAAGCTCAAGGGATTTGGCTTTGGGGCCGATGATTATCTGACCAAGCCTTTCCATCGTGAAGAGCTTGTGGCGCGCATCCATGCAATCATTCGCCGCTCGAAAGGGCATTCGCAATCGATCATTCACACGGGCAATATAGCGGTCAATCTCGATGCCAAGACCGTTGATGTGGCTGGAACTCCGGTGCATCTGACCGGCAAGGAATATCAGATGCTGGAGCTTCTGAGCCTGCGCAAAGGCACGACGCTCACCAAAGAGATGTTCCTAAATCACCTTTATGGCGGGCTTGATGAGCCCGAATTGAAGATCATCGACGTCTTCATCTGCAAGCTGCGCAAGAAACTCGCGCAGGCCAATGGCGGCGACAGCCATATCGAGACGGTTTGGGGCCGCGGCTATGTGCTGCGTGAGCCCGAAGTGAACGAAATGGAAGAACCCGCGGCCGTCGCGATCGGAGCCTAATTCCTCTCGAACAGGGGAGCGCACGAAGATGTGCCGGGTGATTGGGCCCGGCATTTCTTTTGCGGTGTGATCGCGGATGCGCGTCGTCAGATGCTGCGCACTGGACCTCGCCGCGGGTCCCAAGTAACTCTTTTCCTATGTTTGGTAGACACCATCCGGGGGCGGGCGTTTCGTGACCATCGACAGCTCAAAGATCGCGCCCGATGCGCTGACCAAAGCGCAGGCTGAAGCCGAATTGTCGCGGCTCTCGGAACTGTTGCAAAAGGCAAATGCGGCCTATCACACGAAAGATGCCCCGGAGATTTCCGACGCCGATTACGATGCGCTGAAGCGGCGCAATCTCGAAATTGAGGCGCTTTTCCCGGACCTTAAGCGTGCCGATAGCCCTAGCGATCAGGTCGGAGGGCCGCTGGCGGAAGGCTTTTCCAAGATCACCCATGATGTGCGCATGCTCTCACTGGGCAATGCGTTCGACGCAGAAGATGTGACAGAATTCGACACCCGCATCCGCAAATATCTGGGTCTCGATGAGGCGGACCCGCTGGCCTATACAGCGGAGCCGAAGATCGACGGTTTGTCACTGTCACTGCGCTATGAACAAGGTCGACTGATCTACGCCGCGACACGCGGGGACGGGCAGGTGGGCGAAAACGTCACCGCAAACGCGCGGATGATTGATGACATTCCACAGGTGCTCGACGGCGCGCCGGACATTCTGGAGGTGCGCGGCGAGGTCTATATGTCCGACGCCGATTTTCAGGCGTTGAATGCAACGCAAGAGACGCAGGGCGGGAAGGTCTTTGCCAATCCACGCAACGCCGCCGCGGGGTCTCTGCGGCAAATCGATCCAGAAATCACGCGACAACGACCTCTGAAGTTCTTCGCCTATGCTTGGGGGGCGCTTTCGGAGCGGTTGGCGGATACGCAATTCGCGGCGATCGAGCGGCTAAAGACGCTTGGGTTCAAGACAAATGATCTGACGAAACGATGTGACGGTCCGGACGAATTGCTTGCGCATTACGCCGAGATTGAACAGCAGCGCGCGACGCTGGGCTATGATATCGACGGTGTCGTCTACAAGGTCGACGATCTTGATCTGCAAGCGCGGCTTGGATTCCGCTCCACAACACCACGATGGGCCGTCGCGCATAAATTCGCGGCCGAGCTCGCCTGGACGCGGCTCGAAGCCATTGAAATTCAGGTCGGACGCACCGGTGCTTTGTCGCCGGTTGCGCGTCTTCAGCCGGTGACAGTGGGCGGGGTCGTGGTCTCCAATGCGACGCTCCACAACGAAGATTACATCGCCGGGCGCGACGCCAAGGGAAATCCGATCCGCGACGGCAAAGACATCCGCGAAGGGGATTGGGTACAGGTCTATCGCGCGGGCGACGTGATCCCGAAAGTCGCTGATGTCGATCTGTCGAAGCGTCCGAAAGGCGCCGAGCTTTATGCGTTTCCGCATGTCTGTCCAGAATGCAACTCAGCGGCCTTGCGCGAGGAGGGTGATGCGGTGCGTCGCTGCACGGGAGGTCTCATTTGCCCCGCGCAAGCTGTTGAAAAACTGAAGCATTTCGTGTCTCGCGGTGCGTTTGACATCGAAGGTCTCGGCGCGAAGCAGGTGGAGATGTTCTACCACGACGACCAATTGCCGATCAAAGAACCGGCGGACATCTTCACGCTACGTGCGCGGGATGCGGAGAACCTTTCTAAGCTCCAGAACCGCGATGGGTGGGGTGAGAAATCGGCGACGAATCTCTTTGATGCCATTGACGAACGGCGCAACATTCCGCTGAACAAACTGCTTTTCGCGCTTGGCATTCGCCATGTCGGCGAAAGTGCGGCGAGCCTGATCGCGACGCATTATGGCTCTTGGAGCGCCGTGACCGAGGCGATGGATCAGGCGAGCGATCTTGCGGGCGAGGCATGGGAGGACTTGATCGGCATCGACGGGGTCGGCACCGTCATGGCGACCTCCCTGGTGCTTGCGTTTGCGCAAGACAAAGAGCGCGCGTCGATTGATCGGCTGGCCGCTGAACTGACCATCCAGGATGTGGCGAAACCCGACAGTTCGGGCAGCCCGGTGGCGGGCAAAACCATTGTCTTCACCGGCACGTTGGAGAAGATGACCCGCGCCGAGGCCAAAGCGCGGGCGGAGGGGTTGGGCGCGAAAGTGTCGGGCTCGGTGTCAGCCAAGACGGACCTGCTGGTGGCGGGTCCCGGTGCCGGATCGAAGGCGAAAAAGGCGGCGGATCTTGGTGTCGAGACGATTGACGAGGACGCTTGGCTGAGCCTGATCGGCGACGCGGGCTGAGCGGGCATGGCGGGTCGGCCCGAGCATCTTTTCCCGCTATTCGGCGATCTCACCAAATTGCCGGGTGTGGGCGAGAAGACGGCCCAAAATCTGGCAAGCATGGCCATCGAGAAGCCGCGCGATCTGCTGTTCACCTTGCCGCAATCGGGCATCGACCGCACGCCGGTCGCGACGATTAGAGGACAATTGCTGCCCAAGGTTCTGACGGTTGAAGTGGAGGTGGGGCTGCACGTTCCGCCGAAATCGCGCGGGCGACCGTATCATGTACATGTCCACGATGCGGAGACGGAGTTTCGCCTCGTGTTCTTCCATGCGCGCACCGATTATCTGCAGAAGACGTTGCCGACCGGTCAGCGGCGAGTGATCTCGGGTAAGGCCGAGATGTTCGACCACATGGCCCAGATCGCACATCCCGATCACATGGTTCCCCTGGCCAAAGCGGGTGAAATCCCGAGCTTTGAACCGGTCTATCCGCTGACCCATGGGGTGACACAGCGGGTCATGCAGAAAGCGGCGCGTGGGGTTCTGGAACTTGCGCCGGACCTGGCGGAATGGATCGACCCGTCGCAGAAATCGCAAGCCGATTGGCCGGACTGGAAAGCGGCGGTGGAGGCCGCGCATACACCGCAAAGCATGGCTGATCTATCGCCGACATCCCGCGCGCGGGAGCGGTTAGCTTATGACGAGCTATTCGCTCATCAACTGACCCTGTCGCTGGCTCGCGCCCGGACGCGGGCGAAACCGGGGCGGCAGACGACGGGCACGGGCGCGTTGCAGCAAAAAATTCTCGCGGCACTTCCCTACGCACCAACCGGCGCGCAAACCCGGGCGATCGCTGAGATTGCGGCGAATATGGGCGCGGCCACCCGCATGAACCGCTTGCTGCAGGGGGATGTGGGCGCGGGCAAGACGCTTGTGGCCTTCATGGCGCTTCTGATCGCGGTCGAAGCGGGTGGGCAGGGCGTATTGATGGCCCCGACGGAAATCCTCGCGCGGCAACACCTCGAAAGCCTGGAACCTCTGGCGCGGGATGCGGGTGTGCGGCTCGATATCCTGACGGGCCGCGACAAGGCGGCAGATCGGGCGGAGAAACTGGCGGCCTTGAAATCCGGTGATCTGCAAGTGCTAGTCGGCACTCATGCGGTGTTCCAAAGGGATGTCGATTTCCACGATCTGCGCATCTCGGTGATCGACGAGCAGCACAGGTTCGGCGTCAATCAGCGTATGGAACTGTCGGGAAAAGGGCAGGTCGTGGACGTGCTGGTGATGACCGCCACTCCGATCCCGCGCTCGCTCGCCTTGGCGCAATATGGCGACATGGATGTCTCGGTGCTCGACGAAAAACCGCCCGGACGCAAACCGATCACGACCGCGGTGGTGCCAACCGCGCGGTTGGATGAGGTGGTCGCGAAACTGCGCGGGGCGATTGCCGAAGACCGACAGGCCTATTGGGTCTGCCCGTTGGTGGAAGAAAGCGAAGTTAGCGACAAGATTGCTGCAGAGGAGCGGTTTAAGGCCCTGCGTGCGGCGTTGGGCGAGGGTGTGGTGGGCCTCGTACATGGCCAGATGCCGGTGGCCGATAAAGACGCGGCAATGGCGAAATTCGTGGCGGGGGAGACGAAAGTGCTGGTCGCCACGACGGTGATTGAGGTGGGCGTCAATGTGCCAAACGCGACGATCATGGTGATCGAACGGGCGGAGACCTTCGGCATGGCGCAACTGCATCAATTGCGCGGTCGGGTCGGGCGCGGGGAGGCGCAATCGACCTGTTTGATGCTCTACCAGGCTCCGCTTTCCGAGACGGCACGTCGGCGACTCGACATCATGCGCGAGACCGAGGACGGGTTCCGCATCTCCGAAGAGGATCTTGCGATACGCGGGGCGGGGGATCTGATCGGCACGGCGCAAAGCGGCTTGCCGCGATTCCGGATTGCCGATCTTGAACGGCAGACCGCGTTGCTGGAGATCGCTCAGACGGATGCCCGTAAGCTTCTAAGCGATGATCCGACTCTGGAAGGCCCACGGGGAGAGGCGGCCCGCGCGCTTCTATGGCTCATGGAGCAGGACCGCGCTATCCGTTTGATTTCAATCGGTTAGTGCAGAACAAAGCACGTGTTTCCCGAAAAGTTCGCAAATGTTCCTAAAAAGTTCTTTACAAGCCGTTTCGAAAATGAGAACAAAGAGGCAACAAAGAGAACAGAAGACATTGAGGAGAAACAGCCATGATCGAAGATTTCAAAGCCATTCTGATGCGCTCGCCCACTGCCTTGATGCAGGACGCTGCCGGCATTATTGCAATTGGCGTTATGATGATCGTGGCCTTGAATATCCCCAGTTTTTTCTAAGAGTTAACTGCCTGCTGTCTGATCGTTCCCCATGTCGGGTTTTTCCCGTTGCCCAGACATGACCGGCGCGTAAATGTCCCCAGCTTCCGGCTTGCCTCAGCCGCCGGTACGCGCCGTCCCAATCACGACATGCAACCTGGACCGTCGCTATCCCCTTGGCGACGGTCCTTTTTTATCTGGGGTCTAAGCGCAGGCCTGCGCGTTGGCAGCGTCAAACGCGTCGAGCGTGGCTTCGAGGCTTAAGAGGATCGAGGCGTGGCGGTTTTTGAAATCCTTCGCCGGTTCCAGCACTTTGAGGTTCTCAAAAGGTGCCAGCGGGGCAGGGCCGTTTGATTTTAGCATCGCTTTCAACTGATCGCGGGCGGTTTCGACCTCTTCGCGAGAGCAACCGATGATCGAAGAGCCCACCACGGAGGCCGCCGCCTGGCCGAGCGCACAAGCCTTCACATCCTGCCCAAACCGGGAGACGCGCCCCCCTTCGAGATCGAGATCGACAGTGACGGTCGAGCCGCAAAGCGGCGAGCGCTTCTTGGCCGTGCCTTGGGGTGCATCCAGCCGCTCGGTGAGCGGAATATCCGCCGCGAGTGCGAGGATCTGCCCCGAATAGAGCTTGATCAGATCGGTATTTTCGCTCACTTCACGCCCCGCGCGGTTATTGATAGGCAGAACTTAAGACCTCGCGCCTGAATTGCAAAAGGAAATGCCATGGGCTTCGATCCCGAAACCGTGACCTATAATGAACAGGGCCTCGTGCCGGTGATTGCGCAGGATGCGGGCAGCCATGAGGTGCTGATGCTGGCCTGGATGAATGCGCAAGCGATTGAAAAGACGCTGGAAACCGGGCGCGTCACGTATTGGTCCCGTTCGCGTCAGGCGTTCTGGGTAAAGGGCGAGACCTCCGGCCATATCCAGGAACTGGTCGATCTGCGCATCGATTGCGACCGGGATTGCCTGCTTGCCCTGGTGCGGCAAACTGGCCCGGCTTGTCATACAAACCGCCGGTCCTGCTTTTTCACCTCCGTGACGGGGGAGGAAGAGCGTGAACTCATGGCGCCTGTGAAATGAGCCCGACCATACGGCGGATGTCCTCCGGCGTGTGGCCTTCTTCGCGGAACTTGGAGATCGCGCGGGCGTCGTCGCGCTTTGCAAGGCGCTTGCCAGCCTCGTCGCGGATCAGCTGGTGGTGGTGGTATATGGGCGTCGGAAGGCCCAGAAGTCTCTGTAAGACAACGTGAATTTTTGTGGCCTCAAACAGGTCGTTGCCTCGAATGACATGGGTGATTTGCTGGTCCGCGTCGTCGAGCACGACCGAAAGGTGGTATGAGCCGACAAAGTCGCGACGCGACAGCACAACATCACCGATGGTGTCGATCAGGGAGCCTTCGGTAAACTCGATCAGCCCGGTCTCGCCATCGGGGCCGGCGCCGGTTTCGGTAAATCCGCCGAAGGCTGACCAAGGTCGGTCGGGGTCATCGATGCGATGCTCCGTCGCGAGGGCTGCGGCCATGGCCATATTCAGGCGCAGGGCCGTGGCGGTTGGCATCTCGGTGAGAGAATTTGGCAGACCGCTCGGGTCGTGGGTGCTGCGACAGGTTCCCGGGTAGACAATCCCATCCGGTCCGACCAAGGGTGTGCCTTCATTAGGGGCGGCAGCCGCAGCCAGAATATCCTTTCGATTACAGCGACATGGGTAAAGCCAGTCATTCTCCCACAGCCGCTGCAGAGCGGCGCGGTAGGTATCAACCCGATCAGATTGCCGCAGAACCGGCGTTTCCCAGGACAGGCCCAGCCACGCCAGGTCCTCGTAGATTTGATCTTCCCATTCGGGCCGGGAGCGGGTCTGGTCGATATCCTCGATGCGCAGAAGAAAATCGCCGCCATTCTCCATTGCCATATCGTGCGCGAGCATCGCGGAATAGGCATGGCCCAGATGCAGCGGTCCGGTCGGAGATGGTGCGAAGCGCGTTCGGAAAGTCACGCTTTTTCAAAGATATAGATCATGGACTTCACGTCGAGCCCGGGCAGATGGTCGCCGTAATCTTCGATCCGCGCTTGGTGACCTGCGGCCTTGAGGCGTTCGATCCCTTCCGGGTAGTCCGGATCGTCCAAAGCGTGGTCGTTCAGCGACAGGCCGAAAAGGCCGCCGGGCGCCAATTTGGCGATGAGATCGCCCATCAGGCTGGCGGGCCCGGCCCCGGTCGAAATGACGCCGATGGCCATGATAACCGCGTATTGACCGGGCTCAATCGGCAGCGGTTTGTCCAGATCGAGCAGGATTTTGTTGCGATAAAGGCCCTCCGGTGTTTTGGCGAGCATGCCTTCGGAGGGATCCATGCCATCGATAGTGGAGAAACCCTGGGCCGCGAGTGCCGCGCCAGAAATCCCGGTGCCGCAGCCGTAATCGAGGATCGGAGCGTCGCGGTCGGGCAGGATGCCCGCAAGCGCCTTGGCAAGCCGTGCGGGCGTTGCGTAGCCATGCTCGGTCACGTCGTCATTGTAGCTGTCCGACCAGCCGTCATAGAGTTCCCGGTTCGCCTCGGCGCCATGGGTCTGGTAGACCTTGTTGAAGAATTTCTGGCTCATGGGCCTGAGCCTGCCAAAGCGATCAGGCGGCGTCCAGTTTTTCGTTCAACCAGCCGGTCCAGGCGGCTTTCGCCCTGTCGGTGTAAAGCTTGTAGCGGGTTTGACGGTTCTTGCGCCCGCCTTTCGCGTCGACAGGCGGGAAGAGGCCGAAATTGACGTTCATGGGCTGGAAGGTCTTGGCCTCTGCGCCGCCGGTGATGTGGGTCACAAGTGCGCCCATGGCCGTCTCAGGCGGGGGCGGGGAGACGGTTTGGCCGAGGATTTCGGCTGCGGCCATGCGACCCGCGAGCAATCCCATGGCGGCACTTTCCACATAGCCTTCGACGCCTGTGATCTGGCCCGCAAAGCGAATATGTGGCTGCGACTTGAGGCGCATTTGTGCATCGAGAAGCGTTGGTGAGTTGATGAACGTGTTGCGGTGGATGCCGCCGAGGCGTGCGAAACTAGCCTCTTCAAGGCCTGGAATTATTTTGAAAACAGAGGTTTGTGCGCCATATTTCATCTTGGTTTGAAAGCCCACGATGTTGTAGAGCGTGCCAAGCGCATTGTCTCGGCGGAGTTGCACAACCGCGTAAGGTTTCTGATCCGGCTGATGCGGGTTTGTGAGGCCAACGGGCTTCATTGGACCAAACCGCAAGGTCTCGCGACCACGCTCCGCCATCACTTCGATAGGCAGGCAACCGTCAAAATACTTGGCCGTTTCGCCCTCCCGGAACTCTGTTTTGTCAGCTTCTAGAAGCGCGTCGATGAAGGCCTCGTACTCGTCGCGTGTCATCGGGCAGTTGAGATAGGCCGTGCGCTCTTCCTCCGTCTCGCCCTTGTCGTAGCGCGACTGAAACCAGGCCTTCTCCATGTTCACGCTGTCGAAATAGACGATCGGCGCGATGGCGTCGAAAAAGGCGAGCGCATCCTGTCCGGTCTCTTTCGCGATGGCCTGTCCGAGCCCGTCGGAGGTCAGGGGGCCGGTTGCGATGACCCAGTGGCCCTCCGACGGGAGTTCTTTGATTTCAAAGGCTTGCACGGAGATGTTCGGGTGGTTTTTCAGGCGCTCGGTCACGGACTCCGCGAAGGGATCCCGGTCTACAGCCAAAGCGCCACCGGCGGGCAGTGCGTGTTTGTCGGCCATTTCCATGATGATCCCACCGGCCTGACGCATTTCCCAATGCAGGAGGCCCACGGCGTTTTGCTCATCATCATCGGAGCGGAAGGAATTGGAGCACACCATCTCGGCCAGATGACCGGTGCGATGCGCAAAGGTTTCGACCTTGGGCCGCATCTCGTGGATCACCACATGCACGCCCATCTGTGCGGCTTGCCATGCGGCTTCGGAGCCTGCCATGCCGCCACCAACGATGTTGAGAACTGCCGCCATAGGGGCGGCATACCCGTTGTGAAGCGGGTTTTGAAGTCCTTATGACGCGTTTGAAACCTTGCTCAGGAGCGCGGCTTCGTTCTGGTTTGCGGTCTGGGCTTCATAGACAAGGCGCAGTCCGTGCTGTTCGGCCTCGACCGGATTGATCGTGCGCTTGGAGCTGAAGGTTGCCACCGGCTCGGACGGGGTCTCATCGGTCTTCGGGGATGGCTCTGGTGCCTGCTCAGCGGTGGCATCCTCGGCCCTTTCTGTGGCCGCGGGGCGGGGACGTGCGGGTCGCACCCGGCGCGGCGTCACGATCCGGCGCAGAACATGCATGCTTTCGCTTCCACCCGGCAAGATGAGGGCGACGAGCACCAAAATACCAACCAGAACAATCGTTTGCCAGAACTGCGCCAATGCGAACGGCTCTGAGCTCTTAACCTCGAATGCGATATGTGAAGCAAGAAGGAAGATCGCCAGGGAAAGCGCCGCGGTGCGCACGTTACGACCAACCATGATGAAGAAACTGGTGACGAACACGAAGGTCGTCGCAATCGTGATTGCCGTGTTTTCCTCAAAGAGCTGTTCCGTGAGGCCAAGCAGCGTTGGGAACGGGATTAGTCCGACGGCGATGCCGACGAAAAACGACGCGATCAGAATGCGAATGACGGCAAGTTGAAGGGTTTGGTTCCCACCGGGGCGGGATGTACGTCCAGACATGACGGTCCTCGTTGATATGCACCCACCCGTGATTTCACCTAGTTAGACGGTGCCGGAGTACCCGTGGAATTTGTCTGAATTATGGTTAATATCCGGCAATTCCCGGGAGGTTATTCTTCCGTCTCCGCGTCCTCTTCGTCGCCCTGATCGGCAATCCGTGCAACGGAGACAACGGTTTCACCCTTGCCAGTATCGAACACTTTCACGCCACCTGCAGAGCGGGAGCGGAAGGAGATGCCATCGACCGGGCAACGGATCGATTGACCCGTGGAGGTGGCCAGCATGATCTGGTCTTCCATCTCGACGGGGAAGGAGGCGACGATCTCGCCGCCGCGCATGGCCTTGTCCATGGCGATGACGCCCATGCCGCCCCGTCCGCGCACTGGGTAGTCGTGGGAGGAACTGATCTTGCCGGAGCCGCTGGAGGTGATCGTGAGGATCAGGTCTTCAAGGGCGGACATCTCTGCATAGCGTTCGGGGCTGAGCTGCCCTTCGGCGACCTGTTCTTCGTCCTCATCCACATCGGCGTCGTCCTCGACAGCCCCTGCCATCAAGCGGCGCTGTTTGAGATAGGCTGCGCGTTCTGCCGGGTCGGCCTCGAAATGGCGGATCACGGCCATGGAGACCACTTTCTGACCCTCAGTCAACTTGATACCACGCACGCCGGTGGAATTGCGGCCTGCGAAGACCCGCACGGCCGTGGTGGGGAAGCGGATCGCGCGACCGGAATTGGTGACGAGCATCACGTCGTCCTCTTCCGAGCAGATCGCGGCGTTTACCAGTTCCACGCCCTCGGGCAGTTTCATCGCAATCTTGCCGTTGCGCATGACATTGGTGAAATCGCTGAGCGCGTTGCGGCGCACGTCACCCTCGGTTGTCGCGAAGACAATCTGCAGATCGCCCCATTCTTCCTCATCGCGGTCCACCGGCATGATTGCAGCGATGGACACGCCCTGCGGGATCGGAAGGATATTGACGATGGCCTTGCCCTTGGAAGTGCGTCCACCCTGGGGCAGGCGCCAGGTCTTCAGCTTGTAGACCATGCCATCGGTGGTGAAGAACAGAAGCTGGGTGTGGGTGTTGGCGACAAAGAGGGTCGTGACGGTGTCATCCTCTTTCAGCGTCCCGCCCGAGACGCCCTTGCCACCGCGTTTCTGGGCGCGGAAATCGGCGAGAGCCGTGCGCTTGATGTAGCCGCCGGAGGTGACGGTGACGACCATATCTTCCTTCTCGATAAGGTCTTCATCCTCCATATCGCCGGACCATTCGGTGATCTCGGTACGGCGGGGCACGGCGAATTGTTCTTTTACTTCAAGCAGTTCGTTTGAGATGATCTCCATGATCCGTTCGCGGGAGCGCAGGATGTCGAGATACTCTTTGATCTTCGCGGCGAGTTCTTCGAGCTCGTCGGTGACTTCCTTCACGCCGATCTGGGTCAGGCGTTGCAGGCGGAGATCGAGAATCGCGCGGGCCTGCGTTTCCGACAGGTTATAAGTGCCGTCCTCATTCATCGTATGGGTCGGGTCGTCGATCAGTTTGATGTAATCGGCGATATCCTGAGCGGGCCAGCGGCGCTCCATGAGTTTCGCACGGGCCTCGGCGGCATCGGCGGAGGCGCGGATGGTGGCCACGACCTCGTCCACATTGGAGACGGCGACTGCGAGACCGCAGAGGATGTGGGAGCGTTCGCGGGCTTTACGAAGTTCGTAGGCGGTGCGTCGTGCGACAACCTCTTCGCGGAAAGCGATAAAGTTGGTCAGAAAGGAGCGCAGGGTCAGGGTTTCTGGCTTGCCGCCATTCAGCGCGAGCATGTTGCAGGCGAAGGAGGTCTGCATCGGCGTGAAGCGGAAGAGCTGGTTCAGCACGACCTCGGCGGTGGCATCCCGTTTCAGTTCGATGACGACGCGCACACCGACGCGGTCGCTTTCGTCCTGCACATGGGCGATACCCTCGATCTTCTTGTCGCGGGCGGCCTCGGCGATCTTCTCGATCATCGTGGCCTTGTTCACCTGATAGGGGATCTCGTCGATGATGATGGCGTAGCGGTCCTTGCGGATTTCATCCACGTGGGTTTTGGCGCGCAGAATGACCGAGCCGCGGGATTCCGTATAGGCCTTGCGCGCGCCGGAGCGGCCCAGAATGATGCCGCCCGTCGGGAAATCCGGGGCGGGCACGTAGTCCATCAGCGCCTCGGTGGAGAGGTCCGGGTCCTCGATCAGCGCGAGGGTCGCGTCGATGACCTCGCCTAAATTGTGCGGCGGGATATTGGTGGCCATGCCGACCGCGATGCCGCCCGCGCCGTTGACCAGCATATTGGGGAAGCGGGCGGGCAGGACCGTCGGTTCTTGGTCCTTGCCATCGTAATTGTCGATGAAATTGACGGTATCCTTGTCGATATCGGCAAGGATCGCCGAGGCGGGTTTGTCCATGCGCACTTCGGTGTAGCGCATGGCAGCGGGGTTATCGCCGTCCATGGAGCCGAAATTGCCCTGGCCATCCAGCAGCGGCATGGACATGGAGAAATCCTGCGCCATACGGACAAGCGCGTCATAGATCGCGCCGTCGCCATGCGGGTGGTATTTGCCCATGACATCACCCACGGGCCGCGCGGATTTGCGGTAGGCCTTGTCGTGGGTGTTGCCGGTCTCATGCATCGCGTAGAGGATGCGGCGGTGCACCGGCTTCAACCCGTCCCGCAGATCGGGGATCGCGCGGGAAATGATCACCGACATGGCGTAGTCGATGAAGGAGGTCTTCATCTCGTCGGTAATATTTACTTGAGGACCGTCGAACTCCATGCGGGCAGGGCGTTCGTCGTCATCTTCCGGGGTCTCGGGGGTTTCGCTCACGGATGGCTCTTATTTGTTGTTATACCGCTATATTTTGCTGGTTTTCTTATAGCTCAGACTAGGCCTGGGACGCAATGGCGCGGGTCGATTTGGCACCGCTCGCAGGTGACTGCTAACAACATGTTTTCATTGATTTTTCTGGAATCTGTGGAATCGTTGACCAAGCGCAACAACAAAAGAGGTGCGAGATGAGCGGTTCTGAGACCGAATTGATGATGAAAGGCTATGGGCTGACGACGGCCGAGATGGTGTATCGCATGCCGGATTACAAGGAGGTTTTGAACACCTTCGTCTGGCAGGATTACGATCTGGCGCCGGATTATCCGAAGCTGTTTGGGTTTATTGAGTTCTGGCAGAAGAAGATCGAAGGACCGCTGCACTCGGTGCATTTCACCCATCGCAAATTGATCGCCCCCGGTGAGTGGCGCAATGTGGTGGGGGAGTTCCAGCTCAATTAGCGCGAGGCGGGCCCGAAAGGGCGCGACTAGCGGCTCAGGCGCGGCGGAAGGCGGTCAACCACATCGCGCAAAGAATCAGCGAAATCAAGGCGTTCCAGCCCGGCATTGAGATGCCAAGCAGCGACCAGGCAATCTCGTCGCACATCACCACACGATCCAGAGTCTCGGTGGACAGCAGGTCCGCACCGGAAAGATTTCCCAAACCACCACCGGTGCAATCAGACGGCCCCTCCCACCATTTCTGCTCGACGCCGACATGGAACATGCCGATCCCTGCAGTCACGGCCGCGGCCAACGCCCCAAGGAGCATGAGCAGGCGGTTAGGCAACAGGATCAGAACCAGGCCGAGCGCGATGGCCACGGCATGGGGCCAGCGCTGCCAGAGGCACATCTTGCAGGGCGCATAGCCAATCGCCTGGAAGAAAAATGCGCCTACCAGCAGCGCAAATGAGCCAGCGGCGGCCAAAAGGGCAAGACGGTGTGCGGTCATAGATACCGGATAGCGGCGAAGCCACCTAAGAGCACTGCGACAAAGAGGATCGTGGCGAGGCCGAAGCGGCGCTCGATCCAGTCGCGAATGGGCGGCCCGAACTTCCACAAAAGCGCCGCGACGATGAAAAAACGTAAGCCCCGCGCGACGATAGAGGTCACAATGAATGTGCCAAGCGGCATGCCTGTCCAGCCCGACATGATGGTGATCACTTTATAGGGAAAGGGCGTCAGACCCGCGATCAGGACCGGCCAGAAGCCCATATCGTTGAAGCGCGTGTTGAACTCAGCCGCAGCATCCGCCTTGCCAAGGGCCGCCAGGATCGGCTGGCCGATCTGCTCAAAAGCGAGCGCCCCGATGGCATAACCCGCCAGCCCACCCAAAACGCTGAAAAACAGACAGACGCTTGCGATGAGAAAGGCACGATGCGGGGCGGCCAAAATCATCGGGATCATCACGATATCAGGCGGGATTGGGAAAACCGAACTCTCGGCAAAGGAAATGATCGCAAGGGCGACAAGCGCATAGCGGTGCTCGGCCCATTGCATGGTCCAGTCGTAAAGACGCTTGATCATTCTACTGCCCGCTTGTTTTGTGATGCACACAGCACGGGCGGGCGACCCCCGTCAAGGTAGGGGGTGTGAAATCATGAAATGGCGCGGACGGCGGAGAAGCCGCAATATCGAAGACAGGCGGGGCCAACGCAGTGCGGGCCGCGCGGGCGGTGTCGGTGGCCTTGGGCTCGTGGCCATTCTGGTGATCGGGTATTTCCTCGGCATCGATGTGACGCCGCTGCTTCAGGGCGGCGGGTCCGGTAGTCAATTGTCGGAAACCGGCGAGATCACCGAGGCGGACCGGCAAGCGGGCGAGTTTGTCTCGGTGGTGTTGGCCGATACGGAAGAAGTCTGGGCGGAGATCTTCCGCGATCAGGTGGGCGAGCCCTACACGCCTGCGACATTGGTGCTGTTCAAAGGGGCGACGCAAAGCCCCTGCGGCGGGGCAAGCGGCGCGTCGGGGCCGTTCTACTGCCCGGCGGATAAGAAGGCCTATCTCGACACGCAGTTTTTCACAACGCTATCGCAGAAACTGGGGGCCGGTGGGGATTTTGCCGCCGCCTACGTGGTGGCCCATGAAGTGGCGCATCATGTGCAGAACGAGCTCGGCATTCTGATGCAGGCTCACCGTATCCGTCAGCAGGTCAGTCAGGCCGAGAGCAACGCGATTTCCGTCAGGATCGAATTACAGGCCGATTGCCTGAGCGGGGTTTGGGCGCGCTACGCGCAAGCGCGGTTCAATTCGCTGGAGAATGGCGATCTGCAGGAGGCGGTGAATGCCGCAAAACAGATCGGCGATGACACGTTGCAGCGCAATGCGGGGCGCAGGCCAAATCCGCACACGTTTACTCACGGCACATCGGAGCAACGGCAGCGCTGGTTCGCAAAAGGCTATGAGAACCCACGCATCCAGGCCTGCGATACGTTCAGCGCGGCAAGGCTCTAGCTGCGGCCAAGCTGCGTTTCGATCTCTTTTGTGAGCGCGCGGCCCAAGGGTTTCGTGGTCGCCCCGTAGGTTCCGGCGACCTCTCCGTCTGGTCCGATCAGCACTTTGTTGAAATTCCAGCGCGGCACGAAGCCGGTGGTTTCAGCGACCCATTTGTAGAACGGATGCGCGTCGCTGCCCCGGACCGAGGTGATGTCCGTCATCGGCAGGGTGAGACCGAAATGCAGGGCGCAGAACTCTTTCACCTGTTCGCCGGTTGCCAGTTCCTGCCGAAAATCGCCGGATGGCACTGCGAGGACGACGAGGCCCTGATCGCGATAACGCTCATAGAGAGTTTGCAGCGCCCCATATTGGTCGGTGAAACCGCATTTTGAGGCGGTGTTCACCACGAGCACGGTCTTGCCCTTCCAGGCGGTCAGATCATGCGTGCCGCCATCGATGTTGCCAAAGGTGAAGGCGTGGAGGGGCAGGGCGCTGAGGCAAAGAAAAAGCAGTGTCAGAAATGAGTGGCGCATCGAATAACCTCTGATTTTGTTGAGAGGAAAGATAGCATGGGGAGAGGCGCTTTCAAATTCGTCAAAACAGCGAATTGACGAAGCGGGGAGGCTTGGATATTGCATCTCCACCTTCGACGCGGGGCTGCCGCCCTGCCTCCTTGGCCCGAGTGGCGGAATTGGTAGACGCAGGGGATTCAAAATCCCCCGGTGGCAACACCTTGTCGGTTCGAGTCCGACCTCGGGTACCAAAACTCAGCGGAAATCTGCTCGCAGGTCCGAAAGTACGGAATGTCGTACTTTCCCATACGATTTTACCGAGCTTCGTTTTGTGTCCAATCCCGGAAATCGGCGGTTTTGTTTCCTTTTGAGAAACAATTAACCCTCTGATTGCTCGAAAAATTGCCCCTCAGACCTGCTCAATTCGAATCAAACCGGGGCGGTTTCGGAGGTATTTTGAGAACAGTCGGGGGCCAAAGCCTGGATTGTTCAGACGAAATGTGGCGAAAAATGGGCAAAAACCTCCGCTAAGGTTAATGAAATTGACAAAGATTTTGACGACTGGCTGTGAGTCGCAGGTCAACGGTTAACCAAGTTCCCCTTAAGGCGAAGGGACGGCTTCCCTCGACGGTGATATCTGCCGGATTAACCATAGATTTCTCAGTGAATTAAGGCATTCGGGCAGGACTCGCGGCAGGGCAAGTCAAGCTTGAACCAGCGTGCATCACCCCGAGATTTGGCGATTCTCTTTACCTTACGGAACGCAAGTTTGACTTTTGAAAGCCTTTTCATGGTTACCGCAATCTCGACAGGTTTCGGCCATTTTTTGCTTTTTGGGCATTGGGCTTTTGTCTAAAACTGAAATTGCCCATCTGGGGGGTGAAGACATAAGGCCACGGGGGCGGCCGCATGATTGCGTATCCGAAAACGGGTGCGGGATTGGTTGTGCGACTGTTTGCGTGTGTTTGGGTGTCCCAATTTCGCATTATCAGCGCGTCCGCGCAGGCCTCGTGCCTGGTCCCCTCCCAATGGACACATGTGATCTGCGTCCGCAGACGAGCCTGTGCCTCACTCACCACGGGTTTGAGTATGGAAAACGCTAGTGGGGAACCAATGGCACTAAGCGCAACGACTTTGATCATGTTGGCCGTCACAAGCGGCCTGTTCTTCGTTGCGACCATCTCGCATGTGCGCGTGTATAAATTTGTTGAATTTTCTGGGCCGGGAGCACAGCGGCCTGGTGCAGGAAATTCGTAGGAGACGGAAATGCCCAACGTTCTGCTTACATTCGAAAATCTCCACGCAGGAGATATCGTCAACGGCCAATATATTTCCCAAGGTGTGACGATCAGCTCCGGCAATCCGCACACCCCGCCGATGGTGTTCGATTCCGATAACCCCACGGGCGGTGACCATGACCTTGAGACCAACAATCTTGGCAATGTTCTGATCTTGTCCGAAGATGGCGACAGCTCGGACCCCGATGACAATGCGGGCGGCGGCACGTTCATCTTCGATTTCGATGAGCCGAGCCAGGTGATCAATTTCCGCGCACTCGACATCGAAGAGGGCGGCACGGTTACACTTTATGCTGAAGACGGTTCGGTGATCGCGACGATCCCGATGGGCACAACGTCGAACGGCGGCCAGAAGACTGTTCACCTGACCGACCCGGCCACGGGCCAGGGGTATGAGGGCGTTGCACGCATGGAAGTGCACCTGAACGGCTCGGGCGCGATCGACAACATCTGCTACTGCACCCCGGATGACACCGACGAGCTGGATGGCGTTGTTGAGGGCACCAACGACGCGGATGTGATCGACATCAACTATGATGGCGACCCGGATGGTGATCGGATCGACAATGACGATGCGATCCTGCCCGGCGAGAGTGGCGATGACGACATCGTGGATGCATTTGGCGGCGACGACACCGTTCTGGCCGGCGAAGATGATGATGAAGTCTATGCGGGCTCCGGCAATGACTATGTCGAAGGCGGCGACGGCGATGACGTCATCTATGGCGACAGCAACTACAGCGGCCCGGGCGCAGGCGTGTCCGTGCGCGAGAGCCTGAACTGGTCGCTGGAAGGTGTTGGAAACGGGGAAGATTTCTCCAACTTCACGCAGAACACCGGTTCGGTGGATGTCTCCTTCACCATTGTCGCTGAAAACGGCAATGCCGACACGGAATTTGAAAGCGACACGCAGCGCGTCGTCGGCATCGATTCCGGCGATGAGACCGTGAACCCCAACAGCTCGCTCTATTCGGTGACGAATGGCGACAATGGCTCGGCCAAGTACAATATCGGCTTCAGCCAGGAAGTTGAGGACGTTTCCTTCCGCATCAACGACGTGGATGGCGACGGCTTTGTCCGCGTTCGCGCCTTTGACGAAGACGGCAACGAGATCGACGTCGAACTGCTCGGCGGCAGCCATGTCACTGTGAACTCGAACAACGGCACGATTTCGTCCAATGGCGGCTATCAGCCCGATGACAGCGAAGCCTATTCGACGCTCGTGACCATCGCCGGTCCGGTCGCTCGGATCGAGATTTTCCACGACCAGCGCGGTGACGACAACACCGGCATCAATGTCACCGACATTTTCTTTGACGTTCCGGTCGTTGATGATGGCGAAGACGGCAATGACGATCTGCGCGGCGGAGACGGTGCTGACATCATCTATGGTGAAGGCGGCGACGATAACCTCGAAGGCGGTGCTGGTAATGACGAGCTGACCGGAGGCGAGGGTGAAGACACCATCGACGGTGGCGATGACCGCGACACGATCATCGGCGGTAACGATGGTGACAGCGTTGACGGGGGCACCGGCTCGACCGCGGCCAACGATGTCGATGACTACGACATCCTTGATCTGCGCGGCGAAGGTCCGTTCCGCGTTGTGAATGAGACCGTCGATGCCGATGGCAACTCCACCTCCGGCACCATCGAATTCCTCGATGGCGGCGGCAATGTCACCGGTTCGATGACCTTCACCGAGATCGAGGAAATCCTCGGCGACCGCGTCAACGAAGGCCCGGATGCCATGGATGACGACGTCAGCGTCGATGAAGACGACAGCGTCACCTTCGATCCGCTGGCCAATGACACCGATCCGGAGAACGACGATCTGGAGATCATCAGCTTCACGCAGCCCTCAAACGGCACTGTGACGCAGAACCCGGATGGCACGCTGACCTACACGCCGGACCCGGATTACAACGGTCCGGACAGCTTCACCTACACAATCGAGGATGAAGCCGGGAACACCGATACGGCGACCGTGAACGTCACCGTTGATCCTGTGAACGATGGTCCGGATGCGGTTGATGACGATGTCAGTGTGGACGAGGATGACTCTGTCACCTTTGATCCGACCCTGAACGACACCGATCCGGAAGGTGATCCGCTGGAGATCATCTCCTTCACGCAGCCTTCGAATGGCACGGTGACGGAAAACCCGGACGGGACCCTGACCTACACGCCTGACCCGGATTACACTGGTCCCGACAGCTTCACCTACACCATCGATGACGGGAATGGCGGGACTGACACGGCGACGGTCAACATCACTGTTGATCCGGTGAATGACGGTCCGGATGCGGTCGATGACAACATCAGTGTCGACGAAGATGACAGCGTCACCTTCGATCCGACAGCGAATGACAGTGATCCGGAGGGTGACCCGCTTGAGATCACCTCATTCACGCAGCCCTCAAACGGCACTGTGACGGAAAATCCCGATGGAACGCTGACCTACACGCCGGACCCGAACTACAATGGGCCGGACAGCTTCACCTACACCATCGATGATGGCAATGGTGGCACCGACACCGCAACGGTGAATGTCACTGTCGATCCGGTGAATGACGATCCGATTGCCAATGACGACGACGTTACGGTGGATGAAGATGACACCGTCACCTTCGACGTGCTCGGCAATGACACGGATGTGGATGGCGACACGCTGGAAGTGGACAGCTTCACGCAGCCCTCAAACGGCACGCTGACGCAGAACCCGGATGGCACGTTCACCTACGAGCCTGACCCTGGCTACAACGGGCCGGACAGCTTCACCTACACCGTCACAGATGGCAATGGTGGCACTGACACGGCGACGGTGAACATCACTGTCAATTCGGTGAATGACGGTCCGGATGCCAATGATGACCGTGCGACCACGCCGATCATCGATCCAGTGATCATCGACGTGCTCGGCAACGACACTGATCCGGATGGCGATCCGCTGATGATCGCGAGCTTCACCCAGCCTGCGGCCGGTGGCACCGTCACCGATAATGGCGATGGCACGCTGACCTTCACGCCGGATGGCACCGTGGATGGCGAGGTAACCTTCACCTACACCGTGACCGACGGGAATGGTGGCTTCGACACCGCGACCGTGACGGTTCTGATCCGTGATGGCATCGTCGAAGGCACCGCTGGCAACGACATCATCGATATCAATTATGTGGGCGACCCTGAGGGCGACATGATTGATAACAATGATGAATTCCTGCCCGGCGAAGGCCCGAATGACGATATCGTGCTTGCTGGCGACGGCGATGACCTCGTTGAAGCCGGTGAGGGCGATGACGAGGTTTATGGCGAGGACGGCAACGACACGCTCTATGGCGAAGACGGCGACGATTACCTCTCCGGCGGCGAGGGCAACGACATCCTCTATGGTGGCGACGGCGATGACACGCTGGATGCCGGCCAGGGCGGTGACGAGCTCTACGGTGAAGACGGAAACGACACGCTGCTGGGTGGACCAGGTGAAGACCTGATCGACGGCGGTGCTGGCGATGACACGATCACCGGCGGCAATTCCGACGACGAAATCGTCGGCGGGACCGGCAATGACGACATTGACGGCGAAGACGGCAACGATGACATCGAAGGCAATGACGGCGAGGACTTCATCCTCGGCGGTCTGGGCGACGATACCATCGACGGTGGCGCTGACGATGACCAGATCTACGGTGAAGATGGCGACGACACGCTCTTCGGTGGCGATGGCGACGACTACCTCTCCGGCGGCAACGGCGATGACGTCCTTTACGGCGGTGCCGGCAATGACGATCTGGACGCCGGTCAGGATGGCGACACGCTCTTCGGGGAAGAGGGGGATGACATCCTAGATGGTGGTGCGCGCGAGGACTACCTCGATGGCGGCGAAGGCGATGACGAGATCAATGGCGGCAACGCTGATGACATCATCTTCGGCGGCGACGGCAGCGATACGGTCACCGGTGGTGACGGCGACGACACCATCGACACCGGGCGTCAGACCGGCATCCCGCTGCCTGATCTGGGTTACCCGGGCCTGTTCCCGGCCGACAGTGACCCGAACGATGATATCGACTTCGTGGATGGCGGCGCTGGGGATGACATCATCTCCACCGGCGACGACGCGGATACAATCCTCGGCGGCACCGGCAACGACACCATCGATGGCGGCCTTGACGCCGACACGATCGACGGTGGCGAAGGCGATGACCGGATCGTCGGTGGCGAAGGCTCCGATGTGATCGATGGCGGTGCGGGTGACGATGTCATCTATGCCGGGATCGACCCCGATCTTGGCCTGCCGGACAACCTCGACATCACCGATGAAGACACCGGTGGTCTGAGCCCTGACCTTGTCACCAACAATGGCATGGACGTTGTCCATGGCGGCGAAGGCAACGACACGATCTACGGCGCTGACGACGATGACGAGCTCTACGGCGACGAGGGCGACGATTTCATCGATGGCGGTTTCGACGATGACCTGATCGACGGTGGCACCGGCAATGACACGCTGATCGGCGGTCAGGGTGCGGACACCATCCTTGGTGGCGACGATCGCGATACGATCATCGTCTCCAGCCAGGAAGATGCGCTGGGCGACGTCATTGACGGCGGCACGGGTTCCACCGCGCCGGGCGATGCGGATGACTATGACATCCTTGATCTGACCGGTTCCGGCCCGCTGCGCATCGTCAATGAGACGGTTGACGCGGACGGCAACTCCACCTCCGGCACCATCGAGTTTCTTGACGGTGTTGGCGGCAATGTTGTCGGCACGCTGAACTTCACCGAGATCGAGGAAATCGTACCCTGCTTCACGCCGGGCACCTCGATTGCCACGCCGCGTGGTGAAATGCTGGTCGAAGACCTGCAGGTCGGCGACAAGATCATCACTCGTGACAACGGCATCCAGGAGATCCGCTGGATCGGCGCCAAGCGCATGGATGGTCGTCAGTTGCAGCAGAACCCGCATCTGCAGCCTGTCCTGATCAAGCAGGGCAGCCTCGGAAACGGTCTGCCGGAGCGCGACATGCTGGTCAGCCCGAACCACCGTATGCTGGTGAACAATGACCGCGTGTCCCTCTACTTCGAGGAGAACGAGGTTCTGGTCTCTGCCAAGCACCTGGTGAACCCAAGCGAAGGTGTCCAGAACATCAACTCGATGGGTACGACCTACATCCACTTCATGTTCGACAACCACGAGGTTGTGCTGTCGAACGGCGCGTGGACGGAGAGCTTCCAGCCGGGTGACTACTCGCTGAAAGGCATCGGCAATGCACAACGGAACGAGATTTTCGAACTCTTCCCGGAACTGCAGGGCGAGAAAGGCCGCGAGGCTTACGCCTCCGCCCGCCTGACGCTGAAGAAGCACGAAGCACGGATGCTCTTTAAGTAATGCAGCTGCATGGGCGGTCCTCTCGGGGGCTGCCCATCAAGGTTTCCAAGTAGTGAGTACCGGGCCGCGGATATCCGCGGTCCTTTTTTATTGGCTGGTGCGCCAGCGCTCCCAATCCTCGGGCGTGTCGAGGTCAAACGTGGGATCGGGACCGTCGAGTGGGACCGTCTTTATCTCGCCCTGATAGTTTTGAAGCACTTGCCGCCCCCCTTCATCGTCTTGAAGCGTTCGGAACAAAGGAAAGCACGGACGGGGCAGGTAAGTCGGGCTTTTGGGGAAGCCATCCGCGCCCGCCGCCCGCAGGATCGTTTCCGGCTCTGCCTTGGCGCGTTCAATCATCAGATTGAGGTGATCCGCTGTAATATTCGGCATGTCCGCCGGCATCATAAGCGTTCCGAGACAATCTTTGGGCACCGCCTTGAGGCCCGCCTTGATGGAGGAGGCCATGCCGCCCGCCGCAAAGGGGTTGATCACCCGCACAACGTCGAAATCCGCTATCGCGCCGATCCGTGCCGGGCGATCTGGCGGTAAGACAACAAGAACCGGATGGGCCGCGCTCTCCATGGCCATCGCGACGCGGTCACGCAGGAGCGATGTGTCGCGCACCGGCTCCATCAGTTTGTCGCGCCCTTCCATCCGCTTGGAACAGCCTGCTGCCAGAAGGATCAGCGCGATACACATCTCAGTGCAGCGTCGATTTTGAGAACACGTTCAGCACAATGATCCCCGCCGTGATCAGCGCAATGCCTAGCACCGCCGCGCCATCCAGTTTCTGTCCGAAATAGAGCCAGCCAATGAGCGCAATGAAGACGATGCCAAGCCCTGACCAGAGCGCGTACATGATGCCGACGGGCATATATTTCAGGGTCAGCGCGAGCAGGTAGAAGGAGATCGCATAAGCCACGACGACAAGTGCCGATGGCCAGAGCCGGGTGAACTGCTGACTCGCTTGCAGCGCCGAGGTGCCGACCGTTTCCGCCGCGACTGCCAGAATGAGCAGAATGTAGTGCTTGGGCATGAGGGGCCTTTCCAACCGAATACGGTGCCACTCTCAGCTTGGAGAGGGGAAAAGGGAAGAGCGGAGTCGTGGCCAGGCCTCTGGCATGATTGGTGCAGAGGCGGCGATTTTGAGGTTTCGTCGTGCGGATCAAATGACGGCCGTTGACCGGCTCAAAAAGACTTCCATTGGTCGCCCAAACCACTTGCCCAAGATGTCAAAAGACGAGATGTTCGAGCTTTGAGATTGCGGTGCGCAGATTGGCTGACGTGAACTATTTAGAGCAAGAGCTTGAAGACCTGATTCAATCCGACCCAAATGTCTGGCGCTTCATTCGTGAAGGGTCGTTGGATGGGGTCTGGTACTGGGACCTGGAAAACCCGGAACATGAATATATGAGCCCGGAATTCTGGCGGGTGTTCGGGTTCGATCCATCGGACAAGAAGCATCTCGCATCGGAGTGGCAGGACCTTATTTTTCCTGAAGATCTTGAACTCGCGACGCAGAACTTCCTGGCCCATGTCGACAATCCTGACCACCCCTATGATCAGATCGTAAGATACCATTGCGCCGATGGCAGCACGGCCTGGGTGCGCTGCCGCGGGATCGCAATTCGCAATAGTGACGGAAAAGCGATCCGCCTGCTTGGCGCGCATAACGAGATCACCTCTCTGAAAAACGAGGAACGTTCGGCCAAGCACACGAGCGCTCTTCTCACCATGATCATGGACACCGCGCAAAGCGCGATCATTGGTCTCAATGCCGAAGGCGATATCACGTCCATTAATTCAGCAGGTCGCGACTTTTTGGGCGGGCTGAGCGCCGATGTCCCGTTCAAATGGCCGGACGATATCAACTTTCTGGAAACAGTATCGCTTCAGCCGTTGGAAGCTTCCAAAGACCCCATGCGGCGCAGCTTGGCAGGAGCTACGATAAAGGGAGAGGTCTTTCTCATGGCGCATAAGGCGGAGAAAGACCCTCGATATGTCCGGGTGTCCAGTGCTCCTGTCGATGGCGGTGAGGCGGCGCTGCATTGCGTCGTCATCCTTGACGATGTGTCGGAGCAGGAACGTCATCGCCAGCAGATTGAGCGCACAAGTCGTTTGGATGCGCTGGGCCAACTGACCGGGGGCATTGCGCATGATTTCAACAATCTGTTGGCCACGGTGCAATATGCGCTACAGCTCTCGAGTGACACGACCGACAAGGCGCTCAGGGACAAATATCTGGAGGTCGCCTTTAAGTCGGTGGATCGTGGCGCCGAACTCACGAAACGATTGCTCGCATTCGCCAAACAGCAACCAGGTGTCAGACGATCTCAAGATGTCGGTGATATATTGGATGAGTTCCGGCGTCTTGCGAAACCGCTGATTGAGTCCAGCGTCGCGTTGGAATTCCAGGTGACCGAACCCGGGCTGTTGGCCTTCTGTGACCCGGCGCAATTGCAGAATGCGCTTTTGAATCTTGTACTTAACGCGCGTGACGCAATTTTGCGGTCTGGGAAGGGCAGTCGAATTTCGGTCTTGGCGCGTAGCGTCAATGAGATCGATGCAGATGTCACTCTGCGCCGCGAGCATCCCGACACCTACATCGCCAAGGGTCTCTACGCGGAACACTTTGCGGATCGCGAACGGGACGATAACGCGGCCTATCGCTACATCGAGTTTGCGGTGACCGATGATGGACCTGGGATGACGGGCGAAATAAAGCGCCGTGCCATTGATCCGTTCTTCACCACGAAAGACACGAACTCCGGCACTGGGCTGGGGCTGTCGATGGTCTATGGGTTTGTTCAGCAATCCAACGGGGAGCTGCGCATCTATTCCGAACTCAATCAGGGCACGACGGTTCGTTTGCTCTTGCCACGCGGCACGCTTTCTGGCCCGCGAGAAAATCCGGTTGAGCGTGAGCCCGAGATACGCGGCAATGGCGAGCGGGTATTCGTGGTTGAAGACGAGCCCAGCCTGCTTGCAATGATGGACGACCTGATTTCCTCGCTTGGCTATCAGGCGAGAATGTTCCAGTCCGGGCGCGAGGCTCTTGCCGCTCTCGACGCCGGCGAAACATGTGACTTGATCATTACCGACATCGTCATGCCTGGCAATCTTGATGGATTTGATCTGGCGCGAAAGGCACGACAACTCCGCCCGGAGATCCCGGTGATCTACATGTCAGGATATACGGGCTACTCGGAGAGCGATATGTCCGATGTCGTTGGTCCGATGCTCCAAAAACCCTGCTCGCCTGCGGAGCTAGCCAAAACGATGTACGATGTGTTACGTCCCGACCGTTAAGGCCCTGAATTCCCAGTGTTGCACCCTTTTCATCGTTAGCCTTCCGTTTAGATATCAGAACCACTCTGAGGCTGAAAAGTCGCATGCAGCCCACCCAACTGCGCAAATTAGGAAACTAGGAACGTGGCAAAGATTCTTGTCCTGGAGGACGAAAAAGATTTTGGCAACCTTTTGACGAAGTCCCTGGAGCAAGCCGGTCACAGCGTCACTTTGACCGAGGACGCGACCGAAGCTCTGGCAACATTTCAAAACAATAGCTTTGATTTCGTCGTGGCGGATTTGATCGTCAAAAAGGGCGATGAGTTCGTTGCCGACGGTGGGTTGCTTCTCATTTCGAGAATTCGACAGCACACACGGGCATCAAACTCGGTCCTGCCAATTGTCGCGATCTCTGGATCCACGAAATATCCCGGCCTCGGGTCCGTTCTGAAAACGGCTGAAAGCCTCGGCGCGAATGTCTCACTGGAGAAACCATTTCACCCCAACGAGCTTTTGGATTTGATCGACGATTTGCTTCCGGCTGGTGCGACGCAGGAAGACGAAACGTGAGGTGTTCCGCGATATAGAAGCGCGAAGAAAGGCCCGCTTGACTGCGGGCCTTCTGATTTGGTCACCTACATCGCCTTGTTGAGGTTCTCGTCGATCTTCTCAAGGAAGCCTTCGGTTGTCAGCCAGGACTGATCGGGGCCCACTAGAAGCGCAAGGTCTTTCGTCATGAAGCCGCTTTCAACGGTATCGACGATGACTTTCTCAAGCCTCTCGGCGAAGGTTTTCAGTTCCTCATTGCCGTCGAGCTTGGCGCGGTGTTTCAACCCGCCGGTCCAGGCATAGATCGAGGCGATGGAATTGGTGGAAGTCGCTTCGCCCTTCTGGTGCTGGCGATAGTGACGCGTGACGGTGCCGTGGGCGGCCTCCGCCTCGACGATTTTGCCATCGGGCGTCATCAGCTGCGAGGTCATAAGGCCGAGGGAGCCGAACCCCTGCGCGACCGTGTCGGATTGCACATCGCCATCGTAATTCTTGCAGGCCCAGACGAACCCACCGGACCATTTCATGGCTGAGGCGACCATGTCGTCGATCAAGCGGTGCTGATATTCGATGCCGGCCTCATCGAACTTCTCCTTGAACTCCTCGTCGAAGATGCGCTGGAAAATCAGCATGAACTGGCCGTCATACTGTTTCAGGATGGTGTTCTTGGTCGAGAGATAGACCGGCCAGCCGAGATTCAGGCCATAGTTGAAGGAAGCGCGGGCGAAATCCTCGATTGATTTGTCGAGATTATACATGCCCATGAACACGCCGGATGAGGGGGCGTCGAACACTTCACGCTCGTCCACCGTGCCGTCCTCGCCGACGAATTTCATCGTCAGTTTGCCGGGCCCGGGGAATTTCATATCCGTGGCTTTGTATTGATCGCCAAACGCGTGGCGACCGATCACGATGGGTTGGGTCCAACCGGGGACAAGGCGTGGCACGTTCTTGCAGATGATCGGGGCGCGGAACACGACACCGCCGAGAATGTTGCGGATCGTGCCATTGGGGGAGCGCCACATCTCTTTCAGGCCGAACTCCTCAACCCGCGCCTCATCCGGCGTGATGGTGGCGCATTTCACCGCGACGCCGACCTCTTTGGTTTTCTCGGCGGCATCGATGGTGATCTGGTCATTGGTCGCATCGCGGCTTTCCATGCCGAGGTCGTAATAGAGCAGGTCGATATCGAGATAGGGCAGGATCAGCTTCTTCTTGATGAAATCCCACATGATGCGGGTCATCTCGTCGCCGTCCATCTCGACGATGGGGTTCTCTACCTTGATCTTGGACATGGGGGGTGTGCCTCCGGAAGTGGAATCCTTTGCTTTGGGTGATAGCGCAGGACGGCTTGGCTGGCTAGACGGTATGCAAATGTATACTGAAATTACTTGAGCCATTCTGGCCTTGGGCCCGGGGGCGGGCTACATCAGGTCGAAACTCAAAAGACGGAGAGGGATATGCGCAAGATCAAACTGGGAGATCAGTGGCCCGAAGTGGGCGCGATTGGCTATGGCGCGATGTCTTTCTCGGATTTCTACGGGCCCGCGACCGATGAAGGCAGTTTTGCGGTACTCGATGCCTGCATGGAGCTGGGGATCACCCATATCGACACGGCGAATGTCTATGGGATGGGGCGGTCTGAGACAGTGCTCGGACAGTGGCTTGCAAAGTACCCCGTGCGAGACCAACTGCACATCGCGACCAAGGCGTCGATTACCCGCAATGCCAAAGGTGTTCGGTATTTCGACAATTCGCTCGCGCATCTGGAGGCGGAGCTGGAGGGCTCGCTGGCGCGGATGGGGATCGACTATGTCGATCTGTTCTACGTGCACCGTCGTGATCAGAGCGTCGAGATAGAGGAAGTCGCCGGGACGCTGGCGCGTATTGTGGAGAGCGGAAAGGCGAAAAGTTTCGGCTTTTCAGAGATTTCTCCGGTGTCCTTAAGGCGTGCCCATGCGGAGGCACCGGTAGCGGCGGTGCAGTCGGAATATTCGCTCTCCACGCGCTCGCCCGAGATGGGGCTGGTGCAGACCTGCAAGGAATTGGGCGTAGCAATGGTGGCGTTTTCGCCCGTGGGCAGATCGCTTTTGACCGACCATCCTCTGGACCCGAGCGTGATCCCGAGTTTGGGGTTTTTGAAGAATAATCCGCGGTTTACGGGGCGAAATTACCAGGACAATCTGGTGAAATCGAAAGAGTTTGCGGCGCTTGCCGCGGATATGGGCGTGCCTGCGGCGGGGCTCGCTTGTGCGTGGTGTTTGGCACAAGGCGATCATGTGATCCCGATCCCCGGCACGCGGTCGGTGGAGCACTTGCGCGAAGTGGCGGCGGGCGGCGATCTGCTGCTGAGCGATGACGATCTGGCGCGGATCGAAGAGGTGTTACCGATCGGTTGGGCGGCAGGCGAGCGGTATAACGAGGCTCAGTGGGTTGGGCCGGAAAAATACTGTTGAGCACGCGCTCGTCGCTCCCTTGCGGGACCGCCTCGCGGCCTGAATCCGGTCTTTTCACCGTCGTTGTTTGACAATCTCGCGCGCGTTCAAAACGCCTCCGGCGAAGCCTTTGGGAAACGGCGTTAGCTGTTGGCGGTGCGCAGGCGGTTGAAGACCCAATCGGCCATGCGGTCGAGGCCGATGCCGGTGCGGAATTCGAACTCCTCGAAATGGAAATCCCGCTGGGCCACGCCCTGACGGGCAGCGGCCGTGAAGAGCGTTTTGCGCATCGGCACAGGGCCGCAGAACATGACCTTGGAACTGCCGATCTCGGGCGCGTGGTCCACAAGCGCCTTGCCGTCCAGACGGCCCGATTTGGAGCTTTCATGCACTGTCAGGGTGAGGTTTGGCTTGCGCTCGGCGAGGGCGCGGAGTTCGCCAATATGAGACAGCTCGTCCGCCGATCTTGCGCAGGCGATCAGGTGCACTTGCGGGCCGTCCTCGGGCAAAGCCTCGGCCAGGGCGACGAACGGCGTGATGCCGATGCCGGCCCCGATCCAGACCTGCGGTTTGGGTCCGCGCGGTAAGGTGAAATGACCGTAAGGTCCTTCAACATCAATGGCTTGACCGACCTCAAGGCGCTTCGGCAGAGAGGTAGTGAAATCCCCCAAAGCACCCACTGTGATGCGCAGGCTGCGGTCATCCTGGGGCGCGGCGCTTAAGGTGAAGGGGTGGGGCTCTTTGATGCCGCTGTCGCGGAAGGTGAAGACAGCGAATTGGCCCGCCTCGTGCCGCATGCCTTTCGACTTCGGTGTCAATGTGATCGCCATGGACGCCCCGTCCGGTTCAATGGAGGTGACCTCATATGGGTGATGGCCGCGCAGGCCCGCGGGACCGAGTGTGTAGAGATAGGCCAGTATGCCGAGGCCGCAGATGGTGCCCATATAGACGCCGAGCGGGTCAGAATTCGCGAAAGGTTTGGCGATGAAGAGATAGTGGAAGGCGGCCAGGAAAAAGAAAAAGCCCATGAAGCGATGGGTCCAGCGCCAGAGGTGATAGGGCACGAAGGTGGCGACGGTAATCACGACCAGGATCAGGATCGCGTAGTAGGAAATCTCACCCGCAGTTTCCGCCACATCGCCGAGCCCTGCGACGCCGCGAAGTCCCCGCATGTCCGCGTCAATCGTGTCGTGGAGGAACATCGTCACCAATGCTGTGACCCCAAGCCATTTGTGCAGGACATAGGCGCGGTCCAGACTGCCAAAAATGGCCTCCACGCCGGGAAGGCGTGTCGCGATCACTTGTGTCGTGGTCATAAGGATCAGCGAGACCATGCCCAGATATTGGCTAAAAAGGGCCAGTTGATCGCGACCCTGGCCGATGGCGGGCAGCCAGATGAGCGGGACCGCAATGAGCACGGCGATCAGAATGAGGCCAATCAGGCGCATGGATGTTTTCCCCAGTTCAAGTCAGGGCGCAGATAAACCGATTGGGAGGCAGGCGCTATAGCACTTTGGTGCAATAGGGCAGGTTTTAATGGTCGGAGGTCTCGATCAGGTCAGCGGTGTCGGGCACGCTCGGTAAATCGTCGTCATTTCCGGCGAGTTTGGCCTCAAGATATTTTCGCGCCCGTTGTTCGGCACGACGCACACGCATGGCCGTCAGGAACGCCTCTTGCGTCGTAGTGGAAGAGGCTCCGATGACGGTCGAGATTTCATTGGTGAGTGCGCCTTCTTCGAGGCCAAGCTTTTTCTCGGCCTCGATGACATCCTTTGCAAGCGCGTCGGCGAGATCCTCGGTGACACCCATGACTTACCTCGTGTTTTCCGTCAAACGGCGCTGCACATATTCTTCAACGGAGCCGGTGAGTGTGTCCATATGCTCGTTTTCGAAGAAGTGGCCCGCACCTTCGACCTCCTGATGGGTGATCGTGATGCCCTTCTGTTCGTGCAATTTGTTCACGAGGGAGACGGTGTCGGCGGGCGGGGCCACGCGGTCGCCGAGGCCGTTGATGATCAGACCGGAGGACGGGCAGGGGGCGAGGAAGGAGAAATCATACATGTTCGCGGGCGGCGAGACCGAGATGAACCCGGTTATCTCAGGTCGTCGCATCAGAAGCTGCATGCCGATCCAGGCCCCGAAAGAGAAGCCCGCGACCCAGCAATGCTTGGCGTTCTGGTTCATCGATTGCAGGTAGTCGAGGGCGGAGGCGGCATCTGACAATTCGCCGACACCTTGATCGTATTCACCCTGGCTGCGACCGACACCGCGGAAGTTAAACCGCAGCACGTTGAAGCCCATATTGTGGAACGTGTAGTGCAGATTATAGACCACGCGGTTGTTCATCGTGCCGCCAAACTGCGGATGCGGGTGCAGGATGATCGCGATCGGGGCGTCTTTGCTTTTGTGCGGGTGGTAGCGGCCTTCCAGGCGGCCTTCGGGTCCAGGAAAAATTACCTCTGGCATCGGATGTCGGGTTCCCTCGTCATCTCCCAAGCGGCGCAATTGTTGACGGCTTCACTCGGGTATTCTAGAATGATTCTAAACTGACAGCGCTGCCATCAATCCGGTCCATGAGGAGTTAAGGATTGCGTCGACTGGCGTCAATGGAATTTGGGAGATTGGGCCCATGAAACTCAGCACAAAAGGGCGCTATGCGATGGTTGCTCTGGCCGATCTGGCGCAGGCCAATGACGGTGAGTTGGTCTCGCTGGGCGAAATCTCCAAACGGCAGGATGTGTCGCTCCCTTATCTCGAGCAGTTATTCGTCAAGTTGCGGCGTGCGGGGATTGTGGATTCTGTGCGTGGACCCGGTGGCGGGTATAAGTTGGCGCGGTCTGCGGAGAGCATTCGGGTGTCCGAGATTTTGGAAGCCGTCGACGAGACGGTGAATGCATTGCACACCGGGGCCGGGGCCTCTGGTGGTGCGTCGGGGTCCAAGGCGCAAAGCATGACGAACCGGCTCTGGGAGTCGCTCAGTGCGCATGTCTATGTGTTTCTGCACCAGACCCGATTGTCGGATGTGGTCCAGAACGACCTGACCCCGTGCCCCGCTGTGCCGACACTTTTCACCGTGGTGGATGAAACATGAGGCTTTGCGCCGCGCTTGCGCGCGTCGCGGTGGGCGAGGGGCCAGCCCCTCGCGCTCCCCGGAGTATTTTTACCAGAATGAAAGCCTGTAGCCTGTCATGAGCCGGGTTTATCTGGATCACAACGCAACCATGCCTTTGAGGTCTGAGGCGCGCGCAGCGATGCTCGCCGCGATGGATGTGGTGGGCAACCCGTCCTCGGTGCATGCAGAGGGTCGGGCCGCGAAAGGTCTGATCGAGAAAGCGCGCGGACAGGTCGCTACTTTGATGGGCGGTGATCCGGGTGACGTTGTTTTCACGTCCGGCGCGACAGAGGCTGCGATGATGGCCTTCCCCGAGTTGTCCGGCTCTCTGATGTCCGAGATTGAGCATGATGCGGTTTGGGCCGCGGGCAATACGGGGGAAATCCCAAGCCAGTTCAACCTTGATGTGGATGAGAACGGGGTCTTTGTCGGTACCGTGAACGGCGCGTCGATCTTTGACGGCATGTGGGATGATGTTGTCGCGATGCAGGCGGCCAATAGCGAAACCGGCGTGCGTCAAAACACCTTCAAACTGGCGCAGGAGATCTGGGCGACGAAGCGTCAGGCGTTGATCCTTGTCGATGCCGTACAGGCCTGGGGCAAGGTCCATGTCCGTGTGGATCGGCTTGGGGCAGATTTTGCGCTCTGCTCGGCGCATAAGTTTGGTGGGCCAAAAGGGATTGGCGCACTCTGGGTGAAACGCGGCGTTGAGCCACGGGTTGCGATCCGGGGCGGCGGGCAGGAGATGGGTCGACGCTCGGGCACGGAAAACGTCATCGGCATTGCCGGATTTGGGGCTGCGGCAGAGGCGGCAGCGCGGGATTTGGCGAATGGCGTCTGGGATCGGGTTGCGGAACTTAGAAATATTCTAGAAAAGACACTTGAGGCCGAGACAAAGAATACTATTTTTGTCGGGAATAAGGTCGAACGGCTTCCGAACACCTCTTGCTTCGCGACGCCCGGATGGAAAGGCGAGACGCAAGTGATGCAGATGGATCTGGCAGGATTTGCAATCTCGGCAGGCTCGGCCTGCTCAAGCGGGAAGGTGAAATCGAGCCGGGTTTTGAAAGCCATGGGCTTTGACGAGGTGACCGCGGCAAGCGCGGTTCGGGTCTCTCTGGGCCCCGAGACGACAGAAGACGAGATCATGGCCTTCGCGGATGCGTGGCTGCGAGCAGAAAAGAAATTTCAGGCGAAGGCGGCCTGATCATGGGAGACGAGCGCATGGCAGCACTGGACAACACCGAGGCCAGAGACATTGAGGTCAAGGAAGGCGTCGATCAGGAAACGGTTGATGCCGTGCGCGAGGTCGGTGGTGCCTATAAGTACGGCTGGGAAACCGAGATCGAGATGGACTATGCGCCCAAGGGCGTGAATGAGGACATCGTCAAGCTGATCTCGGAGAAAAACGGCGAGCCGGACTGGATGACCGAATGGCGCCTGCAGGCTTTCGCCCGCTGGCAGCAGATGCAGGAGCCCGAATGGGCGATGGTCCACTATCCGAAAATCGACTTTCAGGACCAGTATTACTACGCCGCGCCGAAGAGCATGGCGGAGAAGCCGAAATCGCTGGATGAGGTCGATCCGAAACTGTTGGAGACCTACAACAAGCTTGGCATTCCGCTGAAGGAGCAGATGATCCTGGCCGGTGTTGAAGGCGCGGAAAACGTGCCCGCCGAGGGCCGCAAGGTGGCCGTGGACGCGGTGTTCGACTCTGTCTCCGTTGGTACGACCTTCCAGGAGGAGCTGAAGAAAGCGGGCGTGATCTTCTGCTCGATTTCCGAAGCGATCAAAGAACACCCTGAGTTGGTGAAGAAATATCTCGGCTCGGTCGTGCCGCAATCGGACAATTTCTATGCGACGCTGAATTCGGCGGTCTTCTCGGACGGGTCATTCGTCTATGTTCCACCCGGCGTGCGCTGCCCGATGGAGCTTTCGACCTATTTCCGCATCAATGCCGAGAATACCGGCCAGTTCGAACGCACGCTGATCATTGCAGACAAGGGCTCTTACGTCTCCTATCTCGAAGGCTGCACCGCGCCGATGCGCGACACCAATCAGCTGCATGCCGCCGTGGTGGAACTTGTCGCGCTTGAAGATGCGGAGATCAAATACTCCACCGTGCAGAACTGGTACCCGGGCGATGAGAACGGCAAGGGCGGCATCTACAATTTCGTCACCAAACGTGCCGATTGCCGGGGCGATCGCTCCAAGGTGATGTGGACCCAGGTAGAGACCGGTTCGGCCGTCACCTGGAAATACCCCTCCTGCATACTGCGCGGGGAAGAGAGCCAGGGCGAGTTCTATTCCATCGCCATTGCCAACAACTACCAGCAAGCCGATACCGGCACAAAGATGGTGCATCTGGGCAAGAACAGCAAGTCGCGGATCGTCTCGAAGGGCATCTCGGCGGGCAAGGCGCAGAACACCTATCGCGGGCTCGTCTCGATGCATCCAAAGGCGAAGAACGGGCGCAACTACACGCAATGCGACTCGCTTCTGATCGGGGATAAATGCGGCGCGCATACGGTGCCTTATATCGAGGTGAAGAATAACTCCGCCCGCGTGGAACATGAGGCGACAACCTCGAAGGTCGATGACGACCAGCTCTTCTACTGCCGCCAACGCGGTATGGATGAAGAAGAGGCCGTGGCGCTCGTGGTCAACGGCTTCTGCAAGGAAGTGTTGCAAGCCCTGCCCATGGAATTTGCCATGGAAGCCCAGCAACTCGTGGCGATCTCGCTTGAGGGGAGCGTGGGGTAGGTGGTCGCCGGCGGCTCAAACGACAACACCGCGTCTGCGGTGATTAAGATGTCTCAATATGAGGTGTCTCCAGGCAAACCCAAGCCGCCTATGCCATTGGGCCTTCTCTTAACGTCCACTGCGTTCTTTGGCTTTTGGTGTGGCGTTGGCATTGGGTATGCGTTTGACGTTGCTCATGCCCCTTGGGCGTTTGGTGGTGCGCTTGGTACTGCATCGCTCGCGTTCTTCCTGCGCACGATACGCCGACACAAAGACAATATTGATGCCGTAGAGTTACAGTCGCAGGTCCATCATCTTGAGGTGGAAGCAAAAGCTCTTGAAGCCGAACTCGCACGCCAGTCCGGAGCCTTCGACAAGTGGGAAAAGAAATGAGTGCGGGCTCGAATAAGTTCGCAGCCGCGCTGCCTTTCGTGCTCCCCGTCCTAGGCGGGCTTGTGGCCGTGCTTTACGTTACATGGGTCGCGCGCGAGGCCAACCCGTTCCTCTGGATCGTGGTCGGCGTCATTGCAGGGCGGCTTTTGGCCTCCCTGATCCTGCGGATCACCGGTGCGGCGGATTATGACGCGACTTTCTCATTGCTCACAAAAGACAAAGCGGACTGACATCATGATCGTCACAACCACAAACAATATCGAAGGCCATTCGATCACCCAATATCACGGCATTGTCGTGGGCGAGGCGATCATGGGGGCCAATGTCGTGCGGGACGTGTTTGCTTCGATCACGGATATCGTCGGCGGGCGCTCCGGCGCCTATGAGGCGAAGCTGCAAGACGCGCGCGACACCGCGATGAGCGAGTTGAAAGACCGCGCCCGCGACATGGGTGCAAATGCGGTCGTGGGCATCGATCTCGATTACGAAGTTGTTGGACAATCCATGCTGATGGTGTCGGCCTCCGGCACCGCCGTTACGGTTACCGGCGGATGACGGAGCAGAGTGCCGATATCGCGATCCAGCCGGAGGTTTTTGCCGGCATCGATGTCGTGTCCTGCATGATCGACGGGCAGCGGATGCTGTTTGCCGTCGATATGGAAAACGATCCGATCCAGCGCAATCATCGGCGTGGGCAGTTCTATGAGCCCAAGGAATTGCGGCTGATCGGGCGCTGGTTCCCCAAGGGAGGCGTCTTCGTGGATATCGGTGCGAATGTCGGCAATCACAGCCTCTTTGTCGCGCAATTCCTGCGCCCGTCTGCAATCATTCCGTTTGAGCCAAACCCGCCTGCTTACAGGCTGTTACAGGCCAATGTTCACCTGAACGGTTTGACGGATATCTTCGATCTGCGCCACCTTGGCTTCGGTGTTGCATCGGGCACCGCATCGGGCTTCGCGATGGAGAAACGTGACCGCAATCTGGGCGGCGCGAAGATGCTGGAAGGTGCGGGTGAAATCCAGGTGCGCTCCGGCGATGATATGCTGCGGGGCGTTGCGCCCTCGATGATCAAGATCGACGTCGAAGGCATGGAAATGGAGGTGCTTGCCGGACTTGAGCACACCGTGACCGTTCACCGCCCGACGATGCTGGTGGAGGTAGATGACAAGAATGCGGCTGATTTCCAGACCTGGGTCGAAGACCACAGCTACAAAATCCAACGCCAGTTCCGCCACTACAAGACAAATGAGAACTTTTTCATTGTTCCGATCCGCTGACCGGGTGGAGAGAACAAGAACCTGACGACGCATTGCGCCTGAATGAGGAAGAAAGATGTTAGAAATCAAAAACCTGGCTGTCGGCCTTGAAGAGGAAGAGAAGCAGATCCTGAAGGGGGTCGATCTGACCGTGAATTCAGGCGAGGTGCACGCCATCATGGGGCCGAACGGGTCGGGCAAATCGACGCTCTCCTATGTCCTCTCGGGCCGCGACGGTTACGAAGTGACCAGTGGCGAAGCACTGCTTGAGGGCGAAGATATCCTTGAGATGGAGCCCGAAGAGCGTGCCGCGGCGGGTCTGTTTCTGGCCTTCCAATACCCGGTCGAAATTCCCGGTGTCGGCAACATGACCTTCCTGCGCACAGCCGTGAACGCACAGCGCAAAGCCCGTGGGCAAGAGGAGATGAGTGCGGCAGATTTCCTCAAACTGATCCGCGAGAAAGCCAAGGCGCTGAAAATCGACGCGGAGATGCTGAAGCGTCCGGTGAATGTCGGCTTCTCCGGCGGCGAGAAAAAGCGCAATGAAATCCTGCAGATGGCGATGCTGGAGCCGAAGATGTGCATCCTCGACGAGACCGATTCCGGCCTCGATGTCGATGCGATGAAATTGGTCGCGGAAGGCGTGAACGCGCTGCGTGATGCCGGTCGTGCCTTCCTTGTGATCACGCATTATCAGCGGCTGCTCGATCACATCCAACCGGATGTCGTACATATCATGGCGGACGGCAAGATTGTGAAATCGGGTGGTCCTGATCTGGCGCTTGAGGTCGAGAATAACGGCTATTCCGACATTCTGGCGGAGGTGGCCTGATGGCTGAACCTGCACATCAAGGGGCACAAGCCGTGCTCACCATGCCGGACGGGCAGGGTGCCTGGGCCAGTGAAGCCCGAGCCGCCGCGCGGGCACGGTTCGACGCCATGGGCGCGCCGACCAAGCGCGATGAATACTGGAAATTCACCGATTCCGCGCCGCTCAGCTACGATACGACCCCGCATGCGGCCTTGTTTCGGCCGGGTGAGATCCCTCTCTTTACCAATCTGGATCGGTTGAAAGTGGTCTTTCGGGATGGCCAGTTCGATGCCGAGGCGTCCGATGATCTGGCGATGGAGCATGTCGAAATTCACATGCTCGCGGAGGCGGCCAAGGCCGATCTGCACTGGGCGAAGGACATTTACGGTGTTCTGGAAGCCCGCGGGCAGGACCCGGTCTCGCGTCCTTTCGCGGCGCTGAACACGGCTTATGCGAAGAATGGCGTTGTGATCCGCGTGACGGGCAAGGCCCCGAAGCCGATCTCGCTGATCTATGCTCATGATGACGAGGATTCCGATGCGATCCTGCACCATGTGGTGAAGGTCGAAAGCGGCGCCTCGCTGACGATCCTCGAAAACGGCCCCGCCGCCGCACGGTTCAATAAATGCATGGAAATCGATGTCGCGGATGGCGGCGAGTTCCACCATATCCGCGCGCAGGGTCGCGACCATGAGCGCCGCGCGGTGACGCATATGTTTGCCCGCCTCGGCACCGAGAGTGTCTATAAATCCTTCACCATGACGGTGAACGGCGTGCTGACGCGCAATGAATGTGTGATTGAGCTGACCGGCGATGACGCTGTGGCCCATGTGGCCGGTGCCGCGCTTGGCGATGGCAAAACCGGTGATTTTCACCATGACGACACGGTTTTCATCACCCATGATGCGCTGAATTGCGAAAGCCGTCAGGTTTTCAAGAAAGTGCTGCGCAATGGCGCGGTCGGCGTCTTTCAGGGCAAGATCCTGGTGAAGGAAGGTGCGCAGAAGACCGATGGCTATCAGATCAGCCAGTCGCTGCTTCTGGATGATGACAGCCAATTCCTCGCCAAACCGGAGCTTGAGATTTACGCCGATGATGTGGCGTGCTCACACGGCTCGACCTCCGGGGCGATTGATGAGGAGGCCTTGTTTTACCTGCGCTCGCGCGGGGTGCCAGAAGCCGAAGCGCAGGATCTGCTGGTTCTGGCCTTCCTGGCCGAAGCGCTGGATGAGGTTGAGGACGAGACGATTTCGGAGGAGTTGCTGGGTCGCTTGCAGGACTGGCTGGCCCGCCACCGCTAGAAGATGTCCACGGCACAATCGATATTGCGCAGCTACCGCGCGCCCCGCGATGTTATGCGCGGGCATTTGGCACGTGGCGCGGGTGAAGAGCGGGCCCTGGCCTGGGTGATGATCGCCTGTCTCTTGTTCTTCGTCGCGCAATTGCCGCGGCTGTCGCGAGAAGCGCATTTGAACCCGGAGGGACCGCCATTTGAGGCGGTTGTGGGCGGGGCCTTCCTCGGCACCGTGCTTATCGCACCGCTGATTTTCTACGCCATCGCGGCGCTGTCGCACCTCGTGGCCCGCTTGTTTGGCGGGCAGGGCACCTGGCTGCATGCGCGCCTTGCGCTGTTCTGGGGCCTCATGGCGGTCACACCGCTTGTGCTGTTGCAAGGCCTCGTCGCGGGATTTGTCGGTGCCGGGGCGAGCTTGAGCCTAATCTCGCTTTTGTGCTTTGCGATGTTCCTTTTTGTCTGGCTCAGCGGGCTGATCTTTGTTGAAAAGGCGGAGTTATGACTGAAGCTCTGCTTTCTCTGGCCAGATTGTCCGTCACCTCGCCGCGCGAGGGGATGCGGGCGCTGCTGAATATGAACCTCGACCGGCGCGTGCTTTGGCCCGCGATGTGGCTGGTCGTGGCCTTGAGTTCAGTGCTCTACAATGTCGCGATGTATGTTGCGCCGCCATCCGCCGGCACGACCCCGCTTCTGCCGACCTCTCCGTTCCTGCTAGCCGCACTGACGGGCGGCGTCTTGGTTTTGTCGGTCTTCGCGCTGCATTATCTGGGCCGGATGTTCGGTGGTGTGGGCGGGTTTTCCGGCAGCCTTCTGGCCGTGGTCTGGACACAAGTGCTGATGCTGATGGCGCAGGTGGTGCAGATCGGCTTGCTGTTTCTGTCACCCGGGCTTGGCAATCTTTTTGGCCTCGGTGTCGGTGTCATGGCGATCTGGCTTTTTGTGAATTTCGTCGCTGAGCTACATGCCTTTCGCTCCCTCGGGCTGGTCTTTGCCGGGATTGTGGGTGCCAGCATTGGCGTGGTGTTTGGTCTGTCGATCCTGCTGGCGATTGTCGCTGTGATTTTGGGAATTGATCCGCAAAATGTATGACGTTGAGAAAGTCCGCGCCGATTTCCCGATCCTGAGCCGGGAGGTGAATGGTAAACCGCTCGTCTATCTCGACAACGGGGCGTCGGCGCAGAAACCGCAGGTCGTGATCGATGCGGTGAACCGGGCCTATTCAGAGGAGTATGCCAATGTTCACCGTGGCTTACACTTCTTGTCGAACTTGGCGACCGAGAAATATGAAGCGGTGCGCGGCAAGATCGCGACCTTTCTGGGTGCGGCCTCCGAAGACGCGATCATTCTGAATTCCGGCACCACCGAGGGCATCAACATGGTCGCCTATGGCTGGGCGATGCCCCGTATGGAGGCGGGCGACGAGATCATCCTGTCGATCATGGAACACCACGCCAATATCGTGCCCTGGCATTTCCTGCGTGAACGCATGGGTGTGAAACTCGTCTGGGTCGATGTGGATGCCAATGGCGATCTGGATGTGGAGAAGGTTTTGGGGGCGATCACCCCGAAAACGAAGCTGATCGCCGTGACGCATCTTTCAAACGTGTTGGGAACGCCTGTGGATGTTGCAGCGATCTGCGCGGGCGCGCATGAGAAAGGCGTGCCGGTCCTGGTCGATGGTTCCCAAGGCGCGGTGCATATGCCGGTGAATGTCACCGAGATCGGCTGTGATTTCTACGCGATCACCGGGCACAAGCTCTATGGCCCGTCAGCCTCCGGCGCGATCTATGTGCATCCCGACCGGATGGCGGAGATGCGACCCTTCCTCGGGGGCGGTGACATGATCCGCGATGTGCATCGCGACGAGATCACCTACAATGACGGCCCGATGAAATTTGAAGCAGGCACGCCGGGGATCGTGCAGACGATCGGGCTCGGTGTGGCGCTCGACTACCTGATGGGGCTGGGCATGGGGAATGTCGCGGCTCATGAGCGAGATTTGCGCGACTATGCCCGGACGAAACTCGATGGGCTGAATTGGTTGAACGTGCAGGGACAGAGCGCTGATAAAGCTGCGATTTTCTCCTTCACGCTTGAGGGCGCCGCGCATGCCCATGACATCTCCACCGTGCTCGACAAGCGCGGTGTGGCGGTGCGTGCGGGCCACCATTGTGCGCAGCCGCTGATGGAACATCTCGGCGTGACCGCGACCTGTCGCGCCAGTTTTGGCCTCTACAACACGAAGTCTGAGATCGATGTTCTGGTCGATGCGTTGGAGCTGTGCCACGAGCTTTTCGCCTGAGCCATTTGCCGTTGCGAGGGGAGAGCCGCGTCGCTATAGAGCGGGTCAGGCACCTGTAGCTCAGCTGGATAGAGCGCTGCCCTCCGAAGGCAGAGGCCAGAGGTTCGAATCCTCTCAGGTGCGCCAAAATCCCCCTGAACAAACGTCGGTTGCTCTTACTGCCACCTCATTTCGTTACCAGTTTCGATCCAAAATCTAAGATTTTTAGAGTTTGACCCCGGCGAGATAGCGCCAGGCTGCGAAGATAGGCCTTTGTTCGACCGGATACAAATCTAAGAAAATTAGACCCCGTCTACGGTTCATTCACGTTTGGATTTCGGCTTTATCGGTCCTATTCGCGCTGGATGAGTACAACGTGATCCAAGAGAGGTGGCCAAGAAAAAACGGCCGCCTTTCGAGCGACCGTTCCCAAATTCCCTGCCAAGTGTTCGGAGTTTTACCGACCCCAGGTGCGGACCGGACCGCAATCCATATGGACGAAATTGGACCCCGAATACCGTCCAACACCGCCAGCCGCGCAGGAGGCTGCGGCGCGGGCCACTTGGCCGACAGTACGCGATTTCAAACGTAAATCCGCCGCTTGCCCTTTCATGTGAAGCGAGTTTTTCGCCACACCGCGTGAGCGCGAGCGCAGCATCGCATTGGTCTTGGGCGATCGATAGCCCGAGAGCAGCATATAAGGCTCTCTGACACCGAGCAGGTTGTGCGATGCGGCCATGATGTCGATGGTGCGTGTGTCGATGCGCGCCGCAGCGTTTTGACGCCAGTCGCGCATGAAGTGGTTCACTTCCTTGAGGGACTCTTTGATGTAGTTCCCTTCAATCCAGTAGATGATGTCAATCGATTCACCGGTGCGTCCGGAATACATTTTCAGCCGGCGGATATCGCCAGCGCCTTTCAGGAAACCGAATGCTTTTGGATAAACCGGAGCTGCTGTGAGAGTGGTCGCCGCGAAAGCACCCAGCAGTGCCCGACGCGTCATTAAAGCGGAATTCTTCTCGCTCATGAGATGCCTGTCCCGTTCGCCCGACCGCTTTTGCGGCCTCTATTTGTACCCCAGATGCCGGGGTTATGGCACAAAGTGATTCTGCGACCAAGCGGACATTGGCAGAGAGGCGTTAATAAGGTGCAAATCGGCAATTTTTCGCGCAACTGCGGCTTTTTAGCCAATGGTGCAAAAAGGTGACTCTTCGGCAACGGCCCTGAAAAACGAGGGCGCGTTTAGGGAATGTGAATGGACTCTGCGGCACTGAGATAAAATGATCTTGCCGGAGCAAACCGCGCGAACAGGTAACGAGGCATTTCATGACGACCGATCTCAATCGCAGGACGACATTGCGGATGATGCTGGCAGGGGCTGCGGGTGCAGTGCTGCCGGTTTTTGGTGCGGGCCGGGCAGATGCGGCAGTGACCGCTTTGAAGCAATCCATCGCGGAAGCAGTTGCGAATGACAAAGATCTCGCGGCCTTTTATCGCGGGCGCAATTTCAAGCCGATCTTCGTCACAAACGCCGATGGCCGTCGTCGTGGAGCGCTTTTGAAGGCCTTTGCGAAAGCTGGCGATCACGGTCTGCCGGCCTCGCGTTACGACGCAAATGGTCTCAAGCAGATGATGAAAGCCGCCAAAAATCCCAAGGCGCGCGGCAAGGTTGAGGTCGAAGCGGCCAAGCGGTTCCTCAGCTATGCCGATGATCTGCGCTCTGGCATTGTGGACCCGCGCCGTGTCGATGGCGGCATGGTCATGCAGGTCGCGCGCTATGATCGCGCGGCGACGTTGGAGGCGTTCTCGAAATCCAACCCGCAAGGTTTCATGAAGAAGCTCGCGCCACGCACGCCGGAATATGTGCGCCTTCAGAAGGAGAAGCTGCGTCTCGAAAAACTGCTCGCCAAAGGTGGGTGGGGCGACAAGGCGCAGGCGAAATCGCTGAAACCAGGCGCGTCCGGCGGTGCTGTCGTGCAGTTGCGCAACCGTTTGATCCGTATGGGTTTCTTGCGCAAAACCGCGACGCAAACCTATGACGCAAACATTCAATCTGCGGTTCAGCAGTTCCAGATTGCCCACGGTCTTGCAGCAGATGGAGTGGCCGGACCGGGCACGATTTCGGAGATCAACAAGGGCGTGGCGGACCGCCTCCAGCAGGTGCTCGTTGCGATGGAGCGGCGTCGCTGGAACAACCGTCCGCTGGAGAAAAAGCACGTCTGGGTGAACATCCCCGACTTCCACGTCGATATCATGCAGAACGGCAAATCGACCTTCCGGTCGCGCGTTGTCGTCGGCAAGAACACCTCCGACCGCCGCACGCCGGAGTTTTCCGACACGATGGAATTCATGGTCGTGAACCCAAGCTGGTACGTGCCGCGCTCGATCGTGACAAAAGAATATCTGCCGATGATGAAGCGCAATCCAAACGCGCAGGGTCAGTTGCAGATCATCGGATCAAACGGTCGCCCGGTGCCGCGCTCGGCGATCAATTTCAACGCTTACAACGCGAAGAACTTCCCGTTTGCGATGAAACAGCCGCCGTCGCGGGGCAATGCGTTGGGGCTCGTGAAGTTCATGTTCCCCAACAAATACAACATCTACCTGCATGATACGCCGTCAAAATCGCTCTTTGGGCGGGAGGTGCGCGCGTTCAGTCACGGCTGCGTGCGCGTGCATAAGCCCTTCGAGTTCGCTTATGCGCTCCTGCAGCCGCAGCAAACTGATCCGAAGAACTATTTCCAGGGCATTTTGGCGACCCGTGCCGAACGCCGGGTCGACCTGAAGCAGCCGCTGCCGGTGCATATCGCCTATTACACCGCCTGGGTGGATGCGAAGGGCCGTCCGAATTATCGCCGCGACGTCTATAACCGCGATGCCCGGATTTTCGCTGCCCTGAACAAGGCCGGGGTTTCTCTGGGCCCGGTTCAAAGCTAAGACTTCTCTGCCCGGGATGTCCCGGACGGATGGAGGGCTTTGTCGGTGCGCGACAACACGTTCACGATTGATCAGATCGCCCGTGCGCTCGGTGCGCGCGTTGAAGGTGATGGCGGCCTGCGGATTGCCAGTGCTGCGGAGCCCGCCATGGCAGGGGCGGACCAACTCGCGCTCGCCATGGATGCCAAATATGCCGATGGCCTCGCCGAAGGTCAGGCGCAAGCTGCGATCCTGTGGGACGGGGCGGATTGGCAAGCCCTGGGGTTGAAAGCTGCGATCTTTGTGCCGCGCCCGCGCTATGCGATGTCCGGGCTGACGTCGCTGATGGACCCGGGGCCTTTCATCAAAGAAGGCATCAGCGGAACATCCGATATCCACCCAAGTGCTGAGATTGGAGAGCAGACGCGGATCGGACCGATGGTTGTGATCGGGCCAAATGTGAAAATCGGCAAGAATGCCCGGATCGCCAGCCATGTCAGCATCGCGGAAGGGTCAACTATTGGCGATAACGCATTGATCTTGCAGGGCGCACGCATCGGCGCGCGCGTGCAGATCGGCGATGATTTTATCGCGCAACCGGGCGCTGTGATCGGCTCGGACGGTTTTTCATTTGTGACGCCGGAGAAAAGTGCCGTTGAGAATGTGCGTGAGAGTCTCGGCGATCAAGGCGACGCGGCGCAGCAAAGCTGGACACGGATACATTCGCTTGGCTCTGTAACCATCGGAAATAATGTTGAAATCGGCGCCAACTCTGCGATTGATCGCGGTACGATCCGCGACACGTCCATCGGCGATGGAACGAAGCTCGATAACCTCGTTCATATCGGCCACAACGTGCAGATCGGACAGGATTGCCTGATTTGCGGGCAGGTGGGGATCGCCGGGTCCTCTCGGATTGGAAATCGGGTCGTCATGGCCGGTCAATGCGGGGTCAACGACAATATTTTTGTCGGCGATGATGTGGTTGCGGGTGGGGCGACGAAGATTTTCACCAATGCACCGGCGGGCCGTGTGTTACTTGGCTACCCGGCTGTGAAAATGGACACCCATATCGAGATTCAGAAGGCTTTGCGCCGTTTGCCGCGCTTTATGAAGTCTCTGCAACGCGATAAATAGCCCATGGAAATGCTGCTCAAGACCCCTTAAGTGGGGCACAAGAACTCGAGTGGTGAGGCGGATATGGCGCAGGATATTCAAGCGAAAGTCGTTGAAATCATTGCAGAACAAGCCGTTCTGGAGCCGAGCGACGTCTCGCTCGACCAATCGCTGGAAGATTTGGGAATCGACAGCCTCGGGGTGGTGGAGAGCATTTTTGCCATCGAGGAGGCCTTTGATATCTCGGTGCCCTTCAACGCCAATGATCCCTCCGATAGCGATTTCGACATTTCCAGCGTGGCCGCCATTGTGAAGGCCGTGCAGGGGCTTGTGGCGGAGCAAAAGGGGTAGTCGGTGGCCCGCGTTGTCATTACCGGTCAAGGCACGATCAATGCCCTTGGCAAAACGGTCCCTGAGACACTTGAGGCGTTTCGAGAAGGGCGTTGTGGTATCGGACCGCTCGATATCCGCGATGTGGAGCGTTTGGCGATCCAGATCGGCGGGCAGGTGCATGACTATGACCCGAATGCGCAGTTCAATCGCCAGCAGATCGCGCTGTATGACAAATACACGCAATTCACTCTGATCGCCGCGCAGGAGGCGATTGCGCAGGCGGGTCTCAGCTTCTCTGGAGATCTGGCAGCGCGTTCCGGTGTTGTGCTCGGCACGGCTGGCGGGGGCATGAACACGCAGGACGAGAATTACCGCGCGGTCTACGAAGAGGGCAAAAACCGGGTGCACCCGTTCGTCGTGCCGAAGCTCATGAACAATGCTGCGGCGAGCCATGTGTCGATGCAGCACAATCTCAAGGGCCCGACCTTCACGGTGGCCACGGCTTGCGCGTCCTCGAACCACGCCATGGGGCAGGCATTTCAGATGGTCCGCTCGGGGTTAGCGCCGGTGATGATTACAGGCGGTTCCGAGTCGATGCTTTGCTTTGGCGGTGTGAAAGCCTGGGAAGGCCTGCGCGTGATGTCGAAGGACGCCTGCCGTCCGTTCTCGGCCAATCGTAATGGCATGGTGCAGGGTGAGGGCGCGGCGATCTTCGTGTTCGAAGAGTATGAGCATGCCAAAGCCCGCGGGGCGGAGATTTTGGCCGAAGTCGTCGGTTTTGCCATGTCCTCGGACGCGGGCGATATCGTGATGCCCTCAAAACAGGGCGCCTCCCGAGCTATGGAAGGCGCGATCCGCGATGCCGGAATAGCCAAAATGGATGTTGGGTATATCAACGCCCACGGCACGGGTACTGCCGCAAATGACAAAACCGAATGTGCGGCGGTCGCGGATGTTTTTGGCGCGCATGCGGACCGGCTCATGATCTCCTCGACCAAATCGATGCATGGACATGCCATTGGCGGCACCGGCGCGATTGAGCTCTTGGCCTGCATCATGGCGTTGAAGGACGGTGTCGTTGCGCCAACGATCAACTATGACGAACCAGACCCGGAATGCGCATTGGACGTGGTGCCCAATGAGGCGCGCGAGGCGAAGGTTGAGGTCGCGCTGTCAAATGCCTTCGCCTTTGGTGGGCTGAACGCAGTTCTGGCGCTGAGAGCGGTCTAAAGCAGGCTTTGTAGCTGCCGGGCCGTGGTTTCAATCAGTTGTGGATCATCGCCGCCGATCAAGAGATAGGCGTGGCTGCCATCGGACCAGGACGCCGCCTGTAGGCCTTCGCGCTGCAACTGTTTCAACTCCGCTGTCTGCTCTTTCGAGATGATGCAAAAGGCCAGTGGAACGCCATCTGCGCTCAGATAGGCCATCTGGACGAGCGGTTTGCCGTTGAACCCCAGCGTCTGCGCGCGCTTGAAATCAAGGCCGGGCACGGAGGCTGCGGCCTCCAGCGGGCGTCCAACGGCCGTCGAGACACTGGCCAGTTGCGCAGCGCGTATCTCCGGTGTCAATTCGACCCCTGCCAAGGTCTCCGTGCTGTACAGCGCTTGATAGCTCGCGACATAGTCGATCCAGCCCGGCGCTTTCGGAGCCGGGGTCAGTTGCGTCATCAGAAGCGCACCTAGGACGAGACCTGCGGCAAGTGAACCACCAGCCACTGCCAACGGGAAGCGGCGCTGCGCGCTTGCGGGCGGCAGCACGGGAGCGGGTGCTTGCGCCGCGACTTGGGCCATTGCATCCCGGATCGGGTCGAGCGGCACATCAAGAAGCGCGAGGCGGCCCTGCAACTCCTCATCCTCGGCCAAAGCCGCGTCGATGCGCACGCGATCAGCGGCCTCCACCTCGTCATCGAGATAGGCCGTCAGCAATTCATCAGAGATGTTTTCTTCGCTCATGCGCTGTCGCTCTGATCTTGTTTCAATTCCTTGCCCAAAGTGGCCCGCGCGGCGGCCAAACGGCTCATAACCGTGCCAATGGGAATGTCCAGCACCTCGGCGGCCTCGCGATAGGCAAACCCTTCCACATAGACCAACATGACGGTGCTTCGTTGTGCCTCCGGCAAGGTGTTCATCCTTGATAACACCTGGGAGACGAAAATATTCGTCTCGGCATCCATGCCCTCTGCGACAAGTCCGGCGTCCTCCACCGGCACGAGGCCGCCGCCGCGGCGCACGGTCTGAGAGCGCAACTCATTGAGCCATATCCGTTGTGCGATCCGGAACATCCAGCGGTCCAGATGTGTACCTGGTTGGAACTGGTCGGCTTTTTCCAGGGCGCGCAGGCATGTGTTCTGCGCCAGATCATCGGCGACATCGCGCCGACCGGTCAAAACCAGGGCATAACGCCAGAGCCGCGGGGCGATGTCGGGCAGGCCCTCGCGCACGATGTCAGCGTTCGATTTTTTGCCGAGGAGCCGAATAAACCTACCTCTTAACGTGTTGAAGTATTCAGAGACCCCAAGGGGCTCACTCAAATTATGTGGGAGGAACGGATAATGAGAAAGCTAAATCTTGCTGCGATGGTGCTGAGTGCCGCGCTTGTGACAACGCCGGTTCTGGCGGGAGAAACACCCTCTGCGCCGGGCGCGGAGGTCTATATCATCAATCTCCAGGACGGTGACACAGTCAGCGGTCCGGTGAAAGTTCTGATGGGGTTGAGCGGCATGGGCATCGCACCTGCGGGCACGGAGAAAGAGAATACCGGCCACCACCACGTCCTGATCAACCGTGTGCCATTTGGCGAAGGTCCTGATGATGCGGAGATGACCGAGAACGGGTTATTCGCAGATGACAATCACAAGCATTTTGGCGGCGGCCAGACCGAAGCCACGCTGGAGCTGCCCGCGGGCACGCACACGCTGCAACTGGTGCTGGGCGATCTCAACCACGTTCCACATGACCCGCCTGTGATCTCAGAGCAGATCACGATCACCGTGACGGAGTAGCGCCTCAGTTCAGGGCGCGTGCGGCATGGCTGCCCCGCTCGCGATAGGGCGTGGTGTCGTAATGCGCGCGATAGCATTTCGAGAAATGCGAGGGTGAGGCGAAGCCGCAGGCCAACGCCACGTTGATCACGCTCATATCGGTTTGCATCAGCAAGTTGCGCGCCTTTTGCAGGCGGATTTCCATATAGTAGCGCTTGGGAGAGCGGTTCAGATAGCGCCGGAACAGCCGCTCCAGCTGGCGCGTGGACATGCCGACCTCCTTGGCCAGCAGAGAAGGGCTGATCGGTTCCTCGATATTGGCCTCCATCATCTGGATGACGCGGCTGAGTTTCGGATGCCGCACGCCGATCCGGGTCGGGATCGACAGGCGTTGTTGGTCCTGATCGGTGCGGATCGAGGAGTAAATCTGCTGATCGGCGACGGTGTTGGCCACGTCCTCGCCGAGATCGGAGGCGATGAGCTGTAGCATCAGATCAATCGACGACGTGCCGCCCGCAGTGGACATGCGGTTGCCATCGACGACGAAGACCGATTTGGTGAGTTCGACTTCCTCGAACTCCTCGGCAAAACTGTCCTGGTTCTCCCAATGGATCGTCGCTTTCTTACCGTCCAGCAATCCGGCTTTGGCCAGCGAGTAGCTCGCCGTGCAAAGAGCGGCCATTGAGACGCCTCGACGGGCCTCCCGACGCAGCCAGTTTAGCAGACGCTTGCTGGTGGCAGCCTGAACGTTCACGCCGCCACACAAAACGACCGTATCATCGCGGTTCAACTCATCGAGGTCCCGATCCAACCGATAGGTGATGCCTGAGGAACACGTGGCCTCTTCCCCGCCATCGCCCGCCAGATCCCAACTATAGGCGCCTTCCGAGAACCGATTGGCCAGACGCAGCGACTCAATCGCACCGGCGAAACTCAGCATCGTGAAATCGTTCATCAGCACGAACACAAAATGGCGGCAGGTACCGCGTCCGCGACCGTCATTCACAGCGCTATGTTGGGGGGTCGTCGTCACAATTTCTCACCGGATTCGCATATTGGCCGATGACGGACTCTCTGAGTCCATGGCCGAAATTGCAAGAGGTCCGCGCTGTTTTTCGCGATTGGAAATGGCCTCGTGCTCCGGTATAACGGTGGCTCGACTATTGGTACCGCTAACGACGATGTGGAGCACAGCCATGGGACAAGCATGGACAAAGACCGACTGGCGCAACAAACCGCGGGTGCAGATGCCCGACTATACCGACGCGGAGAAGCTCTCCGCCGTTGAAGCGCAGCTCGCCAAATATCCACCGCTTGTCTTTGCGGGCGAGGCGCGGAAACTGAAGGAGTCCCTGGGCGCTGTGTCCCGTGGTGAGGCGTTTTTGCTGCAAGGCGGCGATTGTGCTGAGAGCTTTGCAGAGTTCTCCGCCGATAACATCCGCGACACCTTCAAAGTGATGCTGCAGATGGCGATGGTTCTGACCTATGGCGCGAAAGTGCCGGTGGTGAAAGTCGGACGGATGGCCGGCCAATTTGCCAAGCCGCGCTCGGCCCCGACCGAAACCGTGGATGGGGTGGAACTGCCGAGCTACCGCGGGGATATCGTCAATGAGCTCGACTTCACGCCGGAAGCCCGCATTCCGGATCCGGCAAAGATGCTGCAGGCCTATACGCAAGCCGCGGCGACGCTGAACCTGCTGCGGGCCTTCTCAAAGGGTGGTTATGCCGATGTGCATCAGGTCCATGCTTGGACGCTTGGGTTCACTGAAGGTGATGCGGCAGCGGAATATCGCGACATGGCGAACCGCATCCAGGACACGCTGGACTTCATGGCCTCCGCCGGCCTGACCTCCAACAACAATGCGGAACTGGCAAGTGTGGATTTCTACACCTCCCATGAGGCGCTGCTCTTGGAATATGAGGAGGCGCTGACCCGTGTCGACTCGACCTCTGGCAAGTGGCTGGCGGGTTCGGGTCACATGATCTGGATCGGTGACCGCACGCGGCAGCCCGATGGGGCGCATGTGGAGTTCGCGAAGGGTGTCTTGAACCCGATTGGCCTGAAATGCGGTCCGACAATGACGTCCGGGCATCTGAAGTCGCTGATGTCCAGTCTGAACCCGGACAATGAAGCTGGCCGTCTGACCCTGATTGCGCGCTTCGGTGCGGGCAATGTGGGCGAACACCTGCCACGCCTGATCAAGGCGGTGCAGGAAGAGGGAACCAACGTCGTTTGGACCTGTGATCCGATGCATGGCAACACGATCAAATCCTCGTCCGGCTACAAGACCCGTCCGTTCGATAGTGTCTTGCGCGAAGTGCGGGAATTCTTCGGTGTGCACAAGGCCGAGGGCACGGTGCCCGGTGGTGTGCATTTCGAGATGACCGGCCAGGATGTGACGGAATGCACCGGCGGTGTCCGGGCCGTCACGGACGAGGACCTGTCGGATAGGTACCACACCGCGTGTGACCCGCGCCTCAACGCGTCTCAGTCGCTGGAACTGGCGTTCCTGGTGGCTGAAGAGCTGTCGGCCCGCGCCGAGGCGAACCGCGCCGCGGTCTGATCAGGATTTCACAAGCCGCAGGAATGGCGCTTTTGGGTGGGCCGGGGTGAACTCGGCCTGCTCTTCGGCAAGCGCGAGGATCGGTTTCGGAGTTTTCTCCTCCTCCACGTCGAAGAGCGTGATCTCCTCCTCGGAAATTCGCGTGAAGATCGGTGTGCGCAGGCGCTCCGCCATGACAAAGCGGCGCGGCGGGAAGCCGACCGGGCCCGCGACGACCAAAGCACCAAGCGCGCGGGTCACCTCACCATCCTCATCCAGCATCGGTAGGATGATCATCGCGGATTTCAGGGCAGGCTGTGCCATCTGCTCGGATACGAGATGATAGGTGTGCACTTCGGGCCGCGTGAAGACGTCGTCCAAGCTTTCGGTGAATTCCGGGCGTTGTGTGGGTTTGATCAGGGCACGCAGCGGCATGGAGCGCACATCCATTCCCATCAGATCGCTGATCCCCATGCCCGCCAACCGGAACCGCACATCGCCGGGGGCCATGCGCTCCAGAAGAAAACCGCTCTCCAACAGATGAGAAATCTCGCGCGGGTCCACATCGGTCCGCCGCGGCAGGCTGCGATCTGCGCGCAGGCTGTCCCAATAGCTGTGCATCTCGCGCAGGCTTTTCATCGGTGCGGTCGTGGCACGGGAGGCGAAAGAAAGAATATTTGCCGAGCGACTGTCGTTCATAATCCGAGAATCCAAACTGTGGCGGGACGGGGCCGACCATGAGTTGTCGCAGCATTCAGGGTTTGTTAACCCTAAGGTCAAATGCTTACTGAAACCTTAATATGCCATGGAACGCTGCTTCGGTGTGTTAAGAAAGTGTTAAAAGGTTAATCTCGATGCGGAACTCGATGACGGGGTTCGCCTCGCGCACTGGCGGTGAGGCAGAGTATTCCTGGGTCATCGAACTCAGATCGGTGAATGCCAAGGGCCTCGACCTACGTTTTCGATTGCCCGAGCAATTGGCTTCCCTCGATCCGGTCCTTCGAAGTGATCTTCAGAAGCGCATCGCGCGGGGAAGCGTCAATCTCTCGATCAAATTGGAGCGCGGGGAAGGGCAAGTGGCCCTGACGCTGGACCAAACGGCTCTGGCGTCTGTTTTAGATGCAGCTCGAGTGGCGGCAAGTGAAGCCGCAGCGCGGGGACTGGAGATGCAGGCCACGACCGCAGGTGAGCTTCTGGCGATCCCGGGGGTGATGCGACGGCAAGAGGGCGATGAAGCCGACGCTCCATTGGCGGCGATCAAGGCGGATATTGATGCCTGTCTTGCAGAATTCCTCGCCGCGCGGGCCTCGGAAGGTGCAAGCCTGAAAGCCGTGCTCACACGTCAGTTGGACGAGATCGGAGCCTTAACAGGAGAAGCCGCCGAGGTGGCCGAGGCGCGGCGTCCGAAAATGGAAGCCACGCTGAAAGAGAACCTGACGCGGATTGCATCGACCGTGGGCGAGGTTGAGCCTGACCGGATCGCGCAGGAACTGGCACTGCTGGCGGTGAAGGCCGATGTCACCGAGGAGATCGACCGGCTTGAGGCCCATGTGACCGCCGGGCGGGCGCTTCTGGAGGATGAGGGGCCCGTGGGGCGGCGGCTGGATTTCCTCATGCAGGAGTTCAATCGCGAGGCCAACACGCTCTGTTCGAAAGCGGGCGACAGCGATTTGACGAAACTTGGCCTTGAGTTGAAGGCCTTGATCGAGCAAATGCGCGAGCAGGTGCAAAATCTGGAATGACCTCATGACGCGACGCGGCCTTCTGATCATCCTGTCATCGCCCTCCGGGGCGGGCAAATCGACCCTGGCGCGGCGGCTCATGGCCTGGGACTCGACGATGCAGTTTTCGATCTCCGCCACGACGCGGGCCCCGCGCCCGGGCGAAGAGGATGGGCGAGAATACTATTTCCGGTCCCGCGCCGAGTTTGAGGCGATGATCGAGGCTGGCGAAATGCTGGAGCACGCGGAAGTTTTTGGCAATCTCTACGGCTCGCCCAAAGCGCCCGTCGCGGAAGCGACAGCACGCGGCACGGATGTGATTTTCGATATCGATTGGCAGGGCGGGCAGCAAATCCGGAATTCCTCACTATCTGAGGACGTTATCTCGATCTTCCTTCTGCCGCCCTCGATTGCCGAGTTGGAAAACCGGCTCCGCACCCGCGCACAGGACAGCGATGAGGTGATCGCAGGCCGGATGCAGAAAAGCCGCGACGAGATCAGCCATTGGGCAGAGTACGATTATTGCCTCGTGAACCGCGATATCGACACCACTGAAGCTGACTTGATTTCCATACTCACGGCAGAACGGCTGAGACGGACACGCCAACCGGCTTTGGTACCCTTCGTGCGCGATCTGAATGCGGAATTTGAGGAACGCTCGACATGACGATCTACAGCCTCGACGGCGTTACGCCGGACCTGCCCGACAGCGATGACTACTGGATCGCGCCCGATGCGAATGTGATCGGTAAAGTGCGCATCGGCGAAGGCGCGTCGGTCTGGTTTGGCGCGACCCTGCGTGGCGACAATGAACTGATCGATGTTGGGCCGGGCACGAATATTCAGGAAAACTGCGTGCTGCACACGGATATGGGCTACCCGCTGATGATCGGTGCGAATTGCACCATCGGCCACAAGGCGATGCTGCATGGCTGCGAGATCGGGGACGGGGCATTGATTGGCATGGGTGCCACAGTTCTGAACGGCGCGAAGATCGGAGCCGGATCGCTGATCGGGGCCGGGGCGCTGATCACGGAAGGCAAGGAGATCCCCGAAGGCTCGTTGGTCATGGGCGCGCCTGGCAAAGTGATCCGCACGCTTGATGACGCGGCGCGCGCTGGTCTGATCGCCTCAGCGGCGCATTATCAGGCCAATATGCGCCGGTTCCGCGACGGGCTGAACGCTCAGTAACGCAGCGAAACCGCGCTGTCGGAATTGCCGACCTGTGCCGTGCGCCGAACAGATTGCAAAGCCGCCGCCAGCAACGGGAACTGCACATCGGACGAGGCAGCATGCCCCTTCGCCTGGCCTTTCAGATGCGCCCAGGTGTCTGCCTCAAAACGGATTTTCGGCCCGTAAGCGTGAAAGCGCCATTCGCCACGCTCCGCACTGACCCCAATCTCACCTCCCAAAGGCAACGCGGATTCCAGACAAAGGATGGCCAGAAACGCGATCTTCGTCTCTGAGCGGGTCGGATCGGAATAGGCATCCCAGGTCACTTTCAGGCGGCCGCCCGTGAAGGTGCCCTCCAGCAGCTTCACAAGATCGCCGCGCGCCATGATCTGCCCGCCCGTCGACGCCCCGAACGCCACGCGAAAGAATTTCAGCCGCGCATTGGCGTTCTCGATACTCTCTTCAATCAGCTTCATCTCAGGCGTTTGCGACACGCCGGACATCGCCAAAAGCTCCAACCCGTTGCTGATCGCGCCCATGGGAGAGATCAGATCGTGGCAAACCCTTGAGCCCAGAAGGGAAGCCGTGTCATGCAGGTCATCTGCAACTCTGTCACTGGTGAGAGATTCAGTCATGTCGTCCGAATTGAACTCCTTGTTAGAACCCGGAATGCTGGTGCGGAACCCGGACCGGGAAGATTGGGGGCTTGGACAAGTTCAATCCAACGTAAAGGGTAAAATTACAGTTAACTTTGAAGAGGTTGGCAAAGTTACGCTAAATGCTGCCGAAGTCTCTTTGACAATTGTATACGATACGTGAACGCCTGTGGAGTGGTTTGAAAAGCCCGAAATGTGAACTGGTTTGGATGAAACACTATCCGAGCCGCATCGCGCAAGAGCATTGCTTAGGGAGAGTTGCGCGGATATCCACTTTCTCCACATCTGACGCCTCTACAATCTGATCGGAGCCATGACCAAAGCGCCCGAGTTTGAGATCAAGCTGGCCTCCAGCGAAAAAGAGCGCCATGCCGCGCAGCGTTTGCGCTATGATGTCTTTGTGCGCGAATTGGGCAGTGCTGGGGCCGGTGTGGATCATGAGGCCGGGGTTGAGGCGGACCAGTTTGATCCGTTTTTTGATCACCTGCTGCTGCTCGATCATGCCCGCTCAGACAATCCGGTGGTGGGGGTCTACCGGCTTTTGCGCGACGATCAGCGCGCTGCGGTGGGGCGGTTTTACAGTGAGGACGAGTTTGATCTGACCCCTTTGATGGAGGCTCGGCGTCCGCTGCTGGAACTTGGCCGCTCCTGCGTGCATCGGGACTATCGCGGCGGACCGGCGATGTATCACCTGTGGCAGGGGCTCGCGGATTATGTCGCGGATCATGGCACGGAAATCATGTTCGGTGTCGCGAGCTTTCACGGCACCGATGTGAGCGCCTTGGCACAACCCTTGTCGCATCTGCATGCCAATCACCTTGCGCCACCCGATTTGCGCCCGAAGTCAGTGGTTTATGAGGCGATGAACATCCTGCCCGTAGATCACATCGACCGTCCCGCGGCGATGAAGGCGACACCTGCCTTGATCAAAGCTTACCTGCGTCTTGGCGGCATGGTCGGCGACGGTGCCTTCATCGATCACGATTTCAACACGGTGGATGTGTGTCTCGTGATGGACACCGAACGCATGTCCGCGCGCCACCGCGACATCTACACGAAGGCGCGGGCCTTATGACGACCTGGCATACCGATGACGAAGATCAACCGCTGAATTTCGGAGCGTTGAACTGGGTGTTGGTGGCGCTGCGCGGCGTGCCACTTGCAATTCTGGTCTTTGGTGGCTTGGCGGTCCTGCTGATCATGCGCGTGCCGGAGCAGTTGCTGAACGGCGCGCGCAGGCCCCTGACGCCGCATATCACCACCTTTGTTTGTCGCAATGCGTTGCGAGTTTTGGGCATTCGCTATCAAAAGGAAGGGACACCCCTACGCGCGGATGGCGCGATGGTCGCAAACCACGCCTCCTGGCTCGATATTTTCAGCCTCAACGCCGCCGCGCAGGTCTATTTCGTCTCCAAGGCCGAGGTGGCGGGGTGGCCCGGGATCGGCTGGCTGGCACGCTCCACCGGCACAGTCTTCATTGCGCGCGATCCAAAACAGGCCGCCGAACAGAAAAAGCTCTTCGAACAGCGTCTTCATATGGGACATAAGCTGGTCTTTTTCCCCGAAGGCACAAGTACCGACGGTCAACGTGTTTTGCCATTTAAATCAACACTTTTTGCGGCGTTCTTCGAAGAGAATTTGCGGGAGGATATCCAGATTCAACCGGTGACCGTAACCTATCACGCGCCAGAGGGCGAAGACCCGCGTTTCTATGGCTGGTGGGGCGATATGGAGTTCGGGCCGCATCTTTTGAAAGCGCTTGGTGCAAAGCGGCAAGGCGCGATCACCGTTACCTATCACGCGCCCCTGCGTGTGCGGGAGTTCGAAAGCCGCAAGGACCTGGCGAAAGTTGCGGAAGACGCGGTGCGAGATGGCCTTAAGCTTTCAGAGGTGCGGTCAGGGACCTGAGCGCTTCGAGCGGGTCATCCGCATCCCAAATCTCGGCTCCAATGGCGAAGAAATCCGTCACAGGTGCAAATTGCTCTATCAAAGCGGCGGTCAGGTTCCCCTCCGCGACGACCGGCAATTCGATCATCTCCGACCACCATGCGAAAGTGTCGAGATCGGCAATCGTGCCATCCCCGAGGCCGGTATCCGCGAGCGGGCCGAACGCGATGTAATCGGCGCCGATCTCGCCTGCGGTCATGCCGTCATGTTTCGACGCCCCGCAATACGCGCCAAGCACGGCCTCGTCGGGCAGGTCCTTGCGCACGGCCCGCACCGACCTGCTGCCATCGGTCAGATGCACGCCATCAAGCCCCAGCCGCTCGACCATTCGGAAATGGGTGTCGAGCAGCACAGGGATGTCACGCTCATGCGCAACCGCGCGGATTTGGTCGGCAGAGCGCGCAATCCGGTCCTCGTCGCGAGTGCTGAGCGACAGGCGGACACAGGCGATCTCTAACGCATCAAGGATCGCGGCCAATTGCCCGGGAAAGCCAGATAGTTCAAACTCTTGCGGCGTGATGAGGTAAATCTGCGGCGTGTCTTGATCGGACATGAGAAGAAGCCTTTGGTCGCGCGTCACGTCGTCATAACGGGGGGCAGGCAGGCTCACAAGACCATTGCGCCGCTTGCCCACGCGGCCTACATCCCGCGAAGCAGATTTTGAGGGGGCGCGATGTCCGGAACCGATCACCAGGAAATGCCCGATTGGGGCGGTCCACAGCCCGTCATGGTGCTGGTAGAGCCGCAGATGGGCGAGAATATCGGCTCCGCAGCACGCGCGATGTGGAATTTCGGGTTGGAGCATATGCGGCTGGCTAATCCGCGCGATGGCTGGCCGAATTCGAAAGCGACGGCGACGGCATCGGGTGCGAGCCGGGTGCTGGATCATCTGGGCGTTTTCCCAACCACGGCTGAGGCCATCGGTGATCTGGACTACACATTTGCCACAACCGCCCGGTCGCGCGACCTGACGAAGCCGGTGATGACGCCGGAGCGCGCGATGGAGCATTCCCGCGCTTTGATTGCGGAGGGCAAACGGGTGGGCGTGCTCTTTGGTCCCGAACGTGCGGGCCTTGAGAACAAGGACATCGTGCAGGCGAACGCGATTATCTCGGTGCCGGTGAACCCAGGCTTCGCGTCGCTCAACCTCGCGCAATGTGTGCTGCTGGTCGCCTATGAATGGCGGCGGCAGAACGTGGAGGTGCCGGCGGAGGTTGTGGAACTGGCCTCGACCGAGTTTGCCTCGACCGTCGAGGTTGAAAAACTCAACGAGCATTTTGTCGACCGTCTTGAAACGGCGGGGTTTTTCTTCCCGGATCACAAAGCCGAAGGCATGAAGCTGAACCTGCGCAACATGCTCTCCCGCATGCCTTTGACGCAAGCGGATGTGCAGATTTTCCACGGAATGTTGCGGCAATTTGTGCGGTGGAAAGAGCGCGGCGAATGACTTGCCGCCATAGGTCGCGCGACATAGGTTCCTGCGCAGATGAGCCGGAGGGATAATGGCCAAGAACCGCAGCATCTTCGAGGAAGTCGAGACGGTCGAGAAACCAGCCGCACAGCCCGGTGCGATTGACCGCGCGGCACGGGGCGGCGCACGCGGGGCGATCCGGATCTGGCTGATGATCCTTTTCGGGCTGGTCGTGCTGATGATCGTCGTCGGCGGGCTCACGCGGCTCACCGATAGCGGCCTCTCGATCACCGAATGGGCCCCGGTGACGGGCGCGATACCGCCGACCTCCGAAGCGGCCTGGGAGGCTGAGTTCGAGAAATACCGCGCCATCCCGGAATATCAGTTGCAAAACAAGGGCATGAGCCTTGCCGAGTTTAAAGTCATCTATTGGTGGGAATGGGGCCATCGCCAGCTTGGCCGGGTGATCGGCCTCGTTTGGGCACTTGGTCTGGGCTATTTCCTGATCCGCAGGCAGGTACCAACCGGCTGGACCGGACGGCTGGTTCTGCTCGGCGCCTTGGGCGGGCTGCAAGGCGCGATTGGCTGGTGGATGGTGTCCTCCGGCCTCGAGGGCACGCGGCTTGATGTGGCGTCCTACCGGCTCGCGATCCATCTTGGTCTCGCCTTTCTGATCCTCTCGCTCATCGCCTGGTATGTCTTCAAACTCGGGCGATCTGAGGCGGAGCTGATGCAGGCCCGCCGCGCTGCCGAGCCACGCCTCAAGACGCTCAGTTCCGCACTGTTGCATCTGGCCTTCCTGCAAATCCTGCTCGGCGCGCTCGTCGCAGGGCTTGACGCAGGGCGCACCTATACCGATTGGCCTCTGATGGGGGGGGATGTCTTCCCGACGCTCGCGTTTGAGCACGATCCCTGGTGGAGCAATTTTTTCGAAAGCGAGGCGCTGACCCAGTTCAACCATCGCCTCGTCGGCTATGTGCTGTTTATCTTCGGGTTCTTCGTCTGGCGCGCCAGTCGTGCCTCCGGCAATCGCGCGACGAAACAGGCCTTTGACTGGATGATGGTGATCCTCTTCGGACAGGTGGTCCTCGGTATCGGCACGGTGCTCTATGCGGCGCCTCTCAGCCTCGCAATCATCCATCAGCTTGGCGCGGTGATCCTGATCTGCCTGATCCTACGCGCGCGGTTTGCGTCGATGTATCCAACCCAACAATCTGTGAGGGCTTGATGAGCGCCTATGATGAGCTGATGGCGTTCAACCGCGTGACCGCGGCTTTGGGCTCCGTTGCAGGCCGCACCGGTTGGGATCAGGAGACCGTGATGCCGCCCGGGTCGTCCGATCTGCGGGCTGAGGAAATGGCAGCCCTCGAAGAGGTGCTGCACGCCCGCAAGACCGATCCGCGTATCGGCGAGTGGCTTGCGGCTGCTCAGCCCGCCGACGAGGTGGCCAAGGCGAGCCTGCGCCATATCCGGCGCATCTATGACCGCAGTGTGAAAGTCCCGTCTGGCCTTGCGACGGCGATCGCGAAACACACCTCCAAGGGCCAGGGGATCTGGGCGAAAGCACGGGCGGCTGATGATTTTGCGAGCTTCGCGCCGACCCTGACCGAGATGATCCGCCTCAAACGCGAAGAGGCCGCCGCCTTGGCCGATGGCGGTGACCTCTATGATGCGCTTCTGGAGGATTATGAGCCTGGCACCACTGGCGCGGAATTACAGACGCTCTTCGATGCGATGCGCCCACGACTGGTGGCGTTGCGGGAGAAAATATTGGGCGCCGACGCCCCGGTGGGTCTGGACCACGAATTCGACGAGGCGGGTCAATTGGCGCTCTCCACCACGCTCGCCAAAACCTTCGGCTATGATCTGAATATCGGGCGCATCGACAAGGCGGTGCATCCGTTCTCTTCCGGCTCCGGCACCGATGTGCGGATCACCACCCGCACGAGCCTGCGCGACCCGTTCAACTGTTTTTACTCAACGATCCACGAGGTCGGCCACGCAACTTATGAACAGAATATCGACCGCGCCTATGAGCTGACGCCGCTGGGGCAGGGCGTCTCGATGGGTGTGCATGAAAGCCAATCGCGCATCTATGAGAACCAACTGGGCCGCTCCCGCGCCTTCACCAGCTGGCTCTATGGCCAGATGCGCGATCAGTTTGGCGACTTCGGTGTCGCGGATGCGGAGACGTTCTACCGGATCGTGAACCGTGTCAGCTCCGGCTTCATCCGAACCGAGGCGGATGAGGTTCATTATAATCTGCACATCATGCTGCGCTTTGATCTGGAGCGGCAGTTGATCGCGGGCGATCTGGAGGTTGCCGACCTGGAAGACGCCTGGAACACGCGGTTTGAGCAGGATTTCGGTGTTGCCGTGGACAAACCGTCAAACGGGGTTTTGCAGGATGTGCACTGGTCGTTCGGTCTCTTCGGGTATTTCCCGACCTACAGTCTGGGCAATGTCTACGCGGGCAATCTCCATCACGCTCTGCGTGCCGCTGTGCCTGATCTCGACGCGCAACTCGCGACAGGCGACACATCCGCTGCGACCGGCTGGTTGAAAGAGAATTTGCAGCAATTCGGTGGCTTGCGTGAACCGCGCGAGACCATCGCAAAGGCGTGCGGATTTGAGCCCACAGAAGCGCCACTGCTCGACTATCTGGATGCGAAATTTGCCGATCTCTACAGCCTCTAGTGGCGTCCGGCAGAGAAACACCCAAATTTAGTCAAATTTTGTCTGATTTTGCCCGCTAGTTTCACCGCCAGAGGATGCGCCGAGAACAGGCGCGCAGAGCAGATCGGTGGGTCAGATGGACAATTATTACGCAGAATACGGCAATGCGCTGATGTTCCTTGTCGGGTTTTTAGCGCCTTTTATCAGCGACTTGGCGGGCAATGATGATGACGAGGTTGCCGCGGCTGAGGCAGAGATTGCCACATTTTACGGCACGGAAGGTGCTGATGATGTCATGGCCGCTGAGACGGACATGATGACCTATCTTCTGGCCGGAGATGACACATTTGAGGGCACCGGCGGCTCCGATACCGCATTTGGCGGGGCAGGTGACGATGCACTCCTGATGCGCCAGGGCAACGATACTGCCCACGGCGGTCTGGGTGATGACAACATCGATGGTGGCTTCGGCAACGACATTCTCTACGGCGACGCGGGCAATGACACTCTAAACGGTGCCGGGAATAACGACCTGGTTTACGGCGGCGACGGAAATGACACTCTGACCGGCTCAAGCGGCGATGACATTCTTTATGGCGACGCTGGGGATGATGTGTTGCATGGGCATGTGGCGGGGGCAGATACGGCGCAGGATGGGCAAGATTTTCTTTATGGTGGGGCTGGCGATGACACCCTGATCCTCTCGGGCACGGATACCGGTGAGGGCGGAGCTGGAGCCGACAGCTTCGTGATTGAGGAGATGACCATCGAAGCCGGCGAGACCGCCACGGTCAGCGATTTCACGACCGGTGAGGATGATCTGGTGGTGCAATATGTGCCGGAGGTCGATCCGGTCACGGGAATGCCGATCACGCCGATCTTTACCTCCGTCAACTACGCAGACGGGATCGGGTCGACGATCTTTCAGGACGGCGAAGCGATTGTGAATATCGACGGCATCGCCGATTTTGACGTCTCCATGATCACACTGGAACCGGTTGATCCCTGAGCGATCACATTCGCTTGCCGAGGTCTGAAACCGACCTGCGGGTCGGATTCTTGCGCGACGATGACATGATTCTCCCTGACCGTTCCGCGGTCAGCGAGAGAGTTCATGGCCTATTTCGCACCACAACCTGACAGTTTTGCCGCGTCACGGGGACATCTGATCACTGTGATGTCGATGCTGTTTTTCGCCGCCGGGTTCCCGGCGGTCGATGTCGTGCTGCAAAGCTGGGGGCCGATCACCACCATCACGGCGCGTATCGTGCTTGCCTGCGCGTTGATGGTACCGATCTGGTTTTGGATCGACGGGTGGGACCGGATTCGCGATGCAAATTGGGGTAGAGCGCTTTGGGTCGGTGGGATTGGATTCGGTGCGGGCACTGTCCTTTTGATCCTCTGCCAATACTATACCGATCCTGTCACCGTCGGGCTTGTGACCGCCTCAATGCCGGTGACGGCGGTGATTTTGGAGATTCTGTTGGATGGTCGCCGCCTGCGCCTCGACTTTCTGATTGGTGTCGCGCTGGTCCTTGTCGGTGGCGCGGTGACGCTTGGAGGTAACCTTCTGGAAGGCTCCTATGGGTTCGGGGCACTGCTTGGCATCCTCGCCACTGTGATCTTCACCTGGGGATCGCGGGAGACCGTGCATGCGTTTCCGGCGCTGTCGACCTTTGGGCGGGCGACGATCACCTTCATCGGCGCGACGGTCTTTTGCCTTTTTGTCTATGATATCAGCGTGTTGTTTGATCTCGGTGGGACGGCCTACGCCCCCCTGAGCGCCAGCCATTGGGGCCTTCTGGTGTTCTACGCCTGGGGCGCGATGGCCATCTCTCAGGCCCTTTGGATCATGGGGGTCGAGCGGCTTGGCATCGGGATGTCATCGTTCCATCTGAACGCGGTGCCGTTTTATGTGATGCTGATCCTGTTTCTCAGCACAGGTGAGTTCGATACCTCTAAACTGATCGGCGCGGCGATCCTCTGCATCGGGGTCGTTCTGGCGCAGCGTTCAGACAACCGCGCCAGACGCCTGATGACCTGACTATTCCGCCGCGATCTTGATGACCGGGGTCATCTGTTCGAGGATTTCATCGGCGAGGTGACATTTCACCTGATGTCCCTCTGCGAGGTGGCGCACCGGCGGCACTTCTTTCTCGCACAGCCCGCCAGGCACCTGATCCTTCCAACGACAGCGCGTCTGGAACGGGCATCCTGAGGGCGGGTTCATCGCCGAGGGGATGTCGCCTTCCAGCACGATATGCTGTTTCTCGATATGGGTATCGGCAATCGGCACGGCTGAGAGCAGCGCTTCGGTATAGGGGTGGTAGGGCGGTGCGAAGACCTGATCGGTCGTGCCCATTTCCACCACGTGACCAAGATACATAACCATAACGCGATCAGACAGATAGCGCACGATGCTCAAGTCGTGGGAGATGAAGAGCAGCGTGGTTTTGTTCTCCCGCTGGATCTCCATCAAGAGGTCGGTCACAGCCGCCTGCACGGACACATCGAGCGCCGAGACCGGTTCGTCTGCGACCACGATGCGCGCGTCACCGGCAAAGGCGCGGGCAATGCCCACGCGCTGCTTCTGACCACCCGACAATTGCCGCGGCATCCGGTTGGCAAATTCGCGCGGCAGTTTCACCAGATCGAGCAGTTCAAGCATGCGTTGCTCGCGGGTGGCTTCGGTATCTCCGACGCCAAAGATTTCCAGGGCGCGGATGATCTGCCGGCCCACGGTCATCGACGGGTTCAGCGTATCAAACGGGTTCTGGAACACCATCTGCACATCGGCGACGGTTTTTGTGTCGCGATCCTCGATGGGGATGTCTTGAATGGCCTTGTTGTCGATTAGAATCTGACCATCCGTGGCCGTCTCCAGCCCCATCAGAACCTTCGCGAAAGTGGACTTGCCGCAGCCGGATTCGCCAACGATTGCAAGGGTTTCGGACTCGCGTGCCTCAAATGTGAGGGTCTCGTTTGCCTTCACGACTTTCTTGTTGCCGCCGCCGAACATGGCGTTGGCCGCGACCTCGTAATACTTCTTGAGGTTGTCCATTTTCAGCACGACATTGCCGGGCACGGATTTCTCGGTCGTATTGGCGGCAACAAGCGGCGCGTTCCAATCGATCTCGGTCCATTTCACGCAGCGTGAGCCGTGCCGGTCATTGCCCGGGACTTCGGACATTTTGATATCGCCGACATCGCAGCGGCCATGTTCGAAATAGTCGCAACGCGGTCCGAAATTGCAGCCATTAGGCCGCTCATGGGGCAGGGGGAAGTTGCCCGGGATCGCCACCAGCGGGCGCGAGTTCTTGTCGGCCCCGGGCAGCGGGATCGAGCGGAACAGGGCTTGCGTGTAGGGGTGGCGCATCTTGTCGAACACATCGACGATGGAACCGGTCTCCACCGCCTCGCCGGAATACATCACGCAGATGCGGTCGCAGGTCTCGAGAACCAGCCCGAGATTGTGCGAGATGAAGAGCATCGAGGTGCCGTATTTCTTGCCGAGGTCTTTCACAAGCTCGACCACAGCGGCCTCCACCGTCACATCAAGCGCCGTGGTTGGCTCATCGAGGATCAGCAAAGAAGGCTTTGACATCAAGGCCATAGCGATGACGATCCGCTGCTGCTGACCGCCGGACAACTGGTGCGGATAGGAGTTCAGCATGCGCTTGGGGTCCGGCAGTTTCACATCCGTGACGACTTCCAGCGCCCGATTGTAGGCCTCTTTTTCATCCACGCCCTCGTGGATCATCGGCACTTCCATCAGCTGTTTGCCGATCTTCATCGCCGGGTTCAGGGAGGCCATCGGCTCCTGATAGATCATCGCGATTTCCGAGCCGCGAATGTCGCGCAACTCTTCCAGCGTCATCTGCCCCAGATCGCGGCCTTTGAACTTGATCGAGCCGCCGACGATGCGCCCGTTCACGCCCAAATCCTGCATGACGCCAAGCGCCACCGTGGACTTGCCGCAGCCGGACTCACCGACGAGACCCATGGCCTCGCCGGGTTGCACCGTGCAGGAGAAATCCATCACCGCAGGGATTTCCCGAAGCCGGGTGAAGAAGGAGATCGAGAGCTTGTCGATCTCCAGGATCGGGCCGTCATAATCCCATTTCTGCATTATGTGCGCCCTCCGTTCGGATTAGTTTTTCTTGATGAATCGAGCGTATGGTTTCCGTACAGCATCCGTATGGCATCCGTCCCGACACGCGTCTTCCATGAAGGTGTTTTCATACCGCTTAGTCCTTCAGGCTCTCTTCGCGCAGACCGTCTGCGAGAAGGTTGAGACCAAGCACCAGCGACATCAGCGCCACGGCGGGCGCGATCGCTGGATGCGGGAAGACCGACAGCAGTTTCCGACCCTGGTTGATGGTCGTGCCCCAATCCGGGCTCTCAGGGCTGAGGCCGAGGCCGAAGAAGCCCAAGGTGCCGAGAAGGATCGTGGTGTAGCCGATTCTGAGACAGAAATCGACGATCAGCGGGCCGCGTGCGTTGGGCAAGATTTCCCAGAGCATGATGTACCAGGGGCCCTCACCCCGGGTCTGACCCGCGGCCACGTAGTCCCGCGTCTTGATGTCGAGCACGAGACCTCGGACAATCCGGAACACGGTCGGCGAGTTCACGAAGACCACCGAGACGAACACGATCAGGACGCCGGGATCCATCGAGATCACGCCGGAGGGATCAGCGTCCCAAGCGAGGCCAAGATAGATGTAACCACCCACGATCAAGGTTGCTGCGACATAGACATTCCGTTTGGCGGGCTGCGTGTAGTAGCGCGAGTTCCACAAGACGAGCAGGAAGATGATCGGGAAGAGGAACAGGATTGCCGCCATCGCTTTGGGGAAGGTCACCTGATTTCCGAGGAAATCGAAAAGGACATATTCCCGGATTTCCGGCGTCACCAAGAGGAAGAAGAGCAGGATCACTGGGAAGGCCAGCACGAGATTGGCCATGAAGCTGATGATCGTGTCGAACTTGCCGCCGTAATATCCGGCTGGCAGCCCGAGCGTGATGCCGACCATGAAGGCGAAGGCCGTCGCGGCGGGCGCGATCAGCAGCACGGTTTTGGACCCAGCCACCATGCGGGAGAACACGTCGCGCGCGAGTGTGTCGCCGCCCAGGAGGTAGTGGGTGTACTGACCGTCCTCGGGGCTTCTCAAAGGTGTGCCGGGAACCTTGTTCTTCATGCCGGAGATTTGTTCCAGCACCTCATGGGTGACGATCCAGTTGGAGAAGATCGCGGTGAAAACCCAGAACATCACGAGGCCAAAGCCGACCATGCCGATGGGGCTGTCGAAGAGCTTGCCGTAAAGGCCGAGGCTGCGTTTGAACGAGATCGACAGCACGAAGGTGACGATCAGGCAAATCCAGACCGGCAGGAAGCGTTGACCAATCTCTCCGATGATCCCGGCCCAGCCGAAGGGCGTCACAATGCCCGCGAGCAGATAGACAAGGCAGAGCACCAGAAGCACCATCAGCCCAAGGCGCACGCCGCGCCCGGACATCGCCGTAATCCCGCCAGAGGCGGCGGCCCCGGTGGCGTTGACCACACGAATTTCCGGTTCCGGCGCGATGAAGCTCGCAAAGATATAGGTGACGATCGCTGCCGCCGTGGCGACGACGACGATCTGGAAGATTGGGTTCAGTACGACGCCGAGGGCGCCAGTCCATGTAAGCGGATCCATGAGCCGAGCCCTCCTTACGCCATCCGAATACGTGGGTTGAGGAACACGTATCCGATGTCTGAGATGAGTTGAGTGACGAGCACCACGAAGACCGCGACCACCGAGCAACCGAGCAGAAGCTGGATATCATTGGTCGAGGCGGCCTGCACCAGAAGCCAGCCGAAGCCTTTGTAGTTGAAGAGTGTCTCGACGATGACGACGCCGTTCAGGAGCCACGGGAATTGCAGCATGATCACTGTGAAAGGCGCAATCAGCGCGTTCCTGAGCGCGTGTTTCAGGACCACATTGCGGAAGCTCACACCTTTGAGGCGGGCGGTGCGGATATATTGCGCGGTCATGACCTCGGTCATCGAGGCCCGCGTCATCCGGGCGACATAGCCGACCCCGTAAAGTGCGATGGTGATGACGGGCAGGGTGAAGTTGGCCCAGGTCGCGTCCTCCATCGCGGAGGTGGCCGAAGCCTTGAACCATTTCAGCCCGAAGGCGGAGGAGGCGAAGACGGCGATGAAAATCACGCCGGAGACGTATTCCGGTGTCGCCGTCGTCGTGATGGAGAAGGTTGAGAGTGTTCGGTCCAGCCGCGAGCCCTCGCGCATACCCGAGAGAACCCCGATGATCAGCGCCATGGGCACCATGACCAGCATCACCGCCAGCATCAGCTTGCCGGTGAGCGCCAACCGGGTCCCGATGAGCGATCCCGCATCATCTTTGAAGGTGACCGATTTTCCCCAATCGCCTTGCAGCACACCGCAGAACCGTGGGGCGTCGGCGGGGTCCATGCCGCCGTCGATACAGGAACCCGTGACGGTGCCGTCCTCGGCCTCATGCACGTGACCGGGCAGCACACCCAGCCATTGGCCGTAGCCTTTCCAGATCGGCTCAAGATAGCCGTTGCGATCCAGCCAGGAGGCCACCGCCTCGTCCGACATGCGGAAGTTGCCTTCCGTTTTCGCAAGCTTTTCAAGGTTCGGATAGAGCGTCGTCATGAAGAAGACGATGAATGTGAGGCAAAGCGCCGTCAGCAACATCACCCCGACGCGGCGGAGGAGAAACATTCCCATGGGGTTTTCCCTGTTGGTTTATATGCCCCGCTGACCTGATCCTTTTGGCTGGACCTTGATGATGGCCTGGCAGGGTGAGTGAAAAGGGCCGCACGTTTCCGTGCGGCCCCGATCTTGAATTTGGTTTAGGCTGCGAAGCCCCACTTATAGAGCTGTGGCAGGTAGGCGATATGCATATCCACACCCACCAGACCTTCGACATGGTGGCGGGAGATCTTGCGCCAGTAAGGCTGGATCGTCACGCCTTCCTCGATAATGATGGTCTGGATTTTGCCCATCACCTCGCGGCGTTTGTCGACATCCGCGATTGAGTTCGCCTCGGCGAGAAGCGCGTCGAACTCGGCATTGGACCAGCCGAACTCGTTCCAGGCCTCACCGGAGCGATAGGCCAGCGACAGCACTTGCGTGCCAAGTGGGCGGTGGTTCCAGTTGGTGGACGAGAACGGATATTTCGACCAGTCGTTCCAGAAGGTCGAGCCGGGCATGATCGTCCGCTTCACATTGATGCCTGCGTCGCGCAGCTGCGCGGCCACGGCGTCGGTGGTGTCCATGCGGTAGCCACCGTCGATGGAGATGAGCTCGTGCTCGAAATCGGCCATGCCGGCCTCTTCCATCAGAGCTTTCGCCTTGGCAGGGTCATGCGGGATGCGCTTCACGGAGCTGTCCCATTCCGGGTGCACGGGACCAACGTGGCAGTTGTCCGCAGGCTCACCGATGCCAGCGAGACCAAGCTCCAAGAGCACGGCGTTGTCACAGGCCATTGCGAGGGCCTGACGCACACGCTTGTCGCCGTAGATCTTGTTGCCTTCATCGTCCTCAGCCAACTGGTTCGGACGCACAACGAGGGTCGCACCGGAGGTCACTTCGGAGTGCACGAGGCCAAGGCCGGTCATCACGTCGATGAACTCACCCTGGGACTCCCAGTTCATATCGACCTCTTCGGCCTCATAAGCCGCCACGTGAGCAGCCGGGTCGGTGCCGTAGTCGATGAACTCGATCCGGTCGAGATAGCCACCTTTGCCAGCGGCATAGCCCCACCACTCGTGGCCTTCATTGCGCACGAGGACGGATTTCACGCCAACCTCGTGGCTTTCGGGCAGCATGAAGCCGGTGCCGACGGGGTTGGAGATCATCGTGTCAGCGGAGTGGCTGGAATGCACGATGGCAGCCGGGTAGTCGGCCATGCCGGCGATCAGCGTAATGTCGGGCGACGGCAGGTTCAGGACAACCTTGGAGCCGTCTACGACAATTGCGCCATCCGCGGCTTTGTTGGTGTTCGCATCGATCAGAGCTGCGAAACGTCCGGCCATGGAGTTGCCTTCCACGTCCTTCTCGCACCAGCCTTCGATGTTGCGGGCCACGTCCTCGGCGGTGAAGTCGTCGCCATTGTTCCACTTCACGCCCTGGCGGACATTCAGGGTATACTGCGTGGCGTCGTCGTTGACTTCCCAGGATTCCAGCAGCATCGGCTCGAAGGTCCCGTCGGAATTGTATTCAACGAGATATTCCAGCCAGCCTGCGGTGACGGTCGCGATCTGCGTCCAGTCATAGGTGCGCGGGTCTTTCATCGCGCGGATTTCCATTTCCATCCGCAGCGTGCCGCCTTGTTGGGCGTGGGCTGCAGCCTTGGCCGGGGTCGCGGCGCCAATCATGCCGTATGCGGCAGTGGCGGTCACACCGAGCATCGTTGCACGGCTCAGGAATTCGCGGCGGTCCATGTGACCTTCCTTATATTCCTTGGCGTACATCTTGGCTGCCGGGTGCACATGCGCGCCCGTGAGGGTTTGTGATGTCATGTCTTTCTCCCTGTAGACTTTGACTATGTATGTGGGCTGCGCGCGGCTTGGCGGCCATGCACTGCCTATCGGGGGTGATGAGTGATGTTTAGCGCATCCCCTGAACGCTCCGGTGAGCATTCCGCCCCAGATTCCGGGCGAGGTCAACGGTTGATACCGTCCAAAAATGCAAAATTTGCGACATCAGCCTGTAACAAAAGCGACACCGGGTGGATTGGAAAAGGAATTGACCCGAGGTCAGGGAAATCAGCCAACGCGCCCCAATTTGCGGAAATCGCTGGGGGATTGTCCGGTCTGCGCTTGGAAGGCGCGGGTGAAATAGGTGGGGGACCGGAAGCCCAAATCGCTGGCGATATCGCCCACGGGTCGGTCGGTTGTCAGCAGCGCCTCGCAGGCGGCATGGATGACCCGCTCCTGCACCAATGTGGAGGCCGGTTTGCCCAGGGCCTCGCGGGTGAGGCGGGTGAGATGGGTGGGGGTGACCTTCAGGTCAGCGGCAAACTCGCCGATGGATTTGCCGCTGCGGTGGCCGATGCTGATCACGCGGGAAAACTTGCGCAGGACATCGGCGGATTGGTCGCTGTCTTCGGCAGGTGTCTTGGTCAGAAGGCGGTCAAGCGTCACCGACAGGAGCAATGTGTGCGCCTTCACCGCGCGCCTTTGCCCGGTGCGCAGGGTGCTGAGTTCGCGGTTGAGCGCATCGATGGTTCCGGTCAACTCGATCTGATCGGGCACGGTCTGCGCTTTGATCATTGCGGGCTCACGGGGAAAGCCGGCCTCGTCATTGGTGTCATTGTCGAGACTGACCACAAGCCCTTCCGGCTTGGCAAAGAGCGTGTAGGAAAAGAGCGTATCGCGCGGCAGCCAGATCGCCGTGTTCGGACCGATGCCCCGCAGACGACAATTGATCATGAAGCGGCCCTGACCGCGGGTGAGCCAGAAAAGGACGGGGTGATCGAAGGCGCGGGCCATATCCGTGCGCCAGCTTTCCTCACGTTGATACGTGGCGAGCGTGTCCACACGGGGAAGGCGTTTCAGAGGCATCGGCGCAGGTGTTCACTGTCAGGTCAGGCAATTTTGCTTACGTGGTGCGGCCAAGCGATGTCAACGATTCCAACGGGTTTCAGAGCGTAGCGGCATCAACTTGCTGCCAATCGGACATTCGGGCCCGAAACCAGGTGCGCTGGCGCTTGGCATATTGGCGGGTGGCGATGACGATCGCCTCGCGTGTGTCGTCGAGTGTTGCGTTGCCGTCGAGATGCGCCATCAGCTCCGCCGCGCCAATGGCTTTGGAGGAGGGCAGGTCGGGGCGATATTGCGCTTGGTTGGCGTGGGCTTCCTCAATAGCGCCGCCGTTCAGCATCATCTCCGTGCGCCGCGAAATCCGCTGGGTCAGCCAGTCTTTCTCGGCATTGAGGACAAGGGCGTGGCAGGTGTCGAGCGGGAGCAGTGGCGGGGGCGTCTCAGACTGCCAATCGGCGATGGAGCGCCCGGTGGCGCGCTGCACCTCCCAGGCGCGCTGCACGCGGGCGCGGTTTTGGATGTCGATCCCGGATTTTGTGACGTCATCGAGCCCATTGAGGAGAGTTTCCAGGGGAAGATCATCAGCTTCGGTGCGAATCTCGGGCGGTGTCGCGGGGATTTCCGCGAGCCCTTCGGTCAGCGCGCGGAAATAGAGGCCGGTGCCGCCGACGATGATCGGGCGTTCCTTGCCGCTGAGATATGGGCGCAGATCGTCGAGCCAAGCGCCGACCGAATAGCTGCCGGTATAGGGGACGTGGCCATAGAGATGATGCGGGGCCTCCGCTTCATCCTCGGCATCGGGCCGGGCGGTCAGAACACGCCATCCATCAAAGACCTGCAGCGCATCGGCGTTCACAATGATACCACCCTGTTCCTCAGCGATCTGCAAGGCCAGTGCAGACTTGCCAGACGCGGTCGGACCGGCGATCAAAACCGGGCGGTCCTCAAAAAATTTAGCTCGCCTTATCAGAGACATAGGCCACGTTCTTTACACCCGCCCCAAGCGCGTTAAGAAATCGCACCGGATCGCCGTTGAAACCGGCTGCGTTTTCCGACATTTTGCCGCCAATTTGCAAGCCCGGAGGCGCCCCTGATGTCCGAAACACCCCCAGAGACCACATATAAACGCGTCCTTCTGAAGATTTCCGGTGAGGCGCTGATGGGGGATCAGGGGTTCGGGTTACATCCGCCCACGGTGGAGAAAATCGCCGCCGAGATCAAAACCGTGCACGACCTGGGTGTCGAGATTTGCATGGTGATCGGCGGCGGCAATATTTTCCGCGGGCTTCAGGGCTCTGCCCAGGGGATGGAGCGTACGACTGCCGACTATATGGGTATGCTCGCCACGGTGATGAACGCGCTTGCCATGCAGGGCGCGCTGGAGGCCCTGGGCATCCACACCCGCGTGATCTCCGCGATCACGATGAACGAAGTGGCCGAGCCCTATATTCGCCGCCGCGCCGTGCGACATCTGGAGAAGGGTCGGGTCTGCATCTTCGCGGCCGGGACAGGCAACCCGTATTTCACCACTGACACGGCCTCCGCCCTGCGGGCCAATGAGATGGCCTGTGAAGCGATCTTCATGGGCAAGAACGGCGTCGATGGCATCTACGACAAGGACCCCGCACAGCACGACGACGCGCAGCGCTATGAGCGTGTCACCTATGACGAGGTGCTGGCGAAGCGGCTGAAGGTTATGGATGCCTCCGCCATTGCGCTGGCGCGCGACAATAATCTGCCGATCATCGTGTTCTCGCTGGACGAGCCCGGGGGCTTCAAAGGCATCCTGGGCGGCGAAGGCACCTACACGATCGTGCAGGACTAAGCGCCGAGTTCCGCCAGACGCCGGTTTGGGTTCTGCGCATGCCGCCGGATGAGGTTACGGGCCTTTTGGCCGCGCACGATTTTGCGGGCGGGTTGCATGGACATCAACCCCTTTGGCAATGCCGCGCGCGCCATGTGCGACAGTGATTTCAACCCTGTGGGACCGGGCAGGAAGGTTTCGACCTGCGCTCCGTTTGCGAAAATGATTTCATGGGAGCGACAGGCGAAGTGGTGATAGGTGACTGGCATGAAGGGCAGGGCGCGTGCGACGCTGTCCAGCGCTTCGAAGTAACGGGCCGCGAGCAGTATCTCCGATGTTCCATACATGCGCTTAGCAATGCGCGACCGCATAAAAACCCGATGCTGGGGCGACAGGCGCAGTACATCTGACGGAGAGCCATCCCCGAGACTGCCTTTGGCGAAGAGGATAGGAGCGTTAGAGCCGGGCCGGATCAGCGTCGTCCTGTCTTGCCAGACGACGGGTTGGGGCCCGTGATCAAGGGTTGAGACCATATCACCGGGCTTGAGCATCTCCACCGGGACGGGACCCGTGGGCGTTGTGATGCGCGTGCCCATACAAAAACAGACCACCGAGGCGCCCTCGACATCGGAATTCCCCGCGTTGATGCCAGCGGCGTTGGAATTCACGAGATCGGTCAGGGTGATCGATTGCACGTTCAACCCGTCAAGGGAGCCGCCCGGATATTCTGAGACGAAGACATCGCCGTCCTCGCTTTGCAAAACCAGCACCTGCACCGAAAGCACACTTCCGTCACCCAGAAGTATGTCGGCCTCGTAGAGCGAAGAGGAGTCGAGCGCCGATGACACCGGCCCATTGCCAACATCGTAGGAGAGATAGTCGCTGCTTTTGCCTTCATTGTCGTAGATGACGCCGTCATCGTCGACGTCGTGCTCATCGATATCGACGAGCGATAAGTTGTCATGTTCGCCGATGACCAGCTTCTGGTTGTCGCTGTCCCAATCGGACTCATCGACATCCATATCGGCGAAATTGCCGATGTAGAACATGGTGACACTATGGATCGTTGGCATTGAGCTCGTCGCATCGCAGGGTCAGGTCGTGCTCGCGTAGATCACCGGTCTTAACCACACGTTCTGGGGGAACCTCAATTTGCGAACAATTTGCTGCAAATGCGTCTGAGACGCGCTCTGTGTTCTGGCAGGCGCATCGGCGCGGATTCGGGCGCGCCGGGGTGAATGGCTCTGGAATGCGCGGCGAAATCCTCCTATACCGCGGAAAATTCTAAGAAACTGTGAGCATCGCCCATGTCCGACGATTTCATGCTAGACACCGATGATCTGCAACGCCGCATGGATGGGGCGATGGCGAATTTGCGGACAGAATTTGCCTCACTCAGAACCGGTCGCGCCTCGGCCTCGATGCTGGAGCCGGTGATGGTCGATGCTTACGGCCTGATGACCCCGATCAATCAGGTGGGCACGGTGAATGTCCCCGAACCACGCATGGTGACGGTGAATGTCTGGGACAAGGGCCTTGTGAACAAGGTCGAGAAAGCGATCCGCGAAAGTGGCCTTGGCATCAATCCGCAGATGAACGGCACGATCATCATGCTGCCGATCCCGGAACTGAACGAAGAGCGCCGCCGCGAACTCTCCAAAGTCGCGGGCAGCTATGCCGAGAATGCACGCGTATCGATCCGCAATGTGCGCCGCGACGGCATGGACCAGATCAAGAAGGGCAAAGCCGATGGCATGTCCGAAGACGATCAGAAGCTTTGGGAACAAGAAGTGCAGGACATGACCGATGCAATGATCAAGCAGGTCGATGAAGCTCTGGAGACCAAGCAAGGCGAGATTATGCAGGTTTAGTGCAGGTCTGAACGCAGCATTTTACGAACGCATTCGAACTCTCTAAATTAAACAAAAGAAAACGGGCAGTGAACAGATGAATATTCGCAAAGAGACGCGGGACACCGATGGTCCCAATCACGTCGCCATCATCATGGATGGCAATGGACGCTGGGCAACGCAGCGCGGCAAACCGAGGCTGTTTGGCCACCAGGCGGGCGCGCGGCGCGTGCGCGAAGTGGTGAAAGCCTGCCCTGATCTGGGCGTGAAATATGTGACGATCTTTGCCTTCTCGACCGAGAACTGGAAGCGCACTCAGACGGAAGTTGCCGGTCTCATGGCGCTGTTCCGCCGCTATATCCAACGCGAAGCGAACTATCTGCACCGGATGGGCGTGTGCGTGCGGTTCATTGGTGACCGGGTGCGGTTGGACAAAAAGCTCCAAGCGCTGATGGATTTCCTGGAAGACCTGACGAAGGACAATTCCACGACCCATCTGACCATCGCGCTGAATTACGGTGCCCGCGATGAGGTGACCCGCGCCACACAGCGTATGGCAGTTGAAGTGGCGGAAGGGCGGCTGAAGCCCGAGCAGGTGAATTCCGAAGTTCTGGCCTCTTTCCTCGACACCTATGTGCTGCCCGACCCTGATCTGGTGATCCGCACCAGCGGAGAGGCCCGCATCTCCAACTTCCTGCTCTGGCAGTCGGCCTATGCGGAATATGAGTTCATCGACACCCATTGGCCGGATTTCACGCCTGAGGTTTTCGAAGCGGTGGTGAACCGCTACGGTGGGCGCGACAGACGGTTCGGCGCGGCGCGCGCCTGAGCCTGACAGCAAGCCGACCGGGGGAGAATGGCGACATCTGAAAAATGGGCAGACCTCGCGACGCGTATGGCGTCGGGCGCGGTTATGGCTGTGGTCGGCCTATGGGCAGTCTGGGTTGGTGGCGTCTGGTTCACCGCATTGTTGGCGGGTCTGACCGGTGCCTTGATCTGGGAATTGGTGCGCATGTTGGGCGGAGGCCCGAAACGCGCCCTGACCATGGCGTTGGTGGGCGCTGCGTCGCTGGTGGCGGCGAAACTTCTGCCAGGCGGGTTTGGCCTGCCATTCCTGCTGCTGCCCGCAATTGCAGGCATCGCGCTCTTGGAGCGCAATCGCACGCTTTACATGATGTTTGCCGCGCTGATCGTCATCGCCTCCTTCGGGTTGGGCGTGCAACGGGATGATTTCGGCTTTGTCTGGATGCTCTGGCTCGCGCTTGTCGTGATTGCCACGGATGTGTTCGGCTATTTTGCCGGGCGGGCCTTTGGCGGTCCGAAATTCTGGCCGCAGGTGAGCCCAAAAAAGACCTGGTCGGGCACGGTTGCGGGATGGGTTTCGGCGGCTGTCGTCAGCCTGTTTTTCCTGCGCATTCCCGGCGTCGGTTGGGAGATCATCGGCATCGCTGTCGCGATCTCCATGGCTGCGCAAATGGGGGACATCGCGGAATCGGCGATGAAGCGTAAAATGGGCGTGAAGGACTCGTCGAACCTGATCCCCGGCCATGGCGGGTTCTTTGATCGGTTCGACGGGATGTTGGGCGCGTCGGTTTTTCTGCTTCTGATCGAGCAAGTTGTTGATTTTCCGCCTGCTTTGCCGGTGCCTGCGTGACCCGTTCGGTCACGATTTTTGGATCGACCGGCTCGATTGGCGAGAACACGGTCGACCTGATTTCCCGCAACCCCGAGGCCTATGACGTTATCGCGCTGAGCGGCGGGCGCAATGTGGCGCGGCTGGCGGAGCAGGCGAAAGCGCTGAACGCAGATGTGGCGATCACCGCGTTCGAGGAAGGCTACGCGGAGCTTAAAGACTTGCTCGCCGGCACTGGTATTGAGGCGGCAGCGGGCGAGACGGCCTTGCAAGAGGGCGGCGAGCGGCCTGCCGATTGGGTGATGTCGGCGATTATCGGCGCGGCGGGGCTGGTGCCGGGGCTCACGGCGCTGAAACATGGGCGCACGCTGGCCTTGGCCAATAAGGAATCGTTGGTGACGGCGGGGCCGATCCTGTTGGGCGAAGCGAAGAAACACGGCGCGACCGTTTTGCCTGTGGACAGCGAACACTCGGCCATTTTCCAGGCGCTGGTGGGAGAGGATATCGCGGCCGTTGAGCGGATCATCATCACGGCCTCTGGCGGGGCCTTCCGCGACTGGCCGATGGAGAAATTGGCGGATGCGACGCTGAAGGAGGCATCGTCCCATCCCAATTGGGATATGGGGCAGCGGATCACCATCGACAGTGCAACTTTGTTTAACAAGGCCATGGAACTCATTGAAACAAAGGAGTTCTTTGGCGTCTCGCCTGACCAAATCGAAGCTGTCGTTCACCCCGAAAGCCTGATCCACGCGCTGGTGGGGTTCAAGGACGGGGCGCTGATGGCGCATCTCGGCCCGCCCGATATGCGTCACGCCATCGGCTATGCGCTGCACTGGCCGGAGCGTGGGCATGTACCGGTGGAGCGGCTCGATCTGGCCCGGATCGGCAGCCTGAATTTCCGAACCGCCGATCCCGAGCGCTATCCCGCCCTGCGCCTTGCGCGTTTTGTTATGGAGACCGGTGGCCTCGCCGGTGCGGCGTTCAACGCAGCCAAGGAAGCCGCGCTTGATGCGTTCATTGCAGAAGAAATCGGGTTCCTCGACATGGCGGCGATGGTCGAGCGGGTTCTGGACCGGCTCGACGGGCAGGGCGCGCTGAGATGTGATGACCTGACCCTTGATAAGGTTTTGGAAATGGACCATCTGGCAAGACAGTTGGCGAACGAGACGCGAAACGCTAGATGATAAGCAGCCCGAACGGGTGCGAGCAGGGTTAAAGGACGCGCATGGATATCATTGGCATGTTGCCCTCCTTCGGAGGTCTCATCGGCACCATTATTGCCTTCATCATCGCGCTCAGCGTGATCGTCGCGATCCATGAATATGGCCATTACATCGTCGGGCGCTGGTGCGGCATCCATGCGGAAGTGTTCTCGCTTGGCTTCGGGCCGGTTCTCTATTCCCGCTATGACAAGCGCGGCACGAAATGGCAGGTCGCAGCTTTGCCGTTCGGTGGATATGTGAAGTTTCTGGGCGATGCGGATGCGGCGTCGGGCAAGGATGGCGAGACGATCTCAACCTTGAGCGAGGCGGAGCGCAAGCGCACCATGCATGGCGCCGATCTTTGGCGGCGCTCTGCCACTGTGGCGGCGGGTCCGGTGTTTAACTTCATCCTCTCCATCCTTGTTTTTGCAGGGATTTTTATTCTTTCAGGCCAGGCCACCGAGAAGGCCCTGATCGGCGAAGTGAAGCCGCTGCCGGGTGAGGAAGAGCTATTTGAACCCGGCGATCTGATCCTTGAAGTGGGCGGCGTTCCGACGCCGGACCTTGCCACATTCTACACCGTGGCGCGGGAGACCGAACCGGCGCCGGAAGTGGATTATGTGATCGAGCGGGAGGGGTCGCGGCGCGCGTTCACCTCCGTTTACCCGTTCCCACCGGTGCTTGATCAATTGCAGCCGAAGTCGGCGGCAATCGATGCAGGGTTGGAAGTGGGCGACGTGATCCTGAGCGTGGATGGCACATCCGTCTACGCGCTGAGCCAGGTGCAGGAACTGGCGCAATCGGGTGAAGGCGCGCCGATGGCGCTGACGATCTGGCGGGGCGGGGAGATACTCGATGTCACGCTGACGCCGCGCCAGCGCGATCTGCCGACGGAAGACGGATTTGAAAGCCGCTGGCTGATCGGGTTTTCCGGCGGCACCTTCTTTGAGCCGCAGCGTGAGACACTTGGGGCCGGAGCGGCCATCGTGGGGGGCATCACGCAGACCTGGTTCATTGCCACTTCGAGCCTGTCGGGCCTCTGGCACATGATCACCGGCGCGATCAGCTCCTGCAACATTCAGGGGCCGATCGGTATTGCCCAGACCAGTGGCGATATGGCGAGCCAGGGTCTGACCGAGTTCATCTGGTTCATTGCGGTGCTGTCTACAGCGGTGGGACTTCTGAACCTGTTCCCGATCCCGGTGCTCGATGGTGGACACCTGGTTTTCCATGCATTTGAAGCGGTTACGGGGCGACCTCCAAGTGATCGTGCACTCAATATCATGATGATGACCGGGCTGGTTTTGCTCCTGTCGCTGATGGCATTTGCCCTGACAAATGACTTCCTTTGCACCTGATTCTGCCCCATTTGCGCCACATTTGACCGCCATATCTTCGCTTAACTGAGCAGAGGATTTGGTGCCATGCATCACATTCAGGATGGATATCGCGGATTGCGCTTCCTGGTTCTTTTGAACCTCGATCGTCTGCTGTGGCCTTGTGCCATCATCGCAGGCTTGCTGATCGCCCAGTATATCGGCTCGCTCTAAACCGCGACAACACTTGAAAAATTGCGCCCGCACAGCCCCGAAAAAACGAGGGCCTGCGGGCTTTCTTGGTTTTGACAACAGGATGTGGCTGAGGTAGCAAGTAACGCAATATTGAGTGTCAGAGCGGGACCACCAAAAATGAAGATCGCAACAGCGACGCGCAGGCTTACTCGTCATTTCCGCCTCATACCGATTGTTCTGGGTCTCGGCCTTGCGACACCTCTGGTTGTCGCTCCGATTTCGCCCGCCGTGGCGCAGAGCTTCCAGTTCTCTCAAGTCCAGATTGAAGGCAATACACGGATCGATGATGCCACGATCCTGAGTTTTCTGAATCTGCAGAGGGGGCAACGGGTCTCTGCCGCGCAGCTGAATGATGCGGTGCAGCGCCTGCAACGCTCTGGGCTGTTCGAGAAAGTGGACGTGATCCCGACCGGCGGCACGCTGGTGGTGCAGGTCAAGGAATTCCCGACGATCAACCGGGTGAACATCGAAGGCAACGAGCGGCTGAAGGATGAAGACCTGCAAGGTCTTATCCAGTCGCAATCACGCCGGGTCTACAACCCTGCCACCGCTGAAGCCGATGCCGCGCTGATCACCGAGGCCTATCGTCAGGCCGGTCGGATTTCGGCGACAGTGACGCCACGGATCATCCCGCGCTCGCAAAACCGCGTCGATCTGGTGTTTGAGGTGGCCGAGGGCGGTGTCTCTGAGGTGGAGCGGATCAGTTTTGTGGGCAACCGTGCCTATTCGGACCGCAGGTTGCGCCGGGTCATCGAGAGTAAACAAGCGGGGTTGTTTCGGGTTCTCATCCAGTCGGACACGTTCATCAATGATCGGATCGCCTTTGACCGCCAGTTGTTGCGCGATTTTTACCTCTCGCGTGGGTATATCGACTTCCAGGTCCTCTCGGCGACGCCCGAACTGACCCGCGAACGCGACGGCTTTTTCATCACCTTCAATGTGAGGGAAGGTCAGCAGTTCAAATTTGGTCAGATCACAGCGTTCAGCGATCTGCCGGAGATCGATTCCGATGAATTTCTTGCGGTAAACAAGATCCGGACGGGCCAAGTTTATACGCCGGCAAAGGTCGAGAATACGATCACGCGGATGGAGCGACTTGCCTTGCAGAAAGGCCTGAACTTCATTCGAGTCGAACCACGCGTCACCCGCAACGATGCCGATCTGACGCTGGATATCGAGTTCAACATTGTTCGGGGTCCGCGTGTCTTTGTGGAACGGATCGATATCGAGGGCAACGCGACCACGCTTGACAGGGTGATCCGGCGGCAGTTCCGGACGGTCGAGGGCGATCCGTTCAATCCGCGCGAAATCCGTGACGCGGCGGAGCGCATTCGCGCGCTGAACTATTTCTCGACGGCTGATGTGAATACGCGCGAGGGCTCAAGCGCCGAACAGGTGATTGTTGACGTGGATGTCGAGGAGACAACCACAGGTTCTCTCGGGTTCGGCGTGAGTTACGGGGCGATTGATGGTGTTGGGTTCAACGTCAGCTTCAGCGAGCGCAATTTCCTGGGACGTGGTCAGCGCTTTGCGTTTTCATTCGATACCGGGTCTGACACGCAGAATACGTCTCTCGATTTCGTTGAACCGGCCTTTCTGGGCCGCGATCTCCAATTTGGCCTCTCGGCATATTACCGGACCACAACCAGTCAGTTTTCGCAGTTTGATACGCAGAACATTGGGCTTTCCCCAAGCCTTGAGTTTCCGATCAGCGAGAATGGTCGTCTCGGTATCAATTATTCGATTTCGCGAGACTCCATCAAAAATGTAAATGCGGCCACGTCACCAATCATTCAGCGGGATGCGGGCACTGTGACAAGTTCCTCCGTTGGTTTGATCTATACATATGACACACGGCGCTCCGGCTTGAACCCAACCTCCGGGGTTTTGCTGCGGTTCGGTACCCAGGTAGGCGGCCTCGGCGGTGATGCTAGGTTCTTGAAGACTGAGGGGCTGATTTCCGCGGAAACGCGTGTGGCCCGTGAAGAGGTGACCTTGCGCGCTGAGTTCGAGTTTGGTGCCTATCATCGACTGAATGGAAACAGCCGGATCACGGAGCGTTTCTTCCTCGGCAGCCGACAGTTTCGCGGTTTTGACGGCGCGGGGCTTGGTCCAAGGGATCGGGACTCGACGAATGCTGATGCTCTTGGGGGCAATTACTTCGCGGTCGCCCGGCTGGAAGCAGAGTTTCCGCTTGGCCTACCGGAGGAGTATGGGATTTCCGGTGGTGTGTTCTTCGATGTCGGATCGCTTTGGGGCCTGGATGACGTGGCCGGCACCGCTGGCGCGACGCAGCCTACAGGCATCGTCGATGACGGCTTGCGATTGCGGTCAACCATTGGCTTCTCGGTCTTCTGGGACACGCAGATCGGACCGCTGCGGTTCAACTTCTCCAAAGCGCTCGTGAAAGAGACATATGACAAGGAACGCTCTTTCGATCTGACGATTTCGACGCGGTTCTAAGCCTATGCGATGGTATGCGCCTCTGGTAATTGGCGCGGTTTTGGCGGGTGTCGGCACGGCGCAGGCGCAGCAACTGAGCCCGGTTTTGACGCTCGATCAAGACCGGCTGTATGTCGCCTCCGCTTTCGGGCAGCGGGTGCAGCGCGATCTTGCGGAAGCATCGACTGTCCTTTCAAACGAGAACCGCCGGATTGAGACCGCGCTCGTTGAAGAAGAGCAGCGGCTGACCGATCAGCGCGCGGATATGGAGCCGGAGGAATTCCGCAAGCTGGCGGAAGAGTTTGACGCGCGTGTCACCGGCATCCGTCAGGCGCAGGAACGCAAGGCCAGCGATATTCAACGACGCGCAGATCGAGAACGCGCACGGTTTTTCGAACTGGCCTTTCCGGTTCTGTTTCAACTGGTCGAAGAGACCGGTGCTTTCGCCATTATTGACAACAGCGCGGTGATCTTCTCGGTGCGCAATATCGATATCACCGACGAGGCGATTGCGCGCGTGAATGCGGAGATCGGGGAGGCGCCGTTGCCGGATGATCCGGGTCCCACGCCACAGCCGCGACCGGAAGGTGCGGAAACCGAAGAACAATCTCAACCGGACGAATGACGTGCGCTTGTGCCGGTATTCCCGCACTGCTAGCACCATGTGACGAGAGGACAATTCAGAGGCCCGCATGACCCGAGACACTGCCGATATCGACCTGATCAAGCGTCTGATCCCCCATCGCTACCCGTTCCTCTTGATCGACAAGGTCGAGGAAATCGTCGCGGGCACAAGTGCGGTTGGCATCAAGAATGTCACCTATAACGAGCCGCATTTTCAGGGCCATTTTCCCTCAACCCCGATCATGCCCGGAGTGACGATCATCGAAGCGATGGCACAGACCGCAGCGGTGATGGTGGGTGTCACCATGGACATGGTGGACAAGGAATTGCTGGTCTATTTCATGGGCATCGACGGCTGCAAATTTCGCCGCAAGGTGGTGCCCGGTGATGTTCTGAAACTTTCCGTGACTGTCACCCGCGGCAAACCGGGTGGTAAGGTCTGGAAGTTCAAAGGTGTCGGCACGGTCGATGGCGAGATGGCCGCGGAAGCCGAGTTCACCGCGATGATGGATATGCCCAAGGAGTAGGCCATGGCCGCGGACATTCACCCCTCTGCAATCATTGAGGAGGGGGCGCAACTTGGTGACCGTGTCCGGATCGGCCCGTTCTGTCAGGTCGGCGCGAAAGTGCAATTGCATGACGGGGTTGAACTGAAATCCCATGCGGTTGTCACCGGCGATACCGAGATCGGCGAAGACACCGTGATCTTCCCCTTCGCGGTCATTGGCGAGATCCCGCAGGATTTGAAATTCGGTGGCGAAGAGACCCAGCTTATCATCGGCAAACGCAACCGCATCCGTGAAGGTGTGACGATGAATACCGGCACCAAGGGTGGCGGCGGGCTGACGAAAGTGGGCGATGATTGCCTCTTCATGACGGGTGCCCATGTGGGCCATGACGCCCAGGTCGGCAATGAGGTGATCATGGCCAATCAGGCGGCACTGGCGGGTCACTGCATCATCGAGGACAAGGTGATCATCGGCGGGCTGTCTGGCATCCACCAGTTTGTGCGCATCGGGCGCGGCGCGATCATCGGTGCGGTGACGATGGTGACCAATGATGTGATCCCTTATGGCCTGGTGCAGGCGCCCCGGGGCGATCTGGATGGGCTCAATTATGTGGGGCTCAAACGTGCCGGTGTGGCGCGGGCCGATATCACCGCGCTCAGGGCCGCCTATCAGATGTTGCGCCAGGGCGATGGCGCGTTTCAGGACCGGGCGCAGCGACTCTCCGAAGAGGCCGATAGCGCGTATGTGCGCGAGGTCGTGGATTTCATTCTGGGCGCGAGTGACCGCTCGTTCCTGACGCCGAAATGACGCTCGCTCTGATTGCCGGTGAGGGCGCTTTGCCGGAGCTTCTGGTGCGGCGGTTGGATGAGCAAGGTGTGGCGTTTCGCTATTGCGAGATGGAGGGGCATCCGAGTTCAGATCGTGCCCGTAAGGATCGTCCGATCACGAGGTTTCGGGTGGAGACGCTTGGCTCCTTCATTGCTGAATTGAAATCCCATGGAGTGACGGAGGTCTGTCTGGCAGGGCGCGTCGCACGTCCGAAACTCGATCCCTCGGCGATTGATACAGAAACCATGCCCTTGGTGCCGCGCATGATGGCGGCCTTGCAGGCGGGCGATGATGCAGCGCTGCGGCTGGTCCTTGGGTTTTTCGAGGAAGAGGGCATCGCAGTGAAGGCGGCGCAGGATATCGCGCCGGACCTGTTGGCCTCTCCCGGCGTACTCAGTACACGCCAACCGACTGAAAGAGACGAAAAGGATGCTGCACGCGGCGTTGAGATCATCGCAGCGATGGCCGCGATTGATGTGGGACAGGCGTGTATCGTGAAGGGCGGGCAGGCCTTGGCCATCGAAGCGATGGGCGGCACGGACAAAATGATGCGCAGCCTGATGGTAGCGCCGAAAGGGCTCGGGCAGAAAATGTTGGAAAACGAGGCCGGGTGGGATGATCCTATTGGCTTGGCAGCCGATTGGCTGAGCGGAACAGGTTCCGCCACGAGCGAGATAGGCTTCGTGCGCGACCCGGACCTGCCAAAGGGCGGCTTGCTGGTGAAAGCGGCGAAACCGGGTCAGGACATGCGCGTCGATGTGCCGACGATTGGGCCTGCGACGGTGCTGCAGGCTGCCATGGTCGGGCTGGACGGCATCGTCATCGAAGCGGGCGAGGTGATGGTGCTGGATCAGGCGCGCTGCATCGAGTTGGCGGATGCCCATGACATGATTTTCTGGGTCATGGCGTGAAGATTTACCTGATCGCGGGTGAACCCTCGGGCGACGCCTTGGGCGCCGCACTGATGGCGGGGCTGAAAGAGTTGGCGCCAGACGTGGAGTTCGTCGGGATCGGGGGCGCGAAAATGACCGCGGAGGGGCTGGAGAGCCTTTTTCCGATGCAGGAATTATCGGTCATGGGGCTGCTGGAAGTGCTGCCGAAACTGCCCAAACTCTTTCGACGCCGGGACGAGGCTGCGGCGCATGTGCTGGCCGAGCGGCCCGATGCGCTCATCACCATCGACAGCCAGGATTTCTGCCTGCGCGTGGCGCGCAAGGTGAAAGCGGCGGCGGATATTCCGACGATCCACTATGTGGCGCCAACTGTCTGGGCCTGGCGTCCGGAGCGCGCCGAGAAAATGGCGCATGTGATCGAACATGTGCTGGCGCTCTTTCCCTTTGAACCCGAGCATATGACCCGCGCGGGCATGTCCTGCGATTTCGTGGGCCACCCGATTGTGGCCGAACCGCAGGCCTCAGCCGAGGAGGTCGCGGCGTTTAAGGCGGCGCGCGGAGAGGGGCCCTTGATCCTGACCCTACCGGGCTCGCGCAGGAGCGAAGTGACCCGGCTCGCGCCGATTTTCGGGGCCGCGTTGAAGCAGGTCGTGGCCACCTATCCGAATGCCCGGGTCGTGGTGCCGAGCGTGGGCGCGATTGCTGAGCAGGTGCAAGGGTTTGTGAAGGACTGGCCCGGCGCACCGGAGGTCATTGTGGATGACCCAGACGCCAAACGGGCAGCGTTCGCGGCGGCGGATGTGGCGCTGGCGGCCTCGGGCACGGTGTCGCTGGAACTGGCGGCGGCGGACACGCCGATGGTGATCGCTTATGACATGAACTGGCTGACGCGGCTCATCATGAAGCGCAAATTGCTGATCGATACGGTGACGCTGGTCAATCTGGTGAGCCAGACGCGGTATGTGCCGGAATATCTTGGCCCCGACTGCAAGCCCGACGCGATCGCCGATGCGCTGATTGCGATTCTGGAGGATGAGGGCGCGCGGGAGGAACAAAGCTCTGCGGCCTCGGTGACGATGCGCAGGCTCGGGCGTGGCGGTGAGGACCCTGGCCTGCGGGCGGCGCGCTCGGTTCTGGAGTTTCTCGCTAAGCGGTGAAATCGGCGGTCTGCGCGCCGGACAGGGCGAGCAACTGGTCTGGCGCGATGGCGAAGATGTGCTGCGGGGTGCCCGCGGCGGCCCAGACCACGTCGAACTCGGTGAGCCGCGGATCGCAAAAGGCGCGGATCGGGTTCAGGTGCCCCACCGGCGCGACCCCACCGATGGCAAAGCCGGTTTGCGCGCGGATCAGCGCGGCATCGGCCTTGCCGAGCGGCTCGCCCGCGACGGCGCTGGCCTTGGCATCGTCCACGCGATTGCCACCCGCTGTGAGAAACAGGATCGCTTGATCGCTGTCCAAGCCTCGGAAAATGATCGATTTCGCGATCTGGTCGAGGTGACAGCCCGCCACATCCGCCGCCTGCTGTGCGGTGCGGGTATCAGCGCCGGTCTCGACGATCTCGACCGCGATATTGGCGGCCTCAAGCGCGGCGCGCACCCGTTTCAAACTCTTGCTCATGGGGCGGAGAGAAGCGGAAATGGCCGTGCCGTGCAAGTGCCGGTTGACCCTCCCGTCGCCCCGCCACATCCTGCGCGGGAGATGAGCTTTTCGGACCAGATCAAACGCGTGCCGATCCCGCATCAGCCGGAGATGGCGGATGGTGTGCGCGAGGCGTTTTGCGATGTGTCCGAGCCGTTTCGCGAGCTCTTGGCAGGTGTCGCAGGGTGTTCGCCTTATCTGGCTGGGCTGATCGAAAAGCAGGGCGATTGGCTGCGGCTTTTTGAGACCACGACACCCGAGGCGCTCCGTGCGGGCGTGCTGGACCGAGTGTCTGCTGCGGACAGTCCGGGGGAGTTGAAACGTAGCTTGCGGCACGCCAAGGCGCAGATCGCGCTCTTGACCGCACTTGCCGATATCGCCGAGATCTGGCCGCTGGAAGCGGTGACGGGCACGTTGACCGAGTTCGCGGATAGTGCCGTGGATGCGGGGCTTCGGGCGCTTTTGCGCGTAGAATATGAGCGCGGCAAGCTCCCTGCGCTGAGCGATGCGGATATGGAGGCTGCGGGCGGCATATCGGTGCTCGCCATGGGCAAGATGGGGGCGGGGGAGCTGAATTACTCCTCCGATATCGATCTGATCTGTCTGTTCGATGAAAGCCGGTACGAGCCCGGGGATTACATGGATATCCGGTCCGGCTTCGTGAAGATCATCCGCCGATTGATGGCGTTGATGTCGGACAATACCGAAGATGGCTATGTGTTTCGCACCGATCTGCGGCTGAGGCCCGATGCTTCGGTGACTCCGGTGATCATCGCGATGGAGGCGGCGGAGCGGTATTATGAGAGCGTGGGTCGCACATGGGAGCGGGCGGCCTTCATCAAGGCCCGGGCAGCGGCGGGCGATCTCGCCGCGGGCGAGGCGTTTCTGGAGCGTTTGTCGCCGTTTATCTGGCGGCGGCATCTGGATTTTGCGGCGATCCAGGATGCCCATGACATGCGGTTGCGCATTCGCGATCACAAGGGTCTGGGCGGCAAGTTCGAGCTTGCGGGGCACGATATGAAGCTCGGCGCGGGTGGCATCCGCGAGATCGAGTTTTTCACGCAGACACGGCAGATCATTGCAGGCGGTCGCGATCCGGCCCTGCGGGTACGTGGGACTTTGGATGGGCTGGACCGGTTGGTGGAGGCAGGATGGGTCGAAGCGCCGGTGCGCGACACGTTGCAGGCGGCTTATGTGGAGCACCGGCGCGTGGAGCACCGGTTGCAGATGATCGCGGATGCGCAGACCCATCATCTGCCGAAAACCGAGGAAGGCTTTCAGCGGTTGGTGCAGTTTCTGGGGCGCGACGATGTGGGGGCGTGGCGCGATGATGTAACCGAGCGGTTGAGCACTGTGGCGCATCTGACGGAAGCCTTCTTTGCGCCGGATCAGCCTCAGTCCGGTGAGGCTCGACCGGAGGTGGAGACCCATCTGGAAAAATGGCGCAGCTTTCCGGCGCTTCGGTCCAGCCGGTCGCGTGAGATTTTCCGCAGGCTCTTCCCAGAGATTCTGGAGCGGCTCCGCGGTGCGGCGGACCCCGAGGACGCGCTGCATCAATTCGAGCGTTTCATCAGTGGATTGCCCGCGGGCGTGCAGCTATTCTCAATGTTCGAAGCGAACCCGTCCTTGAGCCAGTTGATCGCCGATATCTGCGCCACATCGCCCGCGCTCGCGGGCTACCTGTCGCGCAACTCGAAAGTGTTTGATGCGGTGATCGGCGGGGATTTCTTCACCGAATGGCCGGGGGTTGCCGGGCTGGCCGCAGAGTTGAGCGCCGAGATGGCCCGCACCGGCGATTATGAGGCGCAGCTTGATGCGGCGCGGCGCTGGCAGAAGGAGTGGCATTTCCGGATTGGCGTGCATCATTTGCGCGGGCTGATCTCGCCGGATGAGGCGGGGGCGCAATATGCCGAACTGGCCGAAGCGGTGCTGCAGGGGCTGCTGCCGGTGGTGGTGGCGCAATTTGCCTCCAAACATGGTGACCCGCCGGGCCATGGCGCGGCGCTGCTGGCGATGGGCTCGCTCGGGGCCGGGCGGCTCAGCGCCAGTTCCGATCTCGATCTGATCATCATCTATGATGCCGATGGGGTGGAGAGCTCGGAGGGCCGGCGCCCCCTGATGGTCACGCCTTATTTTGCGCGGTTCACCCAGACCTTCATCACCGCGCTGACCGCTCCCACGGCGGAGGGCAAACTCTATGAGGTCGATATGCGGCTGAGACCTTCGGGCCGGGCGGGGCCCGTGGCGACGTCACTGTCGAGTTTTGAGAGCTATCAGAAAACCCAAGCCTGGGTCTGGGAGCATCTGGCGCTGACCCGTGCTCGGGTGGTGGCCGGGGCCATGACGCTGGCAGAGCGGATCGAGGCGGTGCGGCGGGAGGTTTTGGGCGATCCGCGCGAGGCGACGCAGGTTCTGAAAGAGACGCAGGAGATGCGCACGCGGCTGCGTGAGGCGGGGCGGTTGGGTGGCGTCTGGGAGACGAAGGACGGGCCTGGGGGACAGAAGGATATCGAACTTATGGCGCAAGCCGCGACGGTGGTGGCCGGTGGGCAGGCGCGGGAGGTCTTAGTGCAGCTTGGGCATGTCGCGGAGCTGGGTTGGTTGTCAGCGGAGCAAGTCGAGGCGCTGCGCGGGAGCCATGATCTTTTCTGGCGGCTGCAACATGCGGCCCGACTTCTGAGCGACCAGCCGCTGGATTTGAACGATGTCGGGCAGGGCGGGCGTGATCTTGTATTGCGCGATTGCGAGGCGGCAGATCAGGATGCTTTGGAGCAGAGATTGCGGAAATGTCGCGAACAGGCGGAAAAACTGGTGGATTCTGTTCTGGCGCAGGCCAGTTTGGATGGTAACGGCTGAGAGACACTGTGCCGGAGTTGAGAACCCATGAGTGCTGACCAGCTTGATCCAAAAGGCCTGATCCGCGAAGCCTATCGCATTGAGGGGATCACGGCCTCTGAATGCCGGTCGATCTTTCTTGACTGGGCATTGGGTTTTCCGCTTGGTGAAGACCCCAAAGAGCGGATCAGGGGTTTGCTCGAGCTTTATGGCCGTGAGGAGGATCACCCGATGACGGCGACCCTGCGCGCGGGGTTGGAGCAGGCACCAAACGCACGCCGACGCGGGGGGCGGCGCGCGCGGGTTCAGGATTAGGTTATTCGGTGGCCGTGGCCTTGGTCACGGCTTCGAAACCCGCCGTGAAACCTGTCAGCGACATGGTCAGCTCAACCGTCTGATCGGGGGCCTGGGCGGGCACGATCACGATCTTGGCCGCATTGCCACGGCGGAAGGCCGAGACATCGCCTTCAGTGAAGCCGACGCGGGCGAAACAGCCGATCTCGGTGCAGAAGGTGAAGGGGTAGGCCTTCGGACGACCGCCATCGACGGAGAGCACGACCTGACGGGTCAGAAGCGTCTCAAGGGGCGTGACGATGGTGGCACCCGCGGCGAGGTTTTCATCGCCCACGAGGTTGAAGAGATTGATCTCCGCCACGGAATTTCCGTTCTGGTCTTGCAGGAGCTGATACAGCTGGCAGGGGTCTTTGGCGTCGTTGCCCTCGGCATCCTGACCGGCTTCGATGCAGCGCAACTCCCAATCGCCATGGGTCGAGACGCGGTAGGTCTCTCCGACCTGGGGACCCAACTCAGTTCCGGTGGAAAGCCCATCGGTACGTTCCTCGGTTGCGGTCTCGGTCGTGGTTTCCGGTTCAGGGCCAGGATCGGATTCCGGGGTGCCTTCGGCATCGGTTGTGGCTTCGGTTTCGGTGCTCGCCTCGCCCTCAGTGGTGGCCGTTTGGGCCAACAAGGCAGCGGGTGCTGTGCTCAAAAGCGCGGCCACTGCGAGGGTTTTCAGAAGTTCTGACATGGGACCTCTTTATCGTTCTTCGTTACCGTTGAGGCGGTTTACCATGTGCCCTGAGCGCTGTCAGTCGCGAAATGCATCTCTGCCGGGCGTTTGCGCGAGGTTTTGCGAGGCGCGTTCGGGGCTCTCGGCAAAAGAAAAAGGGCTGAAAACAGCCCCTTTTCAACTCTCCCCGTCGGACTGGCCGACTTATATGCGGCAGACGTTATGAGAGAGGTTCCGTTCGGTCAACCTCAATAATGGGACTTGGTGAAAAGTTGATCGATAAAAAAGGCCGTGTCCGAGGACACGGCCCAGTCGACAGGGAGGAAGTCATGTGCGCCACGCTTGGCGGCGCTACGACGCGGATCACTCTGGCACAGAGAGGTTAACAATGTATTGTTGCGCGAGGAAACTTGGGACGAAGGCAGGGACATGTCGAACGAGACAGGAATTTTTGTGGGCGGTGGCGGCGAAGCCTACGGCAAAAAACAATATCTGACGCTGAAATATGCCAACCGCCACGGGCTGATCGCGGGCGCCACGGGCACCGGGAAAACCGTGACTTTGCAGATCCTTGCGGAGGGGTTTTCCAACGCGGGCGTGCCGGTCTTCATGTCGGATGTGAAGGGCGATTTGTCAGGTTTGGCTGTTGCGGGCACCGAGAGCCACAAACTGCATGGTCCCTTCATGGAGCGGGCCGGCAAAATCGGCTTTGACGATTTCCGCTATGAGGCGTTCCCGGTCACCTTCTGGGACCTCTATGGCAAGCAGGGCCATCCGGTGCGCACCACGGTTTCCGAGATGGGGCCGCTCCTGCTGTCGCAGCTTCTGGAACTCTCCGAGGCGCAGGAGGGCATTCTGAACATCGCCTTCCGCGTGGCCGATGAGGAAGGTCTCCCGCTCTTGGACCTCAAGGACCTGCAATCCCTGCTGGTTTGGATCGGTCAGAACGCGAAAGAACTGGCGCTGCGTTACGGCTTTGTGTCCTCGCAATCGGTGGGGGCGATCCAGCGGCGGCTGCTGGTTTTGGAGAACCAGGGGGCCGCAGATTTCTTTGGCGAACCGGCGCTGGATCTGGAGGATATGTTCCAGGTGGATGCCTCCGGGCGCGGTCAGGTGAATATTCTGGCCGCCAATGTGCTGATGGGCGCGCCGAAGCTTTATGCGACTTTCCTGTTATGGATGCTGTCGGAGCTGTTTGAGACGCTGCCCGAGGTCGGCGATCCGGATAAACCGAAATTCGTCTTCTTCTTTGATGAGGCGCATCTGCTCTTTGATGGCGCGCCTAAGGCCTTGATTGATAAGGTCGAACAGGTGGCGCGGCTGATCCGCTCCAAGGGCGTCGGCGTCTATTTCATCACCCAGAACCCCGCAGATGTGCCGGAGGATATTCTGGGGCAATTGGGCAACCGGGTGCAGCATGCTTTGCGCGCCTTCACCCGCAAGGATCAGAAGGATTTACGCGCTGCGGCGGACACGTATCGTGAGAATCCACGCTTCGATGTCGAGGATGCGATTAAGGAAGTGGGTGTGGGTGAGGCGGTGACCTCGTTTCTGGTGAAGAAGGGCATGCCCGGTATTGTCGAGCGCACATTGATCCGACCGCCCTCGTCGCAGTTGGGTCCGATCACGGAAGCGGAGCGTCGCGGGGTGATGAGCGCATCACCGGTGGCGGGGAAATATGAGGCGGAGGTGGATCGCAACTCGGCCTTCGAAATGCTTCAGAAACGTGCCGAACAAGCGGCGAAAGAGGCCGAGGAGGCGGAGCGTCGCGAGGAAGAGATGGAGGCGCGGGAGCGCGAATATCAGACTGGGCGGCGCTATTCGGGGACCCGGGTGAAACGGTCAACCTCGAAGAAGACCCGGTCGCGGCGTGGGGATTCGGTGGGTGAGGCGTTTGCCAAATCGATGATGCGCTCGATTGGCACAAAAGCGGGCACGGCGATTGTGCGCGGGGTTCTGGGCGGGCTCTTTAAGGGGCGTTGATTTCGAATTGGCTTCGCCAATCCGACCGGTGCGAGGGGCCAGCCCCTCGCGCTCCCCGGAGTATTTCTGGACCAATGAAGGAGCTAGGCGGGCCTGCAAGGGCGCGATGAGCTATGAGAGCTCGTCTGCCTTCGCTTCGTCCCATAGCGCGTCCATTTCCTCGAGCGTGCTCTCCTCAGGGCGCTTGTTGCGGGCTTCCAGTTTGGCCTCCACGGCCTTGAAACGGCGGGTGAATTTTGCGTTGGCGGCGCGCAGGGCTTCCTCGGGGTCGATCTTCATGTGGCGCGCGAGATTGGCGATGACGAAGAGGATGTCGCCAAACTCCTCCTTGGCGTGATCCGGGTCTGTGGCGGAGCGCAGCTCGTCCAGTTCCTCGTGCAACTTATCGAGCACCTGATCACTGCTCGGCCAGTCGAATCCGACCCGCGCGGCGCGTCTCTGCAGTTTCACCGCGCGCAGAAGCGCGGGCAGGTTTAGCGCCACGCCATCGAGCGTGCCTTGCTGCGCCTTGTCTGCGCGTTCTGCCGCCTTGATCGCCTCCCAATCGCGGGTCTGCTGTTCGGCGCTTTTGTCGCGGCTCTCACGCCCAAACACATGCGGGTGGCGGGCGATCATCTTGTCGGAGATCGCGTTCGCGACAGAGGCGAAGGTGAAGTGGCCTGCCTCTTCACCGATTGCGGTGTGATAGACGGTTTGCAGGAGCAGATCGCCCAGCTCGCCCTCCAATTCCGCCATATCGCCCCGCGCGATGGCGTCTGCGACTTCGTAGGCTTCCTCGATCGTGTAGGGCGCGATGGTCTGATAGGTTTGTTCGATATCCCAGGGGCAGCCCGTCTCCGGGTCACGCAACCGGCGCATGATCTCCAAGAGGCGTTCCATCGGGCGAGAGGTGTCGTGGATCAGCTCGGTCATTGCAGTGCTCGGTGATTTGAGAGACGCTTGGCGGGACTTAACCGCAAGGGAGCGCGATATGCCAGTCATCAACCGGATCGCGAGTTTTTCGGAAGACATGAAGACGTGGCGGCGCTGGATGCATGCTCATCCGGAGCTGAATTTCGACTGTCACGAGACCGCTGCCTTTGTCGTGGAGCGGCTGCGGGAGTTTGGGGTGGATGAAATCCATGAGGGGATCGCGGAAAGTGGTGTCGTGGCCATCATTGAGGGGAAAGGCGAAGGCCCAACAATCGGGCTCAGAGCGGATATGGACGCGCTGCCGATTGAGGAGGCGACGGGGGCGGAACATGCCTCCACTCGCCCTGGCAAGATGCATGCCTGTGGGCATGATGGGCATACGACGATGCTTCTGGGCGCGGCGCGCTATCTGGCGGAAACACGGAATTTTGCGGGTCGCGTGGCGCTGATCTTTCAACCGGCAGAAGAAGGCGGCGGCGGCGCGGGCGTGATGGTGGAGGACGGTGTTATGGAGCGTTTCGACATCTCGCAGGTCTATGCGCTGCACAATGTGCCCAATATCGACGCGGGGTCGATTTACACAACGCCGGGGCCGATCATGGCTGCTGTCGATACGTTCGAGATTTTCATCAAAGGGCAGGGCGGCCACGGAGCTTATCCGCAAGAGACGAAAGACCCGGTTGCGGCAGCTGTCGGGATCGCGCAGGCGCTGCAGACAATTGTCAGCCGCAATCATGATGGGCGGCAGGATCTGGTGGTGTCTCTGACTCAGATTCATACCGGGACGACGGATAATGTGATCCCGGATGAGGCCTACCTCTGTGGCACCGTCCGGACCTTCGAGAAAGATGTGCAGGCGCTGGTGATGCGCCGGATGGAGGCGATTGTGGCGGGGCACGCGGCGAGTTTCGATGTCGAGGCGCGCTTGAACTACGAGAAAGGCTACCCGGCAACGGTGAACCATGCCGCGGAGACCGCCTTCGCCGCAGAGGTCGCCCGTGATGTGGTTGGGGCGGAGAATGTACTGGACAATACGGGGCGCGAAATGGGCGCCGAGGATTTCGCGTATATGCTGGAGGCGCGGCCTGGGGCTTATCTCTTCCTCGGTCAGGGAGAGGGCGCGGGACTGCACCACCCGGCCTATGATTTCAACGATGAGATCGCGCCGGTTGGGGCCTCCTTTTTTGCGCGATTGGTCGAGACAGCACAGCCCTTACGCTAGGCTGCGATAGTCGCGATTGCCGTAGAGGAGCGGCGTGCCCTCGCGGCTCTGCACCCCTTGCAGCGCGCCGATCATCACGAAATGCGTGCCGATCTGCTCGTAGCTTTTCAGCGCACAGTCGAAGCTGGCGAGCGCCTCCGAAAGGGCCGGCGCGCCGGTGACCATCGGTGCGAAGGCGGCGACGGCGAATTTGTCGCCTCCCGGGGGCGGCACGCGCGAGGCGAAGACATTGGCGATCTCCTCATGGGCGGCGGCGAGGATGTTCACGCAGAACTTGCTGTTCTCGACGATGGCGGGCGCGCAAGAGGTCTCGTGATGCAGGCAGACCAGCAATGTCGGTGCATCGCCGTCGGCGGAAACGGAGGTCATCGCCGACACCGTCGCCCCGGCCATGCCACCGGGCCCGTCGGTGGTCACGATAGTCACCGAGGAGACGTGACGGCTCATCGCGTCAAGGAAGGGGGCTTTTAGCATCTGATTGGCCTTTACCGGGTCGCTGCTCTTTGCCTTGGCCGCGGGAGCGGCGCAAGTCTTGCATCCCCAGATAGTCTGGATCAGGGTGGCGTCATGGAAGATTTCGCCGCTCTGGACCGCGTCCACGCCCTGCATCCCTGGACCCATTTCGACACGTTTTCCCGTGAGGGGGCGATGGTCATCGAGCGTGGTGAGGGGTGTCTTTTGTGGGACAGTTCGGGGCGGGAATATCTTGATGCCGTGGGCGGGCTTTGGTGTACGAATATCGGGCTTGGACGGCGCGAAATGGCGGAGGCGATTGCCGCGCAGGCGGAGAAACTGGCCTTTTCCAATACGTTTGTGGATGTGACCAACGATCCCGCGGCGCGTCTGGTGGCGAAACTGGCGGAACTGGCACCGGGTGACCTGAACCGGGTGCATCTGACGACGGGTGGCTCGACGGCGCTCGATTCCGCGTTTCGCATGGTCGCCTATTATCAGACCTGCGCGGGGCGGCCCGAGAAAACCCATGTGATTGCGCGGGACAATTCCTATCACGGCTCGACCTTTGCGGCGATTTCACTGGGGAAACGGGCCGGGGACAAGGTGCCGGAGTTCCGTTATCTGAGCGAGGGGATTTCGCATGTCTCCTCGCCTTACGAATATCGCTGGGACGGTGAGGGGGATTTTGTCGAGCATCTGGTGGCTGAGTTTGAGGCGGAGATTGCCCGGATCGGACCGGAGAAGGTCGGGGCGTTTTTTGCCGAGCCTATTCAGGCCTCCGGCGGGGTGATTGTGCCGCCGGATGGGTATCTTCGCGGCATGTGGGAGGTCTGCCAGCGGCACGACATTCTGTTTATTGCCGATGAGGTTGTGACCGGGTTCGGACGCATTGGGCATTGGTTTGCCTCGGAGAGCGAATTTGGCGTAGTGCCGGACATGATCTGCTGTGCGAAAGGGTTGAGCTCCGGCTATCAACCCATTGGGGCGCTTATCTTTTCGGATCGCATCTGGGAGGCGATGCAGGGCGATCGGTGGTACGCGTCGGGGTTTACCTATTCCGGCCATCCCGTGGCCTGCGCGGCGGCTCTGAAGAATATCGAGATCATTGAGCGTGAAGGTTTGCTGGCCCATGCAGCACAGGTTGGGGCCTATTTTGAGGAGCGGCTTGGGGCGTTGCGTGATCTGCCTCTGGTGGGAGATGTGCGCGGGCGCAAACTGATGATGTGTATTGAAAGCGTCGCTGACAAGGAGACCAAAGAGCTGCTGCCTGATGAGATCAATGTCGGCAAACGCATCGACCGTGCGGCAGAGGCGCGCGGGCTGATGGTGCGGCCCATGGGGCATCTGAACGTGATGTCGCCGCCGCTGGTGATCACCGCCGAGCAGGTGGATTTCGTGGCCGATACGTTGCGGGAGGCGATTGTCGAGGTGACAGACGAGTTGGTGCGCGACGGGGTGAGGATCGGCTGATGGCGCTGAAGGATGCAGACAATCAGGTCGATGACGCCTTCGTTCGCGACGGGTTCAAGGGGCAGTCTTATGAGAACGCGTTTGGTGGCGCGCTGTCCTTCATGCGGCGCACATATACCAAGGATCTGACCGGCGTCGATCTGGCCGTAACGGGTGTACCGTTCGATCAGGCGGTCACCAATCGCCCCGGCACACGGCTGGGGCCCCGGGCGATCCGCGAAGCGTCCACTTTGCAGCCCTGCGACCCGCCATTTGGCTGGGATATCAATCCGTTAACCGAGTTTAGCGTCGCAGATTTTGGAGATTTAGCCTTTGATTACGCGGACATACCGCGCTTTCCTCAAGCGCTCACCGATCATATTCTAAAAATCTTAGACTTTGGAGCCGGGTCGTTAACCCTTGGGGGCGATCACTACATCACCTTCCCGATCCTGCGCGCGTATGCGGAGAAATTCGGGCCCCTGTCACTCATTCAATTCGATGCGCATTCCGACACCTGGGTCGATGATGATATGACGCGGATCGATCACGGCACGATGTTCTATAAGGCCTTCAAGGAAGGGCTGATCGTGCCCGAACGCTCCGTTCAGATCGGTATTCGCACTGCGAACCCCTATGATGCGGGGTGCCACTTGATCGACGCGCCCGAAGTGCATGACATTGGCCCTGCGGCGGTGGCGGAGCGGGTCCGGGAGATTGTGGGCGACCATCAATCCTACGTCACCTTTGATATTGATTGCCTTGACCCGGCCTTCGCGCCCGGCACCGGCACGCCGGTTTGGGGTGGATTGAGTTCGGCCCAAGCCGCCGCCATTCTGCGTGCGCTAATAGGCGTGAATATGGTCGGCGGGGATGTTGTCGAGGTTTCTCCGCCCTTTGACACTACCGGCGCGACCGCCGTGGCCGGGGCCCATGCGGCAATGGAACTGATGTGCCTTTATTGCGCAAACCTTAAGGAGCGCGGCTGATGCCCAACCAACCAGTTTCCGGCAATGATCTGGCACGCTTTGCGGGTCAGGGAACGTTCATGCGGCTGCCGCGACATGAGACTGCCAAAGGGCTCGATGTGGCCTTCCTCGGGATTCCAATGGATCACGGCTCATCCTGGCGATCCGGCACGCGGTTTGGACCGGCGCAAGTACGGCATGAGAGCGCGATGATCCGGCCTTATGGGTTGCAGACGGGGGCGGCACCGTTCGACAAGCTGCAATGCGCCGATGTGGGTGATATCGCGATCAATACCTTCAACTTAAGAGAGAGTATCCGAATTATTACAGAGTATTACGATGCGCTCTTAAAGCATGATGTGATCCCGATGGCGATTGGCGGCGATCATACGATCACGCTGCCGATCCTGCGCGCGATTGCGAAGAAACATGGACCCGTCGGGCTGATCCATGTGGATGCCCATGCCGACGTGAATGACGAAATGTTCGGCGAGCGCGAGACCCACGGCACCGTGTTCCGGCGCGCCTATGAAGAGGGTTTGTTACGTCCGAAGGATGTCTGGCAGATCGGGCTCAGGGGCACCGGCTACACCGCGGAGGATTTCGATGAACCGCGGGATTGGGGCTTCAACCTCGTCCTGGCGCAAGAGCTTTGGCATAAATCGACCAAACCGCTTGCCGAGACCATTCAGCAAGGGATGGGCGATGGGCCAGTCTACATCACCTATGACATCGACAGTCTCGATCCCTCCATCGCGCCGGGCACGGGTACGCCGGAGATCGGGGGGCTGACCACGCCACAGGCGCTGGAGCTGATCCGAGGGCTCAGGGGACTGCCGATTGTCGGCTGCGATCTGGTCGAGGTTTCGCCGCCCTACGATACCAGCGGGAACACGGCTCTGACGGCCGCGAATATCATGTATGAGATGCTCTCGGTCCTGCCGGGCGTGCCGTATCGCTGACTGTTGGTCACATAAGCTTCATCCTGACTGGATATACTGCCGTAACGCAGTTATTGCAGCCCTGAGGAAAGGCAGAGCGGAATGAACAGGCAGGCGACCCGCGAAATCTCTTATGCGCATTCGGCGCAGACAAAGCCGGGTCGTGCACTGATCCGTGTGATGGAGAACGCCACGGGCCGTATCCGCCTGATCAAACGTGCCGCGGGCTATGAGCATGATGTGGCAAACGGCGCGAATTTCTGGGACGTGATGCGGGAGCGTTATGGGCTGACCCTAGAGATCGTCGGCGGATCGCTTGACAAAATACCCACTGAGGGCCCGCTGATCACGGTGGCCAATCACCCTTATGGCATTCTCGACGGGCTGATGATGGGCCACATCCTGAGCCAGACCCGCGGTGATTTTCGCATTCTTGCCAATTCGGTGTTTCGCAAGGCGGAGGAGATCAATCGCATCATCCTGCCGATTTCCTTTGATGAGACGAAACAGGCGATGGCTCTGAACATCGCCACCCGGAAAGCCGCGCTCGCCTATATGGCGGAAGGCGGCGCGATTGGCGTGTTTCCGGGCGGGACGGTCTCGACGGCGGTGACGCCGCTGGCACGTCCCATGGACCCGGTCTGGCGGACCTTCACCGCCAAACTGATCACCAAATCCGAGGCGCAGGTCGTGCCGATCTATTTCGACGGCCGCAATTCGCGCCTGTTCCAACTTGCCAGTCACGCCCATTCGACGCTGCGGCTGGCGCTTCTGATCAACGAATTCAAACGCCGGGTCGATGCGCCGGTGCGGGTGGTAATCGGAAAGCCGGTGCTGCCAAGTGAGTTGGCGGAATTTGCCCATGCGCCAAAACAGATGATGGATTTCCTGCGCCGGAAGACCTATGAGCTGTCCCCAGAACCCTTGGACGATTACGGCTACGGGTTCGAATTTGAGGACAAGCACAGGGACAAAACCCCGATCTGATGGCCGTTGGCATTTTCGATTCAGGACTGGGCGGATTGACCGTCTATGACCGGGTGGCGGCGCGCCTGCCAGACCTGCCGGTCGTCTATTTCGCCGACAGCAAGCATAACCCCTATGGCGTGCGCGATGCCGATGACATCTACCGGCTGACCTGCGCCAGTGTTGAGCGGATGTGGGAGGAAGGCGTCGATCTGGTGATCTTGGCTTGCAACACAGCCTCCGCGGCTGCACTGCGGCGGATGCAGGAGAACTGGATTCCGAAGGACAAGCGGGTTCTGGGCGTCTTCGTGCCGCTGATCGAGGCGCTGACCGAGCGAGATTGGGGCGACAACTCTCCACCGCGCGAGGTGGAGGTGAAACATGTGGCGCTTTTTGCAACGCCAGCCACCGTGATGAGCCGCGCCTTTCAACGGGAACTGGCCTTTCGGGCGATCGGTGTGGATGTCGAGGCGCAGCCCTGCGGCGGGGTTGTGGATGCCATCGAAGAGGGGGACGAGATGCTGGCCGAAGCGCTGGTGCGCTCCCATGTTGAAGCGCTGAAACGGCGTATGCCGCATCCGCAAGCGGCCATTCTCGGCTGTACCCATTACCCGCTGATGCAGGACACCTTTCAGCAAGCGCTCGGGGCGGATGTCAAAGTTTATAGCCAGGCAAGTCTTGTGGCCGAGAGCCTTTCGGATTATCTCGACCGGCATCCTGATATGCTTGGCTCCGGCACCGAGGCCAAGTTCCTGACAACCGGCGAGCCGCGCACCGTGACCGACAAAGCGACACAGTTCTTGCGACGAAAGATCGAGTTTGAAGCCGCCTGATTGCGGCCTTTTCCAGCTTTCGATAAACGCGTAACTGCACTTTGACGGGACCAATCCCCATGACTTACTCCATCGCCATTCTGGGCGCCTCCGGTTACACGGGCGCTGAACTTGTTCGGCTGATTGCCACCCATCCTGAGATGAAAATCACCGCCCTGTCGGCGGACCGGAAGGCCGGTCAATCGATGGCGGAGGTGTTTCCGCATCTGCGCCATCTTGACCTGCCGCTGCTGGTAAAGATCGAGGAGATCGATTTTGCGGGCATCGATCTGTGTTTCTGCGCTTTGCCGCATAAGACCTCGCAAGAGGTGATCTCGAACCTGCCGAAAACCCTGAAGATCGTCGATCTGAGCGCGGATTTCCGGCTGCGCGACCCGGAGGCTTATGAGAAATGGTACGGCAATCCGCATTCCGCAGTCGAGATGCAGGGCGAGGCGGTCTACGGGCTGACCGAGTTCTACCGCGACGAGATTGCGAAAGCCCGGTTGGTGGCGGGCACAGGGTGCAATGCCGCGACCGGGCAATACGCGCTCAGGCCTTTGATCGAAGGCGGTCTGATCGATCTTGATGACATCATCATTGATCTTAAAACCGGTGTCAGCGGCGCGGGTCGGTCGCTGAAAGAGAACCTGCTGCATGCGGAGCTTTCCGAAGGCGCGCATGCCTATGCGGCGGGCGGCACGCATCGGCATTTGGGCGAATTTGACCAGGAGTTCTCCGCCATTGCTGGGCGGCCCGTGCAGGTGCAATTCACCCCACACCTGTTGCCAGCCAATCGGGGGATCATCGCGACGGTCTATGTTAAAGGTGATGCGCAGGCGATCCATGCCGCATTCGCCGCGGCCTATGCTGATGAGCCGTTTGTTGAGGTCCTGCCCATGGGCGATATCCCGTCCTCGCGTCATGTGCGGGGGTCGAATTTCGTGCATATCGGCGTCACGGCAGACCGGATCGACGGGCGCGCCGTGATCTTCTGCGCGCTCGACAATCTGACGAAAGGTTCATCGGGTCAGGCGTTGCAAAACGCCAATCTGATGTTAGGTCTGGAGGAGACCACGGGGCTGATGCTCGCGCCGGTCTTTCCGTGACACATCTTCCATAAAATTTTTGTGGCGGATGACATGGGTCAAGGCAGGTGGTGATGCGTTTGGCTACGAGTCTCCCGGAAAAGGCCGGGATCCGGCTCAAATGGTTACCAATTGGTCTTTAAAAATTTTAAGGCCGATTTGGGGTGAAATGGAGTGAGACGCGCATGAAAGGTTTGAAAAAACAGCGCCGGATACAGGTCATTCTTGTGGCCGCGATTGCGCTTTTCGTCTCCACTGCGCTGATCGGTTATGCGATGCGCGACGGGATCAATTTCTTCCGCTCGCCGACACAAGTGGTCGAAGAGCCGCCCGCACCCAACGAGACCTTCCGGATCGGTGGGCTTGTTGAAGAGGGCTCGATTCTCTTAGGCTCCGACGATCAAATCACCTTCAATGTCACCGATGGCAACGCGGTCGTGCAGGTGGCCTACAAAGGCCTGCTGCCGGATCTCTTCAGCGAGGGCGAAGGTATGGTCGGCACCGGGCGTTACGTGAACGGCGTCTTCGAAGCCTCTGAAATTCTTGCTAAACACGACGAGACCTATATGCCCGTCGAAGTCATCGATGCCCTGAAGGAACAAGGGCATTACCGCGCAACGGACGGTGGTGACACGACTTATTAACCCAAATTTCTGACCTTCCCTGGCAGTTTTTCCAGCTTTCCGGGGGATGCCATGGGCTTTTGGGGACGTTTGTTTGGACGGCAGACCGTTGGGTCGGTCGGCAAAGCGGTATCGGATGTGGTTGAGGTCTTTCGGCCCAACGCGACCGAGCTTTCCAAGATGAACCACGAGACCCGGATTGCGGTGCTCGACCAGTTCTCGGGCGAATTTGCCCATACCGGACCGGGATGGTTCGACCAGTTCGTTAACGGCTTGAACCGTCTGCCACGCCCGCTTTTGGCGCTCAGCACAATTGGTCTCTTTGCCTTCGCCATGACCGATCCGGTCGCCTTTTCAGAGCGTATGAAGGGGCTGGCTTATGTGCCCGACCCGCTCTGGTGGCTCTTGGGTGCGGTTGTCAGCTTCTATTTCGGTGCGCGGGAATTGCATTACGTCCGGCGCAACAAACGCCGGAAAGTGCTGAAACACCTGGCCCAGAGACATGCCCGCCCCACAGCCCATAACCGAGATCAGTGGGCCGAAGGGCAGTGATGCGGCCAGCGACGTAGGGTTTCGCTTTTCTAAACCGATCAGTTCGCTATCTTGTGCCCCAAGCACGAGATAAAGGACGCCCGCCCCATGCAATACGAGACCCTGCGCCTGCGCCATTCCCAGAATGTCGCGGTGATCGAGTTCAACCGGCCCGACGTAATGAATGCGCTCAACACGCAGATGCGGGCCGAAGTGCTGCACGCGGTGCAGGAGGCGCAGAAAGACGCGCGGGCGCTGGTTTTGACCGGCAAGGGCCGGGCGTTCTGTTCGGGACAGGATTTGGGCGACCGTGCGACGGTGGCCTCGACCGATCTCGAACGCACGCTGCGCGACGAATATGTGCCGATGCTCGTGGCGATCTATGAGTGCAAAATCCCAACGATTTCAGCGGTGAACGGTCCTGCGGCGGGGGCGGGCGCGAACCTGGCCTTGGCGGCGGATGTCGTGATTGCCGCGGAATCGGCGGTGTTCCTGCAGGCCTTCACCCGGATCGGGCTGATCCCGGATGCGGGCGGCACCTATTTCCTGCCGCGGCAGGTCGGAATGGCCAAGGCCATGGGCGCGTCGCTCTTCGCGGAGCCGATAAGCGCCAAGGAGGCCAGCCAGATGGGCATGATCTGGGAAGCCGTGCCGGACGCGGAGTTCGATGCCCATTGGAAAGAGCGCGCCGCCTATCTCGCCAACGGTCCGACCGAGGCCTATGCCCGGGTGAAACAGGTGATCCGAGGCAGTTTCGACAATGATCTGCCGCGGCAGTTGTTGCTTGAGGCCAAGCTGCAGGGCGAATGCGGCAGGACCCATGATTTCCGCGAGGGTGTGTTGGCCTTCCTCGACAAACGCGCGGCGAATTACGAGGGGCGCTGATAGCGGAAATAGGCGCTGTCGGACCATTCGCCATTGGTGCAGTAGGTGTTCTTTTCATATCCGGTTTGCTGAAATCCGAGGGATTTCAGGAATGCTTCCGAGGCTTTGTTGCGTGGATCAATATCCGCGGTGAGCTGGTTGATACGCAGGGTCTGAAACAGATAGGGCATCATGCCGGTAACCGCCTCCCGCATGAAGCCCTGCCGCCAATAGGCGCGGTTCAGGATATAGCCGATCTCATCACGGGCATGCACGCCGCCGCAACCGATCAGTTTGCCCTGATATTCAATGCCGAAATAGGTCAGCGGCTCGGGGATATTGGCAAATCGGTTCGCACGGTTGCGGGCGGTTTGCAGATCGGTATCGGGCAGGCTGTCCCAGTAACGCATCACCTCCGGATCGCTGTAAATCTCGAAGATGTCATGCGCATCACCTGGCTGGACCCGGCGGATGAGCAGGCGTTCGGTGCGGATCATAAGTAAGAAGGCCGCCCGTTTGGGGCGGCCTCAAACTTAGCGGTTCTCGATATCGACATAGTCGCGCGCGGTTTCGCCCAGATAGAGCTGCCTTGGCCGCCCGATCTTGTGGCCCGGGTCCTCAAGCTGTTCTTTCCATTGCGAAATCCAGCCCACCGTGCGCGCCAGCGCGAAGATCGGTGTGAACATCGAAGTCGGGAAACCTATGGCCTCCAGAATGATGCCGGAATAAAAATCCACGTTCGGGAACAGCTTCTTCTCGGCGAAATAGGGGTCCTCGAGCGCCTGTTTCTCCAACTCCATCGCCACTTGCAGAAGCGGGTTGTCCTCGACACCCAGAAGCTCCAGCACCTCATCGGCGGATTGCTTCATCACCGTCGCGCGCGGATCGAAGTTCTTATAGACTCGGTGGCCAAAGCCCATCAGCCGGTAGCTGTCATTCTTGTCCTTGGCGCGGGCGATGAATTCAGGGATGCGGTCGACCGTGCCGATCTCTTTCAGCATCTCCAGACAGGCTTGATTGGCGCCACCATGGGCGGGGCCCCAGAGACAGGCGATGCCAGCCGCGATACAGGCAAACGGATTCGCGCCGGACGACGAGGCCAGCCGCACCGTCGATGTCGAAGCGTTCTGCTCGTGATCCGCATGCAGGGTGAAAATCCGGTCCATCGCACGGCTCAGGATCGGGTTCACCACATATTCTTCCGCCGGAACGCCGAAGCACATGCGCAGGAAGTTTGATGCGTAGTCGAGGTCATTGCGCGGATAGATGAACGGTTGCCCGATGGAATATTTATATGCCCAGGCCGCAATCGTGGGCATCTTCGCAATCAGGCGATGCGAGGCGATCTCTCGCTGACGCTCGTCATTGATATCGGTGGAGTCGTGATAGAAGGCGGACATTGCGCCAACCACGCCAACCATGATGGCCATCGGATGAGCATCGCGGCGGAACCCTCTGAAAAAGTTCACCATTTGCTCATGGAGCATCGTGTGGTTGGTGATCGTTTGCTCAAAATCGTCCAGCTCTTTGGCAGAGGGCAATTCGCCATAAAGCAGAAGGTAACAGACCTCGAGGTAATGCGAGTTTTCCGCCAGTTGGCCGATGGGGTATCCCCGGTGGAGAAGTTCCCCCTTGCCGCCATCGATGAAGGTTATGGTGGAGTCGCAAGAAGCAGTCGAGGTGAAGCCCGGATCGTAGGTGAAGACCTTGCCCTGAGCATAAAGCTTCGTGATATCGATGACGTCGGGGCCGGCGGTCGGCGAATAGATGGGGAGGTCGATTTCCTGATCCCCGAAGGTGAGTTTTGCGGTTTTATCCGTCATGCACTGTCCTTTCCCGGCTCGACCCGCTCGGACAGGTGTCCCACGGCGGAGCATCGCAATTCACATCGCACGCAGCGCGATATGGTTTAGAGATCGCCCAGCCGTGCGAGTGTCTCGTCACGTCCGAGGATCAACATCATGTCGAAAACGCTGGGGGAGGCCGGGCTGCCCGAAATTGCGGCTCGGAACGGTCCGAGAAGCTTGCCAAGCTTCATCTCGCGCGCCTCCGCGATATCGGCAATCAAAGCCTCTAGCGGTTCACGGGACCAGCTAACACTTTGCAGCTGCGGCGTCAATTCTTTCAGTATACCACGGGATACCGTATCCAGTGAGTTGGCGAACTTGCCTGAATAGTCAAAGGGCCGTTCTGCAAGGATAAAATGAGCTTTTTCAAGCAAATCCGGCAACGATTTTGCACGTTCCTTGAGGCAAGATAACGCAGGTTTCAACTTTTCGTGCTGCGGTGCAGAGAGATTTGGCGTGCCGTCAAGAGATGTGAAATGGGCCAGATCGCGCATCAGCGTTTCGTCATCTGACATCGCGATATGCTGGGCCGTGACATGCTCCATCTTTTTGAAATCGAGCCGCGCCGGAGCCTTGCCAATGCGGCCCAGATCGAACCACTCACGGGCCTGCGCGTCGGTGAAGACCTCGTCATCGCCATGGGACCAACCGAGCCGCGCGAGATAGTTGCGCAAGCCCGCAGGCGTGTAGCCCATCGCGGCATATTCCTCGACCCCAAGGGCGCCGTGACGTTTGGAGAGCTTCTTGCCGTCCGGACCGTGGATCAGCGGGATATGGGCGAAGACCGGCACGTCCCAGCCCATGGCCTGGTAGACCAGCGTCTGACGCGCGGCATTGGCGAGGTGATCGTCCCCGCGGATCACATGAGTGACGCCCATATCGTGATCATCCACCACCACCGCATGCATGTAAGTGGGCGTGCCGTCCGAGCGCAGCAGGATCATGTCATCCAGCGCGTCATTGGCCCAGGAGACCTCGCCTTGAACCGCGTCTTGGATGGTCGTCTGGCCCTCACGTGGCGCTTTCAGGCGGATCACGAAGGGCGCATCGGGGTGCTCGCTGTCTGGCACATCGCGCCAGGGGGAGCGGAAAAGCGTGGAAGTGCCCTCTGCCTTCGCCTTCTCGCGAAAAGCCTGGATTTCCTCCTGCGTCGAGAAGCACTTATAGGCCGTGCCATCGGCCAGCATCTGATGTGCGACCTCGGCGTGACGCGCGGCACGCTCAAACTGCGAGACCGCATCGCCATCCCAATCGAGGCCGAGCCAGGTCAACCCGTCGAGGATCGCCTGCGTCGCTTCCGGGGTGGAGCGCGCGCGATCCGTATCCTCGATCCGGAGCAGGAATTTCCCGCCACGTCCGCGCGCATAAAGCCAGTTGAACAGCGCCGTGCGGGCCCCACCGATATGCAGAAATCCGGTGGGCGAGGGCGCAAAACGGGTGACGACGGACATGTGGCGATCCTGCTTATGAAATGCTCTCTCCGGCAGCCCCGTTAACCAGTTGGAAACCATGACCTGCCAGACCGAAGGCAGGTGTAGGCAATCGAACCCATGGACACAAGCACTGTAGAGCCCTGGCAGCGCCTGCGGGTCGCGCAGGATTTCGCCGCGGCCCAATGGCATGCGCAGCGAGGTGCCCTGCTGCCCTGGGCGCCGGTCTGTTTTGGGTTGGGGATCGGGCTTTACTTTGCACTTCCGTTTGAACCTTCCGTGGCGCAGGTGCAGGCGTTGGGCATTGCGACGCTCGTGCTCCTTGCGGGGGCCCTTGCACCTGCGCTCTATGCTTGGCGCGTGGGTTTCATTTCTCTGGCCCTGATCCTTTGCGGGGTTCAGTACACCGGATGGCGCGCGCAATCGGTCGCAGCCCCGGTGCTGCAGTTTCGCTATTATGGCCCCATTGAGGGGCGGATCGTGCATATCGACCGCTCGATGTCGGACAAAATCCGTCTCACGCTGGATCAGGTGCGGTTGCGAAGGGTCTCACCCGATCGAACACCTGAGCGGGTGCGGGTTTCCCTGCACGGGAGCCCGAATGCGCCGGGTCTGAAACATGGCGATCTGATTGGGACCACCGGGCATCTGTCGCCGCCAAGCGGACCGGTTGAGCCCGGAGGCTTTGATTTCCAACGCAAATCCTGGTTCGAGAGGCTTGGCGCTGTTGGGTACACCCGTATTCCCGTGGTGCGCACCCGCGCGCCACCCGAAGCCGGATTGGGCCTTTGGATCGGGCAGACACGCAGGTGGCTTGCGGAGGTCATCCGGGTACGTGTCGGCGGGCCCGAGGGTCCCTTCGCAGCGGCCATTCTGACCGGGGAACGCAGCGGAATTCCGCGGGACGCCCTGGAGGCGCTGCGGGCGACAAATCTTGCGCATTTGCTTGCGATCTCAGGCCTGCATATGGGGCTTTTGACCGGCACGGTCTTTGCCGCGATCCGGCTGGGGTTCGCATTTGCGCCCGGTGTCGCGTTGCGCTTGCCTGTGAAGAAGATCGCCGCCGTGGTGGCGCTGCTGACAGGCGCAGTTTATCTCGCATTGTCGGGTGCGAATGTCGCGACGCAACGGGCGTTTCTGATGGTTGCGGTGTTCTTCGTTGCCATCTGCCTTGATCGCCGCGCGCTGACGCTCCGATCGGTGGCCATCGCGGCAATGATCGTGCTTCTGATCCGTCCCGAGAGCCTCACAAGTCCGGGATTTCAAATGTCTTTTGCTGCGACAACCGCATTGGTCGCGGCCTTTGCCAGCTGGCGCGATTTTGAACTCAATCGGCGGTTTCCACGCTGGTTGCATCCCGTTTTGGGCGTCCTGATCTCCTCCCTTGTGGCAGGGCTCGCCACCGCCCCCTACGGCGCCGCGCATTTCAACCAGATCGCCCACTATGGACTGCTCGCCAATGTGCTCTCGGTGCCGGTAATGGGGCTTCTGGTCATGCCGGGAGCGCTGATTGCCGGGGTTCTGTCGAGCATCGGTCTGGAGGCGCCGGGCATCTGGATGATGCAGCTTGGGCTGGGCTGGATTTTGTTCGTGGCGGATGGCGTGTCGCAGCTTGACGGCGCGGTTTCGAAGATCGCCCAGCCGGGTGCCTGGGTCCTGCCCACAATCACTTTGGGCGGTTTGATCCTTTGTCTGGTCCGTGGGCCGGGCAGGGTGCTTGGGGCAATCGTGATGGTCGGGACCGGATTGTTCTGGACCGCCGCGCCAAGACCGGCGCTGCTGTTGTCGGAGAGCGGAGCACTTCTGGGCGTATTGACGGAGGACGGACGGGCCCTGAACAAGGGGCGGGGCGATGGGTTTTCGGCCCGGGTCTGGCTGGAGAATGATGGCGATACGGCGACGCAGGAGGAGGCCGCCGCTCGCGCCGAGATGTCGCGCAACTTCGCCACTCTGGAGATCGATGCCGCCCGTATTCTATACCACCGCGACAAAGACCTGACCGGCGCGGATGTCTCGAGCTATTGCGCAAATTTCGATGTAGTTCTGGTTCCGCAATGGTCCGAAAAACTGCCCTGTCGCGGGGCGACGGAAGGTGATCTGAGACAGCTCGGGGCGCTCGCGATCTACACGGACGAAAAAGACCAGCCGAGGCTGGTCTTTAGCAATTCCCTGAGAGGCGCGCGGCCCTGGACGGGTCTCAATAGGAGCGAATGAGCCCCACGAGGCGGCCCTGCACCTTTACCATATTGTCCGGCAGCACCCGCGTCTCATAAGCGGCATTTGCGGGCTCCAGAGCAATCGAGGAGCCATGGCGGCGGAACCGTTTCAGCGTCGCTTCGCTGCCCTCGACAATCGCCACAACAATATCGCCATTATCGGCGGTGGTCTGCTCACGGATCACGACGACATCGCCGTCATTGATCCCGGCCTCGATCATCGAGTCGCCCTTCACCTCAAGCGCATAGTGTTGACCATTGCCCGAAAGCATCTGGCCGGGCACCGCCACATGGTGGGACACTTCGCTGATCGCTTCAATCGGCGTACCGGCAGCGATCCGGCCCATAACGGGCAGTTCCAGCGCATGCACTGGCTCCACGGGCAGCGCCTCGGCCGGAGGATCGGCCTTGTCGCCTTCGATCACCCGCGGGGAGAAGCCACCGGGCGTGGAGCTCATGGCATCGGGCAGTTTCACGATCTCAATCGCGCGCGCTCGGTGGGCGAGGCGCTGAATGAAGCCACGCTCCTCCAGGGCTGTGATCAGGCGGTGAATGCCGGATTTGGAGCGTAGATCCAGCGCGTCCTTCATCTCGTCAAAGGAGGGCGGCACACCGTCGCGCTGCACGCGGGAATGGATGAATTTCAACAGGTCCAGCTGTTTCTGTGTCAGCATCTGCTCGGGCTCCCTGATGGGGTTGTGGCGGGGATTTCCGCCCTTCTGTTCGCAGATGTTCTACCCGTGTTCTCTTTTTGTGTCAACGTTTCGTCAAGAATTGAGGCGCAGCACTTCGACCATGTCGTTCTCTTGCAACGCGGGCGCATTGGGTGCGCGCACGACGAGCGCATCGGCGGCGGAGAGCACGCTCAAAAGCGAACTGTCCTGGCTTTCGGCGACGAAAACCCGACCGTCGCGGATGTCGGCGCGCATGTAATGTTCGCGGGGGCCGTTCTCGCGCAGCGGCGCGCCCAAGGGCATCTGCGTGCGCGGTCTGGCACCGGCAGGCAGGCCGAGCATTTTGTCGAGCATCGGCGCAAGGAACACCTCACCACAGACCATGGCCGAGACCGGGTTTCCTGGCAGCCCCAGCATCGCTATCTCGCCCATGTGCCCCGCCATCAGCGGTTTGCCGGGGCGCATGGCGACCTTGTAGAAGGCACGCTGGAGGCCTTGGGACTGTGCCACCTGTCCGACCAGATCGTGATCGCCGACCGAGGCGCCGCCCACCGTGACGAGGAGATCGGCGCCCTTCGCCAGTTCAAACGCCATCTCAAGCGAGGCCGCACTGTCGCGCGCAATCGGCAGCAGGCGGGCATGGCCACCGGCGCGCTCCACCAGCGCTTTCAAGCCGAAGATGTTGGAGGCGATGATTTGATCGGGGCCGGGGCTCTCGCCTGGCATCACCAATTCATCGCCGGTCGCGAGGATTGCGATCTCGGGGCGCTTGGTCACCGGCACCTCGGCAATGTTCATCGCGGCCAGCAGAGCCAGATCGGCGGGGCGCAAACGTTTTGGTGCCGCGATAATATCGCCGGCTTTGAAATCGCCGCCTGCGGGGCGGATGTTGGATTTCGGCCCCGTCGCGTGGCTGATGGTGATCTGATCGCCCTCGCGGGTCACATCCTCTTGGATCACCACAAAATCAGCGCCTTTGGGCACAGGAGCGCCGGTGAAGATGCGAACGGCCTGGCCAGAGCCGACCCGCTGGTCGCTGCGATGCCCGGCGGCGGCTTCGCCGATCACGTCGAACACTGCGCCGATCTCTGGTTCACCTCCTGTGATCGCGTAGCCGTCCATGGCAGAGGCGGAAAAGGGTGGTTGGTCGCGGGTGGCCTGCACATCTTGCGCCAGAACCCGGCCATCGGCCTCACGGAGTCCGACCGTCTGGATGGACCCAGGCTCGACCAGCGCGAGCACTTTTGCCAACGCCTCTTCGACTGAAATCAAGAGGGAGCCTCGAACCGCCCGGATTTGCCGCCGTCTTTCAGAAGTAACCGGATACCGCCGATTTTCATTGTCTTATCAACAGCTTTCACCATGTCATAGACCGTGAGGGTCGCCACGGAGACCGCCGTCAGCGCCTCCATCTCCACCCCGGTCTGACCGGAGGTTTTGACGGTTGCCGTCACACGCACACCCGGCAGGGTGGCGTCGGTTTCCAAGTCCAGCACGACCTTGCTGAGAGACAGCGGATGGCAGAGCGGGATCAGATCGGCGGTCTTCTTGGCGCCCATGATCCCCGCCAGCCGCGCCACGCCCAGCACGTCGCCTTTCTTTGCGTCGCCGCGCTCGATCAGGTCCAACGCTTCGGCGCTCATGGTGATGTGACCCTCAGCCACAGCGATGCGCGCCGTGTCAGGTTTTTCCGACACATCTACCATATGGGCATCGCCCTTGCCGTCGAAATGGGTCAGTTTCGACACCTCAGAGCCCGCCCATCATCGGCTTCTGGCTGAGGATATGGCGTGTGGCGGCGGTGACATCCTCCTGGCGCATCAGGCTCTCACCGATCAGGAAGGCGCGCGCGCCGTAGCGAGCGAGATCGGCCAGATCGTCCGGCTCAAACAGCCCGGATTCGGCGACAATGACCTTGTCCTCGGGCACGTGTTTGGCGAGCGCGCGCGTGGTGTCGAGGCTTACCTCGAACGTGTTGAGATCGCGGTTGTTGATGCCCAGAAGCGGGGAGCGCAGGGCGGCGGCGCGCTCCAGCTCCTCGGCATTGTGCACTTCGACCAGCACATCCATGCCGTATTGGATCGCGGTGGTCTCCAACTCAAACGCCTGCTCGTCGCTGACCGAGGCCATGATGATCAGGATGCAATCGGCCCCAAGCGCGCGGCTCTCGACCACCTGATAGGGCTCATAGAGGAAATCCTTCCGCAGAACGGGCAGGGGGCAGGCGTCGCGGGCTGCCATCAGGAAGGCATCGTCGCCCTGAAAGGAGGGTCCATCGGTTAGCACGCTAAGGCAGGTCGCGCCGCCCTCGGCATAGGCTTGCGCAAGGGTCGGCACATCGAAATCTTCGCGTATCAACCCTTTGGAAGGACTGGCTTTTTTGATCTCTGCGATGAGGCCATAGCCGGTGCGCGACGCCTCCATCAGCGCATTCGCAAAGCCGCGTGGAGCCGGTGCCGCCCCGGCTCGCGCTTCCATTTCCTCCAGCGGCACCTCCTCCATCCGCTTGGCCAAATCCTCCAGCTTGTAGGATTTGATCTTCTCTAGAATGGACGGGGTGCTCATGCGGCCTCCGAGGTGAGTTTTGCCAGCGCGTCGATCTTTGCCTTGGCCGCGCCGCTGTCGATGCTGGCTGCGGCCATCTCGACGCCAGATTTCAGATCGCTGACCTTATCGGCGACCACCAGGGCAGCGGCGGCGTTCAGAAGCACCGCATCGCGATAGGCGCTTTTCTCGCCGGCGAGCAAGGCTGCGAGGGCCTTGCCGTTCTCCTCCGGTGTGCCGCCCAGGATATCGGCCAGCCGATGCACCGGCAGCCCGGCATCTTCGGGATGGATTTCCATGGCTTTGATCTTGTCATCCGCCAGCGCGGCGACTGCGGTCGTGCCACAGATCGACACCTCATCCGTGCCGTCGGACCCATGCACCAGCCAGGCTTTCTCTGAGCCCAACTCCTGCAGGGTTTCGGCCATCGGGAAGATCAGATCGGGAGCAAATGCGCCGGTCAGTTGTCGCTTGGCTCCTGCAGGATTTGTCAATGGACCCAATATGTTAAAGATCGTTTTGGTCCCTAGTTCCTGGCGCACGGGCATCACATGTTTGATCGCCGGGTGATGCATCGGCGCCATCATGAAGGCGATGCCGACCTCTTGCAGGGCGCGCTCGACCACATCGGCGCCGACCATCACATTGATGCCCATCACGCCCAACGCGTCCGCCGCGCCGGATTTCGACGACAGGTTGCGATTGCCGTGTTTGGCGACCACGACGCCGGCACCGGCGACCACAAAAGCGGTGGCGGTGGAGATGTTCAGCGTGCCCATGCCATCACCGCCGGTGCCGACGATATCCATCGCGCCCTCGGGCGCTTTCACCGCGTTGCATTTGGCGCGCATGACGGCGGCGGCGGCGGCATATTCGGCGACGGACTCGCCACGGGCGCGTAAGGCCATCAGAAGACCACCCATCTGCGCAGGTGTCGCGGTGCCTTCGAAGAGCTCCTCAAAGGCGGCCTCGGCTTGAGCACGCGACAACGGCCCCTCAGAGGCCGCGAAAATCAGCGGTTTCATTGCGTCGCTCATGCGGGCACCTTCAGGGTGTCGAGTAAATTCTGCAAAAGCGCATGGCCGTGTTCCGACGCAATGCTTTCAGGGTGGAACTGCACGCCGTGGATCGGTTTGGTGCGGTGCGATAGCCCCATGATGGTGCCGTCCTCCAGCTCTGCGGTGACCTCTAGATCGGGCGACAATGTGCTGCGATCCACGACCAGAGAATGGTATCGCGTCGCTTTAAAAGGGGACGGCAAGCCTTTGAAAACGCCTTTGTTCTGGTGTTTGACCTCACCCATCTTGCCATGCACGATATCGCTGTGTCGTACGACCTCGCCGCCAAAGACTTGCCCAATGGTCTGATGGCCCAGGCAGACACCAAAAAGTGGCGTGTCGGTCTCGGCTGCGGCTTCGGTCAGAGCCAGACAAATCCCCGCTTGATCCGGCGTGCCGGGCCCAGGCGAGAGCACAATCCCTTCGGGTCGCAATGCCATCGCCTCCTGCACATTCAGCGCATCGTTGCGCACGACCTTGGTTTCGGCCCCCAATTCGCCCAGATAATGCACCAGATTATAGGTGAAACTGTCGTAGTTATCGATCAGCAGAAGCATCTGCCTGTTCCTCGCATGTTGGCCTCGCATATTGGCAAAGTGCAGCAATCCCAAGAGGCTTTCCGTCCGTGCAGAGCCCGGCTATAGATGGACAGAGCAGCGCGTCGGGGTCAAGCAGGGTTTTTGTGGCGATCTGGCTGGCAAAGACCCAAATTCGTTAATAAAATGACCCTGCGTGGAATTTGGGGTATAGTGGCGCGGCATGGGGCAATTGCATTCGGCAAAACGGATGCGTGAAAAGGCAGGCAGATGGGAAAAGGCATTCTTTCAGGTGTGATCTGGGGCACCGTCACCGGCGGGATTCTCTCGGCGTTCTTATCGCTTTACGTGCCTCTGCCCACGACGCCGGTGCCTGCGGAGACAGCGGAAGCGGAGACAGCAAGCGTTGCGCAGACCGCCGAGGAAGCAACGACCGCAACGGCGGAAGGGGCGGAGACTGCGGCTGCCGAGGAAGCCGTGACGGCTGAGCCGGAAGAGACCGCTGTCACGACCACCGCAGAAGAAGCAACCGCCGCGACCGCAGAGGAAGCGAGCACCACAGAGGCCGCTCAGGTCGCTCCAGTAACCGCGGAAACAGCCGAGCCGGTCTCTGAGACCCCGGCCAATGCTGCCAATGTGACGACCACCGATGAGGCACCGGATGTCGAGGGCGAAGAGGTTGCCGCCGTGGCGCCTGAAACAGCCGCTACCTCCGAAGTTGCTTCGGCCACCCAGACCAGCGGTGAAGTGGCCGCCAGCCCGGGCGTGGAGACCTCCGTTGCCGGCACCGGGGATGCGGCGACGGTGACTGGCGTGGAACTGCCAAGTATTGAAAACGAAGCGGAGACGACCGAAGCAGCCGCGGCTGAGGCCGAGGGAACCGAGCCCAAACGTGTGCGTGTCAATTCCGAGAGCGAAGGCGAACAGGTCGCGAGCGCGACGACAACAACCGCGCCGCAGACCACTCCGAGCACATCTGAGGAGGAGAGCGTCTCGGCCGACACGCCGATTGCCGTGCCGACCCCGGAGATCGACAACCCGGTCGCAGGCGTTGTGACCAACCGTCTGCCATCGGTGACCGCGCCCGAACCTGAAACGACAACCGAGGAAGGTACCGAGACCGAAGCTGAAACCGAAACGGCGGAAGTGGACCCCAATGCAGGCGCCATTGATCGTTTCGCCGCCCAGGCGGAGGTTCCCGAGGGGGCTGCGCTCTTTTCCATCGTTTTGGTGGATGCGGGCGAGAACGGCATTCCCCGCGATAAGATCGTCGGGCTCGACCTGCCAGTGACGGTGGCGCTCGATCCGACCGTGGCCGACGCACAGGCGGCGATGAACGCCTACCGTCAGGCCGGGATTGAGGTCGTCGCGATGCCCAACGATCTGCCCGTCGCGGCCTCGCCATCGGATGTCGAAGTGGCCGTTGCGGGCTATTTCAACATCCTCTCCGAGGCGGTCGGTGTCATGGACCCGCTCGACGGGCGCATCCAGTCGAACCGCTCGCTTCTGCAACCCGTTTTGGGCGCGATCCGCGATTCCGGGCATGGGCTTTTGACCTATGATCGCGGCCTGAACACCGCCCTGCAGGCCGCGCGGCGCGAGAGCATTCCCGCAGCGACCGTCTACCGTGTGCTTGATGCCGATCTGGAGAAAGCCCCGCTGATCAAACGCTACCTCGACCGTGCGGCCTTCACCGCTAATCAGGACGGCTCAGTTGTGGTGGTCGGACGCACCTATGAGGACACGATCACCGCGCTCGTCGAATGGGGTCTGGCCCGCAAGGACGGCGATCTGGCCCTGGTGCCGGTCTCCGCGGTGATGAAGGCCGGGGCGGAGTAATCAAGGACGAACTTCGTCTTTTGGGTCAAAGTCGGCCATACTGCATATAGCCGTGAGCCCAAGTCCTGCTGCCCAATAGGGGGCACACCCTGTGGAAATGTGCTAAAGTCCTGAGGACCGAGGCAGACATGCATCCGAGAACCGCGCAACTAGGGGGACGGATAAATGATCATGCGCATATTTCAGGTCGTGACCCGGCCAGGCAAGGAAGAGGAATTCGGACGGTTCTTCCACGAAACCGCGATCCCACTCATGAAAAGCACGAAGGGGATCGTGCAGGTGCTTCCCGGCGCACCTCGTAAGGACACGCCCAGAGAGTTCAGTTTTGTGATGGTGTGGGAAAACCTCGATGCGCTGAAGGCCTTTGTTGGCGAGGATTATCAAAGCCCGCATATCGACCCGGCGGAGCCAGAATTGGTCGAGTCCCGGACCATCAAACATTATGATTTGGTAGCAGAATGACACGCGCGGACATCAGAGACCCGGACGCCCTTGTCACGACTGAATGGCTCGCAGATCACTTGCACGATCCCAATCTGCGCATATTCGACTGCTCAACGGTTTTGCAGTTTGAGGAGGGCGGAAAACGCCCCTATCGCGTGCTCAACTGCGCCGCCGAACATGAGGCGGGCCACATACCCGGAGCGAGCCATTTCGACCTACAGAGAGATTTTTCTGTGGAGGACAGCCCGTTCGGCATGACATTGGCCGAACCCGAAACCGTTGCCGCGTCCTTTGCGCGAGCCGGTATCGACGACACATCGCGCGTCATTCTCTACAGCCGCAGAAGCCTGTCCTGGGCGACCCGGTTTTGGTGGATGCTGCGATGGCTTGGGTTCGACAATGCGGCAGTGCTGGACGGCGGGTTTGAGAAATGGGTGGCGGAGGGCGAGCCTCTCTCCACTGAAACGTCCAACTACCCGGTCGGAGAGTTGACCATCAGGCTTCGACCGGAGATTTTTGTCACTAAGGATGATGTCCTAACCGCAATCGACGACCCGGCAGCTTGTCTCATCAATGCACTGGGGAGAGACATCTTTTCCGGTGAGAACCCACGTTATGGACGGCCCGGGCGCATTCCCGGCAGCGTCAGTGTCCCGCAGATCGAACTTGTGGATCCTGAGACCCATGCGTTCCGGCCCACCGATGAGATCGCGCAACATTTCGAGCGTGCCGGAGCCAGCGGAGCGGACCGGCATATCACCTATTGCGGCGGCGGTATCTTCGCTACGGTCGACGCCTTCTGGCTTCACCAATTGGGGCGCGACAATGTCGCGGTCTACGAGAATTCCATGAGTGAATGGGGGCCTGATCCAAGCCTGCCGATTGAAACCAACTAAGTCAGGCGGAGTTGTTCGCAAACCCGCCGCGGGTCATCAATTCCCGCGCTTCAAAAACAGCCCGGCCTCCTTCGCCGCCGCGCGGATGGCCTTAGCCTTGTTCACGGTCTCTTCGAACTCGGCCTCGGGGTCGCTGTCATAGACCACACCGCCGCCAGCCTGCATGTAAAGCTTCTGGTCTTTAACCACCGCCGTCCGGAGCGCGATACACATGTCGATATCGCCATTGGCCGAGAAATAGCCGCAGCCGCCGCCGTAGATGCCGCGTTTTTCGGGCTCCAATTCGTCAATGATCTCCATCGCGCGCACTTTCGGGGCGCCTGAGACGGTGCCCGCGGGCAGACCCGCCAGAAGCGCTGACAAGGCATCGTGTTCGTCGCTCAGCTCTCCAATCACGTTGGAGACGATATGCATCACATGGCTGTAACGCTCGATGATGAACTGGTCTGTGGGTTTCACCGTGCCGATCTTCGCCACCCGGCCCACATCGTTGCGCCCCAGATCGAGCAGCATCAAATGTTCGGCGCATTCCTTTTTGTCATCGAGCAGATCGGCCTCGAGCGCGCTGTCTTCCGCCGGTGTCTTGCCGCGAGGCCGGGTGCCCGCAATCGGCCGGATGGTGACCTCCTTGCCAAAGACCCGCACCAGAATTTCCGGGCTCGCGCCGACGATCTGAAAGCCGCCGATGTCGAAGTAGAACATGAAGGGCGAGGGGTTGGTGCGCCGGAGCGCCCGATAGAGCGAGAAGGGCGGCAGCGCGAAGTCCTGCGTCCAGCGTTGCGAGGGCACGACCTGAAAGATATCGCCCGCGCGGATATAGTCCTTGGCCTTCTCAACCGCGTCGAGATAACCCTGTTTGGTGAAGTTCGAGACCGGCTCAGACGCCTCCGCCACATCGCCGAAATCCCGGGTGTCCGACAAGGTGGGGCGCTCCAGATCGCGAACCGCGTCCATCACGCGCTCAGCGGCCTGCGCGTAAGCGGCTTTGGCCGACAGACCGGACCCGACCCAGGCGGGGCTTACCACGATCACCTCGCCTTTCACCCCGTCAAGCACCGCGACAACCGAGGGGCGCATCATCATCGCATCGGGCACGCCGAGGACATCGGGTTTGATGTCGGGCAAATGCTCAACCAGCCGGATCATGTCGTAGCCGAGATAACCGAAAAGCCCGGCAGAGGCGGCGGGCAGGTCGGTTGGCATCTCAATGCGGCTCTCGGCCAGAATTTCCCGCAGCGCGGTCAGGGGGTCGCTTTTGCACGGCTCAAACGCGTCCGTGTCAAAGCGTGCTGTGCGGTTGATCTCGGAACTCGTGCCATTGCAGCGCCAGATCAGGTCCGGTTTCATGCCGATGATCGAATAGCGCCCGCGCACCTCACCGCCGGTGACGGATTCGAGGACAAAACTGTTGGCCTGCGCCTGAGCCAGTTTCAGCATCAGAGAGACGGGCGTGTCGAGATCGGCGGCCAGTCGGGTGTAGACAAGCTGGTTTTCGCCCGCCTCGAACCCTTTGGCGAAAGCATCATATGTCGGCTCAAGGCTCATGGCGCGTCAGAAGCCACCGGTACCGGCGAAGGACTGGTGCACCGCGTTGATCGCCGCTTGATCGAGTTGCAGCCCGTGGCGGGTCTGAACCGATTGTCCGAACAGCTCAAAAATATCCGCCGCGAGCGAGGCCGATGATTGCTCGTTCAGGCGCTCCAGCACCAGCGACAGATCGGGTGAGCTGCGGTCAGGCGGGGAGACATTGATAACCTCGACAAGCGCCACGCCCTCGTCATTTTCGAAGACGGCGGTGCCGTTGGGCTCGGCTTCGAACACGGTGATCGCTATGCCGACCGGGGCGTCTTCGACAAAAGTCGTGCGCGTGACATCGGTTTCCGTTGTCGCCGTCAAACCAAGCGCCTCCATCGCGACACCGCTCTCCATCTGATCGCGCAGGTTTTCCGCCAACTCACGCAGGCGGATGCGGGTTTCGTTTGCACTCCAGGCGTCGGCCACGTCGCCGCGGATCTCGTCCAGCGGCGGCAGAGCAGGCGGCACGATTTCGTCCAGGCGCACGGCGAATATGCCGCCATCGCTCATCTCGCGGATTTCCGCAAAATCGTTCTCCGAGAGCTGCGCCACTTCCTCGCGGAAGCTGGCATAGCTGGCGATGCCCTCCGTGATCTCTTCGCTGAAGTCAATTTCGCCCAGTTGCATCGGTGTTTCTTGCGCGATCTCTTCCAGCTCTGCCCCACCGGCCAGAAGATCGTCAATCTCGGTGATGCGATCCTCGATCTCGCGCCGGGCACGGTCGGTGGTGGTTTCCCGCAAAAGATCGTCGCGCGCGTCTTCAAATGGCGTCTCGGTCGCCTCCAGAACCGCATTGATCCGGAAGAGCGTCGGCCCAAGGGACGTCTCCACGGGCCCGACAAGGCCGGGTTCGGTCGCGGCAAAGGCGGCCTCGGCGACCGCGCTGTCCAGATCGTCGCGAGAGACCACGCCCATATCGACATCATCCAATGTCAGGCCACGGTCGGTCACCAGACCTTCAAAAGTCGCGGCACCGCCTTCTATATCGGTCTTGGCCTGTTCTGCGGCGGCGAGATCAGGGAAGCTCAGCCGTTCCATAATACGACGCTCGGGTTGGCGGTATTCGGCGCTGCGCTCTTCATAAATCGCGCGCAGTTCGGCGTCATCGACAGCGATTTCTTCGACCAGCATATCGGGCGTCAGCCAGACATAGGTCAGGCGGCGGATTTCGGGGCGTAGGAACTGCTCCGAGCTTTCTTCATAGAACGCGCTGATCTGCGCATCGGTCGGGGCAGGGGAAGGCGTGACAAGAAGTTCTTCGCCAATCTCGGCCCAGCGGAAGCTGCGACGCTCGCCAATGAATGTGAAGAGCGTCTCGGCATAAGTCGGGTTCGCCGTCACCCCACTGGTGACCGCTTGTTGCAAGAGTTCGCGGGCGGCGGTGGTGCGGAGCTGTTCCTCGAACTCCTGCGCGCGCAGACCGTTTTGCTGCAGGGTGAACTCATAGACCTCGCGGTCAAAACTGCCCGCCGCCCCCTGAAAGGCCGGAACATTGCGCAGTTGATTGGCCACTTCGTCGTCGCCGACAGAGAGCCCCACCACGCGCGCTTCTTCGGTCAGTGCTGCCGTGGCGGCCAGATTGGTGCGCACGCGCAGATCGAGCCCTTGCTGCGTGGCCTGCAGGAAGGAGATCGGCTGCTGCTGGCGGCGGGTCTCGAAATTGATCTCCTGCTGCAGTGCGCGCTGATAGTCCTCAACGCCGATCTCGGTCTCACCGACCGCGCCGATCCGGCTGATCGTGCCGCCCAAACCGCCGATGCCAAAGCCTGCGAGACCCGCGATCAAAAGGATGAGGATGATCCATACGAAAATATTCGATGATTTGGACCTTGCCGCCATGAGTATCTTCCCTGTTCAGCCCCGTTTGGGGTTGGTTTCGAGGGGTGGTAACGCCCTTGGGCGAAAGGGGCAAGACTCAGAGCTTCACCTGAGCAAGACGTGAGAACATCTCGGCAATTCCGGCCCGGTCGATATTGGCAAAGGCGATCCGGAGTTCGCGCGCGCCGGAGGGGTCATCCTCGGGTTTGAACATGGTGCCGGGCAGGCAGAGAATTCCCGCTTCGGCTACCAGTTTCCGGGCCAACTCGTCTGAGGGCAGCGCGAAGGGATGGGTGACATAAGCGAAATAAGCGCCGCAGCCCAGAAGTTGCCAGCCCTGCGCGGCGAGGGCCGGGAACCCCTCTTCAATCGCCGCGCGCCGGTCGAGGATTTCGGCTCGTTGTTGGCCCAGCCAGGTGCCGAGGTTCTGCATGCCCCAAAGCGCTGCGATCTGGCCGACTTGCGCGGGGCAGATGGCGACCGTGTCGAGGAATTTCTCCGCTTCTGCCAACCGCGCTTCACTGGCGATGATCGCGCCGACCCGGTGGCCGGTGAGGCGATAGGCCTTGGAGAAGGAATAAAGCTGGATCAGCGTCTCCTCCCAATCGGCTTGTTGCAAGAGATCATGCGGCGCGCCGGAGCGGCTGTCGAAATCGCGATAGGTCTCGTCGATGATCAGCGTGAGACCGCGCGCCTGACACAGATCATAAAACGCCGAAACGGTCTCGGCCGGGTATTCCACACCACCGGGATTATTTGGCGTGACCAACACGATAGCGCGGGTTTTTGATGTGATCAGCTTCTCCGCGTCTTCGGCTCTGGGGATCAGCGTGTCATCGGTTTTTAGCGGCACCGCCGCGATACCGCCCATATCGAGCCACATCTTGTGGTTGAAATACCAGGGCGTGGGCAGGATCACCTCGTCACCAGGCGCGGCCAGCGTCGCCATCGCCGCCGCAAAGGCCTGGTTGCAGCCGGAGGTGATGGCGACCTGCGCGGGCGTCACCGTGCCGTCATAAGCGTCCGAGAACTGCCGCGCGACCTCGGCGCGCAGAGCGGGCAGCCCCAGCACCGGGCCGTAGAGATGTGCGGCGTCATCTTGCAAAACCGCATCGGCCATGGCTTGGCGCAAACCCTCTGGCGGCGGATCGACCGGTGCGGCCTGACTGACATTGATGAGCGGGCGCTGCGGCGGAAAGGTGACGCCATCAATCCAGCGCCGCGCCTCCATGACGGGCGGCGGGAAGGTCGCGGCCATATTGGGATTGATCAGGGCCATTCAGGTGCCGCGATAGGGCTCGACATATTGCAGGGCCATGTCCCATGGGAAGAAAATCCACGTGTCCTGAGACACTTCCGTGATGAATGTATCCACCTGCGGACGGCCTTTCGGTTTCGCATAAACGGTCGCAAAATGCGCGTTCGGATAGAGCTTGCGCACCACCTCCAGCGTTTTGCCGCTATCGACCAGATCGTCGATGATCAGAATGCCGGTGCCATCACCCATCAACTCGTCATCGGGTTTCTTCAGAACTTCCGCCTCGGACTGGCTCTGGTGGTCGTAGGATTTGATCGAGATCGTGTCGACCGTGCGGATGTCCAGCTCCCGCGCTGCGATCATTGCCGGAGCCATACCGCCGCGTGTAACCGCGACCACCGCTTTCCATGCGCCATCATCGGGTCCGTGCCCATCGAGCCGCCAGGCCAAAGCGCGCGCATCGCGGTGGATTTGATCCCAACTGATATGGAAGCCTTTTTCATGGGGCAGGCGCGTATCGGTCATGGCAAGGCTCCCTTCCTTTGGGCGCGGGCGGTTCAGGATTTTTCGATATCGGGCGCGTCGACGGCCTTCATGCCGACCACATGATAGCCCGCATCCACATGCAGAACTTCGCCCGTGGTGCCAGAGCCGAGATCGGACAGAAGATAAAGCCCCGATTTGCCAACATCCTCGATGGTCACGGTACGGCGCAGCGGCGCGTTATATTCGTTCCACTTCATGATGTAGCGGAAATCGCCGATGCCGGAGGCGGCCAGCGTCTTGATCGGACCGGCAGAGATCGCATTGACCCGTATATTCTGTTTGCCGAGATCTTCGGCGAGATATTTCACGCTGGTCTCAAGCGCGGCTTTCGCGACGCCCATGACGTTATAATGCGGCATCACTTTCTCAGCGCCATAATAGGTGAGCGTCAGAAGTGAGCCGCCTTCGGGCATCATCTTCTCGGCCCGTTGGGCCACGGCAGTGAAGGAATAGACCGAGATATCCATCGACATCCGGAAGTTCTCAGGGCTCGTGTCAACGTAGCGCCCGCGCAGCTCGTTCTTGTCGGAAAAACCGATGGCGTGCACGACGAAATCGAGGCTGCCCCAGGCCTCTTTCAGCGCGGCAAAGAGCGCATCAATAGAAGCCGGATCGCTGACGTCGCAGGGCAGCACATGTTTGGCCCCAATGGAGTCCGCCAAAGGCCGCACGCGTTTCAGAAGCGCATCCCCTTGATAAGAGAACGCAATCTCGGCCCCTTGATCGGCACAGGCTTTCGCAATCCCCCAGGCGATGGATTTGTCATTGGCCACGCCCATGATCAAACCACGCTTGCCTGCCATCAATCCGTTTGACATTGCGTCCCCCGCACACTTCCTTGGTGCTCACGGGTTTAGGCCAAAGGTCAGGGCGCTTCAAGCAGCGCTGGCAGGGTTCGAGACGCAACGTAAAACTTGTTGGGTCAGATCGGGAATGCTACGCGCGCGCTCCGGCGTGGCGACCGTGCCTTGAGGTGGAGATTATGAGCGACAGAACCGGAATTTTTGCAGGCGATGATCCGTTTCAGATCGTGCGCGCGTGGTTGCGAGAGGCCGAAGCGAGCGAACCGAACGATCCCAATGCAGTTGCTCTCGCGACGGTGGATGCGTCCGGCATGCCGAACACAAGGATGGTTCTGCTGAAAGATGTCGAGGACGACGCTTTCGTTTTCTACACCAACTACAAAGGCGTGAAGGCCCAAGAGATCGAGGGGTCGGGAACCGCGGCCTTCGTGATGCATTGGAAATCATTGCGTCGTCAGGTTCGGGTGCGGGGCCACGTGACCCGCGAAGATGGCGAGAAGGCCGATGCCTATTTCGCCTCACGCTCGCTCAAAAGCCGTCTCGGGGCCTGGGCCTCGCGACAGTCGGAGCCTTTGGCGTCGCGTGGTGCGCTGATGGCAAAGGTCGCAAAAGTGACGGCAGAACAAGGCACTAATCCCAAACGCCCAGACTTCTGGGGCGGGTTCAGGATCACGCCGATCGAGATTGAGTTCTGGGCAGATGGCGCGTTCCGCCTGCATGACCGGTTTCGGTGGTCTCGGAGCGAAAAAAATAAACCATGGGAAATTCAAAGACTTAGCCCATAGGGGCGGTGGTAAAATACCCGAGCGAGGGCAGGAAACCCTTACCTATTCAACTGTAATAATCCGTGAGAGTGTTAACCATCGTAACAGGTGAGGGCTCCATGGGCAGGCTTGGAGACGTCGAAAACTTCGACGCATCGTGGATGACAGAGAATGTACACACCGCCGACGAGACCGGCTCGGTCGTCGGTCATGTTAAGTGGTTCGATGCTACAAAAGGCTTTGGCTTCGTGATCGCCGAAACCGGTGGTCCGGACATCCTGTTGCACTCCAATGTGTTGCGAAACTATGGCCAAGGCTCGGTTGCAGACCAGTCCCGTGTGGAACTGCGCGTCCAGCAAACGGATCGTGGGCTTCAGGCGATCGAAATCCTGTCCCTCGAACCGCCCGCCGAGACATCCGCACCAGGGCTGTCGGGCATTGCGACCGATGGTCTGGAGGATGTACCCCTCACACCTGCCCGGGTGAAATGGTTCGATAAGGCCAAGGGTTTCGGCTTTGCCAACGCATTCGGCCACAAGGAAGATGTCTTCCTCCATATCGAAGTCCTGCGCCGCTGCTCGCTTGCCGATCTGCAAGCCGGAGAAGCGGTCTGTTTGCGCGTCGTCGAAGGGGATCGCGGTCAGATGGCCGCTGAGGTACACTCCTGGGACTATGCCACCCAGTCCGACTAAAACCGCACTCGCCATACTCCTGTTTCTCATCGCCTCCTCGGGGGCGATTTTTGCAGGCTGCCCCCCTAATGAGCTTGGCATTCGCGGGGCGTTCGGGCAGGCGGAATTCACAGTGGAACTGGCGGATGACCCGCAGGAGCGTGCGACGGGGTTGATGCATCGCCAGAGCATGCCCCGTTATGAGGGGATGCTGTTCATCTATGACCGCCCGCAACCGATCTCCTTCTGGATGCGCAACACGCTGATCCCGTTGGACATGCTCTTCATCGACCCCGATGGGCGGATCGCGCATATCCACGAAAACGCCGTGCCTCTGGATGAGACACCCATCTCAGGAGGGCCCGGGCGCATCGCGGTTCTGGAGATCAATGGCGGTCTCTCGCGGCAATTGGGGATCAAGGTCGGAGACGAAATCCGCCACCCGGCTTTCGCGCCTGATATTGCTGCCTGGCCCTGCGCAGAGTAAGCGCAGTTTTCACTTTTCAAAGCGTCTCGCAGCGACTAGAGACGCCTTCACGGATGGACGGGGCGTGGCGCAGTCTGGTAGCGCACCTGTTTTGGGTACAGGGGGTCGTAGGTTCGAATCCTGCCGCCCCGACCATCCGCTAAACTTCCTCAAAACCTGCCGCGCCGGAGGAGAGCGTCGTGAGGATCACCACCGCGTACCGCAACCAGGTTGACGAGATCACCGCACTCTTCAACGCAACCTTCACGGCTTCCGAAGGGGCGGAGGAAGGCGCGATTGTTTCGGCGCTCGCAAAAGACCTGATGACCACAACGGATGCCGCGGACCTCTTCGTCTTTTCCGCCCAGTCGGACGACGCGCTGCTGGGATGCATCCTGTTTTCGCGCCTCAGCTACCCTCAGGACTCTCGGACTGTCTTTATCTTGTCCCCGGTCGCCGTGGCGACAAGCCAGCAGGGAAAGGGCATCGGGCAAGAGCTTCTGACCCATGGGCTCACACATCTTCGGGACGCCGGCGTCGATGTCGCGATCACCTATGGCGATCCGAATTACTACAGCAAAGTCGGGTTCCGACAGATCACCCAAAGCGAGGCGCAACCGCCATTCCCGCTCAATCATCCGGAAGGATGGTTGGGGCAATCGCTTACGGGTGACGCATTCACGCCGCTCGCAGGCCCGTCAACCTGCGTGCCCGGTCTGGACAACCCCGATTATTGGTAACGCGGCCCTGCGCCGATACCTCTGCCACCACCATTTCTAAACAGCGCAAGCGCTTTGTGGTATCATGGGATGCCAGTTGAGGTTTTCGCCTGCGAGAACCCGGGCGGGCGGGGTGCTCCGACACCCGGCCCGATTTGAGATGAGACACAAGATTTGGGGGGATATTTTATGAGTAACGGACTGCAAAGCTACGTTGAGAAAGCCGACCAGACCCGGTCGGAACTCGAAGAAGAACTCGAGAAGATCAAAGGCAAGATCGAGGAGGCGACCGGCCCCGCCGAGGAGCAAGCGCCGGACGACCCGCTTTTTCGCGCCAATATCGAACTGAAGACTTCGTTCATTTCGCAAAGTTCCACCAGCGCACTTCTGAAGACCGTGCGATCAACGAAAGAGATGGAACTCATCGCGGAGGAGGAGGAGCGTCAGCTTCTCGAAGTGGAGATAAAGCACGAGGAACGCATCGCCGAGATTGAGGAGGAAGAACAGAAAGCCAAAGAGGAGGCAATCGAGGAGGAAGAAGCCGCCAAGCTGGCCGAGAAGAAGGCGAAGATCGCGGCCGAGGAGAAAAAGAAACAGGCCGAGATTGATCATGAGGCTGCGGAGGCACAGATCGAGGCGGACAAGAAAAAGGCCGAGGCGAAAGCCGAGAATGATCAGAAGAAGGCGGACGCCGCTAAGGCCAAGGCTGACTCTGAAGCTGAGCAATCCGAGCGCGAGAAGGAAGCAGAGCGCGGGGCCGCCGAGGAGAAATCCGAGCGCGCTCGCGAAGCGGCAGAACGACGGGCCGCCCGCAAGCGCCGGCGCGCCGAAGAGAAGCTGCGCAAGGAAAAGGCGCTGGCGAAGAAGAAGGCCAAGGAAGAGATCATCGAACGGCTGCGCAAAGCGTCCGAGGCGATTTCGGAGTCCACAACCGTGACCGAAGAGATGCGCACGATGAAAGAAGAGATCGAGAAGGAGATCGAGGAGAAATACGGCGATCCCGCGCCGAGCAGCGGCGGGACCTCTGTGCCACCGACGCCGTAACGGCGCCACGACATCAAATACCGACACCCACGCGCGCGGGCGATTCTACCGCGCGTGGGTGGGCGGGATTTCCAAGCTCACTTGGCGCGATCACCCTCACCATTTAGGGGGGAATGATTCCGTGTTCTTCCCGCTACATCTGGACAGGCGCGATACCCACATACCGTATGTAGTGGTATTTGTGTCAGCCTTCCTGTTGTCCCCCAAGGCTGTGGGCGAATCCCACCAACACTTGAGACCGGGCACGAACGCGTCCGCTTAAGTGGCTGGTCAGGGTGCAAAATTCCCGGAGCACTCCGACTGGATAACTCGGGCGGCGGTCCCATCTCCAGAGGCCGCTGCTCGTCATCGGGAATTCGTCAAGCCAAAAATCTACAAATTTGTGACAAAAACCCGTTGACCTAATAGGGGCACATACGTCAGGTTGTGCGGGCCGAGGCTGCCACCCCAAGATTTAGTGGTACCTGGCAAGGGACAGGGGTTCACGGTTTTCAAGAAGCGTCGTCAGGCGCTCGAACCATCCGGGAGCGGATGGGCAACGGATTTTTGTCTCTAAAACAATCAGGCCCGCGTGAGGCAGGCCCATAATGACAACCAGCGCCGAGCGGGCGCGCATAGGGATGACGCACTTATGAAAATTGAGCGCAAGCTGACCCAGGCGGGACAGGACGCCTATTCGGCACTCGAATTCACCAAGACAGCTTCGGAGATCCGCAACCCGGATGGCACGATTGTCTTCAAACTGGACGAGGTCGAAGTGCCCGCCAGCTGGAGCCAGGTCGCCTCGGACGTGATTGCGCAGAAATATTTCCGCAAAGCTGGCGTGCCGGCGCGCACGAAAAAGGTGAAGGAGAAAGGCGTTCCCGAATTTCTTCATCGCTCAGTGCCCGACGAAGCGGCGCTCAAGAAAATACCCGAAGATCAGCGCTTTGGGGGCGAGACCTCATCCAAACAGGTCTTCAACCGCCTCGCAGGCGCATGGGCCTATTGGGGCTGGAAAGGTGGCTACTTCTCAACCGAGGAAGACGCGCAGGCCTATTATGACGAGATGCGGGTGATGCTGGCCAAGCAGATGGCCGCCCCGAACTCTCCGCAATGGTTTAATACAGGCCTGCATTGGGCCTATGGCATCGATGGACCGGCGCAAGGTCACCACTATGTCGATTACAAAACCGGAAAACTGACGAAATCCAAATCGTCATATGAGCATCCGCAGCCTCATGCCTGCTTCATCCAATCGGTCAGCGATGACCTGGTGAATGATGGCGGGATCATGGATCTGTGGGTGCGCGAAGCGCGGCTGTTCAAGTACGGGTCCGGCACGGGCACGAATTTCAGCTCTCTTCGCGCAGATGGGGAACCTCTTTCAGGCGGCGGCAAGTCCTCCGGTCTGATGGGCTTCCTCAAGATCGGCGACCGCGCAGCGGGCGCGATCAAATCAGGCGGGACAACCCGTCGAGCAGCCAAGATGGTCATCGTC
>JANQRE010000007.1 GCA_028284705.1 Paracoccaceae bacterium | reverse complement strand
GGTGACGCTGACGCTGACGCTGACGCTGACGCTGACGCTGACGCTGACGCTGACGCTGACGCTGACGCTGACGCTGACGCTGACGCTGACGCTGAATGCGACCCTCCAACGCCGGGCAGGTCAACTAATTCTTATCCGAATCGCCCCAGGATAAAGGGCGGTAGGGAGAGGGCTGGATCGGGCAACATTACGATTGTCAGGTCCAAATGTGCTGCGCGCATGCCCGCAAAACCCGCCCACTAGGCGGTTTCAAACTCACTCAGAATGGCCCTGAAATAAGCCACCGTCGCGGCCAGCCCATCCTCCAGGCGCACCGTCGGCGCCCAGCCAAGAACCTCTTTCGCCAGCGAAATATCGGGCCTGCGCTGTTTCGGATCATCCTGCGGCAAGGGCTCAAACACGATCTCCGAGGATGAGCCCGTCGCCGCGACCACCATCTCGGCCATCTCGCGGATGGAGCGCTCCGTCGGATTGCCGAGATTGATCGGCCCGGTCACATCCGCATCGCTCTCCATCAACGCCACCATCCCATCGATCAAATCATCGACGTAACAAAAGGCCCGTGTCTGCGATCCATCGCCATAAAGCGTGATCGGCGCGCCCTTCAGCGCCTGCACAATGAAATTCGACACCACCCGCCCATCCGCGTGATGCATGCGTGGCCCGTAGGTGTTGAAAATCCGCGCCACCTTGATCTCCAGCCCATGCTGTCGGTGATAGTCGAAAAACAGGGTCTCCGCACAACGCTTGCTCTCGTCATAGCAGGATCGGATGCCAATCGGGTTCACATTGCCCCAATAGCTCTCGGGCTGGGGATGCACCGCCGGATCGCCATAAACCTCGCTGGTCGAGGCTTGAAAAATCCGTGCCTTCAGCCGCTTGGCCAGCCCAAGCATATTGATCGCGCCATGCACCGAGGTCTTCGTCGTCTGCACCGGGTCATATTGGTAATGGATCGGCGAGGCGGGACAGGCGAGGTTGTAAATCTCGTCGACCTCCACATAGAGCGGGAAGGTCACGTCATGGCGCATGAACTCAAAGCGCGGGTTGCCATGCAGATGGTCGATATTGCGTTTGGAGCCAGTGAAAAGATTATCGAGGCAGAGCACATCATGGCCCTTCTCCAGCAGCTTGTCGCAGAGGTGAGAGCCCAGAAACCCCGCGCCGCCGGTCACAAGGATGCGTTTGCGGCTGTCATATAATCGTACCAAAGCCCCGTGCCCCCGCCTGATATCTCTGCCTCACTCCCTATCATGGCGCCGCGACGCCACAAGGTAAAACCTGGCTCAGATGTCGCGCGCCACATCAAAACAGCGATCAATCATCGCTTGCGTGCCGCGCACAAATTCCATCGGTACGGGATAACTCTCCTCGCCCCAGACAGCACGGCCAAAGGCTTCCACTTGCAGCACATAATGGTTCACACCCGGCCATCGCTCCACCGTCACCGCAGAGCGCCCGCCGCCATGCACGGTGTGACTGACCTCCAACTGCGCTTCGCCAAACACGCCCGGATTGAACGGTGCGGTCAGCCGCATCACACCTTCCCGGCCGTGAAAGGTCACCTCCTGCCGCGGTGCCATGCGCATGGAGGTCACCGAGGAGAACCGAAATTTCGGGAAATCCGCGGTCACATGGGCAAACACATCGACCCCGTTTTCGCGATGTAGCACGGCTTGCACGTCCTGCGGTTCCTCGCCCGTCACCAGACGTGCCGCGCCCAGCGTGTAGACCCCGATATCCGGCAGCGATCCCCCACCGGTCTCCGGACGATTGCGAATGTTCTCCACGTCTGCGGAATTGTCATAGGAAAACACCGCATCCACCAGCATCACACGCCCAATCGCGCCCGCCCCGTAAAGCTCCTTGGCGCGCTGCCATTGCGGGTGATGCGGGATCATATAGGCCTCGGCGCAGACCAGCCCCGTCGCATCGCGCATCGCAATCAGGTCATCGAATTCAGTGGCCCGCATCGTCATCGGCTTTTCGCAAAGCACATGTTTGCCCGCCTGCATCGCTTTCTTGGACCACTCCACATGCAGATGGTTGGGCAGCGGGATGTAAACCGCATCAATCTCGGGATCGGCCAGCAGCGTCTCATAGTTGTCATAAGCCCTCGCATCCGGCGCAAAGGCCTGAAAGGCCGAGCTATCGCCCGACCGGCTCGCAACCCCCGCCAACCGCGCCCCTTCCGCGCGATGGATCGCAGGCCCCATATGCTGGCGGGCAAATTTCGCAGCCCCCAGAATGCCCCAATTCACAACACTCATACCCCTTGCCTTCCCCAAGTTCCGTCAGTCTCGCCAATGTGTTACGAGGAGACGTGCATGGAAAGCCCAAAATGATCACCAAGATCGAGGACTATTTCACCAAAGGCTGCGGCCGCTGCCCGCGTTTTGACACCGAGGATTGCGCGACTATTCAATGGGCTGAAGGCTTGCGTGACCTGCGTCAAATCTGCCGCGATGCTGGTCTCACCGAAACCCTGAAATGGGCGCATCCCTGCTACATGCATGGCCCCCGCAACATCGCCATCATTGGTGCATTTCGTGGCGATTTCCGGCTCAGTTTCTTTGAGGCCGGCCTATTGAAAGACCCCAACAACATCCTCGAAAAACAAGGCCCGAACACAAGATATCCGGACATGATCCGTTTCACCGAGAACGCTCAGGTCACGCGAGCGGCTCCCACAATCATAGCCTATCTGCAGGAGGCCATGCGCTATGCCGAAGCGGGTTTACGAGCGCCGAAAGACACCAGCGCACCGGACCTGCCCGACGAGCTAATCGAGGCCCTCGACGCGGACCCGCCCCTTGCCAAGGCCTTCCACAACCTCACACCGGGGCGTCAGAAAAGCTACGTGATCAACTTGCGATCCGCCAAGAAACCAGAAACCCGCATCGCGCGCATCGAGAAATTCCGGGATCGCATCCTCGCTGGCAAAGGGGCCAACGAGTACTGATCCGTTTTGCGAGAGGTACCGTTTGCAAGGTGGAACCGCCGTTTCCCTCATTGTCGTCTTTGCGGACAAAGCGCCAGTTCACTGCGCTTGCACGAATGACCGTTGAGCAGTCGCCATATTGTCACCGCCAATGCGTCTAGCGACTGAAGCAAAATCTTTTATGACATAAATATGTAGGCGCTTAATGCGGCTGTTGATGCTCTGCGAAAGAAACTTTTGAGTTCCTCAAAGTTACTACGGGCAATCCTTCGAATTTCTTCGATTGGCACGTTACCCTGAGAGTAGACATAAACGTCCGCGTCCTTAATAAATTCCATGGTCAGGCCTTCAAGAGCCGACGAAACATCAAAACCTGCCAGAAAAGTGTCAATATCTCCGCATTCCCGTGCTGATAGGAGTCTTGCAGGACCGTATCCGGAGCCTTCACCGATCGATGCTCCGCCAGAGGTGAGAAACGAACTTGTTCCATCTGCCTTAAAAAATTTCAGCAAACGCGGGCCGCCCCTTCCCGTGAAAAACTGATCCATTAAGTGCCAGTCTTTGCCCAGTGCCAGTCGGTCGAAAGGATATTCGTCATCGCTTAGAGTACGATCGATTTGAAGACCATGTGATGCGAGAAGATCATCCTGAGAAGGCTCGATCTCAATTTCTTCAGATAATGACGGATTGGAACGTAGTCTGTCTGCAAGCGAGGGCTCCAGCACCACCAAAGTCAGATTGATACTCATGCCTACACTTGCCCCTTTGTTTCGGCGATGAGTAACATTTTTCTATCGAGCGGTTCCAGTACTGCGCTGTCGTCTGTGAAGATCGACAAACAGACATTCAGACACCGTGCGGCATCGGTGACTTGCGCTCAAAGCCACCACCAACACCCGCCGCCAGAACCCTACCCCCAGGGCTGCACGAAATCGGGATCGCGGAACCCATGCAGCCGCAACGCCGCGTGGCGGGCGAATTTCTGCACCACGACTTTGCGTCGCGCGGCCGCCAGCTTGTCCTCCGGGGCCATGCGGATCACCTCCGCATCATAGGCGTCCGCGATGATCAACCCGGTCTCATCCGGCAATAACTCCGTCGGAAACGCTTCATCCACGGCCCAGAAATAGCGGTCGCACCACTCCAGATAGCCTTCCCATTTGCTGTCGCTCATGAAATCGGCGCGGGAGGATTTGCACTCGATCACCCAAAGCTCCCCTTTGGGTCCCAGCCCCATCACATCAACCCGCTTGCCCCGCTCCGGCGTGAACTCTTCAATCGCCGAAAAGCCCAGCGTCACTAGGTGTCGGCACACACCACGTGCGAGCAATTGGCCGGGTTGAAGGGACAGATCATCGGGCATTCTGAAAATGTGAACAAAAGGGAAACATAAATCAAGCCCTTTACATGATACCAAAAAGTATCATATAAGATTCGATACCAAATGGTTTCATATCTGAGGACATCATGAGCCCCGAGACCCAAGCCACCTTCCGCGCGCTCGCCGACCCGACCCGCCGCGCGATCCTGCAAACCCTGACAGCGGGCGAGCGCACCATTGCCGAGGTTGCTGGCGATTTCGACATGACCCGCGCGGCGGTGAAAAAGCATCTCACCGTGCTCTCGGATGGGGGTCTCATCACCGTCACCCCGCGCGGGCGCGAACGTCTCAACCGATTGAATCCAAAAGGCTTTGCGCCCGTGCGCGACTGGCTGTCCTTCTTTGACCAGTTCTGGGACGACCGCCTCGACGCTCTGAAAACCGCCATTGAAGAGGACGACACACATGACTGACACGACCATCCGCAAGCAGGTCTATATCAAGGCCACGAAGGAAACTGTCTGGGCCTATCTCACCGACCCCGAAAAGCTCGCGATCTGGTTCCACAAACCGCCCGTGACCTTGGAGGAAGGCGCCGGTTACGAGATGTTCGGGACTGAGTCCGGCGATAAACTCATCTGGGGCAAGGTGATCACCGCCCGCCCCCATGACCTTCTTCAATACACATTCACCGTGAAGCCCATGCCCGATGTGGCAGGCACGGTCACATGGACGCTAGACGACACGCCCGGCGGCACGCGCCTCTCGCTGGAGCATACCGGGATCCCCGCAAGCCAGGAGGCCTTCGGCATGGTCCTCGCCATGGACAAAGGCTGGGACGAGCATATCGACCGGATGCGCGCCGATCTCCACGCCACCTAGGCGTCGAAGACCGGGTAATTCTCTTTCATATAAGCGAGGCCGTCTGCGACCATCTCTTGCAGGACGGCCTCATCAATATCCGCCAACTTGTTGATATACAGGCAGGATTTCCCGATCTTGTGTTTGCCCAACCGCGCCAGTTTCTCGCCCATATCGCGGTAGCCGGGCATGATGTAGATCACCAGATTGGCCTTTCGCGGCGAAAACCCGGTCACCATGAACTCGCCTTCCCGACCGCTCTCATAGCGGTACTCGTAGCGCCCGTAGCCGATGATCGACGGTCCCCACATGCGCGGCGCCCAGCCGGTCCAGTCGCGAAACAAATCCAGCAGGCGGAGGCCATCGGCCTGCCTGACGGGATGTTCGATGCTCTCCAGGAACGCCGCCACATCCGCTCCGGTCGGGGCCGTTTTCATCTTCGCTTTCGCCATGGGTCACCTCCCAACTATGGCCACCTTATCACAAAGACGCGCCTTGCCAGATGGGGTCCGACCGCCTATCTGCCTTAGCGACGGTTCTGCCCTTCTCGTTTTACATGGGACTACATTCCGGTGGCCTTAAGCAATTCCGAGGGAGCTGGCTCTGTCCGGATCCTGGTCCGGTTACCCGGCGCCCACCTGTAAATACAGGTCCTCGGGAATAAGCTTCCCCTACGGTCTGGGCGGTTCCGTCACCGGCTCTTTTTGGCCCCGCGAAAAAGATGCCGACCAAGGGGTTTGACCCAATCCAAATATGATGCCGACAAAGGCGCGTTCGAAGAGGCTATGCCTCTGAGAGGCAGCGTCTTTGGCGACATTCTGGTCAAACTACCGCCAACGCTTTCTCAGCTATTTTTCGCCAAATTACCTGTGATCGGACACCCGCACCGGCAGCACCGCCAGTTCCGGCACATTGCCGCGCGGGCCATCGTCATCCTCGTCACTCTCGCCCAGCGCCATCACGGCGATGCCCATCTGCACCGAGGCAAAGGTGATGATGAAAAACACCGTCATCACGCCCAGCGCCAACGGTCCCTCCGCGGTGTGGCTCACCAGATACCAAAGGTTCATCACGTTGAACCACAGCAAGAGGCCGACGAAACTGACCGCCGCGGCGACCCCGATCAGAGCATGTTTGAGAAGGAAGCGAATGTGATCCGGCATGGGCATTTCTCCTATGCCTGGCAAGATAGCGCGACCCGCCGCCCGATCAAAGACACTTTAGGTTGAACTGCGGCTGAAATGCTCAGCCAACAGGTCAAAAACCAGGCGAATGCGCCGCGCCGTGTGCAATTCCGAATGGGTGGCGAGCCAGACCGGAAACTTGAACGGCTCCATCTCCGGCAGCAGCCGTTCGACCCCCGGCGTGTTCTCCGCCACCTCATCTGACATCACGCAGACCCCGAACCCGCGGCGCACCAGTTCCCACGCCACGATCCCGTTCTTCGAGCCGATCTTGAACCGCTCGGCGGTCGCCGGGATGCCTGCGGGCTCCAGAAAGCCGATCATTTCCTCCGCCGAGCCGAAGGAGACGAAATCGAGCTTCGCCAGTTCCTCGAAATCCTTTGGTCGCCCGACGCGGTCCAGATAGGTCGTCGCCCCGTAGAAACTCGCATCGAAATCTGCCACCAGCTTCGCGATCAGATCGGGTTGGGTCGGGCGCACATGCCGGATCGCGATATCGGCTTCGCGCCGCTGAATGTCGCGAATCTCATTGGCCGCCACGACGTCGATCTCCAGAAGCGGCGCAACCTTGCGGATTTTCTCCAGCGCGGGCGGCAGCAGATAGGCCGACAGCACATCCGCCGCGGTGATGCGCACCTGACCCTCAATGGTCTGCGACTGCCCCGTCGCGGTCAGGGAAATCCGGCTCGCCACATCCGCCATCTCGCGCACATGGATCAGCAATTCCGACCCCGTCGACGTCAGCGTCAGCGATTTGCCGACCCGCTCAAACAGCACAACGCCCAACGCCTCTTCCAGCGCCGCCACCTGCCGCCCCACGGTCGGTTGCGTCTGGCCCAGGGCCCGCGCCGCGGCGGACAGGGACCCCTCCTCCACCGTCGCCAGAAATGCACGCACCTGGTTCCAATCGAAATTGATCGCCTGCCAGTTCATGCATTTATGCATAACAGAAGTGCGAACACAGGCAATTCCAAAGAAAAATGCAGAAGCCTACAAGCAATCAACTCAAAACACCGCGAAAGATACTGCTATGACACCCGCCATGACCCCTGACCCCACATTCTGGAGCAAACTCGCGCGCAAATATGCCGCCCAGCCGATCGCCAATCCCGAGGGCTACCAGAACACGCTCGACCGCACGATCTCCCATCTCAAACCCACCGACACCGCGCTCGAGATCGGCTGCGGCACCGGCTCGACGGCACTCCTGTTGGCCCCGCATGTGGCCCATATCACCGCCACCGATCTCGCCCCCGGCATGATCGAGATCGCAGAGGAGAAGCTCGCCGAAGAAAAGCTCGACAATGTGACTTTCAAAGTCGCTGAGGTGCTGGATCACCAGGCCGCAGACGGGCCCTACACTGTCGTTCTGGCCCACAACCTCCTGCACCTTGTGCCAAATCTCAACCGCGCGCTTGCGCGCATCAACGACCTCATCGAACCGGGTGGGCTTTTCATCTCCAAAACCGTCTGCGCCCCGCGCAATGCCGGTCTCAAATTCGCGCTCATGCGCCGCGTCGCCATCCCGGTGATGCAACTCATCGGCAAAGCCCCCTTTGTCGAGTTCATGACGGCCGAAACTTTGGAGCAGAAAATCGAGGCCGCCGGCTTCCAGATCATCGAAACCGGCGATCAGTCCGGCATGGTGCTCAGCCGCTACATCGTGGCGCGCAAAATCTAGGCAACCCACCGCTCAATCGGTCGCGGCTCACAGAGCCGTGACCGAAACCTCCGGCCCCGCATCTCGGAATTCAGCGAAACTGCGTTATATTTGATGGTAACGCGACAGAGTTCGCACCCGTTTGGAGGTCAGCCCATGCCCAGCTCGCCACTCACCCGCCGCACGCTTCTCGCCGCCAGCGGCGCGACCCTTGCCACCGGTCTGCTCCCTGCCCGCGCCGCTGGCCTTGCACCCACACCGACCATGCGCGGCGGGGCCAACAATTACCGTCCCGGCGCGCCCATCGTGGAGCGGATCGGCGGCGGCGGTTTCTGGATGTCCGGCACGGTGCGGCGTGCGGGCGATGGCGCGCCCCTCGAGGGTCAGCGCATTCAGATCTGGGCGCACACGACCGAAGGCCATGAGCGCGACGCCCGCAGTCACGGCGCGACGCTGACCAATGCCAAGGGCGAGTTCCGTTTGGAGATGCCACAGATCGTGCCCGCCTTCGGTCAGGCCCATGCCCATCTCGCCTATGACAGCGCGGAATTTGAGACGGTTTTCCTCCGCCCCCTCATGGACAGCCCAAGGGATACGAGCCTCGAGGCGCATTTCGTTCTGAAACCGGTCTAAGCTGCGCCGCTCATCATGGGCAGCCCACGCAGGCACCTGATCTGGGCCGCACTGGCGATCGCGCTTATCGGCCCGATCCTCCTGGCAAGTTTCAGCCCCTATCTCGCCTTCCGCCAGCCCATCTACATCGCCGCCGGATTTGCCGGCATCATCGCGATGTCGCTTCTGCTGCTGCAACCGCTGCTGATCCGGAACGCGCTGCCGGGGATATCTCCGGGCACCTCCCGGCGGGTGCATCGCGCCACCGGCGTCGTCCTCCTTGCCGCCGTCATTCTCCACGTCGCGGGTCTCTGGATCACCAGCCCGCCGGATGTCATCGACGCGCTCACCTTCACCTCTCCCACGCCGTTCTCGGCCTGGGGTGTGATCGCCATGTGGGCGGTCTTCGCCTCCGCCCTTCTCGCCGGTCTCCGCGCCACCCGCCGCCTACGACCTGCCCGGTTCCGCGTCGGGCACAAGGCGCTTGCGGTCGTGATTGTCGTTTGCAGCGTGGCCCACGCGCTCCTGATCGAAGGCGCGATGGAAGTGGTGTCAAAGACCCTGATCTGCGGAGCTGTGCTCGCCGCGACTGCGTGGCTGTTCGTTCGGCGATGAGGGGCGGCGAAACACAACATAATATTTCGAATTTCGCCTAGAATTTGAGCAAATGCCTGCAAAATAGGCAGCGTTAACTCGAAATTAATCTCATGAAATCAACGGGTTAGAGGCGCTCATTTTCGACCGAACGTTGCGCAATCTGACCAGCGCGCGTTAACCTTTGAACGCGTCCGGCACGGCCTCGCGGGCCATATGATCGAGCACCGCGTTGACGAATTTCGGCTCTTTGCCCTCGGGAAAGAACGCCTTCGCGATATCGACAAATTCCGAGATCACCACTTTCGGCGGCGTCGATTTCGCCAGCATTTCCGCCCCTGCTGCCCGGAAAAGCGCCCTTAGAGTCGGGTCAATCCGGTCAATCGGCCAGGTCGCTTTCAGGGCGCGATCCGTCATCTGATCGATGGGAGATTGCTGTGCGACCGCCCCTTCCAGAAGGCCGCGGAACGTGTCCACATCGCCCTCGGCCATCTCACCTTCCTCATAAGTCGCGCCAAAACGATGGGTCTCAAATTCGTCCCGCACGGCGTCGATGGTCTGGTCGGAATGCTCCATCTGAAACAGGGCCTGCACGGCATAAAGCCGCGCGGCGGAGCGCATCTGACGTTTCTGATTGTTCGACAGGCTCATGCGATCTGGAAGCTTCCGTCGTCATCTTCGTCGAGAGGCCGTCCAAAGCCGATCCCTTTGGACTCATTGCCAAATTTTCGGCTGAGCGCGATCAGATGCAGGGCCGCTGCCGCCGCTCCTCCCCCCGCATCATAACCCGCCGGATCGCAGCGGACCTCTGCCTGCGCGCGGTTCTCCACCGTCAGGATGCCATTGCCGATATTGGCCCCCAGAATGCCCAGATGCATCAGCCCGCGTGACGAGTCATTACAGACCGTCTCGTAATGCGTGGTCTCGCCGCGAATGACGCAGCCAAGCGCGACGAACCCGTCGAAATTCGACTGCCGGTGCGCGATGCGGATCGCGGGCGGAATTTCCAGCGCGCCGGGAACCTCGATGATCTCCACCTTGGCCTTGCAAGCGTCGGCCTTGGCGCGCGCACCGGCGATCAGGTTCTCGGCAATGTCCTTGTAGTAAGGCGACACAACGAAGGCGAGTTTCACCGGCTTGTCGAATGTCGGCAGATCGAGAATGTGATGCTGTTCTGCGGTGGCCATGGTCAGGCTCCTTTCACCGGAATGGGCCGCGTCCCAACGATGGACAGCCCGTAGGCCTCCAGCCCGACAACTTTCGGCGACGGCGAATTCGTCAACAATTCCAATTCACTAAGCCCTAGAGCGGCGAGGATTTGGGCCCCCAGACCATATTGCCGCAGCGTCTGCGGCGACACCCCGCCCTGCGGGTCGATCTTCATGTGAACGTCCCGCAGCATCACCACCAGACCCCGCCCCTCCTTGGCGATTTCTTCCATCGCGCGGGGCAGTTCATCCGACGGGCTCGGCCCCAGGCCAAGCACATCTTCAATCGGGTTCAGCGCATGCATTCGGGTCAGCACAGGCCCACCATTTGAGAGGTCCCCCTTCGTCAGAACCACATGCTCCGCGCCTTGGGTCTCGTCGGTGAACACCCGCATCATCCAGTCGCCGCCAAACTCGGAGGTCACGGCCTTTTGCTGGCTCTCATTCACCAGATTGTCATGCCGGCGCCGGTAGCCAATCAGATCGGAAATCGTCCCGATCTTCAGGTTATGTTTCTGAGCAAAAGCAACGAGATCGGGCAATCTCGCCATCGTCCCGTCTTCGTTCATGATCTCGCAAATCACGCCCGACGGGTTAAGACCCGCGAGCCTTGAGACGTCCACAGCCGCCTCCGTGTGACCCGCCCGCACAAGCACCCCACCCTCCCGCGCCCGCAAGGGGAAAACATGCCCCGGCGTTGCGATATCGGCACTGGTTTTGGAGGGGTCAATGGCGACCGCGACAGTGCGTGCCCGGTCATGGGCCGAGATGCCGGTGGAGACCCCCTCGCGCGCCTCAATCGAGATCGTAAACGCCGTCTCGTGCCGCGATGAGTTGTAAGAGGACATGAGCGGCAGCCCAAGCGCATCAATCCGCTCGCCCGGCAGCGCCAGACAGATTAACCCCCGCCCATGGGTCGCCATAAAATTAATACTTTCCGGGGTCGCCATCTGCGCCGGGATCACCAGATCACCCTCATTCTCTCTATCCTCATGATCTATAAGGATAAACATCCGCCCGTTGCGCGCGTCATCGATGATCTCTTCGACAGAAGAAATAGCATCGGAATAGTCATAGTCAGACATCGGCAGCGTCCCTTTCAGATCAGCGAGATAGATCATGCGCCGCGGATTGGAAAGAGGTGGCGGAACCGTCTTGGCAAAGACCCTACGTCGCGCCCTCGAAATAGCGGTCCGAGTGCACGAAACCAGCGAGCTTTGCCGCCTCCGACCAGAGCGCTTCATGGCTTGTATCGCCGATCACCAGCACGCCATCCTTGGGCAGCCCCGCTTCGCGAACCGGCAGGGCGATCTTGTCACGAATGTCGGACCAGCTGTCGGCGAAATGGGGTGCCTCGGCACTGGCCGTCAATGTAAGGCCGTGCTCTGCCAAACGCTGCGAAAGCCCCTGCGATGTCAGGGGCTTATGGCATACCGCGAGGAAGTCGACCCCACTCAAACCCTGCAGTTTTCTGGCTCGCTGCCCCGGCATTTTCTGCTCAGCCCGCAGCACCCGCAGGGCGTTGTTGGAAAACAGAAACCCGATGACGTCGCGACCGGTCGAGGCGCGCACCGACGCATAGGTCTTGTAAGGCAGCCCAAGCTCTTTCGCCCGCGCCACGCGGCGGCGCAGGATTTCGATGGGCAGGTTGGGGATCAGCTCGGCCCGCGCCTTGGTCCAGGCGGTCTTGCGAAAGCCAAACCCCGGCTCCATCGCCGGACCGTTATTGTGCCCGATCTGGCTCATCCCCACTCCTGCAGCCGCGCCACGTAGCGCGCCAGCGTGTCGATCTCGAGGTTCACACGATCACCAACCTGCGCCGCCCCCCAATTGGTCACCGCTTTGGTGTGCGGGATGAAATTGATGCCGAACTCCGCGCCCGCAACATCGTTAACGGTTAACGATGTGCCGTTCAGGGCCACCGACCCTTTCGGCGCGATGAACTTCGCCAGTGCCTCCGGCGCCCGCAGGGTGACGCGTGTGCTGTCGCCCTCTTCTTCCATGGCGATGATCTCTGCCACGCCATCGCCATGACCAGAGACGATGTGCCCGCCCAATTCATCGCCTACTTTCAAGGCGCGTTCGAGATTGATCCGGTGGCCGGTTTTCCAGTCGCCGATATTGGTTTTTGACACGGACTCAGCCGAAATTTCCACATCAAACCAATTGCTTGGGTCCAATCCTCTCTCGATCACTGTCAGGCAAACACCATCGCAAGCTATGGACGCGCCAAGGTCGATCCCAGCGGCATCATAGGCACAGCCGATCCGCGCGCGCAGATCGCCGCGCTGCTCAAGCTCCAGCACCTCTCCGACATCCGTGACAATTCCAGTGAACATAGCGCGAAATCCTCTCCGAACCGACCTAACCTGCGCCTCTCCCATGCGCAAGTTTCCCCGTGCGTCCCGCCCCATTAACCGTTAAGTCATAACCGTGCCGTAATTCGGCCCCGGAACGGCCCAAAGCGCGTGAAAAACAAGCGAGACAAGGGTAACGGGTCGTCACGGCCCAGGGGTAATGAGCATGACGCCAACAGGCGAAAACCGGGTTTTCCTGTTTTTACAAGGGCCGCACGGACCCTTTTTCTACAAGCTTGGAAAAATGCTCGCCGCTGCTGGAGCCGAGGTTTGGCGCGTTGGCTTCAACATGGGCGACGACGCGTTCTGGTTCTCCAACAAAAGCTACATTCCCTACAGAGGCACGCAAGAGGACTGGCCCGCAGAGTTTGCCAAAATCGCCGGTGACAAGCGTGTCACCGATATAGTGCTCTATGGCGACGTGCGTCAGATCCATTCGGACGCGATTGAGACGGCGAAAACTCTGGGCCTGCGCGTGCATGTCTTCGAGGAAGGCTATCTGCGCCCCTATTGGATCACCTATGAGCGGGACGGCACCAATGGCCACTCCCGCCTGATGGGCATGTCAGTCGCGGATATGCGCAAGGCGCTGGAAGGGCTTGACCTTGACTTGCCTGATGCCCCGGCTCGATGGGGCGATATGCGCCAACATGTGTTTTACGGCGCGGTTTACCACTATTTCGTGCTGCTCCGGAACTGGAAGTATCGGAACTTCAAACCGCATCGGTCGCTACCGGTCACCAAGGAGTTTCAGCTCTATCTGACGCGTCTGATGACCATGCCATTCACCGCCCTTGGCCGTGCCATTGCAACCTACCGGATCAAACATGGCGGTTTCCCCTATCACCTGTGCCTGTTGCAGCTGGAACATGACGCGAGTTTCCAGAAACACTCCCCGTTTGCGACCATGTCGGATTTCCTGCGTCTTGCGATTGATGGCTTCGCGAAAGGCGCGCCAAAGCATCACCATCTGGTCTTGAAGGCGCACCCACTGGAAGATGGCCGCGTTCCTTTGCGCAAAGAAATCAAGGCTTTGGCCCAGCAGTTCGATGTCGCGGACCGCGTGCATTACGTGCGCGGCGGCAAACTTGCGGGCCTTTTGAACACAGCCCGATCCGCCGTCACGGTGAATTCGACCGCCGCCCAGCAGGTCTTGTGGCGCGGGTTACCGCTGAAGGTTTTTGGCGACGCGGTCTATAACAAGCCGGAGTTCGTCTCGACCCAATCTCTGGCGGAGTTCTTCACCAATCCGACCCGCCCCGACAGCAAAGCCTATCGCGATTATCGGCACTACCTGCTGGAGACGTCGCAAATCCCGGGAGGGTTCTATTCCGCGCGGGGGCGTCGGCAGTTGCTGCGCCAGGTCGTCGATATGATGCTGAACCCCGAAGACCCCTATGACGCACTGACCTCCGGCACTGCGACGCCAAGGCAACAGTTACACGTGGTGAAATAGGCCGAGGACTAGCTTTTTTGCCGCGAATCCTTACGGTTAAAAGAAAAAACTGAGGCAGTTTTCAAATCGAGGAGCCCTCCCATGCTGAAATTGGGGCCCAAAGGCGCGCGCTTGGCCGCCCTGTTCTTGGTTGTGACATTGGTCGCGACCTGTGGTTTGCCGCGCTCCGGTCCGGGCAAACGCGAGATTTTCAACGGCTCGGTGCAGAAGCAAGGTGACGCGTTCATCGTCGCTGTGAACAGCCGTGTGACCCGTGCAACGTCGGTGCAGCCGATCCTCGGATTTTCGGATGGGTTTCTGAACGCCGGCGTTGTGGGATCGGACACGATCCGTCCCGGTGACACGCTGGGCCTCCTGATTTACGAAAACGTCGATGACGGTCTTTTGGCCCCGGAAGGTGCCAATGCGAGCCCTCTGGATGAAATCCAGGTCGATGGCAGTGGCTTCATCTTCGTGCCTTATGCCGGTCGCATCAAAGCCTCGGGGAACACGCCCGAGGCGCTGCGCCGGATCATCACCAACAGGCTCGACACCCAGACCCCTGATCCGCAGGTGATCGTGCGGCGGCTGGCTGGTGATGGCTCCACCGTCTCCATCGTGGGATCGGTTGGTCAGCAAGGCGTCTTCGCCATTGAGCGCCCGACCCGCACGTTGTCGGCGATGATCGCAAGGGCCGGTGGTGTGACCATTGAGCCTGAGATCGCGCAGATCACCGTCATCCGCGGCAAGCACCGCTCGAAGATCTGGTTTGAAGACCTGTTCTCCAACCCGAAATTCGACATCGCGCTGCGTCCCGGCGACCGCATTCTGATCGAAGAAGACACCCGCGCCTTCACCGTGCTTGGTGCCACCGGGGCACAAAATCGATTAACCTTTGAGAGCCAAACCCTGTCGGCCATCGAAGCCATCGCGCAAGTCGGCGGCCTGAACTCCAGCCTCGCCGACCCGACCGGAATCTTCGTATTCCGCAACGAACCGGCAGATATCGCGAACGCCGTGCTTGGCCGCACCGATCTGCAGGGCACACAGCGTTTTGCCTATGTTCTGGACCTCACACAGCCGACCGGCATGTTCGAGGCCCGCGACTTCGTGATCCGCGACGATGACACGGTGTATGTGACCGAGGCCCCGTTTGTGACCTGGAACAAAACGATTTCTGCCCTGACGGGCTCGCTGCAATCGGCCAACGCTCTGGCGAGCGCTGCGAACGGCAGCAACTAACGTGACACCGGGGCAACCCGGGAACTCAGCCGTGGGCGGCTCCTCCCTCCGTCCGCGGCTTTTTTATTTCAACACCGGGTTTTTCACCCAGAAACAGGTCCGCCGGATCGTCGAGTTAGCTGGCTATGATCTGACCCTTGGCAAACCGGGGTCCGATGATCTGATCGCGGTCTGGGGCAAGAGCCCGACTTCGGGGCGCGGCGAGAAAGTCGGCGATCTCACAGGCGCGAATGTGGTCCATGTCGAGGATGCGTTTCTGCGCTCGATCCGGCCGGGTCGCGATGGTGAACCGCCGATCGGTCTGACCATCGACCACCAGCGTCCCTACTTCGACGCTTCTGGCCCGTCCGATCTCGAAACCCTCCTCGCCACGTCTGCCTTTGATGACACGGCGCAAATGGATCGCGCCCGTTTGGCGATGGCGCGGATCAAAGACCTAAGCCTGTCCAAGTATAATGATTTCGACCTTGATGCGCCGCTGCCCGATCCTGGCTACGTGCTGGTGATCGACCAAACGAAGGGCGATGCGTCGATCACTTACGGCGGTGCCGATGCCTCCAGTTTCAAAGAAATGCTCGCCTGGGCGCAGGAAGATCACCCCGGCGCGAAGATCGTGATCAAGACGCATCCCGAGACCCAAGGCGGTCATCGTGCAGGTCACTTCTCGGAGGCGGATCTGGGGCCAAATATTAACCTTTTGAGCACTCCCGTACCCCCTTACCCGCTCATGGAGGGCGCGCGCGCCGTCTACACCGTCAGCTCCGGCATGGGGTTTGAAGCGATCCTGGCGGGCCACAAGCCGGTGGTCTTCGGGCAGCCTTTCTATGCCGGTTGGGGCCTAACCGATGACCGCCAACCCATCGACCGTCGGCGGCGCAAACTCACGCGCGCGCAGCTGTTTGCCGGGGCAATGATCGAGTATCCCAAATGGTACGATCCCTATCGCGACCAACTCTGCGCGTTGGAAGATGTGCTGAGCACTTTGGAGGCCAGAGCACGCGCGCATCGCGAGGACAAACGTGGATATGTCGCCCTCGGTATGAAACCCTGGAAGCGCAAACCACTGACGGAGTTCTTCGGGCCGATGCAATTCGCCAAATCCCGCGAGGCGGTCCCGCAGGGGAGCGATGAGCTGGTCTGGGCCAGTTCGCCATTGCGTGCGGAAAGCCGCCCCCAGAGTTTCAATCTTGAGGACGGTTTCCTACGCTCCAAAGGCCTTGGCGCTGACCTGATCGCCCCGCTTTCCCTGGTCCGGGATCAGACCGGGATTTATTATGACGCAACCGGTCCGAGCGATCTGGAGAGCTTGATTGCCGCCTCCGTCGATCTGCCGGATCACGCGCGGCAACGGACTGAAGCCCTGCGCCGGACCATCATTCGAAAGGGTCTCAGCAAATACAATCTTGATCGTGATATGCCGAAAATCGAGGCGGGCGGCAGAGAAATCATTCTTGTGCCGGGTCAGGTCGCAGATGACGCCTCCATTAGGTTCGGCACGACCGAAGTCACGGATAATGCAGCGCTTCTTTCCCGCGTCAGAGCAGACTTTCCCGACGCATATCTGATCTACAAGCCCCACCCGGATGTGGAAGCGGGCCTCAGAGATGGCAAGATTGATGCCTCCGAGGCCGATCAGATCGCACAAGACGCCGATCCGATTGCCCTGATCGCTGAGGTCTCTCGGGTTGCGACGATGACATCGCTGCTTGGTTTTGAGGCTCTGCTGCGCGACACGCCAGTCAGATGCTATGGGCAGCCGTTTTATGCGGGCTGGGGCCTGACCGATGATCGCGTCGCCATGCCGAAGCGTCGAACGGCGCGTCCAGATCTCACTGCCTTGCTCTACGCCAGCCTGATCGCGTATCCTCGCTATTTCGACCCGATCACAAAGACCGCGTGTCCACCTGAGATCGTTCTGGACCGGCTTGCCAGCGGCGACATGCCAAAACCGGGCGCCCTCAACCGGTTGACCGCAAAACTGCAAGGGATTTTTGCGGGCTACGCCCATCTCTGGCGCCGATAGGTCAGCTTCCGGCAACAGCCTGAATGAAACGCACATCGCCAGAAGTCGCGACATAGGCGCAGCTCAAAACCCCGGTTCTCCAAGCTTCTGTGTTCACCGAAATCCGCGCGTCCTTCACATGCGGGCGTTCTACCACGTGATGCCCATGCGCGACCCAAGCCCCATCGACGCGGGGACGGGTCAGAAACTCCGGATGACCCCATATCTTTACGCGATCGGTCTGGTCGTCAATCGCGCGTACGGGGTCTGCCCCCGCATGCACAACAAAGAGATTGCCGCTCTGATGCGACAAGGGACGCCGCTCCATCCAAGCGAGGTGATCTGTGCCAATCGCCAGCTTCAGCTCCGACGCAAGGCTGTCGGGATCAGCCGCTAGAGCGGCATCCAACCCAAAGCTCCGGCAGGTCGCGTCGCCCCCTTCGCGCATCCAGCGTGACAATCGCGCGGCAGGCGCCTGCAGAAAATCCAGAAGCATCTGTTCGTGATTGCCCATCAAACACAGAATGTTTTCGGCGAACTCGCCCGTGAGTTCCGTGATCCGCTGCAGCACCAGATGGCTGTCCGGGCCAAAATCAATGATATTTCCAACGAAGCAGAGCACCGGGTTGGCGACCCGATCTTCGCCGATCACCCGGTCGACCTTCTCCAGCATGCGTTCAAGCAGATCGGCCCGCCCATGCACATCTCCGATAACGAAATGCGCCTGATCCGGCGTCAGCGGTGCGCCGTTAGGCTCGGACGCTGTCGCGCGCGGCGCTTCCGGTTTGCGCTTAAAAAACGACTTCAAATCCATACCTGTGCCCTTGGTCTGCTCCCGTCAGATTGAGCTTCAGCACAGCGACAAAAGCAAGTAAAACAGATGCAACCGGGCCATAGCATAGCTCAAAGATCTGTCGAGGAACGGAAATTGCGCCGGTGGATTTGACGTGCGCCGCGAAATCGGAGACCTAAAGGGCGAGCAGCTACGAGGCAGATTATGGCACGCAAAGTCTTGGTCACAGGCTCCGCCGGGTTCATCGGCTACCACCTGTGCGAACGCCTGTTGCACGACGGTTTTGAAGTGATCGGCATCGACGCGATGAGCGACTACTACGATGTCTCCCTGAAACAGCGCCGCCACCAGATGCTCCTGCAAAACCAAGGCTTTACGGCAATTGAGGCAGCCATCGAGACCGAAGGCCTGTTGGCCGATCTGATGGCCCGCGAAACCCCGGATGTGGTTGTGCATCTGGCCGCCCAAGCCGGTGTCCGCTGGAGCATCGAAAATCCGCAAGCTTATCTGGAGGCCAATCTGGTCGGCGTCTATCGCCTGCTTGAAGCTGTGCGCGCCAATCCGGTCGAACACCTGCTGATGGCCTCGACCTCCTCCGTTTACGGCGCGAACTCTAAGATGCCGTATCGCGAGACGGACAAGGCTGACACGCAGATGAGCTTTTATGGTGCGACCAAGAAAGCCAATGAAGCGATGTCGCATTCCTACGCGCATCTCTATGGGCTCCCGGTCACGATGTTCCGGTTTTTCACCGTATACGGCCCTTGGGGTCGCCCGGATATGGCCTATTTCAAATTTGTCCGCGCCATTCTCGAAGGAGAGGCGATTGACGTCTATAACCACGGCGACATGAAGCGGGACTTCACCTATGTCACCGATCTGGTGGAAGGCATTCGCCTATTGATCGACACCCCGCCGGAGCGACCGGAAACGCCTGAAGAAATCGCCGAGGGAGACAGCCTCTCCCCCGTCGCGCCCTGGCGGGTTGTCAATATCGGTAATGGCAGTCCAGTTCAGTTGATGGACTTTATCGCTGCAATCGAAGACGCGACCGGTCGATCCGCACAGAAAAACATGATGGAGATGCAACCCGGGGACGTGCCCGAAACCTGGGCTGATGCCGCGCTTCTGAAGTCCCTCACCGGCCACGCACCGAAGACAGATGTTCGAACCGGTGTGAAGGCGTTCGTCGACTGGTACCGCGACTACTATGATGTCTGAAACGAAAAGCCCCTCAGGCGGCGGAGCCTGAGGGGCGTTTTCTCGGTCCCGTTTGAGGGGGAACGGGGAGAGACGGGACCAAGTGTTGAGAAAAGCTTAACGCTTGATCTCAGCGGGGCTGTCATTGCTGAGCGAGAGCAGGACCTGCACGTCGCGGGACACGTCACCACCACCCAGAACGATGTTCTTCTCAGCAGCGCTCTCGTTGGCGTTCACGCAACTCAACATTTGCAACCTGGCCCAGAGGCCACACACCCGTGAGAACCTGCACACACCCCGTGATCTGGCTGAAACATCACGGCTTCATGCTGGCAAAAATACTCAAACCCCCGCCCGCAATCCCGACTCACATCACCCTCTCGGGCTCACTCCGGCCACCGTGCGCCCATAAAAGACGCAAAGCCCAGCAGGGCTTTTCCGTTTGGTTGATTAAGTTCGACCCCAGATCGCCTGCACGTCCCCATCCAATCGGCGAACAGACATCAGATGGAACCGGCGGGCCTCACGCAATTCCGCGAGACCAAGAGCACCAAGCGCCGGATACCCCTCGGCCCCAATCGCAACGCCACCGGTGAACTGCACAAACCGGTCCACGCAATCTTCCTGCAAGAGCGATGCCGCCAACTGTCCGCCGCCCTCGCAAAGCACCCGCGTCAGCCCTTCCCTGGCACAAAGCTGCAGACAAGCGCGGACATCCAAACGCCCGCCAGAAACCGTCGGCACCTCGAAGCAGCGCGCTCCGGCCTCCGTCCAGAACGCCAGACGCTCCGCATCGACGTCGCGGCCATGCAGCAGCCAGACGGGCACGTCCCGTGCGGTTTGCGCCAAGGGGCTCCTTCTTGGCAGATCGAGGCGGTTGCTGAGGACAACACGCACAGGGCTTGGCATTTCCCCTAAGTCGCGCACGGTCAACGAGGGCAAGTCGTCCCGCGCTGTCCCGGCGCCAACAAGGACTGCATCATGGCGGGCGCGCATCAGATGCACCTGCCTGCGCGCCAAAGGTCCCGTGATCCACTGACTATGCCCGGTTCCGGTGGCAATCCGACCATCCAGCGAAGTCGCGAGTTTCAGAGTCAGATAGGGTCGACCGCGCTCGACCTTGGAGAAAAACCCGCAATGGGTCGCCCGCGCTTCGGCCTCACAGACAGCCTCGGTGACGGCAATGCCTCGCTCAGCCAGATGCGCGATCCCCTGCCCATTCACCCGGGGATCGGGGTCGCGCGCAGAAATCACAACACGCGCCACGCCTGCCTCCGCAAGCGCCTCCGCGCAGGGACCGGTTTCGCCCTGATGTGCGCAGGGTTCCAGCGTGACATATGCGGTGGCGCCAGACGCCAACTTGCCAGCCATCTCAAGCGCGACGATTTCGGCGTGCGGCCGACCGCCAGCTTGCGTTGATCCGCGCCCAACGACGCGCGCGCCCCTTACCAGAACGCAGCCCACAGCGGGGTTCGGCCACACATTCCCCAACCCGCGCGCACCCAGACCGAGTGCGAGTTTCATCCAGCGCCTGTCCTCGGCGGCGCTTGTCACTGTATCAGTCTTCGCTTTGAACGGGTGGGCGCAGCTCAGCGACGAATTCCTCGAAATCGTTGGCAGCCTGGAAGTTCTTATAGACCGAGGCGAAGCGCACATAGGCCACCGTATCGATCCGCGCGAGTGCTTCCATGACGATCTCGCCGATCACCGCGGATTTGATATCCGTCTCTCCCATGCTCTCCAACCGCCGCACGATGCCGGAGATCATCTGATCGATGCGATCCGGTTCGATGGGGCGTTTTTGCATGGAAATCCGGATCGAGCGTTCAAGTTTATCGCGATCGAAGTCCTCACGTTTGCCGCTTGTTTTGATCACCACAAGGTCGCGCAACTGCACGCGCTCATAGGTCGTAAACCGGCCCCCGCAGGCGGGACAAAACCGCCGTCTACGGATTGCAACATGGTCCTCCGCCGGACGGGAATCTTTCACTTGAGTATCGACATTGCCGCAAAACGGACAGCGCATGCATGGTCCCCTTACTTCTTTCTTGGGTACTCACCCCCAATCAACCACTGATACTATAGGGGAGCGTCTAAGACTTGGGTAGAGGAGAAATGCAGCGCTAGATGTAGCGTCACCGACACGGTTGGTTTTTGAAATGGGAATGTGGTGCCGAGGGGTAGAATTGAACCACAGACACGAGCCAACGCGCCCGATCGAGTGGTCTTATTGACTGGTTTGCGTGGGCGTTTCTGAGAATACGTGTCGGGTATAGTTTGATCGCTTAGACGAGACGTTCCAACCGACCCTTTCGTTTGTAGATGTTTTTATAGTCCCACTGGATTTGCCCGCTTTTGACCAACCACCGTCTCAAATCATCCGAATTGATTTCGCTGACATCCGTATAGCGGATGGACGCATCCTTAAATTTTCCCGTCCCCGGTCTTAAATCTGGTTCTTCAAAATCTGCTCCGCTCCAAAACATCAAGCGGATACAGTTCTTAAGTTTACTGAATCCAACAATCGGATTTCCATCGAGAAACCACACCGGGTGTGAATGCCATATCTTGCTTTCGGCTCTTGGCAGGCCCGCGTCGATCTCTCGTCTTAGCAGATCGCATATTCTCCTATCTTCCGGCGATTGAGCCTCGTGAAATTCGTCTATGGTTTTTGGCTTCATGTGGCAAAGGTATCATGGCCGCGAGATTAACTGAATGCCCCGATACGAGGTTGTTCGAAACAGAATTTGAATACTATACGAACGCAGGATTAAACGAGATAGATCGGAGGCGCGCGCCTCGACATCACATCGAAGACGTCCGATTGCGAGAGGCCCGCCAAGATGACGGGGCTTCGCCGAACTTGTTTTGGAAAGCCCGGCTGAACGCCTCTTTGGAGGTATAGCCCACACGGTCAGCGATGCCTTCGATCGATGCGCTCGAGTGAAGAAGTGCCTCAGCCGCTTGATCCAGTCGCCACGCACGCAGGTAGGCCCCGGGCTGCTGGCCCATGACCTGTTTGAAGCGTTCCGCGAAATTCGACACCGACATACCTGCTATTTCGGCCAGTTCGCTGTTGGACAGGCTTCGCGCCGGATCAGCGTGTATGGCAGAGACGGCACGCGCGATCCGTTCATCCTTCGCCGCCGCAATCCAACCCGGCAAGCTGTCTTCGGATTGTGCCCAGCGACGCAGAATGATCACCAAAAGAAGGTCGAGAAGGCGTGAGACCATCAGACTTGCCCCGGGCCTCGTCGTGCCCAACTCTCGCAAAACCAACTCACACACCTCATCGACCCATTCGATCGGATTGTCAGTGAGCCCATCCAGCACGATGACTTCGGGAAGGGACTGCAGAACCTTGGTAGCCAAGTCGCTGTCAACAGTGAAACTGCCCCAAAAGCAGTTGATCGCGGGGCGGGTCCGTTCTCTGGTTTCCGGGTCGATCAACCGGGCCTGCGGCGTGTTCCATTTGGGGTCGCTGAACGTGGTTGCATGAGCCGTGCCCTGCAAAATGAGCGCGATTTGCTTTTCGCGCAGGACCACCGGTGGCGCTTCGCCTACTTTGATTTCGAGCAGCCCCTGTTCGACGATGTAGACGCAAGGTTGCCCGGCTTGAACCGAGTATTCGAGTGGCGCGTCAGGCGTAATGACCCGTGCTGTCTCACCACGCACATGGACAATGTCGAGCACTTCGGACAACGCATCGGACGCGAACATCGGTGTTTCTGCTAACACTTCCGGTGTTCCCATCATCGGCAGACCTTACCTTTGCGCATACCTCAGTGGGCAATGCTAACCTAGCCACGAGGTAACTCAAAATGTCTAATTCCCCCAACGTGTTCCACTCGACCCTGACCGCGATTGCCCTGGCGTTGCCGGGCAGTGTCGTAGCTGATGAAGCATCCGTCGTCCTGGTTCACGGCGCGTTTTCGGACGGCTCGGCCTGGAACAAGGTCATCCCGATCTTGCAAGAGGCGGGCGTTTCGGTCAGCGCCGCGCAGTTGTCACTGTCGTCCCTCGACGGCGATGCCGCCACGGTCACGCGCCTGGTCGATCAGCAGCAAGGCAAAGTGGTGCTCGTTGGTCATTCCTATGGTGGAAACGTCATCACCGAAGCCGGCGCCCACGACAAAGTCGCGCATCTGGTTTATGTCGCAGGCTTTGCGCTCGACGCCGGTCAATCCTTATCGGATTTGACCGAGGGACAGCCGCCAGCACCGTGGCAGGCGGAAATCTATCCGGATGCGGACGGGTATCTGCGCCTGACATCGGTCGGGATTTCGGAGTATTTCGCGCCCGACCTGAGCGCCGAAGAAACCGCCGTGATGGCGGTGACCCAAGGCCCAATCAAATACGACACCAGCTATGACAGGCCGACAGTAGCAGCCTGGTCAGCCAAGCCCTCAAGCTACGTCATCGCCGAAAACGACCAGATCATCTCGCCCAAGGTTCAAGGCTACTTCGCCCAGAAGATGGGGGCAGAGATCACGACCGTTGCGTCCAGCCACGTCGCGATGCTCTCCAAACCCGAGGCGGTGGCGGAGGTCATTCTCTCAGCCGTCGACGCCGCGTCGGAAGACTGAACTTAACCGGTCCAAGACCTTAGCATCTTGGACCGTTACACCCCATCACGGAGCATCATCATGCTTGCCGAAGCCAAACTTCCAAATCATCCCGCCCTGACCCTCGCGGCTCGGATCCTGTTCACGTCGCTCTTCTTTCTGTCGGGTGTGACCCACTTTTCCAACATCCCCTATTACGTCTCGCTCATGCCCGATGCAGTTCCATTCCCGGTGTTTCTGACATTGATCTCTGGCGTCGTGGAATTGATCGGAGCGACTATGATCCTTCTGAATTGGCACCCGCGCCTCGGCGGCTGGCTGCTGATCGCCTTCCTGTTTCCCGTAACACTTGTGGTGCACGGGTATGAGTTGATCACGCAAACCGACCCGGTCCTCTGGGCGCTCCAGCAGGCGCATTTCCTCAAGGGTTTCGCCCTGATTGGTGCTGCACTTCTGATCACCCAGCTCGGCGTAACACATTCTAGGCGCGTCGTTACCAATTCGTACTAAACGTAGTGAGATCAGAGGACCGGCCATGGACACACCGAACCTACCGCTCATCCCAACGCCGCAACCTGATCAGAAGCGGGCCTTGAAGCCCAATCGTCGCTTTTGCCTGACCCACTAGCTGTCTTCGCCCGTTTCAAGGGCCCAATGCCGACACTCGCGATGTAGTTGGGCTGACCTTGCTGCGCTCCCGTCACCGGACGTTCGTGCAAGGCACAGCCTTCCATCACCGCCTTGGAATTTGGCCCCAACAAGGCGCATTTTGTTCGTAAGACTGTTGCTAAGCTAGATAATCCCGAGCGTCTTCGCGTCAACAGAGGCCAACCTCAGGCCAGTTGGTGGTTGGCCCAACTCAGTCCTCGGTCTCAGAACACAGACTTGTGGCTTAGCGGCGGTCGGGACGACATTGCGTTTGGGTAGGCGATATCCTAGGCGGCCTCCGAAGCCTCGACTTCCGGTTCAACCTCCAGCGGAAGATTGATGGTCGGAAGCGCCTCTTTGAATACGGTCGTGCCTTCGACTTTCACTTCCACTGTCGGCTTGGCGCGGCCTGCGGCAATCGCGGTGATCTGGCGGTTGGTTACAGTGACAATCAGCCCTTCGATCTTGAGCGTGAAGGTCACCGGAACTGGCAGCTTGCGAAGCTCGATGACCTTGCCCAGCTCTATGAGGATATGTGGGGTAAACTTGGCCTTCAGACTGTGGCTGGCAATGGACACCTGCCGGGGTTTGTCATCCTCGGGGCCTTCCTCTCCCATAAGCGCGCCGACCTGCTCAAGCCCTTTCCAGGCCTTGAGCAACGCCTTGACCGGTGAGATCGCCAGCGCGTCATCAACCGCCTTCTCAACGGCTGCCTTAAGTGTCGACCCGTCGGGATCTACTGCCTTGAGCTTTGGCCCGCCCTCGCCCTCAAGCAAGGATTTTCCCACGGCTTCAGCCAGTTCCTCCAAGCGGATCTTGGGCAATTCCTTGGACAGGACCTTGCTCTTTTTAGCGGCCGTTTCAGACATGGCTATGGCTCCTTGTTTTCCTCGAACGCAACCTCAACCTCCGGCGTGTCGTCCTCGTCAATTCGTACTGCAAGAGTTGAGGGCGCAGACGGTGCAAGCGTGATGCTGGGGTCTTCGTCCGGTTCGGCGAATACGCGCGGACGGGGTGGGGGCACTGTCGGATCACGCCGCGGGGTTTCAGCACGACCGGAGCCGCGAAGTCGGGCGCCGATATATCCGATGCCCGTGCCGCCCAAAATCAGCGCAGCGATCCAGGCCCATGGGGGGACGACAAGACCCGTCGCCGCAGGTCGCAGCAACATGATCCGTGAGCTTGCGAGCGTCTGGCCGGCTGTGTCTTGCGCCTCGATCAAAAGGGCGCGGCTCTGACCGGGTTCCGGCATGTTTATCTGTCCGAGCCAATCTTCTCCGCTAAAGCGCCCCCGCGACAGCACTTGGTTGCTGCCAGCGTCTGACACAACGATGACCGCAGTTTCCGCGGGATTGATCACCTCGACAGATAGGCGCGTGACGCTTGCCTCGATCTCAAATCCGTCCGGCGAGGTCACAAGCAACGTGACCGGCTCGGGGGTCGGTCGAACCAGTGTGATCTTCGCAGAGGCATAAGGCTTGCTGTCACGGCCAATGGCAACAATCTCTACAATCCGTTCCGCACCGGGCGTCGGCATTGCGATTTGCAGGTCGGCCGCGCCTTGCACCGGTGTACTTTCAGCCATCACGGATTGATCAGAGCCGTTATTGGCCCCGCGAGCAATCATGGTCTCTATCCAGTCTGCGCCGGTCGTAACGGTTGCCTGCGCTGTCATCAGGTCTGCGTCATCCTCAAACCGCCCCGTCGGTTGCACCTGCAAACGGACTGCCGGGCGTTCGACACGCACCGTATCCTCTGCAAGAACGACGCCGCTGCGATTAACGGCTTGGGCATGAAAAACCAGCCCTTGCCCCGGGGGTGGCATATCCTGCGAGACGTCCCATAACCCGTTTCCAACGGAACGTCGGGCTAGTTCGAGCATGTCTGGTGCGCGCCGAATGATCAGGTCTGAGGCCTCCCCGGCATTCTCCAAAACGACCCTCAGCTGCACCGTTGATGCGTCCAAAATGGTCCCAGATGGGCTTTGCAGAGACACGCTTGGCGGCACAATCGGCTCTGGGCGGGTCAGCGTTACCGCTTGCTCGGCCAGTGGCAGACCGCTTCTGTCAACGGCAACGAATGTCACGATGTCCGAAGCTCCGGGATTGGGAGAAGAAAGCGACAGCACTTCGGAACCGCCATTGAAAATCTGACTAACAGTATTCGCGCCAGACCTACGCGCCTCAATTCGCGACACTGCAGACGCGCTGCTCGGGATTGTGACGGTGAAATCAACCGTCGGCTGATCGACGAGCAACGAACCTGACGGGCGCACATTGATCGCGACGGGTGGCCGGATCAGGCGCAATGTCGCGGTGTCGCGCGGGTTTCCTTCTGGCCCTAGTGCCTGCACCCGGTAAGCCGCTGTCTGACCAGGTGGCGGCATTGGAAGATCGAAGAATAGCGGCCGCCCGCGCCAGGTCTGGATTTCGTTGCCAATTCCGGGGCCATTGACCTGTATCGATGACGTGGACCCCGCTTGGCGCAGACCGATCCGGACATTGGCGCGCGGACTGTCAACCTCGACCGCACCCGGCACGTCCAGTCTCACAGGCTGAACAGCAATGCAGGCGCGCTCCAACTCGTCCCTTAGCGCGGTCCACCGAATACCACCCGCATTGAAACTCTCCATCCGGTTTCGAAGGTATCCACCAATTGCCGTGCAGGTGTTGGGGCCGAGTGCACCATCACTTCCGCCCGGTGAATTCCCAACACAAGCGAGGTTCTCCTGAACGTCCTTGACCAATGCATTGCTCACCGCCACACGCGGACCACACCACGGCATAAGCCGAAGCGTGACCCTCGCACGCGCTGACAGACCCGCAGAATTTGTTGCCACAATGGTCGCAGACTGCTCTGCGAAGTCTCGTGGCAAATTTACGGTTGCCGTGTAGGTGGATGAACCCTGAGGCGCCGACATCCTGATACGTTTATTGTCCTGATGGACGAAGAAGACAGACCGGATACCGCTCTCAGGGTCGGAGATTCCCGCGCGCACTGTAGCCGTCCGACCTTGGCCCGCTATCGTTTGCGACGGAGGGGAAATATTAGGACGCGTGCTGTCGTCGCGGTTGACGTCATCGGAATCGAACCTCCGGTCCAGTTGGGCGAAATCGAAGTTTCTGGCAACGAAGACATCGCAGGCCCCTGACCTCAACGCAGTGGCGGCCTCGCTGAACCGTATCAGCGCCGAATTGAGGCCTTCGCTTCTCAGTCGGGTGAATACCTCTCGCGAGGCTACGCAAGTTTTCACCTTTCCAAGGAACTCCCTGACGTCCTTGGTCTGCGTCAACCTGACAAACAGAACGGCTCCGGCTATAAATCTTGTGGCATCGGCGACATAAAGCCCGGAATACCCCGGGATCGGTTCGGCACCACGCGGTGCATCACTGCTTGATTGTGCAAAAGCCCGACCGGCTGGATGGACCAGCAGGCAAATAACCACGATCAAACTCGCAAAAAAACGCATCTCACATCGCCTTGGCACGCCATGGGCAAAATAGAATTCCAACAATATTCCAAGGGATAACACGACAGCTGCACTTGCGCCAATGAAACCGGCCGAAATAGGTTCTTCGTCTGGAGGGTGCTCGCGTTGGGTGATGAAGCAGATATTGCGGGGGCGCGCTGCAAGGTGCTTTAAAGGAGCTTCTACGCGTCAGGTCACATCACAAAATTCGGGGCCGTGTGCCGCGATGTCATCAGAGGTCAGTGTTCGGCGAGGTTATGTTGCCCGGGGTAGCCCACGCGAACATGGTCCTCTTGAAAGCTTTTGAACCCCTTTGACCAAGTACGTCCGGGCCAATGCAGATCAACCGTTCCGTGCCGAGGCCGATACGCTGCGGTGTACAGAGTCCCGAAGCCCGCGGCAAAAGCCGTCGAATATAAGGGTGGCTTCAGGAACGCAGCTACAAATTTCTCCTGTGTTTCCGGGTGAAGCGTGAGCCGTTGCAAGAGATAGCGCTCTCTCTCGACGGTCGCGGTGAACCTCGCATGGCTCGACCATTCCACGCGTTCCTGGTGGTTTGTGGCAACCGCCGCATGCGTCAGCAGCGTTGGCCTGTCGGGACTGAGATAGGCGGTGAAATACTTGCGTGCCGCATCCACCACGGTCACGTTGTAGCTCATATGCGACGGGATGCGCTTCAGGGCTTCGCCAGCCTCATCCGCGGTCGAGCAGGTCTGCAGGATGTAGCGAAGAATGAGGGGCACACCGAAGCCGGTGCCAACCGCCCGACGCCCTCCGAAGGTCAGCGACGCCACGAGGCCCGCGTCATTCATCCCATCCACCAAACCGAACAGACCATCGGACGTCCCAATGACCCCACGCCCGTTCCACTTGGTTTTCAGCAAGATGGCGTCAAAGGCGTCCTTGTCATAATCGTAATTACGCACCAGAAGCGGTTCGTCCCCTGGCCAGATCGCCTGACTGCAGCCAGCAAGGTAGCGCGGCGGGCAGTAGAAGCTGAGGAAGCGCGATTCCCGGTCACCGCCGCCCACCAAATCACAGAGACTGTCATAGAGGTCCAGCAGTTCCGGCATGTAGTTTTTGAGTGCCTTTCGACACTCATGGAATGTCGGGCGGCTTGAAAGCCCTTCGCTTGCCCACCAAGCGGCGTAAGACGGCCAATACTCCTTGAAAACAGAGGCCCATTTGGGTCCCGGACGATCTTCGGAGATGGCGCGATGCGTAAGACTCATTGGCGTTTTATGCCGCAGCACCGCAGCGACCCACAAGGGTCAACTAGTGTCCGCGTACGTCCACCCTCTCGGCTGCTTCAAGGCGTTTGAGGCCTTTACCTGGTGCCCGGTGATTGCGTCAGTCCTACATGATCTTAAAGGCTGGGTCTTCGAAGGCCTGAGCCGAAGGCATGGGCCGCGCCGAATAGGCGCTCTTGATCCCCTTGATCCAGTTCTTGGATTTCTCTGTAAGCGCAAAGCCCTTTGTCATCGAACGCCCACGGGTCACCAGGATGCCAAGGTCGGCGCCTTCATAGCGGTAGTCGCCCGCGTTCGAAATCCGCAGAAAGAACGCTTCGTCTTCGCTTTCCACCGCACGGCGGTGATAATCGAAGCGATCGAAGACGACCTGCCCGTCCGGCAGCATCTTGTAGATGCCGGATTCCGGCGCATGGGTAATGATATCGACGCTGTCTTCGGTGTGCTTGATGACCATCTGGGACCAACTGTCGATCATATCGGGATCGGCCCAGCGTGCGTTCAGCTCCTCGACATCTAGCTTGAAAGGCTTCTTCGAGAACTCGAGGAGGTGAAAGAGGAAGAGCGGCGCATCCGCATGTGCAAAGGCCGCATGATTGGTCATGGAAGACGCACCGGTGATGCGGGGATTTAGCTCGCCCAGCCAGATGTCGCCGGTCTTTTTGTCGATCAGGAAGTCGAGTTCAAAGTAGCCGCGATATCCCTCCTTGCGCAGCTGTTCGCCGAACTTGAAGGTCAGCTCACGCGCCCTCTGACGCGTCTTGGGCGGAAATGCGGTTGAGAAAATCTCGTTGCCACACCATCCGCCACGATAAGGTGTCAGTTCCTTGAAACCGACCAGCTCGGTCATCAGCGGGCCGACAATCGTCCCCTCTTTGGTGGCACAGGCCTCGATGGCCGATCCGCGGCAATCGATCCGCTTCATGATCTTGATCTCACCCTCGCCGATGATCTCGTGCTCGTGCTTGCGGAAATCGGCCTCGGACTTGATGAAGAATGTGGTGTGGCCGCTGTCACCAAAGGCCGATTGCAGAACGAGGTCATGCCCGATGCCCGCCTTTTCGCAGACCTCGCGCAGTTGTTCGTAGCTGGTCACCTCGCTGAGCACATTGGGCACCGACGGCACACCCGCCTTGTTGCCGACGCGCACGGTTTCGATCTTGTTGTCCATGGACTTGCGCAGCTTGGCCTTCGGGAACCACACCTCGCCGCCCAGTTCCTTGACGAGTTTTTCGGTCTTTTCGTCGAACATCAGGAAGACGAATTTCGGCTTGCCGCCACGCGATTTCACATAATCAATAACCTCTTTGTGCTGCAGGAGGTAATTGTTGATGTCTTCAATGGACTGGAACTCGTCATGCGGCAGTTCCGATGGGCACAGGACGTTCGGGTGGCGGCCGTCAAAACAGTCCATGTAGCAGATATATTTGAAGTTTTTCACCCACTCGTCGAGACCGAGCAGGTTGAAATTGGTCGCTGAAACGAAATAGATCGGATCCTTGTTGGTGTGAAAATACCGACGGATTTCAGAGATGTTCTTGAGGGTCTTCTTGGGCATTGGGTCCTCTCTATTTCTTCGTCTTTGATTGTTTTTTCAGGGCGTCCTCGGTGAAGACGCGCAAACCGAGATCGTGGCGGAAGCCATGAATTTCGCTCACATCCAGAGCCCGCATAAAGGACAGGATTTCAGGGCTTATGACTTGTCCTGGAACCAGGATCGGGAACCCTGGCGGGTACGGGATGATGAAGGACGCAGAGACCAGTTCTTCACCGGCTTCAAGCCGTGCCATCAGTGCGTCGTCGAGGTCGAAATAGTCGCAATTGTCCTCGTTATAGGCGAGGAAGAATGCCGAGCGGATATCCCCTTCCGGCGTTTCGCCTTTCGCGCGGAAAGCGTCGTGAAAACGGCTGAAATCGGGGAGCGGCGGAACATGTTCGATCAATCCCGCGACGCGCTTCTCAAATGACCGGCGCTCCATTTTGGACGCATCATCAAGAAGGTCGTCCAGCTCGTTTGCCACTTCGACAAGAACTTCGATGAGATAGGCGACGGACGACCGGGTTGTCCCGATATTGGTCATGAACAGGACCGAATTGCGCGACGTCTTGTTGATCTGGATCCCGTATTTATCCATCAGGATCTTGGTCTTGAATGTATCGCCATCCCAGCCGGTGCCACCGACCGCGAGCGTCACGCGGGTCGGGTCGAGAACAAACTCATCCTGAGCCCAGATTTCCCACTTGTCGGACCAACCTTCCTCCGCATCGAAATAGGCCTGAATTCCGCTTTCGCGGTAGTCCTCCGGGATCATTTCCGCCGGGGTGAGCACCTTGAAATACTTCCGTAGAAGCGGATGGGTCGCAACGGCGCGCCGAATGGCCATGGCGCTTTCGACCTGGCGTTGCACGAACTCGAACCCTTCAAGTTCGACCTGCCGTCTACCGACATCGAGGGACGCGATGATCTGGTAGTTCGGCGATGTCGAAGTATGCGTCATGTACGCTTCGTGGAACGCCTGTTCGACTTCGCCTTTAAAATCCATATCGTTGACGTGGATCATCGAACCCTGCCGCAGGGACGTCAGGGTCTTGTGGGTCGATTGCGTGGCATAGGCCCTGACGCGGGCGTCGGGAGGCGGAATGAGCCGTGTGTTCAACAAGGTCTCTTGGTTCGCATCCTTCAAGTCCTGCTGTTGTGCTTCATAGGCCTCCGCGTGGGCGGCTTCCTGCAAACGATCGCGCAACCCGTTTGCAACGGACATGGCTGTTCTTTTCCGATAGGTCGGGCTGAAACGGGCGAAGCCGAACCACGCCTCGTCCCACAAGAAGATGAGGTCTTTTTTGATCGCGAGACACTCTTCCATGACGCGTTCGACGTTATAGACAAGCCCGTCGAAGGTGCAGTTGGTCAAAAGCACCATCCGAACCCGGTCGAGTTTTCCAGCCGCCTTGAGGTTCAACAGCGTGTGCTTGATCTCTTTCAGCGGAACCGCGCCGTACATCGAGTATTGGTGCAAGGGGTAGCTGTCCATGTAGACGACATTCGCCCCCGCCAGCACCATTCCGTAGTGATGCGACTTGTGACAATCCCGGTCGACAAGGACGATGTCACCCGGACGGACCAGAGCCTGAACGACGATCTTGTTGCAGGTCGATGTGCCGTTGGTGGCAAAGAAGGTCTGCTTTGCGCCGAAGGCCCGCGCAGCCATATCCTGCGCTTCCTTGATCGGGCCGCGCGGTTCCAGCAAGCTGTCCAATCCACCGGACGTGGCGGAGGTCTCGGCCAGGAAGATATTCGGCCCGTAGAACGCACCCATGTCCTGAATCCAATGCGACCGGCTGATCGACTTGCCACGGCTGATCGGCATGGCGTGAAAGACGCCGGTGGGCTGCCGCGAGTATTCCTTAAGCGCCGTGAAAAAAGGCGTCTTGTAGCGCCGATTGACACCGCGAAGGATGTTCAGATGCAGTTCCAGGAAATCTTCCTGATTATAAAACACACGCCGACACCGCCCGAGATCGAGACCAGCGATATCCTCGGCGGACCGGTCGGTGATCAGATAAGCATCCAACTCTGGGCGCACCTTTGCAATGAGGCGGCAGGCCTCAGGTCCGTATTCGTAGGGCGCTAGTGCATCGACATCTTCGTCTTCGTTCAATCGCGTCAGATATTGTTCGATGATTGGCAGGACGTTCTTCGATTTCAGCACCAGCCCCGGTCTTACGATCACGGCCTGCACATTGTAGTTGAACAGTATCCCCATCAGCGCGTCTTCGAGGCTCGGCACGACGACGGGTTCATAAATGAACGGATCCTCCGAACGTCTCATTCGATGGAGATTGTTGCGCAGGAAACGTTCCTGATGTTCGTTGACGTTATCGACGATCAGAACTTCGAAATACGGACGTCCCAGGGCCCGATCTTCGGGCGCCAGCGCGCTTTCGTCTTCGTAGTCTTCGTTGTCGACTTCATCGCCACCGATTGGAATTGTGCGGCGACGATAAGCCCCTGACGTCAGCGCCCGCGCAACGCGCCGCACCGAAATGGAAAGGTCCTCGATATTGCGCTGTTCCAGAAGTCTTCGCAGATGCTCGAAGTTGTGGATGCCTGGGAAGGCCCAATAGAGCTCAATCGGAGCAAGTGCGTCAAACAGGGCCTCGGCAGTTTTGAGGAGTTTACCCCCTAGTCGACCTTCGACGCCGTGAACGAGCATGGACTCAGCGGTTTCCCGCAACGCACTCCACCTGTCAGCACGAAGCTGTGTCGCGCTGAAGTAGTCGCTGACCGATGGCAGTTTAGTGCCATGCTGCTGCACGTTCATGTCATTCCTCCCTTGCCTCGATCAACCGTCGAAACTCTAACGGTGAGAGGGGTTAGTTGGTTCCGGTCCTGCCTTTGAAAAAAGGAATTGCCGCTCCGGAACCCTCCGTCTTTCGATCCTGACTCAACGCAGATCGCGGGTCTGTTACACCGACGCCGGCGCGCGAACCCTGCTTGGGAACCTCCAATGGTCCAAGCGTGTCGAGGTAGCTGCCCACACCGGACCCACGGTCGTAGATCGAGAATTCCGCTTCCCTGTCGCGGAAGCTCTTCAAAACCTGGCCCAGCCCCTTCAACCCGGTCTCGCGCTGACGGCGAACCATGTCGAGATCGACTTCAATGGGGAAAATATCCTCCTGCCCCGCCGATTGGTGCAGAACGGTGGCGCTCGGATCGACAACAAGCGACCGTCCCACACCGCCCGCGCCGAGGCCATTAACGTCGAAGACGTAACACTGGAACTGCGCAGCCGTCGCGCGGGCGATAGCGATCTCCGCATCCCGGTCTGTCGTGCCGGTCAAAACCGGGTGAAGCAAAACCTCGACGCCCTGACTGGTCAATTGCCGCGTCGTCTCTGGGAACCAGATGTCATAGCAGATCGACAACCCGAACCGTCCGACCTCAGGCACATCGAAGACACAGAAATCGGTGCCTGACGCGATCCCGCTCTCATAGGGTTTGAACGGGAACATCTTGGAGTATTTCGAAACGATCTCGCCATCCGGGTTGATGACGACGGATGTGTTGTAGATCCTTCCGTCGTCGCGCTTTTCGAACATGGACCCCGGGATTAGCCAGATGCCAAACCTGCGGGCATCCTCCTGAAACTGAGCGAGCGCGTCATTGGGGAAAGGTTGGGCAAACTGGTCCAGCGGCCCATAGGGTGCCAACTCCGAAAATAGCGCCATCTGGGTCCACGGGAACCGCGCCATGAGGATTTCGAGGCGATGACGCATGGCCTCCACATTGGAATGCAGTGCCGAGACGTGCATCTGAATGCCCGCGATTGCGAAGGGTGTCATTTTTTTATCTGCTCACTGTGTTTGACATGACGGTGTCCTAACGAAGCGTCAGGACGGGAATTGGGGAATGGCGCACCACCTTGTCGGCATTCGACCCAACAAGAAGGGTCTGGAAATCGTTCGGCGGGTGCGACGCCATAACAATCAGATCTGCGCCAAGCTGGTCGGCAATACGCAGAATGGTTTCTGGGACGTGCCCATGCCCGACATGGGTTTCAACCTTGTCGTCGGATGAAAACTCCTTGGAAGCCAGTTCCTCCAGCTTGGCCTTCAGGTTTTCCATGGCGGTCTTTTCGAAGTTCTCCGGCAGAAAGGACGAGATCATCGCACTGCCAAGGTCGTGGACGATGCCCAGCAGATGTATCTCTCCACCGCTACCTGCACATCGCTTTGCCGCGGGAAGCGCGTTTTCCCAGCTTTCGGGGTGGTTGATGTCAACCGGAAGCAGAACCTTGTCGAACATGGACTAAACTCCTTCTTGCGCGGTGACCGCCCCGGCACGCGCACGACCGCGCTGCAGCATGATGATCAGGCCGAGCAGGATCAGCGCCGGGAGGAACATCCAATACTTGGAAGGCTGTGCCACGGGTTTGCGAACCTGCTCCACCTTCTGATCCCAGTCGAACCCGGCCTCGGCGGCGGGACTGCCAAAGGTGACATTATCGACGATCACCTCTTCACCATTGACGATATATTCGAGCCCTGATGCGAAGAGCCGGTCCTTGCCGGTTTCCCCCTCGCCCACGGGCAGAAGGGCGGTGAAAGTCACCGGATCGCCCACCGCATTAAGTCCGCTGACCTGGAGCCTTAGGTTCTCGCCCACAGCGACGTCCATGGCCGCCTGTTCGATGGCGGAAGGCGGCACGTTTTCAAACGGCGGCGAGACCATATCCATCCAGAACCCGGGCCGGAACAGCGTGAAGGCTACAAGCAGAAGCGCGATGGTCTCATAGAAGCGGTTGCGTGCCAGGAACCAGCCTTGGGTCGCCGCCGCGAAAAGCAGCATCGCTATGGTCGCCGTTATGAAGACGAATATCCCCTGCCCCCATCCCACATTGATCAGCAGAAGCTCGGTGTTGAAGATGAAGAGGAAGGGAAGGGCCGCAGTCCGAAGCGAGTAGAAGAACGCCACGACCCCGGTGCGGATCGGATCGCCACCGGAGACCGCGGCCGCTGCGAAGCTCGCCAGACCAACCGGAGGCGTCACGTCCGCCATGATCCCGAAATAGAACACGAAGAGGTGCACCGCGATAAGCGGCACGATCAATCCATTTTGCTGACCCAGCGTGACAATCACCGGAGCCAGAAGCGCCGAGACCACGATATAGTTTGCCGTGGTCGGCAGGCCCATGCCGAGGATCAGTGACAGGATTGCGGTGAGCACAAGGATCGCCAGAATATTGCCGCCCGAGAGCACCTCGACCACATCGGCGAGCGCTGAGCCGACGCCGGTTTGGCTGACCGCGCCAACGATGATGCCCGCGGTTGCCGTGGCGATGCCGATGCCGATCATGTTGCGCGCACCGGCTTCGAGACCTTCCAGAAGCTCGCGGGCCCCGTTCGAGATCGCGCCACCGACATTTCCCTCGCCCCGGAAGATCGCCTCGATCGGGCGTTGGGTGACGAGAATGAAGACCATGAAAGAGGCTGCCCAGAAGGCCGACAGCCCCGGGGATTTGCGGTCAACCATCAAAGCCCAGACGAGCACCACGACCGGCAAGAGGAAATGCAGACCAGCGCGAATGGTCGGACCCGGTGGCGGCAGCTTGGTGATCGGCGCGTTCGGGTCCTCCATTTTCAGCCGCGGTTGCTTCGACGACACGTAAAGCAGTCCGACATAGACCACGGTCAATCCGATGAACACGATCCAAGGTGCAGCGGCCCCGAATGCAGGGCGGATCCAGCCCATCGTGTAGTAGACCGCAAAGGACAAGCCACAGATCACAGCGATGGTAAACGCGAGGCTGATCAGCCAGGCCACCAGAGGCTTGGGCTCCACCGCGCGTGGAAGGCCCTGCATATTCGCCTTCATCGCTTCGAGATGCACGATGTAAACCAGCGCGATGTAGGAAATGACAGCCGGTAGGAAGGCGTGTTTGACCACATCGAAATAGGGGATGCCCACATATTCGACCATCAGGAACGCGGCAGCACCCATGACGGGCGGCATGATCTGGCCATTGACGGAGGAGGCAACCTCGACCGCGCCAGCCTTTTCAGAGTTGAAGCCCACACGCTTCATCAGCGGGATGGTGAACGTCCCGGTGGTAACCACGTTGGCGATTGAGGAGCCGGAAATCAGCCCGGTCATGGCCGAAGACACGACAGCAGCCTTGGCCGGACCACCGCGCATGTGGCCCATGAGGCTGAAGGCGACTTGGATGAAGTAGTTGCCCGCGCCCGCCTTATCGAGAAGCGAGCCGAAGAGCACAAAAAGGAAGACGAAAGAGGTCGACACGCCCAGCGCGATACCGAAGACGCCCTCGGTGGTAATCCATTGGTGGTTGGCCACAACGCCCAGGGATTTCGCACTGTGGGCGATGATCGATGGCATGGCGGGCCCGAGGAAGGTGTAGGCGAGGAAAACGGAGGCAACGATGGTCAGGGCCGGGCCAAGGGCGCGGCGGGTGGCCTCCAGAAGCAGGATCAGGCCGATCACACTAATCACGAGGTCCTGGGTGATAGGTGCACCGACGCGGGTCGCGATGCCATCATAGGCGAAATAGATATAGAGCGCGGTCACGGCACCGGCGATGCCGAGCGCCCATTCCCAAGGTGGCACCCACTCCTTGGGCGAACCCAGAAGGATCGCTGCAACCACAAGGGCTGCGACTACGATGATCCACCAACCCTCGGCAAGGCCACCGCTGCCGGTGACAAAGAGGAAGGCCAGAAGCAGGGGAATACCCAAGCCCAAGATCAGTTGGAACGGGGTGCGCGCAGCGGGATAAGCGGCATAGGCGAGAAACAGGGCGAATGCGAGATGGAAGGACCGTGCTTCCGTGTCGTTAAAGACCCCAAAGCCCAACATGAAAGGCAGTGGCGAGGCAATCCAGAGCTGAAACAGCGACCAGATGATCGCAACAATGGTGATAAATTTGGCAACCGGGGCGGACGGGCTGCGCCCGCCGGTGTCAGAGGAGGCGACAAGTTCGTCAAGTTCGGACTGGCTGAGCGAACCCTTCCCCGCTGCCTCGTTTTCCACTGCTGCGGCTTGGGTCTGATCCTCGTTGGTCATCGCACGTCCCCCGTGTGTTTTGTTCGACTGGATAAACTCCGTCGGGCCGTTCTGGCATTTGGAGGCGGCCCCGGCATCCGGGACCGCTCCTGGTCACGTCAGGGCTTGGCTTACATCCAGCCGCGCTCTTTGTAGTATTTCTCGGCACCGGGATGCAGCGGCGCGCTCAGACCGCCGGAGATCATGTCCTCTTCCTTGAGGGTCGCAAAGGCCGGGTGCAGACCTTTGAAGCGGTCAAAGTTGTCAAACACCGCTTTCACGACCTGATAAACAACATCGTCCGGCACGCTGGCCTTGGTCACGAAGGTCGCTTTCACGCCGAAGGTTTCGACATCCTCGTCATTGCCCTTGTACATACCGCCCGGCACGGTGGCCTTGGCGTAGTAAGGGTTATCCGCAACGAGCTTGTCGATGGCCGGGCCCGTCACCGGGATCAGCTTCGCATCGGTGGTGGTCGTCGCTTCCTGGATCGAGCCGTTCGGGTGACCCGCGGTAAAGACAATCGCATCCACCTTGTTGTCGCCCAAGGCGGCGGATTGCTCCGCGGATTTCAGCTCGGAGGCAAGAGAGAAGTCATCGATGCTCTTGCCCATCGCACCAAGCACAACTTCCATGGTGCCGCGCTGGCCCGAGCCCGGGTTGCCGACATTCACACGCTTGCCAAAGAGGCTGTCGAAATCGGTGGCGCCGCTATCTGTGCGAGCCACAACCGTAAAGGGTTCACCATGCACCGAAAAGACGGCGCGCAGGTCGTCCATCTTGCTGCCCTCGAACTGTGACGTCCCGTTATAGGCGTGGTATTGCCAGTCGGACTGGGCCACGCCCATATCCATGTCGCCCGCCGCGATCGCATTGATGTTTGCAATCGAGCCGCCGGTCGAGGGCGCGGTGCATTTCAGGCCGTGATCGGTAGAGCCGCGGTTCACCAGACGACAGATCGACTGGCCCACCACGAAGTACACACCGGTCTGACCGCCGGTCCCGATCGTGATGAAGCGCTCCTGCGCGGGTGCGGCATGTCCAGCCAGTACAGCGGCAGACAAAAACGCACCAAGTTTGACGTATTTCATGACAGTTCTCCCATTTTTTAATCAACGATTTCACGGCTTTTGCAGCCGGGCGACGACTCGGAAGCTTAGGACCTCCGCGTACATATTACAAACTCTAGAAGGTCGGCGGTGTGCAGGCGCTGATCACGACACACTCCTTATCGCCGATATTGCGGAACCGGTGCGGCAACCGGCTGTCGAACAAATATCCCTCTCCTGGGTTCAGCACACGCACCTGATCATCAACGGTGATTTCAATGACGCCAGAGACGACGATCCCCGCCTCTTCGCCCTCATGGCTTAGCATGTCCGGGCCGGTATCCGTGCCTGGTGGGTAGTTCTCGTGCAGCATCTGCAGGCTGTGCTCGGACGCATTGCCCAATTGCCGCAAGGACAGGCGCGCGGCTGCATCGCTCAACCCGATCTCCTGCGGCGACAATTCAATGAACTCGCTCACGCCATAGAAATATTGTGGCGGGCCGGTGTTTTCGACTTCGGCAAAAAACTCCGACATGGTCATCGGAATCGCATCGAGGAGCGCTTTCAGGGAAGATACGGACGGGCTGCTTTTGTTTTGCTCGATTAGCGAGATCGCGCCGCTGGTGAGCCCGGCGCGGGTGGCCAGATCGCGTTGCGACAGGCGTCTCGTTTCTCTCACCGCGCGCAGTCTCCCGCCAATATCCATCTGATTTCCGTATATTTCTATCTTCTGATTGATATTTTAATCACCGGCTTAGGAGTGTCGTCAACTAAATTCGGCCGCGCCGCCCCTGTAAGCCATGTATAGGCGGCGTTTTGCTAAGTGTCATGAAACCATAGTTGACAAGTATTCTAATCGCTGTATGAGAATTTTTATCACACATACCCTGTCCGATGGAGATCCAGATGACCAGGAAAACCAAAACAACCGCAGTTGCGAAGCGCAGCAAAGCAGCTTCCACAAAATCCAAAACCCCTCGCAAGGCGAAAGTCACCCGCACCACCAAGGCGCCTGAGAGCGCTGTTGAGGCCACCGTTGCCGCAACCCCGGCGAACACCAATGCCGCCCTTCTGGCGCGTCGCGAAGCAGCGGTGCCGCGGGGCGTCGCCTCTGCCGCACCGATCTTTGCCGCGCGTGCCGAGAATGCCGAGCTTTGGGACGTCGAAGGCAATCGTTATGTCGACTTCGCGGGCGGTATCGCTGTCCTGAACACAGGCCACCGTCACCCCGACGTCGTGGCTGCCGCCAAGGCGCAGGAAGACCTTTACACCCACACCTCCTTCCAGGTTGTGCCCTATGAGCCCTATGTCGCGCTCGCCGAAAAACTGAACGCGCTGGCTCCGGGCGATTTCGACAAGAAGACCCTCTTGGTCACCACCGGTGCCGAGGCCGTGGAGAACGCTGTGAAGATCGCCCGCGCCCATACCGGTCGCCCCGGCATCATCGCGTTTTCCGGCGGCTATCATGGGCGCACGCTGATGACCCTGGGCCTGACAGGCAAGGTCGCGCCCTACAAAAAAGATGTTGGTCCCTTCCCGGCGGATATCTTCCGCGCGCCGTTCCCCGATGCGCGCACCGGTGTTACAGCCACTGATGCGCTCAACGCGCTTGAAACCCTGTTCCTGACCGATGCCGATCCGTCTCGTGTCGCGGCGATCATACTAGAACCCGTGCTTGGCGAGGGTGGCTATCACCCCGTCCCGGTTGAGATGTGGGCCGCCCTGCGCGCGATCTGCGACAAGCATGGCATCCTGTTGATTTCCGACGAGATTCAGGCTGGTTTCGGTCGCACCGGTACATGGTTTGCCATCGAGCATTCCGGCGTGACACCGGACCTCATCACGGTCGCGAAATCCATGGCAGGCGGTTATCCGATAGCTGGTGTGATCGGTCGCGCCGATGTGATGGACGCGCTGGAGCCCGGCGGTCTGGGTGGCACCTATGGTGGCAACCCGGTCGCCTGTGCCGCGGCGCTCTCGGCCATCGAGGCGATCGAAAACGAAGGCCTGCTGGCCCGCTCCACAGCACTTGGCGAAAGCTTCCGCGCACGCTTCGCCGAGATCGGCGCCCGCACCGCCCCCTACCGGATGTGGGACATCCGTGGGCTCGGCGCCATGCTGGCAGTTGAATTTGTCACCGATTTCGACACCGCGACACCGGATGCCGCTTTCACCAAATCGGTGATCTCCCATGCGCTGAAGCGCGGCCTGATCCTGCTGGCTTGCGGGATGCACGGCAATGCGGTGCGCATCATGGTGCCGCTGACGGCCTCTGACGCGATCATCGAAGAAGGCCTCGCGATTTTCGAGGCTGCACTGGCAGACGCAATCGCGGCCGAGATGCAGATCGCAGCCGAATAAAACACCTCGCCGGGGCGCTGGATTTCACAGCGTCCCGGTCGCTCGGACATCGCAAAACTTTGCTGCGCGCCGGATTTGAGGCACTCTGTCCCCATAGCTCAACGCAAATCGCTGCCAGATGGGGTTGCCCAATGTCTCATATCTTCGCTCGCCATTGTCATACTTCGCCCCCGACAGCGGTCGGCGGTGAGGGCTGCTATCTGATTGACAGCACCGGGAAGCGGTATCTCGACGGCTCCGGCGGGGCTGCCGTCAGTTGTCTCGGTCATGGCGACAAAACGGTGACCGAGGCGATCAAAGCACAGTTGGACCAGCTCGCATTCGCCCATACCGGATTTCTCACTTCCGAGCCTGCCGAAGCCCTCGCAGATCTCCTGATCGAGCATGCGCCCGGCGATCTCGACCGGGTCTACCTGGTTTCGGGGGGTTCCGAGGCGACCGAGGCCGCCATCAAACTCGCCCGGCAATATTGGGTGGAGAAGGGCGAGCCGCAGCGCAGCCGCCTCATCGCCCGCAAACAAAGCTATCATGGAAATACCATCGGCGCGCTCAGCGCGGGCGGCAATGAGTGGCGCCGCCAGCAATTTGGCCCGCTCTTGCTTGAGGTCAGCCATATCGACCCCTGCTACGAATATCGCTATCGCCGCGATGATGAGAGCCTGGAGGACTACGGTCTGCGCGCCGCGCAGGCGCTGGAGGACGAGATCCTGCAGCTCGGCCCGGAGACCGTCATGGCCTTCGTGGCCGAACCCGTCGTGGGCGCGACCGCGGGCGCGCTGGCCCCTGCCCCGGGTTATTTCAAACGCATCCGTGAGATTTGCGATAAGTATGGCGTGCTTCTGATCCTGGATGAGGTGATGTGCGGCATGGGCCGGACGGGCAGCCTCTTTGCCTGCGAACAGGACGGTATCGCGCCAGATATTGCTTGTATCGCCAAGGGTCTCGGTGCGGGCTATCAGCCCATCGGTGCGATGCTTTGCACATCGGATATCTACGACGCCATCGCCAATGGCTCGGGTTTCTTCCAGCACGGTCACACCTATATCGGGCACCCGACCGCCGCCGCCGCCGGGCTTGCCGTGGTGGGCGCCATTCTCGAGCGTGGCCTGATCGCACGGGTGCAAACACAGAGCGAGACACTGAAGGCACGGCTCGAACAGCGCTTCGGTCAGCACCAGCATGTCGGGGACATCCGCGGTCGCGGCCTGTTCCGCGGCATCGAACTGGTTCAGGACCGAAATACCAAAGAGCCGTTTGATCCCTCTCGCGGCGTCGCTGCCAAGATCAAAAAGGCCGCCTTCGCCGAGGGGCTGATCTGCTACCCGATGTCTGGCACCATCGATGGGCGACGCGGTGATCACATCCTCCTGGCACCGCCCTTCATCATAGAAGATGATCAGATCGACGAGTTGACCGATAAGCTGGACCGCGCAATCGCAGCCGTCATCTGAATCCACGTCCGGGGAGGGGCATATATGCGGTTCTTCGCTTTTGCAGGCTCAGCTGTTCTCACTCTCCTCAGCATCATCGGCCTGATCTGGTCGCCCTGGTTTCTGCTGGGTCTTCTGCTTTTTGGCGGCTTGACGGCGCTTGGCATCTACGATGTCACTCAACCCGGCCATGCGATCCTGAGGAACTACCCCGTCATTGGGCATATGCGCTTCATGTTCGAAGGTATCCGCCCTGAGATCCGCCAATACCTCATCGAAAGTGACCAGGATGAGGAGCCATTTTCCCGCAACAAGCGCTCCATCGTCTATCAGCGTGCCAAAGGCGTAGAGGATAAACGCCCCTTCGGCACCCGCCAGCGGGTCTACGATTCAGGTTATGAATGGATCACCCATTTCGCAGTTCCCCGACATCTCGACAGCCATGATTTCCGCGTTGAGATTGGCGGGCCTGATTGCGCGAAGCCTTATGCGGCCTCGATCTACAATATCTCGGCGATGTCCTTTGGCGCGCTTTCGGCCAACGCGATCCTTGCGCTGAACACCGGCGCCAAGAAAGGTGGCTTCGCCCATGACACTGGCGAGGGCGGGATCAGCCGCTATCACCGCGAAGGTGGCGGCGATCTGATCTACGAGGTCGGCTCGGGCTATTTCGGCTGCCGCACGCCCGCGGGCCGTTTCGACCCCGAGAAATTCCGCGACCAAGCATCCAACCCTCAGGTCAAATTGATCGAGTTGAAGCTGAGCCAGGGCGCCAAGCCTGGCCATGGTGGTGTGTTGCCAGCGTCCAAAATCTCACCCGAGATTGCCGAGGCGCGCGGTGTGCCCATGGGGCAGGATTGCTTCTCGCCCGCCGCCCATCCCGAGTTCTCGACACCGCTAGAGATAATGCAGTTCATCAAAACCCTGCGCGACAATGCTGACGGCAAACCGGTGGGGTTCAAGCTCTGCATCGGTCACCGCCGGGAATTCATGTGCATGGTCAAGGCGATGCTGGAAACCGACATCGTTCCCGATTTCATTGTCATCGACGGCAAGGAGGGTGGCACCGGCGCGGCACCTCTGGAGTTCGCCAATCATATGGGTATGCCACTCGTCGAGGGGCTCACCTTCGCCCACAACACCCTGCGCGGTGCAGGGCTAAGGGACCGTCTCAAGCTCGGCGCTTCGGGCAAGCTCGTCACGTCTTTCGATATCGCCAAGGCCCTGGCACTCGGCGCCGATTGGGCCAATTCCGCCCGCGGTTTCATGTTTGCTATTGGCTGCATTCAAGCGCAGGCCTGTCATACCAATCATTGCCCTGTCGGTGTCGCCACTCAGGACAAACTGCGCCAGCGCGCCCTCAATGTCCCGCGAAAATCGGAACGCGTCTTCCGGTTCCATCAGAACACTCTCAAAGCGTTGGCCGAGATGACGGGCGCGGCCGGCCTGGCCCATCCCGGTAATTTCCGTCCGCACCACTTGCTGATGCGTGAAAGCGACAGGGATATGGTGACGGGCGAAGAGGTTTATCCCTATCTGCCCGACGGTTTTCTTCTGCGTGATGAGGAGGATGACTTCGGTTATCTCACGCGCTGGAACCGCGCGCGGTCGAGCAGTTTCGAGCCTTTTGATGTCGTCTAGTGCCAGCGAACCCGGTGATGGAACCAAATTTGAGCCGTTGAAAGACCATAAATGGCCCTCCGAGTTGGCCGATATGCTACCCGGCTTTGCGGGCAGGCTGAACGTCTATCGCACCATGGCGCATCACCCTGCCCTGCTGCGCGCCTGGGCTGACTTGCGAGAGCATATCGTCAATGGCTCCGCACTGGCTCAGGACGACCTTGAGATTGTCATTCTTCGGACCGGTCATCGCCTGGGGTCACACTACGAATGGTCACAGCATATCGACCGCGCACGCCGCCGCGGCCTCTCTGACGCCAGAATTCTCTCTGTGCGCGGCCCTTTGGGGGACATGACCGGCAAAGACGCCGTTATTTGCAAAGCGGTCGATGAGCTTTTTGCTGAGCACCGCATCAAAGAGGAAACGCTCACATCGTTGGTCAACAGCTTTGGTAAACTCGCGGTTTTCGATCTGATGGCGACGGTTGGATTCTATTCGACACTCGGGTTCATTCTGAACTCCTTCGAGACGCCTCTCGACGAAGATATTCGAGCACGCCTCGAAGCTCGTCCTCTGGAAACCGCGCGTAGCGTGAAAACATGAAGCTTTGGCTGGATCGCAAATTACTTTTCAACGCAGACGGACCAATCCTGTCTCGGGTCGCTTTTTTTCCAATACGTCGCTTGGTGTGACCTTCGTCTTCGCACGGCCCAAAAACCTCGACAACTCGCGTTCAAAATCATCGAAAGAGGTAGGATCGTAGCTGCTCAAGAAGCGTTGGATCCCCAAATTGGTGAAGTTCGATGAGTTTACACCAATCGACTGGCTTCGTTGTCGGAGCGGTTTCTGGACCTCTGTTAACGTGATCTGTGCGGCCCATAGCCTTGAGTTTTTGCCGGCATACCGCCAGCTTCTCGAAAAACGCGTCGGTTCGTGCAAGATATGTGTAGACCCGCTTCAGGCCTGAAGGGCACCGCCGGTCATCCATTAGGTCTTTGTTTTTGAGGGTTTTTGTGGTGCCCAGGGGTAGAATTGAACTACCGACACGAGGATTTTCAATCCACTGCTCTACCACTGAGCTACCCGGGCACCGGAGTTTGCGTCTTCGCGAGCCAGAGCGTTCTATGACAGGCTCCCAGCCCTGTCCAGAGGGTTTGCGCGAAAAAAGCTAGTGCAGTTTTTTGGCCGCTTCTTCGATGGCGTCGACCAACTCGTTCTGGTCATCCTGGCGCTCGCTCGGCACGGCATATTGACCCGTCATCCACTTTCCAAGATCGATATCCGCGCAGCGCTTGGAACAAAACGGGCGGTATTTCTCTTTCGCGTCTTTCTTGCAGATCGGACAGGACATTTAATCACAACTCCAGCGGAAGGCGTTCGCGTTTGCGTTGCAGTTCAAAATGGCCCAGCGGCGTCCAACCGACAAGGGCGGTTTCGATTGAGTCTTTTCGAAATGCGGCGCGCAAGACCTGTTCGAACTGCTTGCGATCTTTTTTGGGCATCGGGGCGAGGTCCATAACGATCTGCCCACCCAACCCGCGCAACCGCAACTGGCGTGGCAGGGCGCGGGCGGCGTCGATATTGGCCTTGAGCCCGGCGGCAGGAGAGAAGTCCCCGCCGGTATTGACGTCGATGGCGACGAGAGCACGGGTTGGTTCGATGAAAATCGACCCCGAGGACAGAGGGACCTCGGTCGAAGACAAGGCCTCCAGCGCATCCAGCACGCCATGATCTTCAAATCCTTGCGCGACCGGAGCCTTCGGCCAGTCCCGCCACGCGAGATCATGGGGTCCTGGCGCATCCAGCAGCAATTCGGGCCGCGTGCCGGGATCGGCCAGGACCTGATCGGCAAGTGCAATCAGATCGTCGACCTCGAGACTTATCGCGTCACTCTCTTCATGTGCGGCCTCGGAGCGGATGATCACGCCATGCGGGCTTGCCTCGGCGGCCTCCGTGTGCGCCGCGGCACGCAGGCGCACGCGCTCCTCCTCGTCCCGAACGGAGCGAGAGACATTGATGCCGGCGGCCCCCGGGGTGACGATTGCCATGCGGCCTTTGAAGACCAGACGGTCGGTTACCGTGGCGGCTTTGCCTTCCTCGGGGAAACTCACAACCTGAACCAAAAGCGCCTCGCCCGATTTCAGACCCTTCGCGTTGCGAAAGAGCGCCGTCTCACCGTCCGGCAGACGCATCATCATGCCGCCCTGACCTTTCAGGGGCCGATCCGCAATCGCGCGATAGATGGCCCCCGGCGCTGGCGAGGCGTCCCCATCAGGGGCGATGAGCAGATCGTCCAACTGTCCATCCAGCATCAGCGCCGCAGCTTCACGGCCACGCCATTCGTCGAGGATGATCTGATATCCCTTCATGGCTCCCCGATCGGCAATCCCGCCGCGCGCAGGAGCGTCGCCGTCTCCGCCACGGGCAAGCCCATGACAGCGGAGAACGAGCCCTGAATCCATGGAATGAAAGCCCCCGCCGGACCCTGGATCGCATAGGCACCTGCCTTGCCCTGCCAGTCACCGGTGGCGAGATATCCGTTCAGTTCCTCGTCGCTCAGGCGTTTCATTTTCACCGAGGTCACCACATCGCGCTGCCAGACCTGATCCCCGCGCTTCACCGCAATGGCGGTGATCACCTGATGGCGGCGACCCGACAGTTTGATCAGAAACTCGGCGGCCTCCCCCGCGTCCGCGGGCTTGCCCAAGATGCGCCGCCCGAGCGCAACCGTCGTGTCAGCGCAAAGCACGACCTCATCCTCCCCGGCAGGGATCGCGGCGATCTTGGCCGCAGTAATGCGATTGCAATAGGCACGTGGCACCTCGCCTTTCAGAGGTGTCTCGTCAATATCCGGAGGACGGATGTCGGATGGCACCAGCCCAAGTTGCGCCAAAAGTTCCAATCGTCGGGGAGACCCGGACCCCAAAACCAGTTTGAGGTCCGACTTGGGTTTGCTCACTTGAAGCGGTAGTTGATCCGACCTTTCGTCAGATCATAGGGGGTCATCTCGACCTGAACCTTGTCGCCCGCGAGGACACGGATGCGATTCTTGCGCATCTTGCCTGCCGTGTGTGCGATGATCTCATGGCCGTTTTCCAGCTCGACCCGAAACGTCGCATTGGGCAGGAGTTCCTTCACGACACCGGGGAATTCGAGCAGTTCTTCCTTGGCCATGTTTTCTCCTGTTTGACTCGCTTGCGATCCTGCAAGCGCGGCTTACATGCGCTTGTTTTGCTTTGTTTTCAAGCGAAAGCCGAGGGTCAAACGCAGATTTGACATCGGATTCGACCTCAAAGCCTCAATTCTCATGCGACAATTTTGGGCATAGCGCTTGTTCGCTGAGCGACGAGGCGTGTGTCCGCTTTATTTTACAGTTGATAGTGTAAATCAAAAGTGACACACTGAGGTCGGTACTCTTTGTCGCACATGTGCGGTGGAGAGTGTCACGTCGCCTTGCGACTCTGGCAACTCTTGTCTTGGTGCAGGTGGCGTTCACTACCGAAGGTGAGGGACTCATATGTCTGGTGATCCTGAAAAGGTCTGGCCGACAGGTCTGACCCAAAGTGAAGCCGAAGAGGTACATAGCTATCTCATCGACGGCACGCGCGTCTTTGGATTGATTGCCCTCGTGGCACATATCCTCGTCGCCATTTCCACACCTTGGCTCGGATAAGGAGATTTAAGAGATGAACAACTCGAAAATCTGGCTTGTCGTGAAACCAACGGTCGGTGTTCCGATCTTTCTGAGCGCTGTTGCCGTTGGATCGTTTGCCGTGCACGTCGCCGTGCTCAGCAATACGACCTGGGTGTCGGATTTCCTGTCCGGCAATGAGCTTGGCTCAAGCTCCGCCGCATTGGAAACGGAACAGACTATCCTTCCAGCAAGTGCAGATGTGGAGGGGGGCACCATGTATTTGGACGCCTCGGCTACCGCGCATGATGGAATGACGGTCATTCTACCTGACGGGCGCACTGCCCGACTTGTTGTGGACGACGGCGTCTAGCCAGGCTGCGCAACATGACAAAATTGCCCGTGGTGGTCGCAACGATCAGCACAGGTGCCGGGAACTGAGAGCGTTGCGTGCGAAAGCCGCGCACCTCTCAATACAAATTCAGGGGATGCAGTCCTCACGACTGGAAAGACCGCTCGCATATGATCGGGTATCGCAAATTCGCTTTGCAGACGATCGGACGGCTCGGGCCGAAATACATGCCCTTTGCCGATGTGGCGACCGATGACCTCCCCCTTTCGCGCCTTCTGAGGCTCTCCTTGTTTCAAGTGACGGTCGGAATGGCCCTTGTGCTGCTGGTGGGCACATTAAACCGCGTGATGATTGTCGAGTTGTCCGTACCTGCCTCAATTGTCGCTGTAATGATCTCCCTACCACTGATCTTCGCGCCGTTTCGCGCGCTGATCGGGTTCAAATCTGATATCCATAGATCGGCTCTGGGCTGGCGGCGCGTGCCATATATCTGGAAAGGCACGATGTTGCAGTTTGGTGGCTTCGCCATCATGCCCTTCGCGCTTCTGGTGCTCTCTGGCTATGGAGAGGCCGTCGATGCACCGCGCTGGATCGGCTATTCGAGCGCCGCGCTCGCCTTCCTTCTGGTCGGCGCCGGTGTTCATATGGTCCAGACCGTCGGTCTCGCGCTCGCCACAGATCTGGTGAAGGAGGAGGACCAACCCAATGTCGTCGGGCTTATGTATGTGATGATGCTTGTGGGCATGATCGCGAGCGCCATCATCTTCGGCATGCTTTTGGAGAATTATACGCCCGGTCGCCTGATCCGGGTCGTGCAGGGTGCCGCTGTCGTCACAATCGCGCTGAACCTTGCCGCCTTGTGGAAACAGGAACCGCGGGATCGCGAACGCGCTCGTCGCGCGGCTCCTAAACCGGAATTTCGAGAGGCTTGGGGCCAGCTCGCCCGTGGCAACACCATCCTGTTGCTTCTGGTTGTGATCGGCCTCGGCACAGCCGGGTTCGCCATGGCGGATGTGTTGCTGGAGCCCTATGGCGGTCAGGTCCTGTCCCTGTCCGTGGCCACCACAACGCGTCTGACGGCAGTGCTGGCGGCGGGCAGCCTTGTTGGCTTCGCCTATGCCTCGCGCAAGCTTTCCGCAGGCATGGACCCGCTCACCATGGCCTGGCTCGGGGCCGCCGTTGGCGTGCCCGCCTTCATCGCCATCGTGCTCTCTGCTCCGACCCAAATGCCAGCCCTATTTGTTGCCGGCACCCTTCTCGCTGGGTTTGGCGCAGGTCTTTTTGGTCATGGAACGCTGACGGCCACGATGCGCGCAGCGCCACGTGAGCAGATCGGTCTGGCGCTTGGCGCGTGGGGCGCGGTGCAAGCCACAGCTGCCGGGATCGCAGTCGCTCTTGGTGGTGTGATCCGCGACATCATCGTCAGCCTGCCCGGCGCGGAACACTTCCGCCCGGAGACGCCTTACACCCCTGTTTTCTCGCTGGAGATCGTGTTGCTCATCGCCGCACTCTTCGCGATGCACCTGTTGAGACGAAAAAAGCATAGATCACACGACAAAGAGGTCTATGTTCATCAATGACGGTAACCGACTTTTGCCGGGACTCGAACCGGTTGCCTTCTGCACGTGCCTCTTTCGGGGCACCTGATATGTGAAGGAGAAGACATGACTACAGTCGTTTCAAGGCTCTATGACGGGGCCGATACCGCGGGCCAGGTGGCGGCGCAACTGATGGAGTTGGGTTTCCCGGACGCCAATATCGATGTGATTGCTGCTGGAAACGGGGCTGCCGACGCGATGCGCGCGGCGCGGGTCGACAGCAATGCCGCTGAGACCTATGCCTCCCATCTCGATGCCAAACGCTCGATGCTGGTGGTACGCGCACCGTTCAATCCAATCGGGGCCGCCAAGACAGCGATCGAAATCGCTGATGCCGCCGGTCCTGTCGATGCGGGCGTCGCCAATGAGAATGCTTATGTGACCGAGACACCAAGCAAGCGGTATTTCCTGTCCGTTCTGACCGATCATCCGCGCTATTTCTCCAGCGACATGGTGCCGGGCTCGGGCCGCTATCGCACGCGGTTCTCAAGCGCGTTCGGCATGAAGCTCCTCTCTGAGAAGAAGCGCCGCAATTCGGTCTATTCCGGCGGCAAGCTCTTCATGACCAAGTCGCTCTCGACCAAACCACGCAAGAAATCAGTGACGCGCTCGCGCCCGATCCTGTCGGAAGCGATGAACATGCCGACGCTGATGATGCACAACCGCGTATAAGTCTGGGTCCGGGCCTCCTCACCCCTGCGGGGGCCCAAACCTTTGTACGATACGATCCTTGATCTGATCTCGCGCCTGCCGGTACGAGTTCAACTTTTCTTCGCGGCCTTCGCCGAGGCCGGTAGGGTCTAAGATGGGCCAATACTCCACATCGAGATGGTAGTAGCGCGTCAGTTCCAGAGCCTGACGCTGGCTCGCTGGGCTCAGCGCCACGATCAGATCGAAACCTGACAGATCATCCCCCCATTCCTGCATTTCCTCGAAGGATCGCGACCGGTGGCGGCTCAGCTCGACGCCCAGTTCCTCACAGACGGCAATGGAAAAACCGTCAATGTCGAGGTCCCCCTTCACGCCCGCCGACTGCACATACATCGTCGTGCCGTAGAACTTTTTCATCATGCCTTCGGCCATTGGCGAGCGGACGGCGTTGTGATCGCAGCAGAACAACACGGACGCTGGAAGGTCTGCTGGCATCGCCCTCACCCGCCGAAATGCAAAACGCAGATGAGGGTGAAGAGACGGCGGGAGGTGTCGATATCGATCTCCGCCTTGCCTTCAAGCCGTTCCTGAAGCACGCGCGCGCCTTCATTGTGAATGCCGCGCCGCCCCATATCGATGGCCTCGATCTGGCTGGGCGGCAGTTTCTTCACCGCATCGAAATAGCTTTCGCAAATCTGGAAATAGTCCTTCACAACCTGCCGGAACGGCCCGAGCGAGAGGTGGAATTCCGCGACCTTCTCATCCGCCTCGCTGGTAATGTCGAAAACCAGCCTGCGCTCTTTGATCGAGAGGTTCAGCTTGAACGGCCCCTGTTCCTCCCCCTCGACGCGCGGCAGGGAGAAACTGTTGTCTTCCAACAGATCAAAGATCGCAACCTTGCGTTCCTGCTCGATCTCGGGCGTGGGCGTCGGCAGACCAGCATCATCAATTTCAACGGCAACAAGACGGGACATTTACTCAGGACTCATTCAGGCGGTTCAGACGGGCGCGGACGCTCAGACCATGTGCCTCGAGCCCCTCGGAGATTGCAAGCGTTTCCGCAGCGGGACCAATGGCTTTCAAAGCCTCGGGCGTCATGCGAGAGAGCGTCGTGCGTTTCATGAAATCCAGAACGGACAGGCCAGAAGAGAACCGGGCCGAGCGTGCTGTCGGCAACACATGGTTCGGGCCGCCGATATAGTCGCCGATGGCCTCTGGCGTGTAAGCGCCGATGAAGATGGCCCCGGCATGGGTGATCTCATCCGCCAGAGCTTCGGCATTCGCCGTTGCAATCTCGAGGTGCTCCGGGGCGATCCGGTCGGTCAGTTCAACAGCCTGTTCAAGATCGTCGATCACGATCACCGCGCCGAAATCCCGCCAGCTTGCGCCTGCGATCTCGCGCCGCTCCAGGCTCTGCAATTGGCGATCCACCGCATCGCTAACGGCCTGCCCAAACGCCGCATCATCGGTGATCAGGATCGACTGGGCAGAGGCATCGTGTTCCGCCTGGCTCATCAAATCAACGGCAATCCAGTCGGGGTCATTGTGCTTGTCGGCAATCACCAGGATCTCGGAGGGCCCCGCGATCATATCGATCCCGACCTTGCCGAACACCCGCCGCTTCGCCGCCGCGACAAAGGCATTGCCGGGGCCCGTGATCACATCGACCGGACGGATCGTATCGGTGCCATAGGCCAGCGCCGCAATCGCCTGGGCGCCGCCGATCCGGAATATCTCGTCCACGCCCGAAAGTCTCGCGGCAAACAGGACCAGCGGGTTGCAAGTCCCGGCGGGCGTGGGGGCGCAAATTGCGAGACGGGAGACGCCGGCGACAGCTGCCGGGATCGCGTTCATCAAAACCGAGGAGGGATAGCTCGCCAAACCGCCGGGGACATAGAGGCCTGCCGCATCCACGGGGGTCCAGCGCCACCCAAGTATCTCCCCGTGCGGGCCCGTCCAGCTCTCATCTTCGGGCTTTTGGCGTTCGTGATAGGCGCGAATGCGGTCGGCTGCGAGTTCCAGCGCAGCGCGCTCCTCACTCGGAACTTTTGCGATTTCCGCGTCAATTTCCGCAGCTGAAAACGCCATGCTCTGGGGCGTTAGCGAGAGGCGGTCAAATTTCTCTGTGAGTTCGATTACTGCCGCGTCGCCACGGGCGCGCACATCCCCAATGATCTGGGCCACGACCGCATCGACATCGGGCGCGTCCTCGCGCTTCATGTTCAGAAGATCGGTGAATTTCGCTTCGAAATCCGGATCGGTGATGTGCAAGTGTCTGGCCATTCGGCTTCCATAGCCGCAGCGCGGCGAGGCCTCAAGCCTCGAGCGTTTTCACATAGAAATAGTCGTCGCTCAATCCAGCCTCGGTTTTTACGATACCCGGGAAAACACCGAAGCGTTGGTAGCCGAGTTTCTCGTAAAATCCGATTGCGCCCGCGTTGCGGGTTTCGACATTCAGCTCCAGTTGGCTGACGCCTTCCGTTTTGGCGCGCGCCTCGATCTGCGCCATCATTGCTGCCGCCAGACCGGTCCGACGTGCGTCCTTTCGCACATAGACCGCGCCGATCTCCGCACGGTGCTCGGTTGTTGGGCCAGTGCGACGCAGATAAGCCGCTGCACCTTGCAGTTGGCCCGCCAAAAACCCGCCGAGCGTCTTGCCTTGCGCAAGTTGTGCTTGCACCTCTGCGTCTGAACGCGCTTCGAACTCCTCAATCGTGGTCAGGAATGAAGACGGATAGAGACGCAGCGCCTCAGATCGCAGATCGCTCCACGGTCGGAGTTCATCCGGCCCAAGCCAGCGCAGTTCCCGGGTCATTCGGGGTGCTCAGGACGTTTCCCCGAAGGAGCCGCATAGGGGCGCGTCACATCACGCAGGGCGACATTGATGCACTCCGTCTGAATTGCCAGACCGCCATCACCTGCGAGCGTCAGCACCACTTGCCCGGCGCCATCCTCACCGGCTTTCCAATCGACGGAGAGGAGCGACAGAACCACATCTTTTGCTTTGTGATCAAAGCCTTGACTGCGCACGCCCGTGACATCTTCGATCACCAGCATGCTGCGTACCCGCTCTGGGTTCTTCAACGCCACGCGGTCTTCCCAGCGGAACCGATTGACCAGCATCGCAAACCGGCGCTTTGACGCTTGCCACGTCACATCCTCGCCTGCAAAGACAGCATCCTGCAAAAGCGAGGAGACAATTTTCAGATCATCGGCATCGGCGGCCACCAGCCGCAGCGGGCGCCCTGCCCCATCCGCGAAGCTGGCATCCTCGCTCATTCCGGCACGCGCTCGATGATGGCGCCGCAAGCGCGGAGCTTTTCTTCCACCCGTTCGTAACCGCGGTCGAGATGGTAGACACGGCTGACCACGGTATCGCCTTCTGCCGCCAACCCGGCGAGGATCAGGGATACCGAAGCCCGCAAGTCGGTCGCCATGACAGGCGCGCCTTTGAGACGTTCCACGCCTTTCACGGTCGCCGTGCCGCCATGAACCTCGATATCGGCCCCCATGCGGATCAGTTCCGGTGCGTGCATGAAACGGTTCTCAAAAATCTTCTCTTCAAGCACCGACGTGCCGTCCGCCGTGCATAAAAGCGCCATCATTTGCGCCTGCAGATCGGTTGGAAAGCCCGGGAAGGGTTCCGTAGTGACATTCACCGCATTGACCTGACCATTCGCACGTTTCACCGTCAGGCCGCGATTGGTCTCAATGATATCAACGCCAGCCTCTTCCAGTTTGTCACAAAAGGCCCCGACAAGCTCTCGTTTCCCGCCGATGCATTCGACCTCGCCGCCCGTGATGACCGGGGCCAGCATATAGGTGCCAAGTTCTATGCGGTCGGTGACCACGGGATGCGTTGCGCCATGCAGCCGATCTACGCCCTGAACCGTGATGTCAGACGTGCCATGACCGGAAATCTGAGCGCCCATCTTGATGAGGCATTCGGCGAGATCGACGATCTCCGGCTCACGCGCCGCGTTTTTGAGAACACTTGTGCCCTTGGCGAGCGTCGCGGCCATCAGCGCATTCTCCGTCGCACCGACAGAGACAAACGGAAACTCCACCACCGCGCCCTTCAGACCACCCTTGGCTCGGGCATGCACGTAACCGTCCTTAAGATCCAAATCCGCGCCCATGGCTTCCAGAGCCTTGAGGTGTAAATCCACCGGGCGCGCGCCAATTGCACAACCGCCTGGAAGAGACACGATCGCATGGCCTTCGCGGGCCAGCATCGGGCCCAGAACCAGGATCGAGGCGCGCATTTTACGCACGATGTCGTAATCGGCGGTGTGGTTGTCGATATCATGGCTCGACATCGCCAGAACCTGACCACCCTGCAGACTGGAGACCTCGGCCCCAAGCGAGCTCAAAAGCGCGGTCATCGTCTGGATATCTGACAGACGCGGCGCATTGGTGAGGGTCAACGGTTCGTCGCTGAGCAGGGTCGCAGGCATCAGCGTCAGGCAGGCATTCTTGGCCCCCGCTATTGGAATGTCTCCGTTCAGCGGGCCGTTGCCCGTCACCACAATCTTGTCCATGCCTGTCCGCCTTATGCGTTGTCGTTTTTGTCGTTCGTAGACGCCGCTCGCGCACGCGCCTGAGCCTTCCTGCGGCCCATATTCGCCTTCAACGCCGCCTTCAAGCGATCTTCGCGTGTTGACGGCTTTTCGCCGCCTTTCTTGCGCCCATTGCCCGAGGATTTCGCCACCATGTGCCCTCATACCCCGCCTGCGTTTTTGCGTCCAGTTACCCCTTGCAAGATAGGGAATTTGATCGTATCCAGCCGCGCACGATGGTGGCGATGCTGTGGTAGCTCAGTGGTAGAGCACACCCTTGGTAAGGGTGAGGTCGAGAGTTCAATCCTCTCTCACAGCACCACCGCCGAACTCTCCGAGCACCTATCCCATTTCAGACTGCAAACACCCGCAGAATTCGCGGATTTGCACGACTCCTGCACAAATGCACCCAACCCTTTGCACGAGTTTGCACCTATTTCGGGCACGACAGACAGAAGGGACCGATATGCAGCACGTGACACCCTGCGGCCAAATTCGTAACACTGGATGCGGGGAGACGAGCTAATGGCCCATTCGATCCTTGTTGTGGATGACGACGCCTCGATCCGATCTGTCCTGCGCATGGCGCTGGAGGATGCAGGTATGCGGGTGAGCGAAGCCTCAAACGGGCGCGCTGCGTTAACCGAGCAGAGACGGCGACCATCCGATCTGGCAGTGCTCGATATCGGCATGCCGGAACTCGACGGGTTCGAGACCTGCAAGGCCTTGCGGGAATTCAGTGCCGTGCCGGTGCTGTTTCTGACCGCGCGCGACGAGGAGATCGACCGGGTGCTGGGGTTTCAACTCGGCGGCGATGATTATGTGACGAAGCCCTTTAGCCCGCGCGAGCTGGTGCTGCGGATCAAGGCCATCCTCGCCCGGGCGCAAGGACGCGAAGCAAGCAAACCGGTCGAGCATGGCGAGCTGGTGCTGAACCCGCTGAGCCACGAAGCCTCCCTCGGCGGGCAGGCATTGGAACTTACGGCGGTCGAGTTCTCCTTGTTGCGTCTGCTTGCGGATGCCTCGGACAGAGTATTGTCGCGCAATGCGCTGATCGAGGGTGTCTACGGTTACAACCCCTCTCTGTCGGATCGAACCGTGGACAGCCATGTGCGCAATCTGCGCAAGAAGGCGAAGGATCTTGGCTTTAGCGACCTGATCCGGACGATCCACGGGGTCGGTCTCAGGATTGGCGATTGCACCTCGTGAAAGTCCCGAAGAAATGGCGGCCCTCCCTTGGACTTCTGATCGCGGTCGTGGCCGGGGTGCTGGTCCTCCTGCCCATCGCGGCGCTCATGGGTGCGCGGGTGACCTCCAACCAGTTCGTTCGCGAGACAGAGGCCAATTTGCATTCCCAAGCGGCGATCTACAGCGCCATCTATGCCCGCGCCTTTGCCGCGATTGAGCGCAATCCTGATATCGGCACGCCGATCAGCGACGCAGCCCGGGAGCGCACCTTAAAGAACTTTCACCCGATTGATCCGAACCTCGTCGCCAGTAGCGGCGCAATCCTGCCGCCGCGCGCGGACCCGGTTGCGTCTCAAACACCTGTCACAGGACCGCATGCGGCCATCCGAGGGCCGCTGGCGCGCATTGCTGAGGATGCGCAGAAGACCACGCTGGTGGGGTTCCACGCGCTCGATCACACCGGCCAGATCATCGCGCGCACAGGCAAGGAGGCCGGCAATCTGTCCCATGTGGAGGAGGTCGCTCGCGCCTTGTCTGGGGAGATCGCCTCCGCCGCGCGCTGGCGCAGCGAAGAGTATCAAAACCACTCCATCCGTTCGATCAGCCGAGACACGAAATTCCGTGTCTTCGTCGCCCATCCGGTCATTGTGTCGGACCGGGTTGTCGGAGCAGTTTACCTGTCGCGCACGCCTTCGAACCTCAACAAATACCTCTTCCAACAGCGCAATACCTTCGCCTGGCTCTTTGCCGCCGTGACCCTCTCGGCAGTGCTGATCGGGTTGTTCCTTTGGCGGTTCCTCACCCGCCCCTTGAGCGGGCTCGCGGATCAAGCAGCGGACATCGCGAAAGGCACGACGCGCGAGAAGCTACAGAATTACGGCGTGAAGGAAATTGCGAGCCTTGGGCAGAGCATAATGGATATGGGCACGTCCCTGCGCAAGCAATCCGCAGCTTTGGAAAGCTACACCAAACACGCGACCCATGAGCTGAAATCACCAGTGACCTCGATCATGGGCGCTGCGGAACTGCTGGAAGGCGACAATGTCGATGATGCGCGCCGAGAGAAGCTCGCTGCTGCAATCAAAACCGATGCCGCGCGGATGGATCAACTCCTGCTGCGCATGCGGGAGATGGCGCGTGGGCGCGTGGCGTTCGATGGCAATCCAGCGACCCTGAGCAAAGCGGTCTCGGCGCTCGCGCCGGATTTTCCAGCTCTCAAGCTCACGGCAATTGGCCAGGATACACCGCTTCCGATCAGCCAGGACGCGCTGGAGATTTGTCTGCGCCACCTTTTTGAGAATGCACAAGAGCATGACGCGACCGAGGTCACTCTGGATTACGCGCCAGACGCACGAGTTCTTTCGGTGACGGACAATGGCAGCGGCCTGACGGACGCCAACGCAAGACAGGCCGCCAAGCCTTTCTTCACCACCAAACGCGAACAAGGGGGCACGGGCCTCGGCCTCGCGATCTGTGCAGAGATCGTCGATCAGTTCGATGGCAAGATCACTATCGAAAACAACGACAACGGGGGTGCAACCGTTCGGATTACGTTCGGTGCCGCATGAAAAAGGGCCCCGCAGGGCCCTTCTTTAAGCGGCGTGTTTCACCGGCTCCCAGGGTCGGGTAAAATCGCCAAGGGTTTTGCCGACATCCTCCTCCGAGGAGTTGTTCAGGACCACATGGGCCACCAACCCACGTTTCTTGTCTTCGACGACCGACACCACACGCGCATCCTGCCCGGCATCAGAGAGCGCTGCATTATAAATCCGCGTAATCGCCGATTTGCGCAGATCGGGTTTGAAGATTTTCCCGACCGCGGTTTTGGGCAGTTCATCCATCAGCTCGATATATTTCGGATGTGCGGCACGTTCATGCACGTGTTCTTTGCAATAGGCCATCAACTCGTCGGTTGTGGTGGTGGCACCATCCACAAGCTCCACATAAACGCAAGGGATTTCACCCGAATGCGCGTCAGGCTGGCCAATCGCGCCGGCGAAGGCCACGTCCGGGTGTCCGGCCAAAGCTTCTTCAATTTCCGCGGGATCGATATTGTGGCCGCCGCGAATAATCAGGTCTTTCGCGCGACCGGTGATCCAGAGGTAACCGTCCGCATCCAGGCGCCCCAGATCGCCTGTGCGCAAGTATTTCGGCTCGTTTGACCCCTCGGCGGGATAGTAGAGATCGGCGTTTTTGTCGGCTTCGGTATAAGTGCTACCGGCGAATACGCCTGGGTTGGAGACGCAAATCTCGCCAATCTCGTCGGTGCCACATTCTTTCCCATCCACAACCGCGCGGATAGTCACCTCGCAATAGGGGAACGGAATACCGATAGAGCCGATCTTCTTCTCGCCATCGGGCGGGTTGATCGAGACAAGGCAGGTGGCTTCGGTCAGGCCGTAGCCTTCGGTGATGTTCACATCGCAGGCTTTCTCGAACCGTTTGTAGAGCTCGACCGGAAGCGGCGAGGAACCAGAGAACGCCTGTTTCAGCGACGAGATATCTGCATCAACCGGACGCTGCATCAGCGCGGAGATCGCGGTCGGTACAGTGATCATGAAGGTCACCTTGTAGCGTTCGATCAGCTTCCAGAAATTGTCGAACACGCCATCGCCGCGATAGCCTTGCGGGGTTGGGAAGACCACGTGAGCACCGGAGCGAACCATCGCCATCCAGATCACATGAACGGCGAAGACATGGAACAGCGGCAGCGGGCACATGATGACATCTTCTTCGGTGAAGAGCAGTTTGTGGCCGAGCCAGCCGTTATAAACCATACCAGAATATTTGTGCTGAGCGACCTTCGGCATGCCGGTCGTTCCGCCAGTGTGGAAATACGCGGCAACGCGATCGCCTTTGCTGTCCTCGAATTGCAGCGTCTTCGAGCGCTTTTCCATCTCGGCGTTGAAATTCAGCACTGTTGCGTGGTGCGTGATGCCAACCTTCGGGCGGATCAGTGGGACGATGAACTTCTTCAGACCCGTCAGATACCGCAGCAAGTCGACTTCAAGAATATGGGTGACGTTGGGCGCATCCTTCACCGCCTCGGCCACTTTCTGAGCCAGATCGGTTTTCGGGAACGGGCGCAGCGTCACCACGACTTTCGCATTCGTCTCCCGCAGGATCGCCGAGATCTGCTCCGGCTCAAGCAGCGGATTGATCGGGTTCACAATGCCCGCGATCATGCCGCCCATCAGTGTGTGAATGGTCTCAGAGGCGTTCGGCAGCACATAAGCGACCACATCGCTTTCGCCCACGCCGAGGTCCCGAAAGAGGTTCGCCGATTGGCAGGCGCTGTCGTAAATCTCCTGCCAGTTGAGCGTCTCCTTGGCATCATTCGGCCCGGAGGTCAGTTGGTATGAGAAAGCGGGTCTACTGGGAAACCGGTTCTTCACATCCTCCAGCATCGAATGGATGGTACCGGGAAGATCGCGGTCCTCCCATTTTGCTTCCGCCTCAATTGCGTCGCGATCCGCAAGCCCCGAAAAACTCATCGATATTCCTCCCTGAAGGCTTTTCGCCCTTTATTCCGTGCCGAAAAACATGGTGAGTAATCGCCGCGCTGGCAAGTCTGACGCAGCGAAACTCATGAAAAAGGGCGCCTGTCGAGCGCCCTTTCCGATTTCTTCTGCCAAAATCAGGCTTGCGGGATGCGCAGAACCTGACCGGGATAGATTTTGTCAGGATGGGTCAGCATCGGCTTGTTCGCCTCGAAAATCTCCTGATATTTTGACCCGTTGCCCATGGTCGCTTCAGCAATCGCCCAGAGCGTGTCGCCCTTCTCAACCGTGTGGAACACCGGATCGCCACCCCCGGCATCGTCCTCCACCGCCGCGACGCCTTCGACATTGCCGACCGCAAGGATGACCTTCTCCTTGACCTCCTGGGACACCGCGCTGCCTGCGACCTTCACTTTGTCGCCCTCAACCGAGATATCGAGACCCGACGCATCAAGGCCAAGATCGGCGATTTCCTTTTGCAGCGTTTCCGCGTCGGGTTGCGCGGCCTCAGCCGAGCCAAACAGCGATTTACCCGCAGATTTTACGAAATTCCAAAGTCCCATGATCCTCTCCCATGACTTGCTTTTGTTGCGCGGAGGATGGAACGGAACGCGTCTCGATTGCAACGGGGAAAGAGCGGGACAGTTCCCCTACTCTGCCGCGAGCCCGGTGGCGAATTGCAGCCGTGCAAGGCGCTCATAGAGGCCGCCTTCCGCGACCAGCGCGTCATGGGTGCCCGTGGCCACGATCCGTCCTTCTTCAAAGACGATGATCCGGTCAGCTTTCTTTACGGTCGCAAGACGATGCGCCACGACAAGCGTCGTGCGATCCTTGCTGAGCGCCTCAACGGCGCTTTGCACGGCGGCTTCGCTTTCGGCATCGAGCGCTGAAGTGGCCTCATCGAGCAGCAGGATCGGCGCGTCGCGCAGGATGGCGCGTGCGATGGCGATGCGTTGCTTCTGGCCGCCCGAGAGCATGATGCCACGCTCACCGACATAGCTCTCATAGCCATCCGGCAGAGCGGTCAGGAAATCATGGGCTGCTGCGGCCTTAGCGGCGGCTTCCACTTCTGCATCCGTGGCCTCGGGGCGACCGAAGCGGATGTTCTCACGCGCGGAGGTTGCGAAGATCACCGGGTCTTGCGGGACAAGCGCGATGGATTTGCGGAAGTCGGCGCGAGCGAGGTTGGTCAGAGCCGTGTCATCCACTTTTATCGTGCCCGCATCGGGGTCATAGAAGCGCAGAAGCAGTTGGATGATGGTCGTTTTGCCTGCGCCGGACGGGCCAACCAAAGCCACCGTTTCGCCGGGGTTCACGTCGAAACTGACCCCATCCAAGGCCGCGATGCTGGGCCTTGCGGGATAATGGAAGGTGACATTCTCAAAGGACACCGCACCACTCAACCGACCAATCGGGCTTGGGTTGGCCGGATCGGTGACCATCTCCTCGGCGGTGAGCAATTCCACAAGACGCTCCGTCGCACCAGCCGCGCGTTGCAACTCGCCCCAAATCTCGGAAAGCGCCGCCACACCGCCGGCCACAAGGATCGCGTAGATTACGAATTGCACCAGTTCGCCGGGTGTCATCACGTCAGCCCGCACGTCGCGCGCCCCGACCCAGAGCACGCCAACAATGCCACTGAAAACCAAGAAAATGACGATCACGGTCATGACGGACCGCGTACCGATCCGTCTGCGCGCAGCATCAAAGGATTTCTCGGTGAAGTCACCGAATAGACGCCGACTTGGACCTTCATGGGTGAAGGCCTGCACGGTTTGCACCGACAAAAGCGCTTCGGAGGCATTGCCGGAACTCGCTGCGATATGGTCCTGATTTTCACGGCTCAGGACGCGCAACCGGCGCCCGAGCACGATGATCGGCACAATGACCACCGGTACGATCAGCAGCACAAGAGAGGTGAGTTTCGGCGAGGTCAAAAGCATCATCGCCATGCCACCCATCAGGATCAGCAGGTTGCGCAGCGCGATGGAGACCGAAGAACTGATTACCGACAGGATCAAGGTCGTGTCGGTTGTGATCCGGCTAAGCACCTCACCTGTCTGGATTTTTTCGAAAAAAGCCGGGCTCATACCGATGGTTTTGTCAAACACCGCTTTGCGGATGTCTGCCACCACGCGCTCCCCAAGCCGGGTCACAAGGTAGTAGCGTAAACCCGTCCCGATCGCGAGGAGTGCTGCGATGCCGAGCGCTGCCCCGAAATACTGATCCAGCAGCCCCGCCTCTTCGGAGTTGAAGCCATCCACGACCCGCCGCACCGCCATGGGCAGGACAAGCGATACCGCCGCGGTCAAGGTGAGCGCAATCACGGCCAGAGCAAGGAGACCGCGATAGGGCCGCATAAACGGCCAGAGGGCGGTCAAAGCACTGATCCGCTTTGATTTTTCGCGCTCCGCTGTGTCCGGGTTTTGGTCTGCCATAAGTGTCGCGTCTCCCCTGAAGATTTGCCATATCCGAGGCGGAAGGCGCTCGCAAGCCTTCCCATTGACGCAATCGAGGCCCGTAATTTGTGTGTTGGTTAATCCGTGCTACAGTGGCGTGCGGATTAATATACCTCGTTTCCGAGTGCCGATTGATGGAAAAGACCGAGATACTGCCTGGTTCCGCGCTGGAGGCTGCAAACGCGCCAGGGCTGCAGGTCCAGACGCTCAAAGGTATTGAACCGCTCGACGCACAACTGGGTGCCGATCCGGTGCTGACGTTCCCTGAGGCCATGCGGGAACCCTTGGAGATCGGAAAGGCAGAGAGCCGCTTGTCGGCAGTTCTGGACGGCACGAAAATCCCGCAACTCCCTGAAATCCTTGCGACAAGTGGCTTGCCGCACACCGCCCTTCTCAGCGGCATGCAGGATGATGAGTTGGCCGAGATCGGCCCCTGGTTGGTGGAACTGACGGAAGATGCAGCGCTTCTGCGCGCATTCTTCACGAAGATCGGCGATGAGCCCACACCTTGGGCGCTTTGGGACGCCGATGCCGGGATACTCTTGCGCTCAAGCGCCGATCACCCGACGTTGGCAGGACATTTGGCAAGCCTCGTGATGCAGAAGGACCGGACCGGCAAGACCTGGTTCCTGCGCTATTGGGAATCCGGTATCGCCGCCGATTATTTCACCGCTCTTTCGAATGCGAGCGACCGGTGCCGCCTGTTCTTTAGCGTCACGGACACGGATTGGATCGAGGCGATCCTGGCCCGCGACAGCGTGGGCGATCTCTGGACACGTGTCGTGCCGGATAAGGCGCTCCTTGCGGACGTTCTTGCGGACCCGGCGACGAGCCACCTGAGTCAGGCGGAATATCAGGCGCTGCGCCGCGCTGTCCTGCGCCCCTTCGCACGACAACTCAGGGAGGAGATCGCCGAAACCCATCCTGATCTGATCGATGACAGCGCGGAGGAACAGAGCCTTACGGCGATCCTCGACAGCCTGCTGCGTTTGCAAGGCTACGGTCTTCTGGCACTACCCATCCTGCGGGAATTGACCATTCAGGACCTGTTTCTCGGCTTCCCGTTTGAAGACGAAGACGAAACCGGACGCCTTAGGGATATTTGCCACGCGAAAGTCGATGAAGATCAGAAATATGATTTAATCTGTGCTCGGATTGCCGAGCTGGATGTTGTTGAAGCTGAAAGAGTGTGATGTTGCCATGATGCGCCGATCCCCCAACCGCCCGATGCCTGAACCTGTCTCCCGGGAGTCAAGCTCAAGCCCGAACCAATCAACACCACCCAATCAGTCGACACCGCCAAACCAGTCCACAACACCGAGCCCAAATCAATCCACCCCGCCACCATCGGTGCAACAGACACCGCCGACACAACCCTCTCCTCCACCAAGCGGACAATCCCCGACACCACCGCCAAGCGGGAACTCGCCCGCCCCTGCCCCAAGCGGCCCACCCACCCAACCGTCGCAACCCTCGGTGCCGCCAAGCCCTGCGGCCACCTGCTGCCCACAGGTCAGTACATTCGCGAAACCGGCGACCCAGACCGTCTATTTCGGCTATGACGACACAACCAACCAGGTCGCCAATGCGGGCGCAGATGAATACTGGATCCCGCCGACCAAGGCGAAGTCGATCCCCGGCAACAAGGAAAAGCGCGACGGCGCCGCCTGGGTTTCGGTCGGAAAGAACGAAGAGACCGAAGTGCGCATCGCATTCGCGGGCCATTCCGGCGCTGCCTGCATTGGCAATGTCACGTTTAAATCCGACAATGCAGCCGTGGCAGATGTGAATACATCGAGCGTGTCGGGCTCGAATGTTCCGTTCAAGATCAAAGGGAAATCGGCGGGCGAGTGCTCAATCGAGGTGCTCTGCAATGGCAACACGCTCGGTTACATCCATGTCTGGTGCGCAAGCCCCGCTTCGATTGACATCGATGTGGCCAGCGTCGTCACTGCGCATTCGCGATCAGCAAGCTACGTGCTGGCCGATCTGGAGAGCTACATCAACAATGTCTATCGCGATTTCCGACTGACGGTGAACCTCAAGGATAAGGGCGATATCGCCGTCAAAGACCCTGCCTCGAGTTATGACAGCTCCCGAACAAACAATATCGCGCTGGATGCGCTTGTGGTGCCTGCCGCCGCCAAGGCGAAGAAACCGATGACCTCCCCCTACCGGCTGCTCTTCTATGTCAGTTCCGGTTCACATTCCGGCGTTCTGGGTCGGGTGCCGGGTGGTGTCGGCACTGGCCGGTCCGGCTATAGTTTCTTCGATCACGACACGAACGGTGCATATAACACCATGGCCCATGAGTTGGGGCACTGTCTGGACCTGTCCCATCCCTTGCATGACACTGACGGGGACGAGTTCCCGGCCTGGCAACGCGCCACACTCGGTGGCAGCAATGTGATCCCGGCGGATGAGTGGAACCTGATGGGCTATAAGGGCCCGGTGTCGCAGCGCGGTGCAAACCGGATCGAAGTGCGCTACCGTCAATGGAAAAAAGTACGCAGGAGCTGACCCAATGGCCGACTATATGGACACGATCAACGCGACCTGCCCGATGGAGATCGCCAGCGAGATTGCGGCCACCCCGCTCGACGCGCCCGAATTCCTCTCGCTTGCCCGCGGCATTGAGCAAAAGGCCGTCTATGCCGGCGATGACCCGACACTCGATCCTGCTTGTCTTGCCGGATTTCTGGGGCACGCCATGAGCAATGTAAAATCCAGCACCGACCCCGAGCAGGTGAAAACGATCCTGTCGGCCAGTCTGGTGGTTGACGACGCAAGTCGAGACAGCATCCGCGCGGAATTGGCTGAGCTTTATGATCGCATCTCCCGCGACGATCTCGTGCCGCGCGTTTATTTCTACCCTTTGATGGATTACAGCATAGACCGACGCGAACAGCTCGACCCGCAGTTCGAGGACGCGCGCATCGCAACGCGCGACGACCCCGAATGGTATTACGCGGTTTATCTGGTCTCGCTCGGCGATGAACGGGGTCTGGAGATGCTCGACGACGTGCTTACGCGAACCGAACAGGACGTGCACAACCTCAACGGCATGCTGATTTCCCTTGCCGAAACCCCGTTCAAAGCGCTGCGCCCATTCTTTGAGCGCTATGCACAGGACGAGCGCCGCGGCATTGGTGTTGATGGTCCTGGTACCGGCCCGTCTCCAAAGGAAATTGCAGGCCCGATCCTGAGCCAAAATAGCTGGCGTTGACTGACCGGAGATTGGTGGGAGATTTCTGGAGCGGGTAGCGGGAATCGAACCCGCACCTTAAGCTTGGAAGGCTCTTATGATACCATTTCACCATACCCGCTCGGAGGATTCAGGCTTTATTTTATGGGGGTTTTGGCGTCAAGCAATGAATTGCATCGCGGCTTTGATTTGGTGCGCCACATTTTTTGGGATCAGCTGAAGCGCGGAAAACTTGCCATTTGGTTCCGGCAAGACGCCAGCACGAGTGCAGCTTGATCGGCGTGTCTATCAAGTCGCGCCGGACTTCTTCTCAATTGACCCCAGTCAGGGCCGGCCAGATAGCGGCGCTCAGTTGACGCTTCGGTGACGGGCAAGCGACAGCGGAGGCCCAGCCCCTGGACCCGGAGCATGTGGTCGGGATGTCGTCCGTCAAACGGCGACGCCGAGATAGTACGCTTTCAGACGCTCGACGGTCTCGGGATTGTCAGCTTCCCAAGCCTTGAAACGCATGAAGGCAAGCTCGCTGAGCTGGCGCCGCGTTTTGGCGTCTGCGGAGGTCAAGACGTGCAACTCATCCCGTGACAGAAAGAGGGTCTTGGTGACTTCATAGCTGGCGCTGCAGGCCTGGACCTGGGGCGCAGGGGAAATAGATGTGCTCATTAAATGGGCACATGCATAATAAACAGCCAGTATCGAAAGGGCTTCAGGGGGCATGGTAAGGACTCCTGTTGTTGCGTTGGACATGTCCAAAGCGCACAACAATTGGGTCCTACGGTCGCTCGTTCCGACTGCGTGGGAAGCCACCATCGACTACCTAGTGTTTTGCGAAATGCCTGAAAATAGGGACTTTTTACCCATCTGCAGTGTCCCACAGCGGGGACCTTATGACTTCGGCAGACCGATCTGCTGAAACGGATCTCGCTGATTGGCTTGGCGATAGGCGCGCGGGGTGGTTCCCATCTGGTTCCGGAAAAGCCGATAGAAGTAGCTGACATTCTCGAACCCGCAGTTCTCGATAACATCTTCAATCGACTCTTCGGTGCTGCGAAACAGTTGAGCGGCATAGTCGATGCGGATGCGGTTCACATATTCGGACGGGGTCAGTCCGGTCACGGCCTTGCAGGTTCGGCAGACATGTTCGTGACTTCGCCCCGCTGCGCGGATGAAACCGGAGGCACCTTGCCGAAAGACTTCCGGAGACAGGGCTGCGCTGGAGGCTTCCGCAAACCACCGCGGTGTCGAGGCATTCAGACCACTGGTCGCATGCGCCACCCGGTTAACGAGAAACAGAAGAAACTCCTCGATGCGCGCAAGAGATCGATCCGACGTTTGCAACTGCTCGGCCACAGCAACGGCCCGGGAAAAGCGCACCGGCCCAAGCGTATGCATCTCCGGTTGTGATCCTCTGGCGTCAAAAAAGCGGCCGCCGACCGTATCGCCATAGCGATCTGCAAGATGCGCGGCGGTCTCCCGTCGAAACATCACATTGATGATCTGGCAGCCGAGTTTTCGGTCCGCACAAAACGCATGCACATCATCCGGTCTGATGAACGCCATTTGGCCGGGCTCCAGGGTTTGCGTCTCACCATTTATCCAATGCTCCGTGCGACCGCTCTCGATCAAAAACACCTCAAAATAGTCGTGATCATGGGCGCGATCCGGGTAGCGACGCGCAAGCCCCTTACGGGCGAAATGAAACGCTTCGTCGGGTGTCAGGTAGGTATCGATCAAAAAGGTTGTTTTGCGCATGCAGCAAAATTAGCGAAGGAATATCCGCCTTGAAACACAAAATATCAAAATAGTGCAAAATAAAGTCAATTTGCGCCACTGACTCTGAGAACCCCAGAGATAAGGATAAACGCCAGGGAGGACATCGCGATGTTGGATTCGCCGCAGGATTTGGGTTTTCGGCCCGTGCAGAATGCTGATCCCAAGAAACTGACGCAGGAACAGATTGCCCAGTATAACGAAAAGGGCTTCGTTCAGCCGTTCGACATCTTCTCCACCTCCGAAATCAACCAAATTCGCAGCTACATCGATGGTCTCATGAACGACATGGGGCCGGACGGGGCTTACGGTATCAACTGTTATCAGGCGCGCCTGTCCGGGCTTTGGGATATCGCCACCGACGCCCGTATTCTTGATCATGTGGAGGACCTGATTGGCCCAGACATCTTGTGTTGGGCTACAGCGATTCTGTCGAAGAAACCGCATGACCCCAAGGCTGTGCCCTGGCATCAGGACGCCTCTTTCTGGTCCCTCAGCCCCGCCCGCACCGTCACCGTCTGGCTCGCCATCGACGATGCAGATGAGGCCAATTCCGCCATGCGGTTCATCCCGGGCACCCACAATCAGGGGGCGATGAAGGTCCAGCAGACCGGTGATGAGGCCGTCTTCCACAAGGAAACTGCCAATGCCGAGGCGCTGGGCGAGCCCTTTAGCAACACACTGAAAGCCGGGCAGATTTCCATGCACGCCGACATGCTGGTTCACGGCTCACTCGCCAATAAGAGTGATCGCCGCCGCTGTGGGTTCACACTCCGCTATTGCCCCTCAGAAGTGCAGATTACCGACGAGGCCTGGGCCAATGGCGTTGAGGCGATTTTGTGCCGCGGGGAAGCGGGGTCATGGAAAACCCACCCACGCCCCGAGAACAACGACATCACCAAGACCTCATCGCCTCATGTTGTGGGAAATAACTGAATGAAAATCACGTGGTATGGACATGCAGCCTTCGGCCTGCACCCCGATCAGGGGCCACGGGTGATTACTGATCCCTATACGCCGGAAGGCGTGGGCTATGCCCCGATCACTGACGAAGCCGATTTGGTGCTGATTTCTTCAGACGATGACAGCGCCCATTGCCGCGCCGATCTGATTGCAGGTGATCCAACCGTTGTGAACGCGTTGACCGTGGCGCAAAACGGCGGGTCCGCGACGGCAGACGGAGTCGAGATCACCGCCATCGAAGCAGCCGAGTGGGATCACCATCCTGAGCATGAAGTGCCGGGCCAGAACGGGATGTATCGCTTCACGCTCGACGGCATCAAATTTGCCCATATGGGCGATGTCGGCAATCCGCTGACCGATGCGCAGCAGGCGTTCTTTGAAGGCACCGATGTGCTGTTCGCACTTGCGGGCGGGTATCTGACGCTGGAATTACCCGACCTGATGGAGATGATGCATAGGACACGGCCCAAGCTAGTGATCCCGATGCATTTCCGCACGCTCACCTACAAGCCCCGCAACACCATGTGGATTGAAAGTTTCCTGAGCCATTTCAAGGAGGAGGATGTCGATTTCGCCTTTGGCGCAACGACGGAACTGGCTCGTGAAAACCTGCCGGAGCGCACTCGCGTTCTGGTGATGGACTACGTTCGATAACGAACAAACGGGCGGAGAGGCCCGACCAAATTGGGAGGAAAAATATGAGAATTTCGAAACCACTTCTGGCGGCGTCTGTTCTGGCGTTTGCGGCTGTGTCCGGTGCGGCCTTCGCGCAGGACGTATCGCGCGAAGAGACGGTCATTTTCGACCTCGATCGCACCATTCAGGACCCCGAGAACTTCAACTGGATGACACCCGGCACCAAGCGGATGCATGGCGCGCACCAGACCATGTGGGAGCCGCTCTTCATCCTGAACTACGGCACCGGCGAACTCGATCCGTGGCTGGCCACTGAGGCGACGTCCGAGGAGGATGGCAAGGTCTGGACGGTCAAGCTGCGCGAGGGTGTGGAATGGTCCGATGGCGAGGCGTTCAACGCCGATGACGTGCTCTTCACCACAAACCTCGCCCTGACCAATGACGAAATCTCCAGCCGTGAGGCCAGCACCATCAAGGCGCAAGTGGCCTCGGTTGAGAAAGTGGATGACCTGACGGTCAAGTTCACGCTCAACAATCCGAACCCCCGCTTCATTGTGGAGAATTTCGGCGTGCGGATCTTCGGCTCGTTCCTGATCATGCCGGAGCATGTCTGGAATGGTGAGAATGCTGCGACCTTCACTTTCAATCCACCTATTGGCACCGGGCCTTACACCTTTACCTCGGCTACATCGAACCGCGCGATCTGGGATCGCAACGATGATTGGTGGGGGGCCAAGACCGGGTTCATGGACCTGCCCGAACCCAAACGCGTGATCTTTCTGGAAAGTGGCGGCGAGGAAAGCCGCGCGCAGCTGATGGTCTCAAACCAGTTGGACGCCTCGCAGAACGTCTCCATCGGAACATTCGAGGCGATCAAAGCGCAGAACCCCAATGTGATCGCCTGGTATGACGACTATCCCTATGCGGCCGCTGACCCCTGCGCGCGGCAATTGGAAATCAACACCACCGTCGCGCCTTGGGACAATGCCAATATGCGCAAGGCTGTGGCCCATATCATAGACCGCAACCAGATTGTGAACGTGGCACTTGAAGGGGCGACCACCGCGTCGCGCACGATGTTTGCTGAATATGGCTCGATGGCGCCGTTCATCGACGCCGTGGTCGAGGCAGGCTTTGAACTGCCTGCCAAGGCCGATGTCGATGCGGCTGCAGCCCTGATCGAGGGCGAAGGCTGGGTGAAGGATGGTGACTATTACACCAAGGACGGGGAAACCCTGTCGGTGAATATTCACGTCAATTCGGCCTCCATCGAATACACCAAAACCATCGACCTGATCGTCGAGCAAATGCAGCGCGCCGGGATTGATGCGAAATCCGTGCCCGTGGAGAATGGCGTGTTCTGGGGCGAAGTGCTGCCGTTCGGCGCCTATGAGATGTCCTATAGCTGGCTCTCTTGCGGCTCGGTGAACGAACCCTGGGCGTCGATGGGTCGCTATACCGCCAAAGACGTGGTTCCAGTGGGCGAACGCTCGCCGGGCTTCAACAACACATCGCGCTGGGATGGCCCGGAGGCGGAAGCCTACTCGGCGATTGTCGACGACATTGGCAACCGTGCCCTGGGCGATCCTGAAATCCCCGGTCTGGTGGCGGAGGCCTACAAGCATCTCGATGCGGGCACTCCGTTTGTGCCGCTCGTGCAATCGGCGAAACTTCTGCCGATGAACACCACCTATTGGACGGGCTGGCCGACGTCTGAGAACTACTACAACCACCCGTTCTTCTGGTGGAACCACACGCACCAGATCATTCACAATCTGGAACCGGCAGGCTGACCTGCCCTTCGGGTGGCGCCGGTTGTCGCGCGCCACCCGCTCTCAAATGCCGCAAGGCCTAACCCAAAGGACTGTCCCGATGTCGGACATCAAGACGTTTTTCGAAGAGCACGGGTTCTATCATGCCAAGGGCCTGTTTCAGCCCGATGAAATGAGCGCACTGGCCAAGGATTTCGACCAGATCGTTTCGCAGCTTCTTTCCAGCGGCGACGTGGTAGATGCGACCTGGGATGGCGGCGAAACCGCAAAAATCGCTCAGGCCGGGGACAAGATTTTCCATACGCATAACGTGCAGAAATACTCCCGCACATGGCTGAACGCGTTTCTCAACGAACGCTTTCTGGATGTGGTTGAAGAGATCATCGGTAACGACATCCTGCTGCACCACTCAAAACTTTTCCAGAAGCCTGCCGAGGCTGGATCGCCGTTCCCGATGCATCAGGACTGGCCCTACTTCCCGACCGAGAACGACAGCATGATCGCAGGCATCATCCATGTCAGCGATGCGACCGACGAGATGGGCTGCCTGCGCGTCTATCCCGGGTCTCACAAACTGGGCCGGATTGAGGGTGCCGATGGACGGCGTCAAAACGATGTTCTGGACCAATACCCGATTGAAGACGCCACCATCGTTGAGGCCGAGGCCGGTGACGTGATCTTTTTCCACTATTTTACTCTGCATGGATCGATGCCGAACCGCTCGGACGCGGTGCGTAAGACCGTGCTGTGCCAGCTATATGCCGGGACCGATAGCATTGAAGAGGGCAACAGCCATCCTGACGAACGCCTCGTTCTACGCGGCTGGAACCACAATATCAGCCGAACGAAAGCTGGGGAGGCTGCGTGATGGGACGCATACCGCGCGACTATCTGATCAACCGGCTTGTGACACTGGTGCTGACGATCCTGATCGCTGCAACGATCATCTGGATCATCCCGCGTCTCAGCCCCGTGGACCCCGCCGAGATCGCCCTTGGCCGGATGGCCGCAGGTGCCGGAGCCGTGGCCAATTCGGAAGAAATTCTGGCGCAACTCCGCGCCAATATGGGCATTGATCAACCGCTGATTGTTCAATACCTCAAGTATCTTACGGGCGCACTGGTCTTTGACTTTGGCCTCTCTACCGCGGCCTTTCCGACACCCGTTTCTACCCTGATCCTCAACGCGCTGCCATGGACTTTGGGGCTGATGATCCTCTCCCTCATCATCACGTTTTTCATCGGCAATCTCTTAGGCGCGCTGATGGTCTGGGACCGATCGCCGAAGCTTGTCCGCGTGGCGATCCCGGCGGCGATGGTCTTTACATCAATTCCACCGATCCTCTCCGGTCTCCTCCTGATGTGGATCTTCGCCGCCAAACTGCAGTGGTTCCCCCTGACCGGTGCCTATTCGATCTTCGTGGAGCCCGGCTGGACGTGGAGCTTCGTCTCCTCGGTGCTTTATCACGGCTTCCTGCCAGCACTGTCCATTGTCATTGTGACCTTCGGTTTCTGGGCGCTAGGCATGCGTGGCCTCATGATCACCGTGCAAGGCGAGGATTATGTGAAACTGGCCGAGGCCAAAGGGTTACGCCCCCGCTACATCCTCTACCGCTATATGATCCGCAACGCGATCCTGCCGCAGATCACGGCCTTCGCTCTGAAGATCGGATTGCTGATCGCAGGCCAAGTGCTGGTGGAGCGCATCTTTGCCTATAACGGGATGGGCAAGCTCCTCTACGACGCGATCCTTAATCAGGATTTCCCGGTCATCCAGGGGGTCTCCTATGTGATCATTCTTATGACCGCGCTCTCGGTCTTCCTCGTCGATCTGCTCTACCCGTTCATTGATCCGCGCATCAGACATGAGGCTGCGTAATGGCTGAAACCTCGATGACCCGTGCCGAAAAACGGCAACTCAGACGCCTGAAGCGTTTCGACAATCCGTGGATGAACCCGAAACTGATCTGGGGCGTGGGCCTGCTTCTGGGCATCATCGCGCTTGGTCTGATCGGGCGGGTGCTCTGGGACCCGGAACTGGTCTTTACCGGCTCCGCACCGCTGAAATTGCCGCCGATTGGGTTTGAAAACATCCGCGGTCAATCCGGTGTTCTGGACCATCCGCTCGGCACCGACGGCGGTGGCCGCGACATGCTGGCGCTGATCATCATCGGCGCACCGAACACATTGTTCGTAGGGCTTTTGGCGTCGCTCATCGGCATGTCCATCGGGATTTTCCTGGGCTTCTCCGCCGGGTTCCTCGGAGGCCGGACGGATGACACGATCCGCGTGCTGGCCGATGTGATGATCACCATTCCGCCGCTCTTGATCCTTGTGGTGTTCCAGTCGGCGTTCGGAGACGTCACGCTCACCTTGATGGCGCTTCTGATCGCCGGCTTCGTCTGGCAATCGCCAACCCGCCTGATCCGGGCGCAGGTGCTGTCGATGAAGCAATCGGGCTATGTGCAGATGGCCCAACTTTCTGGCGCCTCGACAAGCCACATCATGTTCAATGAGATGCTGCCGAACCTCGTGCCCTACCTCTTCGGGTCGTTCATCGCGAACGTGACCACGTCCATCGTCACAGCTGTCGGTCTGGAGGTCTTGGGCCTCGGACCGCAGCGCATTCCGACCTTGGGCCGGACGATCTACGAAGCCATCAACGCAGGCGCGCTGATCCAGAACCTCTGGTGGTGGTGGGGCATTCCAACCTTGCTGCTGGCGACAATGTTCATCGGGCTTCTCCTGATCAATCTGGGGCTTGATGAGGTCTCCAACCCGCGCTTGAGGAAATTGTCATGACTGGCGCATTTCCTAAATGCGCCGAGCGCGAGGCAGCGTATTGCAAGGCAATGCGCGTTCGCGCCCCGTTGCCAAATCAAGTGGAGGGGTCTCCATGACCGAAGAAACGCTCGACAAACCAGTTCTCACGCTGCGCGATATCTCCATCGAGTTCCCGACCCCCAAGGGTGTTGTGCAAGCGGTTAAGAACCTCGACCTGACGATCCAGAAAGGCCGCCGGGTCGGCTTCATCGGCGAAAGTGGATCGGGCAAGACCACGACCGCGCTGGCCGTGATGCAGATGCTGGCGGAGCCGGGGCGTGTGGCCTCTGGTAGCATCGATCTCGCGGGCATGGATGTGCTGGCGCTATCCGAAGAGGAGATGCGTAAGACCCGGCTCAGCCGGATCGCCTATATCCCGCAGGGCGCGATGAACTCTTTGAACCCGGTGATGCGGGTCGAGCCCCAGATGTGGGACGCGATCATTGCCCATGAGGGCAATATGGATCGCACCGCGTTGAAGCAGCGCTCGGACGCGGCTTTGGCGTCGGTCGGGCTGCCCGCGCATACGGGCGAGTTGTTCCCGCATGAGCTCTCCGGCGGTATGAAACAGCGGGTCTGCATCGCGCTTGGGATCATCCTGAACCCTGACCTGATCATTGCTGATGAGCCGACCTCCGCCCTTGATGTCGTCACCCAACGGCAGGTCATGCAGACACTGAAGGACATTCAGGAACAGATCGGATCGGGTCTGATCCTGATCGGTCACGACATGGGGTTGATGGCGCAATCCGTCGATGAACTGGCCGTGTTGAAAGACGGTGAGTTGGTCGAGCACGGCACGGTGAAGCAGATCATCGAAGCTCCGAAACATCCCTATACGCAGGACCTGATTTCCTCGGTCCCTCTTGTTGGCGGAGACAGTTTTCTCAATCCAGATCGCAATGCCGATGCGCCAAAACGGGACAGCCAAGAGCCGTTGCTCAGGTTCGAGAACGTGCGCAAAGACTACGGCGCGGTGACAGCACTGCACCCGATGTCCTTCGCGCTGCAAGGCGACACGCCTCAGATCATCTCCATCGTCGGTCAGTCCGGGTCGGGCAAGTCAACGATGGGGTCGATCATGCTTGGGTTCAATCCACCGAGCCAGGGTCGTGTGCTCTATGAAGGGCAGGACGTTCAGAAGATGTCCGCCGCGCAATCGCTGGAGTTTCGCAAGAATGTGCAGGCGGTGTTTCAGGACCCCTACGCCTGCTTCAACCCGTTCTACCGTGTCAATCACGCGCTGAAATTCCCGTTCAAGCAGTTTGGGCTCGCGCAATCGGAGGCGCATACCCAACAAGCAATGGAGGAGGCCTGCGCCGCTGTGGGGCTGGACCCCGATCTGGTGCTGTCGCGCTACCCACACCAGCTCTCCGGTGGGCAGAGACAACGCCTGATCGTCGCCCGCGCGCTGATGCTGTCGCCTAAACTTCTGATCGCCGATGAGCCGGTGTCTATGGTCGATGCCAGCTTACGCGCGACGATCCTGTCCAACATCTACGATCTGAAGGACAAATACGGCATCTCGATCCTCTACATCACCCATGACCTCGCCACGGCCTATCATGTCAGCGATTACGTGATGGTGCTCTACAAGGGCCATGTGGTTGAAGCCGGGCCGCCGAAAGAAGTGATCGGCCAGCCACAGCACCCCTACACGCAGCTTCTGATCGACTCGATCCCCTGGCCCGATCTGGAGCGTTCCTGGGGCGATGGGCGAGGCGAGCACGATGTCGAGAAGCTGCAGGCGCAGGTCGAACGTGCCTCTGCCGTGTACCGAGGCGATGTCGCCGGTTTCGATCTGGCACGGGTGTAGCAACAAATGGCCGGGCGTTGGCCCTTCACGGAAGAGAAGATTTCAGCGCGGTTGGCGCTGATCGCGCCCTATATCCACCGGCGAAGCGAAGCGCTGGCGCCGTTTAAGATGCTCGCGCTGTCGGAGGCCATGGTGGATGCGCCGATCTGCGCCGATCCAACCCATTGGGAAGAAATTCAGCCGGAGAGCTATTGGGGGCACGCTGACCTGAATTTCGTGATGAAAAGCACCTTCACGGTGCCCCCCGGCTGGCGGGCCGATCAGATCGCGCTGCACCTGCCGCTTGGCGTGATGGGGGATATCTTCAACCACCCGGAGGCCCTGGTATACATCGATACGCTACCCGTGGCCTCCGCCGACCGCTATCACCATACGATACCGCTGAGCACCGATCTGGCCGATGGCGACCCTCATGTCATCTCACTCCATGGTTGGACCGGGCTCGCCGGTTGGCCGCCCGATCCGACGAGCAAGGCGAAGCTCTTTATGGGCAAGCCGGAATTGGTCGAGCGTGACCCAGAGCTTTTGGAGTTCTACAATCTCGCCAGCACCGCCCGCGACACGCTGAGTGTCTTGGATCATGATAGCGCACCCTATCATGGCCTGTTGGAGGCGCTGGATACCGCGTTTCGGCACTTAGACACCCGCGATCCCATGGGTGAGGCGCTTTATGAAAGCGTCGGTCCGGCAATGGCGATACTGGAAGACGGAATCGCGGCGGCTGGCGCGCCGCTCGACAAGGTGCTGCACGGCATTGGGCATGCGCATATGGACATCGCCTACCTTTGGCCCGTGAACCAAATCCGCCTGAAAAATGCGCGCACCTATTCCAACGTGCTGCGGTTGATGGAGGAAGACCCGGACTACCGCTTCTCACACTCACAGCCCCAGCTTTATGCGATGACGAAAAAGGACTATCCGGCGCTGTTTGAACAGATCAAGGCCCGCGTGGCGGAGGGACGTTGGGAGGTGATGGGGGGTATGTGGGTCGAACCCGACCTCAACATCCCCGGGCCGGAAGCCCTGGTGCGGCAATTAACGCTCGGGCGCGGCTATTTCCGCGAAAACTTCGGGGAGGTCGAAACGCCGGTTCTCTGGCTGCCCGATACATTCGGGTTTCCCGCGCAAATCCCACAACTGATGCGACATGCTGGCCTGAAATGGTTCGTGACCAACAAGCTCAACTGGAACCAGTTGAATAAGGTCCCCTGGTCGACGCATCAGTGGGAAGGGTTGGATGGCAGCCGCGTGCTGGCCCATATCCTGACCACACCGCGTGACGTGCAATATCTGCCTTTTCCGACAAACTACAAAAGTGATCTCAGTGGAGCAGAGGTTCTGGGGACCGTGACTGATCCATCAATCCCCAACGGCCTGAAAACGCTGCCAATTTGTTTTGGATATGGTGACGGCGGCGGTGGCCCGACAGAGGAGCTCTTGGCGAAGGCGCGCGCATTCAAGAACATGCCTGGAATGCCGCAGTTCAAGATGAGCACCGTTCGTGAAACCTTCGAAGAACTTGTGCAGAGAGCTGAAGACCTGCCCGTTTGGAATGGCGAGCATTACATGGAAGGCCATCGTGGCGTTCTCACCTCCCAAGGCTGGATCAAGCGCGCAAATCGCTTCGCAGAACGCGCGTTGCATGAGGCGGAAGCTTTATCCGCCATGGCAGGATTGACGCCGGATTTGACGGAAGCGTGGAAGCTGCTCTGCCTCAACCAGTTCCACGACATCGTCACCGGCACGTCCGTTCCAGCGGTTTTCGAAGACGCGCGGCGAGACTTCAAACGAATTGCAGGTATCGTGCAGACTGCAGCTCGGGAAGCTGCGCAACACCTCGGCGGGAATACACCCTGCATCGCCAATACGTCGCCAATCGCGGGACCGAGGGTTGTCCTGCTGGAAGACCAGTCATTGGATACCGGGCAACAGGTCGAAAACGGAACGCTCGCGTTGTTCGATCCACTCCCTGCCTATTCCGTCACGCCCTTGTCAGACGCAGTCATGCCATCCGCTCCTGTGACCTGTCAGGCCTCGGAGGACGGTGCGATTCTGGAAAACGGGGATTTGCGGGTAGAAATTGCGCAAAACGGACAACTCAGTCGCGTTTTCGACAAATCCACCAGGCGCGACGTTCTCAAAGAGCGATGCACGGGGAATATACTACAGGCGTTTGAGGACCGACCAAACTGCTGGGACGCATGGGACATTGATCCCTTCTTCGAAGATCGAATGGAGGTTGTTTCCGGTCCAACCGAGTTCGAGATCATTGAACGCGGGCCGCTGCTTGCGAGCGTCCGGATCACGACGCAGTGGCGCTCCAGCACAATCACGCAGACGGTGCAACTCACAGCGCATTCCAATCGCATCGATTTCGTCTGTGAGATCGACTGGCACGAGCGTCATACGCTACTGAAAGCGGCTTTTCCGACATCCGTCTCCGCCCCTGTTGCGCAGTTTGATGTGCAATGGGGCGTCGTCGAGCGTTCCACCTCCCGCGATACATCCTTTGATGCGGCACGTTTTGAAGTGCCTGCACAGAAATGGGCACAGCTAAGCGACGCCGATTATTCCGTCGCCGTGCTGAACGATTGCAAATACGGGTACGACGTTCGGGAGGACACGATCCGTCTGACGCTCATCAAATCGGCCACCTCGCCTGACCCGAACGCAGATCAGGGGCGGCATGACTTCACCTACTCTCTCCTAGCTGGCGTGGATGAGAACCGCGTGCGTTTGAACCACGAAGCTTATGCGCTGAACAGGTCGGTGAGATATCTTGAAGCCAAGCCTGATGGACCTGCTGAAGCCGGTCCATTTGTGAGGTCCGGCGCCCCCAACATCATCGTCGAGACACTGAAGCCCGCCGATAGTGGGCCCGGCATCGTTCTTCGCCTTTTTGAGTGTTTGGGACAGGCGACCTCCTCAACCATCGAGCTTGCGAAAGACGTGGAAAGCGCGTCTTTGGTCGACTTTTTTGAGACCAGGATTTCGGATCTGGAGGTGCGCGGTCGAGAGATATCAGTGGATCTAAAGCCGTTTGAGATTGTCAGCGTTCACCTGACCCTGTCAGAGCGTGGCGCTGAACAGGGCAAACGCGCGCCCTGAGCCCGACCACCCGGGCTAGCCCACGGTCATTGATCAGGTCGGATCGACAATCCCCATCGCAATCATGCGCAACGCCGTCATGGACGGAATGAAGAAATACTCGCCACCTCGGCACTCCACAGGTCGTAGCCAAATACCGTTCTTCGTTACGGAAGGCTGCCGTTGTTAAGGAATAAGCCCGGCGGCAAAAAAGAACCGCAGCCGCCACATGAGCTCAAATTTGCGGGCATCACTGCGATACCCCGCAAGGTATGTTCACGCAGCAGCGGGCTCTTCAGGCAGCTTTGCGCCGGTCATGTAAGCAACCGCATCCGACATCGAATGCTCTTTGGGATTGATGACGCAGAGCCGTTTGCCGAGCCTGTGAACATGAATGCGATCCGCCACCTCAAACACATGCGGCATGTTATGGCTGATCAGGATGATGGGAATGCCACGTGATTTCACGTCTTGGATCAGTTCCAGCACGCGGCGGCTTTCCTTGACACCCAATGCCGCGGTTGGCTCGTCCAGAATAATCACTTTCGACCCGAACGCCGCAGCCCGGGCCACCGCGACGCCTTGCCGTTGGCCGCCTGACAGCGTCTCCACCGCCTGATTGATGTTCTGGATCGTCATAAGGCCCAGTTCGCTGAGCTTGTCGCGGGCGAATTTCTCCATCGCTGGTCGATCAAGCTGACGCATCCATTTGCCCATGAAACCCGGTTTGCGCAGCTCGCGGCCCATGAACATGTTGTCGGCAATCGACAAAGCCGGTGACATCGCGAGGGTCTGATAGACCGTCTCGATGCCATGCTCCCGCGCCTCAATCGGTGAGGAGAAATGGACCTTCTGCCCCTCCAGCCAGACCTCCCCTTCATCCGGGATCACGGCGCCGGACACGGCCTTGATCAGCGTCGACTTCCCGGCCCCGTTATCGCCGATCACAGCGAGGATTTCGCCCGGCATGAGCTCGAAATCGCAATGGTCCAGAGCGGTGACTTTGCCGTAGCGTTTGACGAGGTTCTTTCCTTTGAGAATAGGTTCCATCAGGCTGATACCTTTCTGATCCACTGGTCGACCGCGACAGCCGCAATGATGAGCACACCGATCAAGAGGAAGGTCCATTGCGCATCTGCGCCGGCCAATCTCAGGCCCAGCGTGAAGACACCCACAATCAATGCGCCAAAGAAGGTCCCAAGGATCGAGCCTCTGCCTCCGAACAGAGAAATGCCGCCAATCACAACAGCGGTGATGCTTTCGATATTGAGCAACTGACCGCTGGTTGGCGAGACCGATCCGATCCGTCCGATCAAGGCCCAGCCTGCGAAGGCGCAGATCAGACCGGCGAGCGCGTAGACCGAGATCAATGTGCGTTTGACATTGACGCCGGAAAGCTCAGCTGCATCCGGATCATCACCGACTGCATAGACATGTCGGCCCCAAGCGGTGTGGCGCAGCACATAAGCCAGCAGCAGCACCAGCAGCACCATGAAAATGACTCCGTAGGTGAATGTCGCGCCGCCGCGACCATCCGCATCCGCGCCGATCTTGAAAGTGGTGCCGAGGAATTGCAGGAGCGGCGCGTTCGCCTCGATCTCCTGACTACGAATGGTCTCATTTGCCGAATAGAGGAAATTGCCCGCCAGCACGATCTGCCACATGCCGAGCGTGACGATAAAGGGCGGGAGTTTCATCACGGCGACGAGCCAGCCGTTGGCATAGCCGATGGCCGTTCCGACCGCGAGACCACAAAGCACCGACAATTCCACCGGCAGCCCGTAGCGGAATGTGAACTGACCCATGATCACGGAAGAAACCACAGCGATTGCTCCGACACTCAGGTCAATGCCTGCCGTCAAGATGACGAGTGACTGGGCAGAGGCGACGATCCCGACAATCGCAACCTGTTGCAGAATCAGTGTAAGCGCGAAGGGAGAGAAGAATCTCGATCCCAGCAAAATCCCGAAGATCAAAATCGAAGCGAGGAGCACAATGAGCGGCACCAAGGACGGATTGACGTGGAGCGTGTGCTGGATGCGACCGATCAGGCCCTTGTGCGTGTCCTCGAACTCCGCAACCTCTTCGTTTCGGCTGGCGGCAGCTTCATAGTTGGCATCTTTCCGGCTGGTATCAGACATGGCTGTTCCCCTCCCGCGGTTGGATTATAATCCAGTAGCGTTCCAAGACCTAATGATCTCGACAATTGGGTTTTGTTGAGTGTGAGAGGCACGCCTCGCGCCCCTCACGTTTGCTTTGGACTTAACCCCAGCAGAGGTCCTTGCCCTCGGCGACCGAAATCGACTCGACGCCATCGACAGGTTGATCAGTTACGAGCGATACACCGGTGTCGAAAAAGTCCTTGCCGGGCGTTGGTGCAGGCTTCTCGCCGGTGTCAGCCCACTTCTTGACCGCTTCGACGCCAAGCGACGCCATCAACAACGGGTATTGTTGGGAGGTCGCCCCGATCACACCGTCAGCCACGTTCTGCACACCGGGGCAGCCGCCATCGACGGAGACGATAAGAACGTCGTTTTCACGACCAATCGACTTCAGCGCCTCATAGGCACCGGCTGCGGCTGGTTCGTTGATGGTGTAGACCACGTTGATCTCCGGGTCTTGGGCGAGGAGATTCTCCATGGCCTTGCGACCACCCTCTTCATTGCCAGCCGTCACATCGTTGCCGATGATCCGCGGATCGGTCTCATCGCCCCATTTCGTTGGGTCTCCCAGATCGATGCCGAAGCCTTGCAAGAAGCCCTGGTCGCGCAAAACGCCAACTGTCGGCTGGCTGATTGCGAGGTCCAGCATGCCGATTTTGGCGTTTGCTGCGTCATCGCCAAGCTTGCCCGCGGCCCATTTGCCGATCAGTTCCCCAGCCAGGAAGTTGTCTGTGGCGAAGGTCGCATCGGCCGCATCAATGGGGTTGAGCGGGGTGTCGAGTGCAATCACGACGAGCCCGGCATCCCGCGCCTGTTGAACCGCCGGAACGATGGACGACGTGTCGGAGGCGGTCAGAAGGATACCCTTCGCTCCATCCGCAATGCATGTCTCAATCGCCTGCACTTGCGTTTCGTGGTCACCATCAACTTTACCTGCGAAGGCTTTGAGGGTCATTCCAAGCTCTTCCGCCTTAGCCGTCGCACCTTCCTTCATCTTCACAAAAAACGGGTTGGTGTCGGTTTTGGTGATCAGGCAAACGGTTGTTGCGTGACCGTCGGCCATCGCCGCACCAGCAAATGCAAAGCTGCCGAATGCGGCTCCGAGAAGCAGTTTTTTCATAGTGTTTCCTCCCAAGGATTTCGTCACGGCTTGTCGCCGAGATTGCCCAAATAAATAGCGATTCTGGTGCGTCGTCAATAAATAAATAAAATTGATTTATAAATTGACAGTGTTCTTTTCGCGCGTCAAAATTGGCGATATCGGGGAGGAACTGGCATTGCCATCCTATGAAACCATCGCGCGCCGCTCTGACAACGAGGGCAACCAGTCTGGCCTACGCGACCGGAATGTGCGCGTGGTATTGTCCCTGATCCGTCGGCAGGGCGCGATGCCCAGCGCCGCGATCGCCCGTGAGACCGGCCTCTCGGCACAAACTGTATCAAACATCATTCGCTCCCTCGAAGCGGAAGGATTGATTGCGCGAGGGGCTGCAATCAAGGGCAAGGTGGGCAAGCCCTCCGTGCCCATGCAATTGAATTCGGAAGGCGTTCGGTCGCTCGGCTTGAATATCGGGCGCCGTTCGGCGGAATTGGTCTTGGTCAACTTCCACGGGAAAGTGCTGGAGGCAATCACGACGACATATCCCTTCCCGGAGATCGACGAGGTCTTCCAGTTTCTTGAGGATGGGTTGGCCCAAATCGAGACAACTCATCCGCGTGTCAGGGATCGCATCGCAGGCATCGGCATTTCGCGACCCAATGAGATTTGGAACTGGCTTGAAATCGTCGAGGCCCCCGAAGAAGCCATGCGGCAATGGCAAGGCCTGGATATCGCCGATGCCGTGAAAGAGGCGACTGGCTTGGAAGTCGTCATCGAAAACGATGCGACCTCGGCTTGCGTTGCGGAGCATTTGCTTGGCCGCGGCGACGAGTTCTCAGATTTTGCTTACATTTTTGTTGGGTCTTTTGTCGGCGCCGGACTGGTGCTGAACGGCAAGGTCTGCTGGGGTCGAACCGGGAATGCTGCGGCGATTGGGCCACTGCCCGTGCCGGATGGCCAGGGCGGGGTGACACAACTTCTCAATGTGGCATCTCTCCATGTTCTGGAAAGCGAACTTGGCCAAGACGGGGTCGACCCCACGAGATTGCGACAATCACTCGAAGACTGGTCTGAAATGGAGCAATGGGTGGCGCCCTGGATCGACCAAACCAGCCACTACCTCTCCATCGCTGCGGCGGCGATCGCATCGGTCGTTGAAGTCGAAGCCGTGTTGATTGACGGGGCCATGCCCACCGACATTCGCTCACGGATTTCGGAATGCACTCAGGAAGGCCTACAGGGAATTGACCTGACCGGGATCACCCGGCCAGTCATCACAGAGGGCCACGTCGGAGCAACGGCGCGCTCTGTTGGGGCAGCATTGCTTCCGATCCACTCCAAGTTCTTTCTCAGTTAAGCAAATACCGAATGAGCAATCGTGGCTCTATTCCGTGGCCAGAACCGCCAAGGCCGCGCTCGCAACGTCAATATCCTGCTCTGCTGAGCCGGACCCAATCCCAATGCCGCCGACCAGATGCCCATCGACCAGAATGGGAAGTCCGCCGCCGAGCCGGGTGACGTCGCCACCGGTGGCGGCTGCAATGGGCGGCCCGAACGCTTCGGGGATGGCATCAGATGGCGCGCCGATGCTCGCCGCCGTGCGGGCCTTCGTCCGCGCACTTTTCAGACTGAGATATTTCGCGCCGGTCATCCTAAGTTGAGCCAAGGTCTCGCCGCTGGCATCGACGATGACGATACATTGCGGCTGCCCGATTTCCTCCGCACGTGTCGCCGCGGCGTCCAGCATGGCGAGGGCGGCGCGATGGGTCAGTTTCAGGCTCTGTTCGACAAACATTTCATACGCCTCCGACCGGGGACACGCCGTTCACGTTGAGAAACACGGAATAAAGCGATGTCGTCCCGCAGATGAACAACCGATTGAGTTTCGGCCCGCCGAAGCAGACATTGCCGACAAGTTCCGGGATCAGGACCTTTCCGATCAGCATGCCATCGGGCGCAAGGCAATGCACACCATCGGCGGCGGAAGTCCAAATGCGGCCGCCCGTGTCACACCGGAAGCCATCGAAGAGGCCAGCGGTACAATCGGCAAAGACATCTCCGCCGCTCAAACTGTTGTCATCAGCGACTTTATGTTTGCGGATATGGGCAGGACCGCCGGACGTATGCGTGGCGCCGGTATCGGCGATGTAGAGCTCGGATTCATCCGGTGAGAAGGCAAGCCCGTTGGGCTTCACGTAATCATCGGCGACAATGCTGATCTCACCTGTGGGATCGACGCGATAGACGTGGCAGGCACCGATCTCGCTCTCGGCGCGGTCGCCTTCGTAATCCATCAGGATGCCGTAACTGGGATCAGTGAACCAGATTGAGCCATCGGATTTCACCACCACGTCATTCGGCGAGTTGAGCCGCTTGCCGTCGAAGCTGTCTGCGATGACGGTGATGGACCCGTCATGCTCGGTGCGGGTGACCCGGCGGGTCAGGTGTTCGCAAGTGACCAAACGGCTCTCACGATCAACCGTGTTCCCATTGGAGTTGTTGGACGGCTGGCGGAATCTGGAGACCGACCCGTCCGTTTCATCGAACCTGAGCATCCGGTTGTTGGGAATATCAGACCAAAGAAGATAGCGCCCGGCGGCGAACCAGACCGGCCCTTCGGACCAGCGCGCACCCGTCCAGAGACGTTCGACCCGCGCATGGCCGATCAGGCACTCGTTGAAGCTCGGGTCAATGACCTCGAAGCCGGTCCCCTCGATCATACCGAACATCGTCCTCTCCTTGCTCTGTATCGCTCAGGCGCCGAACGCCCCAACCGGGATGTGGCAAACGATTGCCCGGATGTTCCGGGTCATCGCCCCAGATCGCCTGATAGGTATCGACCGCCATGCCGCGCTTTTGCAAGCGGATAAAAATGACCGCCAGCGCCGCCCACCAAATCATGAGCGAAAGCCACATCCAGATAGGCCCGTTTGCTTTCCACAGACCACTGAGGATGGTGGCAATCGCCAAAACCAGAACGCCATAACCGATGGATTTGTGCAGGGTTTCGAACATATGACGCCAAGGGGTCATGTCGTAGTGGTGCCCCCGGGGACTGCCATCGGCGGCAAGGGATGACGGTCCACCTTTGGAGCCGCGAAAAATGCCCAGAAGCACTTGCAGGATCAGCGCCGCGAGCACCGCGTAGCCGAGCCAGTTGTGGAGGCTCATTTTAGAGAGATCGCCCGGTAAGACGAGTGCGAACCCGATGACCGAGAGCAGCAGCACAATCGTCTGACCGATCCAATGGGTGCGCCACCAGACCTGGCTATCCAGTTCCTGCGGCCAGTTCTGCCCGGGAAGCACTTTGAAGAACCGCGCGATGATCACCGCAACCGGAGCGATCACGCCCCAGCCCAGCACCATCAAACGGGCATGCCAGGAAATGGCCACTTCAACCTCATGCGCACGGCTTGCGTCTATGGGAGAGAGAAGCCACTCCCACATGGCTCACCCTTTCACCGCGCCCGCGGTCATGCCGGTGATGATCTGGCGCGAGGCCAGCAGGGTGAAGATGATCGGCGGAATGGCAAGCAGCATGCCGGTCGCCATGATCACACCCCACTCCACATTGAACTCGGACATGTTGTTCACAATCAGGATCGGCACCGTTTTGGTGTTCCGGTCCGACAATGCGGAGGCCAGTAGATACTCATTCCATGCAATCCGGAAGGTGAAGATCGCCGCCGCTGCGAGGCCCGGTTTGATCAGCGGCAGAACCACTTTGAAGAACACCTGAAACGGCCCTGCCCCATCGACACGGGCAGCCTCTTCGAGGCTTGGCGGCACCTGTACGATGAAGCTTTGCAAAATCCAGATCACGAAGGGCAGGTTCATCGCCACATAGATCAGGATGATCCCGGTATGCGTTCCGGCCAAGCAGACATCCCCCCTGCCCCCGAAGACATCACGGATGGCGCCGCCAATCAGACCGTCGCGATCGAGGCAGAACTCGTTGTTCCACAGGCCAAAAACCGGCACCAGCAGCACAGCGGGCGGCACCATGCGCACCATCAGCGTGGTCAGGGAGACCGTGTCGCGCCCCATGAAGCGAAAGCGCACCAGCGCGTAGGCCGCCATACAGCCGATCACGAGCGTCAACGCAGTCGAGATCAGGGCGATGATCAGCGAATTGATGAACGCACCGCCGAATTTCAACGAGCAGAAATCGATGTGCTCCGGTTCGTACCAGAGGATATCGCACAGGGCCGTTTCATAGTTCTGGATCGTCGGCAGGAACAAAAGGCCAGATGTGCCCGAGATAATGTCCACGTCCAGCTTAAAGGAATTCACGAACATCAGCAGGACCGGCCCCACCGACATGAAAACCAAAACCGCGATCAGGACGAAGAAGGCCGAGTTGGCGGTTTGATTGGGCTGTGCCATTACGTGTCCTCCTCAGCGGCGGCGCGCACTTTGGCGGCACGGGCCTCTTGCCAGCGGGTGAAGGCGAACATCCCCAACGTGAGCGCCAGCAGCAGCAACAGCAGGTAGTTCGACATCGCCGCCGCGACGCCCAACTCGCGAAACTCGGTCGCCGTGCGGGAAATGCGCAGCGCAAGGATTTCCGTGGAGAGGCCCGGCCCGCCCTCGGTCATCACAAGGATCACCTCAAGCACTTTGAAGGCGTCGATCAGACGCAAAAGCCCGGTGACAATCAGAACCGGCATCATGAGGGGCAGCTTGATATGCCAGACCTGCTGCCAAGCTGTGGCGCCGTCAATACGCGCGGCCTCCAGGGCGGAGCGCGGCAGGGATTGCAACGCCGCCAGCGCAAGAATGAAGATGAAGGGCGTCCACTGCCATATGTCGGCGATGATCACACTCATCAGCGCGTGTTGGCCCAGCCAATCGACATCCGGCAGGCCGAGCCATTCGAGCGTTCGGTTAAAGGTGCCGACCGTGGGATGATACATGTACCGCCACATCAGGCCGACCACGACCGGTGCAATCATCATCGGCAGGATGAACATGGTGCGCAGGACCGACATGCCCCTGATATCGCGGTCGAGCAGCAGTGCGAGGCCGACACCGATCACCATCTCAAACGTCACCACAAAGAAGGCAAAACGCAGCGTGACTGACAGGCTTTCGCGGAAATTCGGATCCCCCCAGAGGGTGATGTAATTCTTCAGCCCCACAAACTCGGACTCGCCAATCGTCTGGCTCGGGTCCCAATCGCGAAAACTGCCCCAGACCATGTAACCCAGCGGGTAGAGCAGCGCGATTGCCGTGATGATCGCGGCGGGGGCCATGAACATGTAGGGCGTCAGGCGATTTGCACGGGCGATGGACATGCAGGCTCTCCGTCAGGGGTGGGGGATTGGGTTGGGCCGGGGCACACATATCGCGCCCCGACCCCTGGGAGGGTTTACTGCCAGGTGTAGTAACCGGCCTCTTCCATCACGGCTTTGGTGCGCTCGGCAACACCGTCGAGGGCTTCCTGGATGTCCAGATCCTCAGTCAGCACTTTCGACAGCGTCGTGCCGAGATCAGCATTGATCTTGCCCCAGACCGGGATGATCGGACGCCAATCCGGGTCAGCGTGTTTCAGCGCTTCACCGAAGGTCGCCATATGCGGGAACTTGGCGTTCACATCCGCATCCGCGTGGGTCGAGAAGCGGCTCGGGTTGCCACCCGCCAGCGCGACCAGCTTGTCGCCCTTCTTCGACGTCAGCCACTGCATCAGCAGGAAAGCGGCTTCCTTGTTCTCGGCGTTGGCCGGAATGCCGATGCCGAAACCACCGGTTTGCGAACCGCGACGCACACCCTCGGGATGCAGCGCCCAGCCAACCTTGCCGACCACTTGCGACTTGTTCGGATCGTCGATCTGACCCGCCACAACCGTGGTGTCGAGGAACATCGCGGTGTCGCCGTTCAGGAACGCACCCAGGGCCTCGCCGAAGCCAAAGTTCTTCGAGCCTTCCGGGCCGCAATCCACGATGGTCTTCAGCGCATTGGCGGCTTTCACGCCGGCCTCGTTGTTGACGATCGGGTTCCAGGCGTCATCAAAGACCCGTCCACCAAGCGGTGCGAGGTGCAAAAGGAACGCGTGAGAGGCGTGGTGGCCAGACGCGGCGCGCGAGGCGACGCCACCCATGCCGGGTTCCAGCTCGGGGATTTTGCAGGCGATCTCAAGCATCTCGTCATAGGTCTTGGGCACTTCGAGACCGTGCTTCTCAAAGATGTCCTTGCGATACCCCAGGATCGACGTCTCGGAGCCATAGGGAATACCGAAGAGCGAGCCGGTCTTGCCCTCGAGATACCCTTTGTTCCCACCGGCAAAGCCGATGTTGTAGACATAGCCATCGATCAGGTCATCGGCGTCATAGGCCGGGTCAGACAGCTTGGGGTTCATGACGTATTTCGCCAGGTTTTCCAGCTGGTCGGCATAGACGTAGTCGGCCTTGGAGAACACCACATAGGCGATCAGATCATATTCGCCTTCGTCCTGCGCAAGCTCCAATGTCTGACGCTCGCGCATCTTCAAGTAGGGCAGCTGGTCGACCTCGACCTCAATGCCGGTTTCCTTGGTGAATTCCGGCAGAATTCTCATCACCGCGTCGTAATGCGGGTGGGCGGGGAAGTTCACCACAAGCGTGGTGCCCGCATATTCGGCATAGGGTCCGCCATGGGCATCGGCAAAGGCTGTGCCTGCCATCAGCGCCGCGGCGGACAAGGCCGTCACAGTGGATTTCAACGATTTCAACATAAGGTCCTCCCTTCAGATTATGTTGACCCGCGTCAGAGTGCGGATTCGGATTTGCGGTCAAACAGGTGCACCCCGTTTGGATTGACCGCGAATTTCAGGGCCGTGCCGAGCGCGACCGGCGTCTCGGAATTCAACTCGACAGTGACTTTCTCGCTGCCGCATTGGCAGATCAGAACCGATTGCGCGCCGATATATTCGGAGACCATCACATCGAGTGAGAGAGATCTGTCGGCCGGAGCTTCGGGATCAAAACGCAGGTCCGAAGGCCGGATGCCGAGCGTGATCAGCTTGTGATTGTGCTTGCGCGCGGCCTCGGCCTTTTCGCCTTCGATCTCGATGGCAAAGCCTTCGCCGAGGATGAAGATGCGGCCATCGCGATCCTCAATCTCACCGTTGAGGAAATTCATCGGCGGCATGCCGAGGAAACCCGCAACGAACTTGTTGGCGGGGCGTTTGAAAAGCTCTTCCGGCGTGCCCTGCTGCTGGATGTACCCGCCATGCATGACCACGATCCGATCGGCGAGCGTCATCGCCTCGATCTGGTCATGGGTGACGTAGATCATGTTCTTCTCGACCTGCTGGCTCATCAGCGCCAGTTCCGCGCGCATCTGACCGCGCAGTTTCGCGTCGAGGTTGGAGAGCGGTTCGTCGAAGAGGAAGATACCGCTGTCCTTGGCCAGCGCACGCGCCATCGCGACCCGTTGGCGTTGCCCGCCGGAGAGCGCGCCGGGTTTGCGGTGCAGAAACTCGGTGAGGCCGACCATTGCGGCGACCTCTTTCACTTTCGCATCGATCTCGGCCTTCGGACGCCGGGCCAAACGCAGCGCGAAAGAGATGTTCTGCGCCACATTCATATGCGGGTAGAGTGCGTAATCCTGGAACACCATCGCCAGATCGCGCTCTTTCGGTTCGAGATGGCTCACCGGGTTTCCGTCCACGTAAATTTCACCGTCGGAAACATCCTCAAGACCGGCCACCATGCGCAGGGTTGTGGATTTGCCGCAGCCGGAAGGACCGACGAGCACGGTGAACTCGTTATCGGCCATTTCCAGATCGATCCCGTGAAGGACTTCAACCTCGCCATAGCGTTTCACAAGACTATCGAGATGGATCGTCGGCATCCTCGCTCCCCATTGCCGCGAAATTGTTACCGGTCACATTAGCATGTGTGACCGGTAACACAAGAGGGTTTCTCGCGAGCTAAGCCATTGAATTTGTGAATTTCAGCCTTTTGTGCTGCCGCGGAAGCTCAATTCGGCTGTAACCGCGACATGTTCGGGAATCACTTCGCCCTCCCCGACCAGGAGCTGCGCCAACATCTGTCCAGTGGCCCGACCGATACGTTTGGGATCGACTTTGACGGTGGTGATCGCAGGTGTCGAAAACCGCGAGACCTCAAAGTTCCCAAAGCCTGCGACGCCGATATCGTCAGGCACGGATTTTCCCATCGAGGTGAGCGCCGATAACATCCCGAACGCCGGCGCGTCCGAGACGCAAAAAACGCAGTCCGTATCGGGGTAATCGCGTAGCAACACCGGCGCAGCTGCCGCCCCATCTTCTATCGAGAGCGGCGGTTTTCCGAGGCGCAGAACCCGGCGGGCTGACAACCCCGCTGCCTCCATCGCTTCGATGAACCCGGCGCGCCTCGCGGCCCCCCGCGTCCAATCATCATCATCCTCAGCCAGAAACGCGATGTTGCGATAGCCCATCCCGATCAACGCACGCGTCATCTCCGCCGCCGCCTCCCGGTTGGAGAACCCGATCGTGCGCCCAATCGGGTTTTCGGGCCGCTCCCAAAGCTCAATCACCGGAACATTCGCATCGCTCAGCAGCTGCACCGTGCGGTCCGAATGGCCGTCAAACGAGAGCACGATCGCCTCGGGCCTTCGGCGCAGCATAGTTTCAACCAACTGCTCTTCCCGCTCCGCCGAGTAATCCGTGTAGCCCAGCAAAATCTGCTGCCCGATCCCTTCCAGCTCTTCGGTCAGGGCCTGCACTGTTTCCGCGAAATGGAGGTTGTTGAGCGAGGGCACCAGCACGGCCACAAAGCCTGAGCGCTTGGTGGTCAGGCTGCCCGCCATCTGGTCGGGCACGTAATTCATCTCCCGCACGACTTTCAGGATCCGGTCGCGCGTTTCCTGTGAGACGGGCGAATTTTCCTTCAATGCCCGCGAAACTGTCATGCGAGACACGCCCGCCGCGCGGGCGACATCACGCATCGTCACCGGTGTTTTTTGTGAGTCTGGCAAGGCCGCTCCGCAGTTGATGTTATCGGTCACAACATGCGGGAAGCCAAAACCCGGTTCAAGGGTTCAATCTTCGGACCGCCGCTGGCCTGAAGTTTCCGCGGACTTTTAATATCTCTGCCAACGCGTCATGTCGTGTCACCGCGCACAAGTTCGACGCCGACATCCACGCGTATCGGCGGACCATAGAGGCGGGTCTCGTCCTTGAGAATGCGCGCCACCTGAACGCCGATTTCATTGGCATGTACCGCCACCGTCGTGATCCGCGGTTCAGATATCGCAGCAACCTCAAAATGCCCGAACCCGGCGATGGCGATGTCGCCCGGGACATCCATGCCCAGACGACGGCATTCGCTAAGAGCCCCGAACGCCACCGGGTCAGAGACACAGACAAGCGCATCGAAATCGGCAAGCCTGTCGCGCAACTCCGCAATGGCACGCGCGCCGTGCCGCATCGAGACCGGCGCCGGACCCGCTTCAATCAGAGCAACCTCCGGCAAACCAAGCCGCCGCGCTTCGGCAACAACGCCATCACGGCGCGCGCTGCCGCGCAGATCTGCTTCGGCTGAAGCGCCAATGAACGCCAACCTGCGCCGACCGGTTTCCACCAAATGTCGCACGATCTCCGCCATGGCCTGCGCGTTCGAGAAGCCAACGACGTGGCCAAGAGGCTCAGCTGGCAAATCCCAAATCTCAACGATGGGCAAGCCGCGCCCGCTCAAGACCTGTCGCGTTTCCTGCGTGTGATGACCACCGGTCAACACCATCGCCTCAGGCTGGCGGGTCAGGAGTTGGCGCACCAAATCCTCTTCATTCTCAACCCGGTAATTCGTGCTGGCCAGAAGAAGCTGTAGACCTGTATCGCTTAAGCCCGTGGTGAGACCACGGAAGGTCTCAGCAAAATTCGCATTGTTGATTGAGGGAAGCGTCACCGCCACAAAGCCGCTTTTCTGGGTGCGGAAGGCCTGCGCGGTCGTGTCATAGACATAGCCCATGTCACGCGCGACCTGCTGGATGCGCGCCCGCGTCCCGGCGCTGACAGTCTTGTCGTCCCGCAGCGCACGCGAGACGGTCATGGGCGAGACACCAACTTCCCTCGCAACATCGCGCATGGTGACCCGTGCGCTCACCGCTTGGCCCTACGCTTTGAACTCATGACATTCGGTGACGTGGTGATGGATGCGACCATCGAAGAACTCTGCAACGATCTCACCGGTAACGTCGCGCGATTGCGCGCGCGCAGGGGCTTGCAAAGCGGCCTCCATCGTCGCCGTGTCGGGATAGGAGATCGCCAGGATCAGAGGAAATTCCGGTGCCCCCTCGTCGCGGTCTTCACCGAACATCACGCGCACATCGAGATTGCCCGGAAATTGTCGCCAAAGTGGGATCAGTCGCGCTTTCACCGCGGCTCGAAACTCCGTCGTTTTTCCGTCTTTCACCATGCCTTCGAAGAGCGCAAATCGGGTAATCATGCGGAAATCTCCTCTTTCGCGCCCTTGAAGAATTCCATGACAGCGGCCTGATCTTCCCCGCCCAAACCGGCTGCGGTCAGCATCCGATGGATCTCGGCACAAAGCGCTGTCATCGGCATCGAGGTGCCGGTCTGGCGGGCCAGATCATTCACCGCGTTGAGGTCTTTCACCATGTTATCGATCCGACCCGTGCGGCGATAATCCTTGGTGGCAAAACGCGGAAGGTACTCCTGCAGAAGCGCACTGTCGGCGCGGCCACCTTTCAACGCCTGTGGGATTTTCTCTGCATCCACACCCGCATCGAGCGCCAGTTGTGTGGCCTCTGCCACTGCTAGAAACCCCAGCCCACAGAGCACCTGATTGATCAGTTTCGTCGTCTGGCCAGCGCCGGATGGACCCATATGCGTGTAGTTGGACGCCACATGCTGCAACGCCCGATGCGCCCGTTCGACATCCTGCGCGTCGCCGCCCGCCATCAATGTCAGTTCACCAGTCAGCGCCTTGGGCGCACCGCCGGAGAGCGGGCTGTCCACCCATGCGAGCCCCCTTTCGAACGCCATCTTCGAGAGCCTGCGCGTCGCATCCGGTTCGATGGAGGACATGTCGATGATCACCGTCCCCTCGGATGCTCCGGCGGAGATGCCGTTTTCTCCAAAGGCCGCAAGTTCCACGATGCGTGATGAATTCAGGCTGACGATCACAAAATCCACACCCGTCGCAGCCTCGGCAGCGGAGCCTGTCGCCACCCCACCCTTCTCGACCAGAGCGGCCATCGCATCCTCGTTGAGATCAAAGACCCTCAGGCCGTTTCCGGTCTCCAGAAAGCGTTGGCCAATGGCACCCCCCATGGCACCAGCACCGATCAGGGCAATCTTCTCGCTCATCCGATCTGCCCCCTCACAGCGACGCTGTTATGCCGCCATCGACATAAAGCGTGTGGCCATTCACGAAGCTCGACGCGTCTGAGGCTAGAAAAACGCACGCGCCGACAAGCTCTTCAACTTTTCCCCAGCGGCCCGCGGGCGTGCGTTTCTCTAACCAGGCCGAAAACTCAGGATCGGCCACAAGCGCTGCATTCAGCGGAGTGTCAAAATAACCCGGTGCAATAGCGTTGCATTGAAGGCCGTGCTTGGCCCAATCGGTCGCCATGCCTTTGGTCAGATTGCCGACCGCGCCCTTGGTCGCCGTGTAGGGCGCGATGCCCGGTCGGGCAAGCGCGGTTTGCACAGAGGCAATGTTGATCACCTTGCCCGCACCGCGCCCGATCATGTGCCGCGCAACGGCCTGGCCCACATGGAAGACGCTGGCGATATTGGTCTGGAGAAGCTTCTCGAACGCCTCCGCCGGGAAGTTCTCCAACTCGGTGCGGTGCTGCATGCCTGCATTGTTCACAAGGATGTCGATGGCGCCGGTCTCGGCCTCGAAAGCATCGATTGCTGCACGTACGCCATCGTGGTCCGTGGCATCAAACGGCACCGTGTGGACCGTTGCGCCCTCACCTCGCAGTGTTTCTGCAGCGGCGTTCAGCTTGCCCGGGTCGCGCCCGTTCAGAACGACCTCCGCTCCGGCCTTTGCAAGTCCCCGTGCAAGTGCGAAACCGATGCCCTGCGACGAGCCGGTGACCAAAGCCCGGCGCCCTTCAAGTGAAAACAGATTTTGCATGAAGATGCGCTCCCGCCCATTGACGTCTGATAATTGTTACCGATAACATGTTACCGATACCAAAGTTTGTCAAGACAGGATTCGCCCGTGTCCAAACCCATCGTTTTGCAATTGCGACCCTACCCTGAGTGGGACCAGATTCCGCTCGATGAAGCCTTTGAGATGAAACGCTATTTTGAAGCTGAAGACACGGACGTTTTCCTCGCGCAACACGGGGCCAACATCCGGGCAATTGCCACGCGCGGCGAGCGCGGCGCAGAACGGGAAATCATCGAAGCCTGCCCGAATCTGGAGCTGATCTCGGTCTACGGCGTTGGCTTCGATGCGGTCGATCTGGACGCCTGCAAGGAGAACCAGGTTCGCGTCACCAACACGCCAGATGTTCTGACCGGCGATGTGGCCGACCTTGGCGTCGCCATGATGCTCTGCCAGTCCCGCGGCATGATTGGCGCCGAGGCCTGGGTCCGGGATGGATCATGGGGCACCAAAGGCCTCTACCCCCTGACGCGCCGCGTCTTCGGGCGCAAAGCCGGCATCCTCGGCCTTGGCCGCATCGGCTTTGAAGTCGGAAAGCGTTTGGCGGGCTTCGGCATGGATATCGCTTATTCCGACATCGCGGCGAAGGACTATGCCCCAGACTGGAGCTTCCTGACCGATCCGCTGGATCTGGCAAAGCACGCTGATTTTCTGTTCGTCACACTGGCGGCCTCTACTAAGACCCGCCATATCGTGAATGCGGAAATCATCAATGCCGTTGGCCCCGAGGGCATGATCATCAATATCTCGCGGGCATCCAATATTGATGAGAACGCGCTGATTGCGGCATTGAAATCCGGCGCACTTGGCGCCGCGGCGCTCGACGTCTTTGAGGGCGAACCGGCGCTCAACCCTGAGTTCCTTTCACTGGACAATGTTCTGCTGCAACCCCACCATGCCTCCGGCACCATCGAGACCCGCAAAGCGATGGGCCAGCTCATGCGTGATAACCTGACGGCGCATTTTGCCGGCCAACCCCTGCTCACACCCGTTCTTTAAGGACCGCCCCCATGAAAACCATCGTCGCCCACGCCGCCAAGGACCTGCGCATCGAAGACCGCCCCGATCCAACGCCCGGTCCCGGGCAGGTTCTGATAAAGATGAAAAACGGCGGGATTTGCGGCTCTGATCTGCACTACTACAACCATGGCGGGTTCGGCACGATCCGCATCAAGGAGCCGATGATCCTCGGCCATGAAGTCTCCGGTCGGGTGGTCTCTATTGGCGCGGATGTGGAGGGACTTACAGAAGGCCAATTGGTGGCCGTCTCCCCGTCTCGGCCCTGCGGCGTCTGCAAGTTCTGTGCCGAGGGACTGCAGAACCACTGTCTGAACATGCGGTTCTATGGATCCGCCATGCCATTCCCCCACATCCAGGGGGCGTTTCGCGAACTTCTCGTCGCCGACGCGTCTCAATGTGTTCCTGCCGATGGTCTTACGGCCGAAGAAGCCGCAATGGCGGAGCCGCTGGCCGTCGTGCTTCATGCCGCGAAACAGGCGGGCGACCTGATGGGCAAACGGGTGTTGGTCACTGGATGCGGCCCCATCGGCTTGCTTGCTGTCCTTGTGGCCCGCGCCGCCGGAGCCGTCGAGATTGCCGCCACGGATATCACCGCCTTTACGCTAGATATGGCACAAAAGGTCGGCGCTGATATCACCATCAATGTCGCGGAAGCGTCGAACCGCTTGGACGACTTCGCTGCCGACAAAGGTCATTTCAACGTACATTTCGAATGCAGCGGCGTCGCAGCGGCCGTTGCCAGCGCTGTCCCAGCACTTCGGCCCGGTGCTACTCTCGTCCAACTCGGTCTGGGTGGCGACATGACCTTGCCCATGCAAGCGATGACTGCGAAGGAAATCCAGTTGAAAGGATCATTTCGCTTCCACGCCGAATTCCGAACGGCTGTCGAGATGATGCAAGCCGGGCGGCTCGATGTGAAACCTCTGGTGACGCACTCGATTGCCATGAATGACGCTGTCGCGGCGTTCGAACTCGCTTCCGACCGGCAGCAAGCGATCAAGGTTCAGCTCAGTTTCTAGGGCCTCGCCGGAGTCTTACGCCGTTTTCGCACCTGCGAGTTCCAGATCGCGGCCCGTCCACTGGTCAGGCTCAATTTACCATCACATGCGCGCTTCGCCGGGTCATCTCCGATCTTAGCCGTGGTACCGTGCGCAGCCACGACACCAGGAACGATCTCATAGTCGATCCCGGCAGCCTTCAGTGCCTCCACCTCCTCGGAGTCCTGCTCAAACACCCCGGGATTGCCAGACTTCAGAATGACGACACGCTGTCCACGCCGGGCGGCGTTGATCAGAACCTGATTGATCTTGGATTGCGGCCAGCGCTGGCACCCTTGAGACATCCCGACACCGACACGTTCAGCGTCCCGCCGCGCCAGTTCGAGAACTTGCGGATCGACCAGACGGTCATGGTAAATGATATCGGCCTCTTGCATTCGCTTGACGCCACGAAGCGTGATCAAGTCGCTGCAACCCGGCCCGACCCCAACCACCGCGACAGGCGCCGGCACCGCGGCGCCGCATTGACCGGTTTCGATGGCTCGCTTCAGATCCCGCGCGGCCTGGGCCTCCGCGCCGCGCGCATGTTGCCGCCGGATCGGACCATCGAACACCCAGCACCACAAATCCCGCCGGTCACGCGGTCCAAGTCGCAGCGCGGCAAGGTTGCGCAATCGACCGGCCAATGCTGCAAGATCGCCAAGGCGAGGCTCCAGCATTTCCTCGATCCGGCTCTTGATCTGGCGCGCAAGGACCGGGGCCGTGCCCTCAGTTCCAATCGCAACCACAACCGGGTCGCGATCAACGATGGAGGGCGTGATCGCATCGCAGAGTGCGGGCTGATCGACGACATTCACCAATGCGCCGGCGCTTTTTGCAAGACCATGCGCCGCCGCATCGAAACCGGGGCAGCCGGTAGCAATGAAGACCAGAGCTGCATTTTTGAACGCGTTTGCGGTGAGGGCATCCGGGTGCCAAACGATGCGCCCCGCCTCGAACAAAGCCCTCAATTCCGCCTCGAGCGCGACCGCGCGTATCTCGATGCGGGCTTCGGTCTTCAACATCAATCGGCACTTCTGCGCCGCCTGCTCGCCGCCACCGACAATGACCACGCGGCGACCGGCGAGGTTCAGAAACATCGGGAACGTTTTCATCGAAACCTCCCTCGTTTCACTCAGCAGCAAGCAGGTCTGGACCAGACGCAATCATCGCCAGAAGTTCCGGTTTGCAGGAACCACACATGGTGCCTGCCCCGGTGCATGCGCCCAAAGCGTCCGCGTCGCGCGCGCCGTCTGCGATGGCAGAGCGCAAGGTATTGGAACCCACGGACATGCACGCGCATACAATTGGACCTGGGTCAGCCACTTCGGCCCCGGGCATTCCTGCCATTGCCGACAACCCGACGGCCCGCGTGCCGATTTGCCCGATGGCGTAGGACCGCGACAAAGCAACAGGGTTTGGAGCAACAAAGAGTAGCTGCGACACTAGACCATCGGTGACACATGCCATCCGGATCGTGCTGCGATTGTGATCGTCGAGGATGATCAAATCTTCGCCCACCTCTCCCGCAAGCGTGCCGAGATGTTTCGACCAATCAGGCACGGTCGAGGCGCCAGCCAATTCCGCCTGCCATCCAGTCTCCGTTTTTGCGACCGCGCAGTAGTCTCCCCCTGGTGTGATCGGCGTCGCTGACGCGAGATACGCGAACCAGGACGCATCAAAACGGCGAATACTGACCTGCCCGCCTTTTAGCGCCGGCTGCCCAGAGAAGGGGTCAACACCACAGGATACACTCGCATTTACACATGCATTGGGGCTGCGTTGGCGGGTCCAGTGCATCGGCGCAAAGAGATTGCCGCGAGCGACATTTTCGGTGACCAGAGAACGAAAAACTGTGCCCTCGCCACCTGCCGAAAGTTCGACGAGCTCCGCGGTTCCGATTCCAATTCTGTCCGCATCCGAGGGATGTATCTCGACAAATGGCTCAGCCAAATGGCGTGACAGACGCGCAGACTTTCCGGTGCGCGTCATAGTGTGCCATTGATCACGAATACGCCCCGTATTGAGGCGATACCCGATGGCCTCCCGCCCAGCCGGTACCGCAACTTTGATCATCTTGGCCTTGCCGTCCGGGTGGAAAAAACCGCCATCCGCAAAAAAGCGTTTGCCGGTTTCCGGCCATTGGGTTGGCAGGAGTTCCGCGTAATCAACATCCGCGAAGACGCTCAGATCGAGATCGCGCTCAAACTCACCGGCGGCCGCTGACAGAGTGACATATTCGGCAAAAATCTCAGCGGGATTCTTGTAATCAAATGACGACCCCCAACCCATCCGCTCTGCGGCATCGCAGATAATTTTCCAATCAGGTCGGGCCGCACCCGGCGCGGTCAGAAACGCGCGTTGCCGTGACACGCGACGCTCTGAATTTGTGACCGTGCCGTCCTTTTCGCCCCATGCCGTCGCGGGCAAAAGCACGTCGGCCAATGCGCCGGTATCGGTATCCGCCATGATGTCGGAGACAACCACGAATGGAACATTTGAAATACCCGCGGCGACCTCGCTGGCATTCGGCAGACTGACCGCCGGGTTTGTTGAAATCACCCAAAGGGCCTTGATCTGACCATCAGAGCAGGCCTTGAAGAGATCGACTGCTTTCAGACCGGCCTTCCTGCAGATTGTCGGGCTTTGCCAGAACTCCTGAACGACCGCGCGATGATCAGCGTTTTCAATGTCGAGATGGTTGGCAAGCATGTTGGCCAGACCACCAACCTCGCGCCCGCCCATGGCGTTGGGCTGACCGGTGACACTGAAGGGGCCACATCCGGGTTTGCCGATACGACCCGTGGCAAGATGGCAATTCAAAATTGCGTTGACTTTGTCAGTACCACAGATCGACTGGTTGACGCCTTGGGAATAGACCGTGACGACCTTCTCGGAACCCGCCCAGAGACGGTAGAACGCTTGCAGTTCCACAACGCTGAGACCACAGCTCAGCGCATCTGAGGCCCGTGCTGCGTCAATCGCCTCGCGGCACCCGGATACATGAGCTCCCACATATTCCAGATCGATGGCGCCCGTATCGGCAAGATACGCAAGCAGCCCATTGAAAAGCGCGATATCGCCGTCTGGGGCAATCTGCAGATGCGTATCCGCCAGATGAGACGTCGCCGTGCGGCGCGGGTCAATGTTTATCACACGCATCGCCGGTCGGGCCTCTTTCGCCGCCGCGATACGTTGAGACAAGACCGGATGACACCAGGCGAGATTGGACCCGACGAGCACAATCAGATCCGCCTCTTCGAGGTCCTCATAGGTGCCCGGAACAGTATCCGTGCCAAAGGCGCGCTTATGCCCAGCGACCGAGGATGCCATGCAAAGCCTTGAATTCGTGTCAATATTCGCCGAGCCGATGAAGCCCTTCATCAGCTTGTTCGCAACGTAGTAGTCTTCGGTCAGAAGCTGTCCCGAAACGTAGAAAGCCACGCTGTCCGGCCCGTGTTCGCGGATCGCCTCGGAAAACCGGGTTGAGACCAGATCGAGGGCGTCATCCCAACTGGTATCACGACCCGCGATCTGCGGATTGAGAAGTCGGCCTTCGAGGCCGATGGTCTCGCCAAGCGCCGATCCCTTGGAACACAGCCTGCCGTAATTCGCCGGGTGATCGGGATCGCCTTTGATCTTGCCGTCCGGGGAGGCCAGCACCCCGCAGCCGACACCACAATAGGGGCATGTGGTCTTGGTGCTCATGCCGCCGAGCGTGACGCAAGGAATGCCGCATCGAGCAGGATGCGTCCATTTTCAACGCGCGCGGGATAGGTCGCGACCTGACCGTCATCGGGGCCTTGCACCTCACCTGTCTCCAGGGAGATCACCCAATTGTGCAACGGGCAGGTAACGGAAGCGCCATGCACGATCCCCTCTGCCAGCGGCCCCTTCTTGTGCGGGCAGGCATTGTCGAGGGCGAACACCTCATCCGCCGCGGTGCGGAACACCGCCACACAGCCTTCCCGGGTTTTGACCATGCGCGCGCCCCGGGCCGGGATGTCTTCCAGGCTCGCGATATCGATCCATTCCGTTGCTTGCGCGTTCATTCCGCAGCCTCCAGCGTCAGGTTCGCCACAGGCTGATAACTCTCTGCCTTCTCCTTGGCGTGTTCGGCCCAGGGGTCTTTCTGGTAGATGCTCTGGCTCAACCGGAACCGCTCCACAAGCGCGCGTCGTTCTGCCAGGTCGTCCACCACCCGCTCCTTCACCCAGTCCATGCCAACCTTGGCGATGAACTTGTAAGGCCGATCGAGATATTTGGCGTGCTCCCGATAGAGCTGAACGAAAGCCAGCGTCAGCTCCAGCGCCTCCTCTTCGGTGGCAACCTGGGCGAGCGGCTCGATCTCCTTGAGGTCCATCCCCGCAGCACCACCGACACCAATCTGATAGCCGCTATCGACGCAGACGATCCCCACATCCTTGCAGGTCGCCTCGGCACAGTTTCGCGGGCAGCCCGAGACCGCCATCTTCACCTTATGCGGGGTCCAGGACCCCCAGAGGGCTTTCTCCAGCTTGACGCCGAGCCCGGTCGAATCCTGCGTGCCGAACCGACAATGATCGGTGCCCACACAGGTTTTCACCGTACGCAAACCCTTCGCATAGGCGTGGCCCGAAACCAGGCCAGCCTTGTTCAGATCGGCCCAGATCGCGGGCAGATCTTCGGACTTCACGCCCAACAGATCGATCCGCTGACCGCCCGTGACCTTCACGGTCGGCACGTTGTACTTATCGGCGGCATCAGCGATGGCGCGCAACTCACCAGCATTGGTGATCCCGCCCCACATGCGTGGCACTACGGAGAAGGTGCCGTCTTTCTGGATATTGGCGTGCTTGCGTTCGTTAATGAAGCGCGATTGCGGGTCGTCCAAATAGTCTACCGGCCAGTCGGCGAGCAGGTAGAAATTCAGCGCCGGGCGGCATTTGGCGCAGCCATCGACGGTTTTCCATCCGCATTCCTGCCAGACGGCGGCCATGGATTTCAGTTCCTGGCTTTTGATGATCCGGCGCAGGTCCTCATGGGTCAGGTCAGTGCAGCCGCATATTGATTCCACGCCCGGCAGCACGAACGCGTCGCCGAGCGTGGTGGCCAGAACCTGCTCCACCAATCCCGTGCACGTCCCACAGGAGCCAGAGGCCTTTGTCACCGCGCGAACGGCACCCAGATCAGCCGCGCCCGCCTCAATCGCTTCGACGATCTCGCCTTTGCAAATGCCGTTACAGCCGCAGATCTCCGCATCAAGCGGTAAGGCTGCAACGGCTGCTAAAGGGTCCAGGGGGGCACCTCCCTGATAGGCCGGTCCAAAGATCACGGTCTCGCGCATGTCGGATATATCGGTTTTGTCGCGGATGAGGCCGAAGAACCAGCCACTGTCGGCCGTGTCGCCATACATGACCGCGCCAACGACCTTGTTGTCTTCCAGCACGAGCCTTCGATAGACGCCCCTTGCCGGATCGCGGAAAACGATATCTTCGCGCCCGTCGCCATCCGCGAAATCACCTGCGCTGAAGAGGTCACATCCTGTGACTTTCAGTTTGGTCGACAGTTCCTTCTGAACGAAGGTGTCCTCTTCGCCCATCAGCGTCTTGGCTACGACTTTCGCCTGATCATAAAGCGGGGCCACGAGGCCAAAGAGTGCGCCGTTATGCTCGACGCATTCACCAACCGCGAGGATGTCCGCGTCCGAGGTCATCATCTGATCATCGACATGGATGCCCTTGCCGATAGCTAGCCCCGCCTCTTGCGCAAGCGCGACGTTCGGGCGGATGCCCACGGCCATCACCAGCAGATCGCAAGGCAGTTCCGTGCCATCGTCTAGCAGCAACGCCTTCACATGACCGTCCTGCCCAAGGATCTCCTTCGAGTTCGCCTGGCAGAGCACCGTGATGCCCTTATCGACCAAAGCCTTGCGTAGAAGGTATCCGGCAGCCTCGTCCAACTGACGCTCCATCAGGTGGCCCATGATATGCACCACCGTGACGTCCACGCCCCGCGCGGCCATGCCAGCGGCCGCCTCAAGTCCCAGCAGACCGCCACCGATGACGACGACCTTGTTCCCTTCGCCAAGCGACATCATGCGTTGTGTGTCTTCGAGGTCGCGGTAAGTGATAACTCCTTCCAGATCATGACCGGGAAGCGGGATCATGAAGGGGTTGGAGCCGGTGCCGAGGAGCAGCTTGTCATATTTCAGCACGTCGCCATTCTCAGCCGTTACGGTCTTGGCCTCGCGGTCGACGCTCACGACCTTCTCGCCAAACCGGCAGGTCACGCCGTGTTCCTCGTACCAAGCACTATCGTGGATCACGATCTCCTCGTAGGTCTTGTCCCCCGCTAGCACGGGCGAGAGCATGATCCGGTCGTAGTTCCCGCGCGGCTCCGCATTGAACAGCGTGACCTCATAATCGCTACCCGCCTTGAATAGCTGTTCCAGCGCGCGGCCCGTGGCCATACCCGCGCCTATGACAATGAGTTTCTCCACCATCGCCCTACTCCGCCGCAATCGCAGCCGCCTTGGGCGCTGCTTTTTTTGAGGTGTTGCCGTGTTCATATTCCTCAAGGAAATCGAGCACGTCTTGCCGGTAGTTGTAGTAGTCGGGGTGTTCGAGCAGCGCCTTGCGCGAACGCGGGCGCGACAAGTCGACATCGACAATCTTGCCAATTGTGGCGCGCGGACCGTTGGTCATCATGACCACGCGGTCGGCCAACAGGATCGCCTCGTCCACATCATGCGTGACGCAGATTGCGGTGACTTTCGTGCGCGACCAGACCTCCATCAACACTTCCTGCAACTCCCAACGCGTGAGACTGTCGAGCATACCGAAGGGTTCATCGAGCAAGAGCAGTTTCGGGCTGAGCGCAAAGGCGCGCGCGATGCCGACGCGCTGCTTCATTCCGTTGGACAAATCAACAGCACCTTTATCCATCGCATCGGCCAGACCGACGCGCTCAAGGTAGTATTCAACGACATCCTGCCGCTCGGCCCGTGACGCTTTCGGGTAGACCTTGTCCACACCGATCGCGACGTTCTCTTTCGCGGTGAGCCACGGGAACAGGTTCGGCGATTGGAATACCACGGCACGTTCGGGATCAGCGCCTTCTACGTGACGACCGTCCAGCTTGATCGCTCCGCCAGAAATCTCGTTCAAGCCAGCTGCCATCGTCAGCACGGTTGACTTGCCACAGCCAGAGTGACCGATGAGCGAGATGAACTCACCTTTATTGATCTTCAGATCGAAATTCTCAACCACCGTCAGAGGCCCTTTTGGCGTCGGATAGACCTTGTCGAGTTGGGAGAAATCGAGAAAGCGGTTCTCGATCATGCCTTCCTGCGCCTTGGCGACAGCAGCAGGTACACTATGGATCGGGGTCACATCGGGTAGAATCCGGGACCCTTCCACTTTCGCTTCGATGCCTACATCCATCAGGTATTTCGTGACATCCGCACGCAGGCGTTTGAACTCGTCATTGTGGTTCATGTCCATCCGGTCGCGTGGACGCGGGATGGTGACTTTGAACTCTTCGCCCAGCGTCCCGTCAGGGTTCAGCGCGATGATCCGATCGGCCAGGATGATCGCTTCATCGACGTCATTGGTGATGAGTACACAGGTCTTCTTGTCCGCCTCCCAGATATGTTCGATCTCGTCAGCGAGATTGGCCCGGGTCAGCGCATCCAAAGCGCTCAACGGCTCGTCCAGCAACAAAACTTCGGGGTCCATTGCCAAGGCACGCGCCACATTCACACGCTGACGCATTCCGCCCGACAATTCCGCCGGACGCCGCATCGTTGCGTGGGACAACCCCACCATGTCCACGTAGTGCGCGACCTTCTCGGTCCGTTCCGCCTTCGGCATCTTGGGGAACATCGTGTCGACCGCGAGGCCAACATTCCCGTTCACTGTCAGCCAAGGCATCAGGGAGTAGCTTTGAAAGATCACACCGCGTTCAGGACCCGGCCCCGTGATCGGTGCACCTTTGAACGTGACCTCACCTTTCGAAGGCTGCTCCAGACCTGCCATCAGATTGATCAGCGTCGTCTTGCCCGTGCCGGAGAACCCGAGGAGCACGAGAAATTCGCCCTCCTCCAATTTCAGTGAGATGTCTTTCAGGACATTCGTGGCATCAGTGCCTTTACCGAAGGATTTCGAGACGTTTTTGAATTCGAGAACTGACATCGCGGATCACCGATTGTTCGTAAAGGTGAACATGGACTGGATCGCGTACATCAGCCGGTCCAGAAGGAAGCCGATGATGCCGATCGTGAAGACCGCGACCATGATCTTGGCGAGCGACTGGCTGGAGCCATTCTGGAACTCGTCCCAAACGAATTTGCCCAAACCAGGGTTCTGCGCCAGCATCTCTGCCGCGATCAGAACCATCCAGCCCACACCGAGGGACAGGCGCAAACCGGTGAAAATCAGCGGCAGAGACGAGGGCAAAACCAGTTTCGTGATCTTCGTCCAGGTATTCATTTTCAGAACCTTGGAGACGCTCACCAGGTCCTTGTCTATGGAGGACACGCCCAACGCGGTGTTGATCAGCGTCGGCCATAGCGAGCAGAGCGTCACGGTAATCGCCGAGTTCAGGAAGCTTTTCGCGAACCAGCCGTCAGAGGCGTAGGTCGCGGAGACAACCATCGTCACGATGGGCAGCCACGCGAGCGGTGACACGGGTTTGAAGATTTGAATGAGCGGGTTGATCGCAGCGTTCACGGTCGGGCTGAGACCCGCGGCGATACCGAGCGGGATGGCAACGATGGAGGCCAGAAGGAAACCAAAGAACACCGTTTTGATCGAAGTCCAGATCTGGTCGTAATAGGTGGGCTTGCCGGTATAGACCCGCTCTTTCACGCGATCTTCCTTGCCTTCCGCGATCAGCTTGGCGTTGCGCTCTTCCTGGCGCTCGTAGAAGGCAATCTCCTTCTCCGCCTCGCGCTGCGCGTCAGCATGCAAGTTCTGCGCCTGTTCCCAAACTTGTGCCGGTCCGGGGATCGCTCCAAGCGATGTCTGCACTTGCGGTGCAAGCGTCGCCCAAGCTCCGAGGAAAAGGAAAATCGCGACGAGCGGCACACCCAAAAGACGCCAGATCTCCGACATCTGCGCTTTAGGATTATCGCCTGCTGCGGCTTTCAGAACCGGAGTCAGCCAGCTCAGGCCCAGAACCTGGAACCAGCTGTCGGCTTTGTTGATGCGCGTGAAAAGCCGTTGTTTGCGGGCTTCTTTCTCGGCATCGATATCGAGACTTTCGGGATCAATGGCAGTCATTGCTCAGACCTCATGTTCCGTTGGGGTGTTGCGGTGCGCGGGACAACCGCGCACCCTGTAGGGTGTGCCTTTACGGCGCACCTATCCCTGCACTTCGTTTCCGATGACTTTCTGATCACCCTTCAACCCGATGGGCAGGCTGTCGAGATAGGCATTCGGGGTGCGACCGTCATAGGCAATGCCGTCGATGATATCTTCTGCAGGGGTCGGGGCCTTGAAACCATCGCTGTCCCAGGGGAAATCTTCTTCATTGGCGAAGCCCTCATCGACCAGCATCCGCGCAGCTTGCAGATAGATAGCGGGCTTGTAGACTTCCTTCGCAACGTCGAAATACCACTCATCGGGCTTCGCCTCGGGGATTTGGCCCCACCGCCGCATCTGCGTCAGATACCAGATGGCGTCGGAGTAGAAGGGATAGGTCGCGTTGTAGCGGAAGAAGACGTTGAAATCGGGGATTTCACGTTTGTCGCCCTTCTCGAACTCGAAGGTGCCGGTCATGGAGTTGGCGATCACATCGTAATCAGCGCCGACATATTCAGAGCGTGACAGGATTTCTACCGCTTCGGGCCGGTTGGCGTTGTCGTTCTCATCCAGCCAGATCGCTGCGCGGATCAGCGCTTTGGTGATGGCGAGCGTCGTGTTGGGGTTTTCTTCGGCGAATTCCGCCGACAGGCCGAAGACCTTCTCCGGGTTGTTTTTCCAGAGCTGATAGTCGGTGATCACCGGAACACCGATGCCTTTGAACACCGCTTGCTGGTTCCAAGGCTCACCGACGCAGTAGCCAAAGATCGTGCCGGCTTCCATCGTCGCAGGCATTTGCGGTGGTGGGGTCACAGAGAGCAAAACATCTGCGCCGATCTGGCCGGAGATGTTCTCAGGCGAGTAATACCCGGGCTCCAGCCCGCCAGCCGCCAACCAGTAGCGCAGTTCGTAATTGTGGGTCGAAACCGGGAAGACCATGCCCATGTTGAACGGGATGCCTTGGTCTTTGTAGTCTTCAACGACCGGCTTCAGCGAAGCGGCTGAAATCGGGTGTTGCGGACGACCGTCGTCCATTAGGGGCACATGCGGTTTCATCTGCTCCCAAATCTCATTGGAGACAGTGATGCCATTGCCGTTGAGGTCCATGGAGAACGGCGTAATGATATGCGCTTCGGTCCCGTATCCGATTGTGGCCGCCAGCGGCTGACCCGCCAGCATATGCGCGCCGTCGAGCTGGCCGTCGATCACGCCATCCAGCAGCACTTTCCAGTTCGCTTGCGCCTCCAGCGTCACAAACAGGCCTTCGTCTTCGAAATAGCCATTCTCATAGGCCACCGCGAGCGGTGCCATATCGGTCAGCTTAATGAACCCGAATTTCAGCTCATCTTTTTCAAGGTCCAGCAATTCGGCCCAAGCGGCTGATCCCACAAGCGAGACGCAGACCGACGTGGCGGCGAGGAAGTATTTCATCGGTTTTTTCCTTTCCGAATAAAAAAGCCGCCCATTCGTGACGCGAGGGAGGGTGCGACACACGAATGAGCGGCTTTGCTCTTGTTCTTGCCCCCAGCAGCGGCGGCAAAGAAGCAACTTTGCTTCGTTAACTAAATCCTATGCTGCACAGCAGAAAGTGCGCAAGCGCGATGTGCTCTGAATGTCGAGAATAATGCTGCGATGCAGAAAACGCCTAAAAAGTGATCAATTCAGCTCAGGGAATTCGAAGGTTTTGCTGTCAAAAAAGGCATCGGGTCCGAGAATCATCTGTCCACGGGTGGAGGCCACCGCCGTGCGGTGCACCATCGCCCCCTCAATCTTCGCTGACGCGCCGGGCATATCTACGTGACTGCTCGCCAAATGCCGACGGTAGAGGTCCGACCGCCAGCAATTCGAGCCTTCGATCATGGTTCTTTCGCGATCGAGCCCGTGTAGCTCACTGATCTGCTGCCCTATCCACGCCCCCAGACTGCGCCAAGGGAATGTCGAGGCCCCAGCGTGGAACTTCAAAAACCCGTCAATTTGCATGGGCGCGCGCCCGCTACGCATCACAAGCCGTCCAGTCAGTGCGGGGTCAATAAGTTGATCCGATAAATCCAGATGCTCGCTGCGGGCGAGAATTTCACTTGCCAAGGGGCCGTTTTCCGTCTGGCCCAGCCATTTTGCCGCGCGATAGATTGATCGGATCAGCGCACCACACAGAGCATCATTCGCCTCTATCCAGTCCCGCCGCAGTCCCAGAACTTTTTCCGGCGCACTGGCCCAAATCGCAGCCCCCGGCATGATCAGTTCAGCAACACCCGATGTCACGGCGACCGACCCCCAAGGTTCCCCGACGCAGAAGATGTCGATCTCTCCGTCCGCAACTGCCTGCGACATCAAAGGCGGTGGTGTAGGAACAATCTCGAAACTGGGCGCCGTCGCGGCGTCGAGATCGGCAACCAAATATTCAAAAAGCAGTCGATGCATCGAAAACGGGAACGGCACGCCAACACGCAAAGGCCGATCGGTGGCCTTGCTCAATGTATCGGTGAAGGCCTTTGGCTTACCGATGTCCGGTATCCAACCACTCGCCCGCATCTTGGCTGCAAGATCAGTGGAGACCCCAACAACCGTCCCGTTGGTCGAAAGCACGAGAGGCGCGTCCACCTCGGTCGTTTGGCCGCTCAGACCCAACCGCATGGCTAGCGGCATGGGCGACAACATGTGGGCAGCATCCAGGTGTCCCAAGGCCAGGAGGTCTCGCAAAGCACTCCAAGACGGTTGGCGCAGGAGGTTCAGCTTCAGCCCTTCGTCCTCGGCAAAGCCAAGCTCCTTGGCGATAATCAGGGGCGCGCAGTCGACCAAAGGTACGTAGCCGCAATTGAGGATGGGATGGGTCATTCGAGCAAATCCGATGCCGTCAAAAGGGCCTGGGCAACGTCGATCACCTTACGGTTTTGCGACATGGCAGTCTTGCGCATCAGGCCGTAAGCTTCCTCCTCCGAGACCCCTTTGGCCCGCATGACGAGGCCCTTTGCTCGATCAATCGTTTTGCGATCCTCCAGAGCTTGCTTGGCCACTTGCAATTCACGGCGCATCTGACTGGTCACTTGGAACCGCGCGATTGCGGTTTTGAGCACGGACTTTATCCTCTCCGGCTCAGGTGCACCCACCACATAGGCGCTCAACCCGGCGGCCATCGCGGCATATGTCATTTCGTCGTCGGATCGGTCAACGAACATCGCGACCGCGCGCGCATCCGCCGATGAGGCCAAACTGACTTGCTCCAAAGCATCACGACTTGGATCTGCGAGGTCGATGAGAACGAGGTCGGGGTCCAGTGCCGCGATTTTGCGCGCCAGTCCTGTGGCATCCCCGAGAACGGTGACAGAATTCCAACCTTCGTCTTTCAGCGTATCGACAATCGCCAACGCGCGATCCCGATCAGCCTCGACAACAACAATCTTAAGATCATTTTTCACATGGCCGATCTCTAGGCGGATTTGATCGAGACTCGAGTCTCTGACCTAAACCTGATCGACATTTCCTACTCTGCGCGAAGACTGCGCATATTTTGGATCCGTTTGATGAAAAAACAGTCAGAGTTCGGGCGCGGAGGATCAGCAATCATCCGTTTCCCGGTGCGACACCAGTTCACAGATTGGCGTTGAGCAGACCAAGCGCCGGCGCGCTGCGAAATTTCAGCATTCTTGAACGCCCAGTTTGATAAGTTGCGCACCGCGCATTCTATAGAACGTCCTGATCTTGTAGCGCCCCGTTTGCATGTACCATTGGCGCAACGCGGGTGGGTAATGCCTGGAAATGATCCGCGACGCCTTTTCAAACTCTTCCGGGTCGAGGCTGCGGCCATAACTGCTTGGGCCGTGGAAACCGAACGTTGTTCGCGGCGAGACACAGGTTTGTGGCAGCCCCAGATACATCGTGCAAGACGACATACAGACCGCGCCGGTGATACGAACCTGACGCCCTGAGCGTCTCAGTCGCGAGATCTCTAGAACCCGCTTACGAACCACCCCGCCGCGATCATTTTTAACCACTAAGGGTTTGACCGAACGCTGATACTCCTGCGCCTGCGCCTCAGTTGCCACCACTCCGGCGAGACTCAACACAACACAAAAAGCGGCTCCCAAAAACAGCCGCACACCCTCGGTCCTCTGACCCCACATTGCACCCACTCCACTCGCATGGGCGCACCCGGAATTGACCGCACCCAACGTGCCCCCGCACGCAAAGTGGATTTGAGCTGGAGAGGATTAAGGACGGGTTTGAAAAGGGTGACGAAACATCGCCGATTTTTCTAAACTCGAAATGAAATTGAGATCAGAAAATGACCTAGCCACAGGGCGCTTCCCACCGAGCGGCGTAACGAATAAGGATGACCCATCCTATTTGCAGCAATCAAAGCAGATGATCGGCAAGCTTTTTCGTCGCAATCAAGTCAAGTGGTCGGACCCCGCGCCGGATCGGCCATTTACCGCTATTGGAGACATTCATGGGCGTGTCGATCTGCTGGAGCGCGCCTTAACGCGGGCGAGTGATCAGATCGTCTGCGTCGGCGATTATATCGACCGTGGACATGCGAGCGCGGACGTGTTGCGTCTGTTGCAGAGCCGTCCAGAGATCACCTGTCTGATTGGCAACCACGAAGAGATGATGCTGAAATTCGTCGATGCTCCGGAGCACCACGGGCCGCGGTGGCTGCGGTATGGTGGGCTTCAGACATTGGCGAGTTTTGGTATCTCCGGCCTTACGGAAAGCGCGGAGCCGTCCCGGCTGAGATACACGCGCGATACCCTGCTCTCCGCCATGGGAGAAGACTTGCACACCTGGCTCCGGCAGTTGCCGACCCAGTGGCGCTCCGGCAATATCGCCGTTGTGCATGCCGGTGCCGATCCGTCGGTCTCAATGCCAAATCAATCCGACAAAACGCTGAAATGGGGTCATTCAGACTTTCGAAAGGTTCCTCGTTCCGATGGCATTTGGATCGTCCATGGACATACGGTTGTTGAGGAGCCAATCGCGGAGAGCGGCGTAATTTCAATCGATACGGGTGCCTATGCAACGGATCGATTGACGCTCGCATATATCAGTGAGGCTGGCGTTCAGTTCTCAACCGCCTAGCCGACACAAGTCGCACCCATAAGCTTTCGTCTTGACGAGATTCATCCTCGCGAACGCTCTTGTAGACCAAGACAGCGCCGAGACCGCACTTCCCGTTCTGATCGCGAGACCCCGTCGGATCAGTCCGGCATATTTCTTGACTCAACATATCTCGGCTGGCAATCTCGATATATAAAAAACGTGTGCTGATATACAGCACACATATGCTCTGCAACAATCTGGGAGAATACCATGTCGATACTTCGCAGCGCGCTGTCGGCGGCGGTCGCAGTCACGGGCCTGTCAGTGTCAGGAGGCGCCGCGCTTGCGGAGAGCCCGACGCTCAAGGCCGTTCAAGAACGAGGAACGCTTTTGTGCTCCGGTCACAACGGCAGCTATTTTGGTTTTGTTGAAGTGAACGACAAGAACGAGTGGAAGGGTCTGGATATCGATCTTTGCCGCGCATTGACCGTGGCGATCCTGGGCGACAAAGACAAAAACCAGATAGTGCCGCTGAGCTGGGCGCAGCGCTTTCCTGCCCTGCAATCAGGGGATGTGGATGTCGTAATCAAGGCCACGGGCTGGACCATGGGCCGTGATACGGAACTGGGTCTGCAATTTTCAAACCCCTATTTCTTTGGTGGCGCGCAACTGATGGTGCGCAAGGACCTCGGCGCACAAACCGCGACCGATCTTGATGGCGGCACCATTTGCGTCGCGGCTGGTACGACGATTGAGCGGATCGTGGCCGACCACCTGAAATCCGAGAATGTCGAGCATACCATGGTCAGCTTCGAAAAAACGGCCGAAGTCATAGGCGCTTACAAGTCCGGCCGCTGCGACGCGTATGCCGCCTGGGGCCCATCCATCGCCGTACTTCTGGCCAATCAGTTTGAAGACGCCGGCGACCATGTGATCCTCGAAGACAAGCTGTCCGCGGAACCGATCTCTGCTGCCATGCGGCAGGGCGACGACGAATGGGTGGACGTCGTCAACTGGATGCTCGCCGCGCTGCTCAAGGCCGAGGAAGAAGGTGTCACGCAAGCCAATGTCGCCGAGATGGCGGCCAATCCTCCAAATCCGACGGTGGCGCGTTTGCTTGGCGTCAATCCCGGCATGGGCGAACGTCTGGGCCTGCGCGAAACCTGGGCGCGTGAGATGATCGCCGCGATGGGCAACTTCGCGGAGATCTATGATCGCAATCTCGGTGAAGGATCGCCCTATAAGCTTGAGCGTGGCCTGAACAATCTGTGGAGCAATGGCGGCGTTCTCTACACGCCTATCCTCGACTAACACCGCTTGACCGCACCGAGGGCTACTCCGCACTGTCGGAGCGGCCCTCGTTCGTAACAAGGGTCAAAGATGCTCGGATGGCGTGACTTCAGACGCATGACGACCGGGGAGATCGCGCTTCAGATCTGCGTTCTCCTGGTATTGGTTGTGGTTGTTCTGAGCGCCTATTTCAGTGCACGCATCAATCTGGCAGAGCTCGGGATTACCTCGGGTTTCAGTTTTCTGGAGCGCGATACGGGCTGGAGCTATTCCTTCTCCCTGATCGAACGAAGCATTGACGACACCTATCGCAAGACGCTTCTGATCGGATTTCTCAACACGCTGTTTGTCGGTTTCATATCGATTTTCTTTGCGACCATCCTGGGATTTATCATCGGCACAATGCGCGACAGCGCCAACCCGGGTCTAAAAACCATATCAAGCGTTTACGTCCAGATTTTCCGGAATATCCCCCTGATCCTGCAAATTGTCTTTCTTTATTCGATCCTGATCCATTTTCCCGGTCCAAAGCAGGCCATCTCCATCGGCGACATGATTTTCATGTCCAACCGCGGAATAATGGTTCCGATTTTGACGCTCCCACTATGGTCTGTCGCAGCGATCGTGGTGGCCTGCCTCGCCTTGGGCGTGGTTTTGAGCCGCTCCGGCATCAGCATCTTGAAGGCGCTCGCGCTTTGGTTGGTCGGGGTGGTTGCTATGACCGGCCTCGCGGTCCTGATCTTCACACCCGAGGGCAGTAGCGCGATATCAATTCCCTATCTCAAGGGCCTCAGGTTTCGCGAAGGGCTGACACTTTCAGTTGAACTCGTCGCCATGATCGTTGGGATCGTTCTCTATAGTGCAGCCTATATCGGAGAGGTCGTTCGCGGCGGGCTGGATGAGGTGCCCAAGGGACTGACCGAAGCCGGGGAAAGCCTTGGGCTGGGCCGCTTCGGCATCTGGTGGACCATCAAAATGCCCATGGCGCTGAGGTCGATGATTCCGCCCCTGGGCAATCAATGGATTTTCACGATGAAAGCCACCACCGTGGGTGTCGCAATCGGTTTTTCCGACTTGTTTTACATTGTGTCGACCTCGATCACCCAGTCGGGCCAGACCCTTGAACTGATTGCTATCCTGATGGGCGGCTTTCTGGCCGTGAACTTTGCGGTTGCACAGTTCGTCACTCTACTGAACGCCCGACTTGCTCTGAAGGGCTACGGATCATGACTGGCGCCGCGACCAAGACCTGGCTCACGGACTGGCAACGCCGCGCCTTTGCCACGCCGCTTGATACGGCTCTGACCATCGGTGTGGGTCTGATTTTGGCCTGGCTGGCATGGATCGCGTTGGATTGGGCTTTGTTGCGCGCAGTATTTCGCGCCGAGGATGTCGCACTTTGCAAAGAGGCCAATGCCGGTGCCTGCTGGTCGGTCATTGATGCCCGCCACCGGTTGATCCTGTTCGGTCTCTACCCTTACGACGAGCACTGGCGTTCGACGTTGGCGGCTGCGGCAATCATCGGCACAGTTGTGCTGTCTTGCATCCCTTGGTTTTGGACCGCAACCCGCATCACGGCCACCTGGGTGTCCGGCTTTGCGGCCTATTACCTGTTGATGGAAGGCAGCATCCTGGGCCTTCCGCAGGTTACCACTGACAAGTGGGGTGGCTTGTCTCTGGTTCTGTTCCTATTCTCCTCGGTCGTCCTTCTTGGCATGCCGATGGGTCTGGGACTGGCGCTGATGCGGCGCTCGCGTTTGCCGCTTTTGCGATTGGTCGCGACCCTGATCATCGATTTCATTCGATCCCTGCCGTTGCTGACAACGCTGTTCACCGCAGCGGTGGTGCTGCCAATCCTGTTGCCGGACTGGCTTCAAGGCGACAAGATCTGGCGAGTCATCATTGCCTTCGCGCTGTTTTTTGCTTGCTACCAGGCGGAGGTTTTTCGTGGCGGATTTCAGGCCATTCCGGATGGCCAATATGAGGCCGGACGCGCGCTTGGGCTTGGAAAGTGGCAAATCCTGATCGCGATTATCCTGCCGCAAGTGTTTCGCCATGCCCTACCCGCCACGATCAATATGGTCGTCGTGACCTTCAAGGAGACGGCGGTTGTGATCATCATCGGGTTCTTCGATCTGCTTGCATCAGCCTCCGCAGCGTTCGGAACCGGCGACTGGGTGGCCTATTATATGGAAACCTATCTGTTCGTGGCATTCATCTACTGGGCGTTCATCACATCGCTGGGTCGCTATGGCGAATACCTCAAGGACCGGATGCGTCAGGAAGAGCATTGATCAAGACATCACCTGCAACGCGATCAAAAAATCCCGATGACAGCCCAAAGCGACTATGCCAGTTATCAGAATATGACTTTCGGATGCCGAAACAAAGATGACCTCTGAGATCACGAAGACCCTGACCTCATCACATTGGGGCATCGGCGTCGTGCACACGAGAGGCGGTCAGATTGCGGCTGTGCGGAGCCATTCCAGCGATCCCGACCCGTCGCCGCTCAACGACAATATGGTGGGCGGTTTGACCGGACGCGCCCGCGTTTTGCGTCCAGCAATCCGCAAGGGCTGGCTGACCGGAGAGGACACCGAACGCGGGCGGGACACCTATGTTGAAGTGTCTTGGGAGAAGGCGCTTGATCTGATTGCTGCGGACCTAAGGCGCGTCCGAGCGGCCTATGGGAACGACGCCATATTTGCGGGCTCCTATGGCTGGGCGAGTGCTGGCAGATTTCACCACGCGCAAAGCCAGCTCAAACGGTTTCTGAACACATTCGGCGGCTTCGTGCGATCTGAGGGCAACTACAGTTACAATGCCGCACTCGTCGCCATGCCGCATATCGTGGGCGGGGATTTCCGTCGTCACATTGCCGAGGCCACTCGATGGTCCGTCATTGCAGAGCACAGCGAGCTTGTCGTGCTCTTTGGCGGCATGGCGATGCGCAATACGCAGATCTGCGATGGCGGCGCGTCCAAGCATCGTATGGCGGGACATCTGGAGCAATGCGCCAAGAACGGTGTGCGATTTGTGAGCCTGAGCCCGCTGCGCACCGATGTCAGCGAAGGTCTAAATGCAAAATGGATCGCACCGAAACCGGGATCAGACACCGCCATCATGCTCGCATTGGCACATTCTCTTTTGGAACGCGGGCTTCACGATCAGGAGTTTCTCGACCGCTACACCGTAGGGTTCGAGCGCGTCGCCGCCTATCTGCGTGGCGCGTCAGACGGCACCCCGAAATCCGCCGACTGGGCGGCGGAGATCAGCGGGGTGGACGCCGAGGAGATCGTTAATCTGGCGGCGGATATGGCCACACATCGGACCATGATTGCATGTGCCGCCGGACTGCAGCGCGCCGATTGGGGAGAACAAACGCTCTGGGCCTGCGTAACACTTGCATCAATGCTCGGGCAGATCGGTTTGCCGGGCGGCGGCTACACAATCGGCTATGGCGTCAATGGCCACATCGGCAACATCACGCGGCCTTTTCGATGGGGAGCACTCCCTCAGGGCGCAAACCCGGTCGACGACTTTATCCCCGTTGCGATGATCTCGGACATGTTGCTGACCCCGGGCGCAACCTACCGGTACAATGGGCAGACCCGAACGCTTCCGCACGCACGACTGGTCTGGTGGGCGGGCGGAAATCCATTTCATCACCACCAGAATCTCAACCGCCTGCGACGGGCCTTTCAACGCCCAAAAACCGTGATCGTCAACGAGATCAACTGGACTGCGACGGCGCGTCATGCCGATATCGTGCTGCCTGTCGCCGCAGCGCAAGAGCGGACGGATTTCGGGGCCGGGCGATCAGACAATATCCTGGTCCCGATGCCCAAGGCGGTCGATGCGCCGGGGGAAGCGCGGGTCGAATATGACATCTACACAGATCTGGCCAAACGCCTCGGCACCTTTGAGGCCTTCACCGAAAACCGCAGCGAGGAAGATTGGCTGCGCCATCTCTGGGCAAAGACACAACAGGCTGCACAAAACTTCGGCGCGCCATTGCCCGATTGGGACGACTTCCTCGCCGGTGATATCATCGAGTTGCCCGATCCAAATCCTGAGCAGGTCTTTTTGTCAGAGTTTCGGGCGGACCCGTCCGCACATCCCCGCCCCACCCCGTCTGGCCGCATTGAGCTGTTCTCCGAGACCGTCGCCGGATTTGACCTCCCAGATTGTACAGGGCACGCCACGTGGAATTCTCCACGTGACCGTAGCAGTTCTAAGTTCCCGCTGGCCCTTGTATCAGGTCAGCCGGGCACGCGCCTGCACAGCCAGTACGATAACGGAGCGGTCAGTCTTGGAGACAAAATCGCCGGGCGTGAACCTGTATTGATCCATCCAGACGACGCCGCGGTGCGCGATATCTCTGATGGCGATATCGTTGAGCTATTCAACGATCGCGGGCGATGCCTCGCAGGAGCACTGGTCACTGAGAACATTTCGCCGGGCGCCGTCTTCCTTTGGACGGGCGCCTGGTATGATCCGGACTTCGACGCTCCAGATCATCGGGACCGCCATGGCAACCCCAATGTTTTGACCCATGACAGGCGCACGTCAGAGTTCAGCCAAAGCCCGGCTGCCCATTCTGCTCAGGTCGAAGTTCAAAAATTCGATGGACCTTTGCCAAAGATCACGGCACATGACACTCCGACCTTTTCGGAAGACCCCCGGACCCAAGGGAAAGCATGAGCAACGACACTGAACCGCGCGTCGATTCAACCCTCTCCAAGGGGCTCATGATCCTTGAGGCGCTTACCGCAGCAAACGGCAGCGTCGGCGTCTCGGACCTTTCACGGCAACTGGGGCTGACCAAGTCAAATACGTTCCGTTTGCTAAAAACCCTCTCGGTTCTGGGATATGTGCGTCACGAGCCGGACAAAACCTACAGCGCCACGTTGAAGACCTGGCAGGTCGGACGTTCGGTGGTTGAGAACATGAACCTGCGCTCTGCGGCCGAGCCAATGATGAACCACCTGTCGCAGGAAACCAAAGAGACGATTTACCTCGCGGTTCGAGACGGTCTGCGGGTCGTCTATATCGACAAAGTCGAAAGCCTCCAGCCGATACGATCCTGGAACCCTATCGGTGGAACCGCGCCGCTTCATTGCGTTGGCACCGGCAAGGCAATCCTTGCTGCAAACTACAGCCAATTGCGCGAAGCCATGATCGGTCGACTTGAGGCCTTTACCGATCAGACCATCACGGAGGCTGCAGTGTTGGACAAGGATATGGAAGCGACCCGCCTGCGCGGATATGCAATCGATTCAGGTGAGTTCCGCGTCAATATTCATAGTCTTGGTGCAGCTATTCTGCTCCCCGATGGCGAGGTTATCGGAGCGCTTGGGATTTCAGTCCCAGACGTCAATCTGAATGCGGGTGACGTTGAGCGCTATGGCACCCTGGTCCAGCTCGCCGCCCAATCGGTCTCACAGGCTCTCGCAAGGTTGTAAGCTCAACCTTTGGGCGCGTCTTTCTGATCCGGCAACTCAACCGGACCACCCTGCGTAGCCCAGGTGGAGAAGCCTTCACGCAGATGAGCCGCTTCAAATCCCATGTCCTGTAGCGTCGCAACTGTCAGAGCAGACCGCCACCCGCTGGCACAATGAAAGATGTACTTCTTATTCTGTCCAAAGACTTCTTTGTAATACGGGCTCTCGGGGTCGACCCAAAACTCCACCATGCCGCGTGGCGCGTGAACGCTGCCGGGTATGTAGCCTGATCGTTGCCGCTCGCGGATATCGCGAATGTCCACGATGACCACATTTGGGTCTTCAACCATCGCAATGAGATCGGCTGTTTCGATCTCTTCAATGCGGTCGCGTGCTTCTGCGACCATCTGAGATGAGGGTTTTCTGAGGCTCGCCAACACCATCTCCATTGTTCTTATATACGGAACAGTCTTTCAATATATTGACACAATCAAGAATTCCTCGCAAGCTCGCGTCGCATGCAAAATCTCCCCGTCCGCCCTGCTCCAATGACCCGAAACAATCCGATATCACTTTGGGATGCGACCGCAGAAGAGCCCGACCACAACGCGTCCTTCGTGCCGGATCGACACGTGGATGTCGCCATCGTTGGCGGCGGGTTCACGGGATTGTCCACAGCATTACATTGCGCAGAGAACGGCCTATCTGCGCAAGTGCTTGAGGCCGAGCATATCGGCTTTGGCGGGTCGGGCCGCAATGTCGGTCTGGTCAATGCCGCGCTCTGGTTGCCGCCAGCCAAGGTCCGGGCCAAACTTGGAAAGACCTATGGGCCTCGCTTTCTGGACCGATTCTGCAACGGCCCCCGAACGGTGTTCGATCTCATTGAGAAGCATCAGATTCGGTGCGAGGCGACAAGAACCGGAACGGTCCACGCCGCCCATTCGCCATCGGGGTTTCAGGACCTGAAGGAACGTCATGCGGAATGGCAGCGGATGGGCGAGCCTGTCGATTTGATAAGCCGAGAGGATGTGGCAGGCCTTGTCGGCTCAAACGCGTTCTATGGCGGCTTGCTGGATCACCGGGCCGGAACGATTAACCCGATGGGATATTGTCGCGGGCTAGCACGCGCAGCACTGGGCGCAGGTGCGGAGATCAGCACCGGGGTGCATGTCTCAAGGCTCGCTCGTGAAGACGGCATCTGGCGGGTCACAACCGACAAGGGCGCGATGACGGCCAATACAGTGGTGCTCGGCACCAACGCTTACACTGATACGCTTTGGCCTGGCCTCAAAAGCGTATTCACGATGATCCACTACTTACAATTCGCGACCACGCCGATGGGACCAGAGGCAGGGCATATCCTGCCCGAGAGACAGGGGTTGTGGGACACCGGGCCGATCATGTTCAATTATCGTCGCGATGTGCGGGACCGACTGTTGATCGGTACGATGGGCCGGATATTTGGCAATAAGGACCGCGGTTTGACCCAACGCTGGGCACGCAAGCAAATCGCGCGTGTCTTTCCTGACATCGGCGATGTCTCGTTTGAAGAAGCATGGCATGGCCAGATCGCGATGACACCCGATCATCTGCCCCGCATCCATCAACTGGATGAGGGCCTCTGGACCGCCATTGGTTACAATGGCCGGGGGATCACAACCGGAACGCTGTTCGGCCAAGCGATGGCCGATCTCTTGACGGGCATGCCGGTCGAGGACCTGCCTCTGCCTATAACCGATCTGGCCGCAGCACCACAGGCGGCGCTTAAGTCGAAGATTTACGATCTGGCCTTCACTGCAAATCAGGTTCTTGGAAGCTTCAGATAACGGGGCGTTGCGGAAGAGATGGGAAGAGACTTCTTCAGGTCTCAGGGCCCGTGAAGATGCTCCCAACGCAGGCACGAATCGTTTCAAGAAATCTGCGCCAGGCAGAGCAATTCCCAACACCAGCTCAGCGAAAACTTCGACTGGCCCAATTTTCAGGTCTGGATCAAGGGCAATATCAGATTCACTAAACGACTGATTTTCAATGGGAATGCGCCGGGCACTTTTAGTGGTGATGCGATATTGTTTCACCCGCTGAACCGGCAAGGGCCTTCGCATTGTGCGGGTGCAGCATTTACGCTAGATGTTAGCGCTATCATTGCTGGATCTGAATTAGCTGAGGACTGTGTCATGGCGCATCTAAATCTTGACGAAGGGCAAATCCGAGAAACCGCCTACTACCTGTGGCTGGAAGACGGTCAACCAGTTGGACGTGATGAGGAGCACTGGCTCAAGGCCATCGATGCTCTGACCCCGGCAACGCCCAAGCGTAAGCCCGCTCGGAAAGCGGCGGCGAAGCCGCGCGCGACCAAAACCGCACCAAAACGGACGGCGAAGCCAAAGTCGACCGCCAAAACAAAAACCGCCGCGAAGTAAAATTCTGCCTTCGGCGGCAGACGTAAAAGTGGCGTTCGACACTCACTTCAGGTGCCTTAACGTGACTTTGGAAATCCGGTCTTGCGCCCGTGTCTGGAACCGTGTCCAGTGCATGCTCTCTCATGGTGTTCCGCCAAAACGAAAAAGAAAACATGCTTGAACTGAACCAGACCGCAATGCAGGCCGGAGCGCTGCAAAACGATATCACGAGGCACCTGAAGTTTTCGCTCGGTAAGGACCCTGAACATGCCGGCGTCTATGACTGGCGCATGTCCCTGTCGCTTGCCTTGCGAGATCGCGTGGTGGAGCCATGGTTTGCCTCTACCCGCAAGACATATGAGGGCAAGCACAAGCGCGTCTATTACCTCTCGATGGAGTTCCTGATCGGACGAATGATCGAGGATGTCACAATCAATCTCGGCATTGAGGGCCAGATTCGAGAGGCGCTCACTTCACTGGGTCAAGACTACGAGGCCGTTGTTGCCGACGAGCCTGATGCAGCGCTGGGAAATGGCGGGTTGGGTCGGTTGGCGGCATGTTTCATGGACAGTCTCTCGACCCTTGAAATCCCCGCCTATGGTTATGGCATCCGCTACGAACACGGGCTGTTCGAGCAGCATTTCAAGGACAGCCAGCAGATTGAGACTGCCGAACGGTGGCTCGAGCAACGCCACCCGTGGGAATTCGAACGGCCAGAGGTTGCCTACAAGGTTGGCTTTGGCGGCCATGTGACCGAGGCAGTCGGCCAGGCGGTCTGGACACCGGATGAGACGGTGATGGCAACCGCCTATGACACGCCGACGGTCGGATGGAAGGGCAAATGGGCCAACACTCTGCGGCTGTGGGACGCCAAACCGGTCGAGTTGTTCGATCTGGCCAGCTTCAACCGAGGCGATTATGTCGGCGCGAACACGCCTGAACGGCTGGCACGCACGATTACCCGGGTACTCTACCCCGACGACACAACCGAGAGCGGCAAGGAACTGCGTCTCAAGCAGGAATACTTCTTCACCTCAGCCTCGATCCAGGACCTGGTACGCCGGTTTCTGTCCGAGGGGCACAAAATCGACGCGCTCGACGCCCATGTCGCCATTCAGTTGAACGACACCCACCCGGCCATCGCTGGGCCCGAATTGGTACGCATCTTGGTCGACGAACATGGTGTCTCGATACACCAAGCCATTGATCTGGCCCGGGATTGTCTCGCCTATACCAACCACACGCTGCTGCCCGAAGCCCTTGAAGCATGGCCCGAAGGGCTGTTTGCGCGCATTCTTCCGCGCCACTTCCAGATCATCGAAGCGATCCAGGCGCGCCACCAGAAGGCCACCGGATCGGATATTCGCATCATCGACAACGGCAGTGTGAAGATGGGCGAGCTGGCCTTCATCATGGCCCATAAGGTCAACGGGGTCTCAGCACTGCATTCGGAACTGGTGAAGGAGACCGTCTTTGCTGATCTGCACAAGACCTATCCGAACCGGATTCTGAACCAGACCAACGGGATCACTCCGCGTCGCTGGCTTTATTCCTGCAACCCGGCCTTGCGCAATCTGATCAACGACACCATCGGCACGGATTGGCAGCAGGACCTTGAAAAACTTCAGGATTTGAACGCGCATCTGGACGATGCCGGTTTTAAGGAAGCTTTCCGCGCTGCGAAAACCGCCAACAAGAAGCATCTGGCAAAGTGGTTGAAGGACCGCCACGACGTGACCGTGGATACTTCGGCGCTCTTTGATGTGCAGATCAAGCGCATTCACGAATACAAGCGCCAGCACATGAATATTCTGGAGACCATCGCGCTTTGGAATGACATTCGTGATAATCCGACCGGAGACTGGACGCCTCGGGTCAAACTGTTCGGCGGCAAAGCGGCCCCAGGATATGTCTTTGCAAAATCGATCATCCGGCTGATCAACGACGTGGCCCGAACGATCAATGCAGACCCGGTGACCCGGGACGTCCTTCAAGTGGTCTATCCCGAAAACTACAATGTCTCGATGGCGGAGCTTCTGATCCCAGCTTCCGATCTGTCAGAGCAGATTTCAACGGCGGGTAAGGAAGCGTCCGGCACTGGCAATATGAAGCTGTCCCTGAATGGCAGTCCGACCATCGGAACGCTTGATGGGGCGAATGTCGAAATCCGGGAACATGTCGGACCCGACAATTTCTTCCTCTTCGGTCTGACCGCCGCCGAGGCGCAGATCAAACGGGCTGAGCCGGGATATGCCCGCCGCGCGATAGAGGCCAGCCCTCGGCTCGAACGGGCGCTTGGTCAGATCGGCGCAGGGATTTTCTCAGAAGGCGATCAGCATCGCTATGCCGATATCCTGCAAAACCTCTACGAACACGACTACTTTCTCGTGACCTGCGATTTCGACGACTACTTTGCAAAACAACGCGAAGTTGATGCAGTATATCAGGATGTTACGCGATGGACTCGGATGGCGGCGGCCAATACCGCCAATATGGGTTGGTTTTCGTCAGACCGCACCATTCGGGGATACGCGCGTGATATCTGGGGGGCTCAATCGGTGAGTTAGCCCCTCGGGCTACGGCCCATTGGACCAAAAGGATGAGGGACGTGATCGGTACTGACGACGCAGAAAAGATCAGTGCGGGCACGCATTCCGACCCATTCTCAGTTCTCGGATTGCACATGGTCGGCGGGAAACCGACGATCCGCGTGTATCGCCCCGATGTCAGCGCGGTGGATGTGCTCGACGCCAAGACGGGCCGAAAGGCACTGTCTCTGTCCCGTCTACCAGATCATCCCGACCTCTTCACTGGGACCGCATCCCGGCGCAAGGCGCCGTTTGACTACCGCCTGCACTTCACAAAGGGCGAACATGTCTGGGAAGCCGATGATCCTTACCGATTTGGCCCCGTGCTGGGCGAGATGGACGAGCATCTAATCGCCGAGGGCGCGCATCTCAATCTCTGGCAGGTGCTTGGGGCCCATGTGATGGAGCATGGCGGTGTGTCCGGGACCCACTTCGCCGTCTGGGCGCCAAATGCGCAGCGGGTGTCTGTGGTCGGTGATTTCAACGGCTGGGACGGGCGTCGCAATCCAATGCGCGGACGTGGGGCAACCGGGGTCTGGGAAATCTTCATGCCCGGTTTGGGTGACGGCGAGGCCTATAAATACGAACTTCTCGATGCGGGCGGCAACCTGCTGCCGCAAAAGGCCGACCCGTTTGGGTTCGGCGCGGAACATCCGCCGAAAACGGCGTCCGTCGTTCGTAAAATCAATGGCCACCAATGGACCGACATGGCCTGGATGACCAAGCGCGAGGCGCGCCACCGGATAGACCAGCCAATCTCGATCTACGAAGTGCATCTGGGCTCTTGGAAACGTGTGCCGGAAGAGGGCAATCGCCCCCTCTCCTATCTCGAACATGCCGAACAACTCGTGGCCTATGCCAAGGATATGGGTTTCACTCATATCGAGTTGATGCCGGTCTCAGAATTCCCGTTCGACGGCTCTTGGGGTTACCAGCCGGTGGGGCTTTATGCACCCACGATCCGACATGGCACGCTTGAGGAATTCCGCGCCCTGGTTGAGGCCTGCCACGCCGCTAATCTTGGCCTGATCCTCGACTGGGTGCCGGGCCATTTCCCGGAAGATCAGCACGGGCTTGGCCGCTTCGACGGCACACCGCTCTATGAACATGCCGACCCCAAGGAGGGATTTCACCCTGATTGGAACACGCTTGTCTACAATTACGGGCGGCGCGAGGTGTCGAACTTTCTGGTCGCCAACGCTCTTTACTGGTTTCGCGAACATCACATCGACGGCCTACGTGTCGACGCCGTCGCCTCGATGCTTTACCGCGACTATTCTCGAAAAGAGGGCGAATGGGTGCCAAACCGCTTCGGCGGTCGAGAAAACCTTGAAGCGATCGACTTCATGCAACGTGCCAACACCGTTGCCTATGGTGAAGTGCCCGGGATCATGACCGTGGCAGAGGAATCCACCGCTTTTCCAGGGGTGAGCGCGCCTGTTGATACCGGCGGGTTAGGTTTTGGCTTCAAATGGAACATGGGCTGGATGAACGACACGCTGTCCTACATCTCAGAGGATCCGGTTCACCGCAAATATCATCACCACAAGATGACCTTCGGGTTGCATTACGCGTTTTCGGAGAATTTCGTTTTGCCGATCAGCCATGACGAGGTCGTGCATGGCAAGGGCTCGATGATCGACAAGATGCCTGGCTTGGGCGAGGACAAATTTGCCAATCTTCGAGCATATTATGGTTTCATGTGGGGGCATCCGGGCAAGAAGCTTTTGTTCATGGGCTGCGAGTTTGCGCAAGGGATGGAGTGGAACCACGACAGCAGCCTGGACTGGCATCTGCTCGATCAGCCGCATCATGCGGGCGTGCAGAACCTGATCCGCGACCTCAACGCGCTCTATCGTGACACCCCAGCGCTGCACCAGTTGGACTGCAAGCCGGAGGGCTTCGAGTGGGTCGAAGAAGGCGCCGCCGACGAATCCATCTTTGCGTGGGTTCGCAAGGGCACTGCAGACAGCCCGCCTGTTCTGGTCGTAAGTAATTTCACACCGGTTGAGCGCAGTGCGCGGCGGATCGGCGTCCCGTATGCAGGACGCTGGGTTGAGAAACTCAACACCGACGCGAAGCTTTATGGCGGCGGGGATCGGGGCAATATGGGATTTGCGGATAGCGAGCATGTCGCCGCATCAGGGCGCGCGCATTCGATCTCGCTCACCCTGCCGCCGCTTTCAACAATTTTCTTTGAATTACAAGAGGGTGCGTAGCCCGAAAGACAGACATAAACTAGGGAGGACTACCGATGGACAGAGGATCGCAGCGACTTGCGCAGAGTTCCATGGCCTTTGTACTGGCCGGGGGGCGCGGCAGCAGGCTCTATGAACTGACGGATATCCGCGCCAAACCGGCGATGTATTTCGGCGGCAAGAGCCGGATCATCGACTTCGCCCTGTCCAACGCTGTGAACTCCGGGATCAGGCGGATCGGTGTAGCCACGCAATACAAAGCGCACTCTCTTATCAGGCATCTACAACGCGGCTGGAGCTTCTTCCGCGCCGAGCGCAACGAGTCCCTCGACATTCTGCCTGCCTCGCAACAGCTCGACAACGAGAACTGGTACAAGGGCACCGCTGATGCGGTCACCCAAAACATCAACATCATCCGCGGCTACGGACCCAAATACATCATCATTCTGGCCGGCGATCATATCTACAAACAGGACTATTCAGTGATGCTCGAGCATCACGTCGCAAGTGGCGCGGATGTGACCGTTGGATGTATAGAAGTCCCCCGCATGGAGGCCTCGGCTTTCGGCGTCATGAAGGTCGATGAAAGCGACCGCATCCTAGAATTTGTGGAGAAGCCTGCCGACCCACCAGCAATGCCCGGTAATCCCGATCAGGCCTTGGCGAGCATGGGGATATACGTTTTCGAGGCGGAGTATCTCTATGATCTTCTGGAGAAAGACGCCGTCGATCCCAATTCCAACCACGATTTCGGTGGCGATATCATCCCCTCAATCGTTCAGAACGGCAAAGCCGTCGCACATCCGTTCAGCCGCTCCTGCGTGCGTACGGGGCTGGAGGAAGTCCCATATTGGCGTGATGTCGGCACGGTGGATGCGTTCTGGCAGGCCAATGTCGATCTAACCGATTTCAAGCCGGAACTCGACCTCTACGACAACGAATGGCCGGTCTGGACCTATTCAGAACTGACCCCGCCCGCAAAGTTCATCCACAATGAAGAAGGACGGCGCGGTCACGCGATCTCTTCGATGGTGTCGGGTGGATGCATCATCTCCGGCTCACGGCTGTATCAGTGCCTGTTGTTCACCGGGGTGCGGACCCACTCCTTTGCGGAACTTGAGGGCGTCGTGGCGATGCCTTACGTGAATATCGGTCGCAACGCCCGGCTGAAGAAGGTCGTCATCGACCGCGGCGTGGACATCCCTGAAGGTCTGGTTGTTGGAGAAGATGCGAAACTCGACGCGAAACGTTTCCGGCGGACCGATGCCGGAGTTTGCCTGATCACTCAGCCGATGATTAACAAACTGGACCTCTGACATGAACCTGCTCTTCGTCGCTTCGGAGTGCGCGCCCTTCGTCAAGACTGGCGGTCTGGCGGATGTAATCGGTGCCGTGCCAAAGGCCTTGGCGTCCGAAGGCGCTGACGTTCGGGTCCTGATCCCGGCATATCCCGCGTTGGCGGAGCTTATCGCGAACGGCAAAACGGTGGCGGAGTTCGGCGACCTTTTCGGCGGGCCTGCCCGTATCGCAGCCGTTGAGGCGGAGGGGTTGCAGATGCTGCTCTTGGACGCCCCACATCTCTACGACCGCCCCGGCAGTATTTATTTGGGACCAAACGGCCAGGACTGGCCCGACAATGATGTGCGCTTCGCGGCTTTGTCATATGCGGGTGCGCAAATCGCGACCGAGGGGATCGAAGGCTGGACGCCGGATGTCGTCAACGCCCATGACTGGCAAGCCGGACTGGTGCCCGCCTATCTGCGCCAGCAAGGCGGACGCACCCCGCCCGTTGTCATGACCATTCACAACATCGCCTTTCAGGGACTGTTTGACGCCACACGTCTGGCGGCTCTGGGTCTTCAGGCTGAGTTGTTCACGCCCCACGGGATCGAGTATTTCGGCAAAATCGGCTTCCTCAAAGCCGGGCTTGCTCTGTCGGAAAAGATCACAACCGTCTCGCCCACTTACGCCGCTGAGCTTCTGACACCGGAATTCGGGATGGGGCTCGACGGCCTTTTGCGAGGTCGCCAAGCTGACCTGATCGGTATCCTGAACGGTATCGACCTTGACGCCTGGGACCCGGGAACCGATGACGCACTTGTGGCCAATTACTCGGCGCGCAGCCTCAAGGCCAAGGCGAAAAACAAGGCTGAGATCGAGGCGCGGTTTGGCTTGACCCCCGGCGATGGACCACTGTTTTGCGTTGTCAGCCGTCTGACCTCTCAAAAGGGGCTCGATATGTTGCTGGAGTGCCTGCCGGGTCTTGTGGGTCACGGCGGAAGGCTGGCGCTTCTGGGCTCCGGTGAGCCGGAGCTCGAGCGCGCCTTCATCGATGCGTCGAACCGCTACGCGGGCGCTGTGGGCACGATTATCGGCTATGACGAGGAGATGTCTCATCTGCTGCAAGGCGGCAGCGATGCGATCCTGATCCCTTCACGGTTCGAGCCCTGCGGTCTGACCCAGCTTTACGGCCTGCGATACGGCACCTTGCCTGTTGTCGCGCGTACCGGTGGTCTGGCCGACACGGTCATCGACGCGAACGAAGCTGCCCTGCTGGCTCACTGCGCCACAGGCGTTCAATTCGCACCCGTGACCGCGACAATGCTTGGTCATGCGATCGCACGCACCTGCGCGCTTTTCGCGCAACCCAAGGTTTGGGCGGCCATGATGCGCCGTGCGATGCGCCACCCGGTCGGTTGGGACCTGTCTGCGGCAGCGTATCTCGACGTTTACAAATCCGCGTTGGAGCGTTGAGAGACCTGAATGCGTAACTTTCGGCTTTCCAGCGGCAGCCCGCACAGGCTCGGCGCACATCATGACGGTGCTGGCGTGAATTTTGCTGTGTTCTCGGAGCATGCCAGCAAGATCGAACTGTGCCTGTTCTCAAGTGACGGTACCCGCGAGGAGGCGCGCGTCGTCTTGCCCGAACGCACAGGCCCGGTCTGGCATGGGTATCTCGAAGGTCTTCCCGTGGGCACGCTCTACGGCTACCGCGCTCATGGCGTCTACGCGCCGGAACGGGGTCACCGGTTTAATGCCAACAAGCTGTTGATTGATCCCTATACCCGCGAGGCCCATGGGGCGTGGAGCAATCATCCGGCAACCTATGGCTACGACATGGGCGCACCATCGGCGGATTTGTCTTTCGATTCACGTGACAGCGCCCCGCATATGCCGAAATCCGTGGTATCGGACCCCGCACTGTTCGGCACATTGCGGCGCCCCGATCTGCCGAATACGGGCCGAGACCTGATCTACGAGGCGCACCCCAAGGGCCTCACTCAAGATAATCCGGACGTGCCCGAACGTCAGCGCGGGACCTATGAGGGCCTGGCCTCCGAACCGATGCTGGACCACCTCAACGCGCTTGGCGTAAGGGCCGTCGAACTCTTGCCAGTGCATAGCTTCGTTGACGACAAGTTCCTGGTGGACCGTGGGCTACGCAACTACTGGGGCTATAATTCCATCGGGTTTTTTGCCACTGAGCCGCGTTACTTTGGCGCTACTGGCCTGACAGGCTTTCGCACCATGGTAGAGCGCTTTCACGAGGCCGGGATGGAGGTCATCCTCGATGTCGTTTACAACCACACAGCCGAGGGTGATCAGCGGGGGCCGACCTTGTGCTTCCGGGGGCTCGATAACGCCTCTTACTATCGTCTGACCGCTGGCCAGCCACGCTACTACGTCAACGATACCGGCTGCGGGAACACGATGAACGTGTCCCACCCCTATGTGCTGCGCATGGTGCTCGACAGTCTGCGCTTCTGGGCTGAATGCATGGGTATCGACGGGTTCCGTTTCGATCTGGCAACGACGCTGGGGCGAGAGGATCACGGGTTTGACCAAAATGGCAGCTTCTTCGATGCCCTACGGCAGGATCCCTTGCTGTCCGGCGTCCGTATGATCGCTGAGCCATGGGACATTGGCGCCGGCGGATACCGTCTCGGGGAGTTTCCGCCTGAGTTCTCCGAATGGAACGACAGCTATCGCGACACAGTGCGTCGCTACTGGCGCGGTGATGCCCATAGTGCCCAGGAGCTTGGGGCGCGGCTCCTCGGCTCGGCGGAGAAGTTCGACCGTGCCGGGCGTCGCAGTTGGTCCTCGGTCAATTTCCTCGCCTCCCATGACGGTTTCACGCTGGCGGATGTGACCCGATATTCCAAGCGACACAATGAAGCCAATACCGAGAACAACCGCGACGGCCACCATTCGAATTTCAGCGACAATTGCGGCGTCGAGGGTGAGACGGATGACAAGGCCATTCGTGCGGTCCGCGCCCGGCGTCAGCGCAATATGTTGGCGACGCTGTTTTTGTCGCAAGGCACACCGATGCTTTTGGCAGGCGACGAGTTCAGCAACTCACAATCCGGTAACAACAACGCCTATTGTCAGGACAATGAGATCGGTTGGGTCAATTGGGACAGGGCCGACACGGAGATGCTGTCCTTTGTCAAAAGCCTATCCGCGTTCCGGCAAGATCATCTCTGTGTCCGTCAAAGCCGCTTCCTGCATGGCGAAAAACGCGCCCGGGACGGCCACGCGGATGTCTACTGGACCGACTTCGAAGGTCAGCCGCTGGAATGGCGTGATCCGGGTCTGGCCAATCTGTGCCTGACGCTGCGCTGCTCGGCCGAGGCCCCGGAGTACGAACCCGACGGCGATGTGGTCTTCATCGCGTTCAACCGCGGGACAAAACCCGGCCGCGTCATTCTGCCCAAACCGCCGGAAGGCCAGTACTGGGTCCGCGCGATCGACACCAACCAAACCGAGCAAGGCGCATTTTGCGAACTTGAGACCGAGAACGCTATGGTTGCGGGCCAGTCAGTCGTGGCATTCGTGCTGAAGTCCGGAGCGGATGCATGAACGCCGATGAAGTTCTCGCAGAGTTGGGAGAGCTGTGCGGGATTGTTCCAAAATATCACGACCTCCAGGGCGCGGAGCGTCCGATAACGCCGGAAACCCGGAGGGCACTTCTTGCGGCCAACGGCATTGATATCTCTACCGAAGCGACGGCACATGATGCCCTTGCTGCGCTTCGAGATGCGCATGAGAGCCGCTGGTTCCCGGACGAAATCATCGTTGAAAGTGACTCCCCAAGCAGACAAGGTTTCGGCCTTGGCGCGGCGTGGCAACTCCGCGCAGAAGATGAAGAAGCGGTCTTCGCCGAGGGACAAGCTGACGACCAAATCACCCTGCCCGCGCTTCCCTCCGGCATCTATGAACTGACCGCATCCGCATCTGGCCGCACGGAAAAAACCGTTGTACTGGCGGCCCCCAAGCGCCTGCCTACAATCGGGGAACTGACCGGGCGCAATCGACTTTGGGGGCTGAACCTCGCGCTTTACGGATTGCGGTCGCAACGCAATTCAGGGCTTGGGGATTTTGAGGACCTTGCGCGCATTTCCGAGGCGGCTGCGGCGACGGGCGCGGGCTTTGTGGGCATAAATCCACTACACAACATGGGCTTCAGCGACACTCAAGCGATCAGCCCTTACTCGCCATCCGATCGCGGCTTCCTCAACACCTCCTATATCGCTCCTGATGCGATACCAGGTCTGAAAAAAACTCCTGAACCGAGCGCTTTTCAGGCGATACGAGATGCCGAAACGGTGCAGTACAGCGACCAAAAAACGAAGCACAATGCGCTGCTCGAAACCCACTACACCCAGTTCCTTGATGCAGCGTCAGCACAAGCCAGAGCCGATTTTGCGCAATTCAAAACCCGGCGCGGCGCGGAACTGATCGATTTCGCTCACTTCGAAGCACTCAGCGAACTTTACGGCCCCGACTGGCGTCGCTGGCCCGACAATCCGGCCGATCCGGACCCATCTCGCGCTAAGTTTCACAAGTGGTTGCAATGGGTCGCAGACACGCAGTTGGAGGCGGCGCAGACCCGGGCAAAGGCATCTGGTATGCCCCTGGGTCTCTACCTCGATCTGGCCGTCGGACCCCGCCGTGATGGTGCAGAATGCTGGCGAGAACGTGCGGCTGTGGCCAGTGGCGTTTCGCTCGGCGCACCACCGGATCATCTTAGCCCAGCAGGCCAGAACTGGAACCTCGCGGCTTTCGCACCAAGCAAACTGAGGTCGCTGCGCTATGCGCCTTTGCGCCGGGTGCTGCGGCAGGTCATGCGCCATGCCGGGATCATCCGAATTGATCATGTTTTGGGCCTGAACCGTAGCTTCTGGGTTCCGGACGATGGCAGCCCGGGGGGGTATGTCCGTCAGCCATTTGAGGCTCTTCTGGCGATCATCAAGATCGAAGCGGAACGCTATAATTGCGCTGTCATCGGCGAAGATTTGGGCCTTGTGCCAGACGGGTTTCGCGAAACGATGCGGAGCCATGGGTTCTACGGCTATTCGGTGATGCAGTACGAAAAAGATGCTCAGGGGGCTTTTCGAAGCCCAGAGGATGGTCCCGAGCAGGTGTTGTCCTGCTTCGCCACCCACGACACGCCCACGGTCCGCGGCTACGAAACAGGTCGAGATATCGACTGGTGGCATAGGCTTGATTGGATCGATGCCGCAACGGCTACGGACCTCCACGACACGCGCGCGAACGAAGTCGCGACGTTTCGCCAAGAGGACGACTTTCAGGTGAAGGTTCATACGCACCTCGCGCAGTCGAAAGCCGGTCTTGTGGCGGTCCAACTTGACGACGTTCTCGACACCATCGAAGCGCAGAACTTACCCGGAACGATCGATGAGCATCCTAATTGGCGGCGCAAATACGACGTCACACTTGAGGATTTGCCGACCGATACCGGATTGCGGGATACTGCGAAGATTATGGCAAAGGCTGACAGGATTATGTTGCAGGAGGACTTGTTACATGAAGGTTGAGACCGTTCGCACCGCAACCATTAACGGGCAAAAGCCCGGAACCTCCGGCCTGCGCAAGAAAACCCGGGTATTCATGGAACCGGGCTATCTGGAAAACTTCATTCAGGCGACTTTCAACGCAATCGGCGGCGCTCAGGACAAGACCTTCGTTGTTGGTGGCGATGGCCGCTATTTTAATCGCGAGGCAATCCAGACGATCCTGAAGATGGCTGCCGCAAACGGCGCCCGTCAGGTCATCGTCGGACAAAACAGCATCCTTTCGACCCCGGCCGCCTCGCATCTGATCCGGCTCAACGGGACTGATGGTGGTTTCATCCTGTCGGCCAGCCACAACCCCGGCGGGATCGACGAGGATTTCGGTGTGAAGTTCAATGCTGAGAATGGCGGACCGGCACCGGAAAAGCTTACATCGAAGATGTTCGACGCGACGACAACGATTGATCACTACAAGATCGCCGAAGCCGGGGACGTTGATCTCTCGACGCTAGGTGAAACCCCGCTTGGCGAGATGACAATTCAAATCGTCGACCCCGTTGAGAGCTACAAGGCCCTGATGGAAACGCTTTTCGATTTCGATGCCATCCGAGCGCTCTTTGCCAGTGGGTTCACCATGCGTTTCGACGCGATGCATGCTGTTACGGGGCCTTACGCGACTGAAATTCTCGAAAACACACTCGAGGCACCTTCGGGAACGGTCGTCAACGGAACGCCACTTGAGGATTTTGGCAAAGGTCATCCCGATCCCAATCCGATCTGGGCGAAATCGCTGATGGACCTGATGATGTCCAACCAGGCACCGGATTTGGGCGCGGCGTCCGACGGGGATGGCGACCGCAACATGATCGTTGGGCGCGGCCTCTACGTGACGCCTTCGGACAGCCTCGCGATCCTGGCCGCCAACGCCCATCTGGCACCCGCCTTCAAGGATGGCATCGCCGGTATCGCACGTTCGATGCCGACAAGTGCCGCCTCTGACCGCGTCGCCGAAAAACTCGGGATCGAGAGTTTCGAGACGCCGACTGGCTGGAAGTTTTTTGGCAACCTCCTCGATGCGGGGCGCGTGACGATCTGCGGCGAGGAGAGTGCAGGCACCGGTGCGAACCATGTCCGGGAAAAAGATGGTCTGTGGGCCGTTCTGCTTTGGTTGAACATCCTTGCCGTTCGCAAGGAGTCTGTCGCGGATATCGTGACGAATCACTGGCATCGCTTCGGACGCAACTACTATTCCCGCCTCGATTTCGAAGACGTGCCCAGCGATCAGGCGAATGCCATGATCGACAGCATCCGCGCAAAACTGACCGATCTGGCTGGGCAGGAGCATGCGGGCCTCACCGTCGTGTCCGCGGACGAGTTCTCCTATCTCGATCCGGTCGATGGCTCCCTGAGTGAAAACCAGGGCCTCCGGATCGCGTTTTCGGGCGGCGCCCGCGCAGTGTTTCGGCTGTCAGGAACGGGCACCCAAGGTGCCACGATCCGCCTGTATCTCGAGCAAGCCGTTGAGCAAGGTGGGGACACCCAGCAGAACACTCAAGACGCATTGAAAGACGTTCTGCAGGCAGCCCTGGAAATTAGCGAGATGGAGACATTCATCGGCAGAACGCAGCCCGACGTGACGACATAAATCGACAATGAGCGCCGCGTGCCCAGAGCCCTTTGCTGCAGTCGTGGCCTGCCGGCGCATCCGATAGCGCGGCCAAGTTCAATAATCTCTCTCGAAGAATATTCCGACAGAACTGTTTCCATCCGAATTCAAAGTGCCCCGAGCCTTCAGATTTGGGGTCAGATCAACGTTTAATGAAACCCCGGACGAGTTCTGATCTCCAACCGTTACGTCAGTATATACGTTGTCTGACAAGTACTTACCGACCCGCAGCGCTGTGCTTCCGCCTTCATCCGTCGTGACATCGAGATCGTCGACGCCGAAGCTTTTCCGCAATCTCGAAAGGATTGTGTCCCCGCTGCCGCCTGCCAGAGTTGCCACGGCGCTCGCGAGTTGCAGGGCTTGAAACGCGGAGAGTTGCGAGATGCCCCGACCGAAGAAGATTTGCGCGAGAATTTCGTCTTCCGGCGCCGCAGGCGACGATGAGAATGAGACGGATGGCTGAGTTGCCGGGCCTTGGATTTCGATACTGGCCGAGCCCGACGGGATTGACGTTGTGGCAACGAACCGGATGAAGGGCTCGACCTGGCCCTGAAAATCGACCCGGCCTTGGTCCAGGACGAAGCGCTTGCCCAAAATGTCCAGACGTCCTCGGATCAACTCAAATCCGCCGGTTGAAATGATCCTGCCCGTATCGCCCTGAAGACGCAAACTGCCCCCCACTTCTGCATCGAGCCCCCGACCGCGCACAAAAACTCGCGCCGGTGCGCTGACCAGAATGTCGAGGCCAAATCCACCATTGGAACTCGTGCGGGAGGTCCGCGAAGCCGCGTCCAACCCGGCCCGGCGAAGTGTTTGACGCACGGCTGGTGACGCACCGACATGGGCGATTTCAGGGATGATGGTGAAGCCGGGTGCCTGGGAGGACGGAATTTGGATTTCGGTTTCCCCTATATCGATCCGACCGGTGATCGCAGCGCCACCGCGCACCGGCCCTTGCAGCCTCAAATTACCATTCAAGGAGGTGGTGTAGAGATTTGGATCGATGAGGCGCACTGCCTGCAGTTGCAGGGCGATATCGCTGTCCATGGCGCCGTTGAGGTTCACAAATCCATGCACGCTGACTCGGCCACCCGAGGATAAGCCCCCAGTCGCCTCCACATCAGCGCGCCCATTCGCCAGAACAACGCGCGCCGCGATGCCGGACAGCCGGTTTTGCAGCGTCGGCGCAGATAGCGATGCGCCGCTCGTTGTGATGGAGCCTGAGAGAGCGCTCAACGCGGGCGGACCTTGCAATGCCAGACTGAACTCCGCATTTCCCTGCAAGTTTCGGGGTTGGAGAAACGGATTGGCGAGCCCGAGGGGGAACGATCCGGATGACACGAGGTTGACGGACGAACGACTATTGACCGTGCCGTTCAGGCGCATGGTCATCCCGCCAGGGCCCGCAACCTCCGTGTCCACCAACCATTCCCCGCCCTGCCCGCGCGCTGTGCCGTCAAGCGCCAGTGGACCACTGAACGGCGCTCCAACCGAGGCCACATTCGGAAGCCGCAAGCTGTAGGTGAGTTGCGGAGCCTGACCGGTAACGGTTCCAGACACCGTGCCATTGACCCCATACGGACCCTGCAAATCGGTCGCGACACGAATACCTTCGTCTGACTGTCGGGCCGTACCGTCGATCCGAAGCGCACCGCGGACGCCCGGGGCAACGAGACTGACATCCGGAACGTTGAACTCAAAGCGGATGTCCGGTGCAGCCTCACCGGTCACACGCCCATTCACAGCACTGGTTGCACCATATGGGCCTTCGAAATCCGTTGCGACGTGCCAGGCGCCATCACGCAGTTCCAATGTGCCTTTTGCTTGCGCGGCACCGGAAAGGCCTGGCGTGACTTTTTGAATGTCCGGGATTGATGCGGCAAAGGTGAGGCTGGGCGAAGTTCCGGTCACCATCCCCGCGAGCATCGCTGTTGCGTCATAGGGACCGCCCGCACGCGCGGCAATGCTCCACCCATCCGCGGTTTGGTTCGCCGTTCCGACGAGGCTCAAGGGGCCTTTCAGCGCCGGATCAATGGATGTTCCATCGTTGAGGCGGAGATCAAAAGCGGCCTCGGACGCCTCCGTGACAAGGTCGACATCGCCGGAGAATTCAATCTGATCGTTGATCAAAACCACATCTGTCAGACGTGTGCCGGTGCCGTCCCGAACCGCAGAAAGGCGCAAAACCGTGCGACCATCGAAATACGGGTCGGCACGGTCCACGCCAAAGGTCAAATCAGTCGCGGTGCCTTGCAGACCCAAGTCAAACCGTCCGCCCAGATCGGCTGTGCCCCTGATACCGAGATCAGCTCGCCCCGCGAGATCAACGCCCGTGAGGGCCGCCAAACGCTGCAAGTCCTGCGCCTCCAATTGAACGTCGATATCGGACGAAAACTCCTGCTCGACACCTTCGACAGATACGTCCCCGGACAGGCTATAGTCTTCTCCATCGATCTCAATGTTGCGGATGTGCAGGTCTTCTCGCGTCTGTCTGGAGATATCGAAGCGACCCGATACGGCGTTGCCGACCGCTGCACCAATCGCTTCCGACGCGAACCGCAGGCCGTTGGCCTCAAACTCGACCTCCCCGGCCAGATCGGTCTGGTTTCTGAACACACCTGTGCCAAGCAGGCGAATTGTATCCGAGCCGAACTCTGCGCTGGACAATCCGCTCAGCAACATGGAGGCGGTCCAATCCTCACTGATTGCAACGTCATACCCAAACTCAATGGTCGCTGAAGTAAGGCGTGTGCTACCGCCGCTGATCGGCAGCAACAAAGGCTCGCCATCCTCAGACGCGATCTCCCCCTCCAAAGCCACGCGCTCAAGCAAGCGATCAGAGGATAAGGCCACCGCGCCGCGCAGCTCTGAGGCACCGGATGCGATTGCCAAATCCGACACATCAAGCGCGCCGTCAGCAGCGCGCGATCCGGACGCCTTCAACTCAACCCGATTGCCAAAGAACTCAGTGTATCGTTCCGGAAATAGCGGCGCGAGGTCGCCGCTGAAGTCGAGATCGAAATTCCGGACCGGACGCTCGTCCGGGCCGGCAGTTTGATCGAGCAATGTGATCCTTCCAGAAAGGCGATCCTGCCCATCGGTTTGAAGCTGAATATCGGTGACCAGATTGTTAAGGGGACCATTTCCATCGACAACCAACCGCAACGCAGGCCGGTCGCGAATATCCAACAGGCGCGCGACGATCCCATTCTCGGCTTCGCTCAAGTCAAGTGCCAGCGAGACGGTCTCCGCGCTTCCATCATAACTTGCGTCAATCACAAAACGCCCCGTCGCGCCGTCCGTGCGTTTGGCGTCAAGTTTGAGATCGGCTTCCCCACTCTCAAGGCGCGCCGAGGCTGTCAGCGACATTTCGGCGGCCTCGCCCAGAATTGGGGCACCGATGGCGATACGTTCCGCAACGACATTATCGATCAGCACTGCGACGGGCAGGTCTGGAAGCGAAAACCCAGGAGCCTCCGGCGCGGGCAAGCCGTCATCCTCTGCCATTGGCGCCCGTTCCAACAAGATCTCCGCGGCACGCAGCGAGGTGATCTCTACCCGCCCACGCAGTAGCGCCGCCCGGTTCCACTCCATGGCAATGTCACGCATGGTCAGCCAAACGCCTTGTTCGTCGGCCACCGTTGCGCGCGTGATCGTGGCGCGTCGGCTCAGCGCGCCTTGAAAGCCCTCAATGCGCACCACGCGGCCCTCGCCACCAAGGCTGTCCTCAAGGAGCCGCGTAAGAAACCCCCGGTCATCCTCACCGGCCAAATCCTCGGCCAAGGCGTTGGATTGGGTCTGACCAAAAACCGGAAGGGACACCGCGAACAAGGTCACTACCGTGAACATGCGCAATATCGGCCCAAACCACGACATCAAAACGCTTGTCCAATCCCGATGTAAATCTGAAAGCCGGTCGGATTTCCGGGGCCACTCACCGGAACACCCAAATCGACCCGCACCGGTCCAAAGCCGGTGTCGTAGCGAAGGCCAAGCCCCGCACCGGTATGCCAATTGCCGGATGTCCCATCCGGGAAGCTCTCAGCGCCAATATAACCCGCATCGAGGAAGCCAACCAGGCTCAGCCTGTCCCCGGTTTTCACACGCAACTCCGTCGACAAGGCAAGGAACGACCGACCTCCGCTGACTGCTCCGCCAGCTTGGGCCACACCCAAGGATTGATAGTCATGGCCGCGAACCGTTCCGCCGCCGCCTGAGAAAAACAGAAAATCAGTCGGCGCGTTTGCCAGCGACGGGCCAGCGACCGCGCCGAGTTGGCCGCGTAGAGCGAAGGTCAGTCGATCGTCTGGACCGGTGCTGCGATAGGTACGCAGATCGAGGGTGGTCCGAACCCCATTTTCAGTGCCTTTCACACTAACGAATGGCGTCACGGTGGCTTTCGCATAGTAACCGGACGTCGCATTGAGCGGATCATCGCGATAGTCAAACTCCGCACTCGCCGGAAAGGTGAGCAGGCGGTAGCTGTTGGACCCAAACGCATCTGTTGTATTCGCCGCTTCAAACCCGATGCCAAAGGTGTACTCGCGTTCTGGGGAGGCATAACGCCGGATGCCCGCTTCGATCGCAGTGCGCTTGGATGAGTAGTTCGGTTCGTTGCGACTGGACAGGTTCAAGGTTGTGTAGAAATCCGTGTCTTCATTGAAAGTCGCCGGGCGGCTGAAACGAAGCCCCAGCTCATAGTCTTCCCCGCCGGTTTCTCCTTCGATCCCGCTCACCTCGCCGCTGATCCGCAACCGCTCCGCCCCGCCGAACAGGTTGCGATGCAGCCAAAAGCCAGAGAGCGTCAGCCCTTCCTGCGTGGAAAGTTCTGCACCAAACCCGATACGGCGCGGGGGGGCATCGACGAGTTGAGCCGTGATGTCGAGCGTTTGATCCGCCGCTGGCGTTTCCGCCTCGCTCAGAGCCACCACACTGAAGGCCCCCGTGCGGCGCAACCGTTCGGTCACGCGCTCCAACTCGTCGGGATCAAAGACTGCTCCGCTGGGCAGGCCGGCAATGTCTCTAATCCGGTTTTGGCGCACCGCCGATGTCCCATCGATACGCAGATCGCCAAAGCGCAGCTTCGGACCCGGTGCCAGGCGAATATCCGCATCGATCCTGCGCTGATCATGGTGGGCGGTGATGGATTGAGCGGAAAGGGTCGCCTTGGCATGGCCCTGTTTCCGCCACCCGGTAACGCCAGCATCCAGAGCGGCGCGCATGGCTTCGGTCGTGGCGATTTCATCGGCGGCAAAGTCTTCCGGCAGGTCTGTGCTTCGCGCTAAAGGCGCCACGCGGGCTTGCCCAAACCGAAATTGCGGACCAGCCGTCACGCCGATATCCACGGTTTGGACAACCGGCGGCGGTGCGATCCCGGGTATCTCGGCAGCTTCTCGCCCATTGAGACGAATGGAAATCTCCGGCGCGAAGTAACCGCGCTCGTAGAACAGCCCAACCATACGGGCGTAATCCGCCCGCGCTGCCGCAAGTACGTCCTGACCGGTGGGCAGTTCGTCGGCTCTCCTCAGTCCAACCACGAGCGACACATCAAGCAGATCTTGTGCCAAGGCCCCTTTGACGTCCGGAGAAGTAACCCGCAGCTCAAATGCAGCGATGGGGCCTGCCAATAGCGCCATCAGAACTGAAAGAGCGATGATCTTCAGCATCTTGCTGTCTGGACTCCTCGCTCCGGTTACTTTCATGAGATTAAAGCCCCACAAAAGGAGTTCCAACCCTGTTTGCCGGAAGGCACCTGGGCTCTCGCAATGATGTCGGAGCAGACAAGGATTTGAACACAAATTGTAGCCAGAGTGGGACAGGCGACCAGGTTGGTCGTCGGAACGCACACCTGCCCCGGTACACAGGGCGCAATAAGAAACGACAAACTCAGTTGAACGCTGCGGTTCTAAACGGAACACGGATCAATTGGCTAAATTCAGCCAAACCGCATCCGGGAACATGAAAAAGGGCCCCGAAAACGGAGCCCATTTCGAAACGTGCAAGGTGGTCAGTTGGTCCCAGTGGTGCCTGTTGTTCCTGTCGTGGAGGGCGTTCCGCCGCCTCCGCCACCGCCAGCAAGCCCCAAAAGACCCACGACCCCTACGAGGGCACCAGTAATCGGATCGACGTTTGTTACATCAGGATCGGGAAGCGCCAAGCACGCCTCTTCCTCCTGGTTTGCTTCATCTTCACAATCAATTTCGTCATCATTCTGCTGTGCAACCGCAGAAAGTGTCATCGCAGCAGTCAGCAGAGCAGCAAGGCTCAATCGCGTCAGCATAAGATCATCTCCAATTCAACTTGGGCCAAATTAGCACAGGGTTCGCGGAAAGAGAACCAATAGCGCGAATTTGATGGGTCAAAATCGAGAAAAATCGCAATACTTTGCAATCTGACCAGTGGATAAGCACGTCTCGGGTCTATAAACAGCCTCCCGAGCGGCGACGTTCCGTTCGAAGGGGAACCAGTGAGATTGTTTCGTCCATGAATACAAGCACCAGACCCGGTCGACTTTCGATTGCGCCGATGACGCCGCCTCGGACAGAACCCGAGGACGATGAGATTGATCTCGGTGCACTTCTGGCCACGCTTTGGCGGGGGAAGTGGCTGATCGCTTTTTTAACGATCGCGGCCATTCTCATTGGTGGGTACTATGCCTATGTCGCCGCAGTGCCGCTCTATCGCTCGACAGCGGTGGTAATTCTCGAAACACGCCAAGACCAAGTTGTCGATCTGCAAAGCGTGGTAAGCGGAGTTTCTGGAGACACTTCTGAAGTTAACTCTGAGGTAGAAGTCCTCCGTGCGCGCTCCCTGATGGGCAAGGTTGTCGACCGACTTCGGTTGGAAATTGATCCGGAATTCAATGCGAAACTCCGATCTCCTGGTGTGGTGGATCAGGCAAAGGTCGCCGTGACCACTGCGGTTAAGGAATTTGCTGGCATTGAAGACGCGGTGATCACCCTTTCGCCAGAGGAAGAACAGGAGCGTACGCGCGACGCGGTAATCAGTTCGCTTCTCAACAAAGTCACGGTCCAAAATATCCGGCAAAGCTTGGTATTCCAGATCACGGTCGAAACCGAGAACCCCAAGAAGTCGGCACTGATCGCCGACACAATCGTTGATCTCTACATCCTCAACCAGATCGAGGTGAAATTCGAGGCAACTGAACAGGCGACGATCTGGCTCACCAACCGTGTCGCCGAACTGCAGCAAGAGCTGGAAAGCGCTCAGTCCAAAGTTGCTGAATTCAGTGCGTCTACCCAACTTGTGTCCGTCGAGGGTCTGCAAGCCTTGGAGCGGCAGATCAAGGATCAGCGGGATCGGATCGACGGTGTCGAGCAAGCGCGGGCCGCAACCGAAACGACACTTGCAGCGCTCGAGACAGCTGAAACCCTGGAAGAGAAGCTGGCCGCGGCAAATGATGTGCAGCTAAACCGTTTCGCACAACGCGCGGAAACGAATACCGCGATCCGGCAATCCTTTGACACACGTTTTGAACAGATTGTCACTCGCGCCCGCCTTGATCTGAGCCGAAACGAACAACAACTCGCGGCATTGCAGGAGTCGTCTGCCGAGCTCGATGCGCAACTTGCAACCCAAAGTCAGGACCTGATCACCCTACAGCAACTGACCCGCGAGGCCGACGCGATCAGACTGCTTTACGAGTACTTCCTGACCCGGATGCAAGAAACCTCGGCGCAGCAGGGTATTCAACAAGCCGACAGCCGCGTTCTGTCCAATGCTGTCGTCCCGAATACACCCTCCTTTCCGCGCAAATCTCTGATCCTCGCTCTGTCGGCCATTCTTGGGCTGATGCTCGGCGCAGGCTTGGTGCTCCTGCGCGAACTGCGCAACAATAGCTTCCGCACGGCCAAGGATCTCGAAGCACATACCGGTTATACGGTGCTTGGACAGATCCCTTTGATCCCGGCTCGTCAGCGGGCGAAGGTTCTGAATTACCTCTCGGAAAAACCCACCTCGGCAGCCGCCGAGGCAATCCGCAACTTGCGCACGTCGGTGATGCTGTCGGATGTCGATAATCCGCCCAAGGTCATCCTCTCAACGTCATCGATCCCAGGAGAAGGCAAGACAACCAATTCTCTCGCTTTGGCGCACAACTTGCTCGGCCTTGGAAAATCGGTGCTTCTGATCGAAGGCGACATCCGCCGCAGGACCATGGCTCAGTATTTCAAAGACATGCCGAAAAAAGGTCTCGTCTCTCTGCTGGCGGGCGATATTGAACTGGAAGAAGCGCTCTTCAAAGCGTCAGGATTCGGTGCCGATATTTTGGCCGGCGAAAAAACCGACACCAATGCGGCCGACCTCTTTGCGTCTGACAAATTCAAGACGTTCATCGCAGACATGCGCGAAAACTATGACATCATTGTCATCGACACCCCGCCGGTTCTGGTCGTTCCCGATGCGCGGATCATCTCGCAGGTTGCCGACGCAGTTCTATTCACTGTCCAGTGGGACAAAACAAGTAAAGCTCAAGTCGACGAGGCGCTGCGCATGTTCCACAACTCCAATCAGCGGGTCAGCGGCCTGGTTCTCAGCCAGATCAGCCCGCGCGGCATGAAGAAATATGGCTACAACGACAGCTATGGAGCCTATTCAGGATATGGCGCTCGCTATTATTCGAATTAGGCCACTTAAGACCCTGCACGGCTGATCATCGTTTTGATCGTGCGCCAGACCAACCAGACCTCCATACGGAGGTTTCGGTTTGCGATATAGTACAGGTCGGCATCGACTTTCCGGCGCGTCGCCTCAACACCCTCAACATATCCAACTTCCGTTTGAGCGTATCCGCTGATGCCAGGCAGGACCGCGTGCCGGAGACGGTACGCCGGGATTGCTTTGAGAAAAACCTTGGCATGTTCAAAACTGTCGGGCCGTGGTCCGATCAGGCTCATTTGACCGGCAAGAACATTGAAGATTTGCGGCAACTCGTCGATTCTGGCTTTACGCAAGACCGACCCCAAACGCGTGATGCGGTCAATTTCCAATGGATCTTCGGCCCCGCGACGATTGTCTTTCGCGCAGTTCATCGAGCGGAACTTGAGCGCACGAAATGGCCGACAATCCTTCCCCATTCTTTCCTGAACGAAGAAAAGTGGACCACGGTTCAGGGTCGGATTGAGCACCAGAAGAACCGCACCCACCAGGAGCGTCACGGGCAACAACAAAGCGCAAACAAGCAAATCGAATAGTCGTTTGGAAAAACCGAACAGCACAGAGTTTTGCACAGATGCATTTTGTAGGTCGTACTCGGAGTCTAGATAGGCCACGGCAGCGTCCGCTCCCCGCGTAGAGACGGTGTTGAAATTCTCGTGCTTCACAAAAACCCCCCACAGGTACGCGCACGATATTCTGAAGACTGAAAAACGTAGCGAGTTAAACCAGTATTCGATTACCTTACGGCCCCATGTCGGGCAATTAATAGTTTCTTAACACTTGTTAAATTGCTGGTAGGATTGGGAAATCGCATAAAATTTGTGCAGTTTCTTGGTTAACGCCCTTGTGCATTGGCGATCAATCGACACAAGTTGTTGAGTCAATTGCTTTTCCCAAATTTCCCAACCGAATCAATGTGATGGATGAGGTACACTGATACGGTCACTCAGGCCTGTGATCTGCGCAGAATTGCGGATTCAGTCGTCAATCTGATCTGTCTCTCCATCAGCGTGATCAGAATATGGGCTCTGCCCGCAGCATCGACATTTTCAACTTCCGCCAAAAACTCCGCAAACGGGCCAGACGTCATCCGCACATGATCCCCGGGTTGAACATCGACAAGCCCGTTCCAAGTTCCTTCCGCATTGCAATGCGCACGAAGAGCATCAACGAGCCCAACCGGCGTCGCAACAGGATGATCCCCAGACTGCACGAGTTTAGTGACGCCGGTCGTGGAGTTCACGCGACGCCAATCGCCCCTTGACCAATCAATCCTCACAAAAAGATAACCTGGAAAGAGCAAACGTGTCGCAGGACGAAATCGCGATCCTGCGCGTTTGGTGATTGACTCCTTCGGGCAAAAAACATCGAACCCTTGTCGCAAGAGGTTTCGCTCAGCAATCCTGTGGCTGTTCGGCTTGAGTTGCGCGACAAACCAATCACACTCAATCGAGGCATCGTCCATTGTCGTCTTTCTGAGTTTGGGCCCGGCGATTGCTTGCCGCGCGAATGTGTTTGCTAATAACCTATGGCACTCAAAAAGAGAATCCCTTATCGTTCAAAATTGAACGATCATGGCTATCCCTTGAACGTAAGCTTGCTATCCCGGACTCGGAGCGCGCCCAAGCGACGCTTTGTGCGGTAGCTATTGGCGGCCAATCTCCAATGAAAAAAAGCCAAGCCGAACTGCGTGATGAGGTCCGCTTCCGTATCCTAGGCCTCCTCAACGAAAACCCTTCACTCTCGCAACGTCAGCTCGCACAAGAGGTTGGGGTGAGTCTGGGAAAACTGAATTACCTCATCCAGGCCTTGGCCGAAAAAGGGCTCATAAAGCTTGGGAATTTCACAGCGTCCAACGACAAGCGCCGGTATGCTTACATCCTGACCCGCCGCGGGATCAGCGAAAAGGCCGCAATGACGAAGCGTTTCCTCGAGAGGAAAAAGGCCGAATACGAGGCCCTTCGCGCAGAAATTGACGCACTCGAAACTGAGCTCGCCTCCGGGGCGAGTGAGGGCGAGTTGGGAAAGTCTTCCGAGCATGGCTGACCCTAGCAAGGACAAATGCCAATGGTCATTGCGCCGACTCTTGGTTCTCGAGATTTGCGTTATCGGGGGTTTGATTGTTGTTTGTGGTCCTTGCGATAAGTGGACCCCAAATGACCTCCAACGATCAATACAAGCTCGCCAGTAAGTGATTTCTAAGCTTAAGAAAGAAGATCCGATCAATTGACTACAAGAAGGAAAATAGCGGTCGTTGGACTGGGCTATGTGGGAATGTCCTTAAGCGTGCCTCTAAGACCCACACATCACGTTATAGTGCTCGACATCGACAAAAAAACGCGTGGACAAAGTTAACGCCAAAATTCACGGTATTTGACCCATTTATGGAGCAGGTTCTGAATGATGAAGACGTCTCAATTGTTGTAAAGAAAGATCCAGAACACGTCTTAGTGAAATCCAGAAACCGCCTTAGAGAAGCCGCCGACTAATGGCCCAGAGACAGGGGGCTAGACAGGATGGTTCTTCAATGAGATTCGCACACGAATTGAATTTTCACTTCATATTTTTTGTTCCTGAGACCTAGAGGATCGTCAAGCTTTGTCATTGAGCGACAACTTCAGAGGGAGCGCAGCGATTGTCGCCTCGGGGACCATCGTGGCCCAGGTTGTGGGTTTGGCCGCCTATCCTGTTTTGACGCGGATCTACGATCCAAATGTGTTCGGTCAGTACGCTGTGGCGTTCCTAGGGGCTCAGTTGTTGTCTCTCACTCTAGTGGGTCGATATGAGCAGACAATCGTGTTGACGTTAACCAAAAACAGCTTATTTGCCGTGCAGTGGCTTGCCGCCGTGATTTTAATGATCTCTGCAACGGCTACTGGGATCGCCATGCTTCTGCTGGCTCCGACATTGGATGCCTTGCTTGGGTCTCAGCTGCAGTTTCTTTGGCCAATTGTGGCGGTTCTTGGCGCACTACTCAACGTGCAGATCCAAGCGAGCCTTCTCTCGATCCGTTACGATAAGTACACTGCCGTTTCAACAGGTAAGATCGTCAAAGCGGCTGTTTCGGTAATCTGCCAGATAGGATTGGCTGTACTTATCGGTCCAACAATATGGGCGATGGTCATGGGTGAATTGATCGCAACAGCTGCGACCGTGGCGATTTTCATTGTCTTCTTGCAGAAGCAGGTATTGGAGTGGCTCCAGAGTGCTCGAAATCCAACGCGGATATTACGATCAGCGAAAGCGGCTGCACTTCGCTATTCCGACTATCCGAAACTAAACCTGCCGCATGTGTTGCTAAACAACGGTGCCGCGTTGGTTCTAATTGCAATCATCACAACCTTTTATTCCAATTCAAGGGCTGGAGAGTTCTTTATCATGCATCGGATTTCGATGCTTCCCGCAAATATTATATCAACTTCCTTAGCGATGGTCTATTTTAGAACAGCCGTTCTCGAGTACAGAGAACTGGGGAACTTTCGCTCAGCTTTCTTAAATACGATTGTTCCAACAGCGATTTTCGGAGCATGCATACTTGGCACTTTCTGGTTTTTCGCTGTGCCACTCTTTGAGTTCGCTCTAGGAAGCCAATGGGGGCAAGCCGGGCAGCTTGCGGCTGTCTACGCTCCGTTTACCGCGGTACATCTCATGGCATCGGCGCTAGGAAACACAAACTTGGTTGCTGGACGCCAGAAAGCGATGCTTTTCGTCGGAATCGGGCAGAACCTGATTTTCGTTGGCGTTCTTTACATCGGGGCATCCCAAGGTAAGCCATTGGACTTGGCGCTCGGCACTGCTGTCCAATTTGTGGTTCCATTTCTTCTTGCTGTTTGCTGCTGGTACTGGCTGCTTGCACGCGGTCGAACATAGTTGCACCGCGGAACCAGACAGGGATTACAATGACAACAAAAAATAGCGATTCAGCACTTTTTCTCTTTACCGTGCGTTTTCCATTTGGTGATGGCGAACAGTTTTTATGCGAAGAAGTTGTACATCTTTCCAGAGCATTTGATCATGTCTTCATTCAACCAATGTTCGGCGTTAGAGGGTGCCGGCAACTACCCCACAACTGTACGGTTTGCGAGCCGCTTTGGACGAATGAAACGGGAAAAAGCGGAAAGAAGACATTCTATTTAAAGGCCTTGATCAATCCGTTAGTTTGGTGGCGCTCGATGTTGGAGAGCGCGTACGCGGCTTCAAGCGGAGAGTGGCATCCGTCAGTGTTTGCGAAGATTTTCATGTGGGCCGCATATTCTGCTGCGCTCGAGCGTAGCGTGTCCGTGACGACCGCAATCAATTGGAAGAAAGGACCGAGAGTTGCTTACTCCTATTGGGGCCACACACCTGCGATGGCAAGAAAGATGCTGAACCATGCGGGGGTGCCAATTGCAGTTCGGTTCCATCGCACAGACCTCTACCTTGATGCTAATGCAAAAAATGGTCGCTGGATTGGGTATGCTAAGTACATGCCATGGTTTAGGGATATGACGAGACAGACCGACTTGCTCATATTCATTTCAGAAGACGGTCGTCGTTACTTTGAGAAAACTTGGGCTTCGTCAAAGAGTGGCCAGGGCAAGTTCCACATCTCCAGGCTGGGCACAAAGGACATCGGGTCTAATCCTTCCAAACTAGCGGACGAATTTGTTGTCGCTAGTTGTTCAAGAGTTGCTCCCATAAAACAAGTCGAGAAGATTGCTGCTTTTGTAAGAGAGCTGAACAAGTTGCTTCCAGTTTCGCTGCATTGGCACCATTTCGGTGGAAGGTCGGTTGACCTTCCAGAAGTCAGCGCTGAGGTCAACTTGCTTAAGAGTGAGAACATTCCTGTAACTTTTTGGGGGCATGTGGATCATCAATCCCTCATCGAGTTTTACACTCGAAACCACGTTGACCTCTTCGTAAATTTCAGTAGTTCAGAAGGTGTACCGGTTTCGATTATGGAAGCCTTGTCGTTCGACATTCCGGTGGTGGCAACCAATGTCGGAGGGACTTCGGAAGCCGTTGTCAGTGGTATCAGTGGTCTCCTCATCGATGCGCAAGAGCCAGACGACCCAGAGAGCCTCGCAGCACGCGTTGTCGAAGCGTTGGAAATTGGTGGAATGTTAGGTCGGTCGGAACCCAAGAAGTACTGGCACCGAAGGTTCGACGCTGACCGAAACTATATTGAACTTGCCCAAATGCTTAGGGAGATCGCAGCTTGACACAGAGCCCTGTAACTGTCGGGCCGGTGAGTAAGAATTCCATGAGCTTCGACGTTGCCGGTGTATTTGGCGTGTTACTCGTCACGATGATGTTGACGAGGACGGAGTTCAACATTGGCTCAAACGGGCCAGCGGTGTCGTTGATTCTTAGAATTCTGAGCGGTACTCTCCTCGTCTTTCTCATTTTGGTTAAGTATGGCGCTCCACGCAAGCGGGTTTTACTTGCCACACTGATCACGACTTTCGTTTTCGTGGGCATCAATCTGACTGACTTGCGTCCGTTCACGATTTTGGCCTCCCTGAGCATCTTCTTAGGATTGTTGCTAGCGGAATTGACGACTGTGCGACGGAGCGGCTGGGTCGTTCACTTTGTTCGTGGGTTCATGATAGTGAATGTCGCTGCGCTTCTGATTGAGGTTTCGTTCTACTTCGCTGGATTTGGTTTTCTGAACGTTCACGGTCTTGTTTTCCCATGGAGCGATGCTCGAAATGGTGTTTTCATCGGAGTCGCGCGCTTCTCCGGGCTTCAAGTTGAACCGGGGACTTATGCAAACGTAGTATATTTGTCAGTAGTCATAAGTTCGCTTGCACGCCGGAAGATTTCCGGGGCTTATGAATTCGTTGCAATGCTCTCGACCCTTGCCACTCTATCTGCGTGGGCTCCGATCGCGGTTTCCGCGTTTCTTTTTGGATCTCTTATCGAAGTTACTATGCAGCGAAGCGCGAATTTGAGCTTAAAGAAACGACTTCTCTATTCTTTGTCTTGCCTAGTAACAGTTCTCGCAGGCCTGTTCTGGATTCTGAGCCCCGAGCAAGTTTCAATTCAAGAGTATTTTTTGACGCGGCTGGACCTTTCTGACGGCGCGGGATCCATCCGTTTTAAGGCGGAAGCTCTCGAGCAATGGCTTGACAACCTTTGGCTCGAAATGATGCTACCGCATCAGCTTTCGGACGCTTTCTGCGCCCAGTGTATATCACCTCAGGATCTTGGGTTTGGATTCAATCTAATTTACTACATCGGCATCGTTCTAAGTGTTTTCCTGTTTGCGCCTCTGATCTACAAATTGGTCAAGGAATATGGACTAGCATTCGTCTTTTTGTTGCTTCCACTCTTCATTAACAAAGCATTTTTCTATGACTCAGCTGTCTGGCTCATAATTGGAATGGTGCTTCTTCGACCACGTCGCGAGCGCCGTGTTCTTCGCAATCCCTCAGGTATTGCCTTTCACTCTGCTTACAACAAGGTTGGGTTGTAGCGATCATGAAGTTGTTCGATTTCTGGGTTATGTCACGTCGTAGGCGTAGACCTCGCCAACGTCCGTTTCGGCACTTTGAGCCACAGAATGGCGATCTCTAATTGCATTGGATGCAATTAACTGTACCCAAATTTGGGTTTTCTCTGCGGTTCTGAGGTTGCCCCATCATAATTGTTCGTTTTGATATTAGTTATCCCACCAAGCATTAAATGATAGAAGTGCATTGATCATTATATCCTTTGATTAATTTGCTGCTTTTTCGATTTAGTTGCTACATCGTTCACAAGTTGTGTTTTCAACTTAGAGTTTATGCTGACTTCAGGTCTATTTGGTGGCTGCACAGCATTGATTGGCATGCATTACTATTGGAACCAATGGTTGTGGCGCAAAATGCGAAGTAGTCCTAGTTGTAATACACTACGGTCGTTGCCGAAGACATAATGAAGCCCGAGACAGTTTTTTACTATCACCCTTATACGCAGTTCGAAAACCTCGGCGATTTAGTCTTGAGCGAACGTCTTCTTGCGCAACTGCGCGGGCATGGAAAGTTGCGCGTTCTAAGGAGTGGGATTCCAATTGATTTCTGGTCTTGCCTCGGCGTTGAGAAGGAAGAAGTTTTCGAGGGAACAAAGCTGTCGTTTTTCTTGACTATGGTCTTCAATAGCCTGCGTCGTAGGGAGAACGTTGTGCTCGTCACCAAGCCTGGCGATGTTATTGCACTTGTCAGCCAGATATTGCCACCAAGACGGGAAATAAAAGCCCTTTCTTTTTTTGGTCTTCGACTTATTGGAGTGAAAATCTGCGCCATTGGTATATCGACGCGAACTGATAATTTCCAACGAAATTTCCTTGACCGTTTCGCTGCCAATCAGTTTTTCGGAAGAGTGGTTCGTGACAGCGCATCCTACCAAGCAGCCGAGCGGTTTCGTGGAAAGCTTTTTCTGGGTTCAGATTTGGCGTTTCTCAGAATCCCGCAAGCTGCAGGGACACCTACTTCTGATTCACTTTGTAGGGTTGCAGTTTCATTTCGTGATCCCAATGATCCGAAAGCAGAAAAAGATATTCTGAAGTCTCTACGCTCTCTGCTGCAAAGCCAGCAAATCAAACTTTTTCCGATATATCAAGTTGATCGAGATGCCGATTTCATGCGGTGGTTAGCGGCACAATTGGATTTGGAGAGCCCGGTGAAAGTTCATGGAGGTCCGGAAGCGTATCAGTCCATGAACGGTGCCATCTCAAACCGTCTTCACGTCCTGTTGTTTGCATTTCTGGCAGGTGCCGCCCCACTCGCGCTTGTCACTGAGGCAAACCAAAAGATTTTGGGTCTGTTCAAGGATTTGGATATGACTGAGCGTGTCTTTGAAGTTGGGTCTTCACTTACTCAAGACGACTTTTTGAATTTTGATCATGATAAGGGAATTTGTGCGATCCATTCGGCACAACAGAAGCTTTTGGATGCAATTGACGAGATGGTCGATGCATTGAAACGCTAGATAGAACAGAGCGCAATAACGACTCAACGATCTAACCCAATACGCGGTTTTCGCCGATGACAGGCCGGGCCGTCTTCTCCGAACGCTGGATCGAATGCGCCGGCCCACTACTGGAATTGGGCCAGGGATGTTTGCGCCTTCCCTGGCCAGCAATCTTGTGGTCACGCCACAAAACGCAACAGATCGATTTCTTTTGGTCGCCTGCCACAGCCATGGAGTTTGCTGGGACATTAGTCTATATTGCAATCGCTAGCCCCTTTACCGTTTCGATGGATCATTGGGCGTGATGCGGTGCGCCTAACACTTCGGCCTGGACCAAATGCGCTCGTAGGTTTACCTACGCTTCAAAAAGGCGGTGGCCAATCTTCAGGCGCGCTTTATGTAGCTCGCGGATTGACGGTGTTTTTATGCCTCAACATACTATTGGCGCGAGATCCGGCGCGACGTAGTTCCATGGAAGCCCACGAACCACTGCCAGCGATCCGTTGACCGCAGCCAAACAAAAGAGAAAAGCTCCACATCAGTGCGCATTTGTGTAGTCCAACCCGCCCTGCCGGCCTACCGGCTTGATTTTTTTCGCAGGCTCGCCGCGCATTACGGCGACGACATGCGGGTCTACTACTCGCCAGTTGACCTGGGCGCTCTGACCGAACCGCGTGACCGCGCTCTGTGGGAGCATCCAATCGGTCCCATGCGAAATATCATGCGTGGCGTTGAATGGCAGGCTGGTGCTCTCTCTGTGCCCTTTAAATGCGGCGATACACTGGTTGTCTGCGGCGCACCGCGAAATCTCAGCATGCTCCTGTTGCTTGTACGCGCCCGTTTGAAGGGTGCGCGGACAATCTGGTGGGGGCAGTACTGGAGCGCGACGACTGATCCGCGCCGTCACCGCCTGCGCATGAAGCTCTCTCGGCTGGCTGATGCGCTATTATTTTATACCGACGCGGAGGTTGATCGCTTCAACGCAGACGGTTGGACGCATCCCGGCCCCGTCGGTGCTCTAAACAACGGTGTCGATCTGACAGAGGTACGTCGCCTGCGCCGTTCTTTCGACCCTACGGCGCGCGGGCGGAACCTGCTCTTCATCGGACGACTGACCGAGAAGGCGCAACTGAATCTGGCTATCGATGCACTAGCTGATCCCTCACTCGACAGCGCCCATCTTCATGTTGTAGGCGGTGGCACCACGGAAGCCGCGCTGCGCGACCAGGCTGATAACCTCGGAGTGGCTGGCCGCATCACCTGGCATGGTGGCACTACGGACGAGGCACGCATCGCCAAGGTCGCCAACCGCTGCGCGGCGTTCATCTATCCCGGACAGGTTGGACTATCTCTGATCCACGCAATGGGTTATGGGCTGCCCTGTATCGTCCATGACCAGCCACTCAACCACATGCCCGAGATTGCTGCCTTCGTTGACGGCGCGACTGGAACGACATTCACTGAACATGACGCAACAGCTTTGGCTACTGCAGTGTCAGCGGTCCTGGATGCTCCGGACGCAGCCACTCGAATGGCAGAACGCTGTCGGGAGAAGGTCGAGACAGACTACACAACTGAGAGCATGGCGGCACGGTTTATAGCCTTCCTTGAACGCCTCGATAAGACGGAGGCCACGGTCACGAAATGACACGAGCAAAAGGCAAGACACTTGCGGTGTGGACGCCGTCATTAGACGAGGTTAACGGCCAGAACCTGGTAACGCGGCGCGTCGTCCAACGTCAAGTTGCGCAAATTGCACGTGTCTACGCATATCCCGCCGGCGGTGGCCGCGCTATTCCGCGTGCGATCCTGTCTGCCATTCGTCTCTGTCTCGCCACGTTCTTAAAGCGGCACGACGGGATCTACCTCGTGTGTTCGCGGTCAACGTTAGGCTTGCTTCGCGATGCCCCGCCCCTCGCCATGTCGCTCTTCGGCCACCGCGTGATAGTCCATGTGCACGGGTCGGATTTTCCAGGACTATTCAGACGTCGCTTCATCGGACCACTGGCGCGTCTATTGTACAGAAATTGTGATGTCATAGTGCCTTCGTCGCACTTGGTCCCGCTATTGGGCGGCATCCGCTTTAGGCACCTCGAAGTCTGTGAAAATTTCGCTTTGTCTTCAACTGCTTTGAAGGATATCCAAGGCGCCGGACGGTTGAGTGACGCGAGCTTTGTGGTACTCTGGAATTCAAACCTGATGTCCAGTAAGGGGATAAAGGAACTCGTGGACGGGCTGCGTCTACTGCGCGACGAGGGGTTTGCGATCAGGCTGGTTGTCCTCGGGACGGCCATCGGGGATATCGAAGCAACTAAGGACCAGATGTCTGCGTTCGTCGCATCGCTGGCATCGGTCGACTGGATCGACGTGAAGGGCAGGATTTCGCCCGAGGAGGTCGCCGACCACCTTGAAGTATGCGATGCGGTCGCACTGCCATCGACCTACCCTAGCGAATGCCAGCCTCTTGCGATTGTGCAGGCTATGCTCGCTGGTCGTATCGTTCTAGTCGCTTCGACTGATGCTCTCCATGCCACAGTCGGCAACTATCCCGCTCTGTTTGTAGATCGAAACGCACGCTCTATAGCCGACGCACTGCGCCCTTACGCAGCTGGCACAGTATCGACTTGTGAAAACCTCCAACGGGAAATCAGTCTGGCACGAGAAAGGTTCGCGCCGGAGTCTTTCGATACAAGAATACGCCAAGTTCTCTGCAAAAATCGGAATGAATCTATTCATTCTTAATTGCTTGAAGCTCGTCAGGATCCTATTTCTTGATTGCACGTGCACCTGATAATTCCCAGTGACAAGCTCCCAGCCCTAATTGGAATGTTAAAAGAAGCGAGACAATGTATGAGCGAAGAATATAGTAGTTACTTTTCTGGTGAGAGGCTCTATGGAAATGATTTTTCTATGGATGAAATTGAGAGATGGTTTCAAGATGAGTCAGAAGGTTACGCAGCTCTGGGTTCAAAGGATCGATCATCGTATTCTTATGGCTATCACGCTCTAAACATTCGACACGGCTACCGCTTTTTGAGTAGCCCCGCATTACCTAGGAAGGCAAGCGTTCTTGCATTTGGGGCCGCATATGGTGATGAGCTTGCTCCGATCAAAGAATCAATTGATCAAGTTTGCATTCTTGATCCATCCGATCATTTTTTCACTAAGGAGCCAATTGTAAAAAATGTATCTTGGCGAAAGCCCAATGTTTCTGGGGAAATCGATTTTGCGGAAGATTCCTTTGATTTGGTAACTTGCCTAGGCGTGCTGCATCATATTCCCAATGTGCAATTTGTGCTCAAAGAGATTCATAGAGTTTTGAAACCGGGTGGAAGGTTGATCCTCAGAGAGCCAACATCATCCATGGGAGATTGGAGGAAGCCAAGGTCTGGTCTAACAAAGCGAGAAAGAGGGATACCAAATACTTTGCTTGTTGGTTTTGCACGCGAGGCAGGGTTTGAAGTTGTTTCCAAACACGATTGCATGTTTGCGCCGCTCATGCGGATAGCTAGGCTCATTGGATCGAAAAGATCGATTTACAATAGTGCATTTTTGACGTGGCTCGACTCAATGATCTGCTCAGTATTGTCATTTCGAAACTATAAGTATCATCGGCATTCGATGTTACACAAAATTGCTCCTTCGAACTTGTTTTTGGTGTTGCAGAAGTGACGGGTTGCGATAATTCGACCCTTCTCCATTAAGAACCATAGGGGCACAGTTTTTTCGGTTTATGCCCTGCCAAATCGGATTGAGCTATATCGGCACGGTCTGGCTACATTGTTATTCAAGGGGCTCTTTTGCTGTTTGATGATAGAATTGGGTGAACCGACGCTATCGGGGCTTTGGAGCACAAAAAAGATCTCCGCAAAGAATTGGTAGGCCTAAACGCGGTTGGCATCCGCTGGCGGGTTGAGTAGTCCCTAGCTATGCTTCAAACGCAAAACCTTTCTGGAACCAAATGAGAATCTCCATCTTCCCTGCCGTCTTCAATCGTGAGCGAATTGTCGGGGAGGCCATTGAGAGCATCAAGGCACCGGGACCGGCCAGGAACACATGCCGTATGCGGTCCCGCCCAGGACAAAACTCATGAACCAGCGAACCCAAGAAACCGGAGACCTACCGCCCGGTTTCAGCATCGTAACGGTTTCGTGGAACAACGCGCACACAATTGCCGACACGGCCCGTTCGGTCGTCAACCAGCAGGGCGTAACTTTCGAGCATATCGTGAAGGATGCAGGTTCTACCGACGGCACGGTTGAGGCTGCGATGGCGATCAACCCCGCGATCCGCGCCGAGGTCTCGAAGGACGCCGGGATCTATGACGCGATGAACCAGGGCTATGCCTTGGCCCAGGGCGATGTCGTCGCCTTTCTGAACTCTGACGATTATTTCGCACATGGCGATGTTCTTGCCGCGGTTAAGGCGCGCTTTGACGAGACTGGGTGCGACATCGTCTATGGCGACATCCAGATCATTGACGAGGCCGGCACGGTTCTGCGCCACTGGGTCGGCGACGGCCCCAAACGCGGCTCGCTGAACGGCAAACAACTGCCGCATCCGGCAGTTTTCGTGCGCCGCGAGCATCTGGAAAAACTCGGACTGCCCTTTGATGCCAGCTACCGGATATCGGCTGATGTCAAACAGCAACTCCTGCTAGTCGAGACGATGGGCCTTTGGGCCGAGCATGTGCCGCAAACCCTAACGATCATGCGCTCTGGTGGGGAAAGCTCTGCCAGCGCGAGGGCGGTATTCAAGGGCTGGCAGGAATGCGCTCGCGCCTACCACGAAGTCCACAACTCCTGGGGCTGGGGTTTTGTCGCCCGCAAATTCCTGGCGAAACTGCCCCATATTCGGAGCCGCAGGAATCCCGACGAAGGGACCGGAAGTTGACAGGTAACCTTAAGCAGAAAACGTCCAAAATCGTTTTGATCGGTGGCTCTGGATTCATCGGAACCCGGTTGTGCTATCGGCTGAAGGACAAGCACGCTGTCAGAATCGCCGACAAAAACCCCAGCCCCGATTTCCCGCAGCTTTGTGTCAGCGCCGATGTGCGCGATCCCGAAAGCCTGCGCCGCACCATTCCTGCCGCCAATGTAATCGTCAACCTCGCCGCCGAGCACCGAGACGATGTGCGTCCCCTGTCGCTTTACGACGACGTCAATGTCGATGGTGCCCGCAACGTCTGTGCTTTGGCCGAGGAAATCGGCACCCAAGCGATCGTCTTTACGAGCTCTGTCGCCGTCTACGGCTTTGCACCCGCGAATACCGATGAAACAGGCGCCATCGCACCGTTCAACGAGTATGGCCGCACCAAGTATTTGGCCGAAGATGTTTACCGTGAATGGCAGGCCAAAGACCCGGCTCGTTCGCTAGTCATCATCCGCCCCACTGTTGTGTTTGGAGAGCGGAATCGGGGCAATGTCTTTAACCTGTTCCGCCAGATCGCCTTTGGCAAATTCATGATGGTCGGCGCGGGCACCAACCGCAAATCCATGGCCTATGTCGGCAATGTTACCGCGTTTCTGGAACATATGCTGACCGCCGGGCCCGGTGTGCATCTGTGCAATTACGCCGACAAACCGGATCTGACGATGAACGAGCTGGCCAGTTTCGTCTGCAACGCGATGGGGCGCGGTTATTCAACCAGATTGCGGCTTCCGGTGCCGGTTGCGATGACCGTAGGGCGCGTTCTGGATGTGGCCGCAGCCATCACCGGCAAGCAGTTCGTGATCAGTGCTATCCGCGTCAAGAAATTCGTAGCAGAAACCAGCTATGCCGCATCCATCGAAAAATTCGACTTTACCCCGCCCTACACGCTTCCGGATGCGATCAAGCGGACGGTGAAGTTTGAGTTTACTGAAACGAACTCGCATCTCTCGACATTCGACACGGAATAAGGCCGCTTGGGGCACAGGAAGTTCTTTCTTGTGGGACTTCGCAGATCCATGACAATACGGGCGCTCATCACGGGCATCACTGGGCAGGACGGCTCTTATCTCGCAGAAATCCTGTTACAAAGGGGCTACCAGGTGCAAGGCATCAAGCACCACGCCTCGTTGTTCAACACGCAAGGTGTCGATCACATCCATCAGGATCCCCACAAGGACCATGCGAGGTTCAGGCTGCATTGTGGCGACCTGACTGACAACTCGAACCTTACGCGTGTCATCCAGGATGTCCAGCGGGGCGAGGTCTATAAGCTTGGTACGCTGATGGGCCTGGATACGGAGATCTACGAGCGGTAGACAGATTCGATTCTCAACCATATCGACGTTGGCTCGGGCACCGATCTAACGATCTGTGAATTGGCGGAAACCGTCGCGCGCGTGACCGGATTAGAGGGCCGGATGACCTTCGATAGCTCGAAATCGGATGGCACTCCGCGTAAACTGGTTGATGTCAGCCGTTTGGCGCGTCTTGCCTGGACCTACTCAATTTAACTAGAGAACAGCATTCGTAACTAATTCGACTGGTTTCTCAAACAAAGCGAAGAAGACTTCTGCGGAAAACGGATTAAATTTGATTCCGTGATTACCTCTGTTCTTCTCTGCGGCTGATCGGGAACGCTGGGAAAGTCCGGATGGTTTTTAGAAGGTCAGACCGGCTCCTACCTCGGTGAACGCGATTTCGTTCGCTCTGAGGTTGTTTAAGCACGGGAGTGAACTGTTTTAGGAATTTATCTCCAAACATTGTGCTCGGCGTATGCCAGATAACGCGAGAGAATATTGACCGATTTCCAACCACCAGCCCGCATGATGGCGGCAGTGTCAAAGCCCGCGCATAGCAAATCCTGGGCTGCGCCGACCCTGAGCGAGTGTCCGCTGAAGCCGTCAATCTCATCCGGGTCCAAGCCAGCGCTTTTCGCTGAGCTCTTGATCAGGCTTTTGACAGAGGTCGTGCTCAGGCTGCGCTGCAGGGCTTTGCCCTGATATATGGGACAGAACAGGTAGGTGATGTGCGGCCCGCGCCAGTCCAGCCAGTCTCGAACGAGTCTGGCTGTTTTGCGCGAAGTGAAGGCTAGGGGCGCCTGATCCGGCTGCGCCACCATGCATCCGGCAGCGCTTCTTTCCGGCCACGGCGGGTGCTTGGCACGGCGTGCCGCGACGCGTCTTTGCTCCGCACCGCGGACTTGCGCGCATCGGCCCTGTATTGCGCTCATGAGTACCGGTCATTTTGCGTTATGCCTTCTTCGGCGCTCGCTTACGTTTGCGAACCTCTGGCAGCGGAATGGATGGATTGTTCTCAATCATTTTGGGTGAAGGCTGCTCGGCCTCGTCTGATCGCCGCGCGTCAACATTTCCGACAATCGCTTGACCGCCCGCTTCGACATTTACGTGCTCGACCGTAACTTTCTGCTGGCCCTTGCCGCGGTGTTTATTCAATGTGGCAAGCTGCTGGGTATAAAGCGTCATCAGTTTTTGGGCGTGCTTTAGAGCCATATCCCGTCCCTCGAAGGTTTGGTTCGGAAGAGCTGCCCTCCGCAAACACTCCAAGGCCGCGTCGTGGGTCCCGACCATTTGCATCGCCAGCATACCCTCTGCTCCATCCACAGGTTCAAGGCTCTCGTAAAGCTCTAGGGCACGTACAATCCGCTTATTACTCTCCTCCTGAGGTGTGTCTTCGTGATGCCAAAGCAGTTTCGCAATCTCTGTAAGCTTGTGATTCTGATAGTCGAGATCAGTTAGTCCGACGACACTTTGGTAATTTCTAGCCGGAAGCAGCTTGTGCCCCGGCAGATCAATGCGGGCCGTTTTTGCCTTTTTGGTCGACTTGGTCATGTTTGACATTCTTAAACTAAGGTAATTGAGGGTCTCCGCATGCATACCACGTTCTAAGCCAATTTTCTGCGGGAAAACTCGCTCATTTTCTACTGTGTTTGGGGTTGAATCGGAATTTAATTTCTAACCCCCCTCCCCCTACGACTCAAACACCCGATAACGTGCAGCCCGACCGATTGGTCCGGAGGGCCGAGTCCATGCGAGGAAGTTTAAGTCAATCGTTTGCGACGCGTGCGACGCTCACGAGGTTGGGAAGGATCTGGCTGACTGTCCGATCCCACTTCGTGATCGGCTGTTGTGCCACGAAGACGACGTCATCCGGGCGAAGTTCGAACGCGGTCATAAGCGAGTAGTTCGCCGCGTTTTTGGCGTTCAGATGCCAGGCAGTCACCGCTCCGAATTCGCGTGGGTCGCTGGACGCACGGAGGACATAAATCTCCGACACATCGCCGGTTGAGTTGTCGATGCCAGCCCCTTCGCCAAAGAAAGCATCAGCCAGTTTCGCGCGGCGCTCGTATGGCAGTGCGAAGCGGCTTTGTTTCCCGACTTCCCCGGCCAGATAAACGTAGTCCCGGTTGTCTGCGCCAAGTGTGAGGCGCGTCTCATAGTTGGTCCGTGCTTCATCCAGGTTTGCACGGCGGAGCGATACCTCGGTTTGAAGCTCGCTCAAGGCAGACTGACGCGTCGCGTTGCGGGCCGTAACGAGTTGAATCTGTTGGGCGAAATAGCTCTCGGCTTCCGCCAAATCATATTGCGTGTCGACGAAAATCGCGTCGCCTTCGATCAGACGTGTGCGTGTGAGGCCACGTTGAGAGTAAAGCTCGGTGAGCGGGATCTGATAAAGACGTCCATCGCGATAGAGCCGCACGGAAGCAAAATCCTGATCGGCGGCTGTGATCCCACCAGCGGCAGCCAGTGCCTCGTCTAAGTATAGCGGCGTAAGAGTGATGGGAACGACTGTTGGGTTGCCAACAGCGCCGCCGATAGAGACACGCCGCGAACGGAACTCGGATATCTCAAGGCTGAATGTGGGCTCGATCTGATTTTCGACCAAACGTTGAAACAGAACGGCCTCAGCGTCCTCAACGGTCAGCCCAGCGATACGCACGCGGCCCACATTGGGGATATTAATCGAGCCGTCATCCTGGACCGTATAGCCTTGCCGTGCATTCTGGGCGGCCAAAATACCGGAGAGCTCTTCGACGGTCGACCCGGCGGATGGCGTTGCCAGCAAGACGACGTCTCCCACACCGATCTCGTAGGGACCGGGATCAACCGTCGGCGGCAACCGCAGTTCAAGTGCGTTTGGCCGGTTGCCGGGTTGTGCCGGAGGGAGCGGCAAGGCCCCTGCCCCGCGCAAACCGGACCCCGTGCCTGCTGTAACCGAAAAGACGGCTGGCAGCGTTTTCGGGTTGTAAACGGACCTGTTGGCCTGAACGACTGTTTCTGCGGTGATCGGTACCACGCGCACCTTGGTCCCGTCGCCGACGCCGGGAATGACGTCCGAGCTCTTGTAGACTGTGTCGCATCCCGCGAGCCCCAGTCCGACAATCGTCGCTATGATCAGGCGCATTGCTCGGCCCTCCGTCTTTCGGGCGTTTTCGCCCTTTTCAAACACTTATCGCACAATCCGCGTCGAAATGGCACCTACGAATGGCCCGGCCCATTGTCGCGATTGCACGATCGTTTTGGTCCGCAGCTCGACCCAATAGAGATTTTTGAACTCCTGGTTGAGGCTGCGACATTCCTCTTCCATCAGGCGCGTCTTTGCAACGCCGGACCTCAGCCTGATGTCACGCGGGCCTTTGTCGGTAACGCTGCAGCGATAGGTACGACTTACGGCCTTGTCATCACCATCAAGATAGGTGTGAAAGCGATCAGAGAAACCTTCCCGCCCGCCGAGAACGAGCTCAACCGGCTCGTTGAGTTCAGAGGCCAGCAATCCCTCGCCGAAGCCGCGGGTACTGTGCAAAAGTCCGCGCTCCGTCGTGATTGTCCCGCCATCCGGCGTGAGCCATATCTCATGCAGCCCAAAGCGTTTCTCCAGCAGGATGGTCCCGTTTCGCTTGGTCTCAACGACACCGAACTGCATAGCAGGAGCGCCGTCCTTCAGAAGCCTCACAAAGCGAGGGTTAAATTCTTCGGGTCCCCCTAGGTCACAAGCAGCCAGCGCCACGAAAGACATGATTGCGATCAATTGTTTCATCGATAGTACCTTCCCCACGTATCCGAGATGTTGTTCCCCCGGTAATCTTTGACAACGCCAAAAAGCCTGTTTGAAACGTTCAAACGGGCACCCCCGTCTCTCAGGACCGGACGGATCGTTTCCGAGATGACCCGACGCGTCGGCCTACCCGTGAGCCAGGAGATCGGAATTTCGAAACGCACGCCTTTGTCGAACGAACCTTCACCGAATTGATCGAAAGGCACGTCGGTGAGCGTAAAGAAGCCACCTACCTTGAAGCCATTGTTGAATTCGCGGTCGAGGCCAAATGTGAAACCCCAGTCGCCCGCCAGATACCGGCCAACATCAATCTGCATGCGATAGTCGTTCGGAAGTGCGTAGTAGAGCGACGCATGGCCGGTGAAGACGCTGTAGTTCTGAAAGCCGAACAGCATATCGAAATCGCGCTGTTTGACATAGTTGAGTTCCGCGCCCAGCGCCAAGCGGCTTCCCTCGGGGTACCACAAAAGCTCTGTCGAAATGCCGCCATACATGTTTTCGAGGTAACCCGCTGTCACCCGGCCAAACAGATCCTTACCCGGACGCCACATGTATTCCGCGGTCAGAACGTTAATCTCGAGATCCGACTGGATCGAATAAAGAACCGCATCGGAACGTACGCGTTGGATCACCGAGTTTGATCGACGCGTGGCCGTATCAATATTGCCCGCCACAGGATAGCGGAGAATGCCACCGAATGTGAGACCAGGAGACGGACGAAGTGCGAAACTGAGTTCAGGCCCAATCTCGACCCGAATTGGGGCATCCGGATCAAAGAAGGACTGAGCGGTGTAAGGACGCAACCTCCAATCGAAACTTGGGTATGCGTCCGCAAGTTCTCCGTCGCGGGACTGATCAGAATAGTCCGCGATTTGGGCTCTCGCCAGAGTGCGCCACGCGCCATCATAGTCGAACTGAAGTTCTTCGAAGTCGGTGCGGTTTGTTGTTACAGAGGTGATTGGCACTCCGCTGTCCTGAAACACCACAACAAAGGTCTCTACATGCGGCGGCATGGAATTGGCGAGTATCCTGTTCACGCGCCCAACCGCCTGGCCCTCGGCATCCCAATCGAGGTTCTGGACCTTAACCGTCACTGTGTCTCCAGACGTCTGCACCGATTGAAGCCTAACCCCTTCATTTTCAAACCTGGTCTTGAGCACGGTGCCAAGGCCACGTCCGTCAAGGCGGGCATTTGCCAGGCTTGATCTAGGCACCAGCGGCTGCGGCGCACTCTCGTAGCCACCTGGCACCAGGCGCTTGGCTGGGTTGAGCGTGTAGGAGAATTGCAGCCCGAAATTCGAGCCTCCAACGGTGTAGGCCTTGATGTTCAGACCATTTTCAAAACTGTGATCGATGCCGAAGTTGAAGCCAGAGGATGGCTGGAAGCCGATACGCTGGTTCTCTTCAGGGTAGAGATCGGGCGAGAATTCTGCCAAGAACGCGGTCCGATCAGTGAGTTGCAATTTGACTCCGCCGAAAAACGATGCGGGCCCGCGAAACCAATTCGCGCTTCTCACTGTGCCACCAAGCGTGCCACCGCGGGGCGGGCGGTTTTTGAAGTAATCTGCGAATATCCCAAGCGGATTAGAAAAAGAGCCTCGTCCAGCAAAGCGTCCCCATCCAAGTCCACCCGTAACCGTCAGTTTCGGGCCAAACCGCTTGGTCGCAACGACATATTCTCCGCTGTAAATTCCGGTCCCCAGGAAATCGCGCAGTCCAACCCCAACACCCGGTCTGCGATCAGTTTCCTCGACGAGTTGATAGTGCAAATCGAAACTTCGGTCGAAGCGATCCTGGGTTCCGCCACGATTGAATCCCTCAATAATCGAGTAGCGAAATGTCCCATGGAGACGAGGAAGGATTTGAAACGTCGCCGAATACCGCTGGTTCGGCCCAAACGAACTCGCCGTGAAAGCCAGTTCCCCATCGCCCAAGACCTCGGCCGTTGGCATTTCGATCAGGCCAGGCGTGCCAAAGGTGGTCAAAGAAGGCCTGTCGGACCAAGCGGGAGACGCCACAAGCATCGCCGCAAAGCTCAAGCAAAATCCAATGCGTTGAACCATTTAGTCCTCGAACCACCAAATATTGTGCGTTTTTACCAAAGCGACGGCACTCTTCCCACAGAGCGACGAAGCGAATAAGGATTACTCAAACGTTGAATCCTATTTGCAACAATCAAAGCAGATGATCATCGTATTGTAGCACCTGGCCAAACTGCTCGGCGTAAAACCGCGAATGGACCGCCAATTTCCCGGCAGACACGAGCCACTCATACGTTTCACCATTGCATGGACGACTTTAACCTGAAGAAATCTCCACAACATCCGCGCGACTACGCGGCGGGTCATAGGGATACCGGAAGTGGCGGAGACGAAGGGATTCGAACCCTCGAGACGGTTTCCCGCCTACTCCCTTAGCAGGGGAGCGCCTTCGACCACTCGGCCACGTCTCCACCGACCC
>JANQRE010000047.1 GCA_028284705.1 Paracoccaceae bacterium | reverse complement strand
CGGCGGCTTCGTCGATGTCGATCACGGCGCCGAAGGTCAGGCCGTTATCGGTTTCACCAGACATCGTGAACGTGACGTCAATGTCTGTGAAGAATTGTGTGCCCGTACCACCAGCAGCAGTTGCGTTCGGATTCGTGAGCCGGAACTGCGCGTTTTGGTTGAAGACACCCATTTCTGCGACACCGGACAGCTCGAAATTCGCCGAGTCTGCCACTGCTGCGCCTGTGAAGGCGACCAGTGCCGTAGAGGTGAGAAGAACTTTTTTCATCGTTTTCCCTCAAGTTTCTAGTTTTGGTGCACCTCAATTCAGGGAATCCGAACTGAGTCTTGCCCTCTTTCTGCCCTTAAGAGACCAAATTCAAGGAATGAGGCGCAAACAATACGCTCCGGCGGTAAAATGGTGCAGCATTGCCACACCGGTGCAAACAAGCCGCAGCCTGTGTAAAATAAGGCAAAAATCGGGCAGGCTGAATTCAACTTGTCGCAGTCACGGTGGTTCGATATGACGTACGATAGGGCATAGAGCAAAAAGCCGAAAATCTGAGAGGGCAGAGCACATGCGTTTTTCAGGCGTTTTGAAGTTGGCAATCGTGGGGGTCGTCACCTTGCCGTTGGTCGCCTGTGGTGACCGGGGCCTGTTCTCAAACAGTGCAACTGGTCGGGAAGGTGTACTGCCCGAGGCTGACCGCGCGCCAACCGAACGGCGCAGTACAGTATTCGATCTGTTCCGAAACAACGACGACCCAAACATTACGCTCAAGGTCAACAAATACCTCTGGAACGCTTCACTCGACGTGCTGAACTTCATGCCTGTTCAAGCTGCTGACCCTTTTACCGGCACGATTTCAATGGGATATGGCCGTCCGCGCGGCGGTGGCGCTGCCTATCGCGCGACTGTCTACATCACCGATCCCGCTCTGGATGCGCGCTCCCTGAGGGTTTCCCTGCAGGGCTCCGGCGGACGTCCGGTCAGCATTGAGACGCAGCGCGCCGTGGAAGACGCGATCCTAAGCCGGGCACGCCAGCTTCGCATTCGCGACACCAAGCTCTAGACCCCGGCTCAAAGCCGACTTATCACCAGCGCCGGGCCCTTCGCCCGGCGTTTTTGACTTCAGGACACACCCATGTCTCGCTACACACCCGCAGATCTCGAACCCAAGTGGCAAAAAGCCTGGGAAGACGCCGATTGTTTCACGGCAAAGCGCGATCCGGACAAAGAGAAGTATTACGTGCTCGAGATGTTCCCCTACCCCTCGGGACGAATCCATATCGGACATGTGCGCAACTACACGATGGGCGATGTCATCGCGCGCTATAAGTCTTCCTGTGGTTTCAGTGTCTTGCACCCGATGGGATTCGACGCGTTCGGCATGCCGGCGGAGAACGCTGCGATGGCTTCAAACGGTCATCCGAAGACCTGGACCTACGACAATATCGACACGATGGTCGCGCAGATGAAGCCACTTGGCCTCGGCCTCGACTGGTCGCGCATGTTCGCCACTTGCGACGTCGAATATTATGGCCAGCAACAGGCCATGTTTCTCGACATACTGGAGGCCGGACTGGTCTATCGCAAAAACGCCGTGGTAAACTGGGATCCGGTTGATATGACCGTGCTCGCCAATGAGCAGGTGATCGACGGCAAGGGCTGGCGATCCGGTGCAGAGGTTGAGCGGCGCGAACTGACCCAATGGTTCTTCAAAATCTCAGATATGTCGGAAGAGTTGTTGGACGCGCTGGATGGGCTCGATGACTGGCCGGAGAAGGTCCGCATCATGCAGGCCAACTGGATCGGTAAATCCCGCGGGATCGACATTCCGTTTCATCGCACCGATGGCGGCGATCCGATCCACTGCTATTCGACGCGACCCGACACGATGCGCGGTGCGACGTTCATAGCGATCTCACCGGAGCATCCTTTGTCGCGCGAGTTGGCGGAAGACAACGCCGAGCTCGCCGCGTTTATTGCCGAAACCCGTAAGATGGATACGACCGAAGCGGCGATGGAGAAGGCGGAGAAGAAAGGTCTCGATACCGGAATTACTGTCAAGCATCCGATTGATCCGGATGTTGAGCTGCCTGTTTGGGTCGGCAATTTCGTCTTGATGGATTACGGCACTGGAGCCGTATTTGGTTGTCCGGCCCATGACCAGCGCGACCTCGATTTCGCCCGCAAATATGGGCTGAACGTGCAGAACGCTTTCTACATGCCCGGCGACGAAACAGAGGTCGAAAACGAAGCTCTGGTTCCGGCGAAAACCGAAAAAGTCCTCTACATCGATCACTTCGCAGGCATTGCCGAGGCGACCAGTCAGGAGGGGATCCACGCCACAATCGACTATTTCGAGGCGCATGGCCTCGGCGAAGGGCAGACCAAATATCGCCTACGCGACTGGGGTTTGAGCCGTCAGCGCTATTGGGGCTGTCCGATCCCGGTGGTGCATTGTGATGACTGCGGTGTCGTGCCCGAGAAGAAAGAGAATCTGCCGGTCGTGCTGCCCGACGATGTCAGCTTCGACATTCCCGGCAACCCGCTCGACCGGCATCCGACATGGCGCGATGTGGCCTGCCCAGCTTGCGGCAAACCCGCCAAACGCGAAACCGATACGATGGACACATTTGTGGACTCGTCATGGTATTTCGCGCGCTTCACGGCGCCGCATGCCGAAACGCCGACAGACATGGCCGAAGCTGAGTATTGGATGAATGTTGACCAATATATCGGCGGTATCGAGCATGCGATCCTGCACCTGCTCTATTCGCGGTTCTTTGCCCGTGCGATGCATATCACGGGCCATCTGCCGAAATCGGCATCGGAGCCATTCGATGCGCTGTTCACGCAAGGGATGGTGACCCATGCGATCTACAAGACAACGGGCTCGGACGGTCGTCCGGTCTATCACTACCCAGAGGATGTGGAATTGCGTGAGGGCAAAGGATTCCTGAACGACGGCACCGAGGTGGAAATCGTGCCGTCTGCCAAGATGTCGAAATCCAAGAACAACGTGGTCGATCCGGTCGCGATCATCGAGCAATACGGGGCCGACACGGCGCGCTGGTTTGTCCTATCGGATTCGCCGCCCGAGCGTGATGTCGAATGGACCGCCGCCGGGGCCGAGGCGGCGTTCAAACATCTCTCGCGTGTGCACCGTCTGGCCGCTGATCTGGAAAACCGCGAGGCGGCCCCGCAAGGGGGTGATGAGCCGCTGCTGCGCGAGATGCACAAAACCATCCGCGATGTGACTCTGGGGATTGAAAGCTTCGGCTTCAATGCGGCCATCGCGAAGCTTTATGCATTCACCAACGTAATCGCGAAGTCCTCGGCAAGTCGCGACACCCAGCGCATCGCCCTAAAGACATTGGCGCAGTTGATGTCGCCCATGACCCCGCACCTCGCTGAGGAAGTCTGGGCGATGTCGGGCGGGACCGGCCTTGTCGCGCAAGCACCTTGGCCAAAGGCCGATGAGAGCTATCTCGTGGAGGACACCGTCACCTTGCCGATTCAGATCAACGGCAAACGCAAGTCCGAGATCGAGGTCGCGAAAGACGCGGCCAAGGAAGAGGTTGAAAAGCGCGCCCTCGCCGACGATGCTGTGCAAAAGGCGCTCGACGGTCGCGCGCCCAAGAAGCTCATTGTTGTCCCGGGGCGCATCGTCAATGTGGTCATCTAGCCGCCGCCTGTTCCTCCTCTCAAGCCTTGCGCTGGCAGGCTGCGGATTTGAGCCGGTCTATGGCACCAACGGCGTTGCAAGCGATTTGCGCGGATCAATCCTCGTGGATGAGCCGGCAACCCGGAACGAATTCACTTTGGTCGAACATCTCGAACGGCGCCTGGGCCGCGCCGCGGCACCGCGATATGGATTATCCGTGGTGCTGAGCGTGGAAGAAGAAGGCCTCGCGGTCACGGGCTCGAACAATATCACGCGCTTCAACTTGCTCGGCAAAGCCGACTTCATCTTACGGGATATCGCCACTGGAAACCCTGTCTATCAGGACAGCGTGGACACGTTCACATCCTACTCCGCTTCGTCTCAGACCGTGGCCACCGGCACCGCGGAGCGCGACGCGCAGGATCGGCTGATGGTGGCGCTGGGCGATAAGATCACCGCCAAACTCCTGATCCGCGCGGAGCAGCTTTGAGGTGAAACTGAACGCCCGCGACGCTCGTGCTTTCTTTGCCAAACCCGATCCGACCCGTGCGGGGTTGCTGATCTACGGGCCTGATCCAATGCGCATCGCGATGCGGCGGCAGGAGGTGATCGCGGCTCTCATTGGGCCTAAGGGCGAAGAAGAGATGCGGCTGACCCGAATTTCTGCCGCCGATTTGCGCAAAGATCCTGCAATGCTGGCCGACGCGATCAAAGCGCAGAGCTTTTTTTCCGGTCCACGTGTCGCCTTTGTCGAGGACGCGACGGACACTCTCGCCAAGACGATCAGTGCTGCGATGGAGGATTGGCGAGAGGGCGATGCGACCGTGATCGTCACCGCGGGCCAACTGACGCCGCGGTCGTCACTGCGCAAGTTTTTCGAGGGTCACACAATCGCTTACGCCGCGGCGATCTATGCCGATCCGCCGAGCCGGGACGAGATCGAGAGCGATCTGCGCAAGGCGGGCATCACGAATATCTCGAGCGATGCAATGACTGATCTTCTGGACCTCGGCCGCACGCTGGAGCCCGGCGATTTTCGCCAGACCATCGAGAAGCTGAGCCTCTACAAACTAAGCGACTCAAACCCTGTCAGCCCTGAGGATGTGGCGGCTTGTGCCCCGATGACCTCGGAGGCCGCGATTGATGATGCTCTGGATATCGTGGCGGAGGGTCGGTTTTCTGAGATTGGTCCGATCATGACGCGGCTGGAAGGGCAGGGGGTCGCAGCAGTCCGCCTGATCATTGGTGCGACGCAGCATTTCCGTCGCTTGCATGCCGCGGCCTCCGATCCACGCGGGGTGGAGGCAGGGATTGCAGGCGCGCGCCCACCGGTGCCGTTCATGCGCAAGGATCGACTGTCGCGGCAAGCGAAAGCCTGGGGCGCGATGAAGCTGGAACAGGCGATGAAAATTCTGACCGACACCGATCTGCAACTGCGTTCCGCCAAGCCAACTCCGGACATGGCGCTGGTGGAGCGTGCGCTGATCCGCCTGTCGATGATGAACCGGAGGTAGCGCATGTATCAGGTCTATGGGGTCGTCGCGAGCCGCGCGTTTCGCGTGCTTTGGATGCTGGAAGAGCTTGGGCAACCTTATGAACTGATCCAGACTGGGCCGCGCTCGGACGAGATACTCGCGCTCAATCCTCTGGGCAAAATCCCGGCGATGAGGGAGGGCGATACTGTCCTGACGGATTCGACAGCGATCATGACGTATCTTGCCGACAAACATGGCGAGTGCACCTACCCGGCGGGCACGCTGGAACGGGCCAAACAGGATGCCTTCACGATCGAGATCATTGATGAGTTCGATGCAGCCCTTTGGGGCGCTGCCAAACACAGCTTCGTCTTGCCGGAAGACAAACGTCAGCCGGAGATTAAGGCCACTCTAAAGTGGGAGTTTGCGCGTTCTGAGGCGAGAATTGCCGACCGGATGGGAGAGGGGCCGTTTCTGATGGGTGAGCGGCTGACAATCCCGGATATCATCCTGACCCATTGTCTGGGTTGGGCGATTGCAGCCAAATTCGGTGTCTCGGACCCACGCTTATCCGCTTATCTTGATCGCAACAAAGTGCGTGACGCCTACAAACGCGCGAGAGGCGCATGATGTTTAGAACCTTTGCCCTCTGCCTCCTTGGATGGACCCTGACCGCATGCACCACTGAGGGCCTGATCGATACAGCCTTCCCGGACCGCGAACGCTATGCGTTCCGAAGTCAGGATGGTGAAACGATCATGCAATATGCGTGCGAACCAAAGACATCCGCAACCGCGTCGAAAGCGAATGCCCGACGGGCTCATCAATATTTCGACCGAGAGTTCTCGCGCCTTGTGAACAGCGTCGTTAATGATGTGATCGGGGGAACGTCCCCGAATGCGCGCTCCTTGAATGCTCGGATTGATCGCGAGACCGAGCGGATCGTGGAGACGACCGAGGCGCGATATCAATGCCTCGCCTATAGTTTCCGGGACACCTGAACCCACTCTGCGGCGGCCTTTCCAGCCCAGGCGCCGGTGGCGAGGCAGGCGGTGATCAGATAGCCGCCGGTTGGTGCGTCCCAGTCCAGCATCTCACCGGCGACGAATGTGCCGGGACGGGCATTTAACATCAGACCGTCATTCACCGCGGATTGCGTGACGCCGCCCGCCGTTGAAATCGCGCCGTCGAGCGGACCGGTTTTGGCTCCGGTGACTTCTAGCGTCTTGATCTTCTCGGCCAGACCCTCCGGCGTGCGGGGCAGCGGGCGCGCGCATTCCTGCAGGAGCGCTTGTTTGATCTTCGGGAGACCCAGCTTGCGCAGCTTGTTGGACGCGCTTTCTGAAGGTTTTCCGCGCGCCAGGCGTTCTGCAATCTCCGCATGCGACAGGTCAGGCGCGAGATCGATCAATAGGCGCGCACCCGCGCGCAAGCCTGGCGTGATGGAATAAACACCGCCGCCTTCCAATCCGTTTTTCGTTAGAACGACTTCGCCGCGGGAGCGGTAGTCGCCTGCCTTGAGTCCAATCGCTTTGATCGGCGTGCCGAAATGTTTGCGCATGTGCTGTGACCAGGGCACCGTGGCCGCAACATTCGATGGCTGGATCGGGGCGAGATCGACTCCGACGTCGGCCAGAATAGATTGCCACGTAGCGTCGGAACCCAGCCGCGCCCAACTGCCGCCGCCGAGCGCGAGGATGGTTGCGGCACTATCGACCTCTTGAGATCCGTCCGGCGTGTCAAACAGCAGTTTATCTCCCGACCATCCCATCCAGCGCCAACGGGTTCGGGTCTCGACACCTTTATGCGACAGGCGCCGCAACCAAGCGCGCAGAAGCGGAGACGCCTTCATGGCCATCGGGAAGACGCGACCAGACGTGCCGGTGAAAATCTCTTGCTCCAGCCCTTCGGCGAAGGCTTTCACTTGCTGAGGCCCGAACGCGGTGAGCACAGGGTCCAACCAATCGCGACCCTTGATGTAGCGCTGGCGGAACTGCGCATCCGGTTCGTCCATGGTCAGGTTAAGCCCCGATTTGCCCGCCATCAGAAACTTGCGCGCCAGGGATGGCTTGTGATCGGCGATCACGACCGGCAGGCCAGCATCGGCAGCTTTCTCGGCAGCCATCAGTCCCGCCGGACCGCCGCCGATGACCCAAACGGTACTCACGCCTCTGCGTCTTCGCCCGTGTTGCGCATCTCGATGACACGGCGCGGATAGGGGATTTCGATGTCGTGCTCTTTCAGCGCGTTCCAGATCAGGAACAGCACATCCGATGTGTATTTGTTTTTGCCGTCGTCAATGCCGTTGACCCAGAACTCGACCGCGAAATCGATGCCGCTATCACCAAATCCGCGCAATTCGCAGTCGGCGGGGAAGGGGTCTTCCAGGACGTCAGGATGCTTCTGCACGGCTGCCTCGACGATGTCAGGCACTTTGTTGATGTCGGTGTCGTAGGAGACAGAAAAATCCGCTTCATAGCGATTGGCGGAGCCCTGATCGGAATAGTTCGTAACCCGAGTGATGATGAAATCTTCGTTCGGAACGACGATCCAGCGCCCATCGAAGGTCTCCAAGATGATCGCGCGCGCCGTCATCTTCACGATTGTCCCGGCTTCGCCCCCGTCGAGCTCCACGAAATCGCCGACCGTCGCCTGACCCTCTAGAAGCAGGATCACACCCGAAATGAAGTTCGACGCGATCTTCTGCAGACCAAAACCGAGGCCAACGCCGATGGCACCACCCAAGACCGCGAGAGTCGAGAGGTTGATGCCCATGATGTTCATCAGCAGCAGGAAGGCGGTGCCGAAGATGATGATCTCGGCGGTTTTGACTGCGAGTTGACGTGTCGCCGGGCGCAGCTCTTCCTGCTGGTTCAGGTAGTACGCGCTTTGGTCATTGGACCAGCGCCCGAGCCAGAAAAGCAGTGAGCCTGCAATCAGACCACGCACCAGCGCCATCAGAGAAAAGGAGATATTGCCGAGCGAGACGTTGAACTCGGACAGGAACGTCACGACATCTGGTAAAAGACCCAGCGCATAGAGCGCGGCGACGGGGATCAGCACGTAACGACCGAGCAGTTTCAGGAACGGGTCGGAGATGATCTGCTTGACCAGAATGCGCGCACCGATGAACAGGAAAACGCGTTTGCCGAAGGCGATCACGGCGCCGGAATCGAAGATCGATCGGACGATCCCCTCGCCCACGGCGGTGAAGGCATAGGCCAGCACTGGCAGCAGCAACGGCACGAATTGCAGAATGAACCGGCGCGCCTGTGCGACCGTGCCTTGGTTGTCGGCATCGGGTGTCAGGATCTGCTTGAGCGCCCCCGACAAACGGCGACTGACGATCAGCGCGACCAGGAAGGCCGCAACCAACAGGCCGAATTGTGACCAGGCGGCAGGGCTGAGGAGCCAGGTCATGGCAAGCTCCCGGCCCTGCTCGAAATACTCCAACCCGGTGTCGATGAGTGGGTGTCGATCCATCTCCGGCCCCTTGCCAGTTCCGCGCGTTTGATCATCCTTAGGCGCAGCGCCCTGTCAGGAAAAGGCCAGATCACGTGGAAACCGAGCCAATCTGTCCCCTATGCGGTCGCCCGATACCTCCGCAGGCGCGGCAGAGCCTGCATCATCTGGTCCCGAAACTGAAAGGCGGGAAGGGCGGCCCGGTCGTGCTGTTGCACCAGATTTGTCACAACGAGATACATGCAACGCTGACCGAGGCGGAACTGGCGCGGGACTACGCAAGCATCGAGGCGCTGCGGGCGCATCCGAGATTGGGGAGGTTCATTAAGTGGGTCGCCAAGCGCCCTGCCGATTTCCATTCCAAGACGCCCGGGCGGCGGCGAAAGCGCAAATCTTGATCCTGCTCAATGACATCGCGCGCGGGTCCGTTAAGCTCGATCCATCAAATTAGGAGAGCAAGCATGTCGGTTTCCTATGTTGAACATGATGACCTGAAACTTGTCGAACTCACGGTGGATGGCGCCGTGGAGCGGGCGGATTTCGAAGAGCTTCTACCGCGCATGCAGGCCTTCATCGAGAAGCATGAACGCATCCGCTTGATCGAGATCGTGAAGGATTTTCAATGGCCTAGCCTCGATACATTCGGGATGATCTGGGAGGGCATTAAATTCGATCTCTATGCAATTCCGCGGATTTCGCATTGTGCCGTAGTGTCAGATATCGGCTGGATGATGCCTGTGTCGAAGGCAGCCGGGTCGGTTATGTCTACCAAGTTGCGCACGTTTGATATGAGCGAGTTGGAAGAGGCGCAGGACTGGGTCCGCTCAGCCGATTAGGGATTTGATCGCTGCGGCGTGCTCCGGCGTGGCTACCCGCACGTCTGCGGCGAGGTCTTTTGCAGTTTCGAGCAGGGCATCCAGCGGCACGATCTGGTCGATCAGACCCCAGCTTTCGGCCTCCTCCACGGTGATCTTCTGACCGGCCATGAATATGCGTTCGGCCCGAGATGGCCCGACCAGTTTGCGCAGGCGCCCAGGGTCGGAGGGTTGCGGCAGGAAGCCGAGCTTCATCACGGGATAGAAGATTTTTGCGCCGGGCACCGAGATGCGTAGGTCGCAGGCCAAAAACATGCCCATGGCACCGCCAGCAACGGTGCCGTTCAAAGCGGCCACGGTCAGGCCGGGATAGGCGGCAAGCGCGCCGGAAAGGCGCTCCCATTCCGGGCTGGTGGCGAGACCGGCCTTCGCCGCGTCCAGATCAGCACCGGCGCTGAACACTTTGCCGGTGCCGGTCAGAATGATGGCCTTTGTGGTGCTCGTTTCGACCGCTTCCGCAAGGTCACTGAGCATCGCTTCGGTCAATGCATTGGCTTTGTCCGGACGGCTCAGGCGCAGCAGACGGAAGCCGTCACTATCTTCGATTTCGATCATGGGTGTATGTGACCCATCGGATGCCAAAAGAACAAGAGGCCGTGACTTGCGCCGCTCAAGCAAGCGGACTACCTGATGGAGGTTAGTATTGCCGGACCCTCCATGCCCCACGCCCTTCCCGATCTTGCCGACGCTCTTCTGACTGCCGCAAAAGCCGCGGGCGCAGATCAGGCCGATGCGATTGCGATTGATGGCAAATCGCTTTCGGTCGATGTGCTGAACGGGCATCTCGAACATGCGGAACGTTCGGAGAGTGTCGAGGTCGGGCTGCGCGTATTGATCGGGCAGAAACAGGCCTGTGTTTCGTCGTCTTTGATCGACCGGGCAACGCTGAAGGAAATGGCCGAGCGCGCAGTGGCCATGGCGGCGGAAGCGCCGGATGATCCCTTTGTAGGTCTTGCCGATGCCGCGCAACTGGCCACCGACCCGTTGCCTGAGCTTGATCTCTATGATGAGAGCGACCCACCCGAGGCCACTGTGCTGGAGGAGCGGGCGCGCGCCGCCGAGGCGGCTGCCCTTGCGGTTGACGGCGTCAGCAAGACCCAAAGTGCCAGCGCCGGTTATGGGCGGTCAGAGATATTTCTGGCTGCGTCCAATGGATTTGCGAGGGGATACAAGCGCAGCGATTGTGGGCTGTCCTGTGTTGCCATCGCCGGGGACAGCACCGAGATGGAGCGCGACTACTTTGGCGAATCGCGCATCTACCACAGCGATCTGCCGAGCCCCGAAGAAGTGGGCCGCACCGCGGGTGCGCGTGCCGCCTCCCGGTTCGGGGCGCGCAAACCGAAGACCGGGGCGTTTCCGGTGGTGTTTGACGAGCGGATCGCATCCTCGCTAGTCGGGCATCTGGTGGTGGCCTCCAATGGCAGCATGGTCGCACGCGGTTCGTCCTGGCTGATGGATGCGCTGGGGGAGCAAGTTCTGCCCAAGGGCATGTCCTTGGAAGAAAACCCGCATCGTGCGCGGGTGTCAGGTTCAAGACCTTTCGATGCGGAAGGCCTGCCAACGCGGCGGCGCATGATTGTCGAAGATGGCGTGCTACAGGGCTGGACCCTTGATCTGGCAAATGCACGGCGACTCGATATGGCGAGCACGGCCAATGCGTCGCGCAATGTGTCTTCGCCGCCAAGCCCATCGGTCTCCAATCTGATGCTGACGCAGGGCGAGAGATCGCGCGATGAACTGCTGGCGGATATGGGGACCGGGCTGCTGGTCACGTCGATGATCGGCTCGACGATCAATCCCAATACCGGCGATTACTCCCGTGGTGCGTCGGGGTTCTGGGTGGAGAACGGCGAGGTTCAGTATCCGGTGAACGAATGCACAATCGCCGGAAATCTGCGCGACATGCTGAAGACTTTGGTGCCCGCCAATGATGCACGGACACATCTGAGCCGCGTTGTTCCCAGCCTTCTGGTTGAAGGGTTGACCCTTGCGGGCGACTGAACTGCGCGACTTGTTGGTGGAAGCGGCTCAGGCGAGTGGTGACATCGCGCGCAAGCATTTCGGCGCGGCGCCTGACACCTGGCATAAGGACGACAATGCCGGTCCAGTTACCGAGGCCGATCTGGAGATCGACCGTATGCTGCATGGTGAGCTTCTAGCAACGCATCCCGACTTTGGGTGGTTGTCGGAAGAAACCGAGGACGATCCCAAGCGGCTGCATAAAGAGCATGTGTTCATCGTCGATCCGATCGATGGCACCCGCGCCTTTATCGCAGGCGAGAAGCACTTCTCCCACTCTCTCGCGGTCGCGAAAGACGGGGAGGTGATTGCCGGTGCCGTCTACCTGCCGATGATGGATCTAATGTTTGCCGCCAGCACCGACACACCAGCGACCTTAAATGGCGCGCCGATAGGTGTGACTGAGCGGACCGACTTCAGCCACAGCACGGTTCTGGCCGCAAAACCGAATATGAAGCCGGAGAACTGGCGTGGCGATGTGCCCCCGGTGCGGCGCACGTTTCGGCCCTCCCTGGCCTATCGGCTCTGCCTTGTGGCGCAAGGGCGCTATGACGCGATGCTGACCCTGCGTGATTGTTGGGAATGGGACATTGCCGCGGGTGATCTGATTTCACGCCGGGCGGGAGGACGTGTGACCGACCGGCTCGACATCGACCTTCGCTTCAACAACCCGTTCCCGAAAACCAAGGGCTGCCTTGCCGCCGGACCGACATTTCACCGAAAACTGATGTCCGAACTGGCGGCCACCGAATAGCGGTTTCCCAAACCGGCGATGCGCCGTAATGTCCGCCCGAACCACATCATTTGCCGGAGAGCCCCTCATGACCCAGCGCCTGCACCTCGTCTTTGGCGGCGAGCTTGTGGACCCGACCCGCAGCGCTTTCAAAAGCGTCGAAGACATTCATATCGTCGGCATGTTCCCCGACTACGCCAGCGCCTACAACGCCTGGAAAGCCGAGGCGCAGCGCACGGTCGACAATGCCCATATGCGCTATTTCATCGCCCATCTGCATCGTCTGCGCGATGAAGAGACGGAGGCGAGCCCGACCGAGGAACTCGACAACTGACGGGCTATCTCTGACATGGGATTCTCTCCCGCACTTGGGCTTTATCACCTCGCAACACCCCTGGTGACGGCCTATGCCAAGCGCGAGCTAAAGCGCCGGGTGGCCCGAGGAAAAGAGGACCCCGAGCGGCTGGACGAGCGTAAAGGGATCGCCAGCGCCAAACGCCCGGAGGGTTTGCTGATCTGGTTTCACGCGGCCAGCGTGGGCGAGTCCTTGTCGATCCTCGATCTTATCGAAGCTTTGCTGGACGAGCGCGCTGATCTCCATGTTCTGATCACGACGGGCACCCGCACGTCGGCAGAACTGTTGGAAGCCCGGCTGCCGGACAACACGCTGCACCAGTTCGTGCCCATTGATGCCCCGCCTTTTGTCGAGCGATTTCTGGACCATTGGAAACCTGACCTCGCCGTCTGGACCGAGAGTGAGCTGTGGCCCGCGCTGATCACCCGCACGGCGAAACGCGATATCCCGATGCTGCTTCTGAACGCCCGCATGTCGCGGCGAAGTTCCCGGCGCTGGCGCTGGGCGCGCGGGATGGCGGCGTCCCTGCTCAATCGGTTCGATGCCATCCACGCACAGGATACCCAATCTGCACAAAACTTCCGCGTTGTCGGAGCATCGAAGGCGAAGCTGTCAATCACCGGATCGCTCAAAAAGAGCAGCGGGGCATTGCCCCATGATGAGGGCGAGCGTACCCGCGTTGCCAATCTGTTGGAGGGGCGACCGGTCTGGCTTGCTGCTTCGACCCATCCCGGCGAAGAGGAGTTGGTGGCGAAGGCGCACCGGAAAGTGCAGGGCGCGACCCATCGCATTCTGCTGATCATCGCGCCACGGCATCCGGAGCGCGGTCCGGGCATTGCCGAGACCCTGCGCGCCGATGGCTGGCGGGTCGGATTGCGCTCGGCTGGGGATGATCCGGACGCGGTGGTGGACATCTATGTCGCGGACACGTTGGGGGAGATGGGCCTTTGGTATCGTCTCGCACCCTTCTGTTTCCTCGGTGGATCGCTGGTTGAAATCGGGGGGCATAATCCGTTTGAACCTGCTGCCCTTGGCTCCGCCATCCTCCATGGGCCTTACGTGGAGAGCGTGGCCGAAATCTTTGAACAGCTCGATGATGCCGGGGGCTCAAGACTGGTGCGCGATGCGGACGAGCTTGGCACCGCAGCCGTTGAGTTGATCAAGCCCCACAAATCTGCTGCCATGGCCCATGTGGCGTGGGAAATCTCTTCCAGCGGCGCCGAAGCTGGCGCCGCCGCCCGGGATTTGATCTTGGGTTATCTCGACAAAGTGCGGGCCAGCTGATGCGTGCGCCGGCATTTTGGTATCGACCGCCGGGTCTTTGGTCGACGGTGCTGTCGCCACTTGGGGCACTCTATGCCTTGGGCACCCGGTCGCGTCTCAAAAAGGGTCCGCGCGAACGCATCGGCATCCCGGTCATCTGCATTGGCAACATCAACGCGGGTGGCACCGGAAAGACGCCGACGGTGATTGCCGTTGTCGAAGCGCTGAAAGCCCTTGGGAAGACACCACATGTCGTGACGCGCGGCTATGGTGGGTCGCTTGAGGGACCGGTTCAGGTCGATGTGATGACGCATGGGGCCGATGAGACCGGCGATGAGCCGTTGCTGATTGCGCCTTTTGCCCCTGTTTGGGTCGCCAAGGATCGTGCCGCTGGTGCACATGCCGCCAAGAGCGGTGGCGCGGATGTTGTTGTTCTGGACGATGGCTTTCAAAACCCGGCACTCGATTACGATTTATCTATTGTGGTGGTGGATGCCGGTCGAGGTTTTGGCAATGGGCACGTGATGCCTGCCGGTCCGTTGCGCGAGCCGGTCGGACAAGGGCTCGCTCGCGCGGATGCGGTCCTCAGCATCGGGCCGGAGCCCGCTCAAAAACGGTTCTCGGGCACCTTTGATCTGCCCCACGATTTGCCGCATTTGACAGCACGGCTTGACCCGGTCGAGACCGGCATGGACTGGCCAAGCTCTCGCGTATTTGCATTTGCGGGGATCGGCGACCCGGAGAAATTCTTCGCGACCCTGCGCAGCCTGGGGGCCGATGTCGTGGGGACTCGACCGCTTGATGATCACCAACCATTGGAGCGTCCGCTGTTGACGCGGCTTTTGGCCGAAGCAAAGGCGCAAAGCGCACAATTGGTGACGACCGAGAAGGATGCGGTGCGTATCCCACAGGATTTGCGGCCAGAAATACTGAGCCTTCCGGTGCGCCTAAAATTCGACGCGCTGGACGATTTCAAAGGCCTTCTGGAAAAGGTCGTTTAGCTCAGTTCCGCATCCAGAATGCGCTTGAGGTCTTCATAACTCATATTGCCGTGCGTTTCGCCATTGATCACGAAGGACGGTGTCGCACGGATCCCGTCCCTCTCAGCATTCTCTATATAATAGGCGTTCAGCGCTTCGGCTTTCTCCGCATCGCGAAGGCAGGCATCGAGCGTCTCGTCATCCATTCCGGCAAGTTTGCCCAGACGCTTCAGGTTGGCCGCAATCGCCGCCGGCTCGCCTTGAGTCCATTCGCGTTGCTGCTCGTAGATCAGGTCAACCAGACCGTGATATCGGCTGCCATTGTCGCAGCGTGCGACCATGCCGGCCCAGAGGCCGTAGCGGTCGAAATAGACCTCCCGAATGACGAACTTCACTTTGCCTGTGTCGATGTAATCCGCCTTAAGCTGCTTGAACGTATTGGCGTGAAAGCTCGCACAATGGGGACAGGTGAAGGACGCATACTCAATCATTGTGATCGGGGCGTCGTCGGAGCCGAGGGCAAAGTCCACGACCCCTGATGTATCAACGTCCCCGGAAGCGCTGGTCTGCGCGATGGCTGTCGCACCTGGGCCGGAGGATTGGCCAAAGACGAACCACCCGCCAATCGCCAAAGCAATGACCGCAGCAACCGCTGCGAGTATCTTTGTATTCATGCTCATTCCCTTTCAGGTAATCTTGTCTTGCTCAGAACGTTTTCCCCTAAACGTTCCAAAGCGGCCTTGAGGCCTTCATCCTCGACCGGTCCCACCGTGTCCCGGCTTGCTTGTTTGATCTCCGGCGGAACGGGCGCCGGCGCGACCTCGGGTGGTCCTTCGAAGGCCATTTGTCCCTCGTGAAAGCCCGTGGGCGCTGTCTGTGTGATCCGAACCCGACTGATCGCGTTGTATCCGTAGCAGGCATTCACCTTCGCCTGTATCTGCGGCAGTTGCGCTTGCAACATCGGCGCGTGTGAGCCGGAGGTCAGGACCGTGAGCGTCGCGCCGAACCCATCGCGCGCATAGCCGATCTTCACAGGTGTTGCCACTTTCGCAGTATCGGAGCCGACGATCTCTTCCCAATGGGTAAGCAGGCGCATGACCGCGAAGCCGCGTTTCTCTCCGGACCGCCGGATTTGCCGTTCAACCAGACCCGCCACAGCACTGAAACCGCGCCCACGGCGGGGCGCGCCGGTTTTTGCCGGAGTTGTGGTGTTTCGAGCCATGTGCTCTCCGTTCCTGCCTTGATATTTTATAGTGCGCACCATCCTATGCCAGTGAAATCCCGCACTCCGGAGACATAAACTTTGCGTGAGACCGCATCTGCCGAGACTTTGTTGAGCTGGTATGACAGCCATGCGCGCGATTTGCCGTGGCGCATCTCTCCGTCCGATCGCAAAGCAGGTGTCGAGCCCGATCCTTACCGGGTGTGGCTCAGCGAGATCATGTTGCAGCAGACAACGGTTGCGGCGGTGAAGGAGTATTTCCTGAAATTCACGCGGCTCTGGCCAACGGTGAGCGACCTTGCAGCGGCGAATGATGGGGATGTCATGGCCGCCTGGGCGGGGCTTGGTTACTACGCCCGCGCGCGCAACCTGCTGAAATGCGCGCGCGTGGTGACGCAGGATCATGGCGGCGTTTTTCCTGAAAACCGCGATGAGTTGCAGAAACTGCCCGGAATCGGGCCCTACACCTCGGCTGCAATTGCGGCCATCGCGTTCGATGCGCCCGAGACAGTGGTTGACGGCAATGTAGAGCGCGTCATGGCGCGGCTGCACAACGTGGAAACGCCATTGCCGAGCGCAAAACCGGAACTGACCGCGCTCGCGGTCGGACACACGCCGACTCAGCGGGCGGGAGACTATGCGCAAGCGGTGATGGACCTGGGTGCCACGATCTGCACACCGAAGAATCCGGCGTGCGGAATTTGCCCCTGGCGCAACCCCTGTACGGCGCGGCATGCGGGGACGGCTCCTGACTTACCAAGAAAACTGCCCAAACAGGTGAAACCAACGCGGTTGGGCTTTGCCTATGTCGGACGCCGCGCGGATGGGGCGTGGCTTCTGGAACGAAGGCCGGACAAAGGCCTTCTCGGCGGTATGCTCGGGTGGCCGGGTTCTGACTGGTCAGAAACGCCGGAACCGCTGCCCCCATGTACAGGGGAGTGGATAGAGACAGGCGTCGAGGTGCGTCACACCTTTACGCATTTCCATCTGCGGTTAACGGTTCTGACGGCGGATCTGGGTGAGATAGAGCCTGATCGCGGACATTACGTTAACCATCGGGACTTCAAACCGAGCGATCTGCCGACCGTCATGCGCAAGGTGTTTGACGTTGCGCGACATAGTTTCGCCGTGGATTGAGATTAACCTCTGCACTCTTATACTCGGCGCATCGGAGAGAATCCTATGACCACCGCCAGCACGAACCCGATTTCAAGCGTTTCAGCGGCTTTGCCGTTCTGGATGTCGCTTGGATTGATCCCATTGGCGCTTCTGGTGATGACATTGGGCGGCTGGTGGCTTGCGCTCATTCCGCTGGCCAGTTGGGGTCTGTTCTCCGCGCTTGATGCGGCACTTGGACTAAACCTCGAGAACAACGACCCGCAGACCGATGAGGCGGAACTCTTCTGGTATCGCCTCGTGACCTTGATCTGGTTTCCGCTGCAGTTCTTCCTGATCTTTTTTGCGATCTGGTGTGCGACGCGGGCCGATCACCTTGGTACGGGTGAACTTGTGGCGCTGTTTTTTGGGATCGGCGTGATCACCGGCACGGTCGGAATCAATTATTCGCACGAATTGATGCACCAGAAGAACAGTCTGGAGCGCTGGCTGGCGGATCTGCTGCTGGCGTCTGTGCTCTACTCGCATTTCCGCTCCGAGCATTTGTTGGTGCATCATCGCTATGTCGCAACGCCACGCGACCCGGTTACAGCGCGGTATAACGAGGGGTTCCACCGGTTCTTCCCGCGCGTATTGGTGCAATGTTTCCGTTCCGCCTGGCGGGCCGAGAAGGAAATGCTGGCGCGCAAGGACTTGCCACCAACTGACCTTTCGAACCCCTTCTTCAAATACGCAGCCCTGCAAGCCGCGATGCTGGTTCTTGCCCTTATTGTCGGAGGCTGGGCGGGGTTCTGGCTGTTCATCTGGCAGGCCTTTGTTGCGATCTGGCAGTTGGAACTGGTGAATTACGTGGAGCATTACGGCCTGACGCGCAAACATCTGGGGGACGGCAAATACGAACATGTGCAGCCGCGCCATTCGTGGAACGCTGCGCAGAAAGCGTCGAACTGGCTTTTGATCAATCTACAGCGCCACTCAGATCATCACTACAAACCGGATCGCAGGTTTCCGCTTTTGCAGAACTACACCGAGCAGGATGCACCACAATTGCCACATGGCTATCCGATTATGACTTTGGCGGCGATGATCCCTCCGATCTATCGCCGGATCATGAACCCGCGCGTGCGCAAATGGCGGGCGATGTATTATCCCGAGATTACCGATTGGTCGCTCTACAAAACTTCAAGCAACCCAATGCCGCGCTAGACTGCCTTAAGTCTTCGCTGAGGCGTTCTTAACCGATATCAATCGGATTTGAGGCTCGCGGTGACGTAGTTCACGCTCAGATCGCGATCCGACAAGGACCAACTCCAGGCAACCGGGTTAAAGACGAAACCCATGCGGTCCACCGGTTTCAACCCAGCGCGAGAGATCAGGTCAAACAACTCATCCGGTGTGATGAATTTCGACCATTCATGGGTGCCCTTGGGAAGCCAGCGCATGATGTGCTCGGCGCCGATGATCGCCATCAGATAGCTCTTTGCATTGCGGTTGATCGTCGAGCAGATCATCAGCCCGCCCGGTTTCAGGAGTTTCTGACAGGCTGTCAGATAGGCGAGCGGATCGGCGACATGCTCGACCACTTCCATGTTGAGGACGACATCAAACTGCTCTCCGGCTGCGACCATGTCCTCGGCGGTCGTGTGACGATAGTCAATCTTGAGACCGGATTGCTCGGCATGGACTTTCGCAACCGGAATGTTCCGCTCCGCCGCGTCTGCACCGACGACATCTGCACCGAGCCGCGCCATGGGTTCGGCCAGAAGACCGCCACCGCAGCCGATATCGAGAATGCGCAAACCGGAGAACGGCAAATCCCCTGTCAAATCCCGATTGAACTCCGCTGCGATCTGCTGGGTGATGTAATCCAACCGACAAGGGTTCAGCATATGCAACGGCTTGAACTTGCCATTCGGGTCCCACCATTCGGCGGCCATGGCTTCAAATTTTGCAATCTCGGAGGCGTCGACGGTTGTCGTCATTTCATTCCTGCTTACGTGGCATTTCGACGTGGCGCATGGGCCATGCCGGGTTATATAGGGCGCTATGGACAAATCGGCAGGACAAAACCGCGCGGTTGCGCATCTCTATCCGCCGCTCGACCCCTATGATCAGCGCATGCTGGATGTGGGCGATGGGCACAGGATTTATGTCGAGCAGTGCGGTAACCCTGACGGCATCCCGGTCGTTGTCCTGCATGGTGGCCCGGGCGGTGGCTGCAGCCCTGCCATGCGACGCTATTTCGACCCCAGCGCATACCGGATCATTCTTTTTGATCAACGCGGCTGTGGTCGGTCGCGACCGCATGCAAGTGTGACGGAAAACACGACCTGGCATCTGATCCGCGATATCGAGCGTATTCGGAACCTCTTCGACATTAAGCGCTGGGTCGTTTTCGGCGGCAGCTGGGGCGCGACTTTGGCGCTGCTCTATGCGCAATCGCATCCGGATCGCGCGTCTTATCTCATCTTACGCGGTGTGTTCCTGATGACCCAGCGCGAACTCAACTGGTTCTACGGTGGCGGTGCGGGGCAGTTCTTTCCAGAGCAATGGGGCAAATTCATCGAGCTCGTGCCCGCCGATGAACAACATGATCTGATCGCTGCCTATCACCGTCGCCTGTTCTCCGGCGATCTGACGCAAGAGACCCGCTTCGCCCGCGCCTGGGCCGGATGGGAGAATGCGCTCGCCGCGATGAGCAATGACGGCGCGTCGGGAGAAAGCCCCGCCGATTACGCCCGCGCCTTCGCGCGACTGGAGAACCACTACTTCACCCATGCCGGTTTCCTCGAGGAAGACAATCTGATCCTGAAGAACCGCGAATTGATCGAGCATATCCCAGCGACCATTGTTCAAGGCCGATACGATATGATCTGCCCGCCTCTGTCGGCCTCCAAACTTGCCAATGGGTGGGAGAAAGCGGATTTGCGCATCGTTAAATCCGCGGGCCATGCCCTGTCCGAGCCGGGAATCACGGCTGAGCTTGTCGCATGCACCCGTCGCCTACGTGACCGGCCAAACCTGCTGGAAAACTAGGCAAATCCGACACCTGCGCGTCGCAAACCAACCTTTCTCTTTACATGTGTCTGAAATTCCGTAGGCTTTTTTCACGTCCTAGGGGGAGCTAAGACAGCGTGTCAGGAATATTGCGAATTATCGTCCAGCGACTTCTGCTGGGCCTACTCACTCTCTTCGTCGTTTCCATCATCATCTTCGTTGCCGTGAACCTCCTTCCGGGGGATTTCGCAGAGGCCATTCTCGGACAGGGTGCGACACCTGAATCGGTGGCCGCCATTCGAGAACAGCTTGGCCTGGACCGCAATCCCGTTGCCCGCTACTTCGAGTGGTTGGCAGGTGC
>JANQRE010000046.1 GCA_028284705.1 Paracoccaceae bacterium | reverse complement strand
AGTGCCAGTGGCGCATGAGATAGCGAATGAGGCCCTCGTCATTGGAGACGGATTTCGTGCCCTTGCCATAAGAGACCCGCGCGGCCTGTGTGATCGCATTGTCGTCGCCCATATAGTCGATGACCCGGATGAAGCCGTGATCGAGCACCGGGATGGCCTTGTAGAGATGCGCCTCGATGCCGGAGACGGTGGCGCGCAGGGTCTGGTGGCTTTGCGCGCGCAAGTCTTCGATTTCGGATTGCTGCTCGGGGGTCAGTGACATGGATGCCGCTCCTTCTTGGCGTGAGTCGGGTGAGGCTACATATTGAGGGGAATTCGAGCGCCATAGCAAGATGATGTTACGCGTGTCAGGTCTTTGGGGATAAGTCGGGCGGGCGATTGGGCAACATCCGCGATTATCCACAAGGCAGCGCAGATCGGTCGTTGACTTTTACCCCGAACGCCGTGTTTCTGGACGCCAAGCGAGGGGCAGCAGAGACCAATGAAAATGATTGCACGACTTATCGGATTGATCGGAGTTGTACTTCTTATCGGTTGTGACAGTAGCGGCACGAACCCTGTTACGGGTGGACCGAACTCTGACGACACGCCGGACACGACCACGGATCCCAATACGCAATCGGCCAATACGACTTTCCTGTTTGATCCCGCGCGCTTTCTGACGGCGAACCAGTTCACCTTCACGCCGGGTGCGACGCCGGGCACTGGCACCATTCAGATCAACAACCTGCCCTTCGACAATGTCAGCTCGCAAGGCGGTGCATACACGCCCACCGCAGGGGTCGTGCTTCCAAATGGTGAAGTCTATGACAACGCAACCGCGGGCGGCGATGCGTATCTTGCGGTTGTACTGCAGTCTCCGACGGGCAGCGGAGCGTTGATCGGCGCCGTTGGCACCAATGTCTATTCCGGGTTCGGCTATGGCGGTGCCTATGCGAGCCGGCCATCCGCCGGGCTGCCTCCCACCCGAACCGCCGCTTATGTCTACAACGGTCAGTACAATGGCATTCGCGTTGTCCGCCAAACCGGTGGTCCGAACAATGCCATTCAGCTGGTGACCGGCAATGCCAGCGTTCAGGTTGACCTTCAGGATTTCGACCTGACGGGTGCTATTCGTGGGTTTATCACCGGTCGGCAGCTTTTTGCGGCGGATGGCACGCCACTCGGAGCGCTCACGGGCCTCGAGTTGGTAATTTCTGATATCGACAACGCCACGCTGACCACCACAAACGGCACGACCCGGACTGTGAACGCAGACGGAACCGATGCACAGACAGGCACCTGGGAAGGCCTGTTTTCCGGACCGAACGGCGAAGAAATCGTCGGCCTTGTGATCGTGGAGGGCAATCTGCCTGACACCGATCCAAACTTCGCGGGCGCCGGGGCGCCAAACCCGACAACGGGACGCGAAGTCGGAGGATTTATCGTACAGCGTTAATCTGCTCGACGCCTTGAACAAAGGCTCAAAGGAATGCGACGTCGCGTCTTAGCGATTGGTTTTGCAGCATTTTTAGGGACGCTTCCAGTTGGCAGCCAGACCAGTATCGAGCTGGATGAGGCCCGTATTCTGGTGTTCAAACTCGTGGCCGAGGGTCAGTTCGACACGGCCTCGGCGCTGGCGCGAACCTTGTTGGAAGCCGACCCGAATGACCAAGCCGCATTGCTGGCGCTCGCGCAGGCGGAACGGGGGGCGGGACGCACCAAGAGCGCCATCCAAGCGGCGCGCGGCGCCTGGAAGAACTCCGATCAACAGTCCGAGAAGTTCGCATCCGCGACCGTGATGGCACAAGCGCTTGCCACGGACGGGCAGCGCCTGCGGGCGCAATTTTGGCTACGGCGCGCGGCACAGGTCGCCCCAAACGACGCGTTCAAGGCCCGCGCTGCACGGGACTTCCAGTTTGTTCGCACCACAACACCGACGCGCGTGAACCTGCGCTTCTCAGTCTCGCCGTCAAATAACATCAACAACGGATCACGCAATGAGACGGCCACCTTTGGCGGTCTGCCCTTCCAGCTGAGTGGGGACGCACGGGCGCTCTCCGGGATCGAGTACAAGCTCGGCGCTGACCTGGCTTATATCGTGCTGCTCTCGGAGCGGCAGAACCTCACCTTCGGGGTCGGGTTTGACAGCTCGCGCTACACCTTGTCCTCAAGCGCTAAGGCCCAAGCGCCGAATGTCTCGGCCTCCGATTTCGCCTTTGACGAGCTGCGCTTCTCGCTCACGACCAAGCGCCGCGATGCGGACAAACCCGCCTTTGTCGAGGCCAGCATGACCTTTGGCCAGAACTGGTATGGCGGCACGCCCTTGACACGTTTTGTGCGTCTCGACCTTGACCGCACCTTGCCGTTGAACGCAAAGAGCACGCTGGGTTTCGGTCTTGGGGCGGAGCGGCAGTTGCGGCTCGATAACGATGCGCGCTCGGCCACAATCCTGGAGGCCAGAACCAGCTACTCGCGAGCGCTTGGCAATGGCAGTGTTCTGGGCCTCAGCGGTCGGATCAGCGACACCGATTCCGCGTCAGCCATCATCGCGCATCAATCCGCGCGGATCGATGTATCCTACCGGTTGGGCAAACCGCTCTTCGGCGAAACCAATCTTGAACTGGGTCTTGGGGTTGAGAAACGACGTTATGACCGCCCAGCGCTTTTTGGGTTTGGCGCGCGGCGCGATGAACGGATCAGCGCAAGTGCGACCCTTGTTCTCAACGATCTGGATTATTTCGGATTTTCCCCAACGGCTACCGTCAACCTGTCTCAGACAAACTCGAACATTCCACTGAACGAGACCGAGAATATCGGGTTGAATTTCGGCCTGCGATCGGCGTTTTAGGGATGACTTGGACATCTTCTTAAGCGTCCGTTCCCGGTTGGGGCGCAATCGATGCGGCCCACCCACCAGATCGTGACGACACCACCGCAGAAGACCTCTCGCCACGGCCCGTCGCCGCGCTAAGATGTCGACAGACCAGTCGCAAAGGACAGCTCGCATGAAAATCGAATATCTGCACACCATGGTCCGCGTGAAAGACCTCGACGCGTCGATCAAATTCTACGAACTGCTCGGCCTGAAAGAACGGCGCCGCATGGACCATGAAGGTGGGCGTTTCACGCTTGTCTTCCTCTGCCCGCCCGGTCAGGAAGACGGTCATCACGATCTTGAACTGACCTATAATTGGGACGGCGATGACGGGCTGCCCGCCGACAGTCGCCATTTCGGACACCTCGCCTACCGGGTCGAGAGTATCTACGACAAATGTCAGGAACTGATGGACGCCGGCATCACCATCAACCGACCACCGCGGGACGGCCATATGGCCTTCGTGCGCTCGCCCGATAATGTCTCGGTCGAGATCCTGCAGATGGGCGAAGCGCTGGCACCGCAGGAACCCTGGGCATCGATGGACAATACGGGGCATTGGTAAAACCCCTTCTGATCTTTGCCCTCTGGCTGGGGTTTGCGATCCCGGCCACGGCGCAATGCCGTCTGGCGCTGCTGCTGGCGCTGGATATCTCCAGTTCGGTCTCAGTGCATGAGGACCGTCTGCAGCGCCAGGGCCTCGCCGCCGCGCTGCGCGATGCAGAGGTCTCGGCCGCGATCCTTTCGGGCCCCTGGGACGTGGCGCTCGCGGTCTATGAATGGTCCGGGCGCTACCAGCAGGATGACCTTCTCGACTGGACCTTTCTCAGCTCCCGCGACGAACTCGAACAGGTCGCCACCCGGATCGAGACCAGCCGCCGCCGTTACGCCGAATTCCCCACCGCGGCGGGGTTTGCGCTCGACTATGCGCTGGAGAAGTTCAAGACCGCGCCGGATTGTGATGCGCGCACGCTCGATGTCTCGGGCGACGGGATCAACAATGACGGGCATTCACCTTATGAGCTGCACCGCGAGCACCGTTTCCGCGGCATGGTGGTGAACGGGTTGATCATCGGCGGTGCCACGAACCGGCGCGAAGACGATATCGCGCTGATGAATTTCTACCGCAATGAAGTGATTTACGGGCCCGGTGCCTTTGTCGAAGCGGCAGAGGATTACAATGATTTCGCCGCCGCGATGCGCCGCAAGCTGATCCGCGAGGTCGAGGCGCCGGTCTTCGGAGCGCTTGAGTGAAGACGCTCCTCGCGGCATTCCTGTTCTGCGCCGCCCCTGCCCTTGCGGAGTGTCGGTTGGCGCTAGCCCTGGGCCTTGATGTTTCGGGGTCCGTCGATGGGCAGGAATACCGTTTGCAGATGGATGGTCTGGCCGCGGCCCTGCAAGCGCCAGAGGTGCAGGCGCAAATCCTCGCCCTGCCCGCGGCGCCGATCTGGCTGACGATCTATGAATGGTCCGGCTCAGGCTATCAACGGCTCGTTGTGCCCTGGACACCGCTTCGGAACACCAGCGATCTCGCGTCCGTCTCCTCCACGCTTCTGGCCCGTCAGAGGCCGCGTTCGGCGGGGTCCACCGCTATCGGTCATGCGATGTATTTCGCCGATTATCTGTTTCGGCAGCGCCCGAATTGTCAGGCCTATACGCTCGATCTGTCGGGCGATGGTGAAAGCAATGATGGTCAGTTCCCGCAAGTGGTCCGCCGCGAGGATCGCTTCAAAGGCGTCACCATCAACGGGCTGGTCATTGGATCGGATGTGACCGTGGGGCGTGATGAAAGGCAGATGGAGATGATGGCGCTCTCGGCTTATTATCGCGCCCGGGTGATCTGGGGGCCTGGGGCATTCATCGAAGTGGCGCAGGGGTTTGAGGATTTCGAACGCGCGATGACCCGGAAGCTCTTGCGCGAAACCAAGGGCATTCTCGTCGGTCGCCGCTGAGGCCTTCGAATTTTCGTCGAACAACTCGCCCGCTTAGACCGGATACAAAGCTGCCCCGATGCGCCGTCCCTCGGAAAGCAGCACGTTATATGTTCGGCAGGCCGTGGGGCTCGCCATCACTTCCAGGCCGGGCCCTGCCTCTTCGACCGCCGCGCGGAAATCCTCTGGCACATGGGCGATCTCGGCCCCGGTGCCGACAAAGAGCACATCCAATTCCGAGGCTACCTCGAGAAGCGTCTCGAGGTCTTCATAGCCGCTCCACGACACCACCCGGTTGGGCAAAAGCAGCAGCCCGCCCTCATGCTTTTCGCCACCGATGCGGAAGAAGCCCGGCCCGTAGCCATCGACCGGTGGCGCATTGTCATAGGTGATCTCGGTCAGTTTCATCTCAATCCCAGAGCGGCAGGCCCATCACGATGGCGCCCGCGATAATCAGATAGGCCACGTTTCGATACAGCGCCTGTCGCGCGGGGTCAAAGAGCGCCTGGCCTACCCGCGAAGCAATCCCGTAGGGCACGATCAGGATCAGGCCCAGAATGACCGCCTCCAAAGTCAATATGCCCTGCAGCGCCATCAAGGGCGCGGTCAGGAGCCCCGTGGTGGTCAGAAACACGAGCGTATTGGCGCGCGAACGCTGAATGCTGTCTTGTCCGCTCAGTTGAAATAGGATCACAATCGGTCCGACAAGCCCGGTTGCACCGCCCACAATGCCGGTGGCACCGGCCACACCGATACGGGCGCGGTTGCCCGGCACGGTCCGGTAGCGCCAGCCGGAGATCAGCGCCAGAAGCGTAATCGTCGTCACTGCAAGCACCGCCCAGCGCATCGTCGTCACGTCATTCGTGCGCAAAATGTAGATCCCAATCGGCAGGGTCAGCGTCGCCACACCGATCATCAGGACCACACCGGGCCGGTCCGCTTGGGTCCAGGCGCGGGGAACCACGGTGACTAGAGAGGCCAGTGCACTCACCGCGAAGGCGGCGATTGCCATTTCGACCGGGATGAAAGCGGTGGCCACCGGCATAAACACCAGCGCCGCACCGAAGCCCGCAAAGCCGTAAACGATCCCGGCCAGAACCGTCACGAGCAAGACCCAGACCAGCCCCTCAATAGCGAGGGTCTGGGTCAAGATCTCAGGCATCTATGTTGGCGAATTGATTGCCTTCGGTCTTGTCGGGCTTCGACCAGTCGCGTTTCACGCCGAGATAAAGCAGCACGGCGGAGGCGACAAAGATCGACGAATAGGTGCCGACGATCACGCCCCAGATCATCGCGAAAACGAAGCCGCGGATCACGTCGCCGCCGAGCACGAAGAGCGAAATCAGCGCCAGAAGCGTGGTGACAGAGGTCATGAATGTCCGTGCCAGGGTCTCGTTGATCGAGATGTTCAGCACCTCGTTCAAGGGCTTCTTCTTGTATTTGCGCAAGTTCTCGCGGACGCGGTCGAAGACCACCACGGTGTCGTTCAACGAGTAACCGACGATGGTCAGAAGTGCCGCGATGATGGCGAGATCGAACTTGATCTGCAGCTCCGAGAATATCCCTAAGGTCAGCACCACGTCATGCACCAGCGCCAGCACCGCGCCGACCGCAAACTGCCACTCGAAGCGCAGCCAGATATAGATCAGCACTGCCGCAATGGCGAGGATCACCGCAATGGCCGCTGTCTGGATCAACTCGCCGGAAACCTTGGGTCCGACGGACTCGACCGAGGGGAATTTCATTTCCGGATCAATCTGTTGCAGGGCACCCTGCACCGCGGCGATGGTCTCCACCGTCACCGCCTCATCGCCCTCCTGCGCCTCGATACGCACCATGGCGACGTTCTGCTCGGGGCCGAAATTCGGGTCGAAGACTTCGGTGATCGAGATGTCACCCAGCTCCAGCGCCTCCAACGCCGAACGGTAGGCGCCGACATCCACGGGTTGGGTCGACTCTGTCCGCACTGTGGTTCCGCCACGGAAATCGATGCCGTAGTTCAGGCCCTGAATGAGAAAGCTCGCAAGCGCCACGACGATCAGAAGGCCGGAGATGCCCAGCCACATCTTCCAACGCGAGAAGAAATCGAAACTGGTCTGCTGTTTCACCAACCGCAATCGGAATGCCATGGCTCAGACCTCCACTTTCTTCGGGCGTTTGCGCTCGAACCACATGACGATCATGATCCGGGTGACGAAAATCGCTGTGAAAACAGAGGTCAGGATGCCGAGGCCCAACGTGATGGCAAAGCCGCGCACAGGGCCCGACCCCATCGCGAAAAGGATCGTCGCGGTGATGAAGGTCGTGATGTTGGCGTCGAGAATGGCCGACAGCGCCTTTTCATAGCCCAACTCGATGGCGCGCGCGGGGCCCTTTGCAGTGCGCAATTCCTCGCGAATACGTTCGAAAATCAGCACATTGGCGTCCACGGCCATACCGACCGTCAAGACAATCCCGGCAATGCCCGGCAGGGTCAGTGTCGCGCCGATGAGCGACAAGAGCCCGAACAACAGCCCCACATTGATGATGAGCGCGATATTGGCGAAAGCGCCAAAGAGGCCGTAGCTGAGGAACATGAAGACCAGTACCGCGGCGAAGGCCACAACGGTCGCGACCTTACCGGCATCGATGGAATCCTGCCCCAGTTCCGGGCCGATGGTCCTCTCTTCGAGGAAGGTCATCTCCGCCGGCAACGCGCCTGCGCGCAAGAGGATCGCCAGTTGCGTGGATTCCTCCACATTGAAATTGCCAGAAATTTGCCCGGACCCGCCGAGGATCGCTTCGCGGATCACAGGCGCGGAAATCACCTCTTCATCGAGCACAATCGCAAAGGGCGCGCCGACATTCTCGGCGGTGAATTCACCGAATTTACGCGCGCCGGTCGGGTTGAACCGGAAATTCACGGACGGGAAGCCGTTCTGGTCAAAGGCGGGCTGCGCATCGACCAGGTCCTCACCCGTCACGACCGGCGTGCGTTCCAGCACGTAGAACTGGCCCTGCTCCTGCGGGTCGATGGAAGGATAGGTCACGGTGCGTCCGCCGGCATTCTCATCGGGGTTCGAGGTGCGTGACACCACCGGATGGAAGGTCAGCCGCGCCGTTGTGCCGATCAGCTCCTTCAACTCCGCCGCAGAGCCGATCCCCGGCACCTGGATCAGAATGCGCCGTTCGCCTTGCCGCTGGATCGTCGGTTCGCGGGTGCCGACCTCATCCACACGACGCCGGATGATCTCCAGCGATTGCTGCATGGTGCGGTCATTGGTGGCTTCCTGCTCCGTATCCGACAGCGCGATGATCAGGAGATCGCCCTCCGAGCGCACTATGATGTCGTTTTCACCCACACCCGTCAGAGAGACGACGGGTGTCGCAATGGACCGCACCACCTGGATGGCCCTTTGCATGCCAGCGGGATTGGAGACGCGGATATGCAGCTCGTCCTTGGGAGCATTCTCGCCGCCGGGCGGGTCCTGGCGGCGGATCGTGCCGATCGTATCGCGCTCCTGGCGCAGAAGGTCGCGCGCTTCGAGCCAATAGGCATCCATCCGGTCGTCATAGACATCCTCGACATGCACTTCCGCCAGAAGATGCGCACCGCCCCGCAGATCGAGGCCGAGATTGACCAATGCCGATGGCAAGAACTCCGGCCAAGCGTCTCTAAACGCTTGAATTTCCTGCGGTGTGGCCTCTGCCAGAGCGGGGTTCGACGACCGGCCCGTCTCCTGGAACATCACCGCATCATTGTGGTTCTCAACGGTGGTATAGAAGGCGTTTGGCATCGCCAGAAACAGCCCAACCGCCACTGTCAGCCAGATCGTGATCCGTTTCCAAAGATCAATTTGCAGCATGGCGTGCGCCCTGCCCTTCCGCTTGGTTTATTTGGCAGGTTCGGTCTTGTTCAGCACTTGCGCGATGGTGTGTTTGATGATCCGCACTTTCACGCCGTCTGCGATCTCCACTTCAACCTCGCCATCGTCTTTCACCTTGGTCACTTTGCCGACGACACCGCCTTGGGTGACCACCTGGTCACCGCGACGCAGGGCTTCCACCATCGCCTGATGTTCCTTCACCTTCTTCTGCTGCGGACGGATCAGCAGGAAATACATGATCGCGAAGATCAGGATCAGCGGGATGAAAGAAGCGAAGGCACTGCCGCCGCCGGCGGCCTGGGCATAAGCTGGAGAAACGAGCATGAATTTCGATCCTGTCAGTCGGGGGCGTTTCGCCCTGTTTTCAAAGTTGGCGCACCCTACTGGTGAGGGCTGGCATGTGCAACGGGCCAGAGGGCGATTTTGCACGTGAAATCATGGTTCCCTCCCCACGTTCTTTGAGGCATATGGGGCCGCACGATGAAATTTAAACCAAAGGACACGATCCCATGCATGACATTCGCATGATCCGTGAGGCCCCCGAGGCCTTTGATGCCGCGCTCGCTCGCAGAGGCCTGGCATCCGTGTCCTCTGAAATCCTTGTGATTGATGCCGCGCGGCGGGCGAAGATTCAGGCCGCCGAGGAGGCGAAGGCTGCGCAGAATGCCGCCTCGAAAGAGGTGGGCGCGGCGAAAGCCAAGGGCGATGAGGCGGAGTTTGAACGGCTGCGCGCCCTGGTGGCGGAGAAAAAGGACGATGTGGCGCGGCTGACGGATGAGGCCAAGGCCGAGGACCAGCGACTCAATGATCTTTTGATGGGTCTGCCGAACCTGCCCTATGACGATGTGCCCGATGGCGATAGCGAGGATGACAATGTCGAAATCCATCGCTGGGGCACACCCCGCCGCTTCCCGTTTCAGCCGCTGGAGCATTTCGACATTCCGGGTGTGAAACCGGGCATGGATTTTGAAACCGCGGCGAAACTCTCGGGCGCGCGCTTCGTGTTGCTGTCTGGCTCTGTGGCGCGCATCCACCGGGCGCTGGCGCAGTTCATGCTCGACACCCATATCAACGAGAACGGGCTGACCGAGACCTGGGCGCCGGTGCTGGTCAACGATGCGGCGATGTATGGCACCGGGCAATTGCCGAAATTTGCCGAGGACAGTTATCAGACCCGCGAAGGCATGTGGCTCATCCCGACCTCGGAGGTGACGCTGACCAATATCGTCGCCGGTCACACCATCGACGAGAACTACCTGCCCCGCCGCTACACCGCGCATTCGCAATGTTTCCGCTCCGAGGCGGGCTCAGCGGGGCGCGACACAGCGGGCATGCTGCGCCAGCACCAGTTCGAGAAGGTGGAGATGGTCTCGGTCACCCATCCTGACAAATCCCGCGATGAACTCGATCGGATGACAGCCTGTGCGCAAGGTATTCTGGAGGCGCTGCTTCTGCCCTATCGCACAGTGGTGCTCTGCACCGGTGATATGGGCGCCGGCGCGCGGCGCACCCATGACATCGAGGTCTGGTTGCCGGGACAGGGAAAATATCGCGAAATATCAAGCTGTTCGGTCTGTGGCGATTATCAGGCGCGGCGGATGAACGCCCGTTTCAAGCCTGAGGGAGGCGGCAAGCCGGAGTTTGTGCACACGCTGAACGGGTCTGGTCTGGCGGTGGGACGCACGCTGATTGCGGTGCTGGAAAACGGTCAACAGGGGGATGGCTCGGTGGAGCTGCCGCTGGCCCTGCATCCCTATCTGGGCGGCAAGACCACGCTCGATCCGTTCGGCACGCTGATCTGATTTCGAATTGCGCGTCGCGCAATCCGACCGGTTGGGGGAGGACCGGCCCCCCCCGTCGTCCATTGGGCCTCGGACCAATGGCGCCCCAAAGGACGACCCCCTCCGGAGTATTTTCACCAGAATGAAGAGGCGAAGCGGGTCTGACCTCGGGCGCGATGGGCCGTAGCGGGCGTTGATTTTTGGACAGACCCAAGGTCCGCCTTTACGCCTCCCCGCTCCTTCTCTAAAGCTGAGATCAGGGCAGAACGGGGCAACGGCTCATGCGTATTCTCATCACCAATGACGACGGCATCAATGCGCCGGGACTGAAGATCGCACATGATATCGCGCTGGAAATCGCCGGTCCTGAAGGCGAGGTCTGGACCGTCGCGCCTGCCTTTGAGAAATCCGGCGTCGCGCATTGCATCAACTATGCCCATCCCACGATGATCGCACAGATGGGCCCGCGTGAATTTGCCGCTGAGGGCGCACCGGCGGATTGCGTGCTCGCAGGCGTGCATGATGTGATGGCGGACGCCCCGCCCGATCTGGTGATTTCAGGTGTGAACAAAGGCAACAACTCCGCCGAGAACACCGTCTATTCCGGCACCATCGGCGCCTGTATGGAAGCCGCGCTGCAAGGCGTGAAATCCATCGCTCTGTCGCAATATTACGGACCCCAGAACGCGACGACCGAGAACCCGTTCGAAGCCGCAGCCGCTCATGGGGCAAAGGTCGTGCGCGACCTGCTCGCAAGCGATGTCTGGGGCGGCGAACATCATGCCCATGGCTATCACACTTTCTTCAATGTGAATTTCCCACCTGTGCCAGCCGTCGATGTCAAAGGCACGGCGGTGGTGGCTCAAGGACGCCGCCCTGGTTCGGGGTTCCGGATCGAACCCCACCTGCCGCCCAACGGACGCAAATATCTCTGGATCAAGGGCACGCCGCAGAACGTGCCCTCTGGCGAGAGGACGGATGCCAGTGCCAATCTCGAAGGGTTCATCTCGGTCACACCCATGCGCTGCGATCTCACCGCCCATGATCTGCTTGATCCTTTGGAGCGCCAGTTCGGATGACGCTCGACGCTGATACCAAGATGCAGTTTCTCTATGCCTTGCGATCCAAGGGCGTGATGGACACGCGGGTGCTGACGGCGATGGAGAAAGTGGATCGCGGGCAATTTGTCACCGGCACCTTCGCCGACCGCGCCTATGATGACATGCCGCTGCCAATCTCCTGCGGTCAGACGATCTCTCAGCCCTCAGTCGTGGGGCTGATGACCCAGGCCTTGAATGTGCAGCCGCGCGACAAGGTTCTGGAGGTCGGCACCGGCTCTGGCTATCAGGCGGCGATCCTCAGCCATCTCGCCCGCCGGGTCTACACGGTCGACCGCCATGCGCGCCTGACCCGGCCCGTGCGCAAGATGTTCGAAGAGATGGACATCACCAATATCACCGTCGTCACCGGCGATGGCAGTTTTGGCCTGCCCGAACAGGCCCCGTTTGATCGTATCATTGTGACCGCGGCTGCCGAAGATCCGCCCGGTCCCCTCTTGGCGCAATTGCGCGAGGGCGGTATCATGATTGTACCGGTGGGCCAATCAGATGCGGTGCAGTCCCTGATCAAGGTGACAAAGACCGCGGAAGGCTTTGATTATGAAGAGCTTTTGCCGGTTCGCTTCGTACCTCTCTTAGAGGGTCTCGGGGCGGAATAACAAATGAGGCCCGACCAATCGGGCACGCGGATTGAGGAAGAGTGCGATGAGCAACGCGCGGTTCAGCAAGTTTTTGCCACTTGTAGTGGTGTCTTTTGGGTTGTCTGCCTGCGACGAAAGCGTGCAGCAGCGGTTCACAAATCTCGATTTTGACCTGCGCGGAGAGGCAGGTGGCCTCGACACCAGTCAGGCCGCGCGCACGGCCACGCAGGACCGACCAAGGCCCGATGCCAACGGCATTATTTCCTACCCAAATTATCAGGTCGTCGTGGCGCGCCGCGGCGATACGCTGGGCGATGTGGCGAACCGGGCGGGCGTGAACCCGGGCGAACTTGCCCGCTATAACGGACGCTCGATCTCCGATCCGCTACGCGAGGGCGAAGTGATCGCCCTGCCCCGCAAGGTTGCGACGGCGCCAGAGGAGACGAAGAACCGCCCGCTCGACATCACCCAAATTGCCACGACCGCCATTGATCGCGCCGGTCCGGGTGAGACGCCCGTGGCCACGACCCAGCGGATTGATGGCCCGGAACCGATCCGCCACCGCGTGGAGCGTGGCGAGACCGCCTATTCCATCGCACGGCTTTACAATGTCAGCCCACGTGCGTTGAGTGAGTGGAACGGTCTCGGGCCTGATCTCGCGGTGCGCGAAGGTCAGTTCCTGTTGATTCCGGTTGCCAAGGATGAAGCCAAACCGGTGAAGGTAGCCGCGCCCGCCGCCGTGCAACCGGGTGCTGGTAGCCCGACGCCAGAGCCGCCCTCCGCCAAGAAACCTTTGCCGGAACCGGTGGAGAAAGTGGCCGCACCTGCGCAACCCAGCGTGAAGGAAAGCGCGGCTGCCGCTTCGAAGTTCCTGCGCCCCGTGTCCGGCAACACCCTGCGTCCGTACCAGAAGCGCAAGAATGAGGGCATCGACATTCAGGCTGCCACCGGCACGCCGGTGAAAGCTGCCGCCAATGGCGAAGTGGCTGCGATCACCCGTGATACCGATCAGGTGCCCATCCTCGTCCTGCGTCACACTGGCAATGTGCTGACCGTTTACGCCAATATCTCCGATATCACGGTAAAAAAGGGCGATAAAATCAAGCGCGGTCAGACAGTTGCGAAAGTTGGCCCCGGTGATCCGCCCTTCCTGCATTTCGAAGTCCGTGAAGGCTTTGAGAGTGTGAATCCGGCGAAATATCTGGAGTGAATTGCGGCAGATTTGCCAAAAAATTCCCTAAACTAGGCCCTTTTCTGGCACAAATCCGCCCCGGAGCTTTGGGATTGTCCACGTAATGTGAACAGTAACAAGGCCCAGGGCGATGCCCGTCTATTACGGCTACAGTAACGCGATTTTTGGCACGCAGAGCACGGTGAACGGCGCTGCGCATAACTACAATTTTGCCCCGGCCACAAACTCGACCTGGAGTTGGACCGGCGTCTCAACCTCCTTCCACGTGCGCGAGAACAACGGCGCCGTGAACTACAATGGCGATCCAACAAATGAGCAGGTCTCCACACAGGAACAGATCGGCCAGACCTGGGAGCAGGTCACCAATATCGGCGGGACGTATTACCAGACGATCTACGACTACACCTTCACCATCACAGCACCTGATGGTGTGACGACCTACCGGGTCGCGGTGATTGATGTCGATCTCAACAACGACAATGATCTCAGCGATGCGGGCGAGGACGGCTATTACCTCGTCTTCCCGGACGGCATTCCGCCCGCAGGCGTGAATTACACGGTCAACGGGATCACCGACAATTCGACCTTCATCGCCCACAACACACTTGGTGCGGCCATCGTGTGTTTCGCCTCTGGCACGCTGATCGACACGCCTGACGGCAAGCGCCCGGTCGAAGAGCTTGAAGCCGGAGATGTGGTTGAGACCAAGGATGACGGGCCGCAAGTGTTGATCTGGACCGGGTCCCGGCGCGTGCACGCGACCGGGGAGTTTGCCCCGGTGGTGATCTCCAAGGGCATTATCGGCAATGAGGACGATCTAATCCTATCACCGCAGCACCGGGTGCTGGTCTCTGGCTGGAAGGCGCAGCTACTCTTCGGCGAAGATGAAGTGTTGGTGAAGGCCAAGGATCTGGTCGATGGTGATCGCGTCTACCGCAAACCGGGCGGCTACATCACCTATCACCACATTCTGTTTGAGAGCCATCAGGTGGTCTTTGCCCATGGGGCGCCTGCGGAGAGTTTTCACCCCGGCCCGCAAGCGTTGTCGGCCCTCGACCGAGGTCCCAAACGCGAACTTCTGAGGCTCTTCCCGGAACTTCACCGCTGCGCGGCCCCGGTGATTGAGGCGGCGCGCATGAGCCTGCGCAGCTTTGAGGCCGACTGTCTGATCGCGGTATAGCAAGGTCCCAGGTCGTGGGATCGCTTGTCGTTCCGCTCGACCGCTATCTACGCTGAGGACTGCCGGACGGTCGCAACCACGCCACCCGCGAGAGCGCTAAGCCCGCGAAGAAAAGAAAAACGCCTCCCCACCAGCTCCTACTCCCATAAAAATTTTATCAGAGGCTGGTTTTGGCCGGCTGGAGGGACTTGAAAATTGCTATTTTTCAAAGCTTTGAGGACGGCGTGATGGCCTAAACCCGCCCTCTGACAAAATTTTTAAAGAGGAATTGTTAAGGCATGGGCAAGATCCGAGACCGGCACTGACGGCATTTGGCGCCGCGCCGAGCCTAAAGCGTTACGCCCCGACGACCGGCAAGATCGGTGAAATACTGCCACGCCACCCGGCCCGAGCGCGCGCCCCGCGTTTGCTGCCACTCGATGGCCTCGGACCGCAGCGTCGCATCGTCAATCTCGATCTCATAGGCATCGCAATAGCCCCGGATCATCGCCAGATACTCGTCCTGCGAGCAGGAATGGAAGCCAAGCCACAGCCCGAACCGGTCCGACAGCGACACCTTCTCCTCCGTCGCCTCGGACGGGTTGATCGCCGATCCGCGTTCATTCTCGATCATATCGCGGGGCATGAGGTGGCGCCGGTTCGACGTCGCGTAGAAAATCACATTCTCAGGCCGCCCCTCGATGCCGCCATCCAGCACCGCTTTCAGCGATTTGTAGTGCTCATCATCATGAGAAAAACTGAGATCGTCACAGAACAGCACGAACCGCGCATCTGCTTCGCGCAGATGGTGAAGAAGCCGCCCGATGGAGGGTAAATCCTCGCGCTGCACTTCAACCAGCTTCAGTGTCAGCCCCTGCCCCACGATATCTGCATGCACAGCCTTCACCAGCGAGGATTTCCCCATCCCCCGCGCGCCCCACAACAGCGCATTGTTGGCGGCAAACCCACGGGCAAATTGCAGCGTGTTTTCCCGCAGGATATCACGCGCGCGGTCAATCCCGACCAGCAGGCTTAGATCAACGCGGTTCACCTTCTGCACCGGCTGCAACCGGTCCGGCGCGACATGCCAGAGAAACGCATCCGCGGAGCCGATATTGGGCGCAGGCCCCGGCGGTGGCGCCATCCGCTCCAGCGCCTCGGCCATGCGGCGCCACAATTCCCCGCTCAAGGGCGCGGCTCCTCATGCTCTTCCTCGTAGTCTTCGTCCCAGAGGCCTTCTTCGCGCAGCTTGATCTCGCGCTCCTTCTCAACCCGGGCGACGAGGAAAATCGAGATTTCATAGAGCCCGTAAACCACAACAAAGAGGATCACTTGCGTAATCACATCGGGCGGCGTCACCAGCGCTGCCACCACGAGGATGCCGACCACCGCGTATTTTCGCACGGTCTTCAGCCCTTCGGAGGAACACAACCCCGCCTTGCCCATCAGCGTCAGCAGCACCGGCAACTGGAAACACAGACCAAAAGCGACGATGAACTTGATGGTCAGGTTCAGATATTCCTGCGCGGAGCCCTGAAAGACCACCGACAGGCCCTGGCTGACCTCTTCGTCCACCACAGCCTCGCCGTCCGAGCCAAACTGCTGGAACCCGAGGAAGAAATCATAGGCGAGCGGCGTAACCACGTAGAAGGCGAAAGCCGCGCCGAGGAAGAACATGAAGGGTGAGGCGATCAGAAACGGCAGAAATGCCCCCTTCTCGGACTTGTAGAGGCCTGGTGCAACAAAGCGCCATAACTGATTGGCGATGAAGGGAAATGCAAGGATGAAGCCACCGAGGAATGAGACCTTGATGGCGACGAAGAACCCTTCCTGCGGCGAGATGAAGATCAGGTCGCAATCCTGTCCACGATCCGCCAAGACGTGGCAGAGCGGCGCGGTGAGGAAGTTGAAGATCGGGGTGGCGACGGTAAAACAGATCACCATGCCGATGATGAAATAGACGACGCAGCGGATCAGCCGCGTGCGCAGTTCCGCCAGATGCTCGATGAGCGGCGCGGCGCTGGCTTCCATCTCGTCGGGTTGCGTGTCGGCCATCAGGTTTCAGCCTTCTTCGCTGGTGCCTTGCGGGCGGCGGGTTTCTTGGCCGCCGGTTTTTTCGCTGCGGGTTTCTTGGCCGTTGCCGCCTTAGTCGCCGGTTTCTTCGCGGCAGGCTTCTTCGCCGATGGTTTCTTTGCCGCAGGCTTTTTGGCGGGTGCCTTCTTGGCGTCCGCGGCCTCGGCAAACTCCTTTGCCTGCGCCTCAGCAGCTGCATTGGCGTCCTTCACCGCCTGAACCCGCGCTTTCGCCGCCTCCTTGTCCGCGGCTTTTTTCTTGGCGAGCTTCGCGGTTTCGCTGTCGGGGTCCATCGCATCGAAATCGACTGATTTCTTCACCGTGTCGGAAACCGCATCTAAAGCCGATTTCGCCGGGTTTGTCGCCGCTTTGAAGGTCTTTTGCACATCGACAATGCCGGAATCCTCCGCCGCATCCTCCATCGCGCGGCTGAACTCCCGCGCCATGCGTTTGGCCTTGGCGGTGAAATTGCCAAGCGCCTTGAACATGCCGGGCAGGTCCTTGGGGCCGACGACAATCAGCGCCACAAGGCCAATGACCAGAAGTTCGGTCCAGCCGATGTCAAACATGGGCGGTGCCTTTCAACGCGGTCAGGCTTTGTCTTTGTCCGTTTCCTCTTCGGGCGTGACATCCTTGGCATTCGCCGCCTCGTCGAGCTCTTTGGTGCCTTCGGCGACACCTTTCTTGAACGACGTGATGCCCTTGCCCACCTCGCCCATCAGGGACGAGATTTTGCCGCGGCCAAACAGAACCAACACGACAATGGCGATCAGAAGAAGGCCGGGAAGGCCGATATTGTTGAGCATGGGGGTTACTCCCTCTCGGACCCTTGGGTCCGGTTTCAGAACATGGGGCACTATCTAAGCGTCGAAGCGGCGTTAGGGAAGCACGAAACCGGAATTTGAGGGGATTTGAGCGAAGTTTCTGCTCCGCGGCAGAATTTGCCAATCTCTCCCGACAGGTTTATGTCAGTTGTGGAGCGATACAACGGTCACATCGAAACAGAATCACCGGAGACTTCCCAATGACCCAAGGCCCGACCGCCAAAATCGCCGAGATCGTGACCTTCCGCCTGAAAGACGGCACCGATCCTGACACCTTCACCGCCGATGCCCGCGCGACCGAAGCGCTGCTCAGAAAGACCCCGGGCTATGTGCGCCGGCATCTCTCGCAAGGCTCCGATGGCCAATGGACCGATATCGTGCTCTGGGGCTCGATGGAGGCGGCGTTGTCGGCGGCGGAGGAGGTCGTCAACCACCCTGATTTCGCACCTTTCGGGTCGGCCATCGATGGCGCGAGTGTGGCGATGCGCCATGAACAGATCGAAATTTTGATGGAGTGACATGCGCAGAACCGACCGCCTCTTTGACCTGATCCTGTTGCTCAGGGACGGACGCCTGCACAAGGCCGAAGACCTTGCAGAGAGGCTCGAGGTGTCGGTGCGCACCATCTACCGCGACATGGACACGCTGCAGCTTTCCGGCGTGCCGGTCGCGGGTGAGCGCGGTTTGGGCTACATGATGACCGCGCCCATCACCCTGCCGCCGCTAAACCTCACCCTGCCGGAACTGGAGGCTTTGCATCTCGGTATGGCCGTGGTGGGCGAAGCGGCGGACCCCGAATTGCAGGAGGCCGCGCGCACGCTGTCGGCGAAGATCGACGCGGTCCTGCCAGAGGACCGCTCAGCACCGCAGACCGGCTGGGGCTTTGCGGTCTATCCCTTTGCAGATGCCGCCCAAGGTTTCCGCTTCATGCCCCAAATCCGCAGCGCGATCCGCTCCCGCCAGAAGCTGCAGATCGCTTATGCCAAACCCAATGCGCCGGTCACCGAACGGGTCATTCGGCCCTTACAGATGGAATATTGGGGCCGGGTCTGGACAGCGACGTGCTGGTGCGAGCTGCGCGATGATTTCCGCGCCTTTCGCGTTGACCGCATCCGGTCGCTCAAAGTCCTGGCGGAACTCTTTGTTGAGGAACAAGGCAAGTCGCTCGCTGACTATCTTGAGCAAGTCGACGCCAAACCGTGGCCGACATCGGCTGCGCCCTAGAGCCGCAGGCGCAAAACTACCGCCTTGGCTCCGCCTGCGGTTCCCGATACACCAATTGCGCTTGTTAACGTTCTGAAATCGCATGCTCACCGCTTCTGACAAGGCCACCGTTCTCGGCTCCACGCTGTTCAAAGCCCTGCCCGCGCAGGCCAGCGACGAGATGTTGCGGGAGGCCACCATGCGCAGCTACGGCAGCGGCGAAACCGTGTTCCTGCATGGCGACAAGGCCGATGCGGTTTACGTGGTGCTTGATGGCTGGGTGAAGCTCTACCGTGTCACGCAAAGCGGCAGTGAGGCGGTTGTGAGCGTCTTCTCCAAACAGCAGAGCTTTGGCGAGGCTGTAGCCCTGCGTCAGGCGGAATATCCGGTCTCAGCCGAAACTGTGACGGAGTGTCGGCTGGCAAAGATCTCCTCCACAGCGCTGGTCAACCGGATCAAGCAACAACCGGAATTGGCGCTGGCGCTTGTCTCCGCGACCTTCCTGCATCTGCGTGATCTGGTGGGTCAGGTGGAACGGTTGAAGGCACGCTCTGCGGCTCAACGGGTGGCTGAGTTTCTGCTCGATCTCTGCCCGGTTGAGAGTGGATCGTGCAATGTCACCCTGCCCTACGACAAGGTGCTGATTGCCGGACGTCTGGGGATGAAACCGGAGAGCCTGTCGCGGGTCTTCTCGAAACTGCGAGACCTCGATGTGGAAATTGCCAAGAACCATGCGGCGGTGGGCAGTGTGGAGCGTCTGGCGGCGTTTTGTGCCCAGGATCGCAGCGACGCATGGCGCAGTTGAGATCGCGCTACGCGGCCCGAGAGAATTCCGACACCATGCGATAATCCTTGCGCGGCCCGACCACGCGCCAGCTTGAGGACCAGTCGGGCCAGCGGCTGAAATCATAGCTCACATGGTAAAGGTCCGGGTCGCAATGGTGGTTGGCATCGGGCATCGAACGCCCCTTCTCGATCACATGGAACGGTTTGCCGTCTTCAAACAGCACTTCGATGCCACCCTCCACCGCCTGCCAGATATAGCGCCGTGTCGCGGCCATGGGGGAGTGATTGGCATAGTTCAGCGTGCCGCTTTCCTCGTAGAGCAGCCGCCCGTCCTGTTCCGGCGTGAAAACCGCAACGCCGCTCAACCGGCCCTCTGCCCCGCCTTTGGTGTCGGTGATCACGCGCGTCAAAACCCAGCGGCCCGCAAAAGCCGCAAGGTCGGGAGAGACATGGGCAGCCGCCGCCATGAGGGTCACTCCGAATAATTGCCTTCCGTTACATGGCCTGTCTCGGACACAAACCTTAATTTTCCATCGCTGGAGTGGCGGTCCATGTCGTAGCAGGCCCAGCCGCCTGCAGGGGGCCACTCACTGCAATATTGATCGCCCCGAACCGCCCAATTCCCCCAACTTGGACGCCCGTTATCATACAAGGTTTTGCCGGACTTGTAAAAAATCTGTTTGATATTGCCCTCATAGATCAAAGTCCGCTCATCCAGCGCGGCTTCGATCTCCGGACCGGTCATCGCGGTCCATTCTTCGGCCATTGCGGGTGAGATCGCCAGAAGCGCTGCTATACCCCAAGCAAATCGTCTCACTTTCGCGCCTCCCGCTTGTGACCTTGCGCGGCGAAGTCTATGACGCCCGCGAGCACGCTACAAATCACGAAAGTTCGCCGATGATCCCTCGCTATTCCCGCCCCGACATGGTCGCCATCTGGAGCCACGAGACCAAGTTCCGCATCTGGTACGAGATCGAGGCCCATGCCTGTGACGCCATGGCCGATCTGGGGGTGATCCCGCGCGAAAATGCCGAGGCGGTGTGGAAGGCCAAGGACGTGGAGTTTGACGTGGACCGCATCGATGAGATCGAGGCGGTCACAAAGCATGATGTCATCGCCTTCCTGACCCATCTTGCGGAGCATGTGGGGTCTGAGGAAGCCCGGTTTGTGCATCAGGGTATGACATCCTCGGATGTGCTCGACACCTGTTTCAACGTACAGTTGGTGCGCGCAAGCGATATCTTGGTCAATGATGTCAAAGACTTGCTCGCCGCTCTTAAACGTCGCGCGATGGAGCATAAGGACACCGTCCGCGTCGGTCGCTCCCATGGCATCCATGCTGAACCGACCACGATGGGCCTCACCTTCGCGCGGTTCTATGCGGAGATGGATCGCAACCTGAACCGTTTGAAAAAGGCCCGGAAAGAAATCGCCACGGGCGCGATTTCCGGCGCGGTGGGCACGTTTGCCAATATCGACCCGGCGGTCGAGGACCATGTCTGCGCCAAATTAGGCTTGGAGCCAGAGCCCATCTCCACCCAAGTCATCCCGCGCGACCGGCATGCGGCGTTTTTTGCAGCCCTTGGCGTCGTCGCCTCCTCCATCGAGAACATCGCCGTCGAAATCCGCCATATGCAGCGCACCGAAGTTCTAGAGGGCGCGGAGTTCTTCTCCATGGGCCAGAAGGGCTCCTCCGCCATGCCGCATAAGAAGAACCCGGTTCTGACCGAAAACCTCACCGGTCTCGCGCGCCTTGTGCGCATGACGGTGATCCCGGCGATGGAGAATGTGGCGCTTTGGCACGAGCGCGACATCTCGCACTCCTCCGTGGAGCGCAACATCGGGCCCGACGCCACGATCACGCTCGATTTCGCCCTCGCGCGTCTGACAAGTGTGGTCGATAAGATGCTGATTTTCCCTGAAAACATGCTCGACAACATGAACAAGTTCCCTGGCCTCGTCATGAGCCAGCGTGTGCTTCTGGCGCTCACGCAAGCCGGTGTCAGCCGGGAGGATGCCTATGCCATGGTGCAGCGCAACGCGCTCAAGGTCTGGGAAGAGCGCACCGATTTCAAAGAAGAGCTCCTGTCCGACGAGGAGGTTGTGGCGGCCCTTGGTGCAGACCAGATCGAAGCGAATTTCGACATGGGCTACCACATCAAACATGTGGATACGATTTTCAAGCGGGTGTTTGGCGACTAGCGCAAAGCGCCGGTCACTCGACGCTTATCCGCGCCCGATGAAGGGCATTGTCGTCGCCATGATCGTCATGAACTGAATATTTGCCTCTGGCGGCAATCCCGCCATGTGCAGCACCGCATTGGCGACATTTTCAACACCCATGACGGGCTCCGGCTTCATCGTCCCGTCGGCCTGAGGCACCCCGCCTGACATTTGCGAAGTCATATCCGAGGCTGTGTTGCCGATATCGATCTGACCGCAGGCGATGTTGAAGGGCCGTCCATCGAGAGAGATTGAGCGCGTCATCCCGGTGATCGCGTGTTTTGAGCTGGTGTAAGGCGCGGAACCCGGGCGCGGTACGGCGGCAGAGATCGAGCCGTTATTGATGATCCGGCCGCCTTGCGGGTCCTGGGCCCGCATCACATTAAACGCCCCGCGCGCGCAGAGAAAGGCGCCATAGAGGTTCACATTCATCACCTTCAGGAAATCCTCCGGCGGGACATCTCCGATGGGGGCCGCGGGCACGTTGGTGCCAGCGTTGTTGAAGAGCACGTCCAAGCGACCAAGCTGATCGGTGATCCGCGCATAGAGCCCATCGACTTGCGCGGGGTCTGTGACATCGCAGGCGATCGCTAGCCCGCCCCCCATCTGGGCGACGGTGTCGTCAAGCGCGTCCTGACGGCGGCCGGTGACAACCACCGTGTAGCCATTCTCTACCAGTTTGAGAGCACATGCTTTGCCGATGCCGGAGCCACCTCCGGTGACCAATGCGATCTTGCTCATATCTTATCCCCCGCTCGGCGCATCCGTTGTCACCGTTTCAGATGCACGGGGCGATGGCCGAATGCAAGCCTCCGTAAGCGTAAGCCGCATCGGAACAATCGCCTCGACTGTCGCTCCAAAGAAGGTAGATACGAAGTTCAAACGCAATGTCGGAGATGGATCATGGAGCAGATCGGGATTATCGGACTGGGCCGCATGGGCAGCGCCATGGCAACGCGGATCGCGGGCCAAGGTCGCGCAGTGCGTGGCTGGACCCGCAGCGGGCGCGCGGTGGACGGTATCCCGTCTGCTCCGGATATCGAGACGCTGGTGGCGGAGAGCGGGACGCTCATTCTCAGCCTCTTTGATGACGACGCGGTCGCTGAGGTTTTGGACCTGCTTTTGCAACTCGATCTGAACGGCAAGACGATCATAGAGACCAGCACGGTCATTCCCGCCATCCTGCAAGCCCGCGCGGATCAGATGGCCGCCGCGGGCGCCATTGTGGTCGATGCGCCAATCTCGGGTGGCCCGGAGCTGGTGTTGTCCGGAGAGTGCGGGATTTTCGTCGGCGGCGATCCAGCCGCCTATGAGCGTGCCAGCGAGACGTTGCGCCTGATTACGGATCGCGTGCTGCATCTCGGCCCCTTGGGTGCGGGACTGGTGATGAAAGCCGTCAATAACGGCATGTTGCAGACCTATTTTGCCGGCATGGCGGAGTTCATGCCGATGGCGCGCGAGGCCGGGTTGCCGCTTGAGACCACGCTGCGCATTCTCTGCGGCGGCCCGGCGGGTTTGCCGATGGTCACGGCGCGCATCCCGCGCATCCTCGGCGAGGATGACAGCGTGGGCTTTGCCTTGAACGCGGTCCAGAAGGATGCAGATGTGTTCCGGCGCATGCTCACCTCCTACGGTCTGCCTACGCCTGTTATGTCGCGATTTGAGCAATTGAGTGCTGAGATGGTGGACGCTGGTCTCGGGGATCGCGATGCCGCGGAACTGGTCCGTCACGCTTATCTGATCCGCGAAAAGGACAACGCGACAAAATCGTGAATTGCCGGATGGCAAATCCGTGCTACTCTCCCGGACATCAACAACAGGAGACGACATGAAGACGAAGACGATACTTGCCGCCATCGCCCTGACCCTCGCTCCGACTGTGACGCTGGCAATGGGCTGCAACTACGACAAGCATCAGCAAGCTGCTTCCTGCCAGACCGGCTCCTCATGGGACGCTGATCTCGGCAAATGCGTGGCCGACCAAAACGCCTGAAGCGTTTGAAATCATTGAGAGAACAATACGAGGGGCTCCGGCCTCTCGTTTGCATTTGATCTTTAGATAACCCGCGAGCAAGGTGCTTTATTCGGCAACAATTCTTCACATTAGTTTTGTTCGCCAAGGGCCTCGGAATGGCCCATCTTGAGCCCCATCAAATCATTTATTGGAGACAGTGAACCATGCGCCTGACAACCCTCGCCACACTCGCCCTTCTGACCCCAGCCGTCGCTTTTGCAGCCGGATCAAACAGCGGCTCAGCCCCGAAACCGACCCAAACCGCCTCTGACTGCAAAGCCGGTCAGGTCTTCGACAAAAAGAGCAAAGCCTGCCTCGATTCCAAATCCGAGGTGTTTGACGACGACACACGCTATGACGCAGTGCGCGAACTGGCCTACGCGGGGCAATATGACCGCGCGCTGCTGGTTCTGGCCTCGATGAGCGATCAGAGCGAGAGCCGGGTCGAAACCTATCGCGGCTTCATCGCCCGCAAGACCGGCGATATGGACAAGGCCATGGAGCATTATGCCAAGGCTCTGGCCAAGGATGCGGACAATATCCTCGCCCGCTCCTATATGGGTCAGGCCTTCATCACGCTCGGCGACCGGGACGCAGCACAGACGCAGCTGAGCGAAATTCGCGCCCGTGGCGGCCGGAATACCTGGGCCGAAGCCTCTCTGGCGATTGCGCTCAGAAGCGGCAAAACCTTCAGCTACTAAACACCCGATTGCCCGGGATCGTTCAAATCCCGGGCATTTCCTGCCGCCATCCTAACCAAGTGTTAAGCGCCATTCGTCAATTTGATCGCGCGAGACGAATGTAAATTGCGGGTTGGGAAGAGATAAAATGGCAGACGAATTGACAGCGGCGCAGCCGATGCGCCCCTCTGCGCGTCATCACATCACGGATGTCACCGGACTAAGCGGCTCGCAAAAGGCGGCCATTCTGGTGCAGATGATCCTCGCCGATGGCGGCAAGATGGATCTGGGCTCGCTGGAGCCGGCCGCACAGATGCGTTTTGCAACCGATTACGCCTCCATCGTCCGGGTCAACCGCGCGACACTGGACGCGGTCGTTGCCGAATTTGAGATGCAGCTGGAGACCGCTGGCCTTGAATTCCCCGAAAACCTCGATGATGTGCTGGGCAATATGGAGGGGCTTCTGGCCCCTGACCTGACCCATCAGCTGCGGGATCGTTTTGGTCTTGGCACGGATACCGATCCCTGGCGCGCAATTGTTGAGATGGAACCGGCAGAGATTGCCAAGATGCTGGGCCTCGAAAGCGCTTATGTGGGCGCGCTTATCCTCTCCAAGCTAAGGCCCGAACAGGCCAACGAAGTGCTTGAATTAATGGAGAAAGACCTCGGCACTGCAATTGTCATGGCGATTGCCAATACCGGGGCCGTGCCGCCCGACCCTGTTCACCGGATCGGCACGCGTGTGGCTGCCAAGAGTACCGTAACGACGCCGAAAGCCTTTGCCGACACGCCTGTGATCCGGGCGGCCTCCATTCTGAACGCGGCCAGCGGCGTTCAGCGCGACGAATATCTCGCCGCCTTCGAAGCAAAGGACGAAAGCTTTGCCAAACAGGTGCGCAAAGCGATCTTCACCTTCGCTGATATCCCAGGGCGGGTGTCGGAGACGGATGTGCCGAAATTCGTGCGCGCAGTGCCAGCCGAGGCGATGGTCATGGCGCTGACCTATGCGCAGGAAGAGTTGCAAGTCGTCGTGGATTACATCCTCGACAACATGTCCAAACGCATGGCGGCCTCCTTGCGCGAAGAGATGGTCGATCTCGGCAATGTGGCCACCAAACCCGGTGAAGCAGCGATGAGCCAGGTGACCTCTGTCATCCGGGCCCTGGCCGATGACGGCACCCTGAAACTGGTGGTGGAAGAGGAAGAATAACGCCCGGATCGGGGGCTTTCGGCGTGGCTGGTGCCACGACCGACCCGGCTGGTGAGGACTAGCCCTCCCCAGAGCATTTCTTCAAGCCTCGCAAGGAACCTAGACACGTGAGGTGACACCACGAATGGGCAATTACCGCCGAAACGGCACCCACCCTAGCGGCGCTGGCAGTGCGCGGGTGGCGAAATCAACACGCAAGGCCCGACGCGGCGCAGACGTAACCGAAGGGTCAGAGCAATGAAGGGTCAACATTTTCAGAACCAGAACATCGCCCCGTCTCGCCTCACATGTCTCAATGGGATACTCCTCGGCTTTGACCGCCGCGTCAGCCGTGCGGATCACACCCGCCTTGTGGCTTCCCAGCGCGATCTGCATGGCGCCATTTTCGGCATTGGTATCGTCCAGATGTACCCGCACAAACAGGATGTCCTGCAGCACGTCACTGGGCGGCTCACAGTGCCAAACCCCAGATTTCTTTGACCAATTCCAAAAGCCCGGAACGTCGACGCGATCCTGCACTGCAATCACGCGATCCTGATGCCAACGCACTCGCCAATTCGCATCCTGTGACTTGTTGAAAGCAACCGCACGAGTGGCGAAGGCGTCTAGGTTTAGCTGCGCGACAGCCCGCATCAAGGACCCGTTGCGACCAAGCAGACACCCGATCTCTTTGTCGAAGGTGAGCCGCGCCCCTGGCCGGGCATCACCCGACGGCAACCGATCGAACAGCACAAGCTCCTCTTCAGGGATGGTATCGCGAAACCAGACCCGGCCTTCGTGGTCAAACACGTCTTGCGGAAGGTTAGATTGCTTAGAGGGTTCCGGCATCTGTTTCTCCGGATGGTTCCGGCACAAAGAAAAAGGGACGGCCGACACGCCGTCCCTCATGTGAATTTGCTGACGCGTTAATGCGCCACAGCGCCGGTGCCGTCACCGCCCTCTTTGGCGAGCGCGGCAGCGGCAGCTTCCTCCGCCGCCTCATCCCATTCGATGGGTTCCGGGGCGTCCACAAGCGCATGTTTCAAGACGTCGGAGACATGCGCCACGGGGATGATCTCGAGACCGTCTTTCACGTTATCGGGGATCTCCGGCAGGTCTTTCTCGTTCTCCTCGGGGATCAGCACCGTCTTGATGCCGCCACGTAGAGCCGCGAGCAGTTTCTCCTTCAATCCACCGATGGCGAGCGCATTGCCGCGCAGAGTCACCTCGCCGGTCATCGCGATATCCTTGCGGACCGGGATGCCGGTCAGGACGGACACGATGGCAGTCGTCATCGCCAGACCGGCAGACGGGCCATCCTTCGGCGTCGCGCCCTCTGGCACGTGCACGTGGATGTCCATCTTGTCGAAGCGCGGCGGTTTCACGCCGATCTGAGGCGAGATCGAACGGACATAGGACGAGGCCGCATCAATCGACTCCTTCATCACATCGCCCAGCTTACCGGTCGTTTTCATCCGACCCTTGCCCGGCAGACGCAGCGCTTCAATCGACAGAAGCTCCCCGCCCACGGAGGTGTAGGCAAGTCCGGTGACAACCCCGACCTGATCGGTCTTCTCGGCAAGCCCGTAGCGGTATTTCTTCACACCGAGGAAATCGTCGAGATTGTCCACGGTGACTTTCACCACATCCTCGGCCTTGCGCACGATCTTGGTCACGGCTTTCCGGGCCAGTTTCGCGATCTCGCGTTCGAGGTTCCGCACACCCGCCTCCCGGGTGTAGGTGCGGATCATCTCCGTCAGCGCCTCATCGGTCAGTTCGAACTCGCCCTTTTTCAGGCCGTGGTTCTTGATCTGCTTGTCGATCAGGTGCTGTTTGGCGATCTCGCGCTTTTCGTCCTCGGTGTAGCCGGCGAGCGGGATGATCTCCATCCGGTCCAGAAGCGGCCCGGGCATGTTGTAGGAGTTCGCCGTGGTCAGGAACATCACGTTCGAGAGATCATATTCGACCTCCAGGTAGTGATCCACAAAGGTGGAATTTTGCTCCGGATCAAGCACTTCCAGCATCGCTGAAGCCGGATCACCGCGAAAATCATTACCCATCTTGTCGATCTCATCGAGAAGGATCAGCGGGTTCGTGGTCTTCGCCTTTTTCAGCGCCTGGATGATCTTGCCGGGCATCGAGCCAATGTAAGTCCGGCGGTGACCGCGGATCTCAGACTCGTCACGCACGCCACCCAGCGAAATCCGGATGAATTCACGACCTGTGGCTTTTGCAACGGACTTCCCAAGCGAGGTTTTACCCACACCCGGAGGGCCGACAAGGCACATGATCGGGCCTTTCAGCTTCTTCGAGCGCTGCTGCACCGCGAGATATTCCACGATGCGTTCCTTGACCTTCTCCAGGCCATAATGGTCGTCATCGAGAATTTTCTGCGCTTTGCCGAGGTCTTTCTTGACGCGCGATTTCACACCCCACGGAATGCCCAGCATCCAGTCGAGATAGTTGCGCACCACGGTTGCCTCGGCTGACATCGGCGACATGCTCTTCAGCTTTTTGACTTCAGCTTCAGCCTTCTCTTTCGCCTCTTTCGACAGCTTGGTATCGGCGATTTTCTGTTCAAGTTCAGCAACTTCGTTACCGCCCTCTTCGCCATCGCCCAGCTCCTTCTGAATGGCTTTCATCTGCTCATTCAGGTAATATTCGCGCTGCGTGCGCTCCATCTGGGTCTTGACGCGGGATTTGATCTTCTTCTCGACCTGCAGGACGCTCATTTCGCCCTGCATCAGTCCATAGACCTTCTCCAGCCGCTCGGCGACAGAGAGCGTCTCCAGAAGGTCCTGTTTCTGATCGACCTCGACGCCCAGATGCCCACCCACCAGGTCAGCGAGCTTATTGGGCGCTTCGGTTTCCGCCACCGAGGCCAGCGCCTCTTCGGGGATGTTCTTTTTCACCTTGGCGTAACGTTCGAACTCTTCGCCCACCGAGCGCACCAGCGCACTTTGTGTGGTCGGATCGCCCTCGATCTCGTGCAGTTCGACGCCGCGGGCCTCGAAGAACTCCTCATTCGGCAGATATTCGACGATCTGCACCCGCGAGCGGCCCTCGACCAACACTTTCACCGTGCCATCGGGCAGTTTCAGAAGCTGCAGCACATTGGCCAGCACACCGACCTCGAAAATGCCGTCGGAGGTCGGATCATCGACCGCCGGGTCGATCTGGCTCGACAGAAGGATCTGTTTGTCATCCTTCATCACCTCTTCCAGCGCGCGCACCGACTTCTCGCGCCCGACAAAAAGCGGCACGATCATATGCGGAAACACAACAATGTCGCGCAGGGGCAGCACTGGATAGGTTTGATTGAGTTGCTCGGTCATAGCTTTTCCTTTTTGGCAAGATCGCCCAAGTCCCGAAATCGGCAACTTACCGGCAATCTCCGGCTTAGTGTCTTCACATGGGGCACTGCTTTGCCCGTTTCAACCAAGCCTTATGCACGCTTTGATCACAATGTGCCGCGCGCACGCTCCAACCACAAGGGCTGGCGGCGGTCAATTTGACCAAAATTTGCCCCGACTTTCCCGAATTTGCGCCATATGCCTGCCCAAGACCGGATTTAACAAATTCTTCAGTAAAAAAAGTATGAGCAGTCTGATGTTACGCATTTTCCTCAGTCAGAGTCGGCGCTTTGGATTATTTTCCGTCGGCATGGCTATTTTTACGACCGCGCTTTTGATGAGCTATGGCACCTCCTGGACCGATATGGTCCATCTCGGCTTCTTCTTTCTCTCGGTCATCGCCTATTTTCTCATGGCCGCAGGCCTCTTTGCAGTCCAGCCGCGGCAGCGCGGGATTCTCGAAATTGCCGGGTTTTCCGCCCTGATCAGCACGGTTTTCCTCTATTATCTGCCCTATTCCGGCCTGTTTCCGAGCCTCGTGGGCCTGGCGATTTTCTGTGGGATCATGACTGGCAGTTGGTTCTTTCTCGGCACGAAACTGTCGCAGAAGCTTGGCGCGCAGAGGGTCTGGCGCGACAGCCATGCGTTTCTGGCCCCCTACCCGGCACGGCGCGTCTGGCGTCATATCGTGCCCGGCGAATGTGAAGCCGCACAGCATTGCACCGGCACGATGAAGAGCTTTGAGACCTCGCTGGAAGACCCGACGACCATGACTGTCACCTTCGGCAAGCATAAACGCTATATGGCGACCTACGAACTCACCTTCCTGGAGAAATCCGCACCGAACACCTGCCGGTTCTATTTCCAAGGCAATGAAGCGGATGGCTCCTTTGTCGATGGGGTCTTCGCGCTGAACGTCACCGTGATGGACCGCGACAGCTGTTTTGTCTCCTCGACTGAGGAACGCCATGGGCTGTCGCTTGGTGCGCTGATCGAGCGTTGGTTCGACAATCCGCTGCATTATCAGCATATTCGTCTGCTGGATAAGCTCGAGGACATCTACGGCGACCCGGCCGACCTCGCACCGGTTCCACAGGGCTGAGGCGTGGGTGCCATGCTGCTGAAGATCTACCGACAGCGCCGCCGCATCCTGACCGGCACACTTGCCGCCGTGTTGATGTTGGTCCTTGGCGTCGAAAGCAGATTGCCCAGCTTCTTTGATGGACCGGCGCTGGTTTGGGGCGGCACGCTCCTGATCATGGCCGGGGTCTTTGCTCTGGCGATCACAGTGCTCACGCTGACCCTGCCCCGATTGCGGCATATCGTCGAAGTCGGGGCTTTTGCGGGGTTGATCGATGTCTCCGCCCGCCGCTTCCTGCCGGAGCTTTTTGCCGATCTCGACAGTTTCGTCACCGGCGATCTCTTCATCGTGGTGGTGTTTCTCGCCGCGATGCTGTTCTTCTACGGCGAGTTGGCCGATGCGGTCTCCACCGAGTTCTCCTACCGCGGACAAGCGCGTCTGCGCACGGCCTCAGACGCACGCACGATCAGCACCACAGTCGAGGAGTTGGGCTGGAGCGATCAGGTGGAACTGACACCGCTCTCGCAGAACGAAACCCATGTGACGCTCACCGATACCCGCCACCGCCTGCGCCTTCGGGAAGCGATGCGCTCCTGGTTTGATGATGCGGCGGGTCTGCGCGCCGATGCTCTGCGCGCCCATCTCGCCGCTTGACCTGCGGGATGGCGGGAGGGGCGTCGTGCCCTGCACGCGCGTCTCCCCGACATCCTCACAGCGTGTCGATGTCGCCCTCAGCGCGCATCGCGTGAAACTGTGCTTCGAATTCAGCAAATCTGCCTGCCGCAATCGCCGCGCGCATCTCCGCCATAAGCTCCTGATAATAATGCAAATTGTGCCAGGTCAGCAGCATCGACGAGATGATTTCCTGCGAGCGGAACACATGGTGCAGATAGGCCCGCGAGTAGTTTGAGCAGGCCGGACAGGTGCAGGCCTCATCCAAGGGCCGCGGATCGTCGGCGTGGCGGGCATTCTTGATATTCACCTGTCCGCGGTGGGTCCAGGCCTGCCCGGTCCGTCCCGATCGCGACGGCAACACACAATCCATCATGTCGATCCCGCGCTTCACCGCGCCGACGATGTCATCGGGTTTGCCCACCCCCATCAGGTAACGCGGCTTGTCGCTCGGCAATTGCTCCGGCGCATAGTCGAGACAGGCAAACATCGCCTCCTGCCCCTCACCAACGGCCAGGCCCCCGACCGCATAGCCGTCAAACCCTATCCCCCGCAGTGCTTCGGCGCTCTCGGCCCGCAAGTCCTCCTCCAAACCACCTTGCTGGATACCAAAGAGCGCATGCCCGGGCCTCTCGCCAAACGCGTCTTTCGAGCGCGCCGCCCAGCGCATCGAGAGGCGCATCGACTCGGCGATCCGCTCGCGATCTGCCGGCAGCGCAGGACATTCGTCAAAACACATCACGATGTCCGAACCCAGAAGCTTCTGGATCTCCATCGACCGCTCCGGCGTCAGTTCATGCTTGGAGCCGTCGATATGGGATTTGAACGTCACGCCCTCTTCGGTCAGTTTCCGAAGTTCCGCCAGCGACATCACCTGAAAGCCGCCCGAATCCGTCAGGATCGGTCGCTCCCAGTTCATGAACTTATGCAATCCGCCCAAGGCGTTGATCCGCTCCGCGGTGGGGCGCAGCATCAGATGATAGGTGTTGCCCAAGAGAATATCCGCGCCTGTGGCCCGCACACTCTCCGGCATCATCGCTTTCACCGTCGCCGCCGTGCCCACCGGCATGAAAGCAGGCGTGCGGATATCCCCGCGCGGCGTTGAAATCACGCCGGTGCGTGCGCGTCCATCCGTGGCGTTGAGAGAGAAGGAAAACGTCGACATGGGCGCAGCCTTTAGGGGCAAACCCTCTCGAAACGCAAGTCAGAGCGCCACACGCGCCCGTCTCGACCGCGTGAGCAGCACCAGCATGATCACGATGGTGATCAGGTTCCAACCGATGCCGTTGAGGAAGGCCAGTTGATACGACCCGGTGGCGTCGTAGATCCAGCCCGACATCCAGCCGCCCAGCGCCATGCCGAAAATCGTCGCCATGATCACGAAGCCCACCTTCTCGCCCGCCTCCCGCGCGGGCAGATATTCCCGCACGATCACGGCGTAGCTCGGCACAATGCCGCCTTGCGAAAGCCCGAAGACCATCGAGACGAGATAAAGCGAGATCATCGCGTCGAACGGCAGATAGAGGAACAACGCCACGCATTGTGCCGAGGCTCCGATCAGCAGCGTCATCACGCCACCCAACCGATCCGCCAAGAGCCCCGAGATGACCCGCGACACGACCCCGCCCAGAAGCATCAGCGACAGCATCTCCGCACCTACGGCTGGCCCGTATCCCAGATCGACGCAATAGGCGACGATATGCACCTGCGGCATCGACATCGCCACGCAGCAGCCGATCCCGGCGAGCCACAGAAGCCATACCAAAGTCGTCGAGGAAAACGGCACCGTGCGCCGGTTCAACTCTGCCGCCGCTTCCGCCTTCGCCCCATCCGCTTCCGGCAATCTCCGCCGCAGCGCCAAGGCCGGCGGGACCATGGTCACCAGCATCACCGCAGCGATGATGAGGTAGGCGTCCCGCCAGCCGCCCCCGGCCAGAATGCTCGCCAAAATCAAGGGCCAGATCGCGCCGGAGAGGTAATTACCACTCGCGACCAGTGCCACCGCGATGCCCCGGCGCCGAAAGAACCAATGCGAGATATCGGCGATCAGCGGGCCGAAACACACCGCCGATCCGAACCCCACAAAGAACTGCACCGCCGACAGAACCGCAATTGAGGGGGCCATCGCCGCGATGCCAAAGCCCACGGCCTGCAAGACGGTCGCGCCAATCACCGACCACATGACCCCAAAACGATCCACCGCCCGCCCGATGGCGAAATTGCCCAGTGCGAAACCCACCATCGTCAGCGTGTAGGGCAGCGAGGCCTCGGCCCGCCCGCCGCCAAACTCCGCCTGCACATAGGGCATGATCACAATGATCGCCCACATGCCGACATTGCCCACGATGCCAATCGCGAGCGTGATCAGCAGGCGCAGCCAGGAATAGCTGCTGTCATGGGCGGTCGGTTCGGTCATGGGCCGACGCTAAGCTCGTCGCAGGGCAAGGTATAGATCAAATCCAGGGCCGCCGCAGAAGCAGCCCCGGGACCGGGGAAGGTTAGCCGATAATGCTGTTCAGCGTCGCCGAGGGGCGCATCACCGCCGCTGTTTTGGAGGCATCGGTGCGGTAATAACCGCCCAGATCGGCAGCGGGACCCTGCACGGCGGCAAGCTCGGCGACGATCTTGGTCTCGTTCGATGCCAGTGCCTCGGCAATCGGTGCAAAATGCGCGGCGAGGTCTGCATCGTCACTTTGCGCTGCCAAGGCCTCGGCCCAGTAGCGGGCAAACCAATAGTGGCTGTCGCGGTTGTCGGGCTCACCCACCTTGCGTGACGGCGAGCGGCCATGGTCGAGGATACCTTGCGTGGCCGCCTCAACTGCCTCGCCCAAAACCCGCGCCTTGTCGTTGTTCTTGGCATCTGCCAGGAACATCAAACTTTCGCCCAAGGCACAGAACTCGCCCAGACTGTCCCACCGCAGGTGGTTTTCCTCGTTCAACTGCTGAACATGTTTCGGCGCCGAACCGCCAGCACCGGTCTCAAACAGACCACCGCCATTCATCAGTTTCACGATGGAGAGCATCTTGGCAGACGTGGCCAGTTCCAGAATGGGGAAGAGATCGGTCAGGTAGTCGCGCAGCACGTTGCCGGTGATTGCGATGGTGTTCTCACCCTTGGTGATCGTCTCCAGCGAGGCCCGTGTCGCTTCACGCGGCGCCATGATCTCGAACTTGTCGGCCACGCCTTGCGCCTCAAGGATTGGCGTCACATAGGCGATCAGCTCAGCGTCATGGGCGCGATCCTTGTTGAGCCAGAAGATCGCGCGACACCCTTCCGCCTTCTGACGCGAGATGGCGAGGTTCACCCAGTCTTCAATCGGCGCTTTCCGGGCCGAGGCCGAACGCCAGATATCGCCCGCCTGCACCGCATGTTCATGCAGGACAGTGCCGTCATCGAGGATCATCCTGACAGTGCCTGCCTCCGGGACCTCGAAGGTTGTGGGGTGAGAGCCATATTCCTCCGCCTTCTGTGCCATCAGGCCGATATTCTGCACGGTTCCGGCGGTGGCCGGGTTCAATTTCCCGTTTTCTTTGAAGAACTTGATGGTCTCGTCATAGACCGGCGCATAGGAGTTGTCGGGGATCACACAATTGGCGTCCGCCTCCTTGCCGTCCGGCCCCCAGCCCTTGCCGCCAGCCCGGATCAGGGCAGGCATCGAGGCGTCGATAATCACGTCAGACGACACGTGCAGGTTTGTGATGCCCCGGTCGCTATCGACCATATACATCGGCGGGCGATCGGCCATGCAGGCGTCGATATCGGCCATGATCTCCGCGTTGTCCTTCACCCGGTCCAACAGGTCGCCAAGGCCGGAATTCGGGTTCACGCCGAGGGCCGCCATCGCTTCGCCATGTTTGTCGAAGACCGGCGCCAGGAACGCCTTCACCGCATGACCAAACAGGATCGGGTCCGAGACCTTCATCATCGTCGCCTTGAGGTGGATGGAGAACAGGATGCCCTGCTCTTTCGTCTTCTCGATCTCGGTAGCGAGGAACTCCTTCAAAGCCGCAGCGCTCATGAAAGTCGCATCCACGACCGTGCCCGCGGGGTACTCAATGCCGTCTTTAAGAAGAATTTCGCCGCTATCCGTCTGCAGCACGATTTTCGCAACCGCATCCTTGGCCAGCGTCGCGGATATCTCGTTGGAGAAGAAGTCATTTCCGGACATCGACGACACGTGCGTCTTGCTATCCGCTGTCCACTCCCCCATCCGGTGCGGGTTATTCTGCGCGAAGCTCTTCACGGCTTTCGCCGCGCGACGGTCGGAATTGCCTTCGCGCAAGACCGGGTTTACGGCGGAGCCTTTGACTGCATCGTATTTTGCCCGCACTGCCTTTTCTTCCTCGGTGCCGGGAGCTTCCGGATAGTCCGGTAAAGCAAAGCCTTGCGACTGTAGTTCTTTGATCGCCGCCACCAGTTGCGGCACGGAGGCTGAGATATTGGGCAGCTTGATCACATTCGCCTCGGGTGTTTTCACCAGGCGACCGAGTTCGGCCAGATCATCTGATTGGCGTTGCTCATCGCTGAGATGATCCGGGAACGCCGCCAGAATGCGGCCCGCAAGGCTGATATCCTTCGTGCCGACACTGACGCCTGCGGCAGAAGCAAATTTCTGAATGATCGGCAGAAAGGACGCAGAGGCCAGTTCCGGTGCTTCGTCCACTTTGGTGTAAATGATGTCGGACATGCGATGCTCCCAATGGCTGAATTTGGGGTTCTCTTAGCCGATGGTTGGCTGCACGTCGACAGTATACCGTTGTATACGGTGCGACAAATCTGTGCAACTTGCGTTGAAAACAGATTGAAGACACACAACCAGCCGCATCTGTCCCCGTCGAAATCGCTATATGCCAGCCATCCCCCGCATGGCGCGGCAATCTGGACCTCTGGACGCCCGGCATTCCAATCCCTATATTTTCACTCAACAATGCCCTGAAAGGCAGCTTTGACATGAACGAACAGACGCCCATGGAAGGCACGCCGATGATCGCGCCCTCCTCGACGGATCACCCTCTGCACGAGGCCGTGGTGGAGGCCTGCCGGTCGGTCTATGATCCGGAAATTCCGGTGAATATCTACGATCTCGGCCTTGTCTACACCATTGATATCAATGCGGAAAACGAGGTGAAAGTCACCATGACCCTCACCGCGCCCGGTTGCCCCGTCGCGGGCGAGATGCCCGGCTGGATCGCCGACGCCATCGAGCCTCTGCCGGGTGTGAAACAGGTCGATGTGGACCTTGTCTGGGAGCCGCCCTGGGGCATGGACATGATGTCGGATGAGGCCCGTCTGGAACTGGGGTTCATGTGATGTTCGGCATTCCCGGCAAACAAGCGGTCACCATCACCCCTCGCGCGGCAACGCAGATCGCAAAACTTATGGAAAATCAAGGCCATAAGGGGTTGCGCATCGGCGTGAAGAAAGGCGGCTGCGCGGGCATGGAATACACCATGGATTATGTCGATGAGATCACCGAGCATGACGAGGTGGTCGAACAGGACGGCGCCCGGGTTCTGATCGCACCCATGGCGCAGATGTTCCTGTTCGGGACGGAAATTGACTATAAAACCAGCCTCTTAGAGAGCGGGTTTAAATTCAACAATCCCAATGTGTCCGAGGCCTGCGGCTGCGGTGAATCGATCAAATTCGACGACGCGCTCTTCGCCAAGGATTGATGGCTGTCTCTGACGCCGATATCGCCCGCGCCGTTGAACTGTTTGACGGCGTTGGAGAGATCACCACACGCAAGATGATGGGCGGTCTTTGCCTGTATGCAGACGGCACGATCTTTGCCATTCTGATGTCCGATGGCGTGTTGAAGATCAAAGCACAGGATGCTGATTTCATTGCTAAACTCGAGAATATGGGATCTGAACGCTGGACCTACACACGCGAGGGTCGCGACAAACCGACGGCCATGCCCTACTGGACCCTGCCCGATACCGCACTTGACGATCCGGAGCTGGCCTGCGATCTGGCGCGCGAAACCCTGAAACACCTGGAGTGACCTCGCATGCGTCGCAAACTTGCCGCCGGGAATTGGAAGATGAACGGGCTGTCCTCAAGCCTCACCGAGATCGAGGCGCTGGTGAAAGCCCATCCCGATCCGGACATTGATATCCTGATCTGCCCGCCTGCGACACTTTTAAGCGCTGCGGTCGTCACAGCCGCGGACCACACGCTCGCCATCGGTGGCCAGGACTGCCATGCGCACGAGGATGGGGCGCATACCGGGGACATCTCGGCGCCGATGCTGAAGGATGCGGGCGCGTCTTACGTGATTGTCGGCCATTCGGAGCGCCGGACGGATCACGGAGAGACGGATGATGATGTGCGCGGCAAGGCCCGCGCGGCGATGGCAGCAGGTCTGACGGCTGTGATCTGCATCGGAGAAACGCTGGAGGAGCGCGAGGCGGCGAATACGCTGGAGATCATCGCCGGGCAGCTGGCAGGCTCCCTGCCCGACATTGTGACGGCTGTGAATATGGTGATTGCCTATGAACCGGTCTGGGCGATTGGCACGGGCAAGGTGCCGACGCTGGAACAGATCGGCGAAGTGCATGATTTCATTCGCACCAAACTCGTGGCGCGCTATGGCGACGGGGTCGGCAATTCGACCCGCATTCTCTATGGCGGGTCGGTCAAACCCGGCAATGCGGCGGAGATTTTTGCGGTGTCAAATGTCGATGGCGCGCTTGTCGGTGGGGCCAGCCTCAAGGCTGCTGATTTCTCGCCGATCATCGCCGCCCTCGAAGCTTCCTGACACGCACCCGCTCATCGCGCCCTTCCGGGCCCGCCTGGCCCCTTCCCATGTTTCACAAATACTTCTGGGAGGTCTGGAGGGGCTGGCCCCTCCAGCCGGGTCGGTCCTGCAAGGCAGGCCGAAAGCCCGCGCCTTAGAGAAACAGGTTCATGGCGGTGAGCGACACCACCAAAAAGAGCACCGTCATGACCCCGCCCGTGCGCACGAAATCGACCACGCGATAGCCGGCCGGGCCCATGATCAGCGCATTCACCTGATGGGTCGGGATCAGGAAGGAGTTCGAGGTGGAGATCGCCACCGTCAGCGCGAAAATCCCCGGGTCACCGCCTGCCGCGAGCGCGATGGAGACCGCGAGCGGCACAAGCAGCACGGTGGCGCCGACATTGGACATCACCAGCGTGAAGCCCGTGGCCAGCACCGCCAGCCCCGCCTGCAGACCCCAGAGCGGCCAGCCATCCAAAAGCCGCAGGATTTCCTGCGCGATCCAGGCAGCCGTGCCGGTGGCCTGCACCGCCTGTCCGAGCGGGATCAACGAGGCCAAGAGGAACACGGTTGACCAACTCACGGCCTCATAGGCCTCATCGACGGAGAGAACCCGCGACAGGATCATGCCGACCGCGCCGATCAGCAGGCACAGCGACAGGCGAATATCGGAAAACAGGATCAAAATCAGCGCTATAGCGAAGAATGTTAAAGCCCAGTTCACCTTGTGAGGCCTGAGTTCCTCACGCGGGAAATCGGTGGTCACCACCACGAAATCCCGGTCCGACAAGAGCCGCGCGAGCGAGTCCCAGGGCGAGTGAACCATCAGCGTGTCGCCCTGACGGAACTGCACCGTGCCGAGCCGCGTGGCCTCGTGATCCTCGGTCTCCACATTGCTCAACACCTCCTCACCGCGATGGATCGCGAGCAGCGAAAAGCCATAGGTCTGCCGAATGCGCAGCTCCTTGGAATCCTTGCCGATCAGTGACGATCCGGGCGGTATGACGATCTCCGCCACCCCGGCCTGGGTGGTCGCAAAATCCTCGGAGAACCGGTCGGGCGTGCGCAAAACAGTCAGCCCGTAGATATCCGCAAACTCCGCCACGACACGGCGCAGGCCGAGGATCGCCAACCGACAAGGCGTCTCGATCACCGTGTCAACCATGGGAGCCACGACCTTCTTGCCCTTATAATCCGTGCCGATGATGTAGAGGTGATGGGCATCCATGATATCCGACAGGGTCTGCCCGACCAGAATATTTCCTTCCGGCACAAGCACCTCGAAGAGATCGGCTTTGAGCCCATAGGTCTGCTTCACATAGCTCTGCATGGATTGACCGGAGGTGCTCTCATCCCGCGCCGGACTTGCGGGCAGCACCCAACGGCCGAGCAGCATGAAATAGAGAATACCGGTCAGAACCAGAAAGACGCCCACAGGTGTCACGGAGAAGAGGCCAAACGGTTCGATCTGCTGTTCCGCGGGCAGGCCTTCATTGGCGCTCTGCACCAGATCGTTGAGCAAAATCAACGGTGAAGAGCCGACCATCGTCATGGTCCCGCCCAGGATCGCGCAAAACCCCATGGGCATGAGCAGCCGAGACAGAGGCAGGCCCGTGCGCGCGGAGATACGGCTGACGACCGGCAAAAACAGCGCCGCCGCACCGACATTCTGCATGAAGCTCGAAATCACGCCGACAGTGCCAGAGACGATCGGAATGATCCGTCCCTCGGTCGTACCCCCCTTCTTCAGAATGAGGCTGGCGACCTTGCTCATCAACCCGGTCTTATCCAGGCCCGCGCCGATAATCATCACCGCGATGATCGAGATCACGGCGTTGGAGGCAAAGCCGTCAAAGAGGTGGTTAATGTCAGCGAGATTGCCGAGGCCCGGCAGGTAGGATAGCGCGCCGAGACAGACCATCACCAGCACAGCGGCCAGGTCGATGCGGATGATCTCTGAGACAAACAGCCCGACGGTGAAGGCCAGAAGTCCCAGCACCACCATCATTTCCGTTGTCAGAACAATAGCTTCCAACTCGGGTCGCCTCCGCCGCTCGTCGTCCCCGCAGGTTATGCGCGAATTGGGCGCACGGAAAGGCTCAGTTTCTTGCGAAGCGCGGGCAAACTGGCGCTACGGCTCTTGCACATGGCGCAAAGCTGCCTGATAGCGACAGGATGAAGACAGTTTCGCAGAGCCCGACGGACGCGGATTTCGTTGAAAACCCCTACCCGTTCTACGCGCAGTTGCGTGACGCAGGCCCATTGGTGATCTGGGACGAGTACGAGATGCCGGTGGCGGGGCGCTACGACACAGTCTCAGCCCTCTTGCGCGACCGACGCTTTGGACGCGAGTGCCCTGCGGAATTTGCGCCCGAGATCCCAGAGCATCTTGCGCCGTTTTATGCGGTCGAAGCGCATTCCATGCTGGAACTGGAGCCGCCGCGCCACACCCGGCTGCGGGGGCTGGTGTTGCGCGCCTTTACCTCGCGGCGCATCTCTGCGCTAGGTCCGGAAATTTCACGCCTTTGCAAAGAGTTGCTCGAAGAGATGCCAGCAGAGGCGGACCTGATCGCATCTTACGCCGAACCCCTGCCGGTGCGGATCATCGCGCGGCTGATGGGTGTGCCGGAGGGCCGCGCCGACGATCTGCGCGACTGGTCTGCCGCCATGGTGGGCATGTATCAGGCCGGACGCACCCGCGCGGACGAGGATCGCGCCGTGGCGGCAACGGAAAACTTCGTCGCCTTCCTGCAGGAGTATATCGAGGCGCGGCGTGCGACGCCTGCGGACGATCTGATCTCGCATTTGATCGCGGCAGAGACCGATGGCGAAAAGCTGTCCACAGACGAGATGATCTCCACCCTGATCCTGCTGTTGAATGCCGGTCATGAGGCCACGGTCCACACGCTGGGAAATGCGGCAAAAACCCTGCTGGCGACGGGCATTCGCCCCAGCGACACCCCCTCCTTTCGCGAAGAAGTCCTGCGCCACGATCCGCCGCTGCATATGTTCACGCGCTATGCGATGGAGGATGTCGAGGTTGAGGGGCACGCCTTCAGGCGCGGCGATCAGGTCGGGCTCTTGCTAGGATCGGCCAATCGCGACCCGCAAGCTTATGAAAACCCGGATGTTTTTGATCCCGAACGCGAGGGGCCCCCACATGTCAGCTTCGGGGCCGGTCTGCATTTCTGCGTCGGTGCACCGCTGGCGCGGCTGGAGATTGAGATCGGTTTGCGCCTGCTCTTTGAGTGCTGTCCGAACCTCGCTCTCGCCGAACCACCGCGCTATCGCGACATTTACCACTTTCGCGGCCTTGAAGAGTTGCGGGTGGTCAAGGACGCTTAGTCCGCGCTTGCACCACGGCCAAATACGAAACACCGGTCCCGCCGCACGGTCAGCCAAAGGGTCGTGCCGGGTTGCGGCAGAAATACGCCTGGCACCGTCGCCTTGATGCGCGAGGTATCGGCCTCCATGCGGAACTCCACCAGGCTCTCGCCCCCCATGAACCGCGCCCGCTCAACGGAGGCTCGCGCAGGCACTCCATTTTCCGGCGTCGGATTGGGCCCGCGCCCGTTGCGGTCGAAGTCGATCCCGAGATGCTGAGGACGGATGACGATATCGACCGGCGCCCCGTCTTCATGGCCAGGTGTGAGAAACTGACCAAACGGTGTCTCCGTCAAAGCCCCATGAGAAACGCCCGGTATCACATTGACATCGCTGAAAAAAGCCGCCGCCTCTGCATCGACGGGCGCGTTGTAGATATTGTAGGGCGCGCCGCGTTGCACGATCCGGCCCTTGCGCATCAGCGCGATCTCATCAGCCATGCGCATCGCTTCATCGGGCTCGTGGGTGACGAGCACAACCGCGGTATTTTCTTCCTTTAGAACGGCCAGCGTTTCGTCGCGAATGCCATCGCGCAGGCGGTTGTCGAGACCCGAGAAGGGCTCATCCATCAGCAGAATTTTGGGGCGTGGGGCCAAGGCACGCGCCAAGGCCACGCGTTGTTGCTCGCCGCCGGACAGCTCGTGCGGATACTTTTCCGCGAAATGCGCCATACCAACTTTTTCGAGCAGGTCCTTAACGCGTTGCGCACGCTCCGCCTTGGGAAGATCGATGAGGCCAAACCCGACGTTTTTGGCCACGCTCAGATGCGGAAACAGCGCAAAATCCTGGAACATCAGCCCGATGCCGCGCGCTTCGGGTGGGATGTTGGCCTGCGCATCGCTGATCGGCGTGCCGTCGATCAGAACCGTGCCAGAGCTCTGCCGCTCCACGCCGGCGATGATGCGCAAAGTCGTGGATTTGCCGCAGCCTGAGGGTCCAAGAAGACAGGTCACCTGCCCGGGCGCGACGCTCAGGGACACCTCTTGCACGACCGGCAGGCCGTCATAGGTCTTGCTGATCTCCTGCAGCTCGAGGCGTGCTGTCACGTGTCCGCTTCCCTTAATTCCGATGAAAACTATCGGATTAACGGATTGCTGGTAGCAGCCCCTCCGCAACCCCGCAAGTTAAAGCGTGGCGTTCACCGCCCCACCATCGAGCAGAAGGTTCTGACCGACAATGAAACCCGCGTGTTGCGAACAGAGGAACGCACACGCCGCGCCGAACTCCTGGCGCGTGCCATAGCGTCGGGCCGGAATCGTAGTCTCGCGTTGCGTGCGCGCATCTTCGAGCGAGATATTCTGCTGCTGCGACACGCCCTTGTCCAAAGCATCTGCGCGGTCGGTCGCGTGGATACCCGGAAGCAGGTTGTTGATCGTCACCCCATGCGGCGCGACCTGTCGCGACGTGCCCGCAACATAGCCGGTGAGACCGGCACGGGCGGAATTTGACAGGCCCAGAACAGCGATCGGCGATTTTACCGATTGCGAGGTGATGTTCACGACTCGGCCCCAGCCCTTCTCCATCATGCCTGGCAGAAGCGCCTTCATCAGAGCAATGGGCGTCAGCATATTGGCGTCAAGCGCGGCAATGAAATCGCTGCGGTCCCAGTCAGACCACATGCCGGGCGGCGGACCGCCGGCATTGTTCACAAGGATATCCAGGTCGCCCGCGGCAGCGAGGACATCGGCCCGCCCCTCCTCGCTGGTGATATCGGCGGCCACGGGCGTGACCGACACGCCGGTTTCGCTGGCGATCCGGTCTGCGGCCTCCCGCAATGGCCCTTCGGAGCGGGCATTCATTACCAGATCGACCCCGGCCTCGGCCAGCTTCTCTGCACAACCCAATCCGAGGCCTTTGCTCGATGCGCATACGAGCGCGCGTTTTCCTTTGATCCCAAGGTCCATGAAATTCCTCCCAAATTGCCGAATCTGGCTAACATCGCCTGAACAGAACCGGAACCCGATTTCCGCGATTCGAGTACAAATTCGGATCGTTGCCCAATTGTGGCCACATTGCTGACACGTGTTCACCAATATCTGGCAATCACGGCTGTTTGTTTCCCAGGCCGCGAAATTTGACGGTATTATTTAACCAAATTCCCCGTAAATTCTTGCGCAATTTGCGATAAAACGTAGAGTGATTTGACTTCGGCGGTGGGGTGTTTGCTGGGGTGCGAGATGTGGGGGCAGATCGCAATCCGACCAAGCAGCCAACCTCTGTGAAGTACCGAGTGAGCTGCCTGATGACACAGCATAGCCCGAGCGATTTTCTGGCTCAGCACCAGTTTGCCGTCTTTCCAGCGGCCTGTTTTCGTGTGTCCAGCGGCGTGAATCATGGCGATCCCGTGGGCGCTGTGGACGATGTTTGCCTGGGCGATGGCTATATGCTGAAGCGCAGTGCGGAGGTCGTGTCGCTCGACATGAAACAGGCGACAAGCGAAACGCCGCGTCCACTCTTTGATGTGGTCGAAGGCAGTCAGGTAGAGGCGCCCGGCACCAAGGCCTCCATCGTCGCGCGTTTGACCTTCATGACGCAGATCGGCGCGAATGTTGATGCGCTGGTGATTGCCTGCGATGCGCCCGCATCTCGCCATTATCTCTATCCGCTCGGCCCAATTGAGGCAGGCACGGAATACACAGCGATTGCTGCGGAAGAGTCGCCTCGTGAAATTCCGCTGGCGGACCTCACCGGCATGAGCTTTGGACGCGGAACGCGGATCACCATGTCGGATGGCGCGCAACGGCCCGTGGAAACCCTGATCCCGGGAGAGCGCGTGTTGACCCGCGATCACGGCATGCAGGAAATCCGCTGGATCGGCAAACGCACCGTTCAGGCCGTCGGGGATTTTGCGCCCGTGGTGATCTCCCCCGGTGCGCTTGGCAATGTGGAGACGCTGACGGTCAGCCAGCAGCACCGCATGCTGATCTCTAACTGGCGCGCGGAGGTGATGACCGGCTCTCGCGATGTGCTGATCTCTGCCATTGATCTGGTGAATGACGATACGATCTATGTGCGCTCGGGCGGGTTCGTGGAATACACGCAACTGGTCTTCGATCAACACCAGATCCTCTATGCCGAGGGCGTGCCGACCGAAAGCCTGCACATGACCCGCGATATCCTTGCCGGACTACCGCAGGAGGTGGCGTCTGAGATTCTGAACCTGTTCCCTGACCTGCCCTCCGAAGAGCCGAAATTCAGCCGCCTGCCCTTGGATCACAAGGAAGCGGCTGATCTTCTGAAACAGGTCGGGCGGTTCTGATCAGGGCCCGGTGGGGTAGAAAAACTCTTCCCGCACGATCTTGTCGCCTGCCACGTGGTAGACCGCGACCTCTTTCATCTCTTCAACATCGCCAGTTTCCTTGTTCTTCGTCTTGATCTCGAAGATCACAGCAAACCGATCATCACCATGTGGGAACGGATCGGAAATATCCCCGCCGAGATATTCGAACGCGCTTTCCCACCAAGCATGCTTGCCCTTGATGGCCTCTGTCCCATGCGCCTCACGTCCCATGCCTGAGAAATCCGCGGACTCCACCGACACCGCGTCGGGCGCATAAAGCTTGTCGATATTCTGCGCCGCCGTGCCATCCCGGCACCCCGCCACCAGCTCATTTGCAACATCCATCAAAGCCATAACATCCTCCGTTTATGCGTTCTTGGTATGTTCACTATTTAGTCTGAGTCGTGTAACGCAAACAAGACAGCCGTTCTGACAGATTGCGGAGGCGCGCTGATCCGCCTATATCGCCTCTCATGTTGGACAGCAGCTCAAACCGCCCCACCCTGCCGCCGGAGATCGCGCGGCGCCGGACCTTTGCGATCATTTCGCATCCGGATGCGGGCAAGACGACCCTGACTGAGAAGTTCCTGCTCTATGGCGGCGCGATCCAGATGGCCGGGCAAGTGCGCGCCAAGGGCGAAGCGCGGCGCACCCGGTCCGATTTCATGAAGATGGAGCAGGATCGCGGCATTTCGGTCTCCGCCTCTGCGATGTCCTTCGATTTCGATCGTTACCGGTTCAATCTGGTGGACACGCCCGGCCACTCCGACTTCTCGGAAGATACCTATCGGACCCTGACCGCGGTGGATGCCGCCGTGATGGTGATTGACGGCGCGAAGGGCGTTGAGAGCCAGACGCAGAAACTCTTCGAGGTCTGCCGCTTGCGCGATCTGCCGATCCTGACCTTTTGCAACAAGATGGACCGCGAGAGTCGCGATACCTTTGAGATCATTGACGAAATCCAGGAAAATCTGGCGATTGACGTGACCCCTGCCTCCTGGCCGATCGGCATGGGGCGGGATTTTCTGGGTTGTTACGATCTCTTGCGCGACCGTCTGGAACTGATGGACCGCGCGGACCGCAACAAAGTGGCGGCCTCGATCGAGATCAACGGGCTCGACGATCCGAAACTGGCGGAACATGTGCCTGCTAGTCTTCTGGAGACCTTCCTCGAAGAGATTGAGATGGCGAAGGAGTTGCTCCCCACCCTCGATCCGAAGGCGCTGCTGGAGGGCACGATGACCCCGATCTGGTTTGGCTCGGCCATTAACTCTTTCGGCGTGCAGGAACTGATGCGCGGGATTGCTGAATACGGGCCAGAGCCGCAGCCGCAAGCGGCGGAACCACGGCAGATTTCTCCCGAAGAATCAAAAGTTTCCGGCTTTGTCTTCAAAGTCCAGGCGAATATGGACCCCAAGCATCGGGACCGCGTCGCGTTCCTGCGCATGGCCTCCGGCCATTTCAAACGCGGCATGAAATTAACCCATGTGCGCACCAAGAAACCGATGGCTGTGTCAAACCCGGTGCTGTTTCTTGCCGCCGACCGGGAACTTGCCGAAGAGGCCTGGGCCGGCGACATCATCGGCATCCCGAACCATGGGCAGCTGCGCATTGGCGACACGCTGACCGAAGGCGAAGCGCTGCGCGCCACGGGCATCCCCTCATTCGCGCCGGAGCTTCTGCAATCCTGCCGCGCGGGCGACCCGATGAAAGCGAAACACCTCGAAAAAGCGCTGATGCAGTTCGCTGAGGAAGGTGCTGCGAAAGTTTTCAAACCGATCATCGGATCGGGCTTCATCGTCGGCGTTGTCGGCGCACTGCAGTTCGAAGTTCTAGGCAGCCGGATCGAGCTGGAATACGACTTGCCAGTGCGGTTCGAGGCCTCGCAATTCACCTCCGCCCGCTGGGTCAAAGGTGAGAAAGATGCGGTCGAGAAGTTTGCTACCGCCAATAAGCAGCACATGGCCGAGGACAATGACGGCGATCTGGTTTATCTGACCCGTCTGCAGTGGGATATCGACCGGGTGGAACGTGACTATCCAGAGATCACTTTGTCGGCCACGAAAGAGATGATGGTCTGAACATCCGCGCGGCCCTCGAACATGACGGTCGATTTGTGGCCACGCTTCTGCTACGCTCGCTCTATCAAGGCCGCGAGAACGACCAAATAACAATAAAAACAAAGATATAGAGCAGAGACAGTGACGACAGCACAGATCGAAGAGAAGATGCCCAAAGGGCTCTTCGCGGCTGCGAAATGGGCCGCGGAGCGCACCCCCGAAAGCCGCAACCGCGCCGTGGATCTCTACCGCGCCATTGCGATCATGTTCGTGATCCTGGGCCACTGGCTGTTACTGGCCGGCGTCATGCGCAATGGCGAGTTGGAGTTTGTGATCCTTCTCGCAGAGCAACGCTGGACACATTACGCCACTTGGCTGTTCCAGGTGATGCCGGTGTTTTTCTTCGTCGGAGGCTTCTCGAACGGGCTGTCCTGGAGTTCGGCCCGCAAAGACCCGGTCAAAAAGCGCGCTTGGGCGGCCTCCCGCCTTTCGCGGCTCCTGAAACCAACCGTTCCGGTTGTTCTGGCCTGGGGCGCGGCGGGGATCATCGCCCACGCGATGGGCCTCTCCGTCGAATTGATCTCTACCGCCTCCAAAGCGGCCTTGGTGCCGGTCTGGTTCCTCGCGGTCTATATCATCATGACAATGGCGGTCCCGGTGACCGTCGCGATCTGGGACAGGTTGGGTATGGCCTCTGTGCTCTTGCTGGCAGGGGCCGCCATTGCGGTAGACGCCATCGCATTTGGCGCCGATCAGCCCTGGCTGCGCTGGACGAATTACGCCTTTGTCTGGCTGACCGTGCACCAGCTTGGCTATTGGTGGGGCAGCACCAAACGCTCCAAATCCTGGGCGCTGGCCTTCATCGCCATCGGCGTCGTCTGGCTTTACGTTCTGATCGTGCAGTTCGGATTTCCGGTCGCAATGGTCAGCGTGCCGGGGGCCGAGATGTCGAACACCCGCCCGCCCACAACGGCCATGCTGGCGGTGGGCGCAGTGCAGATTGGCGTGATCCTGTTGCTCACCGATCTGGCACAGGCCTGGTTGCGAAATCCGCGGCCCTGGACCTGGGTCATCGTGCTGAATCAGATGATCATGTCGATCTATCTGTGGCATATGACGGCGCTTTTGATTGTCGTCGGGCTGGCGGCAACGGTTTTTGGCGGCATCGGGCTGAGCGAAGCGCCCGGCAGCGGCACATGGTGGGCGATGCGCCCGATCTGGCTGGTGCTGTTCACATTGGTTCTGGTGCCCTTCGTCCTGCTTTTCGTGGTCTTCGAGGCGGGCAGTCGCACGAAGGCCGAAATGCGCCCCGGCCCCTGGCAGGCAATGCTTGGCGCACTGATGACCTGCGCAGGTCTCGTGGTGATGGCCCTCAGCGGCCTCGGTGCGGAGAATGCTCTGGGTGTGAACTGGATGGCCATCGGTCTGGTGGTTCTTGGCGTTCTTGTGGCGACGCGACGTCTGGGCAAAGCCTAAAGCGTGCTCACCGGCGAAGAATTGCCATACCAGCGGGCAAATTGACCTCATCTTGACGTCAAGGCCCTTGCATTCATTGACGAACCCGCCCGCCCGCGTTACATGAGCACCACCCGCGGAATCCGTCCCCGGGCCGACGCAGGGACGCGTTGGATATCTGCGTCCCAAAACATTGCCGAGCCATACGAAGAACAGGCCGCAAATATTTGGACATAAATGACAACATTCTCTGAGCTACCGCTCCACACCAAAGTCCTCAAAGCGATTGAGGAGGCTGGATACACGACGCCGACACCCATTCAGGAAGGTGCTATCCCACCTGCCTGCGAAGGTCAGGATGTACTTGGCATCGCCCAAACGGGCACCGGCAAGACCGCAAGCTTCACCCTGCCGATGATCACCGCGCTGAACCGTGGACGGGCACGGGCGCGCATGCCGCGCTCTCTCGTGCTGTGCCCGACGCGCGAGCTGGCCGCACAGGTGGCTGAAAACTTCGACACCTACGCGAAATACACAAAACTCACCAAAGCGCTGCTGATTGGAGGCGTGTCCTTCAAAGATCAGGACGCGTTGATCGATCGCGGTGTCGACGTGCTGATCGCCACACCAGGCCGGCTGCTCGACCATTTCGAACGCGGCAAACTGATCCTGTCGGATGTGAAGATCATGGTGGTCGATGAAGCCGACCGCATGCTCGATATGGGCTTCATCCCGGATATCGAGCGCATCTTTGGCCTCACCCCCTTCACACGCCAGACGCTGTTTTTCTCCGCCACCATGGCGCCCGAGATCGAGCGGATCACCAACACCTTCCTCTCCAACCCGGCCCGGGTCGAGGTCGCCCGTCAGGCCACGACCTCCGAGACCATTACGCAGACGGTCTATGAAATCCCGGGCGCGGGACGGGACACCGCAAAGAAGAAACGCGATTTCCTGCGACATCTCATCGATCAGGAAGGCGAGAAAGTCACCAACGGGATCATCTTCTGCAACCGCAAGGTCGATGTGGATATCGTTGCCAAGTCTTTGAAAAAGCACGGCTATGTGGCCGAACCGATCCATGGCGATCTGGATCAGTCGCATCGGACCCGCACGCTGGATGGGTTTCGCAGTGGCGATATCCGGCTGCTGGTGGCCTCAGACGTGGCCGCACGTGGGCTCGACATCCCGAATGTGAGCCATGTGTTCAACTTCGACGTGCCGAGCCATTCGGAGGATTACGTGCACCGGATCGGGCGAACGGGCCGTGCCGGACGCGAAGGCACCGCAATGATGATCTCAACGCCGAAGGACGACAAACTGCTCGCGGGCATCGAACGCCTGATCGACACCGCCATTCCGCGCGGCGAAACCAATATGCCGAAGCCGGAGCGTGCGAAGCGCGATGACACCGAGGACAAGCCGAAGCGCACCCGGAGCAAGAAAAAAGAAGAGCCTAAGGAAGCATCGAAAGAGGCACCGGTTTCCGAGGACAAGGCGGAGGAGAAACCGAAATCCTCCCGATCCAGGGGCGGACGTGGGCGTGGGCAGGATCGCGGACCGAAAGTTGTCGGTCTCGGCGATCATCTCCCTGATTTCATTGCCCAAAGCTTCGAAGAGCGTCGCGACGCGAGCTAGTTCCGCCCCCGGTTTGGTCGCGCAGGATAAGCCGGACACCGCGCTGCCAGGTGATATAGGCCCAGAGCCAGCTCAGGATTACGAAGAGCCGGTTTTTGAAGCCGATCAGGAAGTAGACATGGGCCGCGCCCCAGAGCAGCCAACCGACAAATCCGGTGACTTTCAGCCCCATCAGGTCCGCGACCGCACGATTGCGGCCAATGGTGGCCATCATCCCCGCATCCCGATAGCGGAAAGTCTTTGAAAAAGGTACTCCTTTGGCCTCGGCGCTGAGGCGATGCCCGACATATTGCCCCATCTGTTTGGCTACCGGCGCGATCCCCGGCAAAGGATGCGTTGCCCCATCCGGCACGTGGCGCGCGGTATCGCCGATCACATAGATGTCTTTGTGCCCTTCCGGACGCAAGGTTGCGTCGACCGGCACATGGCCCCCATCGAGCCCCAGCCATTGCGCCGCACGGCTGGCCTGCACACCGGCGGCCCATAACACAGTCTCGCAGGCAATCGGGTCACGCGACGTGACCACCCGCCCCGGCGAGATATCGGTGACCATCGTGCCAGTGCGCACCTCGACGCCGAGACTTTCGAGGTCCCGTTTCGCCCGGGCCGAGAGCCGTTCAGCGAAACTCGGCAGAACATGTGCGCCGCCCTCCAGCAGAATGACACGGGTCTGGCGCGGTTCGATATGGCGGAAATCGCGTGCGAGAGATTGCGCAAGCTCGGCAATAGCCCCGGCCATCTCGACACCGGTGGGTCCCGCCCCGACAACCACAAATGTCTGATAAGATTGCGCTTTCTTTGGATCATCCCGCGCGATGATCTCGGCTGTCTCAAAAGCGGTGAGGATCTTCTCACGCAGACCATAGGCGTCCTCGAGCGTCTTGAGCCCCGGCGCGTGGTGCGCCCAATCATCCTTGCCGAAATAGCTGTGCCGCGCGCCGGTTGCGAGGATCAGCGCGTCATAAGGGAAGGCTTGCCCTGTCTCGGTCTGGACCTGCTGGTTCGCTGTGTCGATCCCCGTGACATCGTCCATCACCACTTCAACATTCTTCTGCCGCCGCAGAACCTGACGGATTGGTACCGCAATATCTGCAGGCGTCAGTGCCGCGGTCGCGACCTGATAGAGCAAGGGTTGGAAGAGATGGTGGTTTTGCCGGTCGATCAGCGTGATCTGGACCGGAGCATTGGCCAGTTTCTGGGCGGCGGAGAGCCCGCCAAACCCGGCACCAACGATGACGATTTTGCGAAGCGGTTCGGCCATCGAACGGCCCTCCTGTCGCGGAACATCGGGCCATCTTCATGGCCCTTCAATATGTATACATTCCGCTTCGAATTACATCCCGTGGACCTGGAATTTTCGCGTCACATCAAAGATTTCTGAGATAACAACGCGCGGTAGCGCTCCGCTGGTTTACGCTGCCAATCTGGAGATCAGAACCGACACCTCCGGCTTCTTTCCTATCTCGTCCATCGCGGTGTTGCGCACGATCCGCCGGATCGCGTCTTCGAGCTTGTCGTCATCCATGATCGTCTTGCCGTCGGCACGTCCGAGGAACTGCCCCACCTCATGCTCAATGAGTTCCGCCAGATCGGTGTGAGACCGGCCCAATTCTGGTAGCCCGCGCAGATCGCACCAGGCGTCCAGCAGCGGCTCATCCTCTTCATCTATCAGCACGCCGATCACCGCCATTCCGTTCAGCGCCATGCGGATGCGGTCCCGCACAATCCCATCAAGCGCGCCGATCTGCGTTGTGCCATCGAGATAGGTCCGTCCAGTCTCGATGAACTCGACCACCTCCGGTCGATTGCCCGACAGGGACACCATGGTTCCGTTCTGCGCGACCACAGAGGCGATCCCCGCCTGCTCGCCCAGCTTCGCATGTTCACGCAGCATGCGATGTTCGCCATGGTTCGGCACGAGGATCTGCGGTTTGACCAGCGCATGCATCTCCTGCAGATCGGGCCGGTTGGCATGGCCAGACACATGGATATCGGCGAGCTTGTCATCAATCACATCGACACCCATTTCGCTTAACGCATTCTCGATACGCCCTACGCTGACCTCATTGCCCGGGATGGTTTTGGAGGAAAACAGGAACAGATCGCCCTCTTTCAGGCTGAGCCCCTGATATTTCCCGCGGCTGAGCTGCGCTGTCGCGGCCCGCCGCTCCCCTTGAGAACCAGTCGCCAGAAGCATCAGATTGCCGCGCGGAATGTCCTGCGCATCTTCTGCCGTCACCACTTTCGGAAAATCATTGATTACCCCGGTCTCAACGCCAGCGGTGATCATCCGCCGCATCGCCCGGCCCAGAAGCACGACGGAGCGCCCCGCGGCGATCCCGGCCTCAGCGAGGGTTTTCACCCGCGCGATGTTGGAGGCAAAGGTGGTCGCCACGACCATGCCGGTCGCCTCTTCGACGATCTTGCGGATATTCGGGCCCACTTCCGCCTCTGACCGTCCGGGATGAAACGAAAACACATTTGTTGAGTCGCAAATCAGCGCCCGAACCGGACCCAGATCGCCCCATGCCTCGCGGTCAAAAGGCTCCCCCAGACCAGGGGTCTCATCGATCTTGAAATCGCCCGAGTGCACCACCCGGCCCTCTGGCGTGTCGATGATCAGGGCGCTCGATTCTGGTATCGAGTGCGAGATTGGCATAAATCCGACCTTGAACGGTCCCGCCTCCGCCTGCTCTGGCATCGCACCGACCGTGCGAATTTCTTCACCCGAATACCCGTGCTCCTCTATCTTCATGCGCGCGATGTGAGCGGTGAATTTCCTTGCATAAACAGGCGCTTGCAACTGGCTGTAGAGGTGACCAATGGCGCCCACATGGTCCTCATGGGCATGGGTGATGAAGATCGCCTCCAACTGGTCGCGCCGCTCGGCGATCCACTCAATATCCGGAAAAATGAGATCGACACCCGGCGAGCCATCCATATCCGGAAAAGTCACGCCGGCATCAACCATGATGAAACGCTCTTTCCCCGGCGCGCCATAGCCATAAAGATACATGTTCATGCCCACCTCGCCCGCGCCTCCGAGCGCGAGGTAGACCAGCCGTTTGCCTGCCATTTAAGCCTGCTTTCTGTTGTAATCGTTGATGACGACGAGCCCGTGCACGGTCAGGTCGTCATTGAATTCGTCAAAGAGATCAGCAGATTGCTGGAACAGGGGCGCAAGGCCGCCGGTCGAGATGATCTTCATCTCCCGCTCCCGCTCCGCTTTGATCCGATCGCAAATCTCACGCACCAGCCCGATATAGCCCCAGAACACACCGGATTGCATACAAGCCACCGTGTTGGTGCCAATCACCCCTTGGGGTCGCGAAATATCCACATGGGGCAGCGCCGCTGCCGCCTGATGCAGCGCCTCCAGCGAGAGGTTCACCCCCGGCGCGATCACGCCGCCGATATAGGCGCCATCCTTGGCCACCACATCGAAAGTGGTCGCTGTGCCGAAATCGACAATGATCAGATCGCCGCCGTAGAGATCATGCCCCGCAACGGTATTGACCAAACGGTCCGGCCCTACGGCAGTGCCTTCATCGACACGCACATCCACCGGCAAAAGCGCATCTTTTCCAACGACAAGCGGCCTTGTGTTGAAGTAACGATCCGCAAAGACGCGCAGGTTGAACACCACACGCGGCACGGTGGAGGAGATGATGATCTCGGTGATATCCGCTTCAATATTCTGGAACCGCATCAGCGTGGTCAGCCAGACGTAATACTGATCCGCCGTGCGCTGCCATTCGGTCGAGGCCCGCCAATTGGCAATAAATTCCGTGCCGTTCCAGATCGAAAAGACGGTATTGGTATTGCCGCAATCAATCGCGAGAAGCATGGGCACCTCCCGACAATTTGGCTAAAGTTTTAGGGACACGCCCCCCTGACATTTTCATATCTCAGGAGACCTTTCTATTCAGTGAAGGGCTGTTCCCGGCCGCCCAAAACGCCTGTTGTCCAAAGCCTTAGCGCGTGATCCTCAGAAGGTCAAAGCGGCGGCTCAGAAATAGACGTCACCCGCGGGGACGGCTTTGAGGCCCTTTGGGGTCTTCAGGATCAGATTGCCGCCATCATCGACCGTCTCAAAGATGCCGGTGACTTCCTTGCCGCCGGTGCGCGCGGTGATGACCTCGCCCAGACGCGCAGCCCGTCTCAGCCAGTTGTCACGGATCACCGAAAAGCCCAGGCGCTCAAACAGCGCCTCCTCGGTGGCGAAATTCGCCGCCAGCGCGTTGAGGAAACTTTCCGGCGTAACAGCCTCGCCGTGATCCTTCAGACAGACCGGAGGAAACGCCGCATCGCGCACACCCAAAGGCACCTCCACCAGATTGACGCCAATGCCGATGGACAGCCATTCGGCCCCGAACCGGGACCCGCTGCTTTCCAGCAGGATGCCGGCGACCTTGCCTTGGGATAACAGCACGTCATTGGGCCATTTCAGCGCTAGTTTCGTGCGATCGGTGTGCAGCGCCAGCGTCTCGTAGAGCGCATTTGCGGCAAAGAATGACCGCAGAGCCGCCTCCTGCACCGACCCGCCGGGGCGCATGACAAGTGTGGCCGCCAGATTGCCCTCAGGGTGCTCCCAGACACGACCGCGACGCCCGCGCGCGCCAGTCTGATGATGCGCCATGATCCAGGTCGGACGCTTCAGCTCATGAGCGATCCGGGCCGCCTCGGCCATGGTGCTGTCAACTTCATCCAGAATAATTCTGTCATAGCCCTCGGGCCAGACAGAGGCCGGATCAATTGACAAGCGATCCTGCCGCAGCGAGCGCCAGCCCCTCGATGCCGAAGAGGTTGATCACACCCACCAGCATGATCGCGGCCGAGCCCATCAGCATCACCCAGGCGACGGGCGTGATAGTGTTGTCGAGCGCGTCGCGCTCCTCGCCGAAATACATGAAATAGATGATGCGCAGATAATAGAAGGCACCAATGACTGAGGCGATGACGCCGGCGACCGCAAGCCAGACCATATCCGCGTCCACCGCGGCTTTCAGCACATAGAATTTGCCGAAAAAGCCCACCAGCGGCGGAATGCCGGCCAGCGAGAAGAGCAGCACCAGCATGGCCAGCGCCCGGCCCGGCTGCACCTTGGAATACATCTGCAGACTGTCGATATCGGTGACCGGCTGGCCGTCCTTGTTCATCGACAGGATGAAGGCAAAGGTACCGATATTCATCGTCACGTAGATCGCCATATAGACGAGCATGGCCTGCACCCCAGCCTCGGTTCCCGCGGCCAGGCCCATCAACGCAAAGCCCATATGAGCGATGGAGGAATAGGCCATCAGGCGTTTGATATCGCGTTGGCCGATGGCCGCGATGGCACCGAGGAACATGGACGCGACCGAGAGGAAGGCAACGATCTGCGACCAGTCGGCCACCGCACCGCCGAAAGCGTCATGGGCGACGCGGGCGAAAAGCGCCATGGCGGCGACCTTGGGCGCGGTCGCGAAGAAGGCGGTGATCGGTGTCGGTGAACCCTCATAGACGTCCGGTGTCCACATGTGGAACGGCGCGGCGGAGACCTTGAAGGCAAGCCCTGCGAAGACGAAGACGAGGCCGAAAAGAAGGCCGAGCGAGATCGGGCCTTCGGTCGCGGTGGTCACGATGCCGGAGAAGAGCGTCGTGCCGGCGTGGCCATAGACCAACGAGGCGCCGTAGAGCAGCATGCCCGAGGACAAAGCGCCGAGCACGAAGTATTTCAGCCCGGCTTCGGTGGAACGCACAGAGTCGCGGCGCAGTGCGGCGACCACATAGAGCGAGAGGGATTGCAGCTCGAGCCCCATATAGAGCGCCATGAGGTCTCCAGCCGAAACCATCATCATCATGCCGACGACCGCTAAGGCAACAAGGATCGGATATTCGAAGCGGAAGAGCCCGTGGCGGGTCATGTAATCCTGGCTCAAAAGCAGGATCGCCGCGGCGGAAAGCAGGATCGTCACCTTGGCAAAGCGCGAGAAGGCGTCATCGATGAAGGCGCCGCCGAACGCAGTCTGCGTGCCACCGCCGCCAAATCCGATCCAGGCGGCCAGCACGACGAAAACGGCGGAGGTCGCCCAGAGGACCATCGGCGCGGTTCGGTCCTTGCCGGTATAGACCGCGCCCATCAGCGCCGCCATGGCGAAGACGGCGAGAACGATCTCGGGCAGGACAACGTTGAGGTCAGCTTGGATCATGGCTTAGTTCCCGCCCTTAATTTCCGGCCACTTGAGTGGCAAAGCCGCTGTCGAGCAGCGCGGTTGAGTAATTGTCAACGAGGGCCGCGACGCTCGGCCCGATCATGTCGAGCACCGGCGCGGGATAGACGCCGAGGAAGATCGTCATGAAGACGAGCGGCGCGAAGACTGCACGCTCCCGTGGCGTCATATCGGTGATCGATTTCAGGCTCTCCTTGATCAGGTCACCCATGACGACACGGCGGTAGAGCCAAAGCGCATAGGCCGCCGACAGGATGACGCCGGTGGTGGCAAACATCGCGATCCAGGTGTTTTTCTGGAAGATGCCCATCAGTGTCAGGAATTCGCCGATGAAGCCGGAGGTGCCCGGCAGGCCGACATTGGCCATGGTGAACAGCATGAAGATCAGTGCGTAGGCCGGCATGCGGTTCACCAGACCCCCATAGGCGTCGATCTCGCGGGTATGCATCCGGTCATAAATCACGCCGACGCAGAGGAAGAGCGCGCCAGAGATGAAGCCGTGGCTGAGCATCTGGAAAATCGCCCCGTCGATGCCCTGTTGGTTCACCGCGAAGATGCCCATGGTCACGTACCCCATATGCGCGACCGAGGAATAGGCGATCAGCTTCTTCATATCCTCCTGCGCGAGCGCCACCAGCGAGGTGTAGACAATCGCGATGACCGAAAGCCAGAGCACCAGCGGCCCCATGACTTCCGATCCCACCGGGAACATCGGCAGGGAGAAGCGCAGGAAGCCGTAGCCGCCCATCTTTAGAAGGATCGCGGCCAGAACGACGGAGCCTGCAGTTGGCGCTTGCACGTGCGCATCCGGCAACCAGGTATGCACCGGCCACATCGGCATCTTCACCGCAAACGAGGCAAAGAAGGCCAGGAACATCAGCGTCTGCGCGCCGCCGAGGATCTGGATGCCGAGAACTGAGAAGCTCTCCGACCCGAACTGATGGGTCAGCAGGGTCGGGATGTCCGTGGTGCCCGCATCGAGATACATCGCGATCATGGCGACCAGCATCAGGACCGAGCCCAGAAGCGTGTAGAGGAAGAACTTGAAGGAGGCGTAGATGCGCTCCTTGCCGCCCCAGATGCCGATGATGAGGAACATCGGGATCAGACCGGCCTCGAAGAACAGGTAGAAAAGGATCAGATCGAGCGCGCAGAACACCCCGATCATCAGCGTTTCCAGCACGAGGAACGCGATCATGTAATCCTTCACCCGGTGCGTGACGTCCCAACAGGCCGCGATGGTCAGCGGCATTAGGAATGTCGTAAGCAGGACAAACAGAACCGAAATCCCGTCGACACCCATCTTGTATTGCAATCCAAGCAGCCATTCGCGCTCTTCCACGAACTGGAAGCCGGTATTGGCCGGATCGAAGCCGGTATAGAGGAAGATCGACAGCACGAAGGTCAGCGTCGTCGCGCCGAGCGCCACCCATTTGGCACTACGCTGCGCAGCCTCATCCTCGCCGCGCAGGAACAGCGCCAGGATCAGCGCAGCGATGAGCGGCGTAAAGGTGATCAGCGTGAGCAGGGAATCTAGCATCAGTTTGCACTCCCGCCAATGGCGAACCAGGTGATCAGGATCACAATCCCGATCACCATGGCGAACGCGTAGTGGAACATGAAGCCCGACTGAACCCGACCGGCCAGCCGCGTGAAGAAGGGCACGATCCCCATGGCGACCCCGTTGATCGTGCCGTCGATGACATTGCCATCGCCGCGTTTCCAGAAGAACGATCCGACCCGTTTCGCGGGCTCTGTGAAGATCAGGTCATAGACCTCGTCGAAATACCATTTGTTCAGCAGGAACTGGTAGAGGATCGGCTGGCTGCGCGCGAGCCGCCCCGGCAAGGACGTGTCGCGTATGTAGAACATCCAGGCCGTGAAGAGGCCAAGCAGCATCGCAATGAAGGGCGAGACTTTCACCCATTTCGGTACGTAATGCGCATCATGCAGCACGGTGTTTTCGGCCGCCATGAAGATCGCGCCCTCACCCGGCTCGCCGACATGGCGCCCGTGGTGCTCGTCACCCTCTTTTGCATCGCTTTCGCCCGCCGCATAGGCCGCGCCGAGAGGCTGCACGATGGCGTGTTTCTCACCGGAGATGCCGAAGAACTTCTCGACACTTTCGTCCGAGCCGAAATAAGGCTTGTAGAAGACCATGCCGGAGAAGACCGCGCCGATTGCCAGAACGCCAAGCGGCACGAGCATCGTGTTCGGGCTTTCATGGGCGTGCTCATGGGCGTGTTTGTCGCCGCGCGGTTTGCCGTAGAAGGTCATGAACATCAGTCGCCAGGAATAGAAGCTGGTGAAGAGCGCGGCGATGACCAGAAGCCAGAACGCGCCGCCCATCGGAGCCGCCGCATAGGCGCTCTCGATGATCGCGTCTTTCGACACAAAGCCCGCGAAACCCACCGGGAAACCGATATAAAGCAGTGGAATGCCGACGCCGGTGATCGCCAAAGTGCCGATCATCATCGCCCAGAATGTCATCGGGATCTTGTCCCTCAAGCCGCCATAATTGCGCATGTCCTGCTCGTGATGCATCGCGTGGATCACCGAACCTGCGCCGAGGAAAAGCATTGCCTTGAAGAAGGCGTGGGTCAGCAGGTGGAACATGGCGACGGAATAGACGCCGACGCCCGCGGCCACGAACATGTAACCCAGCTGCGAGCAGGTCGAATAGGCGATCACTCGTTTGATGTCATTCTGCACCAGGCCCACCGTGGCGGCGAAGAAAGCGGTCAGCGAACCGATGATCACGACCAGGTTCTTCGCATCCGGTGCAAATTCCAGCAGCGGCGACATGCGGCAGACGAGGAACACACCCGCCGTCACCATGGTCGCCGCGTGGATCAGCGCGGAGACCGGTGTCGGGCCTTCCATCGCGTCCGGCAGCCAGGTGTGCAGGATCAACTGTGCCGATTTACCCATGGCGCCGATGAAGAGCAGAACCATCACCAGGTTGGCGGCGTTCCATTCGGCCCAGAGGAAGGTGAGATTTGTCTCCGCCAGCTCCGGCGCGGCGGCGAAGATCACATCCATGTCGATGCTGTCGACCAGGAAAAACAGCGCGAAGATGCCAAGCGCGAAGCCGAAATCGCCAACCCGGTTGACCACAAACGCCTTGATCGCGGCGGCATTGGCCGAGGGCTTCTTGTAGTAAAACCCGATCAAGAGGTAGGAGGCGACACCTACACCCTCCCAGCCGAAGAACATCTGCACGAGGTTGTCGGCGGTCACCAGCATCAGCATCGCGAAGGTGAAGAAACTCAGATAGGCAAAGAAGCGCGGCTTGTAGACGTGACCTTCCTCGAAATTCTCGTCATGGGCCATGTAGCCGAAGGAATAGAGGTGTACGAGGGAAGATACTGTGGTGATCACGATCAGCATCGTCGCCGTCAACCGGTCGAGGCGGATCGCCCAGCTTGTGTCGAGCGTGCCGGAGGAAATCCAGCGCAGGATTTCGATCTGCTCTTTCGTGCCATCATGACCAAGGAAGACGATCCAGCTGAGGATGGCTGAGAGGAACAAAAGCCCGGTCGCGACCACGCAGGCCGCTTGTTCGCCGATCAACCGCCAGCCAAATCCGCAGATCAGCGCACCGATCAGAGGGGCAAAGAGGAGTAGTGTTTCCATGAAATTCTTAGCCCTTCATGACATTGACGTCTTCCACGGCGATGGTGCCGCGGTTGCGGAAGAAACAGACGAGGATGGCCAGCCCGATGGCGGCCTCGGCGGCGGCGACGGTCAGAACGAACAGCGTGAACACCTGGCCCACGAGATCGCCGAGGAAGGAGGAGAAGGCCACCAGGTTGATATTCACAGCCAGCAGCATCAGTTCGATCGACATCAGGATGATGATGACATTCTTCCGGTTCACGAAGATGCCGAAGATGCCAATGACGAACAAGGCCGCCGCGACAGTGAGATAGTGTTCCAGACCGATCATTGGAAAATGCCCTCGTTCGGTTTTGTAATTGCGCCGTTCGGCGAATAGTTCAGCGGCCCGCTTAGCCCATGCACCGCGTCCACCGGGGAGGTGCCGAAGATGATCACCGGCAGGATCAGACAGGCGAGCATGGTGGCGATGACGATGCGTTTGGTGCGTGTGGAGGTCATGACTGGCCTCCATATTGGGTCTTGTCGCCGCGCAGGTCCGGATAGACGGCGTGGCAGGCGCAGAATTCGGCACCGCTCGCGGCAATCTCGATGTCACGGCCCGCTTTCTTCAAGGCCTCGGCGGTGCGCTCCAGCGTGAAGAACGGGCCAGAGGCGGCCTGGCGCTCGACAATCCCAACCGCTTTCTCAGTCCGGTCGTGGATGTGGCGATCCTTGATCCGCTCCTCATGCGTGCGGATCGAGAGCGTCCGACCGGTATCGCATTCCGCGATCCAGAGAGTTTTGTAGACCCCCTCCTGGCTCCACCATTCCAGCCACCCGACTTTGTTCTCGCCCAGATCGCGGTGCCCCATCACCCCGCCATGCGAGATATGCGTGATGCGCTCGCATTCGGCGAGGGTATGGCCTGTCGCCATACTGGCTGCGCAGATGCCCACAAGCCCTAATGCGATATGAGGCAAACGCATCATTGGCCCATCTCGTAAGGGGCTTTGCTGCCCCGCGCATCGGGGAAGTAGTGCTGGCAGGCGCAGCTTTCGGCCTTCGAGGTGAAGCGGCGCGTGGCCACGCCCTGCTCTTTCAAAACGCGCTGAATATCGCCCATTGTGTAGGGTTGGTCCGAAGTCAAAACCGCCTCGACGGTGTCGAGCACGGAACTTGGGCTGCGCGGGCTGTCGGGCTGAACGCTATCGGGGGCCGATTTGCTGCGCAGGATTTTGCCCGAGGGACAATGTTCAAGATAGAGCAGCACCTGTTGGCGCTTTGTATAGGCCTCGTAAGTCACGAATTGATTGGCTTCGCGGGTGGTATAGGTGATCTGCCGCCCGTCCACCTGGTCTTCGCCGTAGGCGCAGGGCGGTGGCAGCGGGGTCAGCGCGCTCGCCGGACCCGCCAGAGCGATCCCCAATGCGATATGACGGACCTGCATCATCAGAATTCGGCCTCGAACGCAGACTTGGCGCCGCGGGATTGGGGATAGTGCAACCGACAGGCACAGCTCTCGGCACGGTTTACGAAAATTTGCGTTCTTGCACCTTTTTCTTTCAGCTCCCGTGCCAGGCGCTCTTGGGTAATTCCCACCGGACTCTTCATGCGGCTTTCGAAGTGATCATCGACCGGTCTTGGATCATGCTCGCCGACGGCACGGAAATCCGCGCGCATGGTCTTTCCGCTTTCGCAGTGCACAAGGTCGATCCTGTTCCAGACGGGAATATCATCCGTGCTGTGCTCCGAAACGAACCCGTTTGGCAGCTTTTCGATGAAATAAATGAAACGCTCATCAACAAACCCGTTGCCGCAGGGAGGCACGAACTCCTCCGCTTGCGAGGCGGATGTTGCTGCCATCAGACTGGCCAAATATGCCGTCGTCGCTTTCACCCGCTCAAAGCCCCTGACCCGGTTTGACGTCCTTCAACTCCATCGCCTTCGCCGGGTCCCGCATCATCTGGGCGACCACGTCCTGACGCTTGATGTCCACGCGGTGGCGCAGCGTCAGCACGATGGCCCCGATCATTGCGACCAACAGGATCAGACCGGCAGCCTGAAAGAGGTAGATATATTTGGTGTAGATGAGTTGACCCAAAGCACGGGTGTTATGCGCTTCCGAAACGGCAGGCGCCACAGCATCCCGCAGGTCCATGGCGCTTTCCGAGGCCGTCCAGACGCCGAAGACCAGCGCCAGTTCCACCAGTAAAATAACGCCGATCAGCCCCGCCAGCGGGACGAATTTCGCCAGTTCTCCGCGCAATTCGGCAAAATCCACATCGAGCATCATCACGACGAAGAGGAACAGCACCGCGACCGCGCCCACATAGACGATGACCAGAAGCATCGCGACAAACTCCGCGCCCAGAAGCACGAAAAGGCCCGCGGAACTCAGGAAGGCTGCGATCAGCCAGAGCACCGAATGCACGGGGTTTTTCGAGACCACCACCATGAAGCCCGAGGCCACCGTAACGATGGCGAATAGATAGAAAGCGAAATCGGCAACGCCCATCAGCTGTCCCCTTCCTCTTCGTCCAAAACGGACGTCGCAAGTTCCATGGCTTTCGTCATCGCCGGAACCCCACCGAAAATCGCGGCTTGCGCGATGGTTTCGGCAATTTCTTGTTGTGTGGCGCCTGCTTCCACCAGATGGCGGACGGTCAACCGGATTTGCGCCTCGGCCTGCGCGCCTTGTATCGTGAGGCCCGTCAGCGTCAACAACAGACGTGTCTTGGCGTCCAATCCGCCCGGATTGAACGTCTTGCCCATGAACTGCTCCATCATCTCGGCCGGCATGGTGGGGAACATTTTCTCGAACCCTTTGGGCGTGAAGTTTTCGAGCCCCGGCGACACGGCTTTCGCCCAGGCCTGGCCCATTTCCATCATCTGCTCGAAAGGGTTTTTGGCGTCGGTCATCTGTAAGGCGCGTCCATTTCAAGGTTGCGGGCGATCTCGGCTTCCCAGCGTTCGCCGTTTTCCAGAAGCTTGGCCTTGTCGTAGTAAAGCTCTTCACGGGTCTCGGTCGCGAATTCGAAATTCGGGCCCTCGACGATGGCATCCACCGGGCAGGCCTCCTGACAGAAGCCGCAATAGATGCATTTCGTCATGTCGATGTCATAGCGCGTGGTGCGGCGGGAGCCGTCCTCGCGCGGTTCGGCATCGATGGTGATGGCCTGGGCGGGGCAGATGGCCTCACACAGCTTGCAGGCAATGCAGCGCTCCTCGCCATTGGGATAGCGACGCAGGGCGTGTTCGCCACGGAAGCGCGGGCTCAGCGGCCCTTTCTCATGCGGATAGTTCACGGTGGCCTTGGGGGCGAAGAAATACTTCATGCCCAGACCAAAACCTTTGAGGAAATCCACCAGCAGGAAATACTTGGTGGCACGTGCGATATCAAAGCTCATGTCGTCTCGTCTCTCCTGTTGTCAGGCGCTTGCGGCCCAACGGGTTTGGTAGTCACTTTGCAGCGCCGAGGTCTCAAGCATCGGCGCAGCGGTTCTCTCAACTTCATAATACAGATACACACGGCCTTCTGGGATTTTGCCTTTCAGCCGCAGACGCTGACCGGTTTTGGCCGCATCGGGGAAGGACAGGATTTTTGCATGGCCCGGGATTTTATGGATGCCCAGGCAGCGATGCACGATGCACTGGCATTTGCGTTTCCAGAAGGTCCAAACCAATTCTGGGTTGAACTGATACATCCCGTGCCCGACCCAGCCATTCATCCCATTGGCGGAGACAAACCGTCCGCCGGGTTTCAGCATATTAAACACGTTTTCAAGCGCTTGCGGCACGTTGAAGACATGCTCGATGGTGCCGCCATCGAAGATGAAGCCGAACTTCTTGTGCAGTTTCGTCGGCACCGGCTTATTCAGATCCTGCTCAATCGACGGGCCTTCATAGGACGCGTAATCCATGGTCTCGATCTGGCCGAAGCCGAATTTCTCGAACATGTTTTCGGAATAGCCGTCGTCTTGCAGGTAATCAAACCTGCGCCCCTCCAGACCGCCACGTTTCAATGCAGCCTCGTAGCGTTTCGCAAAACGGGGTTCGATCTTGAGGGTCTGACGCCCGAGCATCAGACTGCGCCCCTCCGGCCTCCACCGGGTCCTGAGCTCTGCGAGCTGTGTGAAAAGGGTGCAGTCGACGCCCAAGATCAGCCCCCTATTGCCCAGCGCGCATAGGCGCCGCCAAAGAGTTCGTATTGTGCGAAGAAGGCGACGATTACGACCCAGGCGAGCGACATCGGCAGGAAGACTTTCCAGCCCAGACGCATCAGCTGGTCATAGCGGTAACGCGGCACGATGGCCTTCACCATGGCGAAGAGGAAGAAGAAGAACGCCATCTTCGCAACCATCCAGAGCGGGCTGTCGGGGATCAGCCACGGGATCGGCGACAGCCAGCCGCCGAAGAACAAGAGCGTGATGAGTGCGCACATCAGGAAGATGGCGATATATTCGCCGGCCATGAAGAGCAGGAATGGCGTTGAGGAGTATTCCACCTGATAGCCCGCCACGAGCTCCGATTCCGCCTCCGGCAGGTCGAATGGTGGGCGGTTGGTTTCAGCCAAGGCGGACACGAAGAACAGTACGACCATCGGCAGATGCGGCAGCCAGTACCACGAGAAAAAGCCGTAGTTCCCGTCCTGCGCATCAACGATGTCACCGAAATTCAGCGAGCCGGTGGAGAGCACCACCCCGATGATGATGAAGCCGATAGAAACCTCGTAGGAGATCATCTGCGCGGCGGAGCGAAGCGAGCCAAGAAATGGATATTTCGAGTTCGACGCCCATCCCCCCATGATCACGCCATAGACCTCCAAAGAACCGATGGCGAAGACATAGAGGATCGCGACGTTCAGATCGGCCAAAACCCAGGTGTCCCAGAACGGGATCACGGCCCATGCGATCATCGCGAGGACGAAGGAAATAAGGGGCGCGAGCATGAACACCGTCTTGTCGGCCCCCGCCGGGATGACGATCTCTTTCACCACATATTTCAGCGCGTCCGCAACGGTTTGCAAAAGGCCCCAAACGCCGACCACATTCGGGCCCCGGCGCATCTGCACGGCGGCCCAGATTTTCCGGTCGCCATAGACGAGGAACAACAGCGAGATCATCACGAACGCGATCACCGCGAGGCATTGCGCCACGATGATCAGCGCGATCCCCGGTCCCGTTGTCAGAAATTCAGCCATGTCTCTCGTCTCTCCCGGACTTCCCTCCCGCCGTCAGACGGTTGGTATTCCATTTTCCTGGCAGTCCGCCACGACCACCTCGGCATCTATCGTTTGTAACCCTTGCGGTAGAGCCGCCGAGACGGTGTAAACCGCATCCGCCGCCCATATACCAGCCTCTTCCTGCACGCTTGTGCGGACATGTCGCGCGAACCCGAAGCCCCGGATCAGCGCGTATTGCGCCGCAGCGCATTTACCATAATCGGCCACGTCTGCATTGGTGCGCGCGCCCCGCATGCGGACGAGGAAAGACACCAGATCGCTGTCGAGCTTGCGCGTCTCCACACCAAGATATTCCGGCTGGAAATAATCCCGTGTCGGGTCGACCTCTGTCGTGCAGGCAACAAGACCCGCCAGCGCGACGCCCGCCACTGCGATATGTGGTGTCCCGGCCACGTCTCGCAGTCCTACTCCGCGGCCATCGGCGCAGATTTGCGCGCTTTCGCATTGGCGCTGAGTTCGGCCATCAGTTCCGAGGCGCGGGCGATGGGGTTGGTCAGGTAGTGATCCTCAATCGGCAGCGTGAAATCGCCGTTACCAAGCTTACCCGGCTTCAACGTTTCCCCTTCGTTTTCAGGCACTTCATCGATCTGGCTCAAGTGCTGAACCTCGTCCACGAGCTTGGCCCGCAGTCCCGCGAGACTGTCCCAGGGCAGCGCCTCGCCGAGCTGAGCGGAAAGTGCCCGTAAGATCGCCCAATTCTCTTTCGCCTCACCCGGCGGGAACCCGGCGCGCAGCGCCAGTTGCGGACGGCCTTCGGTGTTGACGAAGAGCCCCTGCTCCTCGGTATAGGCCGCTGCGGGCAAGATCACATCCGCCCGGTGCGCCCCGCGATCACCATGCGAGCCCTGGTAGATCACAAACGGTCCGTCGGAGATGTCGATCTCGTCCGCGCCGAGATTGTAGATCACCTCCGCCCCACTCACAGCGTTCATTCCGTCGGGGTTCGTGGCCCCTGCATCCATCGCGCCGACGCGACCGGCGGCAGTGTGCAGGACCATGAATTTCGACTGTCCGGCCACGGCCATCGCTTGTGCTGTCGCCAGCACGGCTTCGCCATCCTCGCCTTGCAGCGCGCCCTGGCCGACGATCATCACGCCAGGAACCCCGTGCTTGTCGGAGTGATCCATATCAGCGACCTTAGAAAGCGCCTCGCGATCCGTGCCGAGATGCGTGTAGTCGTAGCTCAAATCAAGCTTAGGCCCGATCACACCAACGGTCGCGCCAGCCAGATAAGCCTTGCGAATACGGGCGTTTAGCACCGGAGCTTCAACCTCCGGATTGGTCCCGATCAAAAGGATCATCTTGGCCGTGTCGATGTCCTCGATCTTGGCATTCCCGACATAGGCCGCGCGATTGCCGGAGGGTAGTTTTGCCCCATCCGTGCGGCATTCCACGACGCCACCGAGACCTTCGATCATGGTTTTCAGCGAATAGGCCGCCTCGACCGGGGCCAGATCGCCCACAAGCCCAACCGCATTCTTGCCACGCAGACCTTCCGCGGCCGCAGACAACGCCTCGCCCCACTCGGCGGCGCGTAGTTTGCCGTTTTCGCGGATGTAAGGCCGGTCCAAACGCTGACGCCGCAGACCGTCCCAGACGAAGCGTGTCTTGTCGGAAATCCATTCCTCATTCACGCCGTCATGGTTGCGCGGCAGGAAGCGCATCACTTCGCGGCCCTTCGTGTCCACACGAATGTTCGAGCCAAGCGCGTCCATCACGTCAATGCTCTCGATCTTGGTCAGTTCCCAAGGCCGCGCAGTGAAGGCATAGGGCTTCGACACCAAAGCCCCTACCGGGCAAAGATCAATGATGTTGCCCTGCATATTGCTGTCGAGCGTCTGGCCGAGATAGGAGGTGATCTCCGCATCTTCGCCGCGGCCCGTCTGACCCATCTGCGTGATGCCGGCGACCTCGGTCGTGAACCGCACGCAGCGGGTGCAGGAGATGCAGCGGGTCATATGGGTCTCGACCAGTGGCCCCAGATCGAGGTCTTCGACGGCGCGTTTCGGTTCCCGGAACCGGCTGAAGTCCACCCCGTAAGCCATTGCCTGGTCTTGCAAATCACATTCGCCACCTTGGTCGCAGATCGGGCAATCCAGCGGGTGATTGATCAGGAGAAACTCCATCACCCCTTCGCGCGCCTTCTTCACCATCGGCGAATTGGTTTTGATGACGGGAGGCTGGCCCTCCGGTCCGGGGCGAAGGTCCTTCACCTGCATCGCGCAGGAGGCCGCGGGTTTCGGAGGTCCGCCCACGACCTCGACCAGACACATCCGGCAATTGCCGGCGATGGTCAGCCGTTCATGATAGCAAAAGCGCGGTACCTCAATGCCAGCTTGTTCACAGGCCTGGATGAGGGTCAGGGCCGGATCGACCTCGATCTCGGCCCCATCAATGACGATCTTGCGCAGGTCAGACATGCGCGTCCCTTTCTCAGTTTCTGGCCTGAAGGGCCTCCGCCCAACCGACCTGTCATGTCATCCTGAGAAAGAGCGCGCTCGCGGCATTCCGCGGGGTTAGTTGCTCACTCTCAGGTACCGGCCGACCGAGGTCTGGTCTGCCACTTCCTTTCGTCCGACTTCGCAGATCGAAGCCGTATTGTTCAAATTTGCGCCTTTGGATTTCAGATAATTCGCCGCGTGCGCTTTGATGCGGGTCTTGTCCGGCTCGCTGTCGAGATAGGCGTCGATTTCAGCAGTCGAGTAGCCGAGGCCCCTCGCATGGTTGAAGAGGCTCAACGCGTAGGCTTTCGTCTTCAGCTCTCGGACTTTGATTTCCGGGCAGGTTTCGTCAAGCCGATCTCCAACGGCGAACAAGGTCAGGCCGTTCTCAATCGTCGGGTCATCTTTCAAGGCCACCTTGGCGTCTGCTCCGACGGGAGCAACCAACAGGAAGGCAGTGATCATCAGTACAGTTCGGGTCATGCGGCGTCCTCGCGACATCCATGGGTCTTGTGCAGTTTTGCCTGCTCAAGATAATCCCACCCGAACGCATCTTCACTATCGCCGCGCTCACGTCTCATTTCGAGACGTTGCAAGGCCTCTTCCAGCGTCGGCACATGACCTTTTGGCACCCACCACATCACGAAGTGCTGCTGCCCGAGAATTTCAAACCATTCCGCACGGCGCTCATAGAACTGCTTATGCACGGTGCCCCAGACGAATTTCTCAAGGCTTTCAACGTCTTCCCAGACGGTCAGATTGGGAATGAACTGCGGATCGCCACCGATATTTGTCTCAGTATTGCCTGTTCCGGGCCGACCGGAGCCCTCCATCATCCAGACAAATCCCGGCATCCGCTTTCCCAGACCATTCACGAAGTCGAGAGCTTCCATGAACTCCCGCACACGCGGATCGTGCAAGGGCGCCACGAGCCTGCCGACATTCAGCTCTGCCAGGTTATGTCCCTCTGGCTGCATCACCGGGCTGTGCACCTCGCAAAGAAGGTCAGGCTGTCGCCGTCCTGCGTGAAGGCCCAATCATTGCTGACGGGATCGATACGCCAGTCCGCATCAGAGCCGCCGAAATTGATCAGGCAGTATTTTGTCGCTTCAAAGCGCACACTCTCGCGGACCGCTTCAACACCCGCACCTTTGTTTTGGACGCGCACTTCGATTTCTCTGGGATCGTCACCCTTGGAGAACTTCGCGTTGAACGGCAATTCCCGCTCGGTATCGGCATTGCGCGTACCTTTGCGGTTACAGCCCGCCACGAGACTGATCGAAATCAGAAGGAGAAGGGCGACCCGCAGCATCGGCTTAACTCCGCACGAAGGCCGAGCCATCGACCACCGTATCTGTTGTCAGGACCTGTGTGCAGAAGACATTCGCCGTCAGGATGCCATTCTCACTGTTCGTCGTGTCGGCAATGGGTGTCTCCTCTTCGAGACAGGCGACCTCCATGGCGCGCGCCATTGCGCGGCTGCTATCTGCCGAGGGGATCGCCGAGCCATCCTTGTAGCGCATCGCCACGCGCACCGTGTCGAGCTTGCGGCCCGCTTCAACGATCTCAATCGGCGGGCCTTTCGGTTCCGACGGCGCGGTGCCTGTGGGTTCGCACGCGACCAGCGTGACCGCGGCCAAGGACAATACCAGATACTTCATGACTACTCTGCCGCGACCTGCGCAGCCCCTCCTCTTTTATGCGCGATCCGCTCTTCGATCTCGTCGCGGAAGTTGCGGATCAGGCCTTGGATCGGCCAGGCGGCTGCGTCGCCGAGCGCGCAGATCGTATGGCCCTCAACCTGTTTTGTGACATCCCAGAGCATGTCGATCTCTTCAGGCTCCGCGTCGCCCTTCACGAGGCGATCCATCACCCGCATCATCCAACCGGTGCCTTCACGACATGGCGTGCATTGCCCGCAGCTTTCATGCTTGTAGAAACAGGCGAGCCGCCAGATCGCTTTGATGATGTCGGTTTCCTTGTCCATCACGATCACCGCCGCGGTGCCTAGACCAGAGCCCAGCTCATTGCGGAGGTAATCGAAATCCATGATCGCCTCTTTCATATTCTCGCCGCGCACGCAGGGCACCGAGGAACCACCGGGGATTACCGCTTTGAGATTGTCCCAACCACCGCGAATACCGCCGCAGTGTTTCTCGATCAGTTCCTCAAACGTGATCGACATGGCCTCCTCGACCACGCAAGGGTTGTTCACATGTCCCGAAACAGCGAAGAGCTTTGTCCCGGTGTTGTTCGGACGGCCAAAACCCGAGAACCAGGAGCCACCACGCCGCAGGATCGTCGGCACAACCGCGATGCTCTCCACATTGTTCACCGTGGTCGGGCAGCCGTAGAGGCCCGCCCCGGCCGGGAAAGGCGGCTTCATGCGTGGCATGCCCTTCTTGCCCTCAAGGCTTTCGAGCAGCGCGGTCTCTTCACCACAGATATAAGCGCCTGCACCGTGATGCAGGTAAAGGTCGAAATCCCAACCGGATTTCGCGGCATTCGGACCCAGAAGGCCTGCGTCATAGGCCTCGTCAATCGCGGCCTGCAGCGCCTCGCGCTCGCGGATATATTCGCCGCGAATGTAGATGTAACAGGCATTCGCATTCATCGCGAATGAAGCGATCAGGCAGCCTTCGATCAACGTGTGCGGATCGTGACGCATGATCTCGCGGTCTTTACAGGTGCCGGGCTCGGACTCGTCCGCATTCACCACAAGGTAAGCCGGACGCCCATCGCTTTCCTTCGGCATGAAGGACCATTTCAGACCGGTCGGAAAGCCCGCCCCACCCCGACCTCGCAGACCCGAGGCTTTCATCTCATCGATGATCCAGTCGCGGCCCTTCTTGATCAGGTCCGCCGTGCCATCCCAATGCCCACGCGCCTTGGCTCCTGCGAGCGAGCGGTCATGCATGCCGTAGAGATTGGTGAATATCCGGTCCTTGTCCGCCAGCATCGCCTCAACTTTCTCCATCCGTCTCGCGCGTTGCGCGCCAGAGCTTTATCGTCATCCACAGGGCGTATCCGAACGCGACCAGCGCCGCGATATCGAAAAGCCCCCTTATCCGGTGCGACCAGCCATACTGGTCCGCGATCAGCTGCAGGACAATGTAGAGGACCCCGGTTCCGGCGATCAGTTTGGCAATGAAGCGCCCCTGTCGCCCGGAGTCTTGCTTGTCGGCAGCCATGCCGAACATCCTTTCTGTTGTGACGCCGCCCCATGCGCCGCCACGGGTTTTCAGTACACGTCGCCTTTATCGACGCGTTTCGAGAAATCGGTCGCTCCGCCGCCTGCCAGCGTTTTGGCCTGTGAAATCCAATCGTCCCGCTCGATGCGACCTTTGAATTTCAGGCGGCTGTCGACCCATTCAACTTCCGCAGCGCCCCAGGAGGCGACCTGGCTGAAATGCCAGATACCCATCTCGTTGAGTGTTTTCTCCAGTCCCGGACCAACCCCTTTGATCTGCTTCAGATCATCCGCCTTACCGCCTTGAGGTTCATTTAAAAGCTCTGGTTGCCCGCCTGCTGCCGCACCTTCGCTGGCTGGTGCCTCCGCTGCCTTGGTCGCCTTCGGCTTTGTAGCCGGCTTTTTGGCAGCTGGAGCCGCTTTCTTGGCCGGCGCCGCCGCGGCTGCGGGTGCAGGCTTCGCTGCAGGCGCAGGTTCTGCGGGTGCAGTCTCGGCAGGCGCGCTGTGATCTTCAGCCGCCGCGTGATCTGACATAAGGCCGGTTGCCGTTGTCGCCGCGGCAGGGGCAGCCGTCGCCGCACTCGCGGCCTTCGGTGTGCCGGTTCCGACACCGGTTGGAGAGGACACCATCTTGCCGGGCTGGGTTTGCCCCACACCACCGATGGGCATCGGCAGATCACGACAAAACGCCCAGCTCAGGATCGCACCAGCAATCCCGGCCACCAAGAGACCAAGGAAGATGCCCGCCACAAGGGCGAAATTGGCCAGCAAGGTCAGGATCACGGCAACAAGCACGCCAAGGAGCAGCGCAACGATCCAGCAGGTCGCCATACATGTCAGCTTCGCAGTACTGTTCTGATTCATGGTGAACTCCCTGTCCGTCTACGTCTTCTTATTACCGCTTTTGCTGCGGTTCGCGAATTCCGTTGTGCCGCCGCTGGCGAGAATCTTCGCCTGACCGATCCAGTCATCGCGTTCGATCCGGCCCTTGAATTTCAGCCGTGCATCGACCCAGGCGACCTGTTCCGGCGTCCAGTCGGCAATCTGGTCAAAATGGAAGAACCCAAGCTCGTTCAGCGTCTTCTCCAGACCCGGCCCCACGCCCTTGAGCAGCTTCAGATCATCCGCCCCGCCCTCGCGCGCTTCACTCAAAAGCGCCGGTTCGCTTTCTGCGATCTCCGCGGCAGGCTTGGCTTTGGGTTTGTCGACGGACTTGGTCGCTGGTTTGGCCTGTTTCTTTTCAGTCGCCGCTTCGGCCTTCTGCGCCGCAGATGTTTCGCGTTTCGGCGCTTCGGTGAAGGTCGGCGCGGCAGCGCCCCATGGTGCCAGGATCGGCGCTTCGGACCCGTCAATCCGCTTCACGGTATCGCCATGGTCAGCAGCAAGCTGCACGGACGCATTGTATTGGGTATGCCCGCTATCGAACTCAGTGAGGCTGGTCAGTCCCTTCTTGGGCTCCGCCGCGTAGCGCCCGTTTTGTGGCCCCGGTGTCGGCACATCACCTTTGGCAAGCATGTCGATGATCTGACCCATTTTATCGGCGGTCAGGTCTTCATAATAATCCTTGCCGATCTGGGCCATCGGCGCGTTGGCACAGGCGCCCAAGCACTCGACCTCTTCCCAGGAAAACTTGCCGTCTGCGGAGAGTTGGTGCGGACGTGCCGCGATCTTGTCCTTGCAAACCGCCACCAGGTCTTCCGCCCCGCAGATCATGCAGGACGTGGTGCCACAAATCTGAATATGCGCAACGGACCCAACAGGTTGCAACTGGAACATGAAGTAGAAGGTCGCCACTTCCAGCGCCCGGATATAGGCCATATCCAGCATGCTCGCGACTGCCTCGATCGCGGGACGGCTCAACCAGCCTTCCTGCTCCTGAGCCCGCCACAGGAGCGGGATAATAGCTGAGGCCTGCCGGCCCGGAGGGTATTTCGTGATCTGCGCCTCGGCCCATTTCTGGTTGTCAGGCGTGAACGCGAAGCTCTCGGGCTGGTCGTGATGTAGTCTGCGGAGCATGGGTGGGTTTGGTCTTTCTTGAGAGATCAGGTCGCGCAGGCGCCCACGATGGATTGCGTGCCACCGCCCAGCGAGTCGATGGCCTGGAATTGCGCCTTGGCTTCTTCCTCGACCTTGTCGAGCTTGCTGTCTTTCCAGCCGGTGATGTCGCGGATTTTGGCGCGGGTGGTGCCATCAAAGTCGATGCAGCCGATCTGCGCCATGGCATCGGCATATTTCGCCAGATCGCCGCTATCGGCAGTGACTTCCGGTGTCGGCAGGCAGGCGCTCAGGCCAAGAAACGCGGCAGCGGCAGTTGCTTTCAATTTCATGTCTCTATCCCCCTATCAAAACTCGAAATTCATCAGCGGTCGATCTCGCCAAAGACGACATCCATCGTGCCGATGATCGCGGCAACGTCGGCGAGTTGGTGACCTTTGGCCACGTAATCCATCGCTTGAAGGTGCAGATATCCCGGCGCACGTATCTTGGCGCGGTAGGGTTTGTTCGTGCCGTCGGCCACAAGATAGACGCCGAACTCGCCTTTGGGTGCCTCGACAGCGGCGTAAACCTCGCCCTCCGGCACGTGGAAGCCTTCGGTGTAGAGCTTGAAGTGGTGGATCAGCGCCTCCATCGAGGTCTTCATCTCGCCACGGGTCGGCGGGGTCATCTTGCCGCGGGCCATCACATCGCCCTGCCCCTCCGGCGCGCGGAGTTTCTCGACCGCTTGGCGCATGATCTTCACGCTCTCGCGCATCTCCTGCATCCGCACGAGATACCGGTCGTAGCAATCGCCGTTCTTGCCGATGGGGATCTGGAAGTCGAACTCGTCATAGCATTCATAAGGCTGCGCGCGGCGCAAGTCCCAGGCGAGGCCGGAGCCCCGCACCATGACGCCGGAAAAGCCCCAGTCGAGGATTTCCTGCTCGTTTACCACACCGATATCGGCGTTGCGCTGCTTGAAGATGCGGTTTTCGGTGAGAAGCCCGTCGATGTCATCCAGTGTCTTCAGGAACGGATCGCACCAGGCTTCGATGTCGTCCAAGAGGCCATCCGGCAGGTCCTGATGCACACCACCGGGGCGGAAATAAGCCGCGTGAAGCCTGGCCCCACAGGCGCGCTCATAGAACTCCATGAGGTGTTCTCGCTCTTCAAAGCCCCAGAGCGGCGGGGTCAGTGCGCCGACATCCATGGCCTGCGTGGTCACGTTCAGCAGATGGTTCAGAACACGGCCAATCTCGCTGTAAAGCACCCGGATCAGCGACGCACGGCGCGGCACTTCGGTGCCGGTCAGCTTCTCGATGGCCAGACACCAGGCATGTTCCTGGTTCATGGGCGCCACGTAATCGAGGCGATCAAAATAAGGCAGGTTTTGCAGATAGGTCCTGCTTTCCATCAGTTTCTCGGTTCCCCGATGGAGAAGCCCGATATGCGGGTCGCAGCGCTCGACGATCTCACCGTCCAGCTCCAGCACCAGACGCAGCACGCCGTGGGCTGCGGGGTGCTGAGGTCCGAAGTTGATGTTGAAGTTGCGGATCTTCTGTTCGCCGGTCTCGAAATCCGTCGAGCCGTCATCATAGGTGTTCGTGCGGATATCGCCGTCCATCATACTGAACCTCGATCCAAAGAATTTTCTCCTTTTTTCGAACAGGTTACGACCAAGGAACGCTTCGTATCTAATTCAGAAGTTTTTAAAAGGGGTACGGCCGCCACACAAAGGCCCGCTGCCGCGATGAACGTATTCGCAATCTCAAACCACAACTCAGTCATTTGTCGATCCCCGGAATGGTGATTTTGTCGCGAAAGGCCATGACCCATAGAAGCGGGATGACCGTGAACGGCGTGATCGTGAAGATCGCAAACCACGAGGGCAGATTGAATTTCGGCAGGAACATCCAGAACGGGATGATCGTGAGCAGTGCCATGATCGGATAGAGCCAGGTCGGCATCAGCCTTTTGCCTCCTCTTCCGTTTTCTCGTCCCCCGGAAGGATGTATTCAGCGCCTTCCCAAGGCGACATGAAGTCGAACTGGCGATATTCCTGCACCAGGTTCACTGGCTCATAGACCACGCGTTTCTGCGCTTCGTCATAGCGCACTTCCACATAGCCCGTCGTCGGGAAGTCCTTGCGCAGCGGATAGCCCCGGAAGCCGTAATCGGTGAGGATGCGGCGCAGATCGGGGTGGCCCGAGAACAGGATGCCGAACATGTCGAACACTTCGCGCTCGAACCAGTTGGCCGACGGGTAGACATCGATGATCGAGGCCACGACCTCCTCTTCCCTGATCGCGACTTTCACGCGGATGCGCTGGTTTTGATACATCGACAGCAGATGATAGACGACATCGAACCGCTCGGGCCGGGTCGGATAATCCACCGCCGTGATGTCCACCAAGGTCGAGAACTTGCAGTTCCGGTCGGTCTTCAGAAATTCCATGAAGGCCACCAGCGAGGATGGCGCGATGGAGACGTTCAACTCGCCATGGGCGATCTCGGTCGACAGCACACAATCGGGGCGTTTGGCCTCCAGATGCGCGGCGAGTTCTTCGAGTTGTTCGCTCATCTGACCAGGGTCCCCGTCCGGCGAATGCGGCGTTGTAATTGCAAAAGCCCGTAGAGCAGCGCCTCGGCGGTTGGCGGACAGCCCGGCACGTAGAGGTCCACCGGCACGATGCGGTCACAGCCGCGCACCACAGAATAGCTGTAGTGATAATACCCACCGCCATTGGCGCATGAACCCATGGACAGCACATAACGCGGCTCGGGCATCTGGTCGTAAACCTTGCGCAGAGCAGGCGCCATCTTGTTGGTCAACGTGCCCGCCACGATCATCAGGTCAGACTGGCGCGGCGAGGCCCGCGGCGCCGTGCCGAACCGCTCCATATCGTACCGGGGCATGGCGGTGTGCATCATCTCCACCGCGCAGCAGGCCAGACCAAAGGTCATCCAATGCAGCGAGCCTGTGCGGGCCCAGTTGATGATGTCCTCAGTCGAAGTCAGCAGGAAACCCTTGTCCTGCAGCTCTTTGTTCAGAGCCTGCGTCGCGACTTCCTTATCCCAATCGGCGGTGTTTGCGCCTGTCTGAATGCCGCTCGCTACTCCCATTCGAGCGCTCCCTTTTTCCATTCGTAGGCAAAGCCGATGGTCAGCACCGCGAGGAACACCATCATCGACCAGAACCCGAGCAGACCGACGTCTTGGAAGGCCACGGCCCAGGGGAACAGAAACGCCACTTCGAGGTCGAAAATGATGAACAGGATCGAGACCAGATAGAAGCGCACATCGAACTTCATCCGCGCATCGTCGAAGGCGTTAAATCCGCACTCATAGGCGGACACTTTCTCAGGGTCGGGATTTCGGACTGCGACGACAACCGCCGCCAGGATCAGGACCAGACCAAGAGCAATGGCCAGCCCCAGAAAAATCAGGATGGGCAGATATTCCCGTAGCAGCTCGTCCACGCGTCTCTCCTTCGCGGCCCCCATCTTTCTGCGGGGGTCTGTTGGCTGATGTGATCTTTACGCTTGGGCGCGGCGAGGGTCAACCAAACCGCACGTGAAAACCCGCGCAATCTCGTCGCACGGGTCGCGGGAATTTTTTGTCAGTTCCGGTGCTTAACCGCTGTCCTCAGGTCAAGCGCTGCAGAAGTGCCTTGGACGGTGTGCCGGTGACCTCCAGCCCATTGGCGCTTTGATAGGCCTTGATCGCCGCTTCGGTCTTTTTGCCGAGCACTCCGTCCGGTGTGCCCGCATCGAAACCGGCTGCGTTCAATCCCTCCTGCAAGCGTTTGCGTTCAGGTTGCGTCAGGCCATAGCGATCCGGCCCGAACCCGGTATTGAGCGGCCCAGCTCCCGCGATGCGATCCGCCAGATACCCCACGGCCAAAGCGTAGTTGTCGGAGTTGTTATAGCGTTTGATGACGCGGAAATTGCGGCTGGTGGCAAATCTCGGCCCGCCAGGATCGGGTTGCAGATCGCCCGACGCGCTTTCCTTGGCCCAAGCCCCGCCCCGCTGCCATCCATTGCGCGCCAGATAGGCGGCGGTGGAGGCAAGCGCGTCCGACGGGTCCTCCGCCCAGACATCGCGCCGCCCGTCGCCGGTGAAATCGACGGCAAAGGCGAGATAGGAGGTCGGGATGAATTGCGTATGTCCCATGGCCCCCGCCCAGGAGCCGGTCATGCGGTTGAGCGGCACATCCCCCGATTGCAGGATGCGCAGTGCGGCGATCAGTTGTTTCTCGAAGAACACGCCGCGCCTGCCGTCATAGGCCAATGTCGCCACCGCCGAGACGGTCGGAATATCGCCGCGCCGTGTGCCATAGCTCGATTCCACGCCCCAGATCGCCGCGACAAGTTCTGCGGGCACGCCATAACGCGCTTCAATGGCATTCAGGGCGCTGCGTCGTGAGCGGTAGGCTGCCCGCCCCTGCTCCACCTTGGTGTCAGACGCCACAAGCGCCAGATAATCCTCGAAGGATCGCTTGAACTCCGCCTGATTGCGGTCTCGCTCCACCACGCCGGGCAGAAACCCTGCCGAACTCAGCGCCGGGGTCGCGACCGACGGCGAAATCCCCGCCGCAATCGCGCGCCCACGGAAGCCATCGATCCAGGCCTCAAAGCCGGAATTCGGCACGGGACGAAAGGCCGGATCGGGGGCCGCCGGTCGGGTTGTCGTGGGAGAAATTGCGGGTGCCGAACACGCGGTCACAAGGCTCGCGCCTGCCATAGCCAGAAAAGGTCGTCTGCCGATCATGATACTGCTGCCTGTTTATCTTATTTGTTGGCGTCAGTTTGCCCGAGGCGGCGGGCTCAGGTCAACTCATCCAAGCGGCTTTGCGCTTCTCAAAAAACGCGGCGATGCCTTCTGGCGCTTCGTCGCTCTCCCAGCGGGTGATCAGCGCGTCGATGGAGCGTTGTACATCGGCCTCGGACGGCGCTTGACCCAGCGCCAATGCCAGCGCCTTGGCCTCCGCCACGGCTCCCGGTGCGCAGACCATGTAAGGCGCGATTTCCGTTTCAACGGCGGCGTCCAACTCGC
>JANQRE010000034.1 GCA_028284705.1 Paracoccaceae bacterium | reverse complement strand
CGCCACGGTCGAGGCGAGATTGACGCAAGCAGCGTTAACTCCGATGCCGGGCATGCCTCCGACGGCAACTACGCCAGCAAGGTCCGCGATGTGGAGGCCGACAGCCCCGCCCGGTTCAACGCCGATCCCGAAGGTCTCTACGAGGCCTCGGGCTGTGCAGGCAAACTTGCCGTCTTCGCCGTGCGCCTCGACAGTTTCCCCATCGAGAGCGGCGAGAAGGTCTACTATATCGGCACCAACACGCCTGACCATCTGACCGATCTACGTCGCCGTCTTTTGACCGAACTGCCCGAACTGCCGGTCAGCGGCGAGTATCTGCATCGCGACTGTTTCGACATCGCGCGCCGCTACGGCAAGGACACGCTCTTGATGATCCACTGGTTCGGCACGGATCGTCTGCCGCTCTTCTTCGCGCTGAAAGGCGCGTTCGATGCGCGGCTGAACAAAATCCCCTTCCTGCCCAAAAACCTCGTCGACCGCATCATGCAAGGCTTCTCGCGCTTGGTCCCCGAAGCGCTGCCCAAACGCATGCTGGATTATCGCGACCGCTACGAACACCACCTGGTCCTGAAAGTTGCTGGGGGAATCGCAGAGGAAACAGAGCTTTTGCTCAACGAGACCGTTGGGCCGGAGGGCTGGTTCCTCTGCGATAACAAGGAAACCGGCAAGGCGATGCTGCACCGCTTCGCCGCCGCCGGTGCTGCGATCCGCATGCATGCGGTCAACACCTCGACCACCGAGGATGTCCTCGCCCTCGACATCGCGCTCCGCCGCAATGACCGCGATTGGGTCGAAGAGCTGCCTGAGGAGATCGAGAAAGACCTCGTCGCCAAGCTCTATTACGGCCACTTCCTCTGTCACGTCTTTCATCAGGATTACATCGTGAGGAAGGGTGCCGACGTTCAGGCCATCAAGGACAAGATGCTGGCCCTCCTCGACGCCCGCCGCGCCGAATACCCCGCCGAGCACAATGTCGGTCACCTCTACACCGCTAAGCCCGCCCTGGTAGAGCACTACAAAACGCTCGACCCGACCAACTCTTTCAACCCGGGCATCGGCAAGACCTCGCGCGAGAAGCATTACGGCTGTGATTGCGGCTCGAAAGCCGCCGCCGAATAGACCCTGCTTGGCAAAGCCGCTCAATCGGCTAGGCTCAGCCCGTTCAGGGAGGAGCGCCCATGCCCGATACTGCTGCCACCAACACGCTCACCGGCGCCGAGGCCATGGTGAAAATGCTCGACGCTTACGGCGTGAAGCACATCTTCGGTCTTTGTGGCGACACCACGCTACCGCTTTATGATGCGCTCTACCGGCTTGATCACGGCATCGACCACATCCTGACCCGCGACGAACGCTGCGCGGCCTATATGGCAGACGGTTATGCCCGCGTAACCGGAAAGCCCGGCATCTGCGAAGGCCCGTCCGGCGGGGGTGCCACCTACATTCTACCCGGTCTGGTGGAGGCCAATGAAAGTTCCGTCCCGATCCTCGCGATCACCTCCGATGTGGGTACCCGCTCGAAATGTCACTACCCGCTGACCGAACTGGATCAGGAGGGGCTGATGCGCCCGCTGACCAAGTTCAACACGGTGATCCAGCACGCCGATGCCGTGCCCGACATGGTGCGCACCGCCTTTCGCAAAATGACCACCGGACGGCCCGGTTCCGCGCATCTGGGCCTGCCCATCGATGTGCAGCGCGGCGAGGCCGACCCCGACACGATTTGGGCCGATGACGCGCACAAAACCTATCCGGCTCATCCCTCCGGCCCAAACCCCGCGGCGACTGAGGCCGCGCTCGACGCGATACTGTCGGCGAAATTCCCGGTGATCGTTTGCGGCGGTGGCATTGTGCTGGCAGGTGGCGAGGCGGAATACGTGAAGTTTGTCGAAGCGCTCGACATTGCAACCGCCACCACGATCTCCGGGCAGGGCTCGATCCCCGAAACCCATGCAAACAATGTCGGCGTCGTCGGCTCCAATGGCGGCGTCATCCCGACCCGCGAACTCGTGCAAGCCGCTGATCTCGTTGTTTTTATCGGCTGCCGCGCAGGTTCCGTGACAACCGAGCTTTGGCGTTACCCCGCAAAAGGCACCCGCATCGTGCATATCGACAGCGACCCGGAGGTCATCGGCGCGAGTTATCCGACCGAAGTGGCGGTGGTCTCAGACGCCCGCCTCGCCCTTGCTGCCCTCAACCGCGCACTAGACGACCGCGACGCCAAAACCTTCGGCGGCGCCGCTGCCATCGCGCCGCTCAAAAAACGCAAATGGGACGCGTTCAACGCCATCGCGACAAGCGACGAGACCCCGATCCGCCCCGAACGCACGATCGCCACCTTGCGCAAACTCCTCGACGATGACGCGATCATCGTCGGCGATCCCGGCACGCCCTGTCCCTACATCTCCGCCTATTACGAGCTGCGCACCACGGGCCGCACGCTGTTCTCAAACCGCGCTCACGGCGCTCTGGGCTACGCCCTCTCAGCGGCCGTGGGCGCCCATATCGGCGCGCCGGACAAGAAGGTGGTCTCGCTCATGGGTGACGGCTCCTTCGGCTTCACCTGCGGTGAGCTGGAAACCGTCGTGCGCCGCAAGATGCCGATCACCTTCATCGTCTTCTCCAATTCCGTCTATGGCTGGATCAAGGCCGGTCAGAAAACCGCATTTCAGGAGCGCTACTATTCCGTCGATTTCAACCGCACCGACCACCAGTCCGTGGCCGAGGCGTTCGGCGTCAAGGCCTGGAAAGTCGAACACCCCGCCGATCTTGAAAAGACGCTCAAGGCCGCAATCAATCACCCCGGTCCAACCCTTGTCGATATCATCAGTCAACCGTTGAACGAAGCAAACGCGCCGGTCAGCGAATGGATCGCCTGATGTCGTCGCATAAGATCGAGACGCTCCGGGTTCACACCCTTTCCATCCCCGCTAAAGCCACCCATTCCCACGGCTCGGGCAATGTATCCGGCATCAATGTCGCGCTCCTCGAACTCACAACTGACACCGGGATCACCGGCTGGGGCGAAGCCTCCCCCTGGCCCGTTTTCACTGGCACGGTGGAGGGCAATGCCGCCGCGCTCCACATCCATCTCCGCCCGCACCTGATCGGACAAGACCCGATACAGATCGAACCTCTCATGACACGCGCCGATAAGATCATCGTCGATCACCCCGAGGCCAAGGCCGCGCTCGAATGCGCGCTGCTCGACATCACGGGCCAGATCACCGGCCTCTCCATCGCCGAGCTTGTCGGCGGCAGGCATCGCGACGAAATCCCGATGAGCTTCTCCATCGCCAACCCCGATTTCGAAGTCGATCTCGAGGATATCGCTTCCCTCTGGGCGGATGGCGTGCGCCTCTTCAAACTGAAGACCGGGTTCGCCGACCATGCCTTCGACCTCCACCGCCTCGAAACCCTGCGCGCCAAATATGGCGACGAGATCGGCTTGCGCATCGACTACAACCAGGGCCTGCCCGCCTATGACGCGATCCGCCACATCCGCGACCTCGAAGCCTTCCGCCCCGACTTCGTCGAGCAGCCGGTGAAGATGCATGAACGGGAGGCCCTCGCCGCCATCACGCACGCGGTGGATGTGCCGATCATGGCCGATGAGAGCGTCTTCAATCCGCGCGACGCCCTACTTGGCGCGCAATCCCGCATCGCAGATATCTTCTCCCTAAAGATCATGAAAGCCGGGGGCATCCGCCGCGCGCTTGAGGTCGCAGCCATCGCCCGCGCCACTGGGATTGAGGTCTATGGAGGCTGCATGTTTGAGGCCTCCATCGCACATGCCGCCGGTGCGCATCTGATGGCCGCGGTGCCCGATCTCCAACTCGGCTGTGAGTTTTACATGTCCACCTATTATGCCGCCGAGGACATCGCCACAGAGCCTTTCCCGGTGCGAAACGGCATGGTCCATGTCCCGACCGCCCCAGGTCTTGGCGTCACGCCCGACCCGGAGAAATTGGCCCGCTTCCGCACCGCACTCATGGAATGAACGGGCTCGAGGCCCGTCTTCAGCACACCGTCCGAAACCGCTCCACGATCACATCGAGCACTTCGCCCGGATCGCGCTGCCACCAGTCTTGCGCGGAGAAGATTTCGACCTCGCAGGGCCCCGCATAGCCCGCCCCCTCGACGGCAGCGCGCAGCGCTTTCAAATCCGCGACACCGTCCCCCATCATCCCGCGATCGAGCAGCATATCGGACGTGTCTTCCAGCCAGTCGCAGAGGTGGTAGCCCAGGATCGGAACATTCGTCTCCGCCAGGGTTTCGGCCAGCGTCGTGTCCCACCAGACGTGATAGACGTCGATGGCAAGCCCGACATTCTCCGCCCCAACCATCTCGCAAACCCTGACCGCGTCCCGCGCCGTCATGATGCAGGTGCGGTTCCCACCGAACATCGGATTGAGCGGTTCCAACGCCAGATTGACCCCCCGCTCCGCCGCGAGGGGGGCGATTTGCGCGATGCGCTCGGCGAGAACTGTCTGACTTTCGACGATCCCTTTCGTGCCGGGCTCGGTGCCACCGGTGACGATTGTCAGGACGGTTGTGCCAAGCTCGGCGGCCATTTCTATGCTTAATTTTGCATCATCTGCCCAATTTTCTGGCACATCGGAACCGGTCAAATAGGGCGTCCGGCACAGCCCCACAACCTTCATGCCAGCGGCGCGGACGCGCTCGCCGATGTCGACCGCGCGGTCGCCGATTTCCCGCCGCCAGAACACGATCCCGCCATAACCGCGCTCCGCGCAGGCGTCGATGATCCGTTCGGTGGACCAGCCTGCTCCAAACCCATCCAGATTGTGGCCAAGCGTCGCCGTGTTGAGCGCCAAGGCACTGGTATCGTTCGAGAAATCTCGCATCCGTCAGGTCACGCCATAAACCGCAAGCAGCCGTTTCATCCGCGCCGCCGCCATCTCCGGGTCTCGCAACAAGCCGCATTCATCGGCCATTTTGAACAGCGTCACGAAATCCGGTAAGGGTCGCATCGCCTGCGCCCCGTTCAGCATCACGAAATGGTCCTGAAACCCGTTGAGCCAGGCCAGAAACACCACTCCTGTCTTGTAATATTGCGTCGGCGCCCGAAAGATCTGCCGCGCCAGGGGCACCGTCGGATCAAGTGTCGCGCGGAATGTCGCGGCATCTCCCTCAGACAGTTTCGACACCGCAAAGGCCGCGGCGGAGGCGAGCGGGTCGAAAATTCCGAGAAGCGCGTGCGAGAAACCCTGCTCGTCCCCTTCGATCAGCTCCGGATAGTTGAAATCATCGCCGGTATACATCTTCACGCCCTCCGGCAGGCGACGGCGCATGATGATCTCTTTCTCCTTGTCCAGAAGCGAGATTTTGATGCCATCGACCTTGGCAACACTGGCCTCGATCATCGCCAGACAGGTCTCCAGACAGCTCTCGAAATCATCGCTGCCCCAATAGCCCTCCAGCGCCGGGTCAAACATCGGTCCCAACCAGTGCAGGACAACGGGCTCGTCACAAGCAGCGAGAACCTTCGCATAGACGGTCAGATAATCATCGGGCGAGGTCGCCACCTTCGCCAGGGCCCGGCTTGCCATCAGGATGATCCGCCCGCCGACCTTCTGGATTGCTTCGATCTGTTCGAGATAAGCGGCGATGACATCGTCTAAAGTCGCCGCATTGGCAGGGTCCAGTTGATCGGTGCCCGCGCCGTTGAAGACCAACGCATCGGGCAGTTCCGCCTTGGTGCGCGTGATCAACTCCAACGCGCCGCTCCAGTCGAGGCCCATCCCTCGCTGCGCTGTGTCCATCGCCTCCGCGATGCCGAGACCCATGCCCGCAAGGTGGCGGCGGAAGACCATGGTGGCTTCCCAATCCACCGCCGGGACCCCGCTGGGATCATTGGCCGAAAACGGATCGGCGACGACATGGGCGGCGGAAAACACGATGCGCGACGAGTTCGGGGACAGGGTCGCAGGCGCGATCGGCGTGCCGACCATCTGATAGTCCTGCAGCGCGCCGGACACCTCGGGTAGTGAGAGTTTCATCTCGGCCTCCTTAGAACCGCGGCACCAGCATCCCGCCATCCGCCGAGATCACCTGACCGGTCGTATAGGGCAGTTTCCCAGACGCGAGCGAGGCGATGATCCGACCGATCTCTTCGGGTTGTCCAACGCGTGGGAAGAGCGTCAGACCGTCCTTCGCGCGCTTGTCGTACTCGGCAATCACCGGCGCAGTCATATCCGTCTCAATCAGGCCGGGGCGCACGTCATAGACGGCAATCTCTTCGGGGCCGAGGCGTACGGCGAGCGTTTTGGAGATCATCGCAGCAGCGGCCTTGGAGGCGCAATATTCCGCACGCGGCGCCGCCACGGCTTCCGCATTCGACGAGGTCACATTGATGATGGCATGAAACAGATCGGGTGATCTCTCACGGCCCGTAAGCCGTTTGGCGAAAGCTTGCGACAGAAAGAACATGCCGCGGGTATTCACCGATATGCAGCGGTCAAAACTTTCCGGAGTGACCTCAAGCATGTCACCACGCTGCAGCACGCCAACCCCGGCATTGTTCACAAGCGTCGTCAGCGGCCCGATGGCAGCTTCGATCTTGTCCAGAGCAGCGTCGTGAGCGCCGATGTCAGACACATCAAAGGGCGCGGCGACGACCGGCACACCCAGCGCCGCAATCTGCTCCACCGCAGCCGACAATTCTGCATCCTCTTGCGGTCCATTAACCGCAATCGCGAACCCTTCTGCGGCCAGCGCCTTCGCCGCGCCCAATCCAATCCCGCGGCTTGAGCCGGTGACAAGCGCCGCTTGCATCATGCCGACAAACCTTGCCGGTCAATGCGTTTCCAGGACCGCTCAGACATCTACATCACACACGAAGACGCCGTCAGCGCCCCCTTCCAGATTCTCGACGATCCGTCCGCCAATGGCCTGATGCACTTCGTCCACCAGATAGGCATCCCGGACGGCCACATCCCTGAAATCAAACCAGAACATGTCGAGGAAGTCGCGGACCAGAGGCGTCTCGACACTGACGTTCTTGCGATGCTGGAAGTCGATGATCCCATCGATCCGCGCGTCCAATCCCGCAAGCTCCTCATACAAAGCCAGCTTTGTTTCCTCACTCGTCTCGCTCTTAAAGCGCAGATGTACCAGATGCCGGATCATGTCAGTCCTCATGTCTGTTGTGTTTTGCGGGCCGCTTCTCGCGAAAGGCCGCCAATCCCTCGGCGAGTTCGTCCGATCCCGCCGCGATGCGGCCCGCCAAAGCCTCGAGAACACGTTCATGGTCCTCGCCATCGGCGGCGTTGATCATCATTTTTGTCAGTTCCGTCGCGCGTCCGCCGCGGTTCAGCACTTGCTTGGCCAGCCCCTCTGCCGCCGTCATTGCGCCGCCGGTGTCGCAGACCATGTCGACAATCCCGAGCACCCGCGCCTCCTCCGCCGTGAAGACCTCCCCGAACAGCGCCATGCGCCGCACGACCTGAGCGCCGAACCGGCGCACCGCGCGTTGCGTGCCGGACCAGCCGGGGATGATGCCGAGGCCGGTCTCTGGCTGACCGATTTTGATCTGCGTTTCCGCGACCCGGTAATCCGCACAGGCGGCAAGCTCCAGCCCGCCGCCCAAGGCATGCCCGTCCAGCACCGCAATCACCGGCTGCGACAACCGCGCCAGGGCGTCAAAGGCCAGATGCCCATCCCGCACCCAATGCCGCCCGAAGGCCTCCGGGCTCTCACCGCTCCAGGCGTCGATATCCCCGCCCGCAGAAAACGCTTTACCCTCGCCTGAGAGGACCACGACGCCGATATCCTGCCGCCGTTCAATCTCGCGACAGCGCGCCGCAAGCGCATCCATCATCTCCGCCGTCAACGCGTTCAGGCGTTCGGGCCGTTCAATGCGCAGATGCGCGATGCCCTTATCGACCGTCAGAGAGAACCCGTCGCTCATGCAGCCGCCTTCGGGGAAAGACCGATCAAATCCGGCCGGAACAGGTTCTGATCCATGACTTTCAGATCGTCGCTCACACCCAGTTGCGTGGCCGCCTGCTGCAACACATCCCGTTCCAGATCGATGCCCGGCGCGATCTCCGTGATCACCAACCCGCGCTCTTCGAGGCGGATCACGCAGCGCTCGGTGACGTAAGTCACATCCTGTCCCTGCGCGATGGCGCGTTTGCCGGAGAAGGACACCTGATCGACCTTTTCCACGAATTTCGCGATCTTGCCTTCCCGGTCAATCTGCAAGCCATTGTCAGATATCGACATTTTCGCGCCAGCATTGAACATGCCCGAAAAGACGATCTTGCGCGCCCGTGCGGTGATATCCACGAAACCGCCTGCTCCCGCTGTGCGATGCGGCACGGCGGAGAGGCGCGAGACATTGACCGAACCATCCGCGCCGACCTCGAGGAAAGACAGCAGAGAACAGTCAAATCCGCCCGCCTGAAAATAGCTGAACTGGTGTGGCGAGGCCACGAAAGCCTCCGCATTGGCCGAACAACCGAATTTGAAATCCAGCAGCGGCACGCCACCAACCGCACCTTGTTCGATCATCCAGGTGACCGCGCCGTGACATCCCTCTTCAACGAAAATCCGAGGCACATTGGCAGATATGCCAAAGCCGATATTCACCGCCCAGCCCGAGTGCAATTCCTGCGCCACACGACGCGCGATCACTTTGCCGAGGTTAAACTCGGCACTCTGAAAGCTGTCGAGCGGGCGGATAACCTCGCCAGAAATGGCCGGATCGTAGGGGGTCGCTGTGGTCTGTAGCTGTTCAGGCGCCTCGACCACCACATCGACCAAAATGCCCGGAACATGCACATCATGCGGTCGGATCGAGCCATTTGCCGTCACGCGTTTGACCTGCGCAATCACCTTGCCGCCGGTGTTGCGCGCGGCCAAGGCCATCTCCATTGCTCCGAGATATGCGCCCTCATGCTCGAAGCTGAGATTGCCGCGCTCATCCGAGGTTGTTGCGCGGATGATGGCGATCTGAGGCGCGATGGCTTTGAAATAAAGCCACTCTTCCCCGTCGAAGTCGCGCAGCTCAACAATCGGGTCGGCCTTCGCCGTCTCATTCATCGCGCAGCCCTCAAGGCGCGGATCGACAAAGGTGTCCATCCCGACCTTGGTCAGAACGCCGGGCCGTTTCGCCGCGCCCTCACGCAACATGTCAAAGACGATGCCAGAGGGAGCGTTATAGGCCGCCACCCGCTCGCCGGTAATCATTTGCCAGATCAGAGGCGGATCAGCCTTTGTGGGGCCTGATGGGTATGACCCCCCGATGATCCGGCTCAGACAGCCGGGTTTCGCAATATGATCGACGCCTTTGGTGCCAAAGAAATCTCCCGCTGCAATCGGGTGGATCGTGGTCAGGTTCTGTGGATGGCCGGTCGCATCAAAACGCGCGCCGATCGCGGCCAGAACGGCATCTGGACAGCACAGGCCACTCGATGAGTTCACCGCGACAACGGCACCATCCGGGAGGAGATCAGCCGCCTCTTCAGCGGTCAGAACTTTCGACATGACTGTCCCCCGAGCTTTCCTAAGTAACTAAATGGTTATCTGGATATTACGTGAATCTGCCAGCGGATCAAGGACAATCGGGTCCAAACGGTACCACAGAGTTTCCGCAATTTGTCCCGCACGCCCAACTTGTCCCTAAAATCCGCCCCAATCCCATCTCAGAGACGATCTTCGATTACACAATCCAGCACAAGGCGTTCAATATCGGACCGGTGGCACAGTTCTGTCGCCGGGGTCATCACGGTCGCACTGGCGGCGGCCACGCCCCAGCGCAACGCGTCCTCCAGGGACGCGCCTTTGCCAATCTGGTAGGAAAGCGCGCCCACGAATGAATCTCCCGCCCCGATCTTGCTCTCGACCGGAACCTTGGGGGCCGCGCAGAATAACCGACGCTCCTCGGTCACCAGGATCGACCCAGCAGCCCCACATCCCGTCACAACGACCCGCGCCACCCCTTTGGAGACGAGCGAGGCCGCGAAACCAATGCTGTCATCGATGGTTTCCAATGCTTGAGCCGACGCCTCGCGCGCCTCCTTCTGATCAATACGCAACAGATAGAGCGGCGCATCGTGAGAGGCCACAGCCGCAAACAAAGCCTCGCCGGATGTGTCGAGGATCAGGCGATCGGTTTTTGGGCGCAGCGCCTCGGCAAGGTCCGCCGGAAAACTCGTCACCATGCCGTCTGGCTGCGAGCCACTGAGCACCACAACCGCACCCGGTGCGACTGCCTCGAAGATCTCGCCTGGCAATCGCTGCACATCCCTCTCGGTCAATGGCACCGCGGGCAGGCTGAAGCGATATTGATCGCTGCTCGCGGTATCGGTGGCGGCGAAACTTATTCGGGTCTCCGCCTCGGTATGGACCGGACGGACCTGAATACCCTCCGCCGCCAGAAGCGCCAGCACTCGCTCACCGGTCGGTCCACCCACAACGACCAGCGCCTCCGTCTCGCCACCCATCCGTTGAATGGCGCGCGCGGCATTGACACCGCCGCCTCCGGGATCAACCACAGGGGCCGCACAGCGCAATTTCGGTCCCGGCACAACCCCCGCCACCGAGGTCGCGATATCGAGACACGGGCTCAAGGTAATCGTCAGAATAGCCGACATATCCGCACCAAATCCCAGGGTCTTGAACGCTCAGCCTACGCGATGGCGAAGGGCCAGCCTAGGGCTCGTTCCGCGAACGACACATATTAGGTGACGCCAAGCGCGCAGCTTATTCCGTCCTTTGACCCAAGCCCTTCATTTCTCTATGAAGGCCGGACGACATATCGGGGATCTGAGACAACAGAAATGGCCGTCAAAACGAAAATTCGCGATGCGGACGCCACCAAGGCCCGCATCATGGCCGCCGCCAAAAAGGAATTTGCCAAGAACGGTCTGGGCGGTGCGCGGGTTGACGTGATCTCCGAGCGCGCAAAAGCCAATAAGCGGATGATCTATCACTATTTCGGCAGCAAGGAGGATCTCTTTCAGGCCGTTCTCGAAGCCGCCTATCTCGATATCCGCACGGCCGAACAGAAGCTCGAGCTCGAAGACCTGCCGCCGCGCGACGCGCTGGAGACACTGGTGCGGTTCACCTGGACTTACTACCTCAAGAACCCTGAATTCGTCACCCTGGTGAACAGCGAGAACCTGCACAGGGCGCGCCATCTCAAGAAGTCCGAGGCGATCAAAGTGGTCAGCCGCAAGTTCATCTCGATGGTTGGCGGCATTCTGGAGCGCGGTGTGGCCTCGGGTGAGTTTCGTACCGGCGTCGATCCGGTGCAGCTCAACATCACGATCGCTGCCATCGGTTATTATTACCTGACAAACCGCTACACTGGCGCGATCGTCTACGAGCAGGATTTGATGCGGCCCGAAGCGCTCGACGCGCGGCTTCAGTTCAATATTGACACGATCATGCGGTTGGTTTGTGTGGACCCCTGACGCTTAGCCGATCCGATCTTCAGTCTTGGGATCGAACAGCACGGCCTTATCCATATTCATCGCCAGTTCCGAAAGCTCACCGGGCCTGGCTTCCGCATCCGCACGCATCCGCCCGATCACGTCACAACCCCCCATGGTGGTGGTCACAAACGTGTCCGATCCCGCAGGTTCCGTCACATCGATCACATTCGATAGCTGCACCACCGTATTGGCATTGCGGTCCGCGCCCTCCGGGTCGGTCAGCGCCTCGGGCCGGATGCCCAAAAGCACTTCCTCGCCGTTGCGGCCCGCGAGATTGGAAGCATCCGCTGGCACCGGCAAGGTGATCGGCGCACCCTTGCTGTCGGCAATCTCCACCGCAGCATCCGCTCCATTCACACGCAGTTTCGCCGGGATCAGGTTCATCGATGGCGACCCCATGAAGCTCGCCACAAAGATATTCGCCGGGTTGTCATAGATCTCCTTCGGCGTGCCGAGCTGCTGCACATAACCGCCATTCATCACCGCGATCCGGGTCGAGAGCGTCATGGCCTCGATCTGGTCATGGGTCACATAGACGATCGTCGTGCCCAGCCGCTGGTGCAGTTTCTTGATCTCCGTGCGCATATCAACGCGCAGCTTCGCATCGAGGTTCGAGAGCGGCTCGTCAAACAGGAACACATCCGGATTGCGCACCAAAGCGCGCCCCATCGCCACCCTCTGGCGCTGACCACCTGACAACTGCCCGGGTTTGCGCGACAGAAGCGGTGTGATCTGCAAGAGCTCCGCTACCTTCGCCAGCGCTTCGTCACGCTCGGGTTTCGGCGTGCCATGCATCTCCAGCCCGAAGGTGATATTCTGCGCCACCGTCATGTTCGGGTAGAGCGCATAGGACTGGAACACCATCGCGATATTGCGCTTCGAGGGATGCACCCCGTTCATCGGTTTTTCATTGATCGCAATGGTGCCGGAGGTGATCCCCTCCAGCCCCGCAATCATGTTCAGAAGCGTGGATTTGCCGCAGCCCGACGGGCCGACCAGTACCAAAAACTCGCCCTCCTCAACGTCGATATCGACGCGGTGCAAGACCTCCGTCGCCCCGTAAGACTTGGTCACATTGTCGATTGAGAGAAAGCCCATTCTTCAACCCTCCGGATTGACCGGCGCGGTGCGGTTGCCCCGCGCGTTCGGCATTTGAAACGCGCCACCGGCGCCTTTCATTTTGTCATTCAAAACCATGCCTCACCCTTTCACTGACCCGGCCATGAGGCCGCGCACGAAGTAGCGCCCGGCCACGATATAGACGAGCAGTGTCGGCAGCGCCGCCATGATCGCGCCTGCGAAATGTACGTTGTATTCCTTCACGCCGGTCGAGCTGGAGACGAGGTTGTTCAGCGCCACCGTCATCGGTTGGCTGTCGGCATCCGCGAATGAGGCGCCGAACAGGAAGTCGTTCCAGATATTGGTGAACTGCCAGATGAAACTCACCGCGATGATCGGCCCGGAAGACGGCAGGAGGATGCGCCAGAAGATGCGGAAGAACCCGGCCCCATCGATCTGTGCCGCGCGCACCAGCTCGGTCGGGAACGCCGCGTAATAGTTGCGGAAATACAGCGTCGTGAAGCCGATCCCATAGACGAAATGCACAAGTATCAATCCGGGCGTCGAGCCAGCGAGGCCCAACACACCAAGGCTCTGCGCCATTGGGATCAGCACGATCTGGAACGGGATGAAGCAGGAAAAGAGCAACAGCCCGAAGACGATATTGTGCCCGCGGAACTGCCATTTCGTCAGCACATAGCCGTTCAACGCGCCGAAGATCGTTGACAGGACAACGGCGGGCACTGCCATGATGATCGAGTTGATGAAATAGGGCCTGAGCCCCGTCGGCTCGACCCCGATCTGGGCCGAGGACCAGGCTGCCCGCCAGGGGTCCAGCGTCCAGACCTCCGGCATGGCAATCATGTTACCGCCGGTGATTTCCGACAGCGGTTTCACCGAATTCACCAGCATGATGAAGAGCGGCAGCAGGTAGAACAGCGCGAAGAGCAGCAGCACCAGATATACGAACGTCCTTGCCACGCGGTTCGTGCTCACAGCGTTTTCGGAAGAGGCTATCGACATCACTTCCTCTCCTTCAGTTCCGCATAGAGATACGGCACCATGATCGCGGCGATCGTCATCAACATGATGACGGCACTCGAGGCACCGATCCCCATCTGGTTTCGGCTGAATGTGTAGGAATACATGAAGGTCGCGGGCAGTTCCGTGGCCCTGCCCGGGCCCCCGCCCGTCAACGCAATCACAAGGTCATAGGACTTAATTGCAAGGTGGCTGAGGATCACGAAGGCCGACAAAAACGCGGGCCGAAGCTGCGGGATGATGATCCGGCGATAGAGTTGCCAAGTCGAGGCGCCATCCATCTGCGCGGCTTTCAGAATCTCGTTATCAATGCCTCTGAGCCCGGCGAGAAACATCGCCATGGTGAAACCCGAAGACTGCCAGACCGCGGCCAACACGACCGTGTAAATCGCGAAGTCACGGTTCTTGATCCAGTCGAAGGCGAAGCTCTCCCAACCCCAAAGATGCATGGTGTTCTCAAGCCCGATCCCGGGGTCCAGCATCCATTTCCACGCGGTACCAGTGACGATAAAGGACAAGGCCATCGGGTAGAGGAAGATCGGACGGATGAACCCCTCACCGCGGATTTTCTGGTCCAACAGGATCGCGAGCAACAGCCCGATCAGTGAGCAAATGACGATATAGAGCGTTGCAAAAATCGCCAGATTGGTGACCGCGATCTCCCAATGGCGCAGGCGGAAGAGTTTCGAGTAATTCTCCCAGCCGACCATACCGAAGGAGGGCAGGATGCGGCTGTCCGTGAAGGAGAGATAGATCGTGAACAGGATGAACCCGTAAACGAAGAACAGAACCAGCGCGAGCGAGGGCGACAGCACCAATCGCGGCAACCATTCCTGCAGTCGGGTGCGCATATCCACGTCGGTTGCGGCCTCAGCCATACCGGTGTCCCCCCTCACTGTCCGTGAATTGGCCTGACCCGGGCATTCCGGATCAGGCCGTTGATTTTATTGCGCGATTTCGACAGCCGTGGCCAGCTCTTCAGCCGCCGTTGCTGCGTCATATTCACCGTTGAAATGGGCGGTGATCACGTCATACATCGCGTTTTTCACGGCAGCCGGGTTCGCATGGCCATGCGCCATGGAACCGAACAGGTTCCCGGAAGACGCAGCAGCCGCGAGATCTTTCATGCCCTGCTTGCCGCAGGCATCAAACGCCTCGTCGGACACATCCGTGCGTGCCGGAACCGAACCCTTCACCACGTTGAACGCGGACTGGAAGCTCGGCGACAGGATGGCGGAGGCCAGGGCCGCCTGCTGGTCGGACACAACACCACCCTGGTCAAACATCGCAAACTGGTCGGCGTTGAAGGTCACCTGAGATTGCGTGCCCGGGAAGCGGAAGCAGAGGAAGTCCTCACCCGGCACTTTGCCGGCGTTCAGGAATTCGCCCTTCGCCCAGTCGCCCATCATCTGGAAGCCCGCTTCGCCATTGATCACCATCGCCGTGGCGAGGTTCCAGTCACGGCCCGAGAAGTTCTCGTCGACATTGGCGCGGATCACCTCCATGCGGCGGAAGGCTTCGACCATTGTGTCGCTGCCGAGCGCCTCGGCATCCAGATCAATGAAGGCCGACTTGTAAAAGTCCGGACCACCAGCGGACATGGCCACCGCGTCAAACACGGTCGCGTCCTGCCAGGCCTGACCGCCATGGGCGATCGGCGTGACGCCGGCTTCCTTCAAAGTGGCGAGCGCCGCTTCAAACTCTTCCCAGGTTTGCGGCGGGGCAATGCCGTTCGCATCGAGCACGGATTTGTTCGCCCAGACCCAGTTGGTCGAATGCACGTTCACGGGTGCGGAGACCCACTTGCCATCAACTTTTGCGAATGATTTCAAGGCGTCAGGCACCACGGCATCCCAGCCTTGATCAGCTGCAACGGCGTTCAAATCGGCCAGAGCACCCTCGTTGCCCCAGTCCAGAATGTCGAAGCCGAGCATCTGCACGGCGGTTGGGGCGTTGCCGGCGGTGACGCGGGCGCGCAGGACGGTCATTGCTTGCTCGCCACCGCCACCGGCGACCGGCATGTCTTGCCAGCCGATGCCCTGGCCTTCGAGATCCTGTTTCAGAACGTTCAGCGCAGCGGCTTCACCGCCCGAGGTCCACCAGTGGAGAACCTCAACGTCTTCGGCATACGCTGCCGAGGCGCTCACGATCACTGTGGCCGCAGTGGCCTTTAGTATGGTTTTGAGTGCAGACATTATTTCCTCCCATATCGCACCAAGTGGTTACTTGCGTGACGTTGTTGTCTGTCATGGCATCGATGTCAAGCAAATGCCGGATTCGATCACGCAGCACCGGCAGGAAGGATAGCAGCGGAACCCTCTTTCGCAACCAGTGAAACGCATCGACCAGAATTAAGTTTAGCGCTAACAATCGCCGAAAATTTGGTTAATTTTCATTAACTTAGCCGCCCATGTTTTAGACATTCGCCATTTTCGTGGGCATTTTTTCTGCCGCAAACCCCGCCACCCCATGGATCAAATCCGATCCCTTCTCGGCGATCATGATTGTCGGCGCATTGGTGTTTGATGAGGGAATGGTCGGCATGATCGAGGCATCACAGATGCGCAATCCGTCGATCCCGCGGAGCCGCAAATCCGGCGCTACCACGGCATCCACATCCTCCCCCATGCGGCATGTGCCGACCGGGTGATGATCGGTTTTTGCCATCCGGGCGGCGTAGTCCAGCAATGCCTCTCCCGTCACATCCGGTCCCGGCAACACTTCCTTGCGCAGATACGGAGCCAAGGCCGCCTGCCCCATGATCTCGCGCGCCATCTCCAGCCCTCGCAGGGACATCTTCCGATCATGCGGATCACCCCAGTAGTTCGGATCAATCAGCGGAGCAGCCTTCGGATCACCGGACGCCAACCGCACGGTCCCGCGCGACCGCGGTCGCAGATACGCGCTGTTCAGTGTGACACCGCAGCCATCGATCCTGGCAATCCCCTTCTCGATGCCCGACCCCTGACCCAGATGGAACTGAATGTCAGGCGAGGCGGCGTCAGGGTCGGCATACCAGAACCCGCCGGTTTCAAAGAGCGAGGCGGTCACCGGACCGGTTCTGGTCAGGAGATATTGCAGACCGGCGAGCAGCGACCGGTCCCAACGATCCACACCATCATAGCTGTGCCGCCCGGTGCATTCCCAGATCGTGCAGAGATCGAGGTGATCCTGCAGGTTCTCGCCAACGCCCGGCAGGTGATGCGTGACATCGATGCCAAGTGCGCTCAGATGATTCGCCGGTCCAATCCCGGAGAGCATCAGCAGGCGGGGCGACCCGATGGCCCCCGCGCTCAGCACCACCTCGCCCTCCGCCCGCAGGGTCTCTCGTTTTCCGTCCGCAAGGATATCGACGCCGATCGCCCGCCCGCCGTCGATCACGACACGTTCGACATCAATGCCGGTGCGCACCGTCAGATTGGGGCGTCGCTCAGCAGGTTTCAGATAGGCTTGCGCCGTGGAAGAGCGCCGCACATGGCGCTGCGTCAGTTGATAGAACCCGCACCCCTCCTGATTTTCCCCATTGAAATCAGGGTTATGCGGCATCCCCCAGTCCTGCGCCGCCTTGAGAAACGCCGCGCAGACTGGCAAAGCGCCACGCGGATCGGCGACGCCGAGCGGACCGTCGGCACCATGAAACGCATCTTCGAGCCGCTCATTGCCCTCAGCGCGCTTGAAATAGGGCAGCACATCTGCGTAGCCCCACCCGTCGCATCCGAATTCACCCGCCCAGAGATCATAATCCCGGCGGTTTCCGCGCGTGTAAATCTGCGCATTGATCGATGACCCGCCGCCGATAACCTTCGCTTGCGTGTACCAAAGCGACCGGCCACCCAACGCCCGCTGCGGCACAGTCGACCACCCCCAGGAGCCGATCCCCTTGGTCATTTTCGCAAAGCCCGCGGGCATGTGATAAAGCGGGTTTCGGTCGCGCCCGCCTGCTTCCAGCAGCATCACGCGCGCGCTAGGATCCTCGCTCAGCCGCGCCGCCAGAACGCAGCCTGCCGACCCCCCGCCAACGATGATATAGTCAAATGCCGCCATGTTTTCGTAACCATATGGTTACTTGGTGAAAGCCACAACCGTGAAGTTTGGTGTGGCCACCTGCGACCTAACGGGTAGTCGATGAACCTTGACCGTCGCTGTCTTGAGAGACCGGCCACAGTTTTCGGGACGGGAGGTGTGAGGCTCAAAAGCTTTGGCGTTTTTTTAACGCACCAAAAGAACTCAAGAGCGCCCTTGCAGCATCGCGTCCAAGGCATGGATCAGAACCGTGCCGAGCTCCTTGGTGTCGTTGATCTTGGCCGCGCGGTGATAGAGGTCGCTTAGATCGTGGCGGATCCCGATGGCGGAAAGTTCGATATTGGTCTCCTGATCGATCCACCGGATGATGTCCTGCAGGTGCCGGAACAGAAGCGTCTGATCGGCGTTCTCATTGAGCGTTGCCTGATCGACCGGCGCACCGTCTGAGATGACGATCAGGATGCGGCGCTGCTCGGGGCGGGACAAAAGTCGGGACGCTGCCCAGTGGAGTGCCTCGCCGTCGATGTTTTCCTTCAGAACGCCTGGTGTCAGCATGGCGCAGAGAGAGTCGCGGGCGCGGCGCAAAGGGGTTTGCGCGTCCTTGTAGACGATGTGCAAAAGATCATTCAGGCGGCCCGGATTTTCGGGCCGACCGACGGCGACCCAGTCCTTGAATGCCTGCCCGCCTTTCCAGTTACGGGTAGTAAAGCCCAGAACTTCGGTTGCGATGGAACAGCGTTCCAATGCAGCGGCCAATACATCCGCCACCACGCAGGCCGTTTCAATCGGTTTGCCGCGCATCGATCCCGAATTGTCGATCAGGAGCGTGACGACGGTGTCCAGAAACGGGCTGTCGGACTCCTGCTTGTAGCAGCTTGTGAAGCCCGGCTTCACGATCACCCGGTCGAGGCGCGATGCATCGATCAGCCCTTCATCCTGATCGAACTCCCAGCGGCGCATCTGCCGCGCCATCAAAGTGCGTTGCAAGCGCAGGGAGAGACGGGCGATATCGCGCCTGAGATCGGCCTGCTTCTCGTCGAGCGCCCTGCGGGCTTTGTTCAATGTGGCCCGATCCGCAAGATCGGCGGCGTCCACGATCCTGTCGTGGCGAGACGTGAAGACGGCGTAGGGCGTAGGCGGTGCTGGGGCGCGGGACGGTGCCGCAACTGTGTCGGGCGCATCTTCCGGCATATTGGCATCGCCGGGCTCCCAAAGGTCGGCGAGACTGGCCTCATCGGTTTCTCGCAAATGCCCGTCGCCATCCTGATGATCGGCGTCGGGGGCCGTGGGTGACAGAAGACGGTCGATCTCGCCCCCTGTCGGCAGTTCCGCGAGAAGGGCGGCGAGGAACGCGTTTGCGCGAGAGGCGAACTCCGCCTGATCGGCTCGGACGGAGACCAGCCGCGAGAGGTGTTCGGAATATCGGTCACGCAACCAGCGATCCCAATTGCGCAGCCCGGCGGTTTGAATGGAGGCCTCGACCCGTCCGGCAAAGACATCCCGGAACACCATGCGAAGCGCCTCGCCGATGGGCACGAGGCTGGCAAGATGCGCGTTCATCAGGTCTCGGCGCTCGAGATCGGCGATCTGAAAGGCGATCAGATTGGCCTCGACCCCGGCGAACCGCGCGGCGCCGAGCCCATGGCAGCGGGCGCGTTCGATCAGATCAAACAACCGCCCGGCAACCGGTCCGTCTGGGCGGTGGGAGCTATGTATCTCAGGGTCGTGGAAGCGGATGAACATCGCTTGCGCGTCGGCATTGCCGCGTATTGCACTCCGATCGGCACCGTCCCGATCCAGCATCGGCAAGGAAATCGCGGCCTCCCCCGCACCATCGCCAAAGCGGACCTCAAGATCGGCCTGACCGGACATGGATCGTGCGGAGGCGGCCAAAGCGGTCTGTCGCGCCTGGATATCCCGATCAACCGCGGCCTCTTCGCGCCGCTCCGCATCGCTTTTCAGACTGTCGGGATCGGACCAGATCGCCAGCCACTCGCCGCCGTGACGCACCCGGCCCTTGTCATCTTTCTTCTGGGCCGTGCTGCGAATGTCAGAGGGCATGGGTCAGACGAGGATCGAGGCGATCTCTTTCGTGGCGCATTGCAAGGCTGGCAGGCACCGGGTTTCCAAATCATCCAGCGAGAGGTTGCTGGGATGCCCGCAGACATTCACCGCCGCGAGCGTTTCGCCATGGTAGTTGGTCAGCGGCACCGACAGGGCGACCAGGCTGTCCTCAAGCTCGCGATCAATCAGGCAATAGCCTTTCTCGCGTACATGTTTGATCTCCTGCGCGACCGCGTTGACATCGTGGAGGGTGCGGCTTGTCAGGGCGGTCATCTCGGACTCGTTCAGAATTTCGCGCATCTTTGTTTCGGGCAAAGTGCTAAGCAGCACGCGCCCCATGGCGGTGCAGTAAGCCGGTTTGCGCGATCCGATATCCATCGCCATGGTCATCACGCGATCCACCGGGAAGCGCGCCACATAGACTACCTCGGTGCCTTCCAGCGTCGTGATCGACACCGCTTCGTCCAGTTCATCCCGGAGTTTTTCGAGGATTGGCGAGGCGACAGACAGCCAGTTCTGAGAGGCCAGGTAAGAGAAGCCGAGTTCGAGGACCTTGGGTGCAAGCTCAAAATACTTGCCGTCGGTTGAAACATATCCAAGCGCGTTCAGCGTCAAAAGAAGCCGCCTTGCCCCGGCTCTGGGCAGGTCAGAGGCCTTCGCCACATCCGACAGGGTCATTTTCTCTTCGCCAGAATTGAACGTGCGAATGACCCGCAACCCTTTTTCCAAGGAGCCCACGAAGTCGCGATTCGAAGGATCAATGCGCTCTACAACACCCATTTTCGTTCCTTTGCTCTCTTCCCACCGTCAATTTTGTTCGCATTCCGCACAAATGACCGCATTCCGAACTTATTTGGCTGTCATCTGTTGACGCATCATAACGCAGTCAGTCAGGTTCGCAATATGAACACACGTTCGGAATACGAACAAAAATCCGAGCCCCGCATCGATAGGAGGAATAAATATGAGCCAGTATACCACAGATTTTGCGCAGATTGACGAGTATGACAGCGGTGGCATCACCGTCATCAGCCAGGACAACCCGAAGAATTACGTGTTCTCGAACATGTATGAGGTTGCGGCCAAGTCGGGCGCGAATGAACGCGTCGCCGTAGCGAAGAACTTCGAATACGCCATCGAGAGCATGCGGGCTGAGGGCACTTCGCCCTGGTACACCGCCGCGCACGACGAGTTTGCCGTCGCCATGGACTATCCGGTCACCGTCGAGTTCGTGAAGCTGGATGACCCCGATGCCGTGGTGGACCCCGAAAGTGAAGGCGCGCATCTGATCGACGGTGATCCGGTCGGCGAGAAGATGGGGTATGTCAAACTGAGCCGCGGCCATATGGCGATGCTGCCTGTGGGCTCCGCCTACCGTTTCGTTGCCAACAAAGCGGCGACCGTGATGATCCAGACAATCGATGGACCTGTGACCCAGCACAAATGGGCACAATTCTGCAAGCAATAACCGCGGACGAGGAGATTTAGAGATGGCGATGAAAGAAACAGCCGAGAATGGCGAAATCAGCAACCCCCGCGGCCTGCCGCTGGAGGCGCATTTCGTGACGAACCCGGCCGACAACGTGACGGGCTACAAGTCCTTCGAGGCAGGCAAGTTCAAATTCCGCCGCGACGAATATTTTGCCTATATCGAAACGCCTAAGGGCACGCATACGATGTCTGTCGATGTGTTCCTGCGCGCTTTGATGCGCGATGTGGCCTGGGGCTTCTTCTATGGCACCGTGAATTTCGACCAGGTGTTCGGCACGACCAATTACTATGGCGAAGTGGACATGTTCTATGGCGCGCTGAACGAGGCCTATGCCGCCGAAGGTCAGGATTACGTCGAGCGGTTCAAGTCCGACGAGTTGATGGACATCTTCAAGGGCATGATCTCGGATTGGACGATTGAGGGTTTTGATCCCTTCGCCGCGCCGCGTGAAACGGGCACGCCCTGGGGGACCAAGAATGGCGACAATGACGACGCGGTCAGCCGCCAGCGCGTCACCGCCCGCCGCATGGTGGGTCTGCCCGGAGATACGCCAGTGCGCACCGATGAGAATGGCTATCCGGTGAATGTCATGTTCGATGACGTGGATCAGGATCAGCCGGAAGTGCATGCCGAACCGGGCTATGAGCACGAAGTGCAGGCGTTCAACCTGTTTGGCTACCTGTCCCGCTCGGATGTGACCTGGAACCCCTCGGTCTGCTCTGTCGTCAAGGACAGCCTGTTCTGCCCAACGTCTGAGGAATACATCCTGCCCGTTGAGCATGGGAATGACCGCTGCGAGTGGTTCATCCAGCTCTCCGACCAGATCACCTGGAACATCAAAGATGGGGAGACCGGGCGTCCCAAAGCGGTCGTGCACATGAAAGCGGGCGATGTGGCCTGCATGCCGGCGAATATCCGGCACCAGGGGTTCTCGCCAAAACGCTCCATGCTGCTGGTCTGGGAAAACGGCTCGCCGAAAATTCCGGAGCTGATCCGCGACGGTAAGGCGCCCAATGTCGCGGTGAACTTCTAAACGAAAGGCTGCCTCCGGGCGGAACCCTCCGCCCGGACGACATTCAAGAACGCAAGCATAAGTCGCGCAGGCGCTCGTCTGCGAACAGAGGAGATGTGCCCAATGACAGTTCATTCGGAAATTGAAATTGCCGGGCTGACGGCACCGATCAACACGCAGCTTTTCATCAATGGAGAATTTGTCGATGCCGCGGCGGGTGGCACAATCGAGGTACTCAACCCCTTCAATGGCAAGAAGATTTGCGACATTGCCGAGGCGCGCGAGGAGGACGTGGACCGAGCGGTTGAAGCGGCCAAAGCGGCGCAACCGGCCTGGGCGCGGATGGATGCCGCTGATCGTGGGCAATTGCTTCTGAAACTGGCCGACGCGATTGAGGCGAATGCCGAAGAACTGATCAAACTTGAGGCGCTCGACACAGGACACCCCGTCCGCGATGCGCGCAAGCTCGACGTGCCGCGCACGGCACGGTGCTTCCGTTATTTCGGTGGCATGGCCGACAAGGTCGAAGGCTCGCTGCCACCGGTCTATCCCGGCTTCATTAACTATGTGCAGCGCGAAGCATTAGGCGTCGTCGGGCAGATCGTGCCCTGGAACTTCCCGCTGATGTTCACAAGCTGGAAGATGGCGCCCGCGCTCGCTGCAGGGAACGCCATCGTCATCAAACCGGCGGAGATCACACCGCTCTCCACGCTGCGTATTGCCGCACTGATGAAGGAAGTCGGTATCCCTGATGGCGTCGTCAACGTGGTGCCGGGCTATGGCCACACCGCTGGCGCGCGGCTCTCCTCCCACCCGGATATCAAGAAGATCGCCTTTACCGGATCGACCGCCACCGGTCGTCGTATCGTCGAAGCCTCGGCAGGCAATCTGAAAAAGGTGCAGTTGGAACTGGGCGGCAAGGGTCCGAACATCGTCTTTGACGATGCGATCCTTCCCGCCGCCATCGGTGGTTCGGCCTGGGCGATTTTCCACAATCAGGGCCAGGCCTGCATCGCCGGTAGCCGCCTCATCGTGCATGAGAAGGTGGCAGACGAATTCACCGAGAAATTCGCCGCCCTCGCCAAGTCGATCCGGCTTGGCAACCCGATGGATTCCAATACGGAAATGGGGCCGCTCACCTCCAAGATGCACCAGGAGAAAGTGCTCGAATACGCCAAGATCGCGGAACAGGAGGGCGGGGAGATCATCTGCGGCGGCAAGGCCCCCGATGATCCCGAGCTGGCCAATGGCTGTTTCGTGGAACCCACCATCGTGCGGGCCGACATGAGCAGCCGGGTGTGTCAGGAAGAAGTGTTCGGCCCCTTCGTGACGATCTCGACCTTCTCTGACGATGAAGAAGCGCTGCAGATGGCCAATGGCGTGATCTACGGGCTGGGTTCGGGTCTCTGGACCCAGAACCTCAGCCGCGCCCACAGGTTTGCGCGCGAGATCAAGGCCGGGATGGTCTGGATCAATTCCTACAAGGTTGTGCATCCCGCCTCCCCCTTCGGTGGCGTTGGCGAAAGCGGCTACGGGCGCGAAATGGGGTTTGAGGTGATGAACGAATACACCCAGGCCAAATCCGTCTGGGTCAATGTCGATGCCCAAATCCCCCCTCACTACGAGCGCTGAGCGAAAGGAGCCCGTCATGGCCAAATCAGAGACAGCATGTTGCGGCAAATGCCCGAAAGCGAAACTCGGCACCTGCTCGCGCCTCGACAAAGTGCTTGCGGCGCTGAAGACGGAGAAGGACGCCCGGTGATGGAGTTCGTCTACAACGCTCTCCCGGCGCGGGTGATCTTCGGATCCGGCACGCGCGAGACGGTCAAGGACGAGTTGGCGCGTCTGGGGATCAAGCGCGCGCTTGTGCTCTCGACGGCGGACCAATCCTCGACCGGGGCGCAGTTCGCCGCGATGATCGAAGACCGCTTGGGCGCTGTTTATCCGGGCGCGGTCATGCACACGCCCGTCGATGTGACAGAAAGCGCGATGCTGCAGATGCGGCAGATGGATTGTGACGGCATTCTGGCTGTGGGTGGCGGCTCGACCATCGGGTTGGGCAAGGCCATCGCCTACCGCACCGATCTGCCGCAAGTCGTCGTGCCCACGACCTATGCGGGCAGCGAGATGACCCCGATCCTCGGGCAGACCGAGAAGGGTCTGAAGACGACGCTGCGCTCCGAGAAGGTCCTGCCGGAGACGGTGATCTACGACCCGGAGCTGACCAAAACGCTGCCTGATTTCATCTCCGGGCCCTCGGGTATGAATGCCATCGCCCATGCGGTCGAGGCGCTTTATGCCGAGGATCGCAATCCGATCATCTCGATGATGGCGGAGGCCAGCATCAAGGCGCTTGGTGAAGCGCTTCCGCCGCTGATGAAGGATGGCTCCGATATGGAAGCCCGCGAGAAGGCGCTTTATGGCGCGTGGCTCGCAGGGGCCTGCCTTGGCTCTGTCGGCATGGCGATCCATCACAAGATTTGCCACACGCTGGGCGGCACCTTCGATCTCAACCACGCCAATGTGCACAGCCTGATGATCGCCTATTCGACGGCGTATAACCGCGATGACGCCCCCGAAGCGATGGCGGCGATTGCCCGCGCGCTTGGCACGGACGATGCGGCCGGTGGCCTCTATGACCTGCTGCAATCGGTCGGTCAGGTGACATCGCTCAAAGAGATGGGCCTCAGCGAAGCCGATCTCGACAAGGCCTCCGAGCTGGCCGTGCAAAACCCCTATTACAACCCGCGCCCCGTCACGAAAGACGGCGTGCGCGAGATGCTTCAGGCGGCGTTTGAAGGCCGTCGCCCAACCGTTTCTTAAGGGAGGACACCAGTATGAAACGCTCAACCACCATCACTCGCCGCGGCCTGATCCAGTCCGGTGTTGCAGGCGCTGCCGTGGTCTCGACGCTCAGCTTCACGCGCATGGCCCACGCGCAGGACGGCATGATCAAGATCGGCTTTGTCAGCCCGAAAACCGGCCCGCTGGCCGGGTTCGCCGAAAGCGATGACTACATCCTGGAAGGCATCAACGCGGCCTTTGCCGACGGTATCGAGATTGACGGCTCCACCTATGGGGTCGAGGTGATCGTGAAGGACAGCCAGTCCAACCCCAACCGGGCAGCGGATGTGGCGGCGGAACTGATCCTCGATGACGAGGTGAACCTCATGGTCGTCTCCTCCACGCCGGAGACCACGAACCCGGTCTCCGACCAATGCGAGATCAACGGCGTGCCCTGCATCTCTACCGTCGCGCCGTGGCAGCCCTGGTTCTTCACCCGCGGCGGCAATCCCGCGGAAGGGTTTGAATATACTTACCATTTCTTCTGGGGCCTTGAGGATGTCATCTCTGTCTTCACCGAGATGTGGGGCAAGGTCGACACCAACAAATCCGTCGGCGGCCTGTTCCCCAATGATGGCGACGGCAATGCCTGGGGCGACCCCGAACTCGGCTTCCCGAAACCGCTTGCCGCGCAGGGGTTTGAGCTGACCGATCCCGGCCGCTATCAGAACCTCAGTGACGATTTCTCGGCCCAGATTTCGGCCTTCAAGAACGCCAGTTCCGAGATCGTCACCGGCGTGATGATCCCGCCCGATTTCACCACCTTCTGGACCCAGGCTAAGCAACAGGGCTACGCGCCAAAAGTGGCCAGCATGGGCAAGGCGCTCTTGTTCCCGGTGACCGTCGAAGCGCTTGGTGATGCCGGGCAGAATCTCAGCTCCGAGGTCTGGTGGACGCCCACACACCCGTTCAGCTCCTCGATCTCGGGCCAAAGCGCGAAAGACGTGGCCGATGGCTACACCGAGGCGACCGGGCGGCAATGGACCCAACCCATCGGCTTTGCCCACGCATTGTTTGAAGTGGCGGCGGACGCGCTGAAGCGCTCCGGCGATCCGACCGACTATGACCGCGTGCGTGACGCGCTGGCCGAGACCGACATGAACACCGTTGTCGGACCGGTGAACTTCCAGAACGGACCCGTGCCAAATGTCTCCAAAACCCCGCTCGTGGGCGGTCAATGGCGGCTCGGCGGTGACTTCAAATACGACATGGTCGTCACCGCGAATGGCGATGCGCCTGATGTGCCGCTGGGCGGCGACATGGAAGCCATTTCCTAAAGATCAGATCGGGCCCCGCGCCCCAAGCGGGGTCCAATCACTGGCAGGAGGGACAAGATGCAAGACATGCTGACCTTAAGCGGAGTGTCAAAAAGTTACGGATCGCTGACCGTGACCGACGATCTCAGCTTTTCGCTCAAACAAGGCGAGGCGCTTGGTGTGATCGGGCCGAACGGCGCGGGCAAGAGCACCATGTTCAACCTGATCGCCGGTGGTGTGAAGGCCGATAAGGGCGAGATCCGCTATGACGGCGGCGATGTGACGGGCCTGAGTGCCGCGAAACGCTGCCGTATGGGGATCGGGCGGTCCTATCAGATCCCGCATCCTTTCGCCGGCATGACGGTCTTCGAAAACCTGCTTGTGGGTGGGGCGTTCGGCGATAGCGTGCCGGAGAAGGAAAGCTATGACCGCTGCGTCGAAGTCCTTGATAAGACGGGGCTTCTGCCGAAAGCCAACAATCGCGCCGGGAGCCTGAGCCTGCTGGAGCGCAAGCGGCTGGAGATGGCCCGCGCACTCGCCACCAATCCCAAACTTCTGCTGCTTGATGAGATCGCGGGCGGGTTGACCGAACAGGAATGCCACTCGCTGGTCGCCACCATCAAGGACATCCATGCCTCCGGCGTTTCGATCATCTGGATCGAACATATTGTGCATGCGCTTCTGGCGGTGGTTGAGCGGCTGATCGTCATCAATTTCGGGGCGAAGATCGCCGATGGCGATCCGCATGAAGTGATGAACTCACCTGAGATCAAACAGATTTACATGGGGATCGAAGCCGATGCCTGAACCCATTCTTCAAACCAAGGGCCTTGAGGCCTTCTACGGCGATTTCCAGGCGCTTTTCGGGATCGATTTTGAGATCCATGAGGGCGAGACCATCGCTATTATCGGCTCCAACGGCGCAGGCAAATCGACCTTCCTGCGCTCGATCACCGGTATGCTGAAAACCCAAGGCCAGGACATCCAGTTCCTCGGCAAACCCGTTGGTGGAGCGACGGCCCACAGCCTTGTGAAACAGGGGCTCGCCATGGTGCCGGAAGGACGCAAGCTGTTCCCGTCCCTTACTGTCGAGGAAAACCTGATGATCGGCGCCTATGGGCGGTCCGGCTCCGACTGGACGCTGGAGACGATTTATGACCTGTTCCCGATCCTCAAAGAGCGCCGCCACCATGGCGGCACGGAGCTCAGCGGCGGGCAGCAGCAGATGGTCGCGATCGGGCGTGGGCTGATGTCGAACCCGAAACTGCTGCTCTGCGATGAGATCAGCCTCGGCCTCGCGCCGATCATCATCAAGGACATTTACGAGGCGGTGCCGAAGATCAAAGCGACCGGCGCCACGATGATCGTTGTCGAACAGGACATCAATCAGGCGCTCGCCGTCGCCGACCGGGTCTACTGCTTTCAGGAGGGCCGCGTGTCGCTCACCGGCACGCCGACCACCCTCACCAAAGATGAGATTTCAGCGGCCTATTTTGGGCTCGAAGCGGAAGGGGCGCAGTAATGGATTGGATCAACGCAATCGTGCAGGGCATCCTGCTGGGCGGGCTTTACGCGCTTTTCGCGGCGGGCCTCAGCCTGATGTTCGGGGTCATGCGGTTCGTGAACATCGCCCATGGTGATTTCATCGTGATGGCGGCCTATGGCGCGCTTCTGGCGGTGACCTTCACCGGCGTTCACCCGCTTCTGTCGATGATCGTGGTCGTCCCGGGCCTGGCGTTGATGGGGTATTTCGGTCAGCGAATTTTGCTGAACCGAACGCTGGGCGATGACATCCTGCCGCCGCTTCTGGTCACCTTCGGGTTTTCGATCATCATCCAAAACGTGCTTCTGGAGGTTTTCAGCGCGGATAGCCAAAAGCTGCAAGCGGGCGCGTTGGAGACGGCCTCCATCCAGATCGCCGAGGGGCTGAATATTGGGCTCATGCCGCTTCTAATCTTCCTCTCAGCGCTCGGTGTGATCGGCGGCTTGCAGGCGTTTTTCTACAGAACCTCGCTGGGCCGCGTGCTGAGGGCCACATCCGACGACCAAGACACCGTGCGCCTGATGGGGGCCGACAACGCGAAGATCTTCGGTTACGCCACCGCGATTGCCAGTGCCGTGGTCGGGATCGCAGGCGTCTATCTCGCGATGCGCACGAATTTCGACCCCTCGGTCGGCCCCGCGCGCCTGCTTTTCGCCTTTGAGGCGGTGATCATCGGCGGGCTTGGCAATCTCTGGGGTACGCTTGCGGGCGGGATCATCCTTGGCGTTGCCCAGACCATCGGCGCGCAGATCGATCCGGGTCTGCAAATCCTGGCCGGTCACATCGCCTTCCTCATCGTCCTCGTGGTCAAACCACAGGGCCTCTTTCCCAAGATGAAAGGATGACGCAGATGAGCATGTCCTACACGGTTCAGAGATCGACCAAAGCCTCGCGCGTCGCGATGACGGTCGGTGTTCTCATCGTCATCGGTCTGGCGCTGGCGCCCTATTGGGCCAGCCGCGGCGATCTGCGCATGATGGTGGAGATCTTCTATTACCTGGCGCTTGCGCAGATGTGGAGCCTGCTGGCGGGCTATGGCGGTCTCGTGTCCGTCGGGCAGCAGGCCTTTGTCGGGCTTGGCGGCTACATGCTCTTTGCGCTTGCCGCGTTTGGCGGGGTGAACCCGATCCTGGCACTGGTGCTGGCCGGCGTGATCACGGCGCTTGTGGCCATCCCGACGGCCTTCGTCGCCTTCCGGCTGACCGGTGCCTATTTTGCCATCGGAACCTGGGTCATCGCAGAAGTGTTCCGCCTCGGGTTCGCGCAGGTGAGCGCGCTTGGCGGAGGGTCGGGCATGTCGCTGCCCGCCTCCATTGTCCGGAGCATCGCTGAAAGCCGGTCGGGGCGCGAACACCTTGTCTACTGGATCGCGCTGGCCATTGCGCTTGGCTCCATTCTGATGGTGTTCCTGCTTCTGCGCTCCCGCTGGGGTCTGGCGATGACCGCGATCCGCGACAGCGAGACGGCTTCTGAGAGCCTTGGTGTCGAAACCTATGTCACCAAGTTTCTCGTTTATGTCGCCGCTGCGGGCATGACCGGTCTCGTCGGCGCGCTCATCTTTTTGCAGAAGCTGCGGATTTCGCCAGATGCCGCCTTCTCGGTGCAAGACTGGACCGCGCTTGTGATTTTCATCGTCGTCATCGGCGGGATCGGCTCCATCGAGGGCCCGATCATCGGCGTGATCGTCTTCTTCCTTTTGCGCGAAATCGCTGCCGATTGGGGCAGTTGGTATCTGATCGTGCTCGGCGGAATTGCTGTGGCCACCATGCTCTTCGCCCCGCGCGGCATCTGGGGTCTGATCTCGGACAAATGGGATATCAACCTCTTCCCCGTCGGACGCCGCCTCATCACAGAGAAGGACTGAACCCATGTCTTACTTCACAGAAGATGGATCTGAAGCCGCTGTGCTGTCCCGCCTGGCGGATGATGTCGAGCCTCGGTTTCGCGAGATGATGCAAGCGGCGGTGAAACACCTGCACGGCTTCATCAAAGAGGTGGAACCGACGGTCGAGGAATGGGGGCAAGCCATCCAGTTTCTCACCGCAACAGGTCAGATGTGCGATGACAAACGTCAGGAATGGGTCTTGGCGTCGGATACGCTCGGGGTCTCCATGCTGGTCGACGCGATCAATCACCGCCGACCGGATGGTGCCACGGAGAACACAGTGCTCGGCCCGTTCCACGTGGCCAAAGCGCCTGTGCGCGAGAATGGCGATACGATTTGCCTTGATGGGAAGGGCGCGCCTTGCGCCGTCACGGGTCGTGTGACCGATGAAAACGGCAACCCCATCGCTGGAGCGAAGATCGATGTCTGGCAAACCAATGATGACGGGTTTTATGACGTCCAGCAGCCCGGGGTTCAGCCCGATATGAATATGCGCGGCCTGTTCACCTCAGACGCGGATGGGCGCTACGATTTCATCACCGTCAAACCGCTGCCTTATTCGATCCCGACCGATGGACCGGTCGGGCGCATGCTGGATGCGATGGGACGGCATGCCATGCGTCCGGCCCATATCCATTACATCGTCGACGCGCCGGGTTATGAGCAGCTTGTGACCCATATCTTCGTGAAGGGCGATCCCTATCTTGAAAGCGATGCTGTCTTCGGCGTGAAGGAAAGCCTCATCGTGGAGTTCGAACCTGACGGCGACGGATGGAAAGCCGATTTTGACGTGACACTCAAAAAGCTCTCCTAATGGCCTATTTCGTGGTTCACGCATTGGACGGGCCGGAAAGTGCCGAGGCACGGGCGAAGAACCGCCCCGCCCATCGCGACCGGCTGCGTGATCACGATCACCCGCTGACAGTGCGCGTAGGCGGGCCGCTCCTGAATGATGGCGGTGAGATGTGCGGCACGCTGCTGATTGTCGAAGCGGAAAGCCGGAGCGCCGTTAAGCGCTTTGTCGATGGCGACCCCTACGTCCAAGCCGGCGTCTATGGCACCCTGTCCATTCACCCCTTCGCCTGGGGCCTGACGCAATTGGAGGCCGGTCATGGCTGACGCGATTTCAAAACCCGATCCCTGGCTCTGGCGCACCCGTCCGCGCGCCCCGAAACCCGGCACGGAACTGGGCCCCCTGGACGAGATCGAGCTTGGTCAGGCCAAGGAGTACGTCTTCGGACGCGGCACCACGGTGTTTTCCATGTTCGTCGTGCGGCAGGGCGGGGATCGGGTCTATGGCTATCTCAACCTCTGCCCGCATTACTCCCAGCCGCTGAATTACCGCAAAGGTGCGTTCATGAACGATGACGGTACGCGCATTCGCTGCACGATGCATTTTGCCGAGTTCCGGGTCGAAGACGGCTATGGCGTCTCCGGCGCGGCAGAGCGCTGCTGGCTCGACCCTGTGCCGGTTCTGGTCAAAGGCGATACGGTCTACATCGCCACCCCGGATGAGCTCGACACCGCATGACTACCTCGGATCTGCCCGCCGACATGCCGGATGGCGAGGTCTCCATTCGCGAGACCTTCGGCATCGATGTCGATGGCATGGCCCCCGCCTATGGCGAACCGACGCCGCATGTTCCGGCCATCGATGAGGGCTATCTCTTCGACCCCGGCGCAACCATGGCGATCCTTGCCGGGTTCTCCAGCAATGCGCGGGTTCTGGTGCAGGGCCCGCATGGCACCGGCAAATCCAGCCATATCGAGCAGATCGCCGCACGCCTCAACTGGCCCTGTGTGCGGATCAACCTCGACAGCCACATTTCTCGCATCGATCTGATCGGCAAAGACGCCATCGTGCTGCGCGACGGCAAGCAGGTGACGGAATTCCGCGAAGGCATGCTGCCCTGGGCGTTCCAGCGCCCCGTCGCGCTGGTCTTCGACGAATATGACGCCGGGCGTCCGGATGTGATGTTTGCTATCCAGCGCGTGCTGGAGGCAGAGGGGCGTCTGACCATTCTGGACCAGAACAAGGTCCTCTCACCGCATGCCTCTTTCCGGCTATTTGCGACCGCCAACACCATCGGCTTGGGCGACATCACCGGCCTCTATCACGGCACCCAGCAGCTCAATCAGGCGCAACTCGATCGCTGGGATGTCACGGTCCGGCTCGACTATCTGTCGCCGGAAAATGAGTTGGCGATGGTCTCGGCCAAAGCCCCCTGGCTGGCGGAGGACGCGGCCCTGCCGCAGATGATCCGCATGGCGGGACTGACCCGCGTTGGCTTTCAGGCGGGGGATGTCTCGACGGTGATGAGCCCGCGAACGGTTCTGTCCTGGGCGCAAAACGTCCAGCGCTTCGGCGATATCGACCACGCCTTTCGCGTCGGCTTCCTCAACCGCTGCGATGAGGCCGAACGCGAGATATTCGCCGAATATTACCAGCGCTGCTTCGGACGCGACCTGATGGATATCCCCGAAACCCCATGGCAACGAACCACGTGAGAGCCCCATGACCACTCCCTGTATCATCTGCGTTGCGATCACCGGATCGCTGCCGCGAAAATCCGACAATCCGGCTGTGCCGATCTCGATCTCCGAACAGGTCGAGAGCACGCAGGAGGCCTTCGAGGCCGGGGCCTCCATCGTGCATGCGCATGTGCGCAATGAGGATGAGACGCCGTCTTCCGACCCCGAGAAATTCGCCCGCCTGAAGGAAGGTCTCGAAGAGCATTGTCCTGGGATGATTATCCAGTTCTCCACCGGCGGGCGGTCCGGTGCAGGCGAGACCCGGGGTGGAATGCTGCCGCTCAAACCTGACATGGCATCACTCTCGGTCGGGTCGAACAATTTCCCGACCCGGGTCTACGAAAACCCACCCGATCTGGTGGATTGGCTCGCCGCGGAGATGCTCAGATATGACATCAAGCCCGAAATCGAGGCCTTCGACCTCAGCCACATCCTGAAAGCGAAGGAGATGGTGGACCGCGGTGAATTGGCCGCCCCGGCTTACGTGCAATTCGTCATGGGCGTGAAAAACGCTATGCCCGCGGACCGCAACGTCTTCGACTACTACGTACAGACCGTAAACCGGCTGTTCGGAGAGGGCACACCCTGGTGTGCCGCTGGTATCGGGCGGAACCAGAGCGTTCTGAACGAATGGGCCATATCCTCCGGCGGACATGCGCGCACGGGGCTTGAAGACAATGTGCGGCTCGACAAGACGACCCTCGCGCCCTCCAACGCCGCGCTTGTGCGCCGGACCGTGGAGATGTGCAAAACACACAACCGCCCCGTCGCCACATGGCAACAGGCGCGTGACATTCTTGGTCTCAGAAAGGTGGCAGCATGAACAAGATTTATTCCAGCGCATCGGAAGCTTTGGACGGGCTTTTGCAGGATGGGATGTTGATTGCGGCGGGGGGGTTTGGGCTCTGCGGCATTCCCGAACTTCTGATCGACGCCATTGTCGAGAGCGGTGTGAAAGACCTGACCATCGCC
>JANQRE010000033.1 GCA_028284705.1 Paracoccaceae bacterium | reverse complement strand
CGTGATCGCCGCCGTCAACGTCGTCTTGCCATGGTCAACGTGACCAATCGTGCCGATGTTCACATGCGGCTTGTTTCTCTCAAACTTTTCCTTCGCCATTCTTTCACGCGCCCTTGGTTTGGAGGGGCAAAAACCGCCCCGATTTCGCTTCGCGCGCTACCTATTGCCTTGGCTTGAGAAAATCAAGCGATCAGTTGGCTTGCGCCTCATCCGCTTTGACTTTGTCAGCGAGCGCTTCGAGGTCGTCCTTTTCCGCGGCCTCTTTGGCTTCATCGCTCACATCCACCCCGAAGAGATCGCCATTTGCCTGCAGCCAACGCTCTACAGCCTTGGCAAACTGTGCTGAAAGATTAGCCATTTGCTGTTCTTTTGTGCGAAAAAGCCCCGAGCCAATGAAGGTCTCACCATCGAGCTGTTCCAGCACCAGCAATTGTTTCGAACGGTCCTCGAGCCGCTTCAGTGGTTCAGCCGTCCAGATATGAACCGTCATCGACAAGGCCGAGCGCGGTGCCAAAGCCAAACGCCCGCCCTTGGTCGCCAGAATATAGCCGTCGAGCGAATAGCTGATCACATATGGGGTCTCGCCTTCGTACCGCCCGAACCGCGCGTCTATCGCCTTCTCAAGTGCTTCTTCCCACTCTTCGGGGCTCGCTTCGCGGGTCACACCCATCTTGCGCGCCTGATCGGTCACCGCAACATTTGACGCGAGGCGGAAGTCACCAAGCGGCACTTGTTCGTCCAGTTCGGGGTCGGGCACGGCGCAGGCCGCCAATAAGCTTGCCGAGAAAAGAGCAACGAGTTGGCGACGGTTTGGTATCACGGAAATCTCCATCGGGCCTGGAATAGCGACTGGCCTGCTTCGATACCGAACCCATAGTCGCAGCGCAACGTCTCACTACCACTTTTAGATCGTCGCGGGAGTGCCTATAACGACCACGCAAGGCGATGGCCATTGCCGTGCATCCGCCCTTTGGCCACGTTCAAGGACTTCAAAGATGAGCCACGACGCCAAGATCCCTCCCAAGATCGACTTGGTGCGTCCGACTTGGTCTGTCACAACCCTTGCCAAAATTGCGCGCAAAAATGTGTTGGAACTGATCCCGGAGCAGACGCTCACCCATCCGATAATCTCGGGGACCAAGGGCACGCGCTGGCATATGATCATGGACCCCGAGGCGCTTCAGCGTGTCCTACAGGAGAACGAACCCAACTATCCAAAAGCGGAAGTAGCAAAGAGTATAGCACGTCCGGCCATCGGAGAAAGTGTCTTCGTCGCCGATGGCGCAGAATGGCGTTGGCAACGCAGGGTTGTGGCACCGGTCTTTTCGCATCGCAACGTCACCGGATTGTCGCCAAAGATGGAGGCGGCCGCAGATCGGGCCTGTGAACGTCTGGATAAACACGTGGGAGGTTCGGCAAATCTCCTCGATGAAATGGTTCGCACGACTTTTGAAGTTATTTCCGACACCACACTCTCCGGCGATGGCCAATATGACAGCGCTCAGGTGCAAGCAGCCTTCGATGCCTATATCAGCCGCACCGCCTCTGCCTCACTGCTCGACGTTTTCGGCTTACCCGCTTGGGTGCCTCGACCACGACGCGTTTTCGGTGCCCGCCACATTCGCTACATGACAAAAATGGCCGATGGAATAATTGTGCAGCGAGAAAAGTCCGGGCCACAACAGCCCCCCGACCTGTTGGACTTGCTGATGCGCGGCGAAGATCCAAAGAGCGGTCGGAAAATGACAACCGCCGATATTCGCAACAATCTACTGACGTTCATCTTTGCCGGCCACGAGACAACGGCGCTGACTTTGGCTTGGGCGATGTATCTATGTGCCTTTGATGAAGACGTTCAGAGCCGCATACGCAAAGAGGCACAAACAGCAATCGGCAGCCGCACGGCGACGCAGGCAGATTTGCCAAAACTACAGTTCACCAAACAGGTGATAGAAGAAACTCTTCGGTTGTATCCGCCTTTCGCGATGATCGCGCGAACCGCGCAGGCTGCTGATGAGCTTATGGGCGTAGAAATTCAGGCCGGGGACACTGTTGTTATCCCGATCTATTCGCTGCATCGGTCACGCCGTCTTTGGAAGGATCCCGATGCGTTCAGACCGGACCGGTTTGCTCCGAGAAACAAGCATCCTCGCTATAAGTTCATTCCGTTTGGCGATGGTCCGCGTGTCTGCATCGGCATGAGTTTTGCGTTGCAGGAAGCCGTGATTATTCTGGCAACGCTTTTGGCCCGGTATCGTTTCACGCTGGTCCCGGGCAAAGTACCGGTCCCTCGGCTCATCCTGACGCTGAGGCCTGAAGGCGGGGTCCATCTCAACATAGAGCGTGCATGAGGTGGACATTTCCGCGCAGAGAGATTGCCTCACGGCCCTGAGCGAATACTCTAGAGATGTATGGATAGCGCCGAAAAATACCCGCCGATGGTCCCGCTTGTCACCGAGCCGTGGACCATTCTGCAGTCGCTGAAAGCGGCGCGGCGGAACTTGCTGGAGATCATACCGGAGATCGCGCTGCACCAGCCGATTGTGTCCGGCAAGACCGGTGCACGGTGGCATATGGTGATGGACCCTGAAGCGTTGCGGCTGATCCTGCGGGACCGGCTTGACGACTATCCGAAATCCAACGTCACCAAAAACATCCTGCGGCCCGCCATCGGGGACTCGCTGTTTGTCGCCGAGGGGGCGCATTGGAAATGGCAGCGGCGGGCGGCGGCGCCGGTCTTTACCCACCGCAATATCTCGAACCTCTCGCCGGTGATGGAAGCTGCGGCAGATCGGGCCTGCGACCGGATTGCAGCGCAGAAGGGACGTGCGGCGGACCTATTGGAAGAGATGGTGAAGACGACGTTCGAAGTCATCTCGGACGTCACCTTCTCGGGCGACAGCGCCTTTGACAGTGACGTGCTGCAGAAGAGTTTCGAGATCTATATCGACTCGACGGCGAAAATCTCCCTGCTGGATATGCTGAACGCGCCCGATTGGGTGCCCCGCCCGGGCCGGATGTTCGGCTCTGTCGGGATCAAGCGGATGAAGTCGATGTCCGACAGCGCCATCGAGTTGCGACAGCGCAAAGGGGGCGGTGATATCCCCGACCTTCTCGATCTGCTCATGGAAGGCGAAGACCCTGAAACCAAACGGAAAATGAACAATTCAGAGCTGCGGGACAACCTTTTGGCGTTCATCGTGGCAGGGCATGAGACGACTGCACTAACGCTCGCCTGGGCGCTGTATCTCTGCGCATTTGATCCATCGGTTCAGGAGAAAGTTCGCCATGAGGCGCAAGACGTTTTGCGCGGGCGCACAGCGACAGCGGACGATCTGCCCAACCTGCCCTATACGCGGCAGGTCATTGACGAGACGCTCCGGCTTTATCCCCCGGCGGCATTCCTGTCACGAACGGCCCAGAAAGCCGACACGCTTTGCGGACGCGAAATTCGCAAAGGCGACACGGTCGCGCTGCCGATCTATGCGCTGCATCGCTCTTACGAGCTTTGGGACGATCCGCACGCATTTGACCCCAACCGATTTGCGCCGGGGCATGATATTGACCGGTTCCAATACCTGCCTTTTGGCGACGGCCCACGGGTTTGTATTGGCATGAGTTTTGCCATTCAGGAAGCGGTGATCGTGTTGGCGACGATCCTGTCGCGGTTCCGGTTCACACGGGTGGCAGGGCGCGATCCGAAGCCGGTCCTGATCGTCACGCTACGCCCTGATGGCGGGGTCTGGCTGAATGTCGAGCCGGTCGATCCAACGGGTCAGCGCAAGACAGCGGAGGCGGCGGCGTAGCGAGGTTCGTCGCCCGCAATTCTTAACCTTCGAGACCCTTGATGCGGCTACCGCCCTAGGAAAATCTGTTGGTCTTGGGGAAGCCGTAAGGGGGACGCTTGCCAACGCCGGCGCGTTTGCCGAGCCACTCGGTCATGTCGGGCTCGGTGCGGGTTTTGCCGCCGCCCATCTCCCAACTCAGACCCTCGGCCCAGTTGAAGGTGGTGATGTCGCTGAGGCCCCCATCGAGTTCCAGCGATCCCTGCCGCCCGCGGGCTTTGTTGTATTTCTGGATGCGCACGCCTTTGCCGCGGCCCATTTCGGGCAGTTCGTCGGCCGGAAAGACCAGGAACTTGCCGTTCTGCGAGACCACCGCGACGTGGTCTCCGGCGACCGGCGTGCAGGCCACCGCACGAATGTCATCCTTCACTTTGAGCACCTGTTTGCCGGTGCGGGTCTGCGCCAGCACGTCGTTTTCCGGTACGATGAACCCGTCGCCGGCGGAGCTTGCCACCAGCAATTTGCGGTCGAGTTTGTGGATGAAAAGCGCGACGATTTCGGCCTCGTTCGGCAGGTCGCACATCAGACGCAAAGGCTCGCCCATGCCGCGGCCGCCGGGCAGATTGGCTGCAGAAATCGTGTAAAACCGGCCATTTGAGCCGAAAACCAGCAAACGATCGGTGGTCTCGGCGTGGAAGATGAAGCGGCCCTCATCGCCATCCTTGAATTTCAGCTCGCGGGTCAGATCGATATGGCCGGTCATGGCGCGGACCCAGCCCATTTTTGAGCAGACAACGGTGATCGGCTCTTTCTCGATCATAGCTTCGAGCGGCACGTCCTCGACCTCCGCCGCCTCGCCAAACTGCGTGCGCCGCGCGCCACCCTCGGACTTTGCACCGAAGACCTTGCGGGTTTCGCGCAACTGCTCGGCAATCTTCGACCATTGCAGGTCTTCGCTTTCCAGCAGGTCCTCGATATCGGCGCGCTCCTGCATCAACTCGTCGCGCTCTTTCTTCAATTCCAGCTCTTCGAGACGCCGCAGGGAGCGCAGGCGCATGTTCAGGATCGCCTCGGCCTGCACTTCGGTGAGGCTCGGGTCGTCCTGATCCTCTGGGATCAGCGGCGGTTTGTAATCACGTTCGGAGGTGGCGCGGATGTGTTCTTTGGACCAATCCTCGAACATCAGAGCGATTTTCGGATCCTCATCATAGCGGATGATGTCGATCACCCGGTCGAGATTGAGGAAGGCGACGATGAAGCCTTCGAGCACTTCGAGGCGATGGTCGATCTTCTCCAGCCGGTGCTTGGAGCGGCGCAGAAGCACGTCGCGGCGATGGTCGAGGAAAGCGCGCAGTACCTCCTTCAGCGAGCAGACCTTCGGCGTCAGACCATCAATCAGCACGTTCATGTTGAGCGAGAACCGCACCTCCAGATCGGAGTTGCGGAACAGGAGCCCCATCAGCACATCCACATCGACATTCTTCGATTTCGGCTCGAGGATGATCCGCACATCCTCGGCACTTTCATCGCGCACATCAGCGAGGATCGGGGTTTTCTTCAGTTGAATGAGTTCGGCGATCTTTTCGATCAGCTTGGACTTCTGAACCTGATAGGGGATTTCGGTGACCACGATCTGCCACTGACCACGACCCAGATCCTCGACCTCATATTTACAGCGCAGGCGGAACGCACCGCGCCCGGTGGCATAGGTCTGCGCGATGCTTTCCTTCGGTTCGACAATGACACCGCCGGTCGGGAAATCCGGTCCCGGCACGTAGTCCAGAAGCGTGTCGTCGCGCGCATTGGGCGCTTTGATCAGATGCAGGCAAGCGCCGATCAGCTCATCAAGATTGTGCGGCGGGATATTGGTCGCCATGCCCACCGCGATGCCGCTGGCGCCATTGGCCAAGAGGTTCGGATAGCTTGCAGGCAGGACAACCGGCTCTTCCAGACGGCCATCGTAATTGTCGCGAAAATCGACCGCGTTTTCGTCGAGACCCTCCAGCAGCGCCTCTGCGAAGACCGTCATCCGCGCCTCGGTGTAACGCGAGGCGGCCGGGTTATCACCATCGATATTGCCGAAATTCCCCTGCCCGTCCACGAGCGGGTAGCGCACGTTGAAATCCTGCGCGAGGCGGGCCATCGCGTCATAGATCGCGCCGTCTCCGTGGGGGTGGAAATCGCCCATCGTGTCGCCGCTGATCTTGGCGGATTTCAGAAATTTGCCACCTGCGGTCAGCCGCAAACGGCTCATCGCGTAGAGAATCCGGCGGTGCACAGGCTTCAATCCGTCCCGCGCATCGGGCAAGGCGCGATGCATAATCGTCGACAACGCATACTGAAGATACCGCTCACCGATCGCGCGGCGCAGCGGTTCTGCATGAATTTCAGGCTCTATATTGTCGTCGTCTGCTTCGCCTGCCATAGACCTAGTTGTAGCGCCCCGCGAATCCGGCGTAAACGGCGATTGCGGGGAGGATGTGGAAAACTTTCCCACGCAAATCCGGCGCGATCCGGTATACTCAGCGCCATAAGAACAAGCGGTTTAGGGGGGAATCATGTTTAAGTGGGTCTTGGGTCTTTGTTTGTCGATTTACGCGGTCCTGATCCTGTTCGGTGGCGAGGGCTATGATCCCTCGAAATACGCCAGAGCAGAACCGGTCGTGGCGCCGACCCCGGTTGCGGAAGAGGTCGAAGTGACCCGCGCCGCACTTACCGAAACGGCGCCACTGCCTGAAACCGTCGAGGCGGATGCGTCTGAAAGCACGGCAACCGGCTCCGACACCGGCGACCTGATCGCGCCGATTGAAACCACAGCGCTGGACGAAAAGGTCGAGGCCCTCGTCGCAAGCGCCGTAGAGGAGACCGCGGCGGAAACGCGGCCCACCCTGGTCCTGCAACCCGCAACCGGGACGGTCGCCACGCCGGCCGCCATCCTGCCGCAAACCGAAACCGCCGAGACGCCGCGCGGCCCCGTTGGTGAGATCTGGACCGTGACGGGACAGCGGGTGAACCTGCGCTCAGGTGCCTCGACCCGCAACGGTGTCGTCGGTCAGACCGTGCGCGGAGAAAGCGCCGAGATCGTAGAGATGCTCGATAATGGCTGGGCGAAGGTCTACATCATCGAGACCGGGATCGAAGCCTATATGTCGGCGAAGTTTCTCGCCAAAGACGCCGGGTGATTGCACCTGCCCGCTGGCTGACATAGCCAAGGGTCCATGGCGAAGAAATCCATCCTGATCACGGGGTGTTCCAGCGGCATCGGTTATGATGCGGCCAAGACCCTGCATGGGCGCGGCTGGCGTGTCTTTGCAACCTGCCGGAAGGCCGAAGATTGCGCGCGACTTGAGAGTGAGGGGCTTGAAAGCTTCGTGCTTGATTACGAAAGCACCGCGTCGACTACCGAGGGTTTGCAAGAGGCCTTGAGCCGCACGGGCGGCACGCTTGATGCGCTGTTCAACAACGGAGCTTACGGCATTCCGGGCGCGGTGGAGGATTTGCCCACCGATGCGCTGCGGGCGATCTTCGAGACAAATCTCTTTGGATATCATGAGCTTACACGACAAGTGATTCCGGTGATGCGGGCCCAGGGGCATGGCCGGATTCTCAACTGTTCGTCGGTTCTGGGGTTCACCGTGCTGCGCTGGCGCGGAGCCTATGTCGCAACGAAATTTGCGATGGAGGGACTTACGGACACGCTCAGGATCGAGATGCGCGACACACCGATCAAGGTGATCCTGATCGAACCGGGGCCGATCACCTCCAAAATTCGCCAGAACGCGATCCCACATTTTGAGAAATGGATCGACGTGGACGCAAGCCCGCGCAATGAGCAATATCAGCGCTCGCTGCTGAAACGTCTCTACGAGGATCGCGGCCCGGACCCATTCGAATTGCCTGCCTCCGCGGTCAGCAAGAAACTGATCCACGCCCTGGAACACCCCAATCCAAAACCGCGTTACTTCGTCACCACACCGACCTATATTATGGCAACGTTGAAGCGGCTTCTGCCGACCCGCGCGATGGATTGGGTCTTGTCTCGCGGCTAGGCCCTGCTAGGTGCTGAGGCCACACCGCAAGGAACCGATCCCATGATGCAAGACCCTCTGTTTATCGTCGCCGCCATCGCCTGTCTGGTGGTGCTCGGCATCCTGCTCGTGGGCATCGGCGGCTTTGCGAAGGGCGGCGAGTTCAACCGCAAGCACGCCAACAGGATCATGCGCTATCGTATCTATGGACAGTTCATTGCGATCCTTCTGATCCTTGCCTTCGTGTTTTTCCGCCGCATGGGAGGCGCGTGATATGGTCGTTCTGAACAAGATCTACACCAAGACCGGCGATGCGGGCGAAACCGCGCTTGGCAACGGCGCGCGCGTTGCGAAACACTCCATGCGCGTAACTGCTTACGGCACGGTCGATGAGGCGAATGCAACGGTCGGCCTGGCCCGACTGCATGCAGGCGGCGAGATGGATAATCAACTGGCAGCCATCCAGAACGATCTTTTTGATCTTGGTGCCGATCTGTGTCGCCCGGACATGGAGCAAGATGCCGAGTCAGAGTACCCGCCCTTGCGCGTCTCCGATGCGCAGGTCGCGCGGCTTGAAACCGAGATTGACGCAATGAATGAGGCGCTCGAGCCTCTGCGCTCCTTCATACTGCCCGGTGGGTCGGCACTCGCGGCGCATCTGCATCTCTCCCGGACAGTGTCGCGGCGCGCCGAGCGCTTATCCGTCGAGCTTGCCACGATGGAGAGCGTCAACCCGGCGGCAGTGAAGTACCTCAATCGCCTCTCGGACTGGTTCTTCGTCGCCGCGCGGATCGCCAATAATGACGGCAAAGATGACGTCTTGTGGGTGCCGGGTGCCAACCGTTAGCGCGCTCATGTGAAAAAAGTTTGAAAAATTTCACAAACGCGACGTCAGATTTGCTGTCCGCGTCGATTTTGGCCTGTTTTCTCCCGTTTTGCTCCGTTAATCCTTGCCCGAGAAATTTGGCCGTCTGTGCATTTTGCAGACACTTAACTGGGAGATACCGCCAATGAAGGTCCTCGTGCCTGTCAAGCGCGTGATCGACTATAACGTGAAAGTCCGCGTGAAAGCGGATGGCAGCGGCGTCGATCTTGCCAATGTGAAAATGTCCATGAACCCGTTTGACGAGATCGCCGTCGAAGCCGCGATCCGGTTGAAAGAAGCGGGCAAGGCGGATGAGATCGTTGCGGTCTCCGTCGGGGTGAAACAGGCGCAGGAAACCCTGCGGACCGCTCTGGCGATGGGCGCGGATCGCGCAATCCTAGTTGTGGCCGCCGACGATGTGCACACCGATATCGAACCGCTCGCCGTGGCAAAAATCCTCAAAGGTGTGGTCGATGAAGAGCAGCCGGGTCTGGTGATCTGCGGCAAGCAAGCCATCGACAATGATATGAATGCGACCGGTCAGATGCTCTCGGCCCTGATGGGATGGAGCCAGGCGACTTTTGCCTCCGATGTCGATATCGAGGGGGACAAGGCGATCGTGACCCGCGAAGTGGATGGCGGTCTGCAAACGATCAAAGTGAGCATGCCAACGGTTCTGACCGTAGACCTGCGCCTCAACGAGCCGCGCTATGCCTCTTTGCCCAACATCATGAAAGCAAAGAAAAAACCGTTGGATGAGAAAACCCCGGCGGATTATGGCGCAGACGCTACGCCGCGCCTGGAGATCGTCGCCACGGCAGAGCCGGAAGCGCGCAAAGCCGGCGTGAAAGTGGGCTCGGTTGAAGAGCTTGTGACGAAACTCAAAGACGAAGCGGGGGTTCTCTGATGGCTGTTCTTCTTCTTGGTGAAGTGAATTCCGGCGAATTGTCTATGGATGCAACGTCCAAGGCTGTAACCGCGGCGCAAGCTCTGGGCGATGTGACCGTTCTTTGCGCCGGTGCTTCAGCTGCCGCCGCGGCTGCCGAAGCCGCGACCATTGACGGCGTTGCGAAAGTCCTCTGTGCCGAGGATGACGCGCTTGGCCATCGTCTGGCAGAATCCACCGCCGCGCTGATCGTCAGCCTGGCGGGCGATTACAGCCACATCGTGGCACCGGCCACCACCGACGCAAAAAACGTGATGCCCCGTGTGGCCGCACTTTTGGATGTTATGGTAATCTCGGATGTCTCCGGTATCGTCGATGCCGATACCTATGAGCGCCCGATCTATGCGGGCAACGCGATCCAGACCGTGAAATCCGCCGACGCGACCAAGGTCGTCACCATTCGGACCTCGACCTTCGATGCCGCAGGCACCGGCAATTCCGCACCGGTCGAGACCATCGGTGCTGCGGGCAATCCGGGTCTTTCCGAGTGGGTCGAAGACAAGGTTGCGGAGAGCGACCGCCCGGAACTCACCTCCGCGGGGATCGTTGTCTCAGGCGGTCGTGGTGTGGGTTCGGAAGAGGATTTCGCTCTGATCGAAAAACTCGCCGACAAGCTTGGCGCTGCCGTGGGTGCTTCCCGAGCGGCAGTCGATTCCGGGTACGCGCCCAACGATTGGCAGGTCGGTCAGACCGGCAAAGTGGTTGCACCCGACCTTTATGTGGCCGTCGGCATCTCCGGCGCGATCCAGCACCTCGCGGGTATGAAGGACTCCAAAGTCATCGTCGCGATCAACAAGGACGAAGAAGCGCCGATCTTCCAGGTCGCGGACTACGGTCTTGTCGCCGACCTCTTTGACGCTGTTCCGAAACTGATCGACGCGATCTGATTTCAGCACATCAGTAACAAAGGAAGGCCCGCCGGACTGGCGGGCCTTTTCGTTTACTCGGCACAGGCTAGAGCGCCGCGTGAAGTTTTTCTGCAATCATTTCATGCGCTTCCGCACATAGCATCTCGCGTGCCGCATCAATTTCCATCGGCGGGTACAGCATGCCCTCCAAGTTGCCCGGGCCAATATCAAGCGGCAGAACGACTTCGATCACCTCGCTCACATGCTCCTCAATCCGCGCGATCATGTCCCGGGTGACAAACAAGGGATCGCTGCCCAGCCCCGGACCACTCCACGCCTCGCGCGGCTCATGATCGGCGACCCAAAGCAGCACTTTCGGACTTTTGATATCCTGCAGAAGTTTTGTCATCCGGGCGACCCAAGCTTCCTGCAATTCTGTGACCATTGCTGGAAACTTGTCGGGTGTGACCACCTCGATTGTCGACAATAGGTGACGCGTGAAGGAGAATTCCGTGAAGTCGATTTCCCGGTACACAGTTTCCATCAGCGCCGAGGCTTTCAGGAAGCGGTCATTGCGGCGCGGATGCACCGAATAGAACCGGTTCGACATGTTCTGGGCGCCCATGACCTGCACGATCGTCTTTTTCGCGTGACCGCAAATGTCGATCACCGAAGGGTCATTCGCAAAAGCGTCCACGCCTGCATTGACAGCTCCGAAGTTCACGCAGACCTGTCCGGTTGCCTCCTGCAAAAGGTCGACAAACGGCTTCTCGACATATTTTCCATAGGTTTCCGATCCACCAATGAAGGCGTAGTACTTTGATTTCGTGTCCCGCTTCGGCCCCCGAAAAAGCAATTTCGAGTGCCCATAACGGCATTGATTGTAATCAATCGGGTCTGTGCCCGGTCTTTCGTAGGCCATTGTCCCACCTCATTTCGACTCACCCGAAGGCAATCTGACGTGAGGCCCTTTCCAAATTGCTAAATGGGCAATTTGCCTCAACTTCTAACGATTCTCGGTGCTTGCGAAGCGTGCAGGCTCGCGCCTATTGTCGGGCACATTTCGAGAAAGGTCCGGGATCATGGAGATTGAGCGCGTCGGTATCGTGGGCGCAGGCCAGATGGGCAACGGGATCGCGCATGTTTTCGCCTTGGCGGGCTATGACGTGATCCTGAACGATATTTCCGAGGATGCCCTGACCAGTGCCCTGGCGCAGGTCGACAAAAATATGGAACGTCAGGTCAGCCGCGAGAAGATCTCCGCCGATGACAAGTCTGAGGCGTTGAAACGCATTTCCACGACGCTGAAGCTGCCGGAGCTGGGTGCAACCGATCTGATCATCGAAGCCGCGACCGAGCGTGAAACCATCAAAACCGCGATTTTTGAGGATCTGCTGCCGCACCTGCAACCGCACACGATCCTGACCTCGAACACGTCCTCGATCTCGATCACCCGCCTCGCCTCCCGCACCGACCGGCCGGAGAAATTCATGGGGTTCCACTTCATGAACCCGGTGCCGATCATGCAATTGGTCGAGCTGATCCGAGGCATCGCAACGGATGAGGCGACGTTCAAGGCTTGTCTTGGTGTCGTGGAGCGGTTGGGAAAAACCGCGGCCAGCGCCGAAGATTTTCCCGCTTTCATCGTCAACCGTATCCTCATGCCGATGATCAATGAGGCGGTCTATACGCTCTACGAAGGCGTGGGGTCAGTGAAATCCATCGACGAGTCCCTCAAGCTCGGAGCAAACCACCCGATGGGCCCGCTCGAATTGGCAGACTTCATCGGGCTCGATACCTGTCTGGCGATCATGAATGTCCTGCATGACGGGCTGGCTGATACAAAATACCGGCCCTGCCCTCTGCTAACCAAATATGTCGAGGCCGGCTGGCTGGGGCGCAAAACGAAGCGCGGATTTTATGATTATCGTCAGGATCCGCCGGTTCCTACGCGGTAAACCCAAGAGTAAGAGTTCCGAGACCTCAATGCGCTTGGTCTCGAAGCGCCAGAGTACGCTCCCGCAGCCAGGCCACGAACCCCCGCGGATTGCTTGACCAGGACTTCACCTCTTCTGCGTCAAACGGCTCACCGACCACCGGCGCTTGCGGTTTGTAAAGCGCATGACGGACCTCATAGATCAACAATCCCTGGCGCAGGGTCGGCGAAATCCGGTTGGCCATTTGGTACCAGCGTGAGTTCTGACCGGGGAAGAAAATCGGCACGACTGTCGCGCCGGAGCGCTGGATCATCTTCGCGGTAAACGGGTTCCATTCTTCCTCTTCCGCCGGGCCAAACATCGTCTTGGATGTGGCGACAACGCCGGAGGGGAAAAGCACAATGACCCCGTCATCTTTCAGATGCTCCATCGCCTTTTTGCGCATCTCGAGGTTCTGCTGCAGCGCGTCTTCCTCATGCGGGAAGGGCACCGGGATCATGAACATGTCAATCGCGTTGACACCGGTCAGCAGGGACCGCGTGAGGATTTTGTAGTCCGTCCGCCTCCGCCCGATCAACTCAGCCAGTACCATGCCATCGACCAATCCGTGGGGGTGATTGGCCACAATGATCACCGGCCCGGTCTTTGGGATACGATTGATTTGCTCTTGCGGCGTTTGCAATTCGATGCCCATCACATTCAGAGCATCGGCCCAGAACCCCTGGCCAAATTTAACACCGCCGCGCTCAAACTTCCGGATCAACCGTAGCAAGTGGTACTTGCCGGTCAACCACTCCATCACCCGGATTGTGTTGGCTTTCCAGGGGTTTGTGAATGTGTTGGCGTAGGACAAGTTGCGCTTGTCATAGGGCACGTAGACCTGATCGTCGGCCTCGGGGGCCGCGCTTTCATCGCTCTCCACAACACGTATATGATCAGCTGTCTTCGCCAAATTTATCCGCCACCAGTTTGTTCAACGCGTCCAGCAATTCGTCCGCCTGAGGGCCGGAGGTCTCCACGTCAATTTGCGAGCCCTTGGCCGCGGCCAGCATCAGCAGACCCATGATGCTATCGCCTGACGCGTCCATGCCATCCTTGCAGACATTCGCCCGGGCATCAAATTGCTCGACCACTTCGACGAATTTCGCCGAGGCACGCGCATGCAGACCCTTGGTGTTGATGATTTCCATCTGCGCCGCAGGCATGCTCAGACCGTCCCGTTGAAACTGTTTATGTATTTTTTGCCTGCCGCCATCGCGCTGTCGACCGCAACCGAAACCTCCAGATTTCGCGATTTTGCCAGCTTGATCAGCATTGGCAAATTGGCACCATAAAGGATGCGCCGGTTCGCAGGATTGCAGGCAAGCAGCGACAGGTTTGAGGGCGATCCCCCGAACATGTCGGTTACAACAACAACACCATCGCCGGTATCGACCTCATCGGCGGCGGCGCAAATCTCATCCTGTTTGGATTGACGATCGTGGGCCTCTTCAATGGTAATGGCGCGGATACCGGATTGTTTGCCCACCACATGTTCGACGGCCGAGAGATACTCCCGCGCCAGTCCCCCATGAGCCACTATCACAATCCCGATCACGCTCGCACGACCTTGCTGTTGCTATTCCCCAAGCGCGTCATCCGCGCGGCCCCAGTTCCCGGTGCTCTATAGACACCTGCCACCCCTTGTTTGCAAGGGCCTTGGCGAGCATTTCCGTCACGGCAACCGAGCGGTGTTGCCCTCCGGTACACCCGAACGCGATCGTGAGGTACGCTTTCCCCTCACGCCGATAAGCCGGCAAGAGGTGGTCCAACAAGGATCGCAACCGCTCAAAGAAGGTGCCGAAATCCTTGCTCCGTGCCACGAAATCCGCGACCGCCGCGTCACGACCATCAAGTGCACGCAACTCCGGCTCCCAATGGGGGTTGCTGAGAAATCGGCAGTCAAACACGAGGTCAGCCCCGTTCGGGGTTCCGGTTTTGTAGGAAAACGACTGCAAAGACAGCGCCATGCGTGCCGCCTTCGGATCGGCAAACCACTCGGTCAACTTGGCGCGCAACTCATGTGGAGAGAGATCGGATGTGTCGATGACCAGGTCAGCTCGGTCCCGTGCATGCGCGACGAGCTCAAATTCGCGAGCCAGACCCGCCTCGACGCTGCCATCGCCAGACAGTGGGTGCGGCCGACGTGTTTCGGAGAAGCGGCGCTTGAGAACCGCCAACCGCGCATCGAGAAACATGAGCATTGAACTGAGATCGTCGCGCCCTGTCACAGTGTCCAGCAAGGCACGCAGGGCCTCTGGCGTGAAATCTCGATTTCGGACATCGACACCCAAGGCAAGCGGTCGATCCAAAGGCTCCGACAAAAGCCGCGCTATCATTGAGATCGGCATATTGTCGATGCATTCAAACCCCAAATCTTCCAGAACGTTCAGCGCGGTGCTGCGCCCGGCGCCCGAAGGACCGGTGATCAGGATCAGACTTGGCAAGCGGTCAGACATTTCGTTGTCGCCTTTCAAAGACTGGCAGGACCATGAGACAGGTAGTGTGCCACCGCAAAACAAAAATCACCGCGCGCGGTGTTGTGAAGACAGGGCAATTTCAGTCCAAGGACTTCAATCCGGCGGTCCTCGGGCAGTCTTTGCGTTTCAGTGTGGGTAAGATCAACAACCAAACGCAGCATCGTCGGGCCGCAGAGAGGCGCGTTCATGAGGCCGACGCCCCGTGCCTCAATAGCCGATGGCAAGCCCTCTGGCGCAGATAGAATGACATCTTCGTGGTCCCGCGCGAGGACCACCCGGTCATCCGCGATCAAATCGGCGCCCAGAGCTATCAATTTCAAGGCCAGTGACGATTTCCCGCTGCCGGACGGCCCGAGGATCAGACAGCCCTTCCCGTTCAGCGCAACGGCGCTGGCATGCAAACTCTCAGGGGATGTGGCATCCGACATGTCGTCCCTCTTCGCGCCAAAGCGCGCCGGAGGTCAAGATACGACAGGTGTCAGGTCGGCAAGCCCACCACGAACCGCGCGCCGAGCGGTTCGGAGGTTACATCGGCATCGGTGGGGCGAATGTTTTCCGCCCAGATCACGCCGCCATGCGCCTCGATGATCTGCTTTGAGATCGCCAGCCCAAGGCCGGAATGGTTGCCGAATTGCTGCTCCGGACGTTCGGAATAGAAGCGATTGAAAACCTTGTTCAGGGCCTGCTCGGGGATGCCGGGGCCGGTGTCCTCGACGACGACCAGCACGCGATTATCACGTCGCCGCGCCCAGATGCGCACAGCATCGCCATCCTCGCAGAACGAGGTCGCGTTGGTGATAAGGTTCACAAAGACCTGCGCCAGCCGCGCTTCCAGCCCGTGAATGATGATCGGCTCGTTGGGCACGTCCTTGATAAATTCCACGCCTTTTTCGGCGGCCTGCTGACCGAGATATTCGGTCAGATTGTGGATCATTTTCATCAGATCGAAGGGCTCTTCGTCTTCCTTGACCAGTTCACTGTCGAGCCGTGAGGCGTTGGAGATATCACTCACAAGGCGGTCCAGACGACGCACATCATGTTCGATCACGTCCAGCAGGCGTTTGCGCTGCTCATCGGTTTTGGCAACATGCAGAGTGCCCACAGCGGAGCGCAATGACGCCAGCGGGTTCTTGATCTCATGCGCGACATCGGCCGCAAATTGTTCATTTGCATCAATGCGTTCGTAGAGCGCTGACACCATACCACGCATGGCACCTGACAACCGCCCGATCTCGTCTGGACGCGCCGTCAGATCAGGAATGCGGACCCGGCTTGGGCTCATCTTGCGGGCGTTCTTCTCGCGTCCCAGTTCGGCGGCAGCCGCCAGATCGGAAAGCGGGTTTGCGATGGTCGAGGCGAGAACAAGCGACAAACCGATCGACACCAAAATCGCGATGACAAACATCTGCAAGACCTGCTCGCGCTCGGAGCGCACAAGCTGGTCAATCTGTCCTGCCACTGTGGTTAAGGCAATCACACCCACGGTTTCACCGTTTTGCTCAATCGGTGTCGCAACTGCGAAAACAATCCCGCCGACGCCGTCATTGCCATTGCGCACGCGGGTCTGCCCACCCAGCGCATCGCTCAGTAGTTTGCGTGCCTCGTCTTCGCCCGTGATCTCTTGGACGGGCGTATTTTTCGGGCCGAGCAGGCCAGAGAGCCCTTCCCAAACGCTGTTCAGGAAATTGGTGATAACCGTGCTGCGGTCATCAATGATGAGGTCCTCCGTGCCCTCAAGCGGTTGACGTCCTTCCCCTTCGCTGGAGGCCACCAGCGCTTCGGAGGTCGAAAAAACATAAACGTTCACGCCCGGATCCAGATCCAGGCCGTCCAGCGTCGCGTCGGGGTCGAGGGCGTCGCCAGAATTCAGGTTTGCGACAACATCCGCTGGCAATTGTGCCTCAAAAACATCGGCGATCAGTTGCGCCTCAGAGACCAGAGCTGCTTCGCGCTGCGCAACAAGGCTGTCGCGGAAGGGGTTCAAAAACAGCACGCCCGCAACGAGGATCACAAGCGCCAAGAGGTTGAAAGTAATGATTTTTCGCGCCAAGGGAGAGCGGTTCAGCGAAATGAAATTTCGCTGCTCTCGTTTGGACCTGAGCTCGGAATCGACCGGATCGCGTGCGTCCGTCCAATCCTCACCCATCACCATATCTGCGTTGCCAGCAGGTTTACCGTCCGCCACGGAAATCCTCGACGCGATGGTCATTGTTATTCTTCGTTATATCTGTAGCCGATGCCGTAGAGGGTCTCAATCGCCGAGAAGTCATCGTCCGCGGTCCGCATTTTCTTGCGCAGACGTTTGATGTGGCTGTCGATCGTGCGGTCATCCACATAGACCTGATCGTCATAGGCGACATCCATCAATTGATCGCGCGACTTCACGAAGCCGGGACGCTGTGCCAGAGCCTGAAGCAGCAGAAATTCGGTCACCGTCAGCGACACATCCTTGCCTTTCCAGGTCACAGTATGGCGCAGCGGGTCCATTTCCAGATCGCCGCGTTGCATCACCTGGCTCGCTTCGCCTTCACCGGCCTCATCCTTCGCGACCGCTTCCTTGCGGCGCAGGATCGCGCGAATACGCTCTACCAGAAGACGCTGCGAGAAGGGTTTGCGCACGTAGTCATCGGCGCCCATGCGAAGCCCGAGAACCTCGTCAATCTCGTCATCCTTGGATGTCAGGAAAATCACCGGCACAGAGGATTTCTGGCGCAGGCGCTGCAGCAAATCCATGCCGTCCATGCGCGGCATCTTGATGTCCAGAACGGCCATATCCGGCATTTTGCGGGTGAAAGCGTCCAGCGCGCTTTGCCCGTCATTATATGTCTCTACCTCGAAACCCTCGGCTTCCAGAGTCATTTGAACCGACGTCAGGATATTCCTGTCGTCGTCCACCAACGCAATTTTCGACATTGGAGATCCCTTTGCACTGCTCATTTTGTTTTTCTTTTGTCCCATACTCCGCATTAAGGGCACGGGAATCAACGAAATTGTGCCGAATCACCCGGGTCCATGGCAAAAATGGCGCGATCAGTCCTAATGTTTGACTAATTTGCCGCACTTTTTTGGCAATGATATCGCTAACCTAGGCTGCTGATAACGCTAACCTGCGGCCCTCTTCCGGTTACCATACCTGCACAGCATGGTATAAGAAGGCTCCAGCGATTGAGGGATCGCCGGGCGCGAAACTGGCCCTTCGTGCGAGCAAGTATCGGGTGGATGGCATCCATCCTGGCGGAGCAAATCAACATGATCTCAGGTCGAGTGAACCCAGAAAAGACTCTGGAAACGCAAGGTATTACAGGACTGGCGCGTGTTCACTATAACTATCTGGAGCCTGCGCTGATCGAATTGGCTCTGAAGCGGGGAGAAGGCACGCTTGGTCAGGGCGGTGCATTCCTCGTGACCACCGGCAAGCAAACGGGCCGTTCTCCGAAGGACAAGTTCGTGGTTGAGACGCCAGGCGTGAAAGACGCGATCTGGTGGGAGAACAATCCGCCGATGAGCCCGGAGGCCTTCGATACGCTGCATGAGGACATGCTGGCGCATCTGCAAGGCGGCGATGTTGTCGTGCAGGACCTCTATGGCGGCGCGGACCCTGCCCATCGTTTAGATGTACGCGTGGTGACGGAACTGGCCTGGCATGGGCTCTTCATCCGCCACCTGCTGCGGCGTCCTTCCGCATCCGAGTTGGAGACGTTCGACCCGGAATTCACCATCATCAACTGCCCCTCCTTCCTGGCCGATCCAGATCGCCATGGCTGCCGGACGGAAACGGTTATCACTCTGAATTTCGAGAAGAAACTGATCCTGATCGCGGGTACTGCCTATGCAGGTGAAAACAAGAAATCCGTGTTCACGCTCCTGAACTACATGCTGCCCGAGAAAGGCATCATGCCGATGCATTGCTCGGCCAATCACGCCCCCGGCAATCCCGCCGACACGGCCGTTTTCTTCGGGCTTTCCGGCACCGGAAAAACGACGCTGTCTGCCGAGCCCTCTCGCACGCTGATCGGCGATGATGAACACGGTTGGTCCGATCGCGGCACCTTCAATTTCGAGGGCGGATGTTACGCCAAAACCATCAATCTCTCTGCCGAAGCCGAGCCGGAAATCTATGCGACAACATCCAAATTCGGCACCGTCATCGAGAACATGGTGTTCGATCCAGACACGTTCGAACTCGACTTCAAGGATGACAGCCTGACGCCGAACATGCGCTGCGCCTACCCGCTGCACTACATCTCCAACGCCTCGGAGACAGCGATTGGCGGGCACCCCAAAAACATCGTCATGCTGACCTGTGATGCGTTTGGCGTCTTGCCACCGATCTCGCGCCTCAGCCCGGCACAGGCGATGTATCACTTCCTCTCCGGTTTCACCTCGAAAGTCGCCGGGACCGAACGCGGCGTGACCGAGCCGCAACCAACCTTCTCCACCTGCTTCGGCGCGCCCTTCATGCCGCGCAGACCGGAGGTTTACGGCAAGCTCCTGCAAGAGAAGATCGCCAAGCACGACGCCGATTGCTGGCTGGTGAACACCGGCTGGACGGGCGGTGCTTATGGCACCGGCTCGCGCATGCCGATCCGCGCCACCCGCGCGCTGCTTTCTGCCGCGCTGGACGGCTCCCTGAACGAGGGCGCGTTCCGTCGTGATCGGAATTTCGGCTTCGACGTGCCGGTCTCGTGTCACGGTGTCGCGGATATCCTTCTGGACCCGCGCCGGACCTGGGACGATACTACGGCCTATGATGCTCAGGCTCAAAAACTGGTTCAGATGTTCGCCGATAATTTCGAGCAGTATCTCCCGCATATCGACGAGGATGTGCGCGAGGCGGCTCTCGGTTAGCCTTGCGCTGCTTCTAACTGCGCTTCCCGCGGCGGCGACGGAAGATTTCATCGATGGCAAGCTTTGGAGGCTGAAGGCTGGCCTAATCTGTCCGTCTGACAAGATCGTGCATATCCCGGCCCCCGACACGATGCTGGGGCATATTCGACGCACCCATGGGGAGCAGGTTGTCGTCTCCACCCGCACCGTGCCGATGGTCAAGAGCCTGGGCTTCGGCATCGATGTACGCCCGAAGGGTCCGCGCATTTTCGATCCCGTCACCGTGACGATCACCCATCCGCCCTATAAAGGCACCGATATCACGACCGAAAGCTGGCAGGCGGCGATCAGACCGGGACGCTCGAACCTCAACTATTTCGTCTTTGAACTAGACGAGGAAATGGTGCCGGGAACCTGGACCTTCTCGCTGACCTATGAGGATCGAATGTTGCTGCAGTCCAGTTTCGAAGTGGTGCAGCCCGAGGACTATCCGAACGTCAAAGGCCTGTGTGACGGAGAGCTGATCTCAGCACTTCCGACAATCCGCAAGACATTTTAATCCAAAACGACGCAGTCTGGCGTATTATTATTGCGCTGCACTTGCAAAGTGCTTATCCCTCCTCGGACGTGATATAAAGGATTCGAATGATGCCACATGACGGTCAGGACATGCCCCTCGAAACTGCTCCATCCGCGATCCTTCCCGATCTTTTGTCGCTGACGAAAGCGTCCCTGCCGCCGCTTGAAGATATCCTTGGCAAAGCCCGCGCATCTGTGGCGACCATGGTCACCGAAAATGACCGTATCTCCCCTGTTTTGCTGGAAGAAAACCAGACAGCGGCACATGGGCTCGCCTGGCTTGCGACTTACGTGGAATCCCTGCGTCAGATGCAAAACTGGGCCGAAAAGCTCGAGGCGGACGGTAAGTTTGGCGAGACCGAACAGCTGATCCATCAGATCGCATTTGGAGAGTATCTCTGGCAGATTTACGGCGGCATTCCGATGTCCCAAGGCGAAATTCTGCGCCTGCAAGATATCGGTCTGACACAAGACGACCAGCACGCGCTTATGGCGCCTGAGTTGATGACGCTCACACAGTCCGGAAATACGCAAGCTGCCCGCACACGGCTGGTCGAGCTGATGCAGGAGCATTCGGCCAATATCACCGTCGGCAATCCCGGTCTCGACGACGAGTTGGAGATGATCCGCGAGCAATTCCGCCGCTTCTCCGTGACCCGGGTCGAGCCCCATGCCCATGACTGGCACCTGAAGGACGATCTGATCCCCATGGAGATCATCGAGGAACTGGCCGAGATGGGTGTCTTTGGTCTCACGATCCCGGAGGAATATGGTGGGTTTGGCCTGTCGAAGGCTTCCATGGCGGTCGTCTCCGAAGAACTCTCCCGCGGTTATATCGGCGTGGGGTCCCTTGGCACGCGATCTGAAATTGCCGCCGAGTTGATCATCTGCGGCGGTACCGATGCGCAGAAAGAGAAATGGCTGCCACAGATCGCCTCTGCCGAAACCCTACCGACCGCGGTCTTCACAGAGCCGAATACCGGCTCCGATCTCGGCGCCCTACGCACCCGCGCGGTGAAGGACGGTGATGATTATCGCATCACCGGCAACAAGACCTGGATCACCCATGCGGCGCGCACCCATGTGATGACATTGCTCGCCCGCACGGACCCGGAGACGAGCAACTACAAAGGCTTGTCCATGTTCCTGGCAGAAAAGGAACCCGGCACAGTCGACAACCCGTTTCCTACGGACGGCATGACCGGCGGCGAGATCGAAGTGCTCGGCTATCGCGGTATGAAGGAGTACGAACTGGGCTTCGACAATTTCCATGTGAAGGGCGAGAACCTGCTTGGCGGTAAAGAAGGCGAAGGCTTCAAGCAGCTCATGCAGACCTTCGAAAGCGCCCGCATCCAGACCGCCGCTCGCGCGGTTGGTGTCGCACAATCCGCGCTTGATATCTCCATGCAATATGCACTCGACCGCAAAGCCTTCGGTAAACCGCTCATCGCCTTCCCGCGCGTCTCCGGTAAGCTCGCGATGATGGCGGTCGAGATCATGATCGCCCGTCAGCTCACCTATTTCTCAGCTTACGAGAAAGACCACGACCGCCGCTGCGATCTGGAGGCCGGTATGGCGAAGCTGCTGGGCGCGCGTGTGGCTTGGGCCTGCGCTGATAACGGTTTGCAAATCCATGGCGGCAACGGTTTTGCCACGGAATATGCGATCAGCCGTGTGCTCTGCGATGCCCGCATTCTCAACATCTTTGAGGGTGCTGCCGAGATTCAGGCGCAGGTCATTGCTCGTCGGCTATTGGACTGAGCAGCTCCCGCGCGGCGGATCGGATGATCTGACATGGCCAGTCAGGCAGCGGTTTGTCGGTCACATAGTCCGCAACGGCGTCGCTGCAATTGGTCATGGCTTCCGCTTCCGCCTCTTCGCGCGTGCGGTGTTGGTGCACAAAGCGCGAAATCCCGACTTCCGACAGAGCATAGGCTTTGGCCCCGATTGCAGCCTGGTAGCTGCGATAATAACTGGTTGACCCGCCGGACATCGTCACATCATCGGTCTCGGCATAATCCGTCGGAAGGCTGACCGCGTTCAATTCGCACTCGTCCGACCATTGCCCGCAAAACGCTAAGGCCCCGCGCCGCGCCGCATTCTCAGAATTGTAGCGCGTCGTCCATCCAAACGCACCGGTCGGCGCCGAAGCGAAAGCGCCGTAATATTCCGGCGTGCCGCTCCATTCCGCCCAGGCGTCGGTGGCGTTTACGTCGTCAGAGGCCAGGTCTTTGATCTCCTGCACCTGTGACACCTCGCTGAACAGCGCCAGCGCAATCTCCGCCTCTACCTCTGCCGTTTCCTCCTCTTCGGATTGCAATTGCAGGAAGACAATGAGGAAGATGCCTCCGGCCACCACAGCCAGGTCGAACCATCTCAACCGCTTCAAAATACTCACGCGCTGCGATCCCTCGCTATCTCAGCGCGAGTCTGGGCCAGTCGCGGCCCCTCACGCAAGGGTTTCGCACGTCTTGAGTGATCCGGTGTTGCTGGGTTAACGTAAACCGATCAGTTTAGTTTTTTGGAGATATGCCATGCCACAGACCGTCCTTGTCACCGGAGCCACGGGATATATCGCGAAGCACATCGTGGCGGGTCTGCTCAATCGAGGGTATCACGTGGTGGGGTCTGCGCGCTCTGCGAGCAGTCACGCACAAATTCGCGATGCCGTTACGCCGGTGCTGGACGATACCTCCGATCTCGACACGCGACTGCGCACTGTAGCATTGGACTTGGGCTCAGATGAGGGCTGGACCGCAGCGATGCAAGGCGTCGACGTTCTCATGCACACAGCCTCCCCCTTCCCGCTGGAACAACCGAAGGATCCGCAAGAGGTTATCCGCCCTGCCGTTGATGGGGCGTTGCGCGCCTTACGCGCCGCCCATGCCGCCGGGATCAAACGGGTGATCTTCACCTCTTCCACCGTCGCCGTCGCCACCGGCGACCTGAAACCCGGGAAAACGGCATTCGATGAAGAGGATTGGTCCGATGTGAACCACTCCGAAGCGACGCCCTACGCGCAGTCGAAGACGCTGGCCGAACAGGCGGCCTGGGATTTCGTAAAATCCGACGCGCCCGAAATGGAGTTGACCGTGATCAACCCCGGCTTCGTCCTCGGCGCACCGCTCGATGGGAATTATGGGACGTCGATCAAAGTCATCGAGCGCATTCTGGCTGCGAAAGACCCGATGCTGCCCAAATTCGGCTTCTCCTCCGTCGATGTGCGCGACATCGCCGAGATGCATATCCGGGCCCTCGACACGCCCGAGAGCATCGGCGAGCGGATCATCGGGGTGAACCGGTTCATGTGGTTCTCGGAGATGGCCAAGGCGATTGCCGAGGAATACCCCGAACGCAAGATATCGACCCGCGAGGCACCGAATTTCATTGTGCGCATTCTGGCGCTCTTTGACCCGGCGATCCGCACAATCGTTCCGTCTTTGGGCAAAGAACACCGGGCTTCGAATGCCAAAGCCCAGTCGATGCTCGGCATCGAATTCCGCGATATGCGCACCGCCACCAAGGAAACCGCACGCTATCTGGTGGACAACAATCTGGCGTGACGGCAGAACGGGACCCATGTTCCGCTTTGCGATTTTCCTCCTTGCCTTCATCCCGGCCTGCCAGGGCGACGAAACGCTCTCGGCCTATGGCGCGGCGGATAAGGTCTGGGTGCTGGAAAGCGTCGACGGGGCAGCCTGGTCTGCGCGCACGACAATTACTTTCCCCGAGGAAGGCAAATTCGCCGGCAACGCCCCCTGCAACGCCTATTTTGGCGCGCAGCGCGCGCCTTATCCGTGGTTCGAGGCCGGGCCCATTGGCGCCACCCGTCGCGCCTGCCCCGAGCTTGATCAAGAAGCCAAATATTTCAAGGCCCTGGAAGCCATGACGCTGGCCGAGGTCTCCGGCGATGTGCTCGTGCTCAGCAACGAAGACGGTCGCGAGATGGTCTTTCGAGCGGATTAATCTGGCACCGCCAGGGCCAAAGTTCGGCTGATCACCGCGTGGCTCTCGCCGCTTTCCTCCGCCCAGGCGTTGAACGCCTCCTGCACCTGTCTTTGTGCCGATTTCGAGGTCGCAGCCCCGTCGATCACACCGGCCATGTTCAGCGCCGAGACCACGGAGTTCGACAGGATGAACGCGTCATAGCCCAGAAACCGCAACCCGTATTGCCCGGTCATCCCACCCAACCGGGAGCCGCGCTTTTTCAGGAGTTCAAACAGCCCAACCGTATCGGTCTTCGGCCAGTTCCCTAGATATGACGCGGCAGACCCATGTTCCTTCGCCAGATCGCTCAGAAACACCGAATTGTCGCGGATGGACAGGATCTTCTGGGCATTGCGAACGATCGCGGTGTTCTGCAGATGCCGGTCCAGATCTTCCTCCGACATCAACGCGTTGTGTCCGATGTCAAAGCCATGGAACGCTTCCTCAAACCCGGGCCACTTCTTGCGGATCACGTCCCAGTTGAACCCGGCGGCAAAGACCCGCTCTGATAAGCCTGAAAGGATGCGGTCATCGCTCTGATCTTTCAGTTCCACATCGGGTGGCGACGGCATTTGCGCCGCATATTCCACCTCGTCCTTGCGGTTCACCGCCATCTCACGGATCGCTGCGAATGTCTTCATGCGCGCCTCCCAAGAACATCTACCAGCCGCGCCCGCGCTTCCGGCAGTGCGGCTTCCAGCCCCTGCGCGAGGCGGGTTTTCAGAAAATACCCCGTCACGCGCAATCCGTCCAACAAGCCTGACGCATCTGCCGTCGGGTCTCTCAGACAGTCTGGCAAAGGTAGCAAGCGATCCGCCCATTCGCCTGCAGCCATTTTCGATACAGCGCGGCCCGATTTTGGTGACACATAGATGAGGTCCTTCGTGGAGCCCGTTACGGCACAGGTTTCAAGTTCCAGCCCGAACCCCATCTCGTCCAGCAGCGCCAGTTCCCAATGCAGATAGGCCACGGGCCAATGCTCACTCTCGCCGAGCAAATCGAACACTGTCAGGGTTTGTGCATAAAAGTCCGGGTGCGGATCGCGTTCCGGCAGGGCGTAGCTCAGCAATGCGCAGACGGAGTTCAGGCCCGCAAGTGCCACCCGGTCGCCCATTACGGCAGCCGCACGAGATTTGACGGGCTCAACCGCGAATGAACCCAGATGCTCCTCCAGCCGCGCCTTCCAGGTGACATCAAGCTGCGCGCCCGGTTGCAGGATCGGAGCGGTTTTCCGTGACGCGCCACCCCGCACAACGCCCGCATGCCGCCCATGATCCGGCGTGAAGACCTGAATGATCATCGCGGTCTCCCCATGACGGCGCGCGGACAGAAGGATCCCTTCCGAGCGCCATTCCATCAGGTCAGCCCCGGTTCATCGAGCAAATGCCGTCCTTCGCGGTCCTCCACCTCGATCACCCAAAGATCAGGATCGAAGGAGCGTTGCTTGGCCACTGCTTCATCGACACTTGCCTCTTCGCCCTCGGATAAAATCACCCAGGCCCGCTCACCGGACATCAAATCAAAGCTGCGTTGGTAGCAGCAGGCCTGCCCGTCCAGCGTGTTGATTTTCACCAGAACCGCGCCCGCGGTCAGGTCGCCTTTGGTGGTCACAAAGGCTGGAATATCCTGCAAGGACAAACGCTTAAGATAGGCTTGCACCCAGAACTCGGCGGTCAGCCGGGTCACGCGTTCCCGTCCTTGAAATCCAGCCCCATCTCCGAGTAACGCTCTTTCTCTTCCAGCCAGTTCGGGCGCACTTTCACCTCCAGGAACAGGTGCACCTTGCGGCCCAGAAACTCCGCCAATTCCTCGCGCGCCGCCTTCGACACCGCTTTGATCGTCTCACCCTTGTGGCCCAGCACGATCCCTTTATGGCCGTCGCGCATCACATAGATGATCTGCTCAACCCGGGCCGAGCCATCCTTGCGCTCCTCCCAACTCTCCGTCTCGACGGTCAGTTGATAGGGCAATTCCTGATGCAACCGCAGGGTCAGCTTTTCGCGCGTCATCTCCGCAGCGATCATGCGCATTGGCAGATCGGCGATCTGGTCCTCGGGGTAGAGCCACGGACCTTCCGGCATCTGCCCCGCCAGCCACGTGCGCAAAGTATCGACCCCATGCCCTTTCTCGGCGGAGATCATGAAGGTCTCCGCAAATTCGAAGCGCTCGTTCAGTTCTTTGGTCAGGCTCAACAGCGCTTCGGATTTCACCCGGTCAATCTTGTTGATCGCAAGTGCGACCACCGCCCCTCCGACCCGCTCGCCCAGGCTCCCCAGGATTGCCTCGACCCCTTTGGTGATCCCGCGGTGCGCCTCGACCATCAGCACCACAACATCGGCATCCCCGGCCCCGGTCCAAGCCGCCGCAACCATCGCCCGGTCGAGCCGTCGGCGCGGTTTGAAGAGCCCCGGCGTATCGACAAAGACGATCTGCGCCGCGCCCTCCATCGCCACCCCACGAATGCGCGCGCGTGTGGTTTGCACCTTGTGGGTGACGATGGACACTTTCGCGCCCACCATTCGGTTCAGCAGCGTCGACTTTCCGGCATTTGGCTCACCAATCAGCGCCACAAAGCCGGCACGCGTCTCGGTCATTGATCCACCTGCCCGAGGAGTTGCCGGGCCGCCGCCTGCTCCGCCTGTCGCTTTGATCCGGCTGTTGCTTCCGCCTGCGCGCCGTCTTCCAGCACAACCGCGACGGTAAACTCCGGGGCATGATCAGGGCCTGCGCGTTTCACCACTTCATAGGTTGGCGGTCCCTCGCCTCGGCCTTGGGCAAACTCCTGAAGCGCTGTTTTGGGGTCCCGTGCATCAACTTCGACATTCTCAATCCGGCTGCCCCAAAGCCGCAGCACGACGCCCTGCGCGGCCTCGAACCCGGCATCTACATAGATGGCCGCGATCACAGCCTCCATCGCATCTGCGAGCAGCGCCTCCTTGCGGCGCCCGCCGGAGACCATTTCCGATTTCCCAAGCTTCAGCACCGCACCCAGATCAATCTCTCGCGCCACGTCCGCACAGATCTCTTTGCGTACCAGTGCGTTGTAGCGCGGGGCGAGCACGCCTTCGGCCGCAGCTCGGTCGTCTTTCAGTAGAGCCTCGGCCATGACGAGACCCAAGACCCGGTCGCCAAGGAATTCCAGGCGCTGATTGTCAGGGCGCGTCGCCGAGGAAATCGAGCCATGGGTCAGCGCGCGAATCAAGAGCTCTGGGCGTTTGAATGCGTGACCCACCCGGGTCGAAAACGCCTCCAGATCGCCGGAGAGCTTTATGCCCACCCCATCGGCGCTCACTCAATCGCCTTGAAGAACCGGTCGCCGCGCCAGGTCCAGAAGAACAGCATCCGACGCCCGGCGGAAGAGAAAATCACCCGATCCGCGCGTCCCAGAAGGTTCTTGAAGGGTACGAAACCAACGCCACCACCGGCCTGCGGGAAGCGGCTATCGATCGAGTTGTCGCGGTTGTCGCCCATGAAGAAGAAATGCCCCTCCGGCACCGAGAAAACGGGTGTATTGTCGCCCGCCAACCCATCACGAATGTTGAGAATATTATGCTCCGTGCCGCCTTCCAGGGTCTCGCGGGACCGCGGCTTTTCACAAGTTGCGCCAAAGCCAGGGGCACCATTGGCGCAGGCTGGCACGCCCCCAACAGAGCCCTGCCGCTCAAACACTTCCGAGAAGATGCCATCCGGTTCCTGTTTCTGCGGCTGACCGTTCAGAAACAGCACACCATTGCGCATCTGAACGTCATCTCCGGGCAGGCCGATCAGACGTTTGATATAATCCTGACCGCTGACGGGGTGGCGGAAAACCACGACATCGCCACGCTCCGGTTGACGCGCCAGCAAGCGGTCGCTGATCGGACAAATCCCGAAAGGACAGGAATAGGCGGAATAGCCGTAAGCCATCTTGTTCACAAAGAGAAAATCGCCCACCAGCAGCGTGTCTTTCATCGACCCCGAAGGAATCCAGAAGGGCTGAAAGAACAGGGTCCGGAACACACCCGCGATCAGCAGCGCATAGACAACGGTTTTCACAGTGTCGAGGATGCCGTCCTGTTTTTCTTCGGTTGCTGCCATGTATCTCGCTCACCTCAGGGGTTCGCTGCTACATGAGACCGGGCGCCGGGTTAGTCAACCCGTCCGCCCCATCAACAGGTCGTGCTTCGATGACAACGAAGGCTTGCGCCCATGGGTGATCATCGGTCAGCGTCACATGGATCACCGCCTCATGCCCCTCGGGCGTCATCTCGCGCAGACGTTCGGCGGCCCATCCCGTCACGCTCATCACCGGCTGCCCGGTCGCGAGGTTTGAGACTGCCATGTCTTTCCAGGCGATCCCCATCCTGAGCCCGGTGCCCAGAGCCTTCGAGCAAGCCTCCTTCGCCGCCCAGCGTTTGGCATAGGTTCCGGCCGTATCGGCGCGCCGTTCCGCCTTGCGTTGCTCGATCTCGGTGAAGACACGGTTGCGAAACCGATCCCCAAACCGATCCAAGGTGCCCTGAATCCGCTCGATATTCGCTAGATCCGTGCCGACGCCTAGGATCATCTTAACCCCGCCTTGAGGTTAACACGCGCCCGGCCCCGTATCAGAACCGACCTCGTGGGCTTCATTCTGGCAAAAATACTCACCGGCGCGACCTGTCCACCGATCACTTCATCTCAGCGGTGATCGCACCGGTGGATTGATTGATCGTCACGCTCAGAGGTTTGGCCACAAACCCACCGCTACCCGCGTCATAGACATTTGCGGTCAAATCCCAGGTAAGCCCCTTGGCGGGATCATAGCTGGAGGTCAGACCCTCAAGCGACAGGCTCGCAAAGCCCAAGCTGCCCTCGATCCCAACAAGTTTGCATTGCCGGGCTCCGACCTCATCGTAAGGCGGCGATAGGATCAGCAGATGAAACGCCGCCGCCGCGGGCTCCAGCGTGTCGATCACCGCCAAGCGCACGCGGTCATTGGCGAAGGTGCGCGAATTCTGGTCCCAGGGCTCCGCAATCGCAGCCGCAGAGGCCAGCGCATCGCAATCCCGCACCTCTTGCGCAGCCACCGGCGTGGCCATCAGAAGCGCCATCAATATCCCACGCATCAAAATCCCCTTCATGTCAATTTTGCTGTCAAAATCTTTAAGGCCGCGGCGCCAAAAAGCGCGGCGAACACGGCCTCAAACCACCGCCGTGCCCGGGCGTAAGCGGTCACGATTCCCTTGGTCGAGAACAAAAACGCATAGCCTATGAAGACGAGAATCGAGCCCGCATAGAGAAACCCAAAGAGCGCAAAGAGATCACTCATCGTCGCGGTCGGTGGCAAAGCGATTGCATAGATCGCGCCCCAGCTCAGGATCGCTTTGGGGTTTGTGAGGTGGATGAGCGCGCCTTTCACAAAGACCCGCCGCGCCGCACCCGATTGGCCGTGTTGCAGAAGCGGTGCCTTGGCGGACAGAGCCGAGCGGGCCGATTTGATCGCCAGATACAACAGGTACCCAGCACCGACATATCGGATCACTTCGAACACCCAGGCATTGGCCAGCATGATCGCGGACATGCCGAGGGCCGCGGCGATCCCCCAGGCCGCGCTCCCAGCCAGAATGCCCAGCGCAAAGACCAGGCCAAGCCGACGCCCCGCATTCATCGATGTGCCTGCAATACCCAGCGTCGCAGGGCCCGGCGAGCCGCCCGCCAGCACCCAGGCCACCCAGAGGAGGATCAGCTCATACCCGGTCATGCGCGCGCTGCATCCATGATCCGGCGCATCTCTTTGATCGAGGGCTCAAGCCCCACAAAGATCGCCTCGCCAATGAGGAAATGCCCGATATTCAGTTCACGCACTTCCGGTAGGGCGGCGATGGGTGAGACGCAATCGTAGGTCAGCCCGTGACCGGCATGAACTTCGAGCCCCAGCGAATGGGCATAACTGGCCATCTCGGTGATCCGGGCGAGTTCCTCATCGCGCTCCTGCAAGCGCGCCTCGGCATCGGGCCCACCGGCCCGCCAATCGGCATGTGCGTCGCAATAGGCCCCGGTATGTAACTCGACAACCGATGCGCCGATGCGCGCAGCAGCTTCGATTTGGCGCTGATCGGCGGCGATGAAGATGGACACGCGGCAACCGGCATCCGCGAGAGGGGCGATGAAGTGGGCCAGCCTGTTCTCTTCACGTGCCACTTCGAGGCCGCCCTCGGTCGTGCGCTCCTCGCGCCGTTCCGGCACGATGCAGACCGCATGCGGTTTATAGCGCAAAGCGATCGCCTGCATCTCGTCGGTCGCGGCCATCTCGAAGTTCAGCGGCACGGACAGTGCCTCGGTCAAAGCCTCGATATCGGCATCCACCATATGGCGGCGGTCTTCGCGCAAATGTGCAGTGATGCCATCGGCACCGGCTTCCTCTGCCAGCTTTGCCGCCCGCACGGGGTCCGGCACCGCACCGCCCCGCGCATTCCGCACGGTGGCCACATGGTCAATATTCACCCCGAGCCGAAGCTCGTTCGCGGCGGTCATGCCCGTCATCCTTCTTACGATTTCAAAGGGAGCCTACGCCGATCTTCCGGAAGCCTCAATCAGGCTCGTGGCCCATTTTTTTGGCTTCCCGGCGCGCTCGAATTTCGTTCAGCTTCGCTTTCAGGCGGCCTTTGCGGCGGTTCTGGTAAACCCGAATGACCGGCGCGCTGAGATAGTAACAGATCGTCGCCGCAATGATGCCGGGAATGATGCCGCCGACCATGTAGGGGAAGAAGACTTCGTCGTAGAACCCGTGCAGGCGGTCCCAATGGGCGACATCATCGGTGAAGATCGCATAGAAATTGTCTTTGAGATCACGGAACGCGCCCGCGAACCGTTTGCCGATATTCATGTCTTGTTCAAATTCGGTGCCAAGCAGCCAGTGTCCGGTCTGAAGCGAGACGACACCGATAGGAACATAGGTGAGCGGATTGCCGAAGAAAGTCGACATCAGAGCGGCGAGGATGTTGCCGCGCATGACCGCGGCGATCCCGGCTGCGATAAAGAAATGAAACCCGTAGAACGGGGTGAAGGTGGTGAAGACACCCGCCCAGATGCCGCGCGAAATCCGCTCCGGGCTATCCGGCAGGCGTCGCACCCTGTGTTTGACATATTCGAACGCACGCCCCCATCCGCCTTGCGGCCAGATGAGATGCCAGAACCAAAGGGCCCAGCTTTTTGGCGTTCGGCGTTTGAACACGGGTTGCGCCTTCTTCCTTCTCTCAGACCGCGCTTACACTCTCAGGCGTTAAGCTCCGGTTTGCGGCTTAGATCCCTGTGCCGCTCTAGTGAGGCGACATCGCTATCCGCCTCGATTGCAGTCATGACCCCATGCAGATGTTCCGCGTCGCGCACGTCGACATCCACCAACAGACGAAAATAGTCCGGTTTGCGATCAATGAAATGCAGGTCCGAGATATTGGCCTTCTGCTCCCCAATCAATGTGCAAATGCGCCCAAGCACGCCAAAGTCATTCGACAGTGTCATATTGAGCGTCACGGCGTTCTGGGCCGGGTGCTGACCGTCATGCCAACGCAGGTCCACCCAGCGATCCGGTTCCTCTTCCAACTCGATCAAAGCGTCACAGGCGATGCCGTGCAGCCAGACCCCGTCACCGCGATGTTTGATGCCAACGATGCGCTCGCCGGGCACCGGCTGACAGCAGGCCGCACGCTTGACCGCGACACCATCCGGCAGACCAGCAACGGCGCGCTTGGTCTCGACCTCCCCCACCTCGCGTTTCTCTACGAGGTCGGGATAGAGCGCAGCGACAACTTCTCGAGCGGACAGTTCGGTGGAACCGACGTATTCCAAAAGCTGGTCGGCATCGACGAGGCTCAGCGCCTTGGCCGCAGTGGCCAGCGCCTTGTCGGTCGCCTTCTTGTCGATATGCTCAAAGGCCACGCGGGTGAGTTCGCGACCAAGCTTGATATAGCGATCCCGGTGTTCCTCCCGCAGAGACTTACGAATAGCGGACTTGGCACGACCTGTGACGACGATATCCATCCAGGTCGGTTGCGGCTTCTGCCCTTCCGCAGTGATGATCTCCACCGATTGACCGTTGCGAAGCCGCGTCCAAAGCGGCACCCGCAGCCCGTCGACTTTCGCGCCCACGCAGGAATGGCCGATCCGGGTGTGGATCGCATAAGCGAAATCCAGCGGCACCGCGCCACGCGGCAGCTTCACCACATCGCCCTTGGGCGTGAAGCAGAAGACCTGGTCCTGATACATCTCAAGCTTCACATGCTCGAGGAAGTCCTCGTGATCCTCGGCCTGCCCGAACCCTTCATTGACGCTCGACACCCAGGTCGTGGGATCGACCGCAAAGGGGTTCTCGACGCGGACACCGTCACGGTATGCCCAATGCGCGGCGACACCGGCTTCTGCCACTTCATGCATCGCCTGCGTGCGGATCTGGATTTCCACCCGCTTGCCGTCGCGGCCCGACACGGTCGTGTGCAAGGACCGATAGCCGTTCGACTTTGGCTGGCTGATGTAATCCTTGAACCGCCCCGGTACCGCGCGCCAGCGACGGTGGATCGCCCCGAGCACACGGTAGCACGCGTCCTCATCGGCGCAGATGACGCGGAACCCGTAGATGTCGGAGAGGCGCGAGAAGGCCTGTTTCTTCTCCTCCATCTTGCGCCAGATGGAGAACGGTTTCTTCGCACGGCCCGAGACGTCGCCTCTGATCCCGGCCTTGTCCAACTCAGCGCGGATGTCATTGGTGATCTTCGGAACCAGATTGCCGGTCTCTTTCTGCAACGTGATGAAGCGGCGAATGATCGAGGCGCGCGCATCGGGGTTCAACACCCGGAAGGCGAGGTCTTCCAGCTCCTCGCGCATCCAGTGCATCCCCATGCGGCCCGCCAGCGGCGCATAGATATCCATCGTCTCACGCGACTTCTGCACCTGCTTCTCAGAGCGCATATGTTTGATTGTGCGCATGTTGTGCAAGCGGTCGGCGAGTTTCACGAGGATCACGCGGAGGTCCTTCGACATCGCCATGAAGAGCTTGCGGAAGTTTTCGGCCTGTTTGCTCTCGATGGAACTGAGCTGCAGGTTGGTCAGCTTCGTGACCCCATCCACAAGCTCTGCTATTTCGGTGCCGAACTTCCTCTCCACCTCACCAAACGTCGATTTCGTATCTTCAATCGTGTCGTGCAGAATCGCGGTGATGATCGTCGCATCATCCAGTTTCTGCTCTGTCAGGATCGCCGCCACTTCGACGGGATGGGTGAAATAGGGTGCACCGGAATGGCGATACTGCCCCTCATGCATCTTCTCGCCATAGGAAAAGGCCTCACGAATGAGGCCTTCATTGGTCTTCGGATTGTAGGTTTTGACCAGATCGATCAGATCATCAGCTTTGATCGCGGTGGCCAACATGGGCGATTGATCCGCCTCAGCGCGGCTCCTGGGCTTCCATCAATGCGCGCAGTAGCTTCTCTTCCGACATGTCGTCATCCGCAGGTTTGTCCTGCTCGACGCCCATCAGAAGCGCCATGGCGTCTTCTTCCGGCTCGTCCACCTCGATCTGGGTCTGGTGGCTCTCGATCATGCGCTCGCGCAGCTCATCCGCGGTTTGCGTCTCATCTGCGATCTCGCGCAAAGACACGACCGGGTTCTTGTCATTGTCGCGATCCACGGTGATTTCCGCACCCGCCGAGATCTCACGCGCACGGTGCGACGCGAGCATCACCAGCTCAAAGCGGTTCGGGACTTTATCAACGCAATCTTCAACCGTTACACGGGCCATGGGGTTTCTCCAGCCTTGGCAGGGGTATAGAGAGCTTCATTTAGGCGGTCGCGCGGGCCATGACAACCTCAAAAGCCTGTCTCTATTGGCTGAACGGCGGTTTTTTCGGCCTCGGGACGCGCCGTCAGCATCTCTTGGACCGTGACGCCGAGAATCGGGTGTTGCCAATCCGGGGCGATATCGGCCAGAGGCACCAGAACAAAGGCCCGCTCTTGCAGGCGCGGATGCGGCAGGATCAACTGATCGGGCGCCCGCGCCATCTGTTCCTCTAGCGACAGATCGCGCCACGCCGCCTGAGTCTCCCGGTCGGGTAAAACATCGTCGCCAAACGCCAGAAGATCGAGGTCGATCACGCGAGGTCCCCATCTGTCCTTTCGAACCCGTCCGAGCCCCTCTTCAACCCGATGTAAATGCGAGAGCAGCCCCTTGGCATCCAATTCCGTGCGCACGCCAATCGCCGCATTCACGAAGTCCGGTCCGCTGCCTTCCGGGAAGGCAGGCGTAAGAAACAGCCGACTTTTAAGAAAAACTTCGCACGAATCAGCCGAAATCCGCTGCATCGCAGCAATTATCGTCTCTGCAGGGGTTCCGACTGATGACGTTACGTTACTTCCAAGGGCAATCCACGCAATTGTTCGTGCGTTAACCATTAGTCTGCCTTGCGACCCCTCAAATTTATCGTAAAGTGCGGACGGTTTCGCCACCCAAAGCCACTCACACACTCACGGTTCATATCGGCGGGGCCCAAAAATCGGAAGGAAATTTGATGTTTTACAAAGACGAACGGCTAGCGCTGTTCATTGACGGCTCGAATCTATACGCCGCCGCCAAGTCTTTGGGGTTTGATATTGATTACAAACTCCTCAGACACGAGTTCATGCGACGCGGTAAAATGCTTCGTGCGTTCTATTACACAGCGCTCCTGGAAAATGACGACTACTCGCCCATTCGCCCCCTCGTGGACTGGCTGCATTACAACGGCTTCACGATGGTTACGAAACCGGCGAAGGAATACACCGACCGGGAGGGACGCCGGAAGGTGAAGGGCAATATGGATATCGAACTGACCGTCGATGCCATGGAACTGGCGCCCCACGTGGATCACATTGTCCTGTTCTCCGGCGATGGCGACTTCCGCCCGCTGGTGGAATCGATCCAGCGCAAGGGCGTGCGTGTCTCGGTGGTCTCCACGATCCGCTCCAACCCGCCGATGATCTCCGATGAGTTGCGCCGTCAGGCTGACAATTTCATCGAGCTTGACGAGTTGCGCGACGTGATCGGACGCCCGCCGCGCGATGAAGAGAATGGTCACAGCCGTCAAACAGAAACGGTAGACTAATCACTGGAAAGGCCGGCGCATCCGCTCCGGCCTTTTTCTTTTGTGACCAACGCCAGTTCGGCTGAACGAAGGAACGGGCTCTTGCCACGCGCTTTAGTTTCGTCTCTCGATGTCATTGTGTGCCGCAATAACCTTGTCGGGCCATCTGCTCTTGATGAAACTTAACACTGCCCAGATTTGAGGATCCGTCAGGTCGTCAACGAATCCGCGCATGTCACTCCGATAATCACCACCCACAAGAGCTTCAGTCCCATATTTGGTAATCGCAAAAAGCTGCGCGCTTGGATGGTGCCAGGTGTGCCCGGTCTCGTTATGGGGTGGAGCGGGCAACTTCCCGTCATCACCGCGTGTCCGCCAGTCCTCCTGTCCTTCAAGATTCTCGCCGTGGCAGGAGGCGCAATTCTCGTCGTACAGAACCTTGCCTTTGGCAACAATGGCTGTGTTCTGATATTCGATCTCCGCCTTCGCCTCAGACCGCACAAACCAAATCGAAAAGCCAGCGATGGCAATCGTTGAAGTGACTATCGCGACTGGTTTTAGCATGGCTCGACCCTCGCAGCGCAGGTTGTGTTGACTTGGAAATTGTCCTTACCGGTTCCCCCTGCTGGAAGGTCAAGCGCGCCATTTAGGAAAAACAACACTAGGTCGGCCTCTTGGCAATCCGCCAAGGGACCAGCTACTTCTCGTCCAGAAATTCTAAGGAGCGAAGCGTACGATCCATGGCCGATCAATCCACTTTTTCCAGTTCCGCGTATGGCGGTGATGGTTGGTCACAGCGCTTGCGCACACATGCAGACGACATGGGTCCGATGTGGCAAGGCGGAATCGACAGCGAGTGGCGGCCTTTGCGGCAGGTGCTTCTTCGGCGCCCGGGTGTAGAGCTGGAGGCCGAAGATTTCGACGCCGCGCAGCAGCTCGAACCGCTCGACCTTGCCAAAGCAAAGGCTGAGCATGATCAACTCGCAGAGGCTTACGCAGCCGCTCAAGTTCAAGTTCTGCAAACGCCTGACGTGCCAAACCCGACGCCGAACCGCATGTTCTGCGCCGATCTCTTTGTAATGACCCCGCAAGGCGCGATCCTCGCCCGCCCTGCCTCCACCGTGCGTGCAGGCGAAGAGGTCGCGACCGCCGCCGCTCTGGCAGCAGCCCATGTCCCGATCCTGCGAACACTGACCGGCACGGCCACCTTCGAGGGCGCCGATCTGATCTGGCTGACCCCCAGCCACGCGTTGATCGGACGCGGGCTGCGCACCAATCAGGCGGCAATTGACCAGATCAGCGCCTTGTTCGATGAACTTGGGTGGAGGCTGACCGCGGTCGATATGCCCTTCGGCACCATGCATCTGATGGGCATGTTGCGTATCCCGGACAAAGACATCGCGATCTGCTGGCCCCGCCGCACGCCCCATGCTGCCGTCATGGCGCTCCGTGAAGCGGGATATCGGACAGAGTACCTCCCGGACGAGGACGCCGCCCAAGCCAATCGCGCTCTCAACTTCGTCACGCTCGGTCCCGGTCGTGTCCTCATGCCCACCGGAAATCAGGCTTACAAGACATGGTATGAGACACTTGGAATCGAGGTGCTGGAGACCCCGATGTTCGAGCTGCGCAAGGCCGCCGGCGCAGTCGGCTGTCTCACCGGCATCGTCGCGCGCGACATGGAAGACCGGTGACTGGGTCGGGATACTCAACCGACCGCCTGCGGGTGACGCCCTGGGGTCCGGCGCTCGCTTCTCCTGAATCCCGCGTTGCCCTGATAGACTCGCTGGACACGATCCTGACGCCCAAGGTTCTCGCTCCCCTGCCACCGTCTCTGCATCGCGAAGACGGTTCCTCTGGCATCTCCGATTGGATCGCCGACCGCGATGCCGAAAGTGACGTCTATCTGGTGCACACGGGCGGCGCGCTGATCGGCCTGCTGATCCTCGCAAGCTTCCCCGAACCCGGCAAACCCACGCCCATCCATCTCGGGTATCTCTTCTCGGAGGCCGCCTGGGGCAAAGGGTACGCCACCGAGATGCTGCAGGGACTCGTCGGCTGGTATCGGACCAAGCGCGCGCCCGTGATGCTCCTGGGCGGCGTCGAGACCACAAACCCGGCCTCCGCTCGTGTGCTGCAAAAGGCCGGACTCACGCGTGATGTGGCTCTATCGTCCGACGGCACCGACATGTTCACGTTGCGCCTCTGAGTGACCTTCGCCCTTGGCAGCGCGCCTGCGCGATGCTCAAATGATGCGCAACGCCAACGACACATCGAGGGAGCCCGCCATGCGCCGCAAGGAATATGAAGGCAAAGAGATCACCGTCACCTTCGACATGAGCCGCTGCATTCACGCGCGCAACTGCTACCTGAAGCTTCCGGACGTCTTCGATCCTTCCCAGCGCCCCTGGGTGCGCCCCGACAACGCGACCGGCGAGGAGATCGCGGCGATGATCCGCACCTGTCCCTCCGGCGCGCTCGGGTTCAAACGCACGGGCACGCCTGAGGACATCCCGAAGATCAACCGCATCGCTGTGCTGGAAAATGGCCCACTCGCCACGGCAGGTACGCTTTCGGTCGATGACGGCGAGGTCGAGCCACGCCTCACGCTGTGCCGCTGCGGTCTGTCCAAGAACAAACCCTATTGCGACTACTCCCATGTCGAGGGTGGCTTCACGGCCACAGGCGAACCCGCACCGAAAACCCCGCCCAAAACCGAAGATCGCGGCGGGACCGTCACCGCGAAACGTATCCCTGATGGCCCGCTGGTCATCGAAGGCAATGTCGAGATCACCACCGGCACCGGACACCGCATCGCCAACATGTCGAAGGCCTATCTCTGCCGCTGCGGTGCCTCGAAGAACAAACCGTTCTGCGATGGCTCCCACAAGGAGATCGGGTTCAAGGACCCTGCATAAGCGCTGCGGCGGTATCTTCCCTTAACGCTCGGGTAGTCCGAGCAATCTTCGACGCACGTTATCCGCTTTGGCAAATTGACGAGCTGTCAGCACATCATTCATCCCTAGAATGCCGTGCTGAATTCGTGCTGCGGTGCGCTCGTCCAACCAATCCGACGTCAGGGCACGTTCCGCCTTGCTGCCATTACAGGTGCTGCAGACGGGAATGATGTTCGTCGGATCATTGTAGACCCTTTCGTCATGGACCCCCTTTTGCCGGGGTTGGATATGATCGAGTTCGAAGAACTGATCGCGATAGAGACCCAGACAGTAGTGGCACACCCGCAGAGGCTCGTCGGTCGGAGTCGCAGCCGCGGCGGCAGCCGCCGCACCTGCAGCCCCCGCTCCTGCTCCAGCGGCCGCTCCCGCCGCAGCGGTCTTGTCGACATAGGCCTGATCCATCGCCAGGAGCGCGCGAATATGTGTGACATTCGGTGGTCGTTTTATTCCAGCGACGATGAACTGGACCGCCGAAATCTGGACATCCACCGGGTCCGGGGCTGGCGCAGCAGCCGCGGCAGCCGCTCCCGCTGCGTCTGCAAGACGTGCGCTTGAGCGACCTGGCACCCCATAATGCCCCAAGACGTACAGACCTCGGTTCCCCGAAGCACGCGTCCGCGACATGCGATCAATATTGTTGAGGTGTTCTCGGTTGGTCTGCACTTTCTGCAGCAGACGACCCCGGGCGACATCATCAATCGAAGCTGATTGGAACACACGATCCATCGCCTGATGGGCTGACAAGACCGCGTCAGGGAAATGCACGAACGGAATGTTGGGCATGACCATCCGTTTCGCCTGATTGCAGGCTTTGCACGCCAGGATCAAGTTGGTGAGATCAGCGGCAAAGAGATCACGATCAAGAGCGTTGATCTCCTGCGGCGGCACCATGCGCTGTTTCTGTTCGTAAAGCGCCATCAGGTGGTATTTGCAGTAGATGGCGATGGGGATGATGTGATCGACCTCGCAGGCCAAGCTAGGGTGCAAGGTCCCGCAATAGGCACAAACGACGCCGGTAATGGCTCCGGTGAACTGCGGCAAGCGGTCGAGATGAAACCTGCGAACCGTTCCGGGAAAGCCGCTGTTTGACAGGCTCTCGCCCGGAGCCAATTGAACCAGCGCCCAATCCTCAGCCGTGGGAAGCCGGTAGCTGCTGAACCTGACAAGTCGATCATCTGCCATGAAACCGTCCCCGATAATGGAATTATTAAAATGATACCCCATGCATGAAAGCCGAGGTGACCGCACAACGCAACGCTGATGACGCTCTCGCGCATCTGGGTCACATCAACATCTGTGCACAGCGCCTCAGCGATTTCGGCCCATTGAAACTGTTATGGTGTAACAACATTTGCGGGTTCATGACTGAAACCCTCGCTGTGAGACAGGAGGCGCTGCCTGAGGACATGCGCGTCCTGCTTCGGGATTATCCGCGCGACGCTTGGCCGGATCACCCGAATTTCGCCGCCTCCATTCAGAACTGGATGGGGGCTCATGTGGCCTTTCGCCAGTTGGCCGAGCTGGTGAAACTCGATACGGAGCTTTATCTCGACCGGACCCGCGCGCCTGAGGACTATGCCGCGCGGCTGTCCTATTTCGGCAATCTGCTGGTGCGCAATCTGCATGGGCATCACACATGGGAAGATCGAAAATTCTTCCCAGAACTGTCCGACGCCGACCCGCGATTTGATAGTGGGCTGGAGGTGTTGGAGACCGACCACGAGGGGCTCGATCAATTGCTCGATACCTTTACGCGTCAGGCCAATCGCGTTGTGAAACTCGAACAACTCGACGAGCCGCAAGCGCGTGAGGAAGCCGGGCTGATCCATGGTCAGACCGAACAGATCGAGGCCCTGCTCGACCGCCATCTGGCAGATGAGGAAGACCTCGTCGTGCCGATCCTTTTGCACCACAAGATGCGCGGATAGACCACGCCCGGCTCCCCCTCGGCGGGGCCGGGTACCTCTGGACCTCTGTCGCGCGACGCCTTACCTCTTGGGGACAAGGAGACCGCATATGTCCAAAGCCCCGCTCACTCTCTATCTCGCGGCCCCGCGCGGGTTCTGCGCCGGTGTGGATCGGGCGATCAAGATAGTCGAGATGGCGCTCGAGAAATGGGGCGCACCGGTCTATGTGCGCCACGAGATCGTGCACAACAAATTCGTGGTCGATGGCTTGCGCGACAAGGGCGCGGTTTTTGTCGAAGAGCTCGACGAATGCCCAGATGACCGCCCGGTGATCTTCTCCGCCCATGGCGTGCCGAAAGCCGTGCCCGCTGCCGCCGCGAAGCGCGAGATGATCTACGTGGATGCCACCTGTCCGCTGGTCTCCAAGGTCCATATCGAGGCCGCACGCCACCACGAAAACGGTCTGCAAATGGTGATGATCGGCCATGAAGGACACCCTGAAACCATAGGCACCATGGGGCAGTTGCCCGAGGGCGAGGTCCTTCTTGTGGAAACGGTCGAAGATGTCGCCACATTGACCCCGCGCGACCCCGAACGCCTCGCCTTTATCACCCAGACCACCCTGTCGGTCGATGACACCGCCGATATCGTCGCCGCTCTTCAGGCCCGTTTCCCCACCATCGTCGGGCCACATAAAGAGGATATTTGCTACGCCACGACGAACCGCCAGGAAGCGGTCAAGGCTATGGCCGCCAAGACCTCCGCCATGCTGGTGATCGGTGCGCCAAATTCCTCAAATTCCAAACGCCTTGTGGAGGTCGGTGCGAAGGCCGGCTGCACTTACGCCCAGCTCGCACAGCGGGCCAAAGATATCGACTGGCGCGCGCTTGAGGGGATCGACAGCATCGGCATCACGGCAGGCGCCTCCGCACCGGAAGTGCTGATCAACGAGGTGATCGACGCCTTCAAAGACCGTTTTGAAACGAAGGTAGAGATCGTGGAAACCGCGCAGGAGAATGTCGAATTCAAGGTGCCCCGCGTGCTTCGCGAACCTGCCTGAACCCACCACGGCGCGAGGCCGAGCCAGGCGCCGCGTCAGGGCTTAAACCTATGTTAAGCGGCGGTCCCTAAGAAATCGGTCAGTATCGAGTACACTTCGAAGGCTGACCCCCATGAACCTGCGCGCGCGGCTGTTTTTGTTAGCGATCCTGCCCCTGGTGGGCATCATGACGCTCAGTTTTTACCTGTGCATTTTGCAGTACCAGCAGTATCGCGCGGCAAGCCAGGTGACAAAAAACATAGAAGCGGTTCGGATTATCACCGACCTCGTCCACGCGCTACAAATCGAACGTGGGCAGTCGGCGGGTCATGTCGCGTCCAGAGGCGAAAACTTTGCCGACACGCTGCCGGATATGCGCGCGAGAACCAATGCGGTGATTGCAGTTCTGCCGCCTGGCACCACAGACCTACAGGCGGCACTGGGCGAGGTAACGACACTTCGAAACGACGTCGACCAGCTCAGGACAACCGTTCCCGTTCTGGCAAGCAAATACACCCGCATCATACGCAAAGCCATCAAATCGAGCGAAGAGATGCTCGTTGGGCAATCGCTTGGCAAGATAACACGTCTGGGGTCGGCGGTGGCCGCCCTTGGTGAGGCGAAAGAGGCTTCTGGGCTGCAAAGGGCCGCCGGGGCGACCGGTCTAGGCGCGGGATCTTTCTCGCTCAGCGTCTATCGTAGTTTTGTAGAACAGCACGCGATCACCCAATCCTACCTCGCAACCGCTTTGACCAAGTTCGGAAATCTGATGGCGCTTCCGGACTTTGAAGCAGATCTGGAAGCATCCGGCGTGCCGGAGGTCTACAGCACCGTCATCGCGACCCAGCCGGGAACCCCGATCAGCAGTTTCACCGCACCAGAATGGTTCGCCCGGTCCACGACCTGGATCGATAGTCTACGAGTGCATGAACTCGCCGCTATGGACAGAATAAGCGAAGCCGCGCGGTCCCATGCGAATTCCAGCGCGTTGCAATTCGCGATTGCGGTTCTTGTGAGCGCGGTCATCGTTGCACTCGTTTTTTGGACAGCACGTGTGGTGATTCAGGCTTTTGATCAAGGCTTCAAAAATCTTGGCCAAGTCTTCGAGCTTTTGGGCAAAAAGCAATATGACGAGCTGGATGGAATGATTGAGGGGCAAATGGAATTCGGCCATTTGTTCACCGCGCTCAATGAAACCAAAGAGCATCTGCGCGAAACCGACGCCCAATTGCGCATTGCATCTCAGGATAGAGATCGGGTGATTTCCAAGCTCGACACCGCGCTGGACGCCATGGCCCATGGTAATCTTAGACATAACATCACTGAAGCCTTCCCACCCGACTACGAAAGCCTACGCCTGAGCTTCAATACGGCGGTGGAGCGATTGTCCGAGACAATCACTGGCGTCGGCGGCTCTGCCCTGGAGGTGCAATCGTCCAGCGGAAAACTGCGGTCGTCGAATGAGGATTTATCCCGTCGCACCGAAACACAAACCGCATCGCTTGTCGCCACCACCAAGGCGCTCTCACACCTCTCGGACATAGTTGCAACCACCGCTTCCGCTGCCCAAGATGCGCACCGCGTCGCAGAACATCTGCAGGCTGAGGCGACCTCCGGCCGAAACCGAATCCAGGATGCGATAGGGGCCATGCAAGGTATCTCCAGCGCCGGCGATCAGATGACCCGCATGGCCGGCATGATTGAAGATATCGCCTTCCAAACCAACCTGCTGGCGCTCAATGCGGGCGTCGAGGCCGCTCGTGCCGGCGAAGCGGGGAAAGGCTTCGCCGTGGTCGCAAACGAGGTTCGCAATCTCGCGGTGCAATCCGCAAATGCCACGAATGAAATCAAATCCCTGATCGAATCCTCCACCCGAACAATCAAAGCGGGCGTCGATATCGTCGAGACCGCCGGAGAGGCATTCCAGTCGATTAGCGGCGGCGTCGAGAAATCGAGTATAGCCGTTGCGCAAATCGCTCAGGATACCGGTTCTCAGGCATCCAACATTGAAGAGATTAAAACAGCCATGTTGGAACTGGATCAGGTAACCCAGATCAATGCCTCCATGGTTGACCAAAGCCTGTCGCTCAGCCAGTCCCTGAGCGCACAGGCAGAAAAACTAAGCCAGTTGGTCATGGCGTTCGACTTCGCGAAGGATCAGTCAATCGGTGAAGATACGGCATCGGAACTCACACGACAGGTTGCCTGACCCGTGTCAAAAAAATGGCCCGGTGGCATACCGGGCCTTTTCTTTGAGTACGATGGAAACTGATTACGTAACTCGAAGGATTATATCCATGCAGGCGTGATCGCGCGCGACCGTCTTTTCCGATCACTTTCACCCAGATGCCGCACCAGAAGACGCGCTTCTCGGTCGCCAAGCGCTGGGAAAGAGCTGACCCCATTCATGTCCGGCACGTCAAAGAACACGCCGCCCTGACCCACGAGGGTTTGCGGCTCATCAAAAACGAGCGTCACATGCTCAAGTGCCTGGCGCACGCGTGCCCGGGCAATTCCCTTGTGACCGATCAGCGCCTCTGCCTTCGCGCTCACGCAATTCTCGCCAAAAAGCATGCCCGCTGCGGCGTCCTCTATGACAAGCCGCATCGTCGGGGCGACCAGCATGGCCTGCTCATTCCCAAGTGCACCTTCAGGAACGAGCAGGGGCCACTGGCCTGCGGCCGCTTTTGCGGACGCCACAGATAATTCGCCACGTTCAATACCGATGATGGTCTGTTTGCCGTTCTCCGCCGTCAAAACGTCATCCCCCACCTGCAGCTCCTCGACCGGAGCCCAGCGATAGGGCGTGCCGATCATCGTGCCTGCGAAAAGGCCTGCTGCCGGGGCGATATTGAGCACAAGAGGCTCGGAATTGGACCGCGCTTTGCGGTTTGACTTGAAGAACATTTTCCCACCTATCGGTTGTCCGATGAGGCCAATCTGCGGTGAGAAATCGCCCGCCCGAGGGCGGCAAAAAGGTCATTTCTGGGCGAATTGTGTCCAAATTGGGAACAATCAGATCGCGAGGCGGTCCCGTAAGGGAGCGATGAACTACGGCTCAGAAGTCATATCCAAATCGAGCAATATCATCCGCGGCGATCTCCGCCACCAGATCGCGATCCGGGTCCGAATAGATGCGACGATAGTCGCCCCGCTCCGACCGGTTCTCATGGGGCATAGCACCGAGTTTCAGATCGACCAGCGCTTCGAGCTGAGGCAAATCCTCGTCGATATGTTCCAGTCTGAGATAGAGATCGCAGTGCTCTCGCCCATCGCTTTGCGTGACATAGGATCGATAAGGGCTGGCTTTGAGGCTCGCCACCGTCTGCGGATGATTGAGAAAGGCCGAGAACTCCAAATCCCGTGCCAATCCCACAGCCGCATGTTGAAAACTCTGCTCCCGCAGCCAGTGATAGTAGCTTACGATCCGGTCCCAAGGGTTGCGCACCAGCGTGAAGACACGCGCCGCTTCGATATCCGCCTCGCTCACCAGACCCGGGATATCGCGCAATGTCGAATGCTTCCAAAGCCGCCCCGCAGCCTTCACGTCCTTCACACGTCGACGACGTTTCCGGGCTTTTGGTGTATCGCCGAGCAGGATGTCGTCCCCGCCCACCCGTTGCTCCAAGGCCAACGCCAAAGACGTACCTCCTGTCTTCGGGATGTGCACAAAGATGTAATTATGCGCCTGCGAGATGATCATGTGCTGTCCGCCACGGCAGCCGGGGCCGAGCGCAAGACAATCAACATGCCCGCCACGGCAATCAGCGCGATGCCGACCAGGGCCATCGGATCGGGGATTTGCGCGTACAGCACATAAGCCCAGAATCCCGCAGACACGAGAAACGCGTATTCAAACACCGCCACATGGCTTGCATCGGCGAGTTGGTAGGCGCGGGTCAGCATGCCAACGCCAATCAGCGATATCACCGCTTGCCCCAGCAGGACCGCCCACGCGACGGCGGTAAATGGCTGCCAGCCGGTGCCGAAGAACCCATCACGCAACGGGTCGGTCTCAACGCCCATCGCTGCGAAATATGCAAGCCCCAGCGCCCCCCAGGTTCCAAGTCCTGCGAAGAAGCCGACCAAAAGCGCTGATGCCCCCTCCTCTGCGCAGATCGTGCGGGTCGCAATCGCCCCGCAGGCCCAGAAAAGACCGGCAACCAACGGCACGAATGACATCCACGACATGCCCGCCGCCTCCGGTCGCAGGATCATCAACACGCCGCCAAACCCAATCGCGACGGCCAAAATCCGCACAGGACCGATCCGGTGGCGCAAAAGGCCCCAACTCAAGACCAGCACCCAGATCGGCGAGGTGAACAGCCCTGCGGCGACTTCGGCAATTGGCAAGCTCGCCAAGGCGCCGAAATAGAGGATCATCGCGGTGGACGTAAGAAAGCTGCGCAGCCCTATCGCCCAGGCACGCACAGGCCGGATCTTCCAGCCCATCCAAACCGCCAGCGGCACAAACGCCGCAAGAACGATGGCCGATCGAACGCCGTGAAACTGCCAGACCCCGATATCCTGCGCCATGCGTGCCACAAAATTATCGATGAACCCAAGAAGCCCCATGCCGCCCATCGCAAACAGGGCAGCGTGAAAGGTTGCGTTCGTAGGTCCGGCCTGGCTCATAGGCGCCAGTCTTGACCGCAACTTTCACTCTTTTCAATCCGAGACCTATTTTGCATCCTTACCCACGCTCTTGGAGGAGGATGTGGCCCATGGGTTGGATGAATGACGAGACCGGTCTGGAGAAGCGCAGCGCAAATTTCGTACCGCTCACGCCTTTGTCCCACCTCAACCGCGCCCGCGGCGTGTTCCCAAACCGCGAGGCGGTGATCTACGGCGCGCGCCGCTTTACCTATGCGGAATATCATGCCCGCGTCTCCCAACTGGCCTCCGCGCTCGCCAAACGGGGTGTTGCTCCGGGTGATGTGGTTGCGACCCTTATCCCGAACTTGCCGGCTCAGGCCGAGGCGCATTTTGGCGTACCGGCCTGTGGCGCTGTTCTGAACACGATAAACACCCGCCTCGATATCGGTACGGTCGCGTATATCTTCGACCATGGTGAGGCGAAAATCGTGCTCTGCGACACGCAATTCCTCGACCTCGCAGTTGCGGCTAAAGAGGCTTGCGAAGGCCCCGGACCTGAGATCATTGAGGTTGCTGATGCTCAGGCCGGTTTCCCTGCCACCGGCGCTCACCTTGAATATGAAGACCTGCTTGCTGAGGGCGACCCCGACTTCGACTGGATCATGCCGGAAGACGAATGGGAAAGCCTTTCCCTCAACTACACATCCGGCACGACCGGTCGACCAAAAGGCGTCGTCTATCACCACCGGGGCGCATATCTGATGACGATGGGAACGGTGATCTCCTGGCGCATGCAGTTGCACCCGAAATTCCTGGCCATCGTGCCGCTGTTCCACTGCAATGGCTGGAATCACACCTGGATGATGCCGGTTCTGGGCGGCACACTTGTCTGTTGCAGGGACATCACCGCGAGCGCGATTTACAACGCCATTGCCGATGAAGGCGTCACCCATTTTGGCGGCGCACCAATCGTTCTCAACATGATCGTAAATGCCAAGGCGATTGAGCGCCGCGACTTCGAGCATACCGTCGAGGTCTTTACGGCCGGCGCCCCGCCCGCACCTGCAACGCTCGATAAGTTTGAGCAATTGGGCTTCAACGTCACCCATGTCTACGGCCTGACAGAGACCTATGGCCATGTCACCGAATGTCTCTGGGATGCCGACTGGGACGGCGAACCGCAGGATCGCAAATCCATGCTGAAATCCCGCCAAGGTGTTGCGTTTCCCATGATGGAATACGTCACCGTCGTGGATGAAAAGAACACCCAGATCCCCATGGACGCCGCCACCCAAGGCGAGATTGTGATGCGCGGCAACGCGGTGATGAAAGGCTATCTGAAAAACCCGGAGGCCACGAACGAAGCGTTCGAGGGCGGTCACTTCCACTCGGGCGACATCGCGGTCCAGCACCCAGACACGCATATTCAGATCGCCGATCGGGCGAAAGACATCATCATCTCAGGCGGTGAGAACGTCTCGTCCGTCGAAGTCGAGGGCGTTTTGATGTCGCATCCTGCGGTCAGCCTCTGTGCTGTTGTCGCCAAACCCGACGAGAAATGGGGCGAGGTACCCTGCGCATTTGTCGAGTTGAAGGACGGCGAGACAGCAAGCGCTGAGGACCTCATCGCCCACGCCCGCAGCCAGCTTGCGGGGTTCAAGACGCCGAAACAGGTGGTGTTTCAGGAGCTGCCGAAAACCTCGACCGGCAAAATCCAAAAGTTCGAATTGCGCACACTCGCCAAGACCCTTTGATCGGGTTGATAGGTAATCTCAGAACCCACCCGCCTTTGCGCCGAAGAAGACCTTTGTCACAGTCTCTCGCACATCCCAGGTCACCCGCCGCCCGTTGCGGGAGAAACAGGCATCGCCGGCACTAAGCTCGGTCACCTCTCCGGTCGCGTGATCTGTCACGAAGCAATGCCCTTCGAGGATCACCATCAACTCATCTCCTTGTTCGACGCAACTCACCGCCCCCTCGGTGCAGCGCCAGATACCGTAGCGCGTGGGTTGCCCTGGCCCACCTGCCTCAAGCCGTCCCGAGGCCTTGGGCGCACCGCGTTCGATACGGTAGTCACTCTCGGGTGCCTCGAACGGCCAGTCGTCCAGCGCGCCGACATCATCGCCCGGTTTCCACTTGAACATCTTCGCATCTCCTCGTGACATCCATGAGCATCATGATAGGTCTGTCGTGGATCAGTTTCGAGGAGACCCCATGATAAGTGCACAATTTTTAATCACTTCGCTCGTGGTCGTCCTCGCCCCCGGCACGGGTGTGATCTACACGCTGGCACTCGGGCTCGGTCAGGGACGGCGTGCTGCGCTCTGGGCCGCCTTGGGCTGCACGTTCGGGATCGTGCCGCATCTCCTTGCCGCCACTTTGGGGGTCGCGGCGATCCTTCACACCTCCGCATTGCTGTTCAATATCGTGAAATTCGCAGGCGTCGCCTACCTGCTCTACCTCGCGTGGCAGATGCTGCGCTCCGGTGGCGCGCTGGCCATCGAGCCGCGCACGACACGCGACGCAGGCTTCCGCATCGCGCGGCGCGGCGCACTGATCAACATCCTCAACCCGAAGCTCTCGATCTTCTTTTTCGCGCTTTTGCCACCCTTTCTGTCCGGCAACCCCGCCACCGCAACATTAGAAATGACGCTGCTTGGCCTCGTTTTCATGGCCATGACCTTTGCAGTTTTTGTGCTCTACGGCCTCTTCGCTTCCGCCGCGCGCAGCAAAATCCTCGGCTCCGCGCGTCTCATGGCCTGGCTGAACCGGACCTTTGCAGCCGTCTTCGCAGCCCTTGCCGCGCGGCTTGCGCTGGAGCGCGCATGACTGACGCCGAAACTCTTGCCGTCTATGACGCCAAAGCCTCGGAATACGCGGATCGCTTTGGCAGCCCAGAGCCCGATGACGATCTGAAGCGCTTCCTGGCTCTGCTGCCGCCAAACGCCTATGTCCTCGATCTGGGCTGCGGACCGGGCCAATCGTCGGCGCATTTTCGCGATGCCGGTCATCGCCCGGACCCTGTCGATGCAAGTGCCGAGATGGTCGCCCTTGCCCGCAAGCGGTTCGACCTCGAAGCGCGGCAGGCGACCTTTGATGACCTGCCCAAGCTGCCGACCTATGATGCGATCTGGGCCAATTTCAGCCTGCTGCACGCCCCGCGGCACAAAGTGGCCGACTACATCTCCGATTGCGCTGCGGCGCTGAAATTTCAGGGCCATTTCCACCTCGGCATGAAGACCGGGCGCGGCGAAAGCCGCGACGCCATCGGACGGCGTTATTGTTATTTCACGCCCAAGGAACTGACGGCGATGCTGATGAAGGCAGGCTTCCGGGTGCTCAGCAAACGCGAGGGCGCCGAGGCCGGTCTGTCGAAAGAGGTCTCGCCTTACATCATCCTGCAAGCGATCAAACATGCCTGACCTCTTCGCCTACACGGATGGGGCCTGTTCGGGCAATCCGGGGCCCGGCGGCTGGGGTGTTTTGCTGCTTGCAAAAGATGGTGACGCGGTCGTGAAAGAACGCGAGCTTTCTGGCGGCGCGCCCGAGACCACGAACAATCGGATGGAGCTTCTGGCCGCCATCACCGCGCTGGAGACACTTGAAAAACCGTCGAAACTGACCGTCGTCACCGACAGCGCCTATGTCAAAGACGGCATCACCAAATGGATCCATAGCTGGAAGGCGAAGGGCTGGAAAAAGAAAGGCGGCGAGATCAAAAATCTCGATCTCTGGCAGCGCCTGGATGAGGCTCAGGCCCGCCACGATGTGACATGGGAATGGGTCAAGGGCCATGCCGGTCACCCTGAAAACGAACGTGCGGACGAGTTAGCGCGGCAGGGCATGGCACCGTTCAAGGAATGACCCAGAAGGCCTGCCCCATTGCGCTGCATCCCGATGGTCTACCTCGGCGCATCCCGGCATTTGAACATCCGAAGGCGGGCCTGCAAATCGTCAAGGGCACAATCAAACCCGGAGAGGCACCGGAGCGCGCCGCCGCCCGTGAACTCTTCGAGGAAAGCGGGCTAGAGACCCGTGCGGCCCTCAATCTCGGTCAGTCCGATGCAATCGTCGAGGAACAGGTCTGGCACTTCGCGCTCTGCCGCATCGTTCCCCCAGTTCGGGATCGCTGGCAGCACTTCTGCGCCGATGATGGCGGCCATCTGTTCAAGTTCTTCTGGCTCGGGCTCGACGACCCAATCCCAGAGGGGTTCGCATCGCCCTTTCAGCGCGCGCTTCACTGGATCAGGGAGCATATATGACCTGGATTGCGCTCCTCGATTATGGCTCGGTGTTGATCTTCGCCCTCACCGGCGCTTTGGTGGCCTCACGCGCACAGCTCGATCCCATCGGCTTCATCTTCATTGCGGCGCTGACTGCGGTCGGCGGCGGCACGGTGCGCGATGTTCTGCTCGACCGAAACCCGGTCTTCCGGATTGCAGAACCGACCTATCTCGCCGTCGCCACCACCGCTGCCGTGATTGTTTTCTTCACCGCACATCTTTTCGAGTCCCGCCTCAAAGCCTTGCTTTGGCTCGATTCTTTCGCTCTGGCCATCGCAGTGGCCGCTGGTGTTGGAGTCGCGCTCAGCCTGAACCAACCGGCCCCCATTGTGATCCTCATGGGGGTGATCACGGGCTGCATGGGCGGGCTGATGCGTGACGTGGTGGTGGGCGATGTGCCGGTGGTTCTGAAACAAGGCGAACTCTATGTCTCGGCGGCTTTTGCAGGCGCGCTTGTCGCCTGGATCGCTCGCACGCAGCTCGATATCGCGGCCCCGGCGCTAGCCATCGGTGCGCTTGTCACCTGGTGTTTGCGTGCAGGATCACTTGCCTTCGGCTGGAGCTTGCCGACCTACAAGGCCCGCCCACCCCGCAGCTAGCTGATGCGCTTTGGAAAGAAGAAGCCGCGCAGGAAGTCTTTGATATCCATCGGCTTTTTGCCCTCCCGCTGCGCCCGGGTGATCTGAACGGCGCCAGTACCGCAGGCGATGCGAAAGCCCCCCAAGACGGCGCCGTGCAGACCTTCGTCCGAGGTCACGCGGGACCCAAGCAGTTTGATCCGCTCCCTGTTGATCGAAGTCCAGGCCCCAGGGGAGGGAGAGAGGCCCCGGATCAGACGGTCGACCTCTTCCGCGGGCTTTGACCAATCCACGCGTGCTTCCGACTTGTCGATCTTCTCGGCATAGGTCACACCGGTCTCAGATTGCGGCTCCGGCACCAGCGTATCGAGCCGGTCGAGGGCCTCCACAATCGCCTCGGCTCCCATTACCGCCAGCCGGTCATGCAAAGTGCCGGTGGTGTCGTCCGCCGCGATCTCTGTTTCGCGCCGCAAGAGAACCGGTCCGGTGTCGAGACCCGCCTCCATCTGCATGATGCACACGCCTGTTTTGGCGTCACCTGCCATGATCGCGCGATGAATGGGGGCCGCTCCGCGCCAGCGCGGCAAAAGCGAGGCATGGATATTCAGGCAGCCCTGCGTCGGAGCGTCGAGCACCGCCTGCGGCAGGATCAGACCATAGGCGACCACAACCGCGACATCGGCATTAAGCGCGGCGAATGCCGCCTGCTCTTCGGCGGATTTCAAGGATTGGGGATGGCGCACCGGCAACCCCAACGCCTCCGCTTTGGTATGCACCGGTGAGGGCCGTTCCCGTTTCCCCCGGCCAGCAGGTCTGGGCGGTTGGGAATAGACACAAATCACCTCATGCCCCGCGGTCACCAGCGCCTCCAGCACCGGAACCGAGAAATCGGGCGTGCCCATGAAAATCACCTTCATTTTGCTGCCCTCCTGGATTTCTTGATCAACATGTCGCGCTTCGTTCGGCTGAGATGGTCGAAATACATCTTGCCGTTCAGATGGTCGATCTGATGCTGGACGCTGGTGGACCAAAGGCCAACGAAATCCTGCTCTTGCCAATCGCCATCGGAGTTCAGAAACCGAACCGTGACGGCGCGCGGGCGGGAGATTTTTGCCGACACGCCGGGCAGGTTTGGCGACGCTTCCACATGGTCCCGCAACTTAGCGGAGGCGTGCAACACCTCCGGATTCGCCATGCGCACCGCCCGTCCCCGATCCTCGGACGCGTCCACAACGGCAAGCTGTTTCATCACCCCGATCTGCACCGCGGCGAGCCCAAACCCCGGCATGGCCTCCATCGTGTCGATCATGTCATCCCAGATCGCCCGAATGTCATCGGTAATCTCTGTCACCCCCTCCGCCGGGGTCCGCAGGCACGTGTTCGGCCAAGGCACACAAGCGCGGATCATGGCGCTTCTGGATGGTCTAAGATCAGGCGCCCATCCAGATGGTCCATCTCATGGGCAATGCACGCCGCCTCAAACCCTTCAAACGCGCCACGCTTCTGTGCGCCGGTCTGATCGAGCCACATCACCTCGATCTTCGCTGGTCTCTCAACCCGCCGCGGTGTGTCGGGGATCGACAGGCACCCCTCCTCATTCACTTGCGCCCCCTCGGCGCTCAACAGTTCCGGGTTCACGAAGGCCATGGGCGTCGGCGCACCCTCTTTCCAGCTCGCATCCATCACAAAAACCCGGTGCATCACGCCGACCTGCGGCGCCGCTAGACCGCGTCCAGGCGCTGCATACATCGTCGCGAACATGTCCCGGATCAGGTCCTGATCAACCTCGAGGACCGGCGCACATATCTCAGCCAGACGCGGATCGGGATAAAGCACGATCTCGCGCAGTCGGCCCTCACCCACGCGCCAATTCCCGTTTCAGCTTCTTCATTTTGCGCGTGATCATCTGGCGTTTCAGCGTGCCGAGGTAATCGATGAAGAGCTTGCCATTCAGATGGTCGATTTCGTGCTGCACACAGGTGGCCCAAAGCCCCGCGAAGCCCTCTTCTTGTTCCGCGCCATCGGCATCCATCCACCGCACTGTCACCTCAGAAGGTCTCGTCACATCGGCGAATTGCTCAGGGATCGAAAGGCACCCCTCCTCATAGACCCGCGTCTCGTCGCTCGCGGACACCACTTCGGGATTGAACATCACCAAGGGTCGCGGCGGCTGGTCTTCGTCCTTCGCGCAATCGAGCACGATCAGGCGCTCCAGCACGCCCACTTGCGGCGCGGCCAGCCCGATCCCAGGCGCATCATACATCGTCTCCAGCATATCCTCCGCCAGCGCCCGCCGCGCATCTGTCAGATCATCGACAGCGGCAGCCACTTTCTTCAAGCGCGGATCAGGATGGATCAGGATTTGGCGTTTCATGGTCCCCATTTAGGCCAAGCCTTACCCCTTCGCAATCGCACTTGCAGCCGCAGCCGCGCGCGTTACTCTGCGCCGGATAGGGAGGGCTGGACATGAGCTTCGACGAGACCATCGATCGCCGCGGCACCCATTGCGTGAAATGGGACGCGATGGAGGCACTTTACGGCGTCTCCCCGGATGACGGTCTTGCCATGTGGGTCGCAGACATGGAATTTCGCCCGCCCCAATGCGTTCAGGACGCGGTCAAAGCGATGTATGACCACGGCGTCTATGGCTATTTCGGCGATGACAGCAAATATCGCGCGGCCATTCAGTGGTGGATGGAAACCCGCCATGGCTGGAGCATGGATCCGGCCTCCATCTTCACCACCCACGGCCTCGTCAACGGCACCGCGATGTGCGTCGATGCGTTTACGAACCCTGGTGAGGGCGTCGTTCTCTTCACGCCCGTCTACCACGCTTTCGCCCGCGTGATCCGAGCGGCGGGTCGTGAGTTGGTCGAAATGGAGATGGTCAACAACAATGGCCGCTATGAGCTCGATTTCGAAGCCTATGACGCCGCGATGACAGGACGCGAGACGATGCTCGTCCTTTGCTCACCCCACAATCCCGGAGGCCGCGTCTGGTCGCGGGGCGAGTTGCAAGCCATCGCCGCCTTCGCCAAACGTCATGACCTCGTTCTCGTCTCCGACGAAATTCATCACGACCTCGTCTTTCCTGGCCACAAGCATATCCCTATGGCCCATATCCCCGGCATCGAAGACCGGCTGGTGATGATGACGGCCACCACCAAGACCTTCAATATCGCGGGCTCGCATTCCGGCAATGTGATCATTGCCGATCCCGATCTGCGGGCACGATTTGCTGCGCGGATGGCAGCACTCGGATTATCGCCCAATTCCTTTGGCCTTTTCATGGCGACCGCAGCCTATTCCCCCGAGGGGGCCGCGTGGGTCGACGAGTTGGTCGCCTATCTCGATGGAAACCGGCAGCTTTTTGATGCCGGGATCAATGCAATCCCCGGTCTTCACTCTATGAATCTGGAGTCCACCTATCTTGCCTGGGTCGATTTCTCTGGCACCGGCATGCCGATGAAAGAGTTTACCAACCGCGTGCAGTCGGGTGCGAAGATCGCGGTGAACCATGGTCCCACCTTCGGTAAGGGTGGTGAGGATTTTCTGCGGTTCAATATCGCCGCCCCCCGCACGCAGGTGCAGGAGGCGGTCGACCGTATGCAAAAGGCCTTTGGCGATCTTCAATAGTCTGCGAGGCGGTCCCGCAAGGGATCGATGAGCGAACTCGGATCACGCCGCCTTCGGTTTGAAGTCCAAAGCGGTTCCGTTGATGCAATGGGTCATGCGCCCTGCGATGAAGACGTAGTGACCCAGATGGCTGCCGCAGCGGCGGCAATGCACCTCTGTCACGGTGAATTCAGGCGAGACCATCTGGCCGTATTCTTGTACGGCGCCATCAATGCCCAAAAGCACCGCATCCCGCACAGCGTGGTAGAAGAAGACCCAGCCTTTATCGAGGTTCACCTTCCAGTTCGCCTGATAGCTGCAAAGACCGCAGCCCTTAAAGTGGTAGTCCCCGTCATCTCGACCTCAAAGCGCCATAAGCGAGCCACACAGGCGCGATGCGCTTGTCAGACGGCGTCTGGTCTCAAAAAAATCAGGACGTTTTAGGATGCCGCAATGCAGCAGTTGCGCTTACGTGCGCAACATCCTATCACTCTCGCCAACGCAAACGACATTTCCTTACAAGCCGAGAGAGTGCTATGAGCTTCCGCCTGCAACCCACGCCCCCCGCCCGACCAAATCGCTGCCAGCTCTTCGGTCCGGGCTCACGCACGGCTTTGTTTGAGAAGATGGCAGCGTCCGAAGCTGATGTGATCAACCTTGACCTCGAGGATTCCGTGGCTCCATCTGACAAGGAGACAGCGCGGACCAATGTCATCGAAGCGACCCATGATGTGGACTGGGGCAAGAAGACGCTGTCGGTACGTATCAACGGGCTCGACACGCCCTATTGGTACCGTGATGTCATTGATCTTGTTGAAAAAGGCTCTGATCGTCTGAACCAGATCATGATGCCGAAAGTCGGCTGTGCAGAAGACCTTTATGCTGTCGATGCGCTTGTTACTGCGGCGGAGACAGCCGTTGGAAGAAAATCCAAACTCGCCTTTGAGATCATCATCGAAAGTGCTGCTGGCATCGCCCATGTTACCGAGATCGCGGCGGCTTCGCCACGTCTCGAAGCGATCTCTCTGGGGGCCGCGGATTTCGCCGCCTCCATGGGTATGCAGACCACCGGCATCGGCGGCACGCAGGAGAATTATTATATGCTGCAGGGCAGCGAAAAACACTGGTCTGACCCCTGGCATTGGGCGCAAGCCAAGATCGTCGCCGCTGCCCGCACCCATGGCGTATTGCCAGTCGACGGCCCGTTCGGAGATTTCTCCGACGACGATGGTTTCCGCGCGCAGGCCCGCCGCTCGGCCACCCTTGGAATGGTTGGCAAATGGGCGATCCACCCCAAGCAGATTGCGCTGGCCAACGAAGTCTTCACCCCCTCTGACGCGCAGGTCGCAGAGGCGCGTGAAATCCTCGCGGCGATGGAAGAGGCTAAAACGAAGGGAGAAGGCGCGACAGTCTATAAAGGGCGGCTTGTGGATATCGCGTCGATCAAGCAGGCCGAAGTCATCGTCAGCCAATATGAGATGATCAGCGGCTGATCAAAAACTCTTTAAAATCCGACCCATCAAGGTCCCGCTAACTTTCTCGCACTAGATATGCCCACTCCATAGCTTGCTGGGGGCATCCTAATGAGTGCGTTGTTACCTGTACCGGTCATCATTGACTTCGTGGGATCGCTTTCGATCCTGATTGTCCTTGCCATTGCCTTTGGCGCCCTCCGCCGTCGGCTCACAAGCGGGCCGATGACCCAGATTGTGATTGGCTTGCTCTTTGGTTTTGTGGCGATCCTTCAGATGCATGCGCCTTTGAGTCCAACCGAGGGCCTGATTGTCGACCTGCGCAACATTCCGATCGCCCTCGCAGGCGCTTTTCTGGGTTGGCGGGGCCTTATCGCCTGTTTCCTCTGTGCCGCGTCGGTTCGGTTTGGCATCGGTGGGGTCGGTACAAATGCCGGAATTCTCGCGATGGCGCTCGCAGGCTTTGCCGGGATTGTCTGGGCGCATCTTCACGAAGAGATGGCGAGAAAGCGGTTCTCGGCCCTTCTCACATTGGCCATTGCCATGTCCTGCCACCTCGTTGCGGCCATGATTATGCCTGCTGACCTGGCCAATTGGTTTTTCACCTCTGCCGCGCCGTCGATCCTCTTGCTCAACCTGATCTGCGTTCCCATTGCGGGATATTTCTTGGACCGCGAAATCCAGATGATCGCAAACGAGGAGCGCATATTGTCGAACAGCAAAACAGATCTGGAGACTGGCATCCTGACCGGGTCCGCTTTCATTCGCGAGGTAAACTTCAAACTGGCGGCAAGCCCCGCAGGGGCATTGACCGGCCTTGTTGTGGTTCAGCTGCGTCACAAGAAGTACTTCTCGCGAACCTGGAGTGACGCCATTCGATCACAAGTTCTGGGCGCGTTGAAGCATCGAATCTCAGAACTGAACCCAGCGATTGGTCCCATCGGTCTGACCGAAGATCACACGCTTGTTTTGCCATTCTCGCGCTTTGACATTGCGGATCCAGAAGATTTCGCGATGGAAATCAAGCGTCTCATCGCTAGTGAAGCAATTCGGTTGCCCAACGGACAAAGAGCTTCCGTCAAGGTCGATGTCGATATTCTCGAGCCGGAAACTGTCTCCGGATTGCAGGCCGAGGTCCAAGATCTCTTTGATCAGCGCGATCACATCAAGTCGCATGGGCGTTCAAGGTGCCGCTTTATCTGGCCGTACCTTAGACGCACGACAACGACATCCAGAGAGACAGGCCAACCCGAAAACCTTCTTCGGCCTGACGAACTTCTGCTGTTCCAAAAGGCCGACATACTCTTTGCGGCTCAACGCGACATGAAGCCCCAGTAAACTCCGAGATCGCCCCACAGACCTCGAATTTGCGAGCCCGCGCAGGGAGTTGCATCCTCGCGCGGTCAAAGCCATATAAGTTTGAACCGGAAGGGCGATAAATGACCAATTACCTCGATTTCGAAAAGCCGCTTGCTGACATCGAAGGCAAGGCCGAAGAACTGCGCGCCTTGGCCCGCCAAAACGAGGAAATGGACGTCGAGAAAGAGGCACAAGCGCTTGATAAAAAAGCACAAGACCTGCTTGGTGATCTCTACAAGAACCTCACACCCTGGCGGAAGTGCCAAGTGGCCCGACATCCTGATCGCCCCAATTGCAAAGACTATATCGACGCGCTTTTTGATGAATACACACCGCTCGCCGGGGACAGAAATTTCGCCGACGATCACGCTGTGATGGGCGGCCTTGCGCGGTTGGGAGATCGCGCCATCGTCGTGATCGGTCATGAAAAGGGCCACGACACCAAGACCCGGATTGAACGCAATTTCGGCATGGCGCGGCCAGAAGGGTATCGCAAAGCGATCCGTCTGATGGACCTCGCGCACCGTTTCGGGCTGCCCGTTGTCACCTTGGTCGATACCCCCGGTGCCTATCCCGGAAAGGGCGCGGAAGAGCGTGGTCAATCGGAGGCAATTGCCCGCTCAACGCAGAAATGCCTCGAGATTGGCGTGCCGCTGATCTCAGTCATCATCGGTGAAGGCGGATCAGGCGGGGCCGTGGCCTTCGCGACTGCCGACCGCGTCGCGATGTTGGAGCACTCGATTTACTCTGTCATCAGCCCCGAGGGCTGCGCTTCGATCCTTTGGAAGGACGCGGAAAAAATGCGCGAAGCCGCGGAGGCGCTTCGGCTCACCGCGCAAGACCTGCAAAAGCTCGGCGTTTGCGACCGCATCGTGCCGGAGCCTGTTGGCGGCGCGCAACGACATCGTACCGAAATCATCCAATCCGTCGGCAAGGTGATCGCTGAAATGATCGATGAGTTGGCCGATATGGAGCCCGACGCGATCATCAAAGCGCGGCGGCAGAAATATCTCGACCTTGGCAAAAAGGGTCTGAGCTAGACCTCACCACATGGTTTTGGCAGCGCGTGGCACCCATTCCGCGTCATAGGTCGCCCCGTCGATATCGCCCGAGGTCATCTCGTGCAGGATGTCGCCGACTGTTGGCACCTCGGGCCGCGCATCTGCGTCCCAGATTTGCGCCCGCAACAGTGCCCGCGCGCATTGCGAATAAATCTCAGCGATCTTGATCACGATGACCGAGCGCGGTGCACGCCCCCGATCAGAAAACTGCGCGATCAGATCAGCATCAACCGAGACTTTCGCCGTTCCATTCACACGGACCACATTGTTGGAGCCCGGCACCAGAAACATCAGCGATACGCGCCCATCCGCCACGATATTCCGCAAGGAATCCATACGGTTGTTGCCCCGCCAATCGGGCATCGCCAGCGTCTTTGGATCAAGCTCCGTCACTACAGGTCCATCATCCCCGCGCGGCGAACAATCGGTGCCCTCCGGCCCGACCGTGCTCAGCATGCAGAGCCGCGAGGTCATGATCCATTTGCGATAAAGCGGCGTCATGTGGGTCGCAACTTTGTCGAGAGACGCGCGCCCGGGCGTGCCATAAAGCTCTTCCAGCTCAGCGATATCAGTGATGTAGCTCATGATTTGAACCCAGCCTCCTCAAGCAGCCTGTCGGAGGCGGCCTCGACCTCTGCTTCGAGTTTCTCGAGGAATTCATCTTTGGGCAGCCCTGCCGGAATGCGCGGCAGAAACTCGACCACAGCAGTTCCCGGTTTACGGTAGATACCACGCCGCGGCCAGAACACACCGCAATTGGTGGCGGCCGGCACGCAATCCTGCCCAAGTTGCTCGTAGAGCACGGCAGAACCAATCTTGTAGGGCTTCTTGACCCCCGGTGCGACGCGCGTGCCCTGGCTGTAAATCACAAGCTGGCCCGGCAATTGCTGCCCCTTTTCGACATCTTCCAACATCTTCTGGATCGCCGCGCCCTTCTTGCCACGGTTCACCGGCACGCAGCCCAAACGATAGGCGTATTGGCCAAGGATCGGCGAGTAGAGCAGGATTTGCTTCATGATGAACTTGCCATGGGGGATGGCCGAGAAGATCATGATGATGTCCAGAAAAGACTGGTGTTTGGCTGCGATCAGCACCTGGTCTTTCGGCGGCTCGCCCCGAATTTCCGTTTTCAGCCCGATCATCCACCCCGCCGACCAGCGCACGTAAGAGGCGTAGGCGTGGCAGGCGCGCAGGGCCCCATAGGGACTGACCAATGCCCATGGGAAAAAGATCACAGCGTAGATCGCCATAACCACATACATCATGATGTTGAAGATCAGGGAACGGACCCATTGGATCGCATAGGCCATTGGTCAGGTTACCTCTTTCAACATCCTCAACGCGGCTTGGCGGGTGGCAATGAACGCCACGAGTGCCGACAAAGGAGGGATAACCAAGGGCCAAAGCCAGTGCCAGCCCTGAAATCCAAGGCCGGTAAGGAAGCCGCCTTCTTCCGACGCAGATGGCAAAAGCAGGATCGCGAGCGTGCCCACGACCATGCCCGCCGTCGCCCCGATAAGCGAGCGCAGGGTGAAGCGGCGCACAAAGGCGCGCGCGATATAGACATCTGTGGCCCCCACAAGGCGCGTCACCCGGATTTCCTGACTGGTCGCCGCAAGCGCTGCGCGGGCCGCGAGCGTGATCATCGCCGCGGTCGAGGCCGCAATCAGCGCAAGCGCCACCCAGCCGAGCAGGCGTAACCGAGCGGCTGCCTCAACCAACGGTTTCCGCCAACGCGTGTGGTCATCTAGAAACGCCCCCGGGGCCTCGGCGGCAAGGCGCTGTCGCAAGCCCTCCGCGTCGATGCCGTCCGCATCTTCGACCACCTCGATCAGGCGCGGGATCGGTAAGTCCTCCACCGGCAGGTCCGGCCCAAACCAGGGCTCAAGCAGCAGGCGCTGTTCTTCGTCCGACAAGATGCGCGACCGGGCCACACCGGGTGTAGTGCGCAAAACCTCTTGTGCAGCACGGGTTTGCAAATCCAGCTCTTCCGCGGGCGCGGAGATGCGCACCGTCGAGCTTTGCGCGAGCTCCGAGGCCCACCGATCCGCCAAGCGACCTGTGGCAAGCGACAGGGCCAAGGCAAAAACCGCGAGAAACGCCATTGCGGCGGAGGTGAACAGGGTCAGCGTTGACGTGAAGCCGGAGGGCGGCACGACGCGATCCGCCTGCACATCGCCGCCGAGAAGCGTCGAGCTGGTCTGAAACACCGATTTGATCCGGTCGAGCGTACTCACAAATCCGCCCCCGCCAGTTGCAACCGCCGATCCTTGATCCGCAGCACTCGCGCCGAGATTTGGTTTTTCGCCGTCCGGATCAGGTTCAGATCGTGGGTCGCGACCAGCACCGCCTTGCCCATGCGGTTCAGCTCGATCAGCAGCGATAGAAGCCGCTGCGACATCTCCCAATCGACATTGCCGGTGGGCTCATCGGCCAGAATGACATCTGGCCCCATGATCACGGCGCGCGCCAAGGCAGCCCTTTGCCGCTCACCGCCCGAAAGTTGCGGTGGCAGAGAGTTTTGCTGGTTCTTCAGCCCCACCCAGGTGATCAGGTCCGTGAGGTTCTGCATCTCGGAATTCACGTCCCGTCCGGCCACGGTCAGGGGCAGCGCGATATTCTCCGCCACGCTCAAATGGTTCAGAAACTGGCAATCCTGATGTACGACCCCGATCCGCCGCCGTGCGAGCGCGATCTGGTCACGCTCCATCGCGCGAGCATCCTGACCGAAGACCTGCACCGAACCGGTGGACGCGATCAGCTCCATATAACAGAGCTTGAGGAAGGTGGATTTTCCCGCCCCAGACGGGCCGGTGAGGAAATGAAACGAGCCCGGTTGCAGCCGCAGCGATATGTCGTTCAGGAGATCTCCGCCGCCATAGGAATAGGCGACGTTTTCTAACTCGATCACTGCTGGCCCCGCGCTTCGTGCGTTTTGATTGTGTAAACAATTACGCCATAGTCGGGGGCTCTTGCAATTGTTTGGAAACACTAAGGCTTGGATAAAGCGAATCCTCGCGATATGACGAAACTGCGAAATTTCAACGCACAAACCTGTGCGGGATAGGGACATATGCGGCTGACTTGCCCCAATTGCGACGCTCAATACGAGGTGGATGACAGCTTGATTCCGCCCGAGGGCCGCGATGTTCAGTGTTCGAACTGCAATACGACGTGGTTTCAGGCCGGTGCCGGGGCAGAGCCGCAAGCACCGGAGCCCGAACCCGAGCCAGTGCAGGAACCTCCTGAGCCCGAAGACGAGGGTGCGGACGACGCCGCGATGGCAGCAGCCGCCGCGATTGCCGGCAGCGCGACCGCGCCGGAGCCTCCCAGTTCGAAGATGGACCCCGATGCGCTGAACGTTATCCACGAAGAAGTGGAGCGGGAGACGAAGGCACGCGAGGCGGAACGCGGCGGGTTGGAGACCCAGACCGATCTGGGCCTCGACGATGTGGAGGACACCGAGGCGCGCGCCTCAGCCGCGCGCGACCGGATGGACAAACGCCGGGGTCTCGTGAGCCAGCCCGAGGTCGAGGACACCGCCGAGGACCCCGATCCCGAACCGATTGAAACAGCGGATGCGGGCGCCAAGAGCGAGCTTCTGCCCGATATCGAGGAGATCAATTCGACCCTCGCGGATGCGCCAGACCCGGTTGTCGAAGAGGCGGCAGGTCAGGACCCCGCGCAGGCGGTGAAATCCTCGCGCCGCGGTTTTCGGATCGGTTTCGGCCTGATCCTGCTGATTTTCGCTGTGCTGATCGGGCTCTATGCCTATGGCTCGCGCGTCTCGGAGACCGTGCCCGCTGCGGAAGCCCCGCTTGGACAGTATCGCGAGACGATCGACTCCGGTCGCGTCTGGCTCGATGGTGCCGCGCAGACCCTTGTGGAACAGATCAACGGATTGATCGGCCAGATTTCCGGAAATTGACGCCTAGAACCGGTCCAGCAGACGCTTGAGGTAATCGCGCTCGACCTGGGGGCGGTTCTGTTCGCCTGAGCGGCGGCGGATTTCGTCCAGAAGCTCCTGCGAGCGTTGCCGCGCATCTTCGCCCTGCAGCATGTTCTCATCGGTGCCGATCATGCCGTTCGACCCGTTTTCGCGGCCTAACGGGTCCCGCGTCTGGCGGTTTTGACCGGTCTGCTGGCCCCGCTGACCGTTCTGCTGCTGTTGCTGTGCCAGGGCCTCGCCCAGATTGCGCATGCCCTCGCGCAGAGCTTCCATGGCATCGGATTGCGCGCCGAGCGCGTCCGCAGTTCTGTCATCGCGCAGCGCATCTTCTGCCCGTTCCATCGCCTCACCGGCCCGATCTAAGGCCTCGCGCGCCGCATCGCCCTCAGGCGTGCCCGCGCCCGGCAGATTGCGCTGCTGACGCTCCAACTCTTCCCTCAAAGCCTGTTGACGATCCGCGAGCGAACCCGGTTCCTGCCCGCCTTGCCCATCGGCCTGCTGGTTTTCACCATTACCTTCGCCCTGATTTTGCTGGCTTTCGCCACCCTGACCGCCTTCGTGGCTCTGGCCACGACCCTGACCGCCGCTGCGACCTTCATTCTGCTGGCTCTCGCCCGCTTGCGCACCGGGATTGAACTGCTCCTGCAGGTCGCGGAACGCTTCATCGGAGAGGCCCTGCTGCTCGCGCAAGGTCTCGGCCAGACCTTCCATGGCCTGCTGACCTTCGCCCTGCTGGCCCTGCTGCCCCTGATTGCGCGCCACCTGCATGTTCTGCATCATTTCCATCAGCTGGTTCAGCAGTTGCTGGGCTTCGGCCATGCGTCCCTGCTCCATCAACTCCTGGATCTGATCCATCATGTCCTGCAGGTCCTGAGCGGTCATTTCCTGCATATTTTCCTGGTTTTGCGCCTGCTGGTTCTCGCCGTTCTCCGCCTCCTGCGCGAGCTGTTCCATGTACTCGCGCATCGCTTCGCGCAGCTCATCCATCAGCTCGGCGATCTCTTCGTCAGTCGCGCCCTGCTCCATCGCCTCGGACAAGCGTTCCTGGGCGCGGCGCAGTTTCTCAAGCGCGTTGGACAGCCGCCCCTCTTCCAGCATCACGGCAGTGCGCCAAAGGAGATCGGCGATCTCGTCCTGCTTTTCATCGCTCATGCCGTATTCGCCATGGATATCGAGCCGCGTGATCGCCATACGCAGCATCAGATAGGCCTGCTCGGACGGGAAATGGCCCTCCGGCCGATGGGTCACGGTGCGCAAAATCTGTGAAATCCGGGGCGCATTCTCGCGAGACCACAGAAGATCACGACGCTGCTCCACAACCGCTTTGGCAATCGGCTGGAAGAACCGCCGACCCGGCATGTCGACCTCTTGCACGGCCAATTCGCTGGCCTGATCGCTCGCATCTTCGACTTCGAGTGCCATGCGCACCGGCAATCCAGCCCAGGGATGTTCGGCCAGGTTTTCGATCAGCAGTTCATCAAACTCCTCCCGCCCGCCACGGATCGGCATGGGTAGATCGAGGATGATTGTGTCGCGCGGCTCCGGGTCGACTACGAGGCCATAGCGCCGATCCACATTCGGCATATCGAGGGAAATTGTCAGCGTGCCGCGCTCCACGCCATAATCGTCGCGCGCGGTGAAGGCCACTTCCATATCACCCGAGACACGGCGCACGATCTCATCGCCGAACTCCACTTCGGGACGGGCGTCATCGATCACCGTGATCTGCCAGGCGGCCCCCTCATCGCCGACGATCCTAAGCTCACCGCTTTGAGTGATATCGCGGGAGATCGCGACCTGCGGCTCCTCGGTCTCAAGGCGCTCGGTGCCGGACAGGGTTTCTTCGACCGACAAGGCGCCCAACTTGCCATAAAGGCGCACCGTCAGAAGGCTGCCTTTCGGCACTTCAAACGCCGCGCGGTCCACCTCATTGAGATAAAGGCTCGGCTTGCCAGTGTAGGCCGGAGGTTCAATCCAGGCTTCCCAACTGGGACCTGCAATGGCTGCTTCAGCAGCGCCAAGACCGGCGGCGTCCCCATCCACGCCACGCAAGGCGGTGCCAAACCCGGCAGTGATCACAAAGAGCAGAAGCGCGATGTATCGCAAACCATAGGGGTCGCGTTGCGACAGGCGCAGGTCACCGGGCACAGGCTCCGCTTCGCTCAGCCGGGCCTGCATCCGCGCGATATGGGCGCGCCAGACGGCCTCGGAGGCGTGATCGCCCGAGCCAATCGCCTGATCATCCTGAGCGGCTTGAATGGGGCGCCCAGGCATCGATCGGTCCAGCCGGTCGAGCGCATCCGCGCGTGTCGGGATGCGGAAGCGGCGCGCGGCATACCAGAGCGAATATCCGCCCAAACCAATGGCGGTGATCAGCGCAAACCAGGACAATTCGACCGATGCGCCTTCAAGAACACCGGATGCGAAAGCTGCCCAAACCAGCAGCAACAGGCTCCAGAGCGGCCAAAACGCGCGCACAATGCGCTCCGCCACCAGACCTGTCAGCGTCAGGCGCACAGGCCATGTTAGGACGTCTAAAGGAGAGCTTTCACTGCGCTTGCGCATGTATGTTTCCCGGGCCTGCGACGCGGGATAGCATCACATCCATGGAGGAATGGTATCGCGATTTAGCATCTCGTCAAAGGTGGGACGTGCGCGAATGACAGCGAATTGATCGCCATCCACCAAAACCTCGGGAATCAAGGGCCGCGAGTTGTATTCCGACGCCATCACCGCGCCATAAGCGCCGGCAGAGCGGAAGGCGATGAGATCACCCTCAGACACGGCTGGCATGGTGCGATGCTTGGCGAACGTATCGCCGCTTTCACAAACCGGGCCGACGATATCGTATTTCGCCGGTTCGGATCCCGGTTCGGGCTCAATAACCGGGACAATGTCGTGATGCGCGCCATACATCGCCGGGCGGATCAGGTCGTTCATCGCGGCATCGATGATCAGGAATTTCCGGTCCTCGCCCTCTTTTACATAAATCACTTCGCTGACCAGAATGCCGGCATTGCCCGCAATCAGCCGCCCCGGTTCGATCTCGATCTCGCAATCCAGGTGACCCACTGTGCGTTTCACGAGCGCGCCATAGTCCATCGGCAGCGGCGGCGCAGTGTTCGAGCGCTCATAAGGAATACCGAGGCCCCCGCCGAGATCGAGACGGGCGATCTCATGGCCATCCGCGCGCAGAACCTCGGTCAGTTCCGCGACTTTTTTGTACGCCAGCTCATAGGGCTCAAGGTCCACAAGTTGTGAGCCGATATGCACATCGATCCCGATGACTTTCAGCCCCGGCAGGCTGGCAGCGTGGGCATATACCTCCCGCGCACGGCTGATCGGGATACCAAACTTGTTTTCCGACTTGCCGGTGGCGATTTTCTCATGGGTTTTGGCGTCCACATCCGGGTTCACCCGCACCGTGATCGGCGCGACCACCCCAAGCGACATCGCAACCTCAGACAGTCGTTCCATCTCCGGTTCGCTCTCGACATTGAACTGTCGAATACCGCCCTTCAGCGCCAGGGCCATTTCTTCGCGAGTCTTGCCAACGCCTGAGAACACGATCTTGTCGCCCGGCACGCCTGCCGCCACGGCGCGGCGGTATTCACCGCCAGAGACCACATCCATCCCCGCCCCAAGGCTGGCCAGCAGTTTCACCACCGCGAGGTTCGAATTGGCCTTCATCGCGTAGCAGACGAGATGATCTGTGCCCTCAAGCGCATCATCGAACAGTTGATAGTGCCGCGTCAGGGTCGCAGTGGAATAGACATAGAACGGCGCACCGACCTGGGCGGCGATCTCCGTGATCGGCACATCTTCGGCGTGCAGCGCGCCATCGCGATAGAGGAAATGGTCCATGAGATCAGAGCCTTACACAGGACGCGTCCGCAAGAAAAGATAAAGCGGCAACCCGCAGCTGACGCCGATGCAGAAGGTCGCCGGGATCGCGACAAGCGCAACCCAGTTTTTACGCACCCAAACCTCGGCGATGATCCAGATGGTCAGTGCCACTGCGGCAATCGTCAAATCCCACACCAAACCGGAGGTCGCGGCATTCACGTGCCACGCATCGACCATGGCAGACAGCGAATATCCGTTCTCGTTGAACCAGGCGATGAACCAGCTCATCGGGTGGATCGTGCCCCAAATCGCGAGGCCCAGATAGATCATACGCAACACGGACATTGATGGTCTCCTGGTTCAGACTGCGCACGATCTAGAGCAATTCGTCACAAGGGAAAACCCGCCGCTTGGTTTTGTCGTTTCACGATGCGGGCGGTCTTGAAAATTGCCGGAAGGACACGGCGACGCAACGTCGCATTTGCCTCTTACAATCCTGCCTGATTGAAGGTTAAAGGCTATCTGACGTTTAACGCGGTTACGTAAGCCGTGCGGAGAGAGGTAAGAGATGTCCGAGATCGAACGCGAAAGCATGGAGTATGACGTTGTTATCGTTGGCGCGGGGCCTGCTGGCCTGAGTGCAGCGATCCGTCTGAAACAGCTGGATGCTGACCTGAATGTGGTCGTGTTGGAGAAGGGCTCCGAGGTCGGTGCACATATTCTCTCGGGCGCAGTTCTGGACCCATCCGGCCTCGACAAACTCCTGCCCGATTGGCGCGACATGGGTGCCCCGATCACAGTAGCCGTGAAGGAAGACAAATTCTACATGCTCGGCGAGGAAGGGTCTCTACGCATCCCGAACGCCATCATGCCACCCCTGATGAACAATCACGGCAACTACATCGTCTCCATGGGCAATGTCTGCCGCTGGATGGCCGAAAAGGCCGAGGAGATGGGTGTCGAGATTTTCCCCGGCATGGCCTGTTCTGATCTCGTCTATGGCGAAACTGGTGAGGTGAAGGGCGTGATTGCCGGTGTCTTTGGGCTTGAGGCCGATGGCTCGATTGGCGAGAACACAGAACCCGGCATGGAACTGCATGGCAAATATGTTTTCCTCTCCGAAGGCGTGCGCGGGTCGCTGTCAAAGGAAGTCATCGCAAAATACGACCTCGCCGCAGACGCCGATCCGCAGAAATACGGCATCGGCATGAAAGAGATTTGGGAGATCGACCCCGACAAACACAATGAAGGTTCGGTTACCCATACGATGGGCTGGCCCCTTGGCAGCAACGCGGGCGGCGGCTCCTTCATCTATCACCTTGATAACAATCAGGTCTATGTGGGTTTCGTGGTTCATTTGAACTACAAGAACCCGCATCTCTTCCCTTACATGGAGTTCCAACGGTTCAAGCACCACCCGATGGTGGCTGAGCTTCTGGAAGGCGGCAAACGCGTGGCCTACGGTGCCCGTGCGATTACGGAAGGCGGCTGGCAATCCCTGCCCAAAACCGCTTTCCCGGGCGGCGCGCTTCTGGGCTGCTCAGCAGGCATGGTCAACGTGCCGCGGATCAAGGGCAATCACAACGCGATGCTCTCGGGCATTGCCGCCGCAGAGGCCGCAGAGGCCGCGATCAAGGCGGGACGCTCGGGCGACACGCTCGACGACTACGACACCGAAATCCGCACCGGTGCGGTCGGCAAGGACCTCAAGCGCGTGCGCAATGTCAAACCGCTCTGGTCCGACTACGGCCTCATCGCCTCACTCGGCATCGGCGGTGCTTCGATGTGGATGAACAACCTCTTCGGTTGGTCGCCCTTCACGCGCAGCCACGGCAAATCGGATGCCGACGCCACCGGCAAAGCCGCCGATCACAAGCCGATCGCCTATCCCAAACCCGATGGCACGCTCAGCTTTGACCGGCTGACCAATGTGGCCTTCTCCTTCACCAATCACGAAGAAAGCCAGCCCGCGCATCTGAAACTCACGGATGACAGCATTCCGACGCAGATCAACCTGCCGGATTACGCCGAACCCGCGCAGCGCTATTGCCCGGCGGGGGTCTACGAGATTGTCGAGGAAGAGGGCAGCGATCCACGCTTCGTGATCAACTTCCAGAACTGCGTGCACTGTAAAACCTGCGATATCAAAGACCCCTCGCAGAACATCACGTGGACCACGCCGCAGGGTGGCGACGGGCCGAATTACCCGAATATGTAATCTCAGGGCCGCATTTTGGCGCGGATGCGACGCTTCGACCCGTCCGCCGCATGGACAAGACGCGGCCCTGCCCCTAACTTCTGGCCGATATGTGAGCCAAGAGCAGGGGCTGAGATGCCAAAACAGGCCTACCAACGTTTCTTTCTGAGCGCCGCAGCGGCCATAGCGCTTGCTGTCCCAAGTTTCGCCGATGGGATCGCAGGTCCCTATCTGGCCGCGCGGCAGGCGGGCATTTCCTCGGACTACAAGGAAGCCGCCAACTATTCGCTGCGCGCCATGGAGGCCCGTCCTCAGAACCTGCGGCTAAAAGAGAACGCAGTTCTGTCGCTCATCGCTGCCGGTGACATGGACCTCGCGATCCCTGTGGCGCGCGAGCACAAGGCCGCTGGTGGCCGCAACCCGCTGATTGAGCTTGTGCTCAAAGCCGACGCCGTCAAATCCGGTGATTTCACAACAGCTGCGGAAGGCACTGCGGAGCAGAGCGGGCTGGCCCCGCTTGTCGATGGGCTTCTCCAAGGCTGGGCCGGGATGGGCAATGGCGATATGTCTGACGCGATCACGGCCTTTGAGAAGGTCGCCGAGACGCAGGATTTCGCGAGCTTCGCGCGCTACCACCAGGCGTTGGCTCTCGCACTGGCCGGTGACTTTGAAACCGCCAATGGCATCTTTTCCGGCGAGACCTTCGGGCCCTTGGTTCTAAGCGCCCGCGGGATTGCAGCCCATGCGCAGGTTCTGTCGCAACTGGAACGCAACGACGATGCGCTTGAGCTGCTGCGCGCCACCACCGCGAACGGGTTGATCCCTGACCTGACAGCTTTGATCAACCGGCTCGAGGTGGGCGAAACACTGCCCTTCGATGTGATCCGTGACGCAAAAGACGGCGTGGCGGAGGTCTATTTCAACCTCGCCTCCGCGCTCAATGGCCAGGCCTCCGGCGATCACGTGCTGCTCTATTCACGCCTCGCGACCTATCTGCGCCCGGACCATGTGCCTGCGACTCTCCTCGTTGCCGAGAACCTTGAAGCGCTGAACCAGTACGAGCTTGCAACTGTGGCCTACGCCGCCGTGCAACCCGACAGCCCCTCCTATTTCGTCGCCGAGATGGGCCGCGCCGACGCACTCTATGCCGCCGACAAAACGGAAGCCGCGGCGGAGGTCCTGACTACGCTGTCCCGCAGTCATACCGAAATTCCCATTGTTCATGCGGCCCTTGGGGACATGCTCAGCCGGTTGCGCCGCGACGATGAGGCGATCGCTGCCTATAGCCGCGCCATCGAGATGCGTGGTCCGGACGATCCGGTGGGCTGGGGCGTCTATTATGCGCGCGGCATCGTGCACGAGCGGCAGAAGGATTTCGACGAGATGGAGCGCGATTTCCGCAAGGCGCTCGAGCTGTCTCCCGATCACCCGGACGTGTTGAACTACTTGGGCTATTCGCTGGTCGAACAGCGTACCAAACTCGATGAAGCGCTCGAAATGATAGAGAAGGCTGTCGCGCTGCGCCCAGAGAGCGGCTACATCACCGACAGTCTCGGCTGGGTCTTCTACCGCCTCGGACGATTTGAGGATGCGGTCGCACCGATGGAACGCGCGGTCGAGCTTCTGCCGGTCGATCCCATTGTGAACGACCATCTCGGCGATGTTTACTACAAGGTTGGACGGGTTCGTGAGGCCGAATTCCAGTGGAAACGCGCCCTCTCCTTTGATCCGACCGAGGAAGAGGCCGACCGTATCCGGCGTAAGCTCGAAGTTGGTCTGACGAAAGTGCTGGCTGAGGAGGCCGCCGCCGAGGAAACCCAAACCGCGAATGATTGAGGTCTTCGCACCGGCCAAGGTCAATCTGACACTCCATATTACCGGCAAGCGCGCCGACGGCTACCATCTGCTCGACAGTCTTGTGGTCTTTACGCGTGACGTGGGTGACGTGATCCGCGTCGCGCGCTCTGAGGAGATGCGTCTCACCATCGACGGGCCTTTCGCAAACGGTGTTCCGACCGATGAGACGAACCTTGTCCTCCGCGCCGCCAAAGCCCTCGCCCCAAACCGCACCGCGGCGATCACCGTCACCAAGAACCTGCCCCATGGCGCAGGGATCGGCGGTGGATCGGCGGATGCCGCGGCGACCCTCAAGGCCTTGACTCAACTCTGGGACATGGGACTGCCAAATGCGAACACGGTGCTGTCGCTCGGCGCCGATGTCCCGGTCTGCCTAGCCGGTCCCGCGCCGATGCTGATGTCCGGGATTGGCGAAGTCCTGCACCCAACGCCACCGCTGCCCGAGCTTTGGATGGTGCTGGTTAGCCCCGGTAAGCCGATTTCAACGGCAGGGGTTTTTCGAACGCTCTCCGAGGATCACTCGGTGGAGAATCCTCCACAGGACGCCTTCCCTACAGCGCCGGACATCGATGAGTTTCTGATCTGGCTTGCCGGCGGTCGGAACGATCTGACCCATTGCGCCGCTGAGCAGGTGCCCGAGATCATCGAGATCATCGACAGGCTTTGGAGCATGGAGACCTGCGAAGACGCCGATATGTCGGGGTCCGGCAGCACCTGTCGCGGGGTCTTTGAAACGGAAACAGCCGCGCGTGCCGCTGCCGAGGATTTGCGCCAAGTCTGGCCAGACTATTGGATTGAGGTAACTGCCGTCGCTTAGTTGATCCGCGCGACAACGTAGTCGGCCAAATCATGCAGCATGTCCCGCAGCGGGCCCTGCGGCACATCGGCGAGCGCGGCTTTGGCCTTGTCCGACCAGGCAACCGCATCGGCGCGGGCCTCGTCCAACGCACCACGCTTGGCAATCAACCGTAGGGCCTGCGCGAGGTCGCCATCTTCCTGCTGCCCGCGCTCAATCACGCGGCGCCAGAAATCATACTCGTCCTCATCCGCCTTCTGCACCGCTTTGATCAGGGGCAGCGTCAGTTTGCGCTCGCGGAAATCATCGCCGACATTCTTGCCGGTCTGATCCGCAGCACCACCATAATCGAGCACGTCATCCGCGATCTGAAAGCTCACGCCAAGCGCGTCGCCATAGGTGAAGAGCGCCTGCACAACGCGCGCATCCGCATCGGCGATCATCGCGCCCACTTGCGTCGCGGCAGAAAACAGTGCCGCAGTTTTGCCCCGCACGACGTTCAGGTAAATCTCTTCGGTTGTCGCCAGGTTCTGCGCCACCGAGAGCTGAAGGACCTCGCCTTCGGCAATCGTGGCAGAGGCATCGGACAGCACACGAAGTACGTCCAACCGCCCGGTCTCGGTCATCAGTTGGAACGCACGAGCAAACAGGTAGTCGCCCACCAAAACGCTCGACTGGTTGTCCCAGAGCAGATTGGCAGAGGGCCGCCCGCGCCGCCGCTCACTCTCATCCACCACATCGTCATGCAATAGCGTTGCAGTGTGGATGAACTCCACCGTCGCCGCCAGATGCACGTGATACGGCCCGTCATAACCACAGAGCCGCGCCGTCGCCAAAGTCAGCATAGGCCGCACGCGCTTGCCGCCGGCATCCACCAAATGTGCTGTCACTTCCGGGATGCGCGGCGCATGTTCAGACGCCATCCGCTCGCGGATCAAAGCGCCCACTGCGGCCAAATCGTCGGCCAAGGCCGCCTGCAACCGCTCATGCGGTTTGGCTGTCACGTCATCGAGGCTCATGCGCTCGTGATACCCTGTCTCTCGACAAACGATTTCGCCTGTCGTTTAAGTCATCCCATGAGAGAGCTTCTGCGCAGCAATGACCCAACCGTAATCGCGTTTGCGAAAGCCCTTCTCCAGGGGGAAGATATAGGCGTGTTCGAGATGGACGTCCATATGAGTGCGCTGGAAGGCTCGGTGGGTATATTGCCGCGGCGGCTGATGGTGCGCGCCGAGGATTTGTTCATGGCGCAGGCCGTGTTGCGCGACAATGACATCGAGTTCCAATCGTGACGGGATGGCCGTGAAGGACAGTGTCACGACCACAGATGGGTTCCTTGGCGGTCGCCTCTCAATCATCCAACCAAAGAAGGGATATCGCGCCGGATCGGACGCGGTGTTTCTTGCCGCCGCCTGTGACGCGGACGCGGGCGATACGGTGCTGGAACTGGGCTGCGGGGTCGGCACGGTGCTGTGCTGCCTGACCAGGCGCGTTTCGGTGCAGATCTGGGGCATCGAACGCGATGTTCAGATCGCGAACCTCGCGCGGCGTAACCTCGAATTGAACGGATTTGACGGGCAGATCGTCGAAGGTGACATTGCCGACATGCCGACCGAGATCACCGCACAGCGGTTCGATCACGTCCTGATGAACCCGCCCTATTTCGGCCCCGGCACCTCGTCACCAGACGCCTATAGAGATGCCGCCCGTCACGAGCAGACGCCGCTCAGCACCTGGATCGATGCGGGGCTCAAGCGTCTGGCCCCGAGGGGCACGCTGATTCTCATCCACATGGCAGACCGCCTGACAGAGCTTCTCGCATTGCTCGATGACCGGGCGCTTTGCACAGAAATCAAGCCACTGGCCCCGCGTGCGCAACGTCCCGCCACGCGCATCCTCATTCGGGTTTGCCGCAGCGGCCAGGCCACGACAATCCTTCACAACCCTCTGATTTTACACTCGGGTCCACAGCATGGCGGCGATGGAGCGGATTACACGCCCGCGGCAGAGGCCATTCTGCGCCACGGGGAGGCGCTTAAATTTTAACCATTTATGCTGCGCTGCCGCGAGTGATTTTCGTGACTCACTCGTCCAGATGTGCTGATCTTTCAAAACCACAACACAACTGGAGGTATGCCGATGACGATCAGTTCGCATTTGTCTGAGCTGCAACGCAAGCACGAAGTCCTGTCACGCCGTGTTGAGGAAGAACAGCGAAGCCCAGGCACTGACAACCTCTCGATTGTCGAACTGAAGAAACAGAAGCTCCGGCTAAAAGAAGAAATCACCAGGCTGGCCAATTAGGGCCTGAGCACCCCACGCCTGATCAGTCGATAAACTGCAAATCGGGCGTGAAACTTTCGATACAGGCGGTCTCCGCCGTCACCCAATCTATGAAGCGTTCGACCTGCGGGCGCTTCTCCATGCCTGCTGGGCAGACGATCCGGTAGGTGGCGTTGGCGTGCATGGCGGTCTTCAGCGGCATGACCAAACGCCCTTCACGCAGATGCGACTCCGTGAGGGAAATGCGCCCAAGGATCGCACCCGCACCCGCCAAAGCGGCATCCACCGCATGGTCGGCTTGCGAGAATTTCGTGCCGGTCTCCCGCGGCGGAGGCACTTTAACCACGGCAAAATAGCTGTTCCAATCTCTGGGTGGTTTCAGAAAGCTCGTGTCCTCCTGGTGCAGAAGCGGCAGTTCCGCTAGGTCCGCGGGCGATGTGATCCGTTCCGCAAGATTGGGAGAGACCATCGGCGCCACCCATTCCTCGATGATCGTCTTTGAGTAGAGCTCGGGATCATCGGCGCTTTGTCCGAACCGGATCGCCACATCCACATCATCGCGCGTGAAATCCATGATCCGCAGACTGGCGGAAAAGCGCAGTTCGATATCGGGATGGGCTTGCGCGAATTTGAAAAGCCGCGGTGCCAGCCATTTGGCTGTAAAGCCAGGCCCCGCGGTAACCGTCAGGGTCGAGGAGTCGAGCCGGTTCTGCACCGCCCGCCACGCCCCCTGCAGCGCCTCAAACCCCGAGGTCACGCCGGGTTGTAACAACAACCCCTCCTCGGTCAGTTCCACCGACCGGTTCAATCGGCGAAACACCTGCGCACCCAAATGGTCTTCCAGCGATTTGATCTGAAAGCTCAGCGCCGCCGGGGTCACGTTCAATTCCTCCGCTGCACGCGCAAAACTCAGATGGCGGGCGGCCGCCTCAAAAGCGCGCAATGCGGTTAAGGGGGGCAGGCGGCTGCTCATAGATAAGAAATTCTTAACTGAAAGCGCAAGAAGTCTCGTTTGTCTGAATGTTTTTCAAAGGTCATATTAGGATCAATTCAGATTTTCCGATGGAAGGAACCCTAACAATGATCGAGACGCAGATAAACTCCCGCATTCGCGATGCGCAGAATTTGGCCCATCAGGAACGTGCAGAGGCGTTTTCCCGCCTGTTCCGCATCGTTCCGAACGTCGTCTCTTCCCTGCGTCACCGCCGCTAATCCGGCTGACCAAGGAAAAAAGGCCGGTCCCTTTCGGGGCCGGCCTTTCGCGTTCTAGGGGCTGACGGGTTTACGCGAGGTACTGACCGCCGTTCGCAGACAGGGTCGACCCGGTGATGAAGCCCGCTTCGTCTGAGGCGAGGAAGGCAACACAGCGTGCAATTTCTTCCGCTTCGCCAAGACGGCCCACCGGAATTTGCGGCAGGATCACTTCGTTCATCACTTTTTCCGGGATCGTGCTCATCATCTCGGTGTTGATGTAGCCCGGCGCCACAACATTCACCGTGATGCCAGCGCGCGCGCCTTCCTGTGCCAGCGCCTTGGTGAAGCCAATGTCGCCCGCCTTTGTCGCCGCATAGTTGGCCTGGGCGAACTGACCTTTTTGGCCGTTGATGGACGAAATCGTAACGACGCGGCCAAATTTACGCTCACGCATCCCACCCCAAACGTTGTGAGTCATGTTGAAGACACCGTTGAGGTTGGTGTCGATGCACTCATGCCATTGCTGCGGCGTCATCTTGTGGAACGGCGCGTCGCGGGTGATCCCCGCATTATTCACCAGGATGTCAACCGGACCCAGATCGGCCTCCACTTGCGCGATCCCGGAGGTGCAGGCGTCGTAATCGGCCACGTTCCATTTGTAGGTTTTGATGCCGGTCTCGGCGGTAAAGGCCGCGGCCTTTTCTTCGTTGCCAGCAAAGGTTGCAGCGACTTCGCATCCGGCGTTTTTCAGAGCGGTCGAGATGGCCGCGCCGATACCGCGAGAGCCGCCAGTGACAAGTGCAACACGTGACATGAGAGATTCCTCCAGAATCGAGTGGTAATTTTATTTCAGGTTGACAATAAGTTGCGCAATTTTCATGCGCAACTTTATTTGCGATTACGGGCGCTCAACGCAGAGCGCCACGCCCATGCCGCCGCCGATGCAGAGCGTGGCGAGGCCCTTCTTCGCGTCGCGGCGCTTCATCTCAAACAGTAATGTGTTCAGAACCCGGCAGCCCGACGCTCCGATCGGGTGACCGATGGCAATCGCCCCGCCATTGACGTTCACGATCTCCGGATCCCAGCCCATGTCCTTGTTCACAGCACAAGCTTGGGCGGCGAAAGCTTCGTTGGCTTCTACCAGATCGAGGTCTTCGACTTTCCAACCGGCTTTCTCCAGCGCTTTGCGCGACGCATAGATCGGACCGACACCCATGATCGACGGGTCGAGACCGGCGGTCGCGTAAGAGGCAATGCGGGCCAGTGGTTCGATGCCGCGCTTTTCAGCCTCGTCGGCACTCATCAGAAGCGTTGCCGCCGCGCCATCGTTGAGACCGGATGCGTTGGCCGCCGTCACCGAGCCATCCTTCGTGAAGGCCGGGCGCAGTTTCTGCATCGCTTCGATGGTCGCGCCGTGGCGAATGTACTCGTCCTGATCGACGACGATGTCGCCTTTGCGCGTTTTCACCGTGTAAGAGACGATCTCGTCAGCGAATTTGCCCGCCTTCTGCGCCGCTTCCGCCTTGTTTTGCGATGCGACGGCGAATTCGTCCTGCATATCGCGGCTGATTTGCCATTTCTCAGCAACGTTCTCGGCTGTCTGACCCATATGGTAGCCGTTGAAAGCATCCCACAAACCGTCCTTAATCATCGAGTCGACATATTTCATATCGCCCATTTTTTGCCCGGCCCGCAGATGCGCGACATGGGGGCTGAGGCTCATGCTCTCCTGACCGCCGGCGGCGACAATCGCGGCATCGCCCAGTTGGATATGCTGTGCGCCAAGTGCCACAGCGCGTAGACCGGACCCGCAGACCTGGTTGATCCCCCAAGCCGCGCTTTCCTGCGGCAGACCAGCGTTGATATGCGCCTGACGAGCAGGGTTCTGGCCCTGGCCTGCGCTCAGAACCTGACCGAGGATCGTCTCCGACACTTCCGATTTATCCACACCGGCACGTTCGACAACCGCTTCCAGGACGGTCGCACCAAGATCGTGGGCGGGTGTGGATCCGAACGATCCGAGGAAACTTCCGACAGGGGTACGAGCCGCGGAGGCGATTACAACATTGGTCATGGTTTGTCCTTTCAGGCAAAACTCTCTGGCAGCCGAGGCGGAACTGCCCCGAGGTCAATTAGGGCGCTTCCTAGCAAGGTCTTAACCATGATCAAGGGGACAGAAGGTCTCAAGGCCTAATTTGGCAGCGGGGTTGCACAGGATGCATAGCTAGCCGTCAAACGCCTTATTTGAAGGGCTCAGCGAAATACGCCGCCTCACCACGACCCAATCACGCGAGCGCGCACAAACGCATAACGACTGCGCCCATGCTCACCCGGCACGACGCACGGAATCGGAGCGTAGCCAGCTTGGCCGGATTTTCGGGGCTCCAAAAAGATATCCCTGCAAGCAGTCGATGCCCGAGCGGATCAGATATTCCGCCTCTTCAGGTCGCTCCACCCCTTCGGCCACGGTGAACATATCAAACTGCTGCGCGATCGAGGCCAGCGCGCCGGTCAGAACCTGATTGTCGCCGTCGCGATCAATGTGCCGGATGAAACCCGCATCGATCTTCACGATATCGAAATAGAAATCCTTGAAGTGCCGGAACGCTGTATAGCCAGCCCCAAAATCGTCCAGCGCGAAGGACACACCAATGGCGTGCAGCCGTGCCATAAACTCGGTCACTGCCTCGGGCATGTCCATCGCCGAGCTTTCGGTAATCTCGATGATCAACCGTTCCGCAATGGTTGGATCAGCGTTCAACCCATGGTCCAGAATATGCGACCATGGCTCATAGAGAATGGACCGCGCCGACATATTCACGGACAAGCGGATATCGGGGTGCTCGGCCAGGGTCTGCAATCCGAACTCCAGCGACAGACAATCCATCAGCCGCCCTTCCTCCTGCGTCTCAATCGTGTCGATAAAGTCTTTCGCCGGAATGATCCGTTTCGCGCTGTCCATGATCCGCAGCAGGCCCTCGTAGAAGGCCACCTGCTCAGTATTCTTGCAATTCACAATGGGCTGATAGGCCAGCATGACATTCTTCGTGCACAACGCCTCCCGCACCATCTCCATGATGCTCGCGTCGCGTTCCGCAATTGCGGCATCCAGAGGACTATTTGTGAGGGGCCCGTTGCTTTGCATTGTCACGGTCGTTCTCCGTCTTTATCCGCAATCCCCTAGCAGCCGGTCCGTAAAACACAGGTTAATATTCCACTTTTGTTCTAATTTGACTAAACTCCCATTCAGACTGGTAAAGGACCTTATTTTTATGACCGAAAGATGCGGCTGGTGCGGCCAGGAAGAGATCTATGTCCGCTATCATGACACCGAGTGGGGTGTGCCGGAATATGACAGCCGGGCACTGTGGGAGAAACTGATTCTGGATGGATTTCAGGCGGGCCTGAGCTGGATCACGATCCTCAAGAAGCGCGAGAATTTCCGTCAGGCCTTCGCTGGGTTCGACCCTGAGATTGTCGCCAAATGGGGCGACACCGAGGTCGAGATGCTCCTGCAAAACCCCGGTATCATCCGCCATCGCGGCAAGATCGATGCAACCATCGGCAATGCGCGGGCTTACCTGGAGATCGAAGCGCGGGAGGGGTTTGATGCCTTCCTGTGGGATTATCTCGACGGCAAGGTTCAGCAGAACCGTTTCGCCACGCAAGCCGAGGTGCCTACACAGACCCCGCTCTCGCAGCAAATCTCAAAGGATCTGAAAAAGGCCGGGTTCAAATTCTGCGGGCCGACCATCGTCTACGCGTTCATGGAGGCTTGCGGCTTTTTTAACAACCACCTGGTCACCTGCCCGCGCCACGACGCGGTTGCGAAGCTCGCCCGTTGACCCCGCGAGGCGCCCCATCAGGGGCGATGAGCCGCTCACCCCTTGTTGTGATCAATCCATTTCGACATCAGGCCCTTGTCCTGAAAGCACTCCCGCGGAATGTCGCGGCGTTTCCGTCGCGCCAGGCGCTCGGCAAACGCCACTTGCTTGGACGTCGGGTAATTGGAGAACTTCGAGACGGGCGCCTTCCGCTTCGCCGCATCAATCCAATCCGATAGCCGTTTGCGATCCGTCTGCACCTCATAGGGCAGCACCGCACCGGTCCGGCGCGCGAGAGACCGTGCAAAGCGCAACTGTTTCTCGGAGGCCGGCAATTGATGATAATCATTGCTCGCGGCGTCAAAGAGATCGGCTTGTGTATAGGCATTCATGGCAGGCACTCCTCGAGAGTCGGAACAAATATAGAACAAATTCGCTCGATAATCAAGATATGGGGTCGACGCCCAAAATCACAACAAGATGAGACAATTTGCGCGTCCATGAAATTCGCTTGTGAAGCCCGCTCATTTCCGGGACGGTACGCGTAAGAACAACGAGAGGAAGTCCCCATGGCACAATCAGATATCGGCCTGATCGGATTGGGTGTCATGGGCGCGATGTTGTCGCTGAACATCGCCGAGAAGGGCTTTGCGATCTCGGTCTTCAATCGCACATCTGCCAAAACCGATGACTTCATGGCCAAGGCCGGTCAGCTGGCCGAATCCATTACGCCCACCAAGTCGCTCGAAGATCTGGTTGCCTCACTGAAACCCCCACGCGCGATCATTCTGATGATCCCCGCGGGTGATGCGATTGACGCCCAGATCGAGGCCCTCACCCCCCTGCTCGACAAAGACGATCTGATCATCGACGCGGGCAATGCGAATTTCCACAACACAATCCGCCGCTCGGCGCACGCCAAGGAGCGTGGCCCTGCCTTTCTCGGCATGGGCGTCTCCGGAGGCGCGGAAGGGGCCCGTCATGGCCCTTCGATCATGGGCGGCGGCGAGAAAGCGCATTGGGATCGCATCAGCCCGATCCTTGAGGCCATCGCCGCCAAATACGAAGGCCAGCCTTGTGCAACCTGGATGGGCACTGACGGTGCCGGGCATTTCGTGAAGACCGTGCATAACGGGATCGAATATGCCGATATGCAATTGATCGCGGAGGCTTACGGGGTGATGCGTGACGGGCTTGATATGACCGCGCCCGCGATTGGCGATGTCTTCGCGACCTGGAACGATGGCCCCTTGCGCAGCTACCTGATTGAGATTTCCGCAGAGGTCGCCAAAACAACTGATCCCGACACGGACAAGCCGATCCTCGATGTGATCCTCGACCGCGCCGGTCAGAAGGGCACTGGTCGCTGGACCGTGATCGAAAGCCAACAGGTCGGCGCGCCGGTCCCGGTTATCGAAGCGGCCGTTGCCGGGCGCAATATGTCGGCCGATCTCGACATGCGCAAAACGGGCGAGGACCTCTTCGGCGCAGCGCCCAGAACCCTGTCACCAGATGCCCTTTCCATCGACGAACTGGAGGCGGCGCTGATGGCGGGCAAGATCATGTGCTACGCGCAAGGCTTTGTTTTGATGGACAAAGCGGGCGCAACTTACGACTGGTCCCTGCCCATGCCCGCCATCGCCGAGGTCTGGCGGGCGGGCTGCATCATCCGCTCTGCCATGCTGGACGACATGGCCTCGGCCTTAACCGACAACCCCGGCACCAATCTCATGTTTACCCCCTTCTTCGCGGAGAAAATGCGCAACAGTCATGAAGCTCTGCGCAAAACCGTGGCGGTCGCAGTGACCCACGGCCTGCCGGTACCAGCGATGTCCGCAGCGCTCAGCTATTTCGACACGATGCGCACGGCGCGCTCGACGGCGAACATGATCCAGGGCCAGCGCGATTTCTTCGGGCAGCATGGGTTTGAGCGGATCGACCGGGACGGCTCCGGTTATCACGGACCGTGGGTTGCATGAGATGAGCGACGCGTTTCTCTCCCGGATCGAGGCCAAACGCGACGAGTTGATCGCGCTAACCCAAGACCTGGTGCGCATCCCGACGCTTAATCCACCGGGCGAAAACTATCGTGAGATCTGTGGCTACCTGGCCGAACGACTGGGCGAAAACGGCTTTGAGATCAAGATGATCCGTGGTGAGGGCACGCCGGGGGATTCGAAGAAATATCCCCGCTGGAACGTCATCGCCCGCCGCGAGGGTACCGGCCCGGGCGATTGTGTGCATTTCAACTCCCATATCGATGTGGTCGAAGTTGGCGCGGGCTGGACCACCGATCCTTTTGGCGGCGAGTTGATCGACGGCAAGATCTACGGGCGCGGCACCTGCGACATGAAAGGTGGCTTGGCGGCGTCGATCATTGCGGTCGAGGCCTTTGTCGAGGAGTTTCCCGACTGGCACGGCTCAATTGAGATCAGCGGCACCGCGGACGAAGAGACCGGCGGCTATGGCGGCGTCGCCTATCTCGCGGAGCATGGGCATTATTCCCATGTAAATCACGTGATTATACCCGAGCCCTTACAGAAGGATCGCATCTGTCTGGGGCATCGCGGCGTCTGGTGGGCCGAGATCGAAACCCATGGCGAGATCGCCCATGGCTCGATGCCGTTCCTCGGCGATTGTGCGGTTCGGCATATGGGCGCGGTGTTGCAGGAGATGGAGGAAAGCCTCTACCCCGCCCTCGCCGAGAAGCGCACCGACATGCCTGTGGTGCCGGAAGGCGCCAAGCAATCTACCATGAATATCAATAGCTTCCATGGCGGCCAGGCGGAACCGGAGCCGGATTTCACCGGCCTGCCCTCGGCCTGCGTGCCCGACAATGCGCGCATGATCATCGACCGGCGCTTCCTTATCGAGGAGAAGCTCGACGATGTGCGCCAAGAGGTGCGGGACGTGTTGGAAAAGGTCGCCTCGGAACGGGAGAGCTTCTCCTATGACCTGCGGGAGATGTGGTCGGTAGAGCCCACCATGACCGAGAAGGACGCGCCCATTGTGACCTCCGTCAAGGCCGCCATCGGTGAAGTCCTTGGAAAAGAAGCGGAATATGTGGTCTCACCCGGCACCTACGACCAAAAGCATATCGATCGGATCGGACGGTTGAAGAACTGCATCGCTTACGGCCCGGGCCTATTGGAACTGGCCCATAAGCCGGATGAATATGTCGGGGTCGAGGACATGATCGACAGCGCAAAGGTCATGGGCCTGACGCTGGTCGACTTACTGAAACCGTAACGCAATGGTCGATGATCGATGCGGTCCTCGGGCGTTTCTCGATCAGATCGCCTCGATATTGACAGGCTTTGGACGGCATGCGCTATTTGACGGCACGTTTAGAAGTTTCTTTTTGATGCGCATATTTAACGTTCTTTTCTCTCGCGGGCGGGCATTGGGGCCGCAGACGCTCGCGATACATATTTTCGGTCCGGCGCATGATCGGAGAGATTTCATGCGGCCCGGATAGATTTAAGAGGTAAATATGGCGGTCTTTTTCAATCGGCGAATTCCAGACGAAGCTCACGATCAGATCGGCGCATTGGCATCACGTCGCATCCATGTCTTTGCGTTCACGCCAAGCAATGGCTGGGTCATCGTGACCGAGGATGGCAGGCTCTTTGCCCGGAACATCCCTCAGGAATGCTTCGAGAAACTGCAGGAGTTCCTCTCCGCAGGTCACAAAGTTCGGTGCGTGGCATTTCCCAGCGCGGGCGGGAACCGCTGGGTGATCATCACCGATCGCAGCTTCTTTGCACGCAACATTCCGCAGGAATGTTTCGAGAAGATGCAGGAATTCCGCAGACGCCGGGACCCCGCGACCTGGGTTGCCTTTCCACCGGGCCGCGGCAATCGCTGGATCGTTCTTGCCAGAAACCGCTTTTTTGCACGCAACATTGATGACGAGTGCTTCCAGATCGTGCGCAACCTCTCTTCCGGCACACGACCCGTCGAGCGTGTCGCCTTCGAACCGGATGGCGGTTGGGTGGTGCTGGCACAGGATTATTTCTTCACCCGCAATATCGATGATGAGTGTTTCGGGCAGATGCGGAGTTTCGACGGCGATCGCTGGAAGATACGCAATGTCGCGTTCTCGCCGCAGCGCGCTGGATGGTCGCTCATCTGCAATGATCGCTGGCGTTCCAGACCCAGAGATCGCATGCGCGAGGCAGAAGCGGATGTGGCCGGTAACTCGATCTGGTCAGAGATGCGGTCGCGCAATATCCCCGGCGCGGCCGTCGCGGTCGTTCAGAACAACCGGCTCGCCTACAGCACAGGTTATGGCCATCTGCGCCGTGGTCATGGTGCCGCCGCCCATCCGGAGAGCGTCTTTCAGGCCGCGTCCATTAGCAAGCTGATCAATGCGGTCGGCGTCCTGCGGCTGGCGCATACGACCGCCCTGCAACTCGACGATGACGTGCGTCCGCAACTCAACTGGACATTGGGCAAGCGCAACTGCCTGCCCAGCGTCGGGCCTGTCACATTCCGGTCGCTGCTGAACCATACCGGCGGCGTGATCGGTCGTGGCACCACATCGCCCGCAAATCGGTGTTCCAATTTCAGTGCTGGCGGAGGTGGATTTGCGGGCTACCCGACCTCTGCACGCGTGCCGAGCCTGCTACAAATCCTAAACGGCAGCGGACCGGCGAATTCTCCGAAGATCGAATTGTCCCATCGCCCCGGCACCCGGTCCAGTTATTCGGGTCATGGCCTCACACTGATCCAGCGCGCCATCGAAGTGTTTACCGGGCAAAGCTATCGGAGCTGGTTCAGTGCGAATGTCCTCAGCCAGCTTGGGATGAACACCAGCACATTCGCGTTGGGCCCACCATCGAGTCTCGCGCCCTCCGATCAAGTGGCAGATGGTCATCTTTCGAGTGGCAACCGCATCTCGGGTGGGCGCAACCGCTACCCGGAATCGGCGGCGGCCGGTCTCTATACGACGCCCATTGATCTGGCTCAGGTCATCATCATGCTGAACCAAGGCGGATTATATGGGAGGCGGCGATATCTGCCGAGCAATCTGGTCACTCAGATGATGACCGGCGCACCGGTCGCCAACAATGTCGGGCTTGGCTGTTTTCTGGCCGGTTCCGGAGTCTCGACCAATTACAGCCACGGCGGTTCGAACAGAGGCTTCCGCTGCACCCTGATCGGCTATCCCAGACGCAGAGCTGGCGTAGTGGTCATGACCAATGGCAGTGACGATGCTTTTCCGGGAGATGTCGCTGCCGCGATTCAGCGCGCGTTTGGTTGGTAGCCGTTGGGGGCGCCATAGCTGCGTCCGGATATCGCGCGCCGGAGTTGAGGTTCATGTCTTTGGTTTAGGAGCTTCGTCCCCGAACACATGCTCGGGCCCCGGGAAGCTGCGGGCGCGGACCTCCTCAGCATAGGCCTCAATCGCGGCGCGGGCATCATCGCCCAGATGGGCAAAGCGTTTGACGAATTTGGCTTTGAAGGCGGTGAAGAGGCCGAGCATGTCATCGACCACAAGGATTTGCCCGTCGCAATTGGCCGAGGCGCCGATGCCGATGGTGGGGATGTCGATGGCTTTGGTCACCTTGTCGGCGAGGCTTTCGGGAGTTTTCTCCAAAACGACGGCGAAGGCGCCAGCCTCGGCCACGGCCTTTGCATCCGCCATGAGTCCTGCGGCTGCGGCACCCCGCCCCTGCACCTTGTAGCCACCGAGCGTGTTGATCGATTGCGGCGTGAGCCCGATATGCGCCATGACCGGCACGCCGCGGGAGGTGAGGAAAGCAATGGTCTCCGCCATCTCTTGCCCGCCTTCGAGCTTCACGGCCCCCGCATCGGTCTCCGCCATCAGGCGGGCGGCGTTGCGGAACGCCTGCTCCGGGCTTTCCTCATAGGACCCAAAAGGCATGTCCATGACCATCATCGTCTTGGTCAGCCCGCGACGAACGGCCTGTCCGTGAAGGATCATCATCTCCATCGTCACACCAAGGGTCGAGGGCAGCCCGTGCAACACCATGCCAACACTGTCGCCAACCAGAACGAAGTCACAGATGCCGTCCATAAGCTCCGCCATCGGTGTGGTGTAGGCGGTCAGGCTGACAATAGGCGTGCCGCCTTTCATCGCCATGATGTCCTGCGGCATGGGGGCGGATTTGCGGGCGGTGGCGCTCATCGGGGCGCTCCTTTGCGCGTTGCGCTTTGCGTTTTCAGCCGTGTGTAGCGGCGATACGGCAAAGCGAATGGTCTCAGATGCTTGATTATGTGCCGGTTTTTGTTCCAGACTTCCACCAGTTGCCAAAACATTTCGAAATTCAGGGAGAGCTTCATGAACCGAGTATTGACCGGAGGGGTCCTTGCCGTGGCCCTGACCTCCTCAGCCATTGCGCAGACCGACGCCACGGTGGGGCTGCAATTGGAGCCGCCGCATCTAGACCCGACCTCCGCCGCAGCGGGCGCCATCGATCAGGTGGTCTATTCCAACGTCTTCGAAGGCCTCACCCGGTTCGGCCCGGATGGCTCGGTAAACCCCGGGCTCGCGGAAAGCTGGGAAGTCTCCGATGACGGGCTGGTCTATACCTTCGCCTTACGGGACGGTGTGACATTCCATGACGGCACGGCGCTCGATGCGGGCGATGTGGTCTTCTCGCTGGATCGCGCGCGCGCCGAGGACTCGACCAATGCGCAGAAGGCCCTGTTCGAAGGCATTGAGAGTGTCGAAGCGGTGGATGACACCACCGTCAGAGTCACGCTGAAAGCGCCGCAGGGGCAGTTCCTGTTCAACATGGCCTGGGGCGATGCGGTAATCGTGGCACCGGAAAGTATTGAAAACATTCAGACAAATCCCATCGGCACCGGCGCGTTCAAGTTCGACAACTGGACCCAGGGCGACAATATCTCGCTGGTGAAGAACCCTGATTATTGGGGGGAGCCTGCGAAGCTGGAGCGGGTCGAGTTCAAGTTCATCTCAGAACCCACAGCCGCCTTCGCCGCGATGATGGCTGAGGATATCGACGCCTTCTACTCCTACCCTGCGCCTGAGAACCTCGTACAGTTCGACGCCGATCCGCGCTTTGAGGTGCTGGAGGGGTCCACGGAGGGCGAGACGATCCTCGCGATGAACAACAAGGATGAACATTTCTCCAACAAGCTGGTGCGGCAGGCCGTCTCCATGGCGATTGATCGGCAGGCGATTATTGACGGTGCGATGTTCGGCTATGGCACGCCCATCGGCACGCATTTCGCACCGCATCATCCCGATTACGTCGATCTTCTGAGCAATTCGCCTCATGATGTAGCCAAGGCGAAGGAACTTCTGGCCGAAGCGGGCTACCCGGACGGATTTTCAACCACGTTGAAACTGCCACCGCCCTCTTATGCACGGCGTGGGGGCGAGATCATCGCCGCACAACTCCGCGAGATCGGCATCGAGACCGAAATTTCCAATCTCGAATGGGCGCAATGGCTGGAGGAAGTGTTCCGGGGTAAGAATTACGGCCTAACCATCGTCAGCCATACCGAGCCGTTCGATATCGGCATCTATGCGCGGCCGGATTATTACTTCCAGTATGATAACCCGGACGTGCAGGCACTTGTCGAAAAGCTGGGTGTTGAGAATGATCCGGATATGCGCCGAGACCTGGCCCAGGATGCCCAAAAGATCATCTCGGAAGATTATGTGAACGGATATCTGTTTCAGTTGGCCCTGACCTCGGTCACCAATGCCAAACTCAAAGGCATCTGGCCGAACGCGCCGACCCAAGCGGTGGATATGACTGCGGTGAGCTGGGTGGAGTAACTTCTGCATAACGCGACCCGGTGACCTCAACTAACGCTTCCGCACGCGCCGTCCCGCGGGGTGGCGCAATCGCGCCGCCCCAGGGGGGCGGGACGGCGCGGCCCGACGGTTCCCGCCGGGCGGCCCCTCAGACCTAAGCGTTTCGCAAGCAAATGCTTCGCTTCACCCTCCTCCGCCTGCGCTCGCTGATCCTCGCGCTGATCGTTGCGAGCCTCGTGATCTTCGCGATGATCGAACTGGTGCCGGGCGACCCTGCGTCCTTCATGCTGGGGATCAATGCCCGCGAGGACACGATCAATGCGCTGCGCGAGGAGCTTGGCCTTAACCAACCGATGATCCAGCGCTATTTCTCCTGGATCACCGGCATGCTGACCGGGGATTTCGGCACTTCCTACACCTACCGCACCCCGGTGGCCGAGATCGTGGTCGAACGCCTCTGGGTCTCCCTGCCCCTCGCCCTCTACGCCCTCACCCTCACAATCCTCATCGCCTTCCCGGCGGGCATCTGGGCCGCCTCCCGGCGCGGCTCGCTGACCGATCTGTCGGTGATGGGTGCGACACAACTGGGCATCGCGGTACCGAATTTCTGGTTCGCCATGCTCGCGGTTCTGATCTTCGCGATCACCTGGCGGATTTTCCCGTCCGGCGGTTTCCCGGGCTGGGATGAGGGTTTCTGGACCGCAATGCACGCGCTCACCCTGCCGGCGGTTGCGCTCGCCTTGCCGCAAGCCTCGATCCTGACGCGGATCATGCGGTCATCGCTGCTCGACACGCTCAGCGAGGACTACATCCGCACCGCCCGCGCCAAGGGTCTGACACGCGGCCAGGCGCTGCGCCGACACGCCCTGCGCAACGCCCTGATCCCGGTGCTGACGATCATCGGGTTGCAGTTTTCCTTCCTGCTCGCAGGCGCGATCATCATCGAGAATGTCTTCTTCCTACCCGGCCTCGGACGCCTCGTCTTTCAGGCGATTTCGCAGCGCGATCTGATCATGGTCGAAAGCGTCGTAATGCTGCTGGTCTTCGCGGTGATCGTGGTGAATTTCCTTGTCGAACTCACTTACGGCCTCGTCGATCCGCAATTGAGGCGAGCGCGATGAGAAACCTGATCCTTGGCCTCGCGCTCACCAGCATCTTTGTCGCCGCGGCGCTGATATCCTTCCTCTGGACGCCGTTCGACGTCACCAAGCTCGACATCCCGAACAAGCTGCAAGCGCCGGGTGGGGCGCATCTTTTCGGCACCGATCAATTCGGGCGCGATATCTTCTCGATGATCATGGTGGGGGCGCGCACCTCCATCGCGGTGGCGATCGTCGCGGTGGGCATCGGCATGGTCATCGGCGTGCCATTGGGGCTTGCCGCCGCAGCGCGGCGCAATTCCTGGCTCGACGAATTCATCATGCGCGGCAACGATCTGATCTTCGCCTTCCCGAGCCTCGTGATCGCGATCATGATCACGGCGGTCTATGGTGCGTCGGCCTTCAACGCGATCGTTGCCATCGGTATTTTCAATATTCCCGTGTTCGCGCGTGTCTCCCGCTCTGCCGCGCTGTCGCTCTGGCAGCGGGATTACATCCTCTCGGCACGAGTCGCAGGCAAAGGCGCGGTGCGGATTTCGGCGGAGCACATCCTGCCCAACATCACCAATCTGTTGATCGTTCAAGGCACGATCCAATTCTCATTGGGCATCCTTGCCGAAGCGGCCCTGTCCTATGTCGGCCTAGGCGCGCAGCCTCCGCTACCGAGCTGGGGCCGGATGCTGGCGGAAAGCCAGACGCTGGTTTCCCTGGCTCCGCATCTCGCGCTGTTCCCAGGCTTTGCCATCGTGCTGACCGTGCTCGGGCTAAACCTTGCCGGCGACGGGTTACGCGACCTGCTCGACCCCAAACTCCGGGTGGCGCGCACATGAGCCTGCTGGAGATCAACAATCTGTCGCTGGGCATCCACGGCGTCCCGATTCTGAAGGGCGTGTCGTTTGCCATCGCGGAGGGCGAAATCCACGGGCTGATTGGCGAAAGTGGATCGGGCAAGTCGATGACCGCCTTCGCCGCGATGCAGCTTCTGCCGAATGGGGCGGCCTGTTCCGGGGAGATCACGCTGAACGGGCGGAATGTTCTGACCGCCTCTGAGACCGAGCTTTGCCAGATACGCGGCAATGATGTGGGCATGGTGTTTCAGGAGCCGATGACCGCGCTGAACCCGGTGCAGACCATCGGGCAACAGGTGGCCGAAACGATCCTGATCCACGAGCCCGGCACATCCGCCCGCGCGGCCCGCACCCGCGCCGAGGAGGCCCTGCGGCGCGCCGAATTGCCGCCCGAGCGCTTCCCACTCTCGCGCTACCCGTTTGAACTCAGCGGCGGGCAGAAGCAGCGCGTGGTGATCGCAATGGCCATCGCATTGCGTCCGAAGCTGCTGATCGCCGATGAACCTACCACCGCGCTTGATGTCACCACGCAGGCGCAGATCCTGACGCTCTTGAAACGCCTCGCGCGGGAGGACGGCATGGGCATGCTGCTGATCACCCACGATCTCGCGGTGGTCTCCGATATGGCCGATCACATCACCATCATGCGCCGCGGCGAGGTCATGGAGGCGGCGCCCACCAAACAGCTCTTCGCGGAACTAAAACATCCCTATACTCAGGCGCTGTTCGAGGCCTCGACCCACCAGCCCGACCGCGAGGCCCAGGACGAGACGACCCCGCTTCTCAAGGTCGTCAACGTGATCCGCGACTATCCCCTGCCGCGCAAAACCCTGTTCGCGCCGCAGGAGCAGTTCCGTGCGCTGAAAGGCGTCTCCTTCGATCTGTATCGCGGCGAAAGCCTTGGACTTGTCGGCGAAAGTGGTTGCGGGAAATCGACCCTGACCCGCGCCATTCTGGGCCTTGACCCGATCACCTCCGGCAAAATCGAGTTGGACGGCGCCTCGGTGCAAACCGGCGAGCACGCGGTGCGGCGCAAGATGCAGGTCGTCTTTCAGGACCCCTATGGCTCCTTCAACCCGCGCCACAAGGTCGCCCGGCTGGTCGCGGAACCGTTTCATCTCGCCGAGACGTCCCCATCAGGGGCGGCGAGGGATACCGCGGTGGCCGAGGCGCTGATCTCGGTTGGCCTCGCGCCGGAGGATGCGCAGAAATACATCCACGAGTTCTCGGGCGGGCAGCGTCAACGCATCGCCATCGCCCGTGCCCTGATCCTGAAACCCGATCTGATCCTGCTGGATGAGGCGGTCTCAGCGCTCGATGTCTCGATCCGGGCGCAAATTCTCGATCTGCTGGCGGAGCTCTCGGACCAATTCAACCTCTCCTATCTGTTCATCTCGCATGACCTCTCGGTGGTCCGCTCCATCACCGATCGGGTGCTGGTGATGCAGGCCGGCGAAATCGTCGAGCAGGGCAACACCGAGACCGTTTTCACCGCCCCGCAGCACCCTTATACTCGGAGCCTCATCGCCGCCGCCCCGCGCCTGCCGAAAGGACCCGCCCATGCCGCTTGATGCGTTCAGTTTCAAACCCGCGCAGTCATTCATCGGCGGTGAATGGGTCACGGCGGGCGCAACGCTCGATCTGATCAACCCGTCCGATGGATCGGTGCTGACCCAGATCGCACGCGGGGCCGCCGCGGAAATTGAGGCTGCGGTAACGGCCGCCGAGGGCGCGTTGGACGGCGCGTGGGGAGGCATGACCGCGGCGGAACGCGGGCGCATTCTGGCGCGGATCGGTCAGATGGTGCTGGAGCGGGTCGACGATCTTGCGCGGCTCGAAGCGCTGGATGTCGGCAAACCGCTGACCCAGGCCCGCAACGATGCGATCGCTCTGGCCCGGTATTGCGAATTTTACGCGGGCGCGGCGGACAAGCTGCATGGGGCCACCATCCCCTATCTCGACGACTACACGGTCTACACGATGCGCGAACCGCATGGGGTGACGGGCCATATCATCCCCTGGAACTACCCGATGCAGATCATCGGGCGTTCGGTCGGGGCGGCTTTAGCGACCAGCAATGCCTGCGTGCTGAAACCCGCCGAGGAAGCCTGCCTGACCGCACTGGCCTTCACCGACATCGCCCATGAGGCCGGTCTGCCCGCCGGCGCGCTGAACACCGTACCCGGGCTCGGCGCGGAGGCGGGCGCGGCGCTCGCCCGCCACCCGCGTGTCCGGCACATGTCCTTCACCGGCTCTGTGGGTGTGGGCAAGCTGATCCAATCCGCGGCAGCGGAGAATATCGTGCCGGTGACATTGGAACTCGGCGGTAAATCCCCACAGCTCGTCTTCGAGGATGCCGATCTGGAGGCGGCGCTGCCATTCCTCGTGAATGCAGGCATTCAGAATGCCGGTCAGACCTGTTCGGCCTCGTCGCGCATTCTGGTCCACAAGAGCCGGCTGGCGGAGGTGACCGCAGCGATGGCTGCGAAATACAAGGCGCTGCGCGTGGGTCCGGCACTTGACGATCTGGAGGTCGGACCGCTGATCTCGGCGCGGCAGAAAGAGATCGTCGAGGGATATCTCGCAAAGGCCGATGGGCTCGAGACCGTCGCAACCGGCGTCATTTCGGAAACCGCGCCGGAGCCCGGGGCATACGTTGCGCCGACGCTCCTGGCAGGCACCGACCCCAGCCACCTGCTGGCGCGCGAGGAAATCTTCGGCCCGGTGCAACTGATCCTGCCCTTCGAAGACGAGGAGGAGGCGCTCGCCATCGCAAATGGCACCGATTATGGCCTTGTGGCCTCGGTCTGGACGAAAGACGGCGCGCGGCAGATGCGGCTGGCGAAGAAGCTGCGCTCGGGTCAGGTGTTTCTGAACAATTACGGCGCGGGGGGTGGCGTCGAACTGCCCTTTGGCGGCACCGGGCTGTCCGGCCATGGGCGCGAGAAAGGCTTTGAGGCGCTTTACGGCTTCACAACACTCAAAACAGTGGCGGCAAAACATGATTAAAACCATCTCCCTCGACCCGGACTGCCACCTGAATGCTGATGCGAATCGCGTGATGGACCTGTTCCGAAGAGCCGGTGACTATGCGCGACTTGAAAGCGGCAGAGACCCCGATCTGGACTATCTGCGCGAGAATTTTGATGGTCCCCCGAGCCTGGCGCGCGAGGATCGCTTCACGCTGGCGCTGGAGGAAGGCGACACCCTTCTTGGCACGGCGGGGTACATCCGCAATTTCTATGAGCCGGGCGAGTGGTATATGGGCCTTTTGCTGCTCGATCCGGCGATCCGTGGACAGGGATATGGCACAAAACTGGCGCAGCGGGTTATCGATCATGCACGGCGCGAGGGTGGCAGTCGTATCCGCATAGCGGTGCTGGATGCCAATCCCAATGCACGGCGGTTTTGGGAGCGTCAGGGCTATGTGCTGGAGCGCACGGTTCCCGGTGACCCGGAGGGTGACGGGCATATCCGCCATGTCCTGAAGCAGGAACTCGGAAGGGCATCATGAGCTACAAACCAGACGGGTATACCGATCTGTCGCCTTATCTCATCGTCAGCGATGCGCAGGCGGTGCTAGATTTCGTCGCCGCCGCCTTCGATGCGCCCGCGCTGCGGGTCATCAAACGGGAGGACGGATCGATCATGCATGCCGAAGCCCAGATCGGGGACAGCGTGCTGATGATGGGACAATCAGAGGGCATTGCCGCGAACATCCATCTCTACATGCCCGACCCGGACGCCGCGATTGAAAAGGCCTTCGCCGCGGGTGGGGAGGAAGTGCAACCGATGCTGGAACAAGGCGATGGGGACCGGCGCGGCGGGGTACGCTCCCCTGATGGCACAACCTGGTGGCTGGCAAGGCAGGTCGAGATATGAGGCTGGAGGGAAAAACCGCAATCGTATCCGGCGGCGCGTCGGGCTTCGGCGCCGGCATCGTGCGCAAATTCGCCGTTGAGGGCGCGCGAGTGATGGTGGCCGACCTGAATGGCAACGGCGCGGAGGCCGTGGCGGCAGAGATCGGTGGCGTGGCTTGCAAAGTCGATGTTTCAGACGGCGCTTCCGTCAACGCCATGGCCGAGGCAGCGCTTACGGAATTCGGACAGCTCGACATCCTCGTGAACAATGCCGGGATCACCCATCCCAAAGGTAATCTGGAGGATGTTTCAGAGGAAGATTTCGACCGGGTCTTTCAGGTCAACGCCAAATCCGTCTTTCTGACCGCCAAGGCATTGGTCCCGCATTTCAAGGCGCAAAAAGGCGGCACCATCCTGAACATGGCCTCAACGGCGGGCGTGTCGCCGCGTGCGCAGCTCAACTGGTACAATGCCTCCAAGGGCTGGATGATCACCGCAACCCGCACCATGGCCATTGAGTTGGCGCCTGACGGCATACGCGTGAACGCCCTGAACCCAGTCGCGGGTGAAACGCCGCTGCTCGCCAGTTTCATGGGCGAGGACACGCCGGAGATGCGCGCGAAATTCCTTTCCACGATCCCCTTGGGTCGGTTTTCGACGCCGGAGGACCTCGGCAACGCCGCCTGTTTTCTCTGCTCGGATGAGGCCAGCATGATCACCGGGGTTTGCATGGAGGTCGATGGCGGGCGCTGCATCTGATCTGGCACAATGCGGGGACACGCACTCTATGGCAGGGTGATTTCTGAGAGGAGACGCCCATGCCCGCCGCGACGACCAAAGCTGATCTGATTGCTGTTGCCGAGAAGGACTTCGCCAAACTCTCGGATCTGATCGAATCTGTCGATCCCGCCTTCGCCCTGGAAAAGGACGAGGACGATACCTCAATCAAGGATATCGTGGCGCATCGTGCCCATTGGATCGATCTCTTCCTCGGCTGGTATCACGATGGGCAGGCGGGCAAGGAGGTGCAGTTTCCGGCCCCGGGCTACAAATGGAACGAGCTGAAACGCTACAATGCCATGTTGCGTGAAGAGCAGAGCGATTTGAGTTGGGATGCGGCCAAAGGCACCTTGGCCGACGCGCATGCAAGGCTCGTGGAGTTCCTGAACGGCTGCTCAGAAGACGCGCTCTATGGCGGCCCTATGAAAGGGGCCAACAATGCCTGGACACCGGGTCGCTGGGCGGAAGCGGCCGGCCCAAGCCATTACAGGTCTGCCGCGAAATACATCCGAGCCCGGTTGCGAGAGAGAGGGTGAACGCGCGTTAGATGGCGCGCAGATGATCCCAGATATCCTTGTTGATGCACTGCTCCGGCGCACTTGTCTCGGCTCCGGGATGAGATTTCTGCCAGCTCTCGCACTCATCTGCCCAAGCGCAGGATCGGCAGCGTGTGACCATGTCCGCGTAGTCGGATGTCGTCAGCTTTTCCGCATGAATGGCTCCGTTCAGGTCAGCGCCCAAGCGGCGCGACATTCCGACGGTCAGCCAGAAATGGCGATGCACGTCTCCCATGATGGTCATCTGATTTCTCCTAAGACAGCGCAGGTCCGTATGGCCGAGTCGCGCGCGCCCGTCATTGATCTTTATCAAGATTGAAAAAGTTTGAGCTTCCGCGACGGAAAGCTCCGGGAGGCGCGTGGGAGAGATCAGACCGCAACGAAAGGACAGTTTCATGAAGATCAAATCACTCGCATTCGCAGGCCTCGGCGTCCTCGCGCTGGCAACGGCGGCCTTCGCCATCAGCAATCAGGTTCGCGTGACAGAGAGCAGTGACATGCGCTGTATCTCCTCCAACGGCTATCCCGATCACTCCATCGGGCAGTTCCCCAACAGCGGCAATCCGCACAGCATCTCGGCGCAGTCGATCCAGTTCTGTGTAACCGCGACGCCCGAGAAGACCTCGCGTGCGACCGAGGTGGAAACTGTCGGTATCGCGGAGAACGGCGTGATCATTCGCCCCGGAACAGCCGACTATTATGACGCGTCAAGCCCGCGCGGGTTCAGCCGCGACGGGTCTTCGGGCTGGAATCTGGAAGGTATGGGCGCGTCGGAGTTGCTGGGGCTCGACCAGAACAACGCCCATGTCGACCAGCGGGGGCTCTACCACTACCATGGTGTTCCCCCGACCCTTGCCGCCACGGTGACCAACGAGGACACCCGCATCGGTTGGGCCGCGGATGGGTTTGAAATCCACTATGTCGGTGACAATGCCCGTCCCTCCTACCAGCTGAAATCCGGCACACGCTCGACCGCGCCTGGAGGCACCTATGACGGCACCTATAACGAGGATTTCGAGTATGTGCGGGGTCTGGGCAATCTGGACGAGTGCAACGGCGCGATGCTGAACGGGACCTATACCTATTTTGCGACGGATACGTATCCGTTCTATCCGCGCTGCCTTTACGGGTCGCAGGTTACTGTGTTCCGGTGAGCGAGGTCTGAGGTGCCCGAACGGTATCGCTGTTCGGGCAGAGAGCGGAATTGCGCGCGGGGTAACCTGCGCGCTTTTCCTATGTCAAACGGGGCGGCTACCGTATTACGACGCGAGATCAATGAGAATGCACAGCCAGGCGACACCGCCCGCAATCGCAGTGACCGCAACCCCGGCAGAGCCTGCATCCTTGGCCGCCTTGGCCAGCGGATGCTCCTCTTCCGAGATATAATCGATCGCGCGTTCAATCGCTGAATTGATCAACTCCACCGCAAGGATCAAGAGCCCGAGCGCGAGGATCAACCCACGTTCCGCCCCGCTCAGATCAAGCAAAATCGCAAAAATCGCCGAGACGATATTGACCAGCACCCAGGACCGGAAACTGGCCTCGGTCTGCCAGACATCGACGATCCCCTGCCAGGACCAGATGCAACGGTTCTTGAGCCGCTGCCACTCCAGCTTGACGGCCTCGCGGATCACCTAGAGTTGGGAATTCACGCGTCGCACCGTCGCCAGTCGCTCTGCATTGGGCGGGTGTGTGCCCAGGAACCGGTCGCCGGGATCGGGGATGCGATTGAAGAATTGCGCACCTTTCAGCGGATCGTAACCGGCCCGTTTTGCGATCACGGTACCGAGCGCATCTGCCTCCAACTCGTTCTGTTTCGAATAAGCGCGCGCACCGACGGTGCCACCCAGACGCGCGCCGGTGTTCACATCCGCACCCAGAACACCCGCCAGGATCGCACCTGCCAGTGCGCCACCTGCCGCGGTTTCCTGCTGTTCCTGCAAGTGGCGAGCGATGTGGTGAGCCGCCTCGTGGCCCAAAACAAAAGCCAACTCATCCCGGTTCCGCGCATCGGCGATCAGCGCAAGCGTGAAACCGATGATTGGGCGGCCCGTGCGATCCAGAGTCTGATAGGCATTTGGTGCAAGCCGGGGATTGTTTTCCACCACGATCTTGAAATCGCAGTTCAAATCCGGCGCGCGCCTTCGGCATTCCCGCTCTGCCACCGGCTCCACACGTGACACCACAGCCCGGAAATTCGCAGAGGCCTGACGCGCGGAAAGCTTCGGCGGCGCGGCCGTCGCCGTTGGCGCAGGCTGGGCGGTTTGCGGCGCGGGCTCGCTCGGCGCGGTGCTGGTTGGCTCACAAGCTACCAAACCCATAACCGCAAGGGTCGCAGCAAAAACTCTCATCTCATGCCTCATGATCTTTGTCTTAAAACTGATCTAACCCGATCTGCCGCCCCCGCCAAGCCCGGGCCCTTCACGTTTGCCTTTTTCCGCCCGGACTGGTTTGGTCCTGATGAGAACGATCATCACGCAGGCGCGCCACCCCATGTTCACCATCGAACACGATTTCGACGCAACCGTTATCACTCTCGTCGATGAGGGCGGGCCGCATTTGCAGGAGGACGTCTCGGTTCAGGCCTTTGAGGATTGCATCACCATCGAACAGCTCGACCCCGTGACGGACCGCTTGCAGCGCGTGACCCTGTCACTGCGGCAGGCCAAGGACCTCGGCGCGGCGCTGAACCTGCCCGAGGGCGCCTATCGCTTCGAGGCCAAACCATGAAGACCGGGTTTTTCTGGGATGAACGGTGTTTCTGGCATTCCGGCGGCAATTACGCCCTGACCGTGCCGGTGGCGGGTCTGGTGCAACCGCAGGAGGGCGGCTTTCCCGACAGTCCTGAGACCAAGCGCCGGTTGAAGAATCTCATCGATGTCACGGGGCTCGGCGCTGAACTGGATCAGCGCAGCGGAGCGCCCGCGACGTGGGAAGACCTCGCCCGCATACATCCAGAGAGTTACCTCAAGAAGTTCAAGGAGCTGTCCGACGCAACCGGTGGCGAGCTGGGACGCCGCACACCTTTCTCTGCCGGTGGTTTCGAGATCGCGCAGCAATCTGCGGGCCTTGCCAAAGCCGCACTTCTGTCGGTGCTCGGGGGTCAACACAAGAACGCATACGCCCTGTCGCGCCCACCCGGTCACCACTGCCTGCCGGATTACCCCAACGGCTTCTGCCTGCTCGCCAATATCGCCATCGCCATCGAAGCGGCGCAGGCGCAAGACCTCGCCGAACGCGTCGCCGTCGTCGACTGGGATGTGCATCACGGTAATGGCACCGAGGCGATCTACTATGACCGCGACGATGTGCTGACGATCTCCCTGCATCAGGAGCGCAACTACCCGATGGATACCGGGGATGCCGAAGACCGCGGCGTCGGTGATGGTGCCGGGTTCAACATGAATATCCCCCTGCCTCCGGGCGGCGGGCACGTGCTCTATCTCGACGCGATGGAACGCCTCGTGCGCCCGGCCCTCGATCAGTTCCAACCGGATGTGATCATTGTGGCTTGCGGGTTTGATGCAGGCGCCGTTGATCCCCTGTCGCGGATGCTGGCCACGGCGGACACGTTCCGCCAGATGACCGCGATGATGATGGATGCCGCCGCCGATCTCTGTGATGACAAGCTGCTTCTGGTGCATGAGGGCGGCTATTCGGAGGTTTATGTCCCCTTCTGCGGCCATGCTGTGCTGGAGGAGCTGTCCGGTTCTGATATCCACGCGGAAGACCCGCTGGCCGAAACCTTCGCCCTGCGACAACCCTCCGAGATGCTCCAGCGCATGCACGCCCGCTTCATCGACGATCTGGAAGCCCTGTTTTTCTAGGCCCCTCCTCACATCGAATTGACTCTCCATGCTGCGCTTGCGAAAACGCCCGCAACCGGGTTTCAGGGGAGCTTTTCACACCATGAAGAAAGTCTACAACATTGCATCGGAAGCTTTGGACGGGCTTTTGTCGGACGGGATGTTGATTGCGGCGGGGGGGTTTGGGCTCTGCGGCATTCCCGAACTTCTGATCGACGCCATTGTCGAGAGCGGTGTGAAAGACCTGACCATCGCC
>JANQRE010000031.1 GCA_028284705.1 Paracoccaceae bacterium | reverse complement strand
TCCGTTCATCGGAGGTTATACCGCGGTTGGGCAACGAGACTACGGAGTTGGGTATGTTGTCGGCGCCGCTTACGAGCGGCCTGATATCGCCTTGCGCGTCGCACTGACCTATTCGTCGGAAATCCACCATCAACTGTCGACCCTTGAGTTCGGCGCACTTACATCAAACACCACGATCGACACACCTCAATCGGTCAATCTCGACTTCCAGACCGGCATCGCCCAGAACACCTTGCTCTTTGGGTCGATCCGTTGGGTCGACTGGTCAGATTTCGTGATCAACCCCGCCAACTACCCTCCGGCGACGCCGCTGGTGTCTTTTGCCAACGACACGATCACCTACAATCTGGGCGTCGGTCGCCGCTTCAACGAAAACTGGGCGGCTGCGGTCTCGCTCGGCTATGAAAAGGAAAACGGCGGTTTCTCGTCCAACCTTGCGCCGACGGATGGCAATGTTAGCATCGGTCTTGCAGCGACCTACACCAACGGACCGCTGAAGATTCAAGGTGGTGTGCGTTACATCAAGATTGGCAACGCCCAGACAACACTGGGCCTTGGTGGTCCGGCGTCCAATTTCTCCGGCAACAAGGCTGTCGGTGCTGGTATCAAGATCGGCTACAATTTCTAAGAACAATCTGACAGTTAGGGGTAGCGGTCAGATGCGCCTCGCCGGAATGGGCGGGGCGCTTTTCGTTTGAGCGCAGGTTTCGGGTCGCATGGGTGAGCGCGGCGCGCTACTGCTGCGGCCATGGCCACGCAGAAGACATTGTCGACGCGCGCCTGGGGCGAATTGCTGTTGCTCTCAGGCATTTGGGGCGCATCGTTTCTGTCGATCCGCATTGCGCTGAACGAGGTGCCGTTTGTCACGGTCGTGGCGCATCGGGTGTTCTGGGCGATGTTGCTGCTTTGGGCCTACGTTTTGGTGCGGAGACTCGACGTGCCACGCGATCCGCGCATCTGGGGCGCGTTCCTCATGATGGGTCTGCTCAACAACGTCTTGCCCTTTTCGTTGATGGCCTGGGGACAGCTTTATATCGAGACCGGGCTGACCTCGATCTTCAATGCCGCCACGGCGATTTTCGGCGTGTTGGTGGCGGCACTGGTCTTCTCGGACGAGCGCCTGACGCCCAATCGGCTCTTCGGCGTCGGGTTGGGGTTTGCCGGGGTGACGATTGCCATCGGCATCGAGAACCTCACGCGCTTTGATCCGCGCTCCCTCGCGCAGCTTGCGATCCTGGCGGGCACGCTCTCTTATGCGCTGGCCGGGGCCTGGGCGCGCAAGACGCTTTCGGGGCTGACACCGCAGGTGGCGGCAGCCGGCATGCTTACCGGATCAAGTCTGATCATGGTGCCTGCGGCGTTTCTGATCGACGGCGCGCCGGACTTGAGCCTTGCGCCGCAAACTGTTCTTTCGATTGGATATTTCTCGATTGTCGCAACAGCCCTGGCCTATCTGCTCTATTACCGTGTTCTGGCGATGGCAGGCAGCGGCAATCTGATGCTCTGCACGCTTCTGATCGTGCCTTTCGCGATCACGCTCGGCGCGCTGGTGCTTGATGAGACGCTCGCCCCCCGCGCCTATCTGGGCTTCGCGATCCTTGCCCTGGGCCTGATGATCCTTGATGGCCGCGTGCATCAGAAATTCAGGAAATCTCCACCGCTTTAAGAATTCCCTAGAACAGCAAGCGCCCGCCCGCTAGTCACGGGAGCATGAGTTATATGCCGCTTCTTTATCCCGATGGTGATGCCTGGCTGAAGGCCCCCCGAAAGCGCTTGGCGCTTTTTGGCATGTCGGGCCTTGGCAAGACCCATATTTCCAACATGCTGCGCGGTCAGGGGGACTGGTTTCACTACTCTGTCGATTATCGCATCGGCACGCGCTATATGGGCGAGCATATCGTCGATAATTTCAAGGCGCATGCACTGAAGGACCCGTTTCTGGCAGAGCTTCTGCGCAGTGACTCGATTTACATCGCCTCGAACATTTCCTTCGACAATCTCAGTCCCTTATCGACCTATCTTGGCAAGCCCGGCGACCCCAAGAAGGGTGGTTTGCCGATTGAGGAATACCAACACCGCCAGGGCCTGCATCACCATGCGGAGCGCGAAGCACTGCTCGACAGTAAGCACTTCATGGACCGGGCGGAGCGGCTCTACGGCTACCCGAATTTCGTCAATGACACGAGCGGGTCGATCTGCGAAGTGGTCGATCCCGACGATCCCGGTGACGCGGTTCTACAAAGCCTGTCCTGCAATCATCTCATGGTCTGGATCGAAGGCGATGACGCGCATCGGCAGGAATTGATCCGGCGCTTCGACAAAAGCCCCAAACCGATGTGCTATCAGCCGGAATTCCTCAGCGAATGCTGGGGCACTTATTTGAAGGAAACCGGCAAGGCACCGCATAAGGTCGACCCGGATGAATTCGTGCGTTGGACTTTTGCCCGCGCATTGGCGCACCGCGCGCCCCGTTACCGCGCCATGGCGGAAAATTGGGGCATCCGCATCCATTCCGATCATATCTCGGCTGCCGATACGCCGGATCGTCTCAATCAGTTGATCGCCGATACCCTTGGCAATCAGCGCTGACAGACTTACCTCTACGCTTCCCGATATCACGACTTCAGGCCACTGACATGCCGATCAAACTGCCCTCCTCCCTGCCCGCCTATAGCGTCCTTCAAAAGGAAGGCGTTATGGTCATGGGTCAGCGCGAGGCGGATCGGCAGGACATTCGCCCCCTGCGCATCGGCTTGTTGAATCTGATGCCGAAGAAAATTCAGACGGAGAACCAGTTTGCCCGGCTGATCGGGTCAACGCCGTTGCAGATCGAGCTGTCATTGATCCGGATGAGTGCGCATGAGACGAAGAACACCGCCGCCGAGCATATGGCAGAGTTCTACCGCCCGTTTCAGGAGGTCCGGGACGAGAAATTCGACGGGCTGATCATCACCGGAGCCCCGATCGAACATCTACCCTTCCACGATGTGACCTATTGGGATGAACTGGTGGAGGTCATGAACTGGACCCAAAGCAATGTGCATTCGACCTTTGGCGTTTGCTGGGGCGGCATGGCGATGATCAACCATTTCCATGGCGTCGACAAATATATGCTCGAGGCGAAAGCGTTCGGCTGCTACGAGCACACGAACCTCGCGCCCGCCTCGCCTTATCTGAATGGCTTTTCGGATGTCTGCGTGATCCCGGTCTCGCGCTGGACCGAGATGAAACAGGCGGAGATTGACGGCGCGCCGGGTCTCAAAACGCTTCTTGGCAGCGATGAGGTTGGTCCTTGTCTGGTCGAGGACGAGAAACACCGCGCGATCTACATCTTCAACCATTTCGAATATGACAGTGGCACGCTGAAGGAAGAATATGAGCGCGATGTGGCGAACTCGCAGGTCGCGGGCACCGAGATTCAAGTGCCGGTGAATTACTATCCCGGCGATGATCCCGCCCAGCAGCCGCAGAACCGCTGGCGGAGCCACGCGCACCTGCTCTATGGCAATTGGATCAATCAGATCTACCAGACGACGCCCTTCGATATGACGAAGATCGGCACGTAACGTGCTGACAAAGCTCCTCTTTGCGCTGGTCACGCTGGCGATTGTCGGCGCGATCACGGTCTTCGCCAAGAACGCCTATGACACCACCATGGCAGCGCGGATCGAGCCGCCCACGGGGCCGGTCCTCGATGTAGGCGGCGTCAAAGTTCATGCGCATATCGAGGGGCTGGAGGCCGAGGATGCACCGACCCTGATCCTGCTTCATGGGGCTGGTGGCAACACGCGGGAGTTCACCTTCTCCCTGACGCATAAGCTCGCTGATCGCTTCAAGCTGGTGGCGTTTGACCGCCCCGGCCATGGTCATACCGACCGCATCCCCGACCGCGCGGGCAATGGTGAAAGCCCCCAGGAACAGGCCGCGCTTCTGAGTGCCGCGGCGGCTGAGCTGGGCCTTAAGAATTACCTGATCCTCGGCCATTCCTATGGCGGCGCTGTTGCGATGGCCTGGGCGGTGCATCACCCCGAAGAGGTGCGTGGGCTTCTGATGCTGGCGGGCGTCTCGCACCCGTGGAAGGGCGATCTGAAACGCTGGTATCAGGTCACCAATTCCTGGGCGGGGCGGAATCTGCTGATCCCGACGCTGTCGGCATTCGCGACACAGAAACGCATCATCGACACGCTGGAAGGCATTTTCACCCCGGACCCTGTGCCAGAGGGCTATATGGACCATATCGGCGTGAATCTGTCGAAAACGAAACATACGCTGCACGCCACGACGCAGCAGGTAAACGACCTCAAGCCGCATATTATCGCGCAGGCCCCGCTCTATAACGACCTCACGATCCCGATTGAGAGCGTGCATGGCGCGGCAGACGAAACCGTGCCCTTGGAAACCCATGCAGAACCGCTCGAGGCGCGTGTGCCCTCCAATACCCTCACCGTCCTCGAAGGCGTCGGCCATATGCCGCATCACACCGATGAGCCAGCCGTCCTTGCCGCCATTGACCGCTTGGCAAAACGCGCTGGTCTCACCAACTGATCCCCGCCATACTGCCGGTCACGAAACGAAAAAGGCTTCACGCATGTCGCAATCTCATGTCGGCGAGATCACCAAATTCTTTGAAAATGCCGCCCCGAAGGATGTGCGCGATGCGATTGAGGGCCGCAAAAAGGGTCAGGTGATCTCTGACAGCTACCCCTATGACACGCAGATGGACCGCAAGGTCTATGACAAACATCTCGCGGCGCTGCAGATCGAGCTGGTGAAGCTGCAGGCGGATGTGAAAGCCACGGGCAATCGCATCGCACTTGTCTTTGAAGGCCGGGATGCGGCGGGCAAGGGCGGCACGATCAAGCGCATTCGGATGAACCTCAATCCGCGGGTGGCCCGGGTCGTGGCATTGTCGAAACCCACCGAGCGGGAAACCAGCCAATGGTATTTTCAACGCTATGTGCACCACCTGCCCGCCGGTGAGGAAATCGCGCTGTTCGACCGGTCCTGGTACAATCGTGGCGTCGTTGAGCATGTGTTTGAGTTCTGCACGCCAGCGCAACGGAAGAGCTTTTTCCACCAGGTCCCGCATTTCGAAGAGCAACTGGTCGATGACGGCATCACACTCATCAAGTTCTGGCTCAATGTGGGCCGGGCCGAGCAGTTGCGCCGCTTTCTTGGTCGTGAGAGCGATCCGCTGAAACAGTGGAAGCTGAGCTGGATCGATGTGGAGGGGCTGAACCGCTGGGATGCTTACACATCCGCGATTTCCGAGACGCTGGAGCGCAGCCATACCGACCATGCGCCCTGGACCATCATCCGTTCTGACGACAAGAAACGCGCGCGGATTGCGGCGATCCAGACGGTGCTGAACGCGGTGGACTATGCTGGCAAGGACGCATCCGTGATCGGCACACCGGATGCCAAAATCTGCGGTGGGCCTGAGGTCTGGGACGCCTGATGCCCAAGCGCGGCTACCATCACGGCAATCTGAAACAGGCCCTCGTCGATGCGGCGTTGAAACTCATCGAGGAGAAGGGCCCGTCGGGCTTCACCGTGGCCGAAGCTGCCAAACGCGCCGATGTGACGCCCGCCGCCGTCTACCGCCATTTCGAGGGCCGCGAGGCGCTCATCGCTGAGGCCGCTTTGCAGGGTCACCGGATTTTCGGCGATCTGATGGAACATGCCTATGCCGATGGCCAACCCTCCGCCCTCGCCGCCTTCGAGGCCACGGGCCGCGCTTATCTTGCTTTTGCACGCAAGTTCCCGGGCCATTACATGGCGATGTTCGAAAGTGGGCTCTCGAACCAGATCAATCCTGACCTGGCACTCGCCGCCGCGCGTTCGCAAGGCGTGTTGGAAAAAGCCGCCGAGGCGCTCTCGGAGCATATCCCCGCGGATCGTCGCCCTCCGGCCTCCATGTTTTCCGCCCATGTCTGGGCGCTGAGCCATGGTGTGGTTGAGCTTTACACCCGTGGTCAGCCGGGTGCCAAAGCCCCCTTCCCGGCTGAGGATTTGCTCGAAAGTGGTATTGGCATCTATCTGCGCGGCCTCGGCCTAATCAAACCCGACAGTTGACCCGCCGCTCATCGCGCCCTTCCGGGCCCGCCTCACCTCTTCATTGGTCCAGAAATACTCCAGGGGGGTGTGGGGGGACTGGTCCCCCCACCCGGTCGGATTGCGCGACGCGCAATTCGAAACTCAGGCTGCGAAAATCACCAGCGAATGGGGATCATAGCCCACCTGCGCCGCCGCACCGCGCTCCAGGACAGGCCTGCTGGTGAGGTTTTTCATCGAAATCGTCACCGGCTTCGATGTCCCCTCCAACCTCACCTCGTAATAGGTCATGTCGCCATAGTAACTGAGATCCTCCACGACGCCCGTGACACTCACCGCATCGCGCTTCGCGGGCGCGTCATAGAGGATCGTTAAAGCCTCGGGCCGCAGGCCCACCACAGGCGCGAAGGCGCGGGCGCCAGCAGGCACCTGATCGGGGGCGATCTCGACCTCGCCAAGACCTTCGACCTGCATCTTCACAAGGCCGGAGCCGGTGTCCAGCGGCGTGGCATCGAGAAAATTCATCACGCCGATGAATTCGCCGACCCTCCGCGTCACGGGCCGCTTGTAAAGCTCCTGAGGTGCCGCCAATTGCGCGATCTCGCCTTCGAACATCACTGCGATGCGGTCGGACATGATCAGGGCTTCCTCCTGATCATGGGTCACGAGAATGAAGGTGATGCCGACCTGACGCTGCAAGCGTCTGAGTTCGCCTTGCATCTGCTCGCGCATCTTCTTGTCGAGCGCGGAGAGCGGTTCATCGAGGAGCAGCACCTTCGGCTGCAACACCAAAGCCCGTGCCAGTGCCACCCGTTGTCGTTGCCCGCCCGACAAGGCATGGGCGGCACGGCCTCCATAGCCCTCCAGCCCCACCATCTTCAGAGCGTCCAAGACCGCCTGCTCTTTATCCGCCGCCGACATTGCGGATTTGCGCAGGCCGAAGCCGACATTCTGCGCCACGTTCAAATGCGGGAAGATCGCGTAGGACTGGAACACCATATTGGTGGGGCGCTTATTCGCGGGCACCCGCGCCATGTTCGCGCCACCGATCATCACCGTGCCGGAGGAGACCTCCTCAAACCCGGCGATGACGCGCAAAAGCGTGGTTTTGCCGCAGCCGGACGGGCCCAAAAGCGAGAAGAACTCGCCCTCATTGATCTCCAGATCGATCCCGCGCAGGGCGTGATACTCGCCGTAATATTTCTCGACCTCTGAAAGGGAAATCTGCGCGCTCACAGGAAGCCTCCACTGTCTTTGCCACCCACACGCCGTACACCCCGGCGCCGGAAATATTCCGCCACGCTCAGGATCACGAGGGACGCGATCAGAAGTAAGGTCCCGAGCGCCATAACCGCTGGAATCTTCTGCGGAAATCTGAGCTGGCCCCAGATGTAGACGGGCAAGGTCGGCTCAGCGCCGGTGAGGAAAAACGCGATGATGAACTCATCAAGCGAGATCGTGAAAGCGATCAGGAAGGAGGCGATGATCCCCGGCGTCACCAGCGGCAAGACGATCTTCGAGAAGGCGCCCCACCGGGTTTCCCCCAGGTCCACCGCCGCTTCCTCCAGGGATTGATCGAGGCCCTGAAAGGCCGAGGAGAGGATCGCAATCGCGAACGGCGTGCAGATCAGTGTGTGCCCGGCGATCACCGTCCAGGCGGAGAGCGGCAGATCAAAGACCTGCACGATCACCACCAGAAGCGCGACGCCGACGATGATCTCCGGCAGGACCAGCGGCAACATGATGATCCCCATCATCGGCCCCTTGCCCGGCCAGCGATAACGCGTTGAGGCACGGGCGGCGCAAATGCCGAGGATCACCGACAGAACGGCCGTCGTCACCGCGATGAAAATCGAGTTTTTCAGCGCCGCATGTAGCGCCTCGATCCCGGCCAGTTGCACGAACCATTCGGTGGTGAAGCCTTTCAGCGGGAAGGCAATGACCGTGCCGTCATTGAAGGCAAAAAGCGGCAGCAAGATCACCGGCAGGTAGAGAAACACCAGATAGGTGATCGCGTATATGCGAAGCCACCCGCCCCTCATCGCAAGTACCTTCGGTTGAAAAAGAGGAAGAGCAGCGAGACCAGCGTCACCGCACACATCGCCAGCACCGCCAGCGTCGCGCCCATCGGCGCGTTGTTCAGTTTTAGAAACTGCGTCTGGATCATATTGGCGATCATTAAGCCGTTCGGTCCGCCAACCAGGCGTGGCGTCACATAATCGCCGATGGTTGGGATGAAGACGATCAGGGTGGCTGCGACGACGCCGGGCATGGCAAGCGGCAGGGTCACCCGAAAGAAGGTGCGGATTTTGCCTTCGCCGAGGTCCTGGCTGGCCTCCAGAAGCGAGCGGTCAATCTTTTCCAAAGCCACATAGATCGGCAGGATCGTAAAGGGCGCAAAAGCATGGGCGAGCGTGATCACGACGGCATTGGGGTTGTACAGGATGAAGGTGATCGGTTCCTCGATCAGGCCGAGGGACAACAGCCCCGAATTCAGCACGCCATTGAAGCCGAGGATCACTTTCCAGAGGAACACGCGGAGCAGATAGGAGGTCCAGAACGGGATCGTGATGAGGAAAATCCAGAGCGCTTTTTTCTCCGGCTCCACGTAGAAGGACACGAAGTAAGCGATTGGAAAGGCGAGCAAAACCGTGACCACGGTCACAACGCCGGAAATCCATAGAGAACGGATCATCAGCGTCGAATAGATCGGGTCGGTGAAGGCCTCTTTGTAGTTTTTCAGGGTCGGTGTGTAATCGACGGTCAGAAAGTCCTGTGTGAAGAACGAGAAACTGACCACGGTCGCCAAGGGGGCCGCCAGAAGCAGCAGGACAAACACGGCCGTTGGGCTGACCAAGAGCCAGCCGCGTTTTGCCTCCGTGTCGAATGCTGTGGCGATTGCTGCCGTTCCTCCCCGCACCGTCCCGGCAGTCTAGCGGTTTGGGACACTGTCTCAAGAGTTTGTCGCGGTGCGGCTCTGGAAATCTCGGGTCTCACACGGGCGTCGCTCAAAATTCGAGCGTTTAATCGCGACCTGCTGAGCCGAGTGTTAAGGTTAACAAAACTTTTTTCCGCGGACGCGTGGTAAATCCACCGGAAATTCGAATGGATTTACGCAAAGTGTGACTGATAGCGTTCTGATTTCCCTGCATTTTCCGAGGAACGGATTGTCGCCGCACCGGAAACTCAGTGTTTGTGTCAAAACAACGGCAAAAGTTTGTCAGCAATGGTAAGACCACCCTACGGTGGGATTAACGGTTTTGTATTCTTTGGGGGATTCTCATGATTTCAGCGACGCTTCTCATGGCCATCGGCGGCACCTTTGCAGCCGGGCTCACGGTCACGACCGGAACAGATGGCGATGATCAGCTTTTTGGCACCACCGGCGATGATGGTATCGACGGCGGTGACGGAAACGACCGGATATCCGCACTGGCCGGTGACGACGTATTGGTCGGCGGCAATGGCGATGACGCGATTGATGGCAGCTTCGGCAACGATCTGATCGCCGGTGGCGACGGCAATGACGACCTCTTCGGCGGTCGCGGCGATGACGAGATTGCGGGCGGCGCGGGAGATGACTTCATCACCGCAGGACGCGGCGATGACATGGTCTTCGGCGAAGATGGTGATGATTTCATCCGTGGCCGTCAGGGCAGCGACAAGATCTATGGCGGCGCTGGCAATGACAATATCGGCGGCGGCACCGGCAATGACCTGCTTGTCGGCAATGGCGGCGATGACCTAATCGACGGCAATTACGGCGACGACATCATCCGCGCAGGTTTTGGCAATGACACCGTCTTTGCGGGTCGCGGCGACGATCTGGTCGATCTCGGACGCGGAAATGACAGCATCACGGCAGGCCGCGGTGACGATATCGTCGATGGTGGCGAGGGCGATGACGTGATCATGGGTCAGCGCGGCGATGACGTGCTGGCCGGTGGCGCAGGCGTGAATGAACTCTCCGGCGGCAAGAACGCCGATATCTTCGTACTCGATATCGGAGAGGGCGATTTCAACACGATCACCGATCTCGATCTGCAGGACCAGATTGTGATCAACACTGACACGCCGATTGCCTCTGAGGATGTCGAACTGGTGCCGGTCAGCGATGGGTCTGTCACGCTGGTGATCGACGGAGAAGTCGTGGCCAGCATCGCAGGCGATGTCAGCGATTTCGATGTCGAGGATATCCTGTTCCGCAATGTCGATGACACCGGTCTTGAGGCCGAGGACATCCTCGCGGGCGACAGCCTTCTTGAGGAACCGCCGAATGAGATCACCGGCACGCCGGAGGATGACACTCTCACCGGCACCGAAGGCAATGACGATATTGAAGCGCTCGCTGGCAATGACATCGTAATGGCTTTGGGCGGCAATGATTATGTCTTTGGTGGCCCCGGCGCGGATGAAATCAATGGCGGCGACGGCGATGATGAACTTGCAGGCGGGGCTGGCAATGACACCATCGAAGGCGAAGATGGTGATGACACCATGCGCGGCGGCGGTGCGACAGACAGCCTTGCGGGCGGTGCTGGCGACGATTTCCTGAACTCCGGCGCGGGCGAGAATGACATGCTCAACGGTGGTCCGGGCAACGATATCCTTCTGGCGGAATCGACCGGCACATTTGCGAGCCTCACCGGTGAAGACGGCGAAGACACGTTCATCCTTGAAGGCGACCATGTGGGCGCAACGGTCGAGGATTTCTCGGAGGACGATACATTGGTGCTGCGTTTTGAAGGCGAAGCACCACCGTTTGAGATCGAACCGCTCGGAGACAATCAAATCCAGATTGTGATCTATCCCGGCAATCCAGACCTCACCTATGCGTTCCGCGTGAATGGTGAAGCAGCGGGCGAACTGACGGTCGATGATATTGTCATCGAAGTGTTGCCGGTCGCTGTAGCTATGGCAGACCCCGCTCCGGGTGAAGGCTCCGCGCCATCACCCTGATCCGAGACTAGGAATAACGACGAAAGGGCTCCCATCTGAGGAGCCCTTTTTTCTGGAATAACAGACTTTTAGCTGCTGCTCTGCACCACAAATTCGATCCGGCGATTGCGCGCCCGCCCGCGATCGGTCTCGTTGCTGGCAATCGGGCGTTCCTCGCCATAGCCGCGGGAGCTGAGGCTGTTCGGATCGGCCCCGAGTTCCACAAGATAGGAGGCTACAGTGCGTGCTCGAACTTCCGAGAGACCCAGATTGTAGTCGCTCGGACCGGTCGCATCAGTGTGACCGCCAACCTCGATATTCATGCCTGGGCATTCCTTGATCACTTGCGCCAGGGTGTTGAGCACACCGAGGCTGCTGCCGCTGATCGCAAAACTTGCGGATTCGAACTCGACCCGGTTGGTCTCCGACAAGCTGGTGAACCGGTTGAGACAGGCCTCTGCCGTAAGCGCAACCGGTTCGCCATCGCCATCCGTCTCGACACTCGCCAATTGCGCGATGCCGATATCCTGCACCGGCGTATTGCGACCGAACACGAAGTTGAAATTCACGGTCGCGGAGGGAATGATGTCGAACCCTGCCGTTTCTTCGAGTTTCAGGACCCCTTCCCCGAGATTGAAGAGGTCGGTTCCAATGGAGATTGGAAAGACCGGCGCAACCGACACCGTATTGGCATCGATCAGCGTGACCACCATCTCGGCGGTGAAGGACTTGGTCAGACCCACAATGGTCAGTTCATAGGGCAGTTCGATGCGCTTGCGCCGGATCTCAGCCAGATCGGCAACAAGGTCGGGCGGCACCTCCATCGAGATCGTGGCGTCTGGGTAATTGAACGTCTCAAAGAGCAGGAAGCGCATGCGGACATTACGCAGATCAACCTTGGTGTCGATGCTGTCGAGCTTGACGGTGATCGTGACTTTTCCGGTCTCGTCAATCTCGCCGGTAAATTCCTCGAACGTCGAGATTTCGGTGATCACCGTTTCTTTGATCGATTGGAAACTGAGAACGGAGTTCGAACCCTGCAGGCTCCAGCCACTCTCGAACGGGGCGATATCCGCCTGCGCGCCGGTCGCCGCCATCATGCATGTTGCCACCCAAAACCCGAGTGATGTCTTACGCCACTGCGATCCCATGACCGCGCTCCCCCGCATCCGTGTCGTAGCGCTCCCCGGGTAAAACGCGCCCTTTCGACACATAACAAAACACTGGACCCGGATAATTATCCCCTTACTCTGCTAAGTCAGGGGATCGTTGTCGATGAGTTTCTGTGTCTGTGATGTCTAAAGTACAGCTCTTTTGCGCGCAAACCGGGCTGGCCCGTTGGGCCCGGCTGGTTCTGTCTATCGCGCTTATTGCTGGACTGTTTTGGGCACTGCCAACCCCAAGCGCCGCCGACACCGCTGCCGATGAAGAAGCCGCCTGGAAACAGGCCAGTAGAACGGGCGACCCGCGGCTACTAACGGCCTTTCTGAACGATTTTCCGGAGAGCGAGCACTACATCACGGCGCTGGAGCGGGTGACTGAGATCATCAATGGCATGAACCAGGCGCGGGCGGCGTTGAAAGACAATCCGCCGCAGTTTTCAAAACCCATGCGCGGCATCAGCGACGAGTTGAACGGGCGGTCCATCGAATCGATGCTTAAAATCCAACCCACCTTCCCACCGATCCTCGGACTGCCAGACCGCACCTGGAAAAACCGCGCCTGCACCGCTTGCCATAAGTGGAAGAAAGAGAACCTCTGCACCCAAGCCCAGACCTACCAATTCCGCGATAAACCTGATTTCCCACACCCCCACGGCCCCCAGTTTCACGTGGCTCTGAAAATCTGGGGCGAGAACGGCTGTCTTTGAACATAGAAAAGGCCGCCCCTTTGGACGGCCCTTCCGAATATTGTGATCCAGCTTAGCGCTTGGAGAACTGGAAGCTCTTCCGAGCCTTCGCCTTACCGTATTTCTTCCGCTCAACGACGCGGCTGTCGCGGGTCAGGAAGCCTGCGGCTTTCAGGGCGCCACGCAGGGACGGATCATAAAGCTGCAGCGCTTTGGAAATGCCGTGCTTCACAGCACCGGCCTGACCGGACAGACCACCGCCCTTGACGGTCGCCTGCACGTCAAACTGATCTTCAACACCGGCGACCGTGAAGGGCTGGCGCAGGATCATTTGCAGCACGGGGCGAGCAAAATACTCATTTTGCTCTTTACCGTTCACCACGACCTTGCCGGAGCCCGGCTTGATCCAGACACGGGCCACCGCGTCTTTCCGCTTGCCGGTGGCGTAGGCGCGGCCCAGCTCGTCACGAACCGGCTCGCGAGTGATTGCAGCTTCGACAACTTCAGCAGGCGCGGTGCCTTCGGCAACCTGGCCGAGCTCTTCGAGGGAATTTACTTCTTCGGCCATCTTCATGCGCTCCGGGTGTTTTTCTTGTTCATGGATTTCACATCCAGAACTTCGGGCGATTGTGCTTCATGCGGGTGGTCGGCACTCGCGTAGACGCGCAGGTTGGTCATCTGCTTGCGGCTCAGCGGGCCGCCGGGCAGCATGCGTTTCACCGCCTGCATGACCACGCGCTCAGGATGCGCGCCCTCAAGGATTTCTTCATTGGTGCGGCTCTTGATGCCGCCCGGGTGACCGGTGTGCCAGTAATTGGGCTTCTGGCGCTTGTTGCCAGTCAACTGGATCTTATCCGCATTCACGACGATGACATTGTCTCCCATATCCATATGGGGCGTGAAAGACGGCTTGTGCTTGCCACGCAGGCGCGTGGCGACGATCGAGGCAAGACGGCCCAGAACCACGCCCTCGGCGTCGATCAGGATCCATTTCTTGTCAATATCGCCGGGTTTGGCGGTATAGGTTTTCATGTCTCGTCCT
>JANQRE010000014.1 GCA_028284705.1 Paracoccaceae bacterium | reverse complement strand
CCTCGCCATCACCTTCGGGGTGATGGGCGTGATCAACATGGCCCATGGCGAGTTCATCATGATGGGCGCTTACACGGGCTATGTCGTGCAACTGTTCGTGCCGGATTACACGCTGTCGATTATCGTCGCGATCCCGCTGGCCTTCATGGTGACCTTCGGCGCGGGCGTGGCCATGGAGCGGCTGGTGATCCGCTGGCTGTATCACCGTCCGTTGGAGACGTTGCTGGCGACCTTTGGTGTGTCCATTGCGCTCCAGCAATTGGCGAAGAACATCTTCGGCACGCAGGCGCGTCCTTTGACGGCCCCGGGGTGGCTGGACGGGTCGTGGGTGATCAATGATGTGGTTTCGATCAGCTATATCCGCATCGCGATTTTCGTGCTGGCCCTGCTTTTCCTTGCGCTGTTCCTGTTCGTTATGAACCGCACGCGGCTGGGGCTTGAGGTCCGTGCAGTGACGCAGAACCCGCGCATGGCGGCGTCGATGGGGATCAACCCCGACAAGATCAACATGCTGACCTTTGGCTTTGGCTCCGGCATTGCCGGGATCGCAGGCGTCGCGATTGGACTCTACTCCAAAGTCACCTCCGAGATGGGCACCGAGTATATCGTGCAGAGCTTCATGACCGTTGTGGTCGGCGGCGTCGGCAATATCTGGGGCACGCTTCTGGGCGCGACGATGGTCGGCACCCTGCAAAAGGGTATCGAGTGGCTGAACCCGTCGAACACGCTGGCAGCACAGACCTACATGATCCTGTTCATCATCCTCTTCATTCAGTTCCGGCCACGCGGGATCATCGCGCTGAAGGGCCGGGCGGCGGAGGTGTAAGATGGCAGATGTTGCTTTGAACCCACCGCGCAGGCCCTTCGTGGCGCGGTATCCTTCGGTGCTGATCTTTCTGGGTATTCTGGCGCTGTTCACTGTGGGCGTGACAGTGCTGGCGGAAGGGTTCGGGATCGGCGTGATCTCGACCTCCTTCGTGAAGACCTTGGGCAAGACTTTATGCCTTTGCCTCGTGGCGCTCGCGATGGATTTGGTCTGGGGCTATTGCGGGATCCTGTCGCTAGGACACATGGCGTTTTTCGGGATCGGCGGCTACGCGATCGGCATGTGGCTGATGTATGCGCGGACCGAGATCATCGTGATCGAGAGCCTGGCCGCAGCACCCCTACCCCCGACACCGCAAGAGATATCGGACGGGATTGCGACGCAGATTTTCGGCGTTGTGGGCGCGTCGGAGTTTCCACCGATCTGGGCGTTTGCGCATTCCCTGCCGCTGCAACTGGCGGCGATTGTGCTGGTGCCGGGGCTGTTGGCCTTGGTCTTTGGGTGGCTTGCGTTCCGGAGCCGGGTGACGGGCGTGTATCTCTCGATCCTGACACAAGCGATGACCCTGGCGCTGTCGCTCTACCTGTTCCAGAACGACAGCGGTTTGCGCGGGAACAATGGCCTATCTGGCTTGCAGAACCTGCCGGGGCTCGACCATGTGCCGCAATCGACGATTTCGATCCTGTTCTTCTGGGCCTCGGCCTTGGCGCTTGGGCTGGGCTATCTGCTCTGCGCCTGGGTGGTGTCGGGCAAGTTCGGCTCGGTCATCCGCGCCATCCGGGACGACGAGGCGCGCGTGCGGTTCTTGGGCTATTCCGTTGAAGCTTATAAGCTGTTCATTTTCACCTTCACGGCGGTGATCGCAGGGATCGCGGGCGCGCTCTATTACCCGCAAGCGGGGATCATCAACCCGGCGGAGATTGCGCCGATTGCTTCGATCTACCTCGCGGTCTGGGTCGCGATTGGCGGGCGGGGCAAGCTCTATGGCGCAGTGATCGGCGCGGCATTTGTGTCGCTGTTGTCGACCTGGTTCACCGGCGGGCAAGCACCAGATATCAACCTTGGGGTCTACACGATCCAGTGGGTGGATTGGTGGACGATCCTTCTAGGTCTGTCCTTTGTGGCGGTGACGCTGTTCGCACCACGCGGGATCGGGGGGCTCTTCGATCTGATCGCCGAGCGGCGCAATCCTGACCGCCATGGCGCTCCGCTTGGGCCCGATGAAGGGGCGTTGCGCGAGAAGGAGGCGGATGCATGAGCGCGCTTCTGGAAGTGTCTGGCGTGTCGGTGTCGTTTGACGGGTTCAAGGCTATCAACAGCCTGACGTTCTCAATCGGTGAGGCCGAGATGCGCGCCGTGATTGGCCCCAACGGGGCGGGCAAAACCACCTTCATGGACATCATCACCGGCAAGACCAAACCCGACGAGGGTCATGTCTTATGGGGTGAGAAATCGGTGTCGCTTCTGTCGATGTCCGAAAGCCGCATCGCGCAGGAGGGGATCGGACGCAAGTTTCAACGTCCGACGATCTTTGAAGACCAGACCGTCGCGGACAATCTGATGCTTGCGCTGAAGAAGAACCGGTCGCCCTTCGCCGTGCTGCGGTTCCGGCCCCTTCAGGAAGATCACGACAAGGTTGCCGATCTCGCCGAACAGATCGGCCTTACCGCCGCGCTCTATCGCAAATCCGGAGAGCTATCGCATGGCCAGAAACAGTGGCTTGAGATCGGCATGCTGCTGGCCCAGGACCCAAGATTGCTGCTGGTGGATGAACCTGCTGCTGGCATGACCCCAGCGGAGCGCGAACACACGACCGAGTTGCTGGTCGAGGCTGCCAAAACCCGTGCCGTTGTGGTTGTCGAACATGACATGGAGTTCGTGCGCCGTCTGGGCTGCAAGGTCACAGTGCTGCATGAAGGCTCGGTGCTGGCGGAAGGGTCGCTGGACCACGTCACCGCAGATGAAAACGTGATCGAGGTCTACCTTGGCCGATAATCTTCTCAGCCTCGAGAACCTGACGCTGCATTATGGAGGCAGCCAGATACTCAACGGCATCTCGATGTCGGCAGAGGCGGGCAAGGTCACCTGTGTGATGGGCACGAACGGTGTCGGCAAAACCAGCCTATTGAAAGCGATTTCCGGCACGCATGCGCGAAGCGGCGGGGATTACGTACTGGCCGGTGAGCCAATCGGGAAGGCAAGCGCCAATGCGCTGGCGCAGAAAGGCGTAGCTTATGTCCCGCAAGGCCGAGAGATTTTTCCGTTCCTGACGGTGCGCGAAAACCTGGAAACCGGGTTCGCCTGCCTCCCTCGCAAAGACCGGTCGATCCCTGGTGAAGTGTTCGACCTCTTTCCCATCCTGAAAGACTTCCTGAACCGCCGCGGCGGCGATCTGTCCGGCGGACAGCAACAACAGCTTGCCATCGCCCGCGCGCTGATCACCCGCCCCAAACTGCTTTTGCTTGATGAACCCACCGAGGGCATCCAGCCCAACATCATCAAGCAGATTGGCGAAGTCATCAAACTGCTGCGCGACCGGGGTGATATGGCCATCATTCTGGTCGAACAATTCTTCGATTTTGCCTATGAGCTTGGAGACACATTTGTGGTGCTCGACCGTGGGCGGGTCCGGATGAAAGGCACCTCGCAGGAGGTTCAAAGGGACGATCTTCGCGCGGCCGTTTCGGTTTGAGGCAATCGGACGTCTCGGCAAAGTTAGACAACAACAACCGGACCTTGGCCTCGCGCCCGCATCCAATTCCCGATCAACATCAGCGCTCGCGATAGAAATGAGGCGAAACGCCCGACGATGGACCGATCTCTGATGTTCGCTTAGTATTTCCACATTCCCGTGGTTGCGGACCTGCCCTCCAGGGCTGACCCGCAAGAGCTGAAAGGGGCGTATGCGCCAGATATTCGAACAGGGCGAAACCGCGAGCATCATCGGGGATGCCGCGTGGGCGGATGTGATCGAGGCCGTCGACCGCACCTATTCGGAACTCGTGGAATATCAGGAGAAGCTGGAGCAACAGAACGTTGAACTCGATGCACTAAGGCGGTTCATGAGTTCGGTCTTCCGCTCCGTCTCCGATGTCCTGATCGTCGTGGACCGCTCGCATCAGATCGAACGGACCGGAGGCTCCTTCGACAAATTGATGACCGGCATTGCAGCCGCATCGTCCGGCGCGATCGTCGATACTCTGGCCACGGACCAGTCACGCGCGACCTTCAAAGCGGCGATTGAAAAGACCATCCAGACGCGAGAGTTTGTGACGGTTGAGATTGATATTCTGACCGCAGATGGCCCGGCGCCCTTGGAGCTTGGCATTGCACCGCGTCTGAACGAACGCGGCAAGAGTGTCGGCGCAGTGATCGTCGGTCGACCAGTGGGAGAGTTGCGCCGGGCCTATTCCGAACTGGAAGCCAGCCACCGGGCCCTGAAAGAAGCTCAGACCCATCTGGTGCGTAACGAAAAACTTGCCTCTCTCGGTCGGCTCGTGGCGGGCGTAGCACATGAGTTGAACAACCCGATCAGCTTTGTTTACGCCAATACCCATGCCTTGGGGAAATACGCCCAGCAATTCGAGAGCTATTTCGAAGCCGTGCAATCGGGCGCCTCGCGCACCGATCTGATTGCCTTGCGGGAAGAGCTGAAGCTGGACAGGGCGCTGAAGAATATGCGGGAGGCGATTGACGGAGCGACTGACGGAGCCGAACGAGTTCGTGACATTGTCGAGGACCTGCGCAGATTGTCTTCCGAAGGGTCCGGGGACGTTGTGGAGTTCGACCTTGTGACCACAACCCGAACCGCCGCGGATTGGGTGGCGAGAGGGACAAAAACCCCGGTGAACGTTGTCTTTGAGGGTGACGTGAAACCTGTTGCGCTTGGCAATCCCGGACATATCCAGCAGATCGTCATGAACCTCGTGCAAAACGCGATTGATGCGCTTGCCGACACGGAGAACCCCGAAGTGGTCCTGCGCCATGACATCTCGGGCGACCGCGCGATTCTGACAGTTCAGGACAATGGCCCCGGCATTCCACCGGATGTGGTGGCCTCCATTTTCGACCCGTTCTTCACGACGAAAGCGGTGGGGAAAGGCACGGGGCTCGGTCTCTCCATTTCAAGCAAGATCGCGCAGGAACATGGCGGCGATTTGCGCCACTGTCAGCCGGAAGGAACCGGCACCTGTTTCTGCCTTGAACTGCCGCTTGGGAAATCCGCATGAATGTCCTCTGGCTGCAATCGGCGGGCTGCGGCGGCTGCACGATGTCACTTCTCTGCGCCGAGGGACCGAATGTGTTCGACCTTTTGGACGGGGCAGGCATCGAGTTTCTCTGGCACCCTGCCCTGTCTGAGGCCACCGGCGGCGAGGTGCTGTCGTTGCTTGGCGCGGTGGAAAGCGGAGAGATACCGCTCGACATTCTTGCCGTTGAAGGCTCGATCCTGACGGGACCCAAGGGCACCGGGCGCTTCCATATGCTGTCGGGCACCGGTCGCTCGATGCTCGATTGGGTGAAGTCTCTAGCTCCGAAGGCGCAGCATGTGATGGCCGTTGGGACCTGCGCAACCTATGGCGGGATCACCTCGGCGGGTGGCAATCCTGCCTCCGCGGTCGGTGTGCAATATGACGGCCACCACCGCGGTGGGGCGCTGCCCGCCGAGTTTTGTAGCCGAAGTGGCCTGCCGGTGATCAATGTCGCGGGCTGTCCGACGCATCCCGATTGGGTGACGGAAACGCTTTTGCTTCTGGCGGCGGGACATCTGGAGGCGGAGGCGCTCGACAGCCTCGGGCGACCCCGGTTCTATGCCGACCATCTGGTGCATCACGCCTGTCCGAAAAACGAGTATTACGAATACAAAGCCAGCGCGCAGAGCCTGTCGCAACTGGGCTGTATGATGGAGCATCTGGGCTGCATCGGGACCCAAGCCGTGGGAGATTGCAACATTCGCGGCTGGAACGGTGACGGCTCCTGCACACGGGCGGGGTATCCTTGCATCAACTGCACCGCGCCGGAATTCGAGGAGCCGAACCATCCTTTCACCGAGACGCCAAAATTCGCCGGTATCCCGGTCGGATTGCCGACGGATATGCCCAAAGCGTGGTTCATGGCGTTGGCCTCCCTTTCGAAGGCGGCGACGCCGAAACGCATCGAAGAGAATGCGGTGTCCGATCGGATCACGGTGCCGCCTCAGGTGAAAGCGCGCAAACCATGAGCGCAGGCGATTTGCTGGTCGGGCCGTTCAATCGCGTCGAGGGCGATCTGGAGGTCCGCCTGGAAATTGAGGATGCGCGGGTCAAAGCGGCTTATGTCAACTCGCCGCTCTTTCGTGGCTTTGAGCCCATGTTGCTGGGCAAATCGCCGATGGACGCTTTGACGATCACGCCGCGCATTTGCGGGATTTGTTCGATCAGCCAGTCTGCTGCCGCCGCACAGGCGCTTGCGAATGCCGCGGGCATCCAACCGACGCCACAAGGCGCGCTGATCGCAGCACTGCTGCATGGCGTAGAGAACATGTGCGACCACCTCACGCATTTCAATCTGTTCTTCATGCCCGATTTCGCCCGCCCCGGATATGCCGGACGTCTCTGGCATGAACGGGCCATGGCGCGGTTCACAGCCATGAAGGGCTCGGCGCTTCGTCAGGCGACCGAGGCGCGCGCGCAGCTTCTGCACATCGTCGGACTGCTTGGCGGCAAGTGGCCGCATACGCTGGCCATCCAACCCGGCGGTGTCACCCGAGCCCCGACGGCCCGGGATCGTATCCGGATCGGAAGCACGCTGACCGCGTTTCGGCGATACCTCGAAGACGTGGTGTTCGGCGCACCCGTTGAAGCGTTCATTGAACTCACTTCGACCAATGAGCTTCGGGCCTGGACGCGGGGCGATGCCGGACTTTTCATTGAGATCGCCAATGATCTGGAACTTGGCCGCATGGGCATCGGACCCGGGCGATACATGTCCTTCGGCGCCTACCCGCAAGGCAACGCACGCAGCTTCGGCCCCGGGGTCTGGGAAGATGGCAGCGTGCGTCCGCTCGACACCGCGGATATTCGCGAAGACCTCAGCCACGCCTGGATGCTGGGCGAGGACGCGCATCCGACCCGCGGCCAGACCGCCCCGGACGAGGACATGTCTGAACCGGGTTATAGCTGGTGCAAAGCTCCACGCCTCGCGGGCCAGACGGTTGAGACCGGTGCCTTTGCGCGGCAGTTGGTGGATGGACACGCCCTAGCCAATGATCTCGCGACACAGGGCTCCAGCGTGCTCGCGCGGGTCGCAGGGCGTCTGCTAGAGATCGCACGCACGCAGCTTTTGCTGGAGCGCTGGGCGGATGCCATCGTACCTGAGAAGCGGTTTCTTGATGAGGTCACGCTCCCCAATCATGGAGAAGGGGAAGGGTTGGTGGAAGCAGCGCGGGGCTCGCTTGGGCACTGGCTTCGCATCGAAGAGGGGCGGATTGCGGGCTACCAGATCATCGCGCCGACCACTTGGAATTTCAGCCCGCGCGACGGCGACGGAACACCCGGACCGCTCGAAGCCGCCCTGGTTGGCGCAAAGGTCGAGCCGGGCGAGGACACGCCCCTGGCCGTCCAGCATATCGTGCGCAGTTTCGATCCCTGCATGGTCTGCACAGTGCATTGAGCGAGAGCCGCCGCATCCGAGTGCGCGGTCAGGTGCAAGGGGTCGGGTTTCGACCATTTATCTGGCGGCTGGCCCGCGAGGCTGGGTTGCGCGGCGATGTCTTCAACGACGCGGAAGGCGTTCTGATCCATGTCATGGGCGACGGGCTCGATGACTTCGAAAGCGCCATCAAGTCGCAAGCCCCGGCGCTCGCCCGGGTCGATGCCGTCGAAACTGCGCGTTATGACTTCGAAGCGGTGCCAACAAGTTTCGAGATCACCGCCTCGGGTCCCGCCGGATCGGACACGCGCGTCACCCCGGATGCTGCAACCTGCCCGGATTGTCTGGCCGATATCCGCGGCAGCGATCCCCGCCGCGCGGGCTATGCGTTCACCAACTGCACCCATTGTGGCCCGCGCCTGACAATATTGCACGGCCTGCCTTATGACCGCGCCCAGACCTCAATGGCGGCGTTCGAAATGTGCGCGGATTGCGCGCGTGAGTATGCAGATCCGGAAGATCGCCGCTTCCATGCGCAGCCTGTTGCTTGCGCCAAATGCGGCCCGCAGCTTTGGCTAGAGGTCGCCGGAGAGCGTTACACTGACGATCCGGTCGAAGACGCGGCGCGGCGGCTGATGGCGGGAGAAACCCTTGCGATCAAGGGCCTCGGCGGGTTCCACTTGGCCTGTGATGCGACAAATGCCGCGGCGGTTGAGACGCTGCGGACACGCAAGCGCCGTCCCGCCAAACCTTTCGCACTGATGGGCACTCTCGCGCATATCCAGACCCATGGTGTGCCATCGGAGGGTGACATCGCTCGACTGTCTGAGCCTGCAGCGCCTATAGTGTTGATCGACCAGGGGTCCACATCACTGCCCGACGCGATTGCGCCAGGCCAGGCCACATACGGGTGGATGTTGCCCTACACACCGCTGCATCACCTTGTGATGGATGCGGTGGATCGACCACTTGTGATGACCTCTGGCAATCTGTCGGGTGAGCCGCAGGTGATTGGCAATGCCGAAGCGCGCGAGAAGCTGTCAGGGTTTGCGGACGCGATGCTGATACATGACCGGGGTATCGCGCGCCGTCTGGATGACTCGGTCGAGCGCGAAACACTCCACGGGCCGATGATCCTGCGCCGGGCGCGGGGGCGTGTGCCGGGAACACTGCCGCTACCCGGCGGGTTTGAAGAGGCCCCACAAACGGTAGCGTTCGGGGCCCATATGAAATCGGCCATATGCCTGATCAAAAACGGTCAGGCCTTGCTGTCGCATCATTTGGGCGATCTTGATGACGCGCTGACCTGGGACGAGTTTCAGAAAGCGGACGCGGATTATGCCGCGCTCTTTGACCATGCGCCTGATGTGTTCGCCTGCGATCTGCATCCCGGCTATCGGTCGTCACAGCACGCGGCGGACCGCGCGGAAGGCGGGCAGTTGGTCGAAGTGCAGCACCATCACGCTCACCTCGCGGCTTGCCTCGGAGAAAACGACTGGCCGCGTGATGGTGGGCCTGTCGCAGGGATCATCCTCGATGGCCTGGGTCTGGGCGATGACGGAACGGTTTGGGGCGGCGAATTGCTGCTTGGCGATTACGATGGGTTTGAGCGGGTGGCGAATCTGACACCTGCGCCTTTGGCAGGCGGCGATGCGGCGGGGCGTGAGCCGTGGCGGAACCTTCTGGTGCGGCTTGACCAAGCCGGACTATCAGAGCTTGCGGACAGAGTTTTGGCGGCGCAGCCAGTGGACGTTTTGCGGCAGGCTGTGACGGTCGGTTTGAATGCGCCGCTGTCAAGCTCCGCCGGACGCCTGTTTGATGCCGTGGCAGCCGCTTTAGGACTTTGTCCCGACAGGCAAAGCTTCGAGGGCGAAGCTGCGATGCGTCTGGAGGCACTGGCGCGTGAGGCGCCGGACGGGTTTCAGGCCCCCTACCCTTTTGGCCCCGATCTTGATCCTGCACCGATGTTTCAGGCCTGGGCGAAAGACGCCTCTGACGGGGTTGCGCCCCCGCACATGGCAGCCCGGTTTCATGCAGGGCTAGCGCAGGCCTTTTGCGCCCGCGCACGGGCGCTCGTGGACGGGAGCAAGGCCCGCGCGGTGGCTCTGTCGGGGGGCTGTTTTCAGAACGCGACGCTGCTTGATCTTTGCGTGCGGGAGTTGCGCGGCATACCCGTACTGATCCACACCAAGACTCCCGCCAATGACGGCGGGCTGGCGCTCGGCCAAGCACTGATCGCAGCGGCCAAGTACAGCGGCTGACCGGTAAGCGACTGGCCACTCTTGCGCTTGGGATGGTCAAAGGCCTCCCGAATTCGCGCACGCTTTCCTTGATAATTTTTCATACAATATATTGAAATATATGGAATAATTTCACTCTCCATCAAAACCTCCGAATTCTTTGAAACCATCCGCATACCGTCGCATTCCTGAGGGGGAGGATGGCACCGGTCCGCCCGGCCGCCATGCACGGGACCAGTCGGAGGATGTCACTTGTCACAAATCGAAACCTTCTACGATGTGATGCGAAGCCAGGGGATCACCCGGCGCAGTTTCATGAAATATTGCTCACTCACGGCATCCGCGCTTGGGCTAGGTCCGGCCTTGGTGCCGACCATTGCCCATGCGATGGAGACCAAACCGCGCACACCGGTGATCTGGCTGAACGGGCTGGAATGCACCTGCTGTTCCGAAAGCTTCATCCGCGGCGCGCACCCGCTCGCCAAGGACGTCGTTCTGTCGATGATCAGCCTCGACTACCAGCATGTGCTGATGGCCGCTGCCGGTCACGCCGCCGAGGCTGCCCTCGATGAAGCGATGGAGAAATACAAGGGCCAGTACATACTCGCCGTGGAAGGCAACCCGCCGCTGAATGAGGACGGGATGTTCTGCATCTCCGCGGGCAAACCCTTCGTAGAGAAGCTGCGCCATGTGGCGAAAGACGCCAAAGCGATCATTAGCTGGGGCGCCTGTGCCTCCTACGGGTGCGTCCAGGCCGCAAAGCCCAATCCGACGCAAGCCACACCGGTCCACAAGGTCATCACCGACAAACCGATCATCAAAATCCCCGGCTGTCCGCCGATTGCGGAAGTTATGACTGGCGTGATCACCTATATGCTGACCTTCGATCGCCTGCCCGAACTGGATCGGCAGGGACGTCCGGCGATGTTCTACGGTCAGCGTATCCACGACAAATGTTACCGCCGTCCGCATTTCGATGCCGGTCAGTTCATTGAGGCCTGGGACGACGACAACGCTCGCAAAGGCTACTGCCTCTACAAAATGGGCTGCAAAGGCCCGACCACCTATAACGCCTGTTCCACAATTGGCTGGAACGAAGGCACGTCGTTCCCGATCCAGTCCGGTCACGGCTGTATTGGCTGTTCGGAGGACGGCTTCTGGGATCAGGGCACCTTCTACGACCGCGTGACCGACCTGACCCAGTTCGGGGTCGAGAAGAATGCCGATCAGGTTGGTCTCGCCGCCGCGGGTGTCGTCGGTGCCGGGGTCGCGGTTCATGCTGCCGTATCGGCTTTGAAACAGGCCCAGAAGAAGACCCAATCCACGCCCACAAACACCAATGAGGAGGTCTAAACCATGACTGTCACACCGAACGGTTTCGACCTTGATACCTCCGGCCAGCGCATCGTGGTCGACCCTGTCACCCGCATCGAGGGCCATATGCGCTGCGAAGTGAATGTGGATGACGAGGGATTTATCCGAAACGCTGTTTCAACCGGCACCATGTGGCGCGGGCTTGAAGTTATCCTCAAAGGCCGCGATCCCCGCGATGCCTGGGCCTTCACCGAACGTATCTGCGGGGTTTGCACCGGCACGCATGCGCTGACATCGGTGCGCGCAGTAGAAGACGCGCTTGGGATCACCATTCCAGAGAACGCCAACTCCATCCGCAATATCATGCAGTTGAACCTGCAAATTCACGACCACATCGTGCATTTCTATCACCTGCATGCGCTCGATTGGGTGAACCCGATCAACGCCTTACGCGCTGATCCCAAGGCGACCTCGGAGTTGCAACAGGCGGTCTCCCCCGCGCATCCACTGTCCTCACCGGGCTATTTCAGAGATGTGCAGAACCGGCTGAAGCAATTCGTGGAAAGCGGCCAGTTGGGCCTCTTCAAGAACGGCTATTGGGACAACCCCGCCTATCTGCTGCCGCCTGAAGCGGACCTTATGGCGACCACCCACTATCTGGAAGCGCTGGATCTGCAGAAAGAGATCGTGAAGATTCACACAATCTTTGGCGGGAAAAACCCACACCCGAACTGGCTTGTCGGCGGTGTGCCCTGCCCGATCAATGTGCACTCCACCGGTGCAGTCGGCGCGATCAACATGGAACGCCTGAACCATGTGAGTTCGATCATCGACAAGTGCATCGAGTTCAACAAGAACGTCTATCTGCCGGATGTCGTGGCCATTGGCGGCTTCTACAAAAACTGGCTTTATGGCGGTGGGCTTTCATCGCAATCGGTGCTGGCCTATGGCGATATTCCCGAGAACGCCAATGACTATTCAGCGGCGAATATGCGCATGCCGCGCGGTGCGATCACCAATGGCGATCTGGGCACGGTGCATGAAGTTGATGTGCGCGACCCGGAGCAAATTCAGGAATTCGTCGATCACAGCTGGTACAGCTATGGCGAGGCCGGCAAAGGGCTGCATCCTTGGGACGGCGTCACCGAAGCGAATTTCGAGCTTGGCGGAAATACCAAAGGCTCCCGCACGAACATTCAGGAGATTGACGAGGCTGCGAAATACAGCTGGATCAAGGCGCCGCGCTGGCGTGGCAACGCGATGGAGGTGGGCCCGCTGGCCCGTTACATCGTTGGCTACGCAAGCGGTCACGAGGAAATCACCGAGCAGGTCACGGGCCTCTTGCGAACCATGAATTTGCCGGTGGATGCACTCTTCTCGACGCTGGGACGCACCGCAGCCCGTGCCCTTGAGGGGGAATATTGCGGACGTCTGCAGAAGCACTTCTTCGACAAGCTTGTCGCCAATATCAAGGCTGGCGACGAGAGCACGGCGAATGTCGCCAAATGGGACCCATCGACCTGGCCGAAAGAGGCAAAGGGCGTGGGCACTTCTGAGGCCCCGCGCGGTGCGCTTGGTCATTGGGTGCGCATCAAGGACGGGCGCATCGAGAACTATCAATGCGTTGTGCCGACCACTTGGAACGGCTCTCCGCGCGACAGTCAGGGCAATATCGGTGCCTTCGAGGCAGCGCTCATGAACACCAAGATGGAACGCCCCGAAGAGCCGGTCGAAATCCTGCGCACCTTGCACAGTTTTGACCCCTGTCTCGCCTGTTCCACCCATGTGATGTCCGAAGATGGCGAGGACCTCACCACCGTCAAAGTGCGCTGAAGGGAGAGCGACATGAAATATGCAATGACAGTCTATATCCTGAGCGCCGGAGCGGCTCTGGCCCATGGCGGACACGAGGCCGCCGTGACCGAAGGATACAGCCACTGGTTCACCTCAGGCGATCACATGGTTGTTCTTGTGCTGGCCGCTTTTGCTGCCGGTCTGGGTCTGCGCGAAGTGATCCGCGCACTGCGCCGCATTCTGGTCCGGGCGTAGGGGGGAGGGTCATGACCGACACCTCTCAAACCCCTCTCGCGGGCACGGATGCGGACGCGGACGATCTGGAACATGTCACCCGGCAGACATCTGTCTATGTCTATGAGGTTCCGGTGCGCCTTTGGCACTGGATCAACGCATTGGCCATCGTGGTTTTGTGCATCACGGGCTATTTCATCGGCTCGCCGCCACCCACGATGATCATCGCCGAGGCGACCTATCAGTTTGTCTTCGGGTATATTCGCTTCGCCCATTTCGCGGCGGGCTGGATCCTGGCGATCGGCTTTCTGGGACGCATGTATTGGGCGATTTTCGGCAATCATCATGCAAGACAGCTTTTCTATCTGCCGCTTCTCCGGCGCGACTGGTGGCATGAGGTCTGGTTCGAAATCCGCTGGTATCTGTTTCTGGAAAAGCAGCCCAAGAAATATGTCGGGCACAACCCGCTGGCCCAACTTGCGATGTTCTGCTTCATCACGCTGGGGGTCAGTTTCATGATCATCACCGGCTTCGCACTGTATGGCGAAGGCCTGGGTCATGGCAGTTGGGCGGATAACATGTTCGGATGGGTATTCACGCTTGTGGGCGGCAACAGCCATGTCGTGCATACCTATCACCATTTGGGGATGTGGTGGATCCTGATCTTCATGATCATCCATATCTACGTGGCGATCCGGGAGGACATCATGAGCCGGCAATCCATCGTCTCGACGATGATCTCTGGCCATCGGACCTTCAAGGACGACAACCCCGACTGACCTCAGATCAATCGGTTGGTGAAAGGCGGGCGACTCACGTGCCCGCCTTTTTCTTTTATGGTCACCATATGATCATCAAGTCTCAATATTGGATAGTATCTTACCATACTGAGTTCAGCAGAATGCCATCGTACACAAAAACTTACAATAAAATCAGTTATTTGAGGAAATCTGGCAAAAAGATTAACAAACTGATCCAAGCAAAACCAAAAGCCTTATTGTCACCTTCAGGAGTGAGCGGAAGGGAAGTTACCGCTCGAAAGGGAACTCTACGGGAGGACAGAATGGCGCAAAATGTGCTCATTCTTGGGATCGGCAACGTGCTCTGGGCGGATGAAGGCTTTGGGGTTCGTTGCGTCGAAACACTCGCGCAAAACTGGGCCTTTGACGACAATGTCAAGCTGCTCGACGGCGGAACGCAGGGCCTCTACCTCCTGCCCTTCCTCGAAGAGGCTGGCATCCTTCTTGTCTTCGATGCAATCGACTATGGCCTCGCCCCCGGCACAATGAAAGTCGTGGAGGGAGACGAGGTTCCTGCCTTCATGGGAGCCAAGAAAATGAGCCTGCATCAGACAGGCTTTCAGGACGTCATCGCCACCGCAACCCTGATGGGCTACTGCCCTGAGACGCTGATCCTGATCGGCTGCCAGCCGGTGGAACTGGAAGATTATGGTGGCGGGCTGCGCGATATCGTTGCCGCCCGAATCGAGCCCGCCATCGCCATCGCGCTGAAGAAACTCGCGGACCTTGGCATTCACGCCAAACCGGGCAAGGGGGATGACCGCCTCCTGGCCGACGCGGCGATCATGCGCGGCGCCTATGAAGAGGGTCGCCCCAGCGAAGACGCCGCCTGCCGCACCGGCGATGACCGGTTCTTCCCGGCGGCGGAGTGAGGTCCATGTGTGTCGGTATCCCCATACAGCTTTCAGAGGTGTCCGGCATCGCCGGGCGCGCCGCGGAGACGGGCGAGTTGATCGATCTTTCCCTCACACCTGATGCGAAGCCGGGTGACTGGGTGCTGAACTTTCTGGGCGCCGCCCGTGAAGTCATCTCTGCCGACGAAGCGGCCAAGATCAGCGCCGCTTTGGGCGGTCTGCGCGCGCTTATGGACGGGCACGACCTAGGCGATGCCTTCGCCGATCTCGAAGCCACAGGGCCGCGTTTGCCGGCCCATCTGCAAGCCGCCTTCGACGCGGGTGACACAACCGCCTGAGGAGACCCTGATGACGCACCCCTTGATCACCCGACTGACCGACGAGCTTGGCTGGCCCGAGTTGCAGGACATGCCCTCCATCTCTGCCTTTGTCGAAGCGCCTGGGGTGCATGTACTCTTTGTTCCCGGTGATGCGAAACGCAACCTTGAGACGGCCGATGTCGCGGTCATTCTGCCGGAGCTGCAGATTGCCTTTCAAAAGCAATTCGATTGCGCCGTTGTCGGCGACGAGATCGAGCGCGAACTGCGCAATGTGACCAATGTCTTCAAAACGCCCAGCCTGATCTTCTATCGCGACGGATCGAAGATCGGCGCGATCCCGAAAGTTCGCGACTGGGCGGAATACATGACCCGGATTTCGCAAATCCTGAACCTGCCTCTGGCTGCCGAATAAGGACCTCTATGATGGACAATTTCATAATGCCCCCGACAGGTTTCGGCCCCGGATCGCAGCCACTGGATGATCAGGACGAAAAGCTCGACTACATGCCGCTGCCGCAGGACATGCGCACCTATGCACCGCATCTGCCGGATGTCGAAGTTGAGCCGGAAACCTATGGTCCGGCGCTGTCGCTTCTGAGCGACATTGCGGAGGCCTGCCTGAGCGTAGGCGAGATTACGCAGTTTGATCTGTCCGGCCTCGATGCCGCCAATCGTGCCCTAATTTCGGAGACATTGGGCGAAGGTGAAGTGGCCGCGAAGGTCTGGGAGGTGCCCGCGCTGGCGGTGCAGGAAAGTGTCTTTGCCGGTGTTTGGCGAATTACCGGCGCGGGCGTTGACCGCATCGAGGTCGCGCCGATCCCATCATGCGTCACCGACGCGCCTTTCACGCCGCGCCGGGCCGGAACCGGCAACGACACCCCTCTGCAAGACGGCGTGCAAAACGCCCCGCCCTTGCTGGTGGAACTTCAAGACAAATCCGCAGCTTATACGGGCGAGGCCGATCTTCATGTGATCAACCTGACGCTTCTGCCTCATACAGAGCCGGATCTGCTGTGGCTTGATGCAGCGCTTGGCGAAGGGTCCGTCACGCTCCTGTCCCGCGGCTATGGCAACTGCCGCATCACGGCGACTGCCCTGCCCCATGTCTGGCGCGTGCAGTTCTTCAATTCGATGGACACATTGATCCTCGACACGTTCGAAGTCACCCATGCTCCCGAGGTTGTACTAGCGGCAGAAGAAGACCTGATCGACAGCGGCGATCGCATCAAAAAAGTTTTGGAGGCGATCACATGAACCGCTTCGAAGGCTCCTTTCTTGGTGCGACGGACAAGATCAGTCCGATGGCGATCATGGAATGCAAGATTTGCTGGACCCCTTACGATCCCGCCCATGGCGACGATTACCGGCAGGTTGAACCTGGAACCCCGTTTCTGGCCTTGCCACCGGATTGGTCCTGCCCGAATTGCAGCGCACCGAAAGAGCAGTTCATGGTTCTGGAAGACCCCGGCTCGGTGGCCCAAGTTGAGGCGAACCGGATAGGGACCACAACCGCCCGGCTTGTCGCGGATTTCCGTGAAATCTGGCACGCCAAGATGCGCGACGTGCCGATGGTCAACAAAATGCTCTCGGTGGAAGCTTTTGGATTTCAAATGGTTGAGGGGCGCCCGCTGGGTGTTTTGATCTCACCCTGGTTTATGAACCTGATCCAACTTCCAGGTGAAGATGAGGACTGGTCGAACCTGACACCCGGTCAGAAAGAAGTCATCTCCTTCCCCTCGGGTGACTACGAATTCCTGCACAACGTGCGCGAGATGACCGGTGGCTACAAAGCCTGTGCCTTGTTCTCGATGATGAACGATTTCAAGACCCACGCCGCTGCTGTTGAGGTGGCCGAGGCGGTCATGTCGGCACTGTTCGATGAGGAAAACCGTGCGGAGACAGATCGCGCCGCAGACATACGACAAGCGCGCGAAGCCGAGCTGGCCGTACCCGATGTGGAAGGCGATGACCCGCTTGTCGCCCCGACCCGGCGCGGATTGATCACCGGCGGATTGTCGGAAGGAGCGTAGGCGGATGCTGGACTGGACAGAGCATCGGATGGGCGGGCTGCGACCAGAGCCGATCGCGGCTTTGCCGATAGCCGATCTGGTGATCGGTCAATCGACCGAGAGCGCTGCCGCTCTGCTTCCGCGCCTGTTCAACCTCTGCCGCACCGCTCAGGAGATTGCTGCACGACTGGCTTTCGGATTGCCGGTCTCCGCCGACGCGCAAGATGCGCTCCACCGCGAAGTGTTGCGCGATCATGTGATGAAGCTCTGTCTGAAACTGCCCGGGTATTTTGGTCAACCCACGGCACTCCCACAGGGCTGGAGTGATGATGGCGATGGTCTGCGGTGCACTCTCTTTGGGTCTGCTGGTAAAATGCCCCGGACGCCTGATGAGTTTGACATGTTCCTGCGTGGTGACACGCAACTCGCGGCAATCCTGACCAAGATCGACCTTAGCTTTGGCCCCGGGGAAGCCACGGCACATCTGCCGCTGGCAACCGACACTTCTGTTCTGACACAGGATGCGCAGGAGAACTCCATTGCGACGCGCCACGCCGACCACCCGGTCCTGCAGCACGTCGCCCGCCGGAAGGGCCGCGGCCCGCTTTGGCGTGCAACCGCGCGGGCGATTGATTTGGATATGTGCCTCGCCCGCCGCCTGCCCGAGCCGAAAACCCCCGCGCAGGGCATTGCAATCGTCGCAGCGACACGTGGTTGCTATGCCATCAAGGCACGGGTGTCGGACGGCATTGTGACCGCGTTCGAGCGGATCACACCGACCGATCATCTCTTGGCAGAGGGCAGCATTCTGGAGCAGAGTCTCAACACGCTGCCTGGCGGGAAATCGGGTCTTGCCCCCTTGGTCATGGACATTCTCGACCCCTGTAGCCCGGTGCGCCTGAGGGAGGTCGAACATGCATGAAATGTCGCTCTGCGAAGGAATGCGTGAGGTGATCATCGATCAGGCCCGTCAGCACAATGTCGATCAGATCAAGACCGTGCGCGTTGAGCTTGGCCGCTTCGCCGGTGTCGAGAAAGATGCGCTCAGCTTTGCGTTCGACATCGTGATGCGCGGCTCGCCCGCGGAAGGCGCGGCTCTGGTGATGCTCGATCTTCCCGGTCGGGCCATGTGCTACGACTGCGTGAAAGAAGTGGAGATTGACGACCGGCTTGACCCCTGCCCCGATTGCGGCGGCGGCAAGCTGATGCCTGTGGGAGGCGACGAAATGCGGATCAAAGACTTGGAGGTGGCGTGATGTGTACTGTTTGCGGATGCGGGGATGGCGAGGTGAAATCTCATTCACACCACCATCACGAGCATGACCATGGTCATCCCCATGACCATCACCACGGATTGCATTTCGGGCACGGACCCGCGGGGGTCGAGGTCGCGGGGGTGTCACAGGAACGTCTGATCGAAATCGAGACCGACATTCTGTCAAAGAACGACCGCTATGCCGCCGCCAATCGCGTGGTCCTGGCCAATCTCGGCGCATTTGCCGTCAATCTGGTGTCTTCGCCCGGTTCGGGGAAAACCACCCTGCTCTGTAAGACCATTGAAGCGCTTGGGGATCAACCGCTCGCAGTGATCGAGGGCGATCAGCAGACGGAAAACGATGCGGACCGCATCCGGTCGACGGGGGCCTCTGCGGTGCAGGTGAACACCGGCAAAGGGTGCCATCTCGATGGTCACATGGTCGGCCACGCAATGGAGCATTTGAACCTTTCCCAAGGCGCTCTGCTCTTCATCGAAAACGTTGGCAATCTGGTCTGCCCGGCGGCCTTTGACCTCGGTGAGGATTGCAAGGTCGCGATCCTCTCTGTGACGGAGGGTGAGGACAAGCCACTCAAATATCCCGACATGTTCACCGCATCCCGTCTGGCGATCCTGAACAAGGTCGATCTGGCCCCGCATTGCGATGTCGATATGGAGCTTTATGAGACCAATCTGCGCCGGATAAATCCCAACATCAAAATCCTGCGCGTCTCGGCCCGTACCGGTGAAGGCATGGAGGCCTGGGTTCGATGGCTGCGACAGAACCTTGCGCAAAAGCAGGAGGTGCAAGCAGCCGAATGAGCAAGCCCGCCCCCCTGCCCACGATCCTGCTGATCGATGACGAGGAGCATTCCCTCGCTGCGATGCGCATGGCGCTGGAGGATGAATTCGAATGCCTCACTGCGCCCGACGCCGACACCGCCGAAGCGCTGATGCAGGACAATTTTGTGCAGGTGGTGTTTTGCGATCAGCGTATGCCGGGGCGCACAGGTGTCGAGTTCCTCACCGAGGTGCGCGAACGCTGGCCGGAAACGGTGCGCATCATCATCACCGGCTACACCGAAACTAACGACATGATCGCCGCAATCAATGATGCGGGTATCTATCAGTTTGTCACCAAGCCCTGGCATCCCGATCAGCTGATGATGGCCGCGAAAAACGCAGCGCAGCTGTTTCAACTTACCCGCGACCACGACCGTCTGTCGCTGGAAATGCGGGTGCTCAGCAACACGGCGGAAACCAAGCTGGAGAGCCGCCGCAAGGCCCTGCGCGAGGGGTTGGGGTTCGAGAAGGTTCTGCGCTCTCCACATTCACCGATGAACGCACAGGTGGAAACCGCACGCCAATATGCCAGTTTCGACGTGCCGGTTTTAATTACTGGCGAGTCCGGCACCGGCAAACTAACCATGGCGCGTGCGATGCATTACAGCTCGCTTCGCTCCAACCAGTCCTTCTTTGAACTGAACTGCGCCGGCATGTCCGACGAGTTGTTGCAGATCGAGCTTCTTGGTGCGAAACGCGGAGCCCTTCCGGGTGTGCCCAGCAACAAGCTGGGGCTCTTTCAGAAGGCGGATCGCGGCACACTGTTTCTCAACGGGGTCGAAAGCCTCAGCCCGCAGATGCAGATGATCCTTTTGCGGGTGGCCAGTGAGGGAGCGTTCCAACCTCTGGGCGGCCATGAGATTTTGACCACCAACCTGCGCTTGATGGCTGGAGCGCACGCAGACTTGAGCGCCATGGTGGCGGAGGGCGAGTTTCGCAACGATCTCTATTACGCGCTGGCATCTGTCGAACTAGCTCTGCCGCCTTTACGCGCGCGGACCGAAGATATTGCCATTCTGGCGCAACACATGCTGTTCGATCTGGCCTCGGCCCATGGCAAACCGGTGCAGGGTCTTTCCGATCTCGCCGTGGAGTTTCTGGCCAATTATGACTGGCCCGGCAATCTGCGCGAGTTCGAGAACGAATTGACCCGGATGCTGATCGTCTCCCAGGATCCGCTGCTTGGTCCTGAGCTGATCTCGCGGCACATCCTGCAAGCCGACCCCTGCGCAGTCGCACAGGACCCGCACACCAATGACGTGCTGACCGGCGAAGGAACCCTGAAGGAGCGGGTTGAAGGGATCGAGATGCGCGTGCTGCGCGAGACCCTCACCCGTCTGAAATGGAACAAGAGCCGTGCTGCAAGCGAACTCGGTCTCTCGCGCGTTGGGCTGCGGGCGAAACTGGACCGTTACGGCATTGTCCAACCGGGCAAGGCCAATGCCAACAGCGAAGAGGACTGAGCCATGTGTCTTGGAATTCCCGGTCAGATCATCGAGATCACCGATGAGGCAAAACTCATGGCGATGGCCGAAGTGTCCGGCGTGCGCCGTGAGGTAAATGTCGCCTGCGTAGCAACGGGTCCGCTGGAGGGTTTGGTGGGCGAATGGGCACTCATCCATGTGGGCTTTGCCATGAGCCTGATCGATGAAGAGGAAGCCGCCAAAACCCTCGAAGCCCTGCGCGGATTGGGCGAGGCGCAGGAGACCTTGGAGGCGATGGCCGATGGCCGGTCTGCGCTGGAGGGCACGCAATGAGATATGTCGAAGAGTTCCGCGATCCTGTCGCCGCGAAATCAGTTCTGAAGGCCATCGAGGAGGTCGTGAACGAGATCGGCGCGACGCCTGAGAAGCCCGTGCACATCATGGAAATCTGCGGCGGGCACACGCATGCGATCTTTCGCTATGGGCTCGATAAACTAACCCCGCCAGGCATTGAGTTCATCCACGGCCCCGGCTGCCCGGTCTGCGTCTTGCCGATGAGCCGGATCGATGAATGTGTCGAGATCGCCGAACGCCCCGAAGTGATCTTCACGACCTTTGGCGACGCCATGCGCGTTCCGGGATCAAAGAAGTCGCTGCTGCAAGCCAAGGCGGATGGTGCAGATATCCGCATGGTCTACTCTCCGCTCGATGCGCTTGAAATCGCGCGGCGCAATCCGGATCGAGAGGTTGTGTTCTTCGGTCTCGGATTTGAGACCACAACGCCTTCCACTGCGCTATCCATTCAGCAAGCAGATCGCGAAAACCTGAGTAATTTCAGCGTATTCTGCAACCACATCACTGTGCCCCCACCGATCAAAGTGCTGCTGGACGACCCGCATATGGTCCTCGACGGGTTCGTCGGACCGGGCCATGTCTCGATGGTAATCGGCACGCACCCTTACGATTTCATCGCAAGGGATTATGGCAAACCCATCGTCATTGCTGGGTTTGAGCCGCTCGATCTTCTGCAATCGGTCCTGATGGTTCTTAAGCAAATCCGCGACGGGCGTGCGGAAGTGGAAAACCAATATGCTCGCATCGTGCCGGAACATGGAAACCCGGTGTCTTTGGCGGCCATCGCCGATGTCTACGCCCCGCGCCCGAGTTTCGAGTGGCGCGGTCTGGGAGAGATCGATTCCAGCGGTCTGCGCATCCGCGATCGCTACAAAGCCTTCGACACGGAAGCGAAATTCGGGGTTGGCTATGGCGCTGGTGACCGCACCATTCAAGAGCCTGAGGGGTGCGAATGCGGAGCTGTGATGACCGGGCGCATCAAACCCTTCGAATGCCCGCAATATGGCAAGGGCTGTACGCCGGAGATGCCGCTGGGCGCCTTGATGGTCAGCTCGGAAGGCGCCTGTGCGGCCTATTTCCAATACAGCGCCGCTGAGGATGTGGCGTGAATATGGTTGCTCCGAAACCCTCGCGTCTGCGCGGCGAACGCGTGACGCTGGCCCATGGTGGTGGCGGCAAAGCCATGCGGGACCTCATTGAGGAGGTCTTCACGGATGTTTTTCAGCCGGTGAGCGCTGAGGATCAGGCCCGGCTCACCCATGAGGCGCTGAGGGATGCTGGCGCGCAACTGGCGTTTACCACCGACAGTTTCGTGGTCTCGCCGGTCGAATTTCCCGGCGGAGATATCGGCAAGATCGCTGTCTGCGGCACCGTGAATGATCTGGCCGTGGGGGGTGCCAAACCGCTCTGGCTCTCCGCAGCGTTCATCATCGAGGAAGGCTGCGAGATCGCACTTCTGCGCCGTATCGTTGCCTCCATGCAGCGGGAGGCAGACAAAGCTGGCGTGAAAATCGTCACGGGCGATACGAAAGTCGTCGGCAAGGGAGCGGCGGATAAGGTTTTCATCACGACCGCCGGCGTCGGGGTCATCCCCGCCGGTCGCGATCTGCGTGCCGAAAACATCCGCCCCGGCGATGTGGCGATCGTCAACGGAGTGTTGGGCGATCATGGTGCCGCCATCATGTCCGCCCGAGGTGATATGGCGCTTTCAACGGACCTGACCTCTGACTGCCAAAGCCTGAACGCTGTGATGGAAACCGCCATCGCTGCCGCGCCGGATATTCGCGCCGCGCGGGACGCCACCCGCGGTGGACTGGCCTCCGCGCTGAACGAGATGGCGGAAGCGGCAGGTGTCAGCATCGAGATTGATGAGACATCGGTCCCGTTGCGCAGCGAAGTGAAGGGCGTCTGCGAGATACTGGGGCTTGATCCGCTCTATCTGGCCAATGAAGGCACGCTGGTCTTCTTTGTTCCGCCTGAGCAGGCGGAGGCAGCGCTGGATGCGATCCGCGCCCTGCCCGAGGGCAAAGACGCCGTCGCGATTGGCACCGCCCAAGCGGGTCCCGCGGGTCGTGTCATCATGCGCACATTGTTTGGAGGGCAGCGCCTGGTCGACATGCTGGTGGGTGAGCAACTGCCGCGAATTTGCTGACAGGTGAAAGCCACCCATCGCAAGCGTTCGAACCTGCGACGGGTGAATTTTCTCAAGGCAGACACCTTCCGATTTAGCAGATATCCCCGCAAGGAATTTGACTCGCGCAATTCGAAGTGTCATCGTTACGACAGCGCCGCGCGTATTATTTATTTTATTTCAAAGGCTCGCATAAGATTTGATTGCGAGATCCAGCCTAAAAACAAGTGCGTGGCGTGAAGCTAGTATGAATGCATTTGCACTTAGAGGCTTACGATGACTTATCCTTATGACTACGATCCCTATAATGGGATGTATGGGGACGGCAGCGACCCCTACAGCCAAGACCCCTACAATCAAGACCCCTACGGCTATGGTGGCTATGGAGACGCTGCGGCAGCGGATCCTTACGGCGGCTACGACCCCTATGATCCCTATGGCATGGCCGCGGCCGATCCCTATGGCGCCGGCGATCCCTATGCCGATTACGGACAGGGTGGCTACGACCCTTATGGTGGCTATGACCAGGGCTACTCGGACGGGTCCGAGTATGGCGCTGATTACAGCGGAGCCAGCGCGGATTATGGGCCGCAGGCTCTGACCCTCTTCCCCGTTAGGCAGCCGGTCTTCCCGATCCGCCAACCGGTTTTTCCCATTCGCCAGCCAGTCTTCCCGATCCGGCAGCCGATCTTCCCGGTCAGACCTCCGACACTCGTTGTAAGACCTCCGATCCGTCCGGTCTTCCCGGTCCGGCCACCGACGCTTGTCGTGAGACCTCCGATCAGACCGGTCTTCCCGATCCGTCCGCCGATCCTCGCCATTCGGCCGCCGATCCGGCCACCTCTGGTCTTCCCGGTACGTCCGCCCACCCTCGTGGTCCGGCCACCGATCCGACCGGTCTTTCCGATCCGGCCACCGATCTTTCGGTTCTGACTGAACAACATTGAGAAAACGGAGCCCCCCGCCGAAGCGGGTGGCTTCCTTTGGCTGCCAATAAGGAGGAAGTCGTGGATTACGCACAACTTACAAGCCATCAGACCATGCTGCGGGATGAACCCCGCACAGAGGCGTTTCGCAAAGCCATCATGAAGGTCGTCAAGGAAGGCGATGTCGTTCTGGATGTCGGCTCCGGCACCGGGATTCTGTCGATGTTTGCAGCCCAAGCCGGGGCCAAGCGCGTCTATGCGGTGGAGCTGTCCGAGACCAGTTCCCTCGGCGCACATCTGGCAGCCCTGAACGGCTTCTCCGATGTCATCGTTCCTTTGCACGGTGACATTCGCGCTGTGCAACTGGACGAACAAGTGGACGTCATCATCTCGGAATGGATGGGCACAATCGGTGTCGATGAGAACATGTACGGTGCCGTGCTTTGGGCCCGTGATCACTTTCTCAAAGATGGCGGCACAGTTATTCCGCGAAAAGTGACGGCTCATCTGGCGCCCGTGACTACCTCCATGCGCACCGACACGAGTTTCTTCTATGGCAAGCCCTATGGCCTCAATCTGGCGCCCATTGGCGAGCAGATGGTCAATGACTTGCTGATGTCGCGTTATGTCATTCGCCCCGGCGATCTTGGCGCGAATGCGAAGGAGCTGTGGGTGAGCGATGCGAAGGATGACACCGCGGACGTGGTACGCGCACCTTATGTGGCAGAACTGGATTTCACCATCGGCAAAGAGTGCCATGTCACGGCACTTGGCGCGTGGTTTACGGCTGATCTGGCGCCGGGCGTCACGCTGTCAAATGCGCCGGACGCCGCACCAACCCATTGGGGTCAGTTGATCCTGCCATGCCCCGAACGTTTGCACGTCAAGAAGGGCGAAAAATTCAAGGCTCAGGTTTTGGCCCAAGCTGTCGGCCCAGGTCCCCTCCAGATGATGTGGTCGGTTGCGGTGGGTGACGAACCAGGCCAAGCGCAAGACACGATGGGTGGGGAGTTGATCGCACAGCACACGCCCGCACCGGAGGGTGATGAGACCGGTCCGCCGGGGCTGACTGAGCTGGGTAAATTCCTCGCCAAGCTCGCAGCCGATACGGAGCTGTACGTCTCCTACCTGACCAACCCTGAAAAGACGATGGAGTCCGCGGGACTGTCGAAAGCCCAAAAGGACGCGCTGATGAGCGGCTCACCGGAAGCAATCCATGCGGCCACCTACGGAGAGGCGACGTCATGAGCGATAAGAAAGGGCAACTTGTTGTCGTGGGCACCGGTTTGCGGACCGTGGGCCAGATGACGGTCGAGGCGATTGCCTGGATCAAACGGGCCGATGTCGTGCTCTATGTCGTTGGCGACCCTGTGGCAGAGGAAATGATTCATTCACTCGGCAAGGAAGTCATCAGCCTTCAGACGCTTTACTCCGAAAGCAAACGGCGCATCGACACATATGACGGCATGGTCGAAGAAATCCTGCGCCATGTGCGCGACGGAAAAACCGTCTGTGGGGTGTTCTATGGCCATCCCGGTGTGTTCGTTTATCCATCCCATATCGCGGTGGCGCAGGCCAAGGCGGAAGGTTTCGAGGCCGTCATGCTGCCCGGAATTTCAGCGGAGGATTGTTTGTTCGCCGATCTCGGTGTGGACCCCGCGACGACCGGGTGCAGTTCCTACGAGGCGACCGACTTCCTGTTTCACAAACGGCCCTGTGATCCTGCATCTTCAATGGTTCTGTGGCAGATCGGAATCCTGGGCAACGAGGGGTACAATCAGGGCGGGCAATATGACACGCCGATGATGCCGCTGCTGGTTGCGAAACTGCGGATGTTCTATCCGCCGGGCCATGAGGTGTCGGTCTATGAAGCTGCCACCCAACCGGGGTGTGAGCCGATCATCCATCGCATTCCCCTCGAAGCTCTGGTGCAGGCACCGCTGAATGCAGCATCGACGCTGTATATTCCGCCCGCATCCACATCGCCTGAGGATCAATGGGCCGTGTCACAGGCGGCTGCGATGTCGGGAGGTTCCTAGGGAGCATTTTTCAGTGTTGACGAGAGCGGGTTTTCTTTGCCGGAGCTGCCACGCAGCGTCCGGTGCGCCGTGCAACTAGAGTCCGAGGACTTTCTGCAGGAGCGCCATGACCTGTTCTCTTTCCTTGGCACTCAGATCGGCAAGTGTTTCCTCATTTGACGCGCGGATCACCGCAGGTAACTCGGCAGCCTTTGCGCGACCTTTATCTGTCAAATAAATCAACGTGGTACGCCGGCTATTGGGGTCGGGTCGACGTTCAGCAAACCCCTGCTTGATCAGCGCATCGACGTTCCGGCTGGTGTAATAGTCGGGGAAATTCAGGCGATTGCCGATCTCCTTCTGCGTGACACCCTCATTGCCCGACAAAAACATCAGATTGGCGAAAATCTTGATGTCGATGTCGCGTTCTTTCAGTCGTTCTTTCATCCCGGCATCGATACGGCGGGCCAGCGTTTGGATCAGAAATCCGAAGCTGTTCCTACCGATATGCTCGCCTTCCGGGATTTGCGTCATGAGATAGTGCCCTCTGACCATGGGCGTAGCTCCTTGAGTTGCAAACTGCAAGAGTTGCATTTGCAATTTAGCATTTACAACTGTTGTAATTGCAAGTAATGCATATGCAAGTCAAGTCGGAAACACCGACTCACTTCCAACAGAAAGGAGCCAAACCCATGAAAACCACGCTTGCATCCGCTTGCCTCACAGCCGCCCTTGCCGTCGCCGCACCTGCGATTGCCGCCGACAGTGAAGGCCGCGAACTGGCCGAAACGCTGTTTGACGGAATCGACGACACGAACCGCGGATATCTCGATCAGGGCCAGTTTCGGAACTTCGGCAAGGACGTCTTTGTGTCCATGGACACAGATGAAGATCGGCAGCTCACCCTCAAAGAGTTCATGTCCTGGGACTACGGGATGCGGTTGATCGCCGAAGAAAAGGGACGTGAAGAGGCCTACGAGACCGCCTTGCGCGTGATCTTCTCATTCTGGGACCGCGACGGCGACGGCACGATTGCTGCTGTGGAACAGAACCGGTCGCTCGGCAATGATTTCCGCCGCGCCGATCTCGATGAGGACGCGCTTCTGACCAAGGAAGAGTTCCTCAACGGCTTCTCCGTGATGGTCGCCCTGCGCGCCGCGATCAATCCCGCCCCTATCGACTAACCCAAGCCCCGGAGGATCAGACCCATGCTACGCCAACAAGGGATTGTCGCGATTATCGGCGTGATCGTAGTTTTTGCCATCCTGCATCTGGGCTTTGCCCCAGAGCACCATGACCCACGCACAACCGGCACCACGATGTTGGGCGGCATCGCGTTTCTGCTGATGACCTGCTCGATTGTTTTGTCGACCCGGTTGGACATTTTCGAAGACCTCTTCGGCGGGCTCGACCGGATGTATCAAGTGCATCGCGTGGCGGGTGTCTTTGCCGCGCTGACCGCTTTGGTGCATTTCTTCGGTGTGCCGAAGGACCTCCCCGAAGGCGTCGATCCGGTGGCCAATGCTCTGGTGCCATCTGCACCGTTGGGTATGCTGGGGCTCATCTTTCTTGTGATCGGGCTCTTCATCGCGCTGAACCGGAAAATCCGTTATTCGCGCTGGCGTCCGACCCACAAAATGATGGCGCTGGTCTATGTGCTGATCATCGGTCATTTCATGACCGCACCCAACGTCTTCGTCGAGCAGTTCAGCGCGTCAGGATTGATGATCATCCTCGCGGCGATCATCGGCGTTATCTCACTGATCTACTCGCTTTTCGGGATGAACCGGCGCACGGCCCTGCCGTTTAGGATCGAAGCAGTGAATGCGCTGGAACGCGCGACGGAGGTGGTGCTGACACCGGTCGGCAAGATGCTCGATTTCAAGCCGGGACAATTCGCGTTCGTTGAAGTCCAAGGCAAGGGCTGGTCAGAACCGCATCCTTTCACAATCTCTAGCGCTCCGGACGAAGGCCAGTTGCGTTTCACCATGAAAGTGCTGGGCGACTGGACGCGGAAAGTGCGCGAGGAACTACAGCCTGGCGGCGAAGTGAAAGTCCGCGGACCCTACGGGCGCTTCGATGCGGCGGGCGCTGGCAAGAAGCAGATCTGGCTGGCGGGCGGCATTGGTCTGACCCCCTTCCTGTCCAAACTGCGTGCCATGCAGCCCGATGACGATCGGCAGATTCATCTGGTCTATGCGGCACGTGACCAGCAGGATGCGATCTTTCTCGATGAGCTAAAAGCCCGCGCGGCTAAGCTGGGCAATGTCACGCTGGTGCCGCTCTTCTCAGATGAAGGCCACTTCGCGCGCGTCGACAAGATGAAAGAAAACCTGCCTGATCCGCTGAGCACCTACGAGTATTTCATGTGCGGCCCGAAACCGATGGTGGATGGGTTGATGAAGGGCCTCAGAAAGGAAGGCGTGGCGCGCAAGAACATCCATACGGAAGCCTTCGAGTTCCGGTGATCCGGGGCTCGCTGACCTCAAAGAAGGATGAATGGAATGAACCTCTGGCTGTTTGTCGCGATCCAGGCTGTGTGTTCCGTCGTGATCGGCTTTACCGGGATTGTCATTGTCCTCTCGTTGGGATGGATTTCCGCCAGCGCGATCATCTGGTGCTTTGTGATCAGCGGGATCATGTCCCTGCCACCGGCCTGGCTGATCACAAAACGACTGACCCAAGGAGATCGATGATGCGCAAACTCCTTGGATTTCTGCATGAGATCGGCACGATCATGTATGTGGGCGGAATTCTGTCTCACATCGTGATAGGCGCGCTCTTTGCCCATAGCGATCCCGAGACGACGATCACCGTCTACATCTACAAGCTGCAAAGCGCCTATATCCTGATTCTCCCCGGTCTGGGTGTGAAGATCGTCACCGATCTGGTCCTGTGGTTCGGTTATGGCGAGCGGGCTTGGTGGATGCGAATTAAACTGGCCTGCACGGCCTTTCTGACCGTGAACGCTTTTGTATTTCTGGTGCCAATGATGCCCGAACTTCTGGCCCTCGCGGAAGCCTCGGTTCCAGAGGGACATCTGAGCGATGCGTTCCTAGCGTTGGAGGGCCGCGAACAATTGGTCGGCATGTCAAACGTCATCCCATTGGTGACCGAGATGATCATGGGCGCGTTCCGACCGAAGATTTCGGCGGCTGAACGCGCTTAGCGGAGGGCATATTCATCAATCGGCTATGAGCCGGACAGGTGTCTCGCCACCGGCTCACTTCGGTGCTCTTCGTTTCCAGTCCAAATGTATCTTGATGCCGCCATGGCCTGTGCGCGTCGCGTTAGCATCTGGACTGAGATCAAACGGGTTTTCCTTGACGGCACAGGCTAACCAATCGCGCGCCGACGATGACCAGTCGGCAATGGCGTCTGAAGCCTTGCGGGCAACACGGGGAGCCGCGACACTCGTTCCATTCATTCGCACGTAAGAGCCGCTGCGCGAGCCTGCGCTGAGCACCCCCCATCTGACCAAAGACCGATCCCCTTCTGCGGATGCATCCGGCCCGTTTCGCGGAGGCGGCGGCGTCATCGGCGTGTGCGTCAAAGGACCTGCGGCAGAGTAGTATGAAAGCTGACGGGTCTTCTCTGTATAAGCTGCCACGACCATTGGGGACGGCCCGTCTGCAAATCCGCTGAGTGTGCCTGCGCGCCGCACCGGGCACGTATCGCCGGAAGGATCGACCGGTAAAGGCGCCCCAAAGGGTCCGAAACGTTCGTAGCAGCCATTGTCGAAGAACGATTGACGCCCTCCGGGGCGATATCCGGGCAGAGTTTCATCGCGGCGCACCCAAACCTCGATCTTTTGCTCTGGCGCGATGTCCTTTGGTTGAACGCTAATCTTCCAGCGCCCGGACGGGGCCAGTGCCTGATTTGGCCTCAAACTCGCAGTGGGCTCAATCGCCAGAGTGATCAGCCCCCGCGCGGTCGGCGCTGGTTCAAATGTGTAAAGCAGAGTGGCGATTACACGCCCGTTGTCGTCATGAAGCGTTTGTTTCTGGCCTTCTCTGGCGTCAACAACCGCGCTTTCGGGTCCGAAGGGGGGTGTCACAGTTACCGAGACAAAGTCCGGAGGCGGCGTGTCGTCGGCATATGGCATCCAGAGCTCGACATGGCTGGACGTGTTGTCGTCTGGCAAAACGCGGAGATCGAGGACGATCTCGTCGCAACCGGCGTCCGAGAACTGAAGCTGCCCGTGACACCGCGCCAGATTTCCGTTGCCCGCCGGTAGGGTCATCCACCGTTTCTGCTCGGGGTCTTGGGCGAGGAAATACTCAAGCAGGCGCGAAACCTCACTGGTGCCATCATGCGGTCCGGAGAAATTGCCATACGAGAAGTTCAGCACGAACGGCACGCGTTCTCCGCCATGCCTGTAGCGCGACGCCTGTTTGCTCAGCAATTGCAGGGCCAGACACAAAGCGGGCAAAAGGCTGATGCCGGATGTGTCAGCAACGACGCGCGGCGGTAGTACGGAACAGATGATTGGACGGGCGTCTTCTTCGGCTTCGGGATCAAACCCCGCCGAAATCCCCATAATGTGGGTTCCGTGGGAGCGCCGGAGGGAGATCGGTGAAAACTTACCCGCAGCCAGATCGATCTGGCCGGAGCGGCTGTAAAACAGGTCTTCGTCCAGAAGGTCCGACCAGGTGAAATCCTCAATGTACTTTTCGATTTCCTCCTTGTTCAGCGAACGGCCCTGGGTGACATCATTGCGGGTTTTGTCGGGTTGCGTCGGCAAAACAGCGCAAAACTCGACGCGCGTGGTGTCCCGGCTAGCGCGGAACAATTCATGCGCAACACCGATGCCATCATCGATCATTCCCATCACGACAGATTTGGATGAGAGGTCTATTGGCTTCAATTCGGCAGGCTGAGCCTCATGATTGAGCCAAGTCTCAGGCGTCGCGAGGCCAAGATGCACATTAATGACACCGAACGCGTTGCCTTTGTGGTTCAGAGCGTCAAGCACGGGTATGCGCGCAAAGATCGAGACGAATTGGCGATCTTTTGAGGCACTGCGGTCGGCATTGTCATAAGCCGCCGGCACCAGGAGGCCTTCAGGAAACTCTTCCAAGACCTTGGTTTCAAAATCGGCGATGGTGGTGTCCTTAAGCTCGATCATCGCGGACCACCAATCCGCATCAAGAAAGGCAAGACTGTCAGATAAAAGCCGTGTGTAGGTGATAGCGTCGATGGGGACCCGATCCCCTGTTGTCGACCCGGACCATTTGAAGACCATTGCGCTGCCTCCTAGGCGGTTTCACAAGGATCAAAATCGACCCATTCGGCTTGTGCCTTGTCCCACAGCCAAGCCAGCGCGGGCGCTTTGTGGCCGTTTGCCTCATGCTCTTTTGCTTTCGCCCAGACGCCATCCGGCCCTTCGGTCTTACGATGCTGCTTGTCATCCTTAGCGACGTATAACTGGTGCCAATCGAAGTCGCTGGAGGGGCTGTAGTTCTGGCCTTTGAATTTGGCCGAGGTCCAACCCTTTCCCGTGCATTGCTCAAAGATGAAGTCGGCAAGCGTGAGGCCGAGCACAGCTCCAGCAGAACTGTCGACGGGGAAGTGAACGCCCGCGACCGTGCGGTTGATGGCGATCCGCGAGGCCAGGCGCATCAGCATTTCGCCCCAATGCCCATGGGACTTGTACTGCGGTGTCCCGGAGTGGAGCATCAGCTTCCAGATGATCCGCGCCATCACGAAAGCCTCAGTGGCGTGGCCACTCGGCAAAGACCCATGAGTGGGGGTGGCGATCATCGGCTGAACCTGCGGAGACAACTCGATGGGTCGTTTCACGGCAAGTGCGTATTTCATCTGCTGCTCACAGTGATTTGCGAAGCGCAGCGCGGTCGCGAGGACCTCAAGTGTATATGGCGTGCGGGCTGGGTCGATGAAACTGATCGTTTGGTAGAACGGGACGGGTGCCGCGATCTGCGACAATATCTCTGCACCGCGATCCTGACGGATGTCGGCATAGCCTGTCAGGAAACTCAGCTGCTTCTCGAAAACCCCCATCCCGGGCGCGGTCATTTCCACCAATTCGCGATATTTGTGGCGGCCACGGTGTTTGTTCTCTTCCTCGCGACGCCAAAGCGTTGCTGTTGCGGTTTCCTTAACATCAACCGTGAGTTCGACCTTCGAGTTGAGCTCGAACGCAAAGATCGCGGCGCGCACCTCTCGTGATAATCGCTGGAGGTTTTGTACGTCATTGGGAACACCCGGCCGAGCCGAAGGAATATTGTCGAGCGGAGCGCCCACAATACCATCACGGGTCGTGACAAAGGCTTCAGCGGCGACAGGGCTTTCAGGCAATCCGAAGGACCCATAGGCACCGTAAGCGCCATAAGCCCCGTTGGGTCCGTAAGCACCATACGCGCCATAGGCCCCGTAAGCACCATATGCTCCATAAGCGCCCTGAGGGCTTCCAAAAATCTCTGCAGTCATCTCTCAATTCCCTGTCTAATTACTTCTGAAAGATCATTCTGGAACGCCGGCATCGAGCAATGCCTGCGCGAACACGCGTCCGGTTCTGAATTCGGCGCTCGGAGAGGACTTGAGCCAGGTTTTGACACGCAGGCCGGGCTGAAGGCGCATCAATTCTGAGACAGTTTCGCGGGCAGCCTCGATCTTTCCCGATTTCTGTTGCGCAACCACGAGCATGCGAAGTGTAGACGTGTGTGTACGGTTCAGCCGAAGCGATGCTTTGGCATATTCCTCCGCCTTCTCATAACCCCCCGGGGTCAGCCACGCCCCAGCGGCCATCGCCAAGTAGAAGAACCTATGCGGATCAAGCGGCGCGAGATGCAAGGCCCGCTCCGTGTCTTGAACACCTTCTTCCCCGCGATCCTGGAAGGCGAGCAGCATGCCCCGCAGGGAGCGGGCATTGACGTCGTTCGGATTGGTCTGAAGCGCCAGATTATATCGGTCTTCGGCCTCGTCAAACCGATGCAGGAGATTTGTCAGAACGTGCCCTTCGCACGCCAAAGCGAGGACGTTTTCGGGATCAAGATCGAGCGCTCGCCCAGTGCAGTTCAGGGCGCGGCGTGTATCCGCGTCTGGGTCATCCGACCACCCCTGCACGACCCGCAGCAGATGCCACCGCGCGGTCCAGGCCAGAGGGACGGGATGCTTGGGCACACGCTCGGTCAGGACATCAAGCAGATCACGGGCCTTGCGAAAATCGTTTGGGGACAATCGATGCATCAACCCGACGGCAGCAAACATCAGCGAATAGTTCTTCAGGGTCGCAAGTGGCTTGGAGTTTGCCCGTCTGATTTCGTTGATCAAGATCGCACGGCGCACCTTTGCGACGATCTCATGCACGGCATCGAAATCGCCCAAGAGAGCATCGACCGGCACTTCGAGACGGAACGCCCAAAGCATGCGCTGGGTCGCGACCTCCGCGAATTCCAGGTTGAGCTGTAGCTTATCTCCCCGGCGAACGAAAAAGCCCGAAAGCACAAACTCGGCGTTCAGCAGTTGGCCAATTTCGGACAGGTTGGCATTGCGGCGATCAAATGCCGCCGTGGAGAGCCGCGAGATCACGTTAATCTCTTCGGAACCACCCAAAGCTGCCGTTACAACATCCGCAAACACGGACCCCAAAACATCGGGGCTGTCCTGGTCGATGTTCTGTAGGGGCAGGACAGAAATTGTCGGGAGTAGGGGTTGATACTGAAAATGCGGCACGAGGGGAAGCGCATCGCCATCCTGCAAGAGCCGGAAGGCACGTGTCCCCGCTTGGTCGCTTAGTTGACCCAAATCCTCGAAACTGAGCCTTGGATGGGTCTGCGCAAGATCGCGGATATCCACTGTCGCTAAGACTTCACCGGGACGCGCTGCATCCAGCAATGCGCCGGGCCGCACCCCAACCGCCGCAATCGCCATCGCGATGCCATGGCGTCGTGCCATCGGCGCACAGGCATCCAAGGCCGCATCCACGCCCGAAAAAAGCAATTTTTTTACAGGACCTTGCGGAGTTTCAATTGACTGAGCTTTGCCGCCCGAGAGCAGTTCGCGAATATCGGTCTTTGCGGTTCCGGCAGGGTCCCGGACATAGACGACAACCTCATCTGACGGATGTTCGCGAGCCGCGGGCTGCGCACTTTCCACTGCGCGGGCTGGACTTGAACTCGGGGGCTCAATGGCTTCACCATTCAGCACAAAACCCCGTTTGGGAATTGTCTTGAGGATGTCGCGGTTCTTGTCGCCGATTGCACGGCGCACATCTGCGATGCACTGGGTAAGGCTGTCATCGGTCACAGATAGGTTGCGCCAAACGTCCTCGATCAGTTCCTCTCGGGAGACCAACACTCCAAGTCTCTGCGTCATATAGCGCAGAACTTGAGCCGATTGGGCGCGCAGAAATATTTGCGTACCATCGGCACCGTATAACTGGTCCTCATCGGATGAATAGTGGGCGTCACCGAGCGCAATCTTCCGGCCGATGTCATTCTCAGCTGTCACGCAGAACTCATCCCCCAAGTCCGCGTTAGCGCCCTCCAATTTGGAATTGAGAAAAGCGCGGCGGCAATCAACGAAAAAATGGCTTTTTGAACCAATCGAATACAACGCCCTATTATGTACCGAATTTGGCGTAGGACAAAAGCCGGAGATCGCACGCGCGGAAAGCTCATGCGCGGTTGGATAAGGATTGGACGATACCGCGATCATTGTCCGTCCTCTTGAATAAAGATGGCGGGACTGCTGGCGGATACGCATTTCAGACCGGTCAATCCGAAGGACTGACCCGTGCGCCCAGACTTTGCCAAAATGCTGAGATTGCGGGCTCCTGTGAGAAAATGCGGTGGTAGAAAGGGGTCTTCGATCCGAATACCCAAAGCGTGCGGCGCGCCAAATGCCGTTGCGATCAGGTCACCTGTATTGCTGAGTTTGAACTCTGAGACGCCCAGATCAGTTGGTCGCTGGGCATCCACCCCGACAATGTCACGCAAGGGCTCGAGAGACACGAAGAGAGATGTGTCGAGGAACGGCGCCGGTGCATATATGCCGGGAACGCGGTGATTTCGGGAAATCCCGAAAGCGGGATCAGGGGCAACCTGGGTACAATACATCCAGTGGGTCTGAATTGGCACACCTGCGTCGTTCTTGCAGGCCGCGACATAGGTGGCGCCAGCCTGCAAACCGACATCGACGAATGTGCCTTCAACATTCAAAGCCTCATACGCCATGACTTCCACACCGCCGCGAGCATAGCTGCCATCCGTTGCAGAAAGACATGGGGACACTTCAAGCGAGACGGAGCCGAAATATGGAAAGACCTGTATGTCAGTCACTCGGTCCACACTAAACTCCATGTCGGCTTCTTGGTCCCTCTGCATCTCCATGACATGCCCGTGACGTCAGCATAGCAGACTGAAGAGTTTGATTGGCCTACGCTCATATGAGGGCCTGTTTGTCACTGTCCATTGCTGCCCATCGGCAAGGCCGGAGTCCTGAAATCCTTCTGAAGAATTTCCTAAATCTTGGCTCTCACGCACAGCCGGATGCGGAGAGAGTGCGATCCGTTTTCGGATTAGTTTCGTGTCGATTTCAGGACGTTTGATCCGGTTTGAGCCACGCTGCTGATGCGATCGGCAATTTCCCTGATCGCAAAACTCAATCGGCGTTGCGCCGAATAACCTGAACACATTTGGACATGGAGATTAAAATTGGCCGATACAGTTCACAACTTTGACGACAAATCCATTGAAGCAGCCCTTGAAGCGGCTCGCGGTCACTATAAAGGCAACATCGACGCCAGCGCCGTAAGCCCTGGCGAAGACGGTCACCTGGCGCTTGCAGCCGGATGTATTTCCGTCACCGTCGAGAATGGCAAGGTCTGCCTGAATTTGCCGCTCGGGTTTGGCAAATACTGCTTCCCGATCCCAAAGATCATCCCCGACGGCACAGCCGCGGAAGCTTGCCTGCACATCTGCACGACCTGGGGCATTCCCACCGGCGTCCGCGTGACCATCAGTGTCGCCGGCAAGGTCATCGTATCGAAATCCTTCGGCAAATGCTGATCTGAGAGATTTCAAGCCTGATCCCGGAAGTGAGTGGCCGGGATCAGGGCCATTTCAGAAAGTCATAGCTACACAAATCCACTCCGATGCCGGTTCCACGCCGGTATCGGAGGAATTTAGGAGAAACCCCATGAATATGCATGTTGTAACAGAGGTAACCACGGCCCCAGATCAGCAATATTGGGACCTTGGCCTGAAGTCTTTCAATCAGGGAGATAACGCCCAGACGGCGTTGAAAACCCTTTGGCGTCGCCTGCCCCCGCCCGGTGATCTCAACCTGTTGGCAGCCATTATCGGCAATCTCTACGGCGATACGTTCTGGAGTAACGACAAGCTGCAGATGGATGCCGATCTTCTGGCGGACTACATGAACGCGGCGACCGGCATCAACAAATCCGATTGCCTGCGAGCAGCCAAAAACGCCTATCGGCTTTGGTATGGCATGCTGGTGCGCGGAAACACGTCGAACGATGGCCTTATTCCCAAAACGGGGTCCTATACCGCCAGCCCCGACGTGTTGGTCAGCGGACTTACCACGCTTGATCCCTATGACATGATCACCAAGTGGAACCAAACCACGTGGGGACCGCAGCCGGGTCTGAAGAACAACACTTACGGGCGGGCGCAGAACAAGAACCTGCAAGTGCCGATCAAGCAGGGAAAGATCAAGATCTACTACACCTCCAACGGCTTCAACCAGCCACCCAGTTCGTGGACCCAACTCTTCACCTACACTGGCACGAAGCAAACGGCGGATTTGGTCAACATCAATGACCGCAACGTCATTCGTCCGGGAGAGCGCGCGGCCTGCGATACCTCCTTCGGATTTGAACCCACCGGCGCGGGTCACTACTGCCTGATTGTCTGCGCTCAGACCGAGTTTTTCGCAAACGACCCGGCATCGATCAGCGGGACCCACTGGAACAATACGAGCTCGACGCACTGGATCACCTATAACGGCGCGGCTGGCTGGCATAATCTGAATGTGTCCCAGACAGGAGAAGAGCCGTTGGTGTTCTACAACAACGACGACAGGCCTGCGAAATTCCGCTTCATTGCGCGAAGCCGCAACGTGCCGGTCGGCAGCAAGATCGGCATGTCGGTTGGCGATCTGGATTTCGCATTCGAGGACCAAGTCGTTGCTCAGGATCAGGAGATTTCGGCGGATGTCGAGGTCCCCGCAAATTTCGAAGGCACGCTTGACGTGAATTTCCCGGTCCTGCCCGATGATGGCTCCATCACGTTCTCGCTGGTTTGGCTTGTGGGGAATGAAGATCCTGCGAAGGCTGGTGTCATGGGTCTCGTCAATGACGGCTATGCCGCCTCGGTTGGTGACGAAGTTCTCGTCCCACTGGGCGACACGCATTTTGTCGGTTCAACAGGCTAACCTCCCGAGCCTGTTGATTTGCCCGCGCTGAGTAACGTCCAGCGCGGGCTTTTTTGTTGGCTTAGCCGCTCTTCAGGATGCCGTGCAGTACCAATGACACATGATCTCGTTTAAAGCGCTCCAGGTCGATGGCCTCGATGTTGCCAAAGACCAAGCTCCAGATGCCGGCAAATATCGCAGGTGACATGAGGATGCGCGGATCAATCTCAGCAGCGCTCGACACAAGCTCCCCACGCGCAACGCCCATCGCGATCATCTTACGCATGGTCGCTTCTCCCTTGGCAAAAATCTCGCGATGGTAGAATTCGACGATCTCGGATTGCTCACGCCCCTCGGACACAAGCGCGCGCAGGATCACAGAAGCATCACCATCGACCAATTGGCCGTAGATACGGTCGATGACATTGGTGAAAATCTGCTCGAACGGACCCTCGAAACCCGCCATCATCGAAGCCGCATCGTCAATTGTACGCTCAACAGTGTCGCGTGCGACCGCTTCGAAAATGTCCTGCTTGGTTTCGAAATAGAGATAGACGGTGGTTCGCGAAATCCCGGCGCGGCGCGCAATACCGCCCAGTGTACTCCCGGCGATCCCTTTCTCCGCCAGTTCTTCCAGCGCGGCACGCCGGATTTCTTCCGGCCGCGCTTCCTTGCGCCGCTGCCGAGGTTTGCCGTCGTGCTCTGTCATCCAGCCCCCTTGCTGTGTCCAAATTAATGACATAAGTGTCATTAAGGATCAATTCGGAGTGTCGCCTGTGTCGACCGATACACCAGAAAACGCGCGACTGCCCCTTGAAGACAATGGTACGTCGGAGCAGGGGCGAGCTCGGCCCAAGAAGACCTCCGGACGCGCCCGATTGCTGCTGGTGCCGCTCTTTTTCGCCGTTTTGTTTGCCGGGGGAGTAGTCGGCCTCTACTTCCAGCCACCGGGCCTGCAGGCGGTGTTTCGCACCTTTGGCCTGGAGCCTGGCGGCGGCACCGACACGCCGATTGCGGTCGCCATTCAGCAGGTCACCTCCCGCGAGGAAGTCGCGGTCGTCAGCGAGGGGGATGTGGTCGCGCTCGGTCGGATCATCCCGAAGGGCGATGTCGTGACGGTCTCACCCCCGTTTGGATCGGGCGATGCCCGGATCGCGCGGCTTGAGGTTGGGGTCGGTGACCTGGTGTCGGACGGCGATGTACTTGCGATCATGGACAGCCGGTCTCAGCTTGAGGGCGCTATCGCAACCGCACACGCCAATCTTGCCGTTTCGGAAGCCGCCCTGCTCCAGACCCGCGAGACCATTCGCGCCAGCCGGTCCGAGGCGGAGGCCTCGCTGGCCCGAGCCATGGCGACGGAAGCTGCGGCAGCCGCCGAACTCGACCGCACAACCGCTCTTCTAGAACGTGGCGTGACGACCCGATCTGTGCTGGACCAAGCCGTTGCGCGGGCGCAGGAGGCGGCCCGTGATGTCGAGCGCGCCGAAGCGACGCTGTCACGATACGCGCCAGGCTCCGGCACCACCCAGGCCGACATCGCTTTGGCCGAAGCAAATGTCGCGGCTGCGAAGGCCACGTTGGCCCAAGCAGAGCGCGATCTTGAGAAGGCCTTTGTCCGTGCGCCCAGCGCAGGCACTGTTCTCGATATTCATGTTCGTGCGGGTGAACGCCCGGGATCAGAGGGCATTCTGGACCTGGGCGACACAACACAGATGACCGTCGAAGCCGAGGTCTACCAGACACTGATCGGTCGCGTGGCCGTCGGTGATCCAGCCACGATCTCGGCTGATGCGCTGCGGCTCCCGCTGTCCGGCGAGGTCACCGCAATTGGGCTTGAGATCGGTCGCCAGTCCATCACCTCTGACGATCCAGCGGCCAACACCGACGCAAGGGTCGTTGACGTGATCATCGCATTGGACGCGGAGGCCTCCGCTGCTGCCGCCCGTTTCACCAATCTCCAGGTTGTCGCCCGCATCGATGCAGGCCGGGCAGAATGACGTGGATCTTGGCCAAGCTTTTCGGCCGCCTTCCCATTGGCTGGATGCAGCTCTCGCACAATAGGAGCCGCCTCTTCGCGGCGCTGGCGGGCGTCGCTTTCGCGAACGTACTGGTGTTCGTGCAACTTGGCATTCTAGGCGCGCTGAATGGAACGATCACCGCGCCCTACGCTCTCTTTCGCGCCGATATCCTGATGTCATCTTCCGATGCAAACACGCTCACAGATGGTAGCAATATCGCCCGGGTCCGGGGCTTTGAAGCGCTCGGCGTCGCGGGGGTTCGCGATGCCACGCCGCTATGGATCGGCAATATCGAGTGGTTGCAGCAGAACGGAAGCACCTCAACACTTCAGACGTTCGGTCTTGATCCGGAACGCCCTGAGATATTTCAGCCTCCGCTTGATGAGACGGTTGGGCGGCTGCAACTGGAGGGCACAGTACTCATCGATACGGCGACACGCGGTGTCTCTTCCGGCGATCTTGCCGGTATTGAGCAAGGCAGCGCTTACCGGTTTGAGGCCAATGGCCGAACGCTGTCTGCCATTGGCACGCTGTCGATGGGCGGCGGGTTCTCGGCGGATGGTACACTGATTGCATCGGATCAGACCTTTTTGCGGCTCTTTCCGAACCGCAGCGCCGCCGCACCAAACCACATCTTGATCACTGTCGAGGACGGTATCGACCCGCATGTTGTCGTCGAGAGATTGCGAATGGCGCTGCCCGAAACCGTGAAGATCGACACTCTGCTGGGTGCCGCCGAAGCTGACCAGCAATATCAGACGACGGAGAGACCGACCGGCATCATATTCGGGTTTGGCGTTCTGATCGGTGTTCTGGTGGGGCTGGTGATCGTCTATCAGATCTTGTCGACCGATGTGGCAGATCATCTGAGCGAATACGCCACGTTCAAGGCCATGGGCTATGGTCAGCCATTTTTTCTCGGGATCGTTTTCGAAGAGGCGATCATTCTGGCGTTTCTGGGGTTTGTGCCGGGCGTTGTGATCTCAGCCCTCATCTATAACGGGCTTTCGGCGGCCACGGGATTGCCGGTTGAAATGGAGCTTTCCCGCGCCTTTTCGGTCTTTCTCGGAACGCTTCTCGCGTGCGCCATCTCGGGTGCGATCGCCACACGGCGACTGGCCGGAGCCGATCCGGCGGATTTATTCTGATGGGGAATGTCAGTCCGATTGCGGTGCAAGGCCTGAACCATTGGTTTGGCTCGGCGGAAGCGCGCAAACAGGCGATCTGGGATGTCAATCTTGAGGTCGCGCGAGGCAGTCTCACAATCCTGATGGGGCCATCAGGCTCCGGTAAGACCACGCTTCTGACGCTGATGGGGTGCCTCCGTGAGGTTCAGGACGGCAGCGTCCGTTTGTTGGGTGAGGAACTGAACGGAGCGAACGAAGCGCAGTCCGTAGCCTTGCGCCGCAGGCTCGGCTTCATTTTTCAGGCCCACAATCTGCATGAAAGCTTGACCGCAACCGAGAACGTGCTGATGGGGCTTGAAGTGCATGGACGTGGCAACCGGAACCGCCAACGGGCGGCAGCGCATCACGCGCTGGAGCTGTTTGGGCTGGGTGATCGGTTGGATTACCTGCCCGCCAATCTGTCAGGCGGGCAGAAGCAACGTGTCGCCGTGGCGCGCGCTCTGGCTGGCAACCCGGAGGTTGTCTTTGCGGATGAGCCGACGGCGGCGCTGGACAAGGACTCCGGTCGCATCGTCGTTGAAACCCTCAAAGCACTGGGAAAAGAGCGGGGGACGACGACGATCATGGTCACGCATGACAACCGCATTCTGGAGCTTTCGGATCGGATCGTGACGCTTGAGGACGGGCGGATCGTGAAAGATCAGCAAGTCAGTCATCAGCCATGATCGCAAGGGCACGGGTTGCCTGGCGCTAGGCGCCGACGGACTGCGCCCCTGCCGCGCCGCGTCCCGAACGGCGGCCGAAGACCGCCCCAGATGTGAGGCCCGAACCGCCCGGATAACCGCCGTAGAAGACGCCGCCGACCAGCTCCCCACATGCATATAGACCTGGGATCGGCTTAGTCTCCGACGTCAGCACGGCACCAGTTTCATCCACTTTGAGGCCCCCGTAGGTGAATGTGATCCCACCGGTGACGGGATAAGCGCGGAAAGGCCCTTCATCCAGTTTTTGCGCCCAGTTTGATTTGGCAAGTGGGAGGCCAGTCGTGCCCTTTCCGTCCAGAATGGTGGGATCGAACGAAACCGTTTCATCCACGGCAGCATTAAACTCTGCCAAAGTCTGCGCTGCAGCGTCCTGATCGACCCCCGCAAGCATGGGGACCAAAGCTTCAAGCGTGTCAGCTTCAACGAAATGCGCGTCGTGGAAATGGTACTCGCCGTAGAGCAAATCAAAGACCTTGCTGTCAAAAACCTGCCACGCGAAATGTCCCGGTTGTTCCATGATCGCGGCACCGAACTGGGCATAGGTGTAATTACGGAAGTTGATCCCCTCATCAACGAACCGCTCGCCTTTGGCGTTTAGCATCACACCGAGGAAGTAACAGATTTTGCGATAGTTTTTGCGCTCCACTGGGGGCAGATCGAGATTGCCGTAATCGGGCATATGGAGGTCCATCGGCGTCGCGTGGCAACCACCGTAAAACCCGTATTCCTGGGCGCCCAGCGCTGTCGCCATCACAAGCCCGTCGCCCGTGTTATGCGGCGTGCCACGCACCTTGGCCCGGTCCCAATCGGGACCGATATGCTGCTGCCTCAGCGCGGCGCTGGCCTCGAAGCCTCCACAGCCGAGAATGACGGCATCTGCGGCGAGCCTCTCCTGACCATCGGTAACAACCCCGGTGACGCGACCGTTCTCGGTGATCAAGTCGGCCACGGCGGTTTCGTAGCGGATGTCACCGCCAAGGCGTTTGAACGCCGCCCGCTCCTGTTCAAAAAGACCAACGCCCTCATGTTCGGCGGCTAGGGTCAGGCCACCCCAGAAGACGTGACGGCCATCCTTCTCGAAGCTTTGCCGAGAGTAGATCGGTTCAAATTTGACGTCGTGTGTGCTGAGCCATCTCAGCGCGTCATAGCTTTCCGCAACAAGCACCTGCTGCTCGACACTGAGCGGGCGACCGTCATTGAACCCAAGCAAATCGGATGCGAATTTTTCTTCGGTGTAGCTGCCGAAATCCGTTCGGGAGATGCGCGGATCGTCGGGGTTGCGCATCAGCGGCAGCAGGTCCTCGCCCGAGTTGTAGGCAAAGCGCATCGCACCTGCCGTGTATTTGGTGTTGCCGCCCGCGAGAGCTTCATCGGCCTTTTCGAGCATCAAGACCTCTGCGCCATGCTCAAGCGCGGCGATGCCGGCACAGAGGGCTGCGTTGCCGGACCCTGCGATGATGACTTTGCTCATGTTTGTGTCCAAACCTCTGGGTTGATCATGTGGATGGGAGCGCCTGCGTCATAGGCGTTGATCTGGTCGAAAATGTCGGAGAATTGCAGGTCGAGCTCGTCCTCGGTGACGTAGCCGATATGCGGTGTCGGCAGGACGTTGGGCGCGGTTAGGAGCGGATGCGATGGATCGGTCAGAGGCTCGGCATCGAAGACATCGACGGCGGCATAAATCCTGCCTTTGGCGATTTCGGCCTCCAGCGCACCCTCGACCACGAGACCGGAGCGAGAGGTGTTCACAAACAGGCTGCGGGGCTGCATGGCGGCAAGATCATCTGCGGTGATAAGCCCCCGGGTGGTGGGCTTCAGACGGACATGTAGGCTGACAATGTCAGAACTGGCGAAGAACGCCTCGCGCGACGTCGCCACGGTTTCACCGTTTTCGACGGCCCGGGCCCGGCCTTCCTCTGACGACCACCATTGAACTTTCATACCGATGGCCTTGGCATAGCTCGCAACCGCCCGCGCGATGCGGCCATAGCCGTAGAGCCCGAGCGTGCGACCGCGCAGCGTGCGCCCGACGCCGGATTGCCACTTGCCGGCGCGGATGGATGCGACCTGATCGGGGATTTGGCGGTAGCTGGCGAGGATCAGGGCGAGCGTATGCTCAGCGGCAGCGTAAGAGGGCGTGTCCGAATGCATGTTGGAGCACAGGAGCACGCCATTGGCCGTGCACGCCTCCACATCGACATGCGGGTAGACGCTGCGTTGGGAGATCAGCTTCAGGTTGGGCAGGCGCCCGAGGAGATCGGCTGTAATCCTGGTGCGTTCGCGAAAGAGCACCAGTGCCTCGGCATCCTTGACCCGTGCAGCCAAGGCAATGGGATCAGGTTCGTGGTCGGTCCAGACTGTGACCTCATGATCTGCTAGCTTTGCAAAGCACGGCAAACCCCGCAGCGTATCGAACCAGTCATCCAGAATGTGGACTTTCATCGGCTCTCGACACCTGCCTGTGGCGTGGGCGAGCGCGGCGTCGGGACGAAGACGACCTCATCCAGCGATCTTATCGCTGCGAGCACCTTCTGACGCTCTGCAAGCAGATGATTGAACTGGGCATCGCAGCCCGCGATGGGGCCTGGGTAGTTGGTGATCTCATCCTGCAAAAGCTGGCGGGCGACGGCGAGTTCGGCGCGGGCGGCCAGAACACAGTTCTCGAAAGTATCGGCCATGAATCATCTCCATCAGAATTGTATACCACAGTATACAATTTCGAGCTGACGTCAATTCCCCACCCATACCGCTGCCGGAACAAAGACATCTCCGGCGGCCAATTTGCGCGCTGTGCGCACGAGACCAGCCGAGTTGATTGTGAACCCCGCATCCGTGATCTCGTAGTCGACCAGCACGTCGATCTGGCCGGAAGCATGTTCCAGCGTGATGCGCGCCGGGGCTTCATTCGGAACCGCCACATCTGCGACCGTGCCCGGCGTCAGGACGCAGGATGCCAGGCACTGCGCGCCCGTGACGGCCATCGTCGGGTGGGTGCGCCACGGCATGAAATAACGTGTGGCGATGGTGCCGCCGTCCCGCGGCGGAGCGACGAGACCGAATTTCGGCGTTACGGATTTGGAGACATCACCCATGCCCATTTTTTCGCCGGCTTTCAGACGAACAGCCTCCATGCGCGCAAAGAAGTCACGATTTTCGTCGACCTCTTCGGCGCTTTCATACCCCGTCAGGCCAAACGCCTCTGCACGCGCGATGACCATCGGCATCGCGACATCCATGCAGGTGACCTCTATGCCATCGATTTCGTCGATCAGGTTGCCGGTTGGCAGGAACGCCCCAGTCGCGCCGCCGACGGTTTCCATGAATTGCAGGGCGACAGGGGCCGCCGCACCCGGGACACCGTCAATCCTCGTGTCGCCCTCATATGTGACCGCTCCGCCAGGCGTTTGCACCATCGCTGCGACTTTCGCGCCAGTATTGACCGCGTGAATGTTGACGGGTGTCTCGCCATCTCGCGCCGGGATCAGACCCATCTCGATGGCGGCGGGCCCAACGCCCGAGAGGATATTGCCGCAAGTCGGTTTAAAATCGACAAGGCGGTCCTCGACGCTGACCTGCGCAAAGAAATAGTCGATATCGGCCCAATCATCGTCGGAACGGGACAGCATCGCGACTTTGGTCGTCACAGCAGCGCCCCCGCCTATGCCGTCGATATTCAGCGCATGGCCCGAGCCGACGATGGCCATTAGGACCTCCCCAAGCGTATCGAGATTCTCCGGCAAGTCGGCGCGGTTTAAGTAAGGTCCGCGCGACGTACCGCCCCGCATAAAGAGGAACGGGATCGCCGTCTGCGTCATGTCAGCGGCCAAGGCAGGTCGACATATTCCTGCAAAAGCCCCGGCGGGAAGTCGCGGTTGAGCGTCCACGCCATGAAGCACATGAAAGCGATGCCCGCGGCAGTGTAAGCGGCGGCCATGGCGTTGCTGAGGCCTGCTCGCACCTTCAGGAACGCGAAGAGGAAGAGTGCCAGCGCGAGGATGAAACCCAGAAGCGAGGTCAGGATCAGGAGGGCTGCGAACCAGGCGAGCGTCGGCCAGAGACCGTGGGTGGCCTCGGCATCATCACCTTCCCGCTCGCGGTCGGCGAAGATCGTGTCGGTCTCGGGCTTCAGCATCATCCGGATGATCAGGACGGCACAACCGACGAGACAAACGCCAGCGACAAACATCGGGAAAGTGCGGTCGCGGCTGAAGCTCGGGATCGAGGCCGCATCATAGAACGCGTAGGCGATGTAACCCGTGACCGCGAGCAGGAAGATGAGCGGCGCGCGCTTGGAGCCGGACTTCACGTCGCCTTCCGCCATGATGTTCTTGGCCTGGCGCAGGCCGACAACCACCGAGATCACGGTGATGATCAAAAGCACGATGACGATGGGCGAGAAGATGTAATCGAGCCCTTCCTCGAAGCTCTTGCGGAAGCGGGATTGGGCGATTTGCAATGCCTGGTTGGCATAGTTTTCGGCTGGATTGGAGAGCACGAACCCGATGAGGAAAGCGGGCCGCGACCAGTCAAAGCGGCGCATCAGGATGCCGAGGAAACCGATGGCGAAAAGCGCCACGAGGTCCATCAGGTTCTGGCCTGATTGGAACGCCGCAAAGCTGATGATCATGAAGAGGAACGGCGCGAGCAGCGCGAAACGGATCGTCGTGAGTTTCGCGATGCCGCCGGACGCGGCGATGCAGATCATCGTGCCGACCACATTGGCAAGCGCCAGCAGCCAGACAATGGAATAGGTGATGTCGAGATTGTTTTTCAGCATCGCCGGGCCGACTTCGATCTGACCGGAGCCAAGCAGGGCGATGGCACCGATAAAGATCGCCATGGAGCCGGAGCCGGGGATGCCGAACAGGAGTGTCGGCACCAGACCGCCGCCCTCTTTCGCGTTGTTGGAACTCTCAGGCCCGATCACGCCACGCACTTCACCATTGCCGAAATTCGACTTGTCCTTGGTGGTTTGCACCGAATGCCCATAGGCGATCCAGTCGACGACCGAACCACCAAGGCCGGGGATGACGCCGACCACGACACCGATGATCGAGCAGCGCACCGAGAGCCAAATATTGGCGAACCAGTCCTTCACACCGTCGAGCCAGCCGCCGCCCAGAGATTGCTCTTTGGCGATGGCGCGGTCCTGACGGAGGAGCGAGATGATCTCGGGTATCGCGAAGATGCCAAGGCCCACGATCACCAGTTTCAACCCATCAGTGAGATAGGGGAAGTCGTAGGAGGACATGCGCAAATCACCGGAGGAGGCGCCTTCGCCGATCGTCCCGATCAACATGCCGAGACCCGCCGCGACGAGACCTTTGATCGCAACGCGACCCGCGAGGATGCCGACCATGGAGAGGCCAAAGATCGTGATCATTAAGAGTTCCGGCGTGCGGAACTCAAGGACGACAGGGCGAGCGACCAGAATGAAAATCGTCAGGAACGAGGCGCCGACAAGCCCGCCAAAGAGCGAGGACGCAAAAGCGGCGGAGAGCGCCCGGGCCGCCTGACCGCGTTTGGCCATCGGGAAGCCATCAAGCACCGTCGCTTGTGAGGCGGATGATCCCGGGATGCCCATGAGCACGGAGGCGAAGGTGTCGGAGGTCGGCACCACCGCGACCATCCCCACCATCAGTGCGAGACCCAGGATCGGGTCCATTCCGAACATGAAGGGCAGAAGCAGCGAGAGGCCCGCGATCCCGCCAAGGCCGGGGAAAACCCCGATGCAAAGGCCCATCACAACGCCGAGGACCAAATACCCCAGCACGATCGGCTGCAGGATCAGGCCCCACGCGTCTCCGAGTGCAGGCAAGGCTGTGGCCAGTATCTCCATGATGTCCCCCGGTCTTTGCTTAAGAAAACGCCCCGGCCAGACAGGACGGGGCGTTCAATAAGCAAAGTCAGTTGAGGGTCACGCCGTAGCGCTCTTCCAGCCAACCAACGACGAAATCCTTGGCCGCTTGGGGCACTTCCGTGCCGCTTTTCAGAGCACCTTGCGCCTCAGCGCCTGTCATCTGCGGGTACTTACCCAGACGACCCGAGGAAATCTCGGCAAAATCAGCGCGCGCTTTCACCGCTTCAAAGGCTTCTGTGTAGGTCGCGATGGCGGCCTCAGAAGCGCCGTTCGGCAGGAAGACCATCTTCTGGGCGGGGAACCCGGCGATGAAGAAGGCTTTCCAGGCGTCCCATTTCTCGCCGGAGGTTTCGCAACCAGCAGTGGCTTCGCAAACCTCCTTGAAGGTCGGCATATCCGGGAAGGTCGGGTCGCGCACAATATTGCCGGCGTCATCCAAAGCGCCCCAGCTCATCATCGGCACAGCAGTGCCCGCTTCCACAAGCGGCGTGACGCCTTTGAGGAACGAGGATGAGGTCTGGTAGTCGATATTGGCCTCACCACGCTCAAACATCAGACGACCATCGCCGCGACCTTTGATGCCAAAGACAGGCTCAACATTCAGGCCCAGCATTTCCCATGCCAGAAGGGGCACAAGGTCAAGACGGGTCGCGCCTTGGGAGCCATAGATGAAGTCCTCACCCTGAAGCGGCGACGCGTCGAGACCGTTCATTTTGCCGGCCAGATCAGGCGGCAGGTACGCGACACCACCCGTGCCGGAGGCCAGAACGACATTCCAGTCCGCGTAGTTGTACTTGACGCGCGGGTCGCCGAGCAGGAACGGGAACTGCGTGGATCCCGAAGAGCCAAAGATCATCGTGCCTTCGCTGTCTTCAAACTTCTGCTCCTGAAAAAAGTTCGCGCCTTTGGTAGACCCCGCACCGGGCATGAATTTCACGACGACGGTGGGCTGACCGGGCAGTGCCTCGGAGAGAAGTGGCGCATAGAAGTTGGCCCATTTGGCGGAGCCACCGGTTTCCGAGAATGGGATGATCCACTCGACAGTCTTGCCGGACAGGTCGATGGTGTGACCGTCCGCTTGAGCTTGCGTGGTGAATGTGGCGGCAACTGCAGCGACAAGGCTGTAAGCCACACGGCGTGTGGTTTTGAATATGGACATATGTTCCTCCCTAAGATGGGACCTCTTCCTCTCAGAAGAGATCGAAACAGAATCACCAGGCCGTCCGCGCCCGGTTGATGTCTGAAACGTGACCTGCGAACCTTGCGTGAAACTTTCGGACGCCAAAAAAGATGCGGATCACGCTTGTTGAGGACAATATCGGCCTTGCGAAGGGCATCGCCTACCGTCTCGAGGACGCGGGCCATGCGGTGGATTTGCTGCATGATGGCGACGCGGCGGAGGCGTTCCTGAAGGATGATGCCTCTGATCTGATCATTCTCGATATCAACCTGCCGGGCAAAGACGGCTTGAGCCTGCTGAAGGCGCTGCGCTCCCGGGAGGATCAGCGACCTGTCATTCTGCTGACCGCACGGGCGGAGACGGAAGATCGCGTCATCGGGCTGGATGCTGGCGCAGATGACTACCTGATCAAGCCTTTCGAGATGGCGGAACTCGAAGCGCGTGTCCGGGCCCTGTCCCGCCGGCGAGCCATTCCACAACGGTTGATGCAGGAGATCGGACCGCTACAGTTTGACCATGGCGCGCGGCAACTATTTGACGGCGACAATCCGATCGAGATGCCGCGTCGCGAGCTTTCGGTCTTTGAATGCCTTCTGTCCGCGGATGGCAGGTTGGTGTCAAAGACAGCACTGCTCGACCACGCTTACGGGGTCGGAGCCGATGTCGAAGAGAAGGTCGTGGAAGTCTACATCTCCCGCATCAGATCGCGCCTGAAACCTTTTGGGGTTTCGATCAAAGCGCAGCGCGGCCTTGGGTATCAGCTGCTTGTTGAAGATGAGCCGGAGGTATGAAACTGCAATCCCTGCGTGCGCGTCTGATCGTCATTATCCTGACACCGCTTCTGGTGATCGCTGCTATTGCCGCGGCTTGGGAGTTCCGCAACACAACCTTGCGCGCCGCCGAAATCTTTGACCGAGGTCTGCTTTCCGCGGCACTCGCAATCTCGCGGGACGTGGCGATATCAGACGGTGACGCGCTCAGCTCTGCGACGCGAAGGCTGGTGAGTGACACCTCGGGTGGCGAGCTTTTCTATCACGTCTACGCCCCGGACGGGGTTTTTGTGACCGGCTATGCAACACCGCCACGCCCACCGACCGAGCGGCCAACCGACGCGACAGAGCCGCTCTATTACAACGCAACCTACCAAGGGCGTGACGTGCGTGTCCTGCGCTTTCAGGACGCCACGACCATTGATGGCGTATCAGGGCTTTTTACGATCTCCGTTTGGCAGGACATGCAGGTCCGGGCATCCTTCGTGCGCGACGTCGTGGCGCGAACAATCGCGGTGCTCTCCCTGCTGCTCATATCCGTGGCCCTGATCGTTTGGTTTGGGGTGCGTTTGGGGCTTCGGCCCCTGCTGGACCTTGAAGAGGCCATCGCAAGGCGAACCCCCAGCGACCTCGATCCCATCCAACGCAACGTGCCGGAGGAGGCGCGCGGCATTGTGGCGACGCTCAACGCGCTTTTGGACCGCGTCGCGCGGCGGATCAGTTCGAAGGACGAGTTCATCTCCAATGCCGCGCACCAGCTTCGCAACCCCATCGCCGGCGTTCTGGCCCTGGCGGAAGCCGTGGAAAACGCCCCCTCGCCCGAGGCCGCGAAATCACGCAGTGCAGAGCTTGTTTCAGCCGCGAGAGATGCGACCCACCTGACCAACCAACTCTTGTCCTTCGAACGCGCAAAAGGGTCTGACGTCACACGGAATGGTCAAACCCTGGAACTGGGGCAGCTATGCGAAACCGTCATCGAGCGCTTCCAAAGTCAAAGCTCGAGCACTGCGAACGGGATCGACGTCACTCTGCGCCCCCTACCCGAGGAGGTTCACATTTGGGGAGACGAAGTCATGCTTCAGGAAGCGCTGCTGAACCTGTTGACCAATGCCGTGACACATGGCGGCCCGGGCCTGTCGAAGATCGAGTTCGATATCGAGGCGAATGCCAGCAGCGCCAAGATTCGCGTTAGAGACGATGGCGTTGGCATCGCACCGGAGGATCGCGTTCTGGCGGTCGGACGCTTCAGCCAAGCGAAGTCAGGACCGGGAACTGGCCTTGGACTGCCGATTGCCTCAAGAGTGATGGAAAATCACGGTGGTCACCTGTCGGTCGCCGCCAGTGACGCGGGGGCCGTCATTGAAATCGAGCTCCCGATAACATCAGATCACTAGTTGCGCTTCCGGTGCGCGCTCTCGCGCGGGCGACCCCTTTCCCGTCATCGGTTCCCCAAGAGATAACGCTGCCAATGGTGACCTGCGAAAGCGGAAAGGCCCACCAATCTGCCGTTTCAATATTTCAGCAATTGCGGCAATGTAGCCCCAACAATTTCAAGCAGGGGGTCAGATTGGTGAGACAGATTGAGAGACTGGTGGCGTTGATCTGCGTATTAGCCACGCCGGTTTGGGCCCAAGACACACCGCGCCCCGCCAAAGTGTTCACAGTTGCCGAACAAAGCACGGATATCGTTCGGCGCTACCCGGGAATTGTCCTTCCAAGTCAGGAGCTTGAACTGTCTTTCAGGATTTCCGGAAATTTGGTGGAGTTGCCGATCCGGGCCTCGCAGCAAGTTTCCACCGGTGACGTGATTGCACAACTGGACACTCGCGATCTCGAGACCCAGGCGGCACAACTCCAAAGTTCAATTGATCAGGCACAGTCGCAACTGGACGCGCTGAAAGCCGGGGCACGCGCTCAAGAGATCGCTGCGCTGGAGGCCGGAATCGACGCAACGCAAGCCCAGCTGGATCAGGCCTTGGAGAAGGTTCAGCGGTCCCGGGAACTGGCGCAGCGTGGCACCGTATCGGCAGTGACCCTGGAGCAGGATGAAGCCGCCTTGCGCGTCGCGCAAGCTGAGCTTCGCGCCAAGGAAGAAGAGCTTTCGCTAACCCGCGAGGGTGCCCGCGCGGAGGAAATCGCATCGGCTGAAGCAGCCCTGCGAGGCCTTCAAGCGCAACTCAAAGCGGTCCAGGACAGCATCTCTGACGCGACATTACGGGCACCTTTTGACGGCGTGATTGCGCGGCGCGATGTCGACAACTTCATCAATATCCAGGCCGGTCAGTCTGTTGCCCTGCTTCAAGCGCTGTCGATCATTCACGTGTCCTTTGATGTGCCGGCACCGGATGTGACGCAGCTCACCGCTGGTGGCCCTGAAAACATCACCAACAAAGTGATATTGGATGCGTTGCCGGGTCAGGAATTCCCCTCTGAAACGGTGGAGTTCTCGGTACAGGCCCAAACCGGGACGCAGACATATCGTGGTCGGGTCGCGGTGAACGTGCCGGAAGACGCGCTAATTCTGCCGGGCATGGTCGGTACGGTCATAACGTCGGCACCGGGTGCTCAGTCCAGTCTGAAAGTTCCGTTAACCGCTGTCGCAGCAGCAGCCGATGGCACCGCAAAGGTCTGGCTCGTCGACGACCAGGGAGCGGTGTCCGAACGCCCGGTCACGCTTGGTGAGATCGTTGGGAACGATGTCGAAGTCACGGAAGGGCTGGAGAGTGGCGATACGATTGTGTCGGCCGGTATCACGTCACTTGTGCCGGGCACCGTGATCCGTCCCGTCGACAAGATCGGGGGCTAACATCATGGATTTGGCCCGGTTTGCCATTGAAAAACGGCTGATTTCTGCCGTTTCCACATTGCTGATCCTCGTCGCTGGTTATTTTGCCTACACCGCGTTGCCGAGGTTTGAGGACCCCGAGTTCATCATCCGAAGCGCGCAGGTCATCACCCCCTACCCCGGTGCAACTGCAGACGAAGTCGCCGAGGAGGTGACGGAAGTCATTGAGACGGCCTTGCAGCAATTGCAGGGCGTGGATGAGGTGCGATCCGTGTCCTCACCCGGTCTCAGCAACGTTTCGGTCGAATTCACGATTGCGTCCACCAAAGACTATGACGCGCTTTATCAGCGTTTCGCGCAGATGCGGGCTAAGGTGGATGATGCACAATCCAATCTGCCGCCAAACGCGCTCACCAGCCAAGTCTATGACGATTTCGGCGATGTCTTTGCGCTCTATTTCGCAGTCGTCGGCGACGGCTACACACTGAGCGAATTGCACGAATACGCAAAAGACCTTCAACGCGAATTGGTCACGGTCGACGGCGTGTCCAAGGTCACCCTGTCAGGCGTGCAGGATGAGGTCATCTACGTCGAATATGCCCCCGCCCGCTTGATCGAGCTTGGCCTCGCATCCAGTCAGATCGCGGATATTCTGAAGGGGCAGAACCTTGTCTCGCCCGCGGGCTCGCTTGTGGCGGGCCAAACACGGCTCGAACTGCGCCCAAGCTCGGCGGTTTCATCCCTCGAGGCTCTAGGGGCACAGCTAATTACCAACGCCGAAACCGGCGTGTCATTTCGCCTGTCGGACATCGCCACGATCTCGCGTGGCTTAGAGGACCCCGCCTCGACCCTGCTCTACCGCGATGGTCGGCCCGCCGTCGGCATCGGCATTTCCAACACCATCGGCGGCAATGTCGTCAATATGGGGGAAGCGGTGAAAGCTCGCATGGATGCACTGACGTCCGAGCGACCCATTGGGATCGAAGTGCTTCCCATTTCCGATCAATCCTCGAGCGTCAAAACATCCATCGATGGCTTCGTGATGAATGTGGCTGTCGCACTGATCATCGTCGTCGGCACGCTTCTGGTGTTCATGGGTCTCCGCTCCGGCCTTCTTATGGGTGGCATCCTGCTGGTGACAGTCGCTGGCACCCTCATGGGGATGTATCTTTATGGGCTGGACATGCAGCGCATCTCCCTTGGAGCACTCATCATCGCTTTGGGAATGCTCGTCGACAATGCGATTGTCGTGGTCGAAGGCACGCTGGTGCGGGTGCAAAATGGGGAGAGCCCGGCAGATGCCAGCCAATCGGTTGTAGCGCAGACAAAATGGCCGCTTCTCGGCGGGACGATTGTGGGGTTTCTGGCGTTCTCGCCCATCGGCTTCTCACCTGACAACACCGGCGAATATGCGGGCAGCCTGTTTTGGACAATTGCCATTGCGCTGTTGTTTTCCTGGCTCGTTGCAATCTGGCTGACGCCTTACTTTTGCACCCTGATACTGAAGCCTGGCACTGCCGAGACCAAAGCGGAAAACGGCGTTCTGCGCCGGTATCGAAACTTTCTGAAACTGGCGATCCGGGCGCGGTATCTGACAATTGCCATTGTGGTTGGGCTTCTGGTGTCAGCCATTGCGATGTTCAGCCAGGTGCCACCGGGATTCTTCCCATCCTCCACCCGTGCGCAATTTGTAGTGGATTACTTCCTGCCCAATGGCACCGATATCGAGCAAACAGAAGCCGATCTTCTGATGATCGACGAGCATATCCGCATGCAACCTGGCGTGACCGGAACGAACCTGACGGTTGGAGGCGGGCACACGCGGTTCATGCTGACCTATGAGAGCGAGGATGCCAGCCCGTCCTATGGGCAGCTCTTGGTGGACGTCGAAAACTACGCACTAATCGAGGATCGTCGTGCGGAGCTTCAGACCTGGATCAATACCGAGTTCCCCAACGCGTCGGCAAAAGTGTGGAAGTTTGTTCTGGGCCCGGGTGGGGGATCGAAGATAGAAGCGCGGTTCCTGGGACCCGAGGCAGCCGTCCTGCGCAAACTGGCCGAGCAAGCGAAACTGATCATGGCCGAAGCGGGCGCCATCGCGATCAAAGACGATTGGCGAGAACAGGTTCAGGTCATCCGCCCCGTGATAAATGATGCAGCCGCCCGCAGGCTCGGCCTTACGCAAGGCCAGATTTCAAACGCGCTTTATGAACATCTGACCGGGGCGAATATCGGCACTTTCCGGGAGGGTGACAATCTCCTCGATATCGTCATGCGGCCTGTCGCAAGCGCGCGCTCCGATACGTCGGCACTCAGAGACGTGCAGATATATAGCCAGATCGCCGGAGGCTACATTCCCATATCGCAGGTCGTGGACCGCTTCGATCTGGTGTTCGAGGCCGGAAACCTGCGACGGATCAATCGCCAGTTGGCCATCACGGCGCAGTCGGACAATGCACCGGGTGTTCTTGCCGGTGATCTTTTTGATGAGGTTCGCGGCCCGATTGAAGACATCCCACTTCCGCCCGGGTACGCGCTTGAATGGAAGGGGGAGTTCGGCAATTCCGCCGAAGCCAATGCGGGGCTGGCCGCCACGATGCCGCTTGGCTTTGGCGCCATGATCCTTGTTGTCGTGTTTCTCTTCAACGCGATCCGTCAGCCATTGATCATCTTCCTAACCGTGCCGCTGGCACTGATCGGTGTGATCTGGGGTCTGGCGATCTCGCAGACGCCACTGGAATTCATGGCCATTCTCGGTGTGCTCTCGCTGACGGGTATGTTGATCAAGAATGCCATCGTTCTGATCGACGAGACCGATAGCCAGATCGGAGATGGGAAGGAGCGCATGCAGGCCGTTGTCGATGCGGCCGTCAGTCGCGTGAGGCCGGTATCCTTGGGCGTTCTGACAACGGTTCTGGGTGTCCTGCCCCTCCTGTGGGACCCGTTCTTCCAATCCCTCGCGGTGGTCATCATCTTCGGTCTGAGTTTCGCAACGGTCCTGACGTTGGTGATCGTTCCGACACTCTACGTCGTGTTTTTCAAAGTGAAGGAAACGGCGACGGAGTGAGTCTGTTCAAACGATGCCTCACTCCAGCAGGTCGCCAATACTCGAGGCCACATCGACCGCCGTTTTGACGTCCGACATGCTGGTGTCGTCCAAGGCGCTGCCCTGTTCGACGCACGGTCTCAGTTTGGAAAAGACCGCAATGACGTCATCTTCCAACCGGTTCGGCTTTTCGACCGACCAATCGGCCTTTGTTTTTGCGATATCCGTGGCGAGTTGCATAAGCTCGATGCGCTGCGCGAGGTTCAGCATGACATGATCCCTGGGCTGTCCAATTCGTGTGAGACACCTAGATGCTCCGGGCGCGGACCCCGAGTGAGTCACGGTTAAGAGGCATCTCCCTGAGCCCTAATCCAACGCACCCGCGCGCCGAAGCCCCTCCAGAACCTGGTCGGCCAATTCGTCCTGAACATGCCAGATTTCAAAGAGCGTTTGGGCAAATCGGTTCACGTCATCGACATTGGATTTCAGTCTTTCAAGCGCCTCTTCCACCCCGCTGACGTCACCCAAATGCCCAAGGCACATGAGTTCGAATATTTCCGACCCGTTCCACATGCCATCGCCAATCCGGCGCGCAGACATCAAAGCGGCCTCGTAGTCTTCCGCCATAAACTGCAGAAGGAACATGCTCGCATGGTACCATCCGGGCGGGTCCGGGCTGAGTTCGATGGCCTTCGCAACGAGGGCTTCAGCCTGAGTTTGATCGCCTCGCAAAGCGAAACAGACTGCAAGGTCGGCCAGCATGTCCGGGTAGTTGGGATTGGCGCGCAGGGCCTTCGCTGCGGCATCCTCAAACCCTTCGAATTCCCCGCGATGGAAATGCGTGAGGAAAAGGGCGTGTTGTCCCGTTGCATTGAACGGATCAAGCGCGACTGATCTCTGCGCGGCGGCAAGGGCGCGGTCAAATGGCGGCGGTGACTTTCGAAAGTTGAACCCACCACGCACTTCATCGCCATAGATGATCGCCAGCATACCCCAAGCGCCCGCGTAGTTGGGATCAATCTCAACCGCGCGTTCCAGGAGGTCTCGAACCTCTGCATGCCGCTCCGCGGTTGGTTCGCGCCAATACTCGGTCGCCAGCAAGCGGCACTGATACGCATCCAGCGTGTGGGTCTGTGCTTGGCGGTGCAGCGCGCCCGTCCGGTGAATGACCCCATGCGGTTCGGCGATCTCTGTCGCGATCCGTGCAGCGATGTCGTCTTGCACTTCAAAGAGGCTCTCGGCGCTCAAATCTCGGTCATAGGTGTCGGCAGAGACCTGCTCTCCGGTCATGGCATTGATCAGTTGCGCCGTGACGCGCAGCTTGTCATCCCAATGGCGCACACTGCCTTCGACAAGATATTGCACGTTCAGGGCATCGCCGACTTCACGCGGATCTCTTGCCCGTCCACGGTAACGAAATGTGACATGGCGCGAGAGAACGCCGACCTCGCGAAACCGGGCGATGGCCGAAATAACCTCTTCCGTGAAGCCATCGGCGAGATACTCCTGCGCGGGGTCGCCGCTAAGGTTGTCAAAGGGCATAACCGCCACGGACACACGCCCACCGCTGGCAACGGGAAGATCGGTGTCCGCCTTACGGTCGGGATCAAATGCAATCTCAAACACCGGCGCGTAAGAGCCCTTGGGGATACGGATGCGCACCGGGTCTTCGCGACCCTCCTGCGCGTAATAAAGATCAAGCCGACTGCGCATTTTGTTGGCCTGAACCCTCACGATCGTGTCAATGGTGGGATCGAAATCCTCCGGCTTATCAAAGACATCGATGCCAAGCGCATAGCCTTTCAATCTGTCCGACCGCCCTGACAACGCTTCACTTACCAGATGGGTCAGAAAACGTTTCATCCGGGTCGTGTCCGCAAAATGCGGACTGGCCACGATGCGATTCAGCTGTTCCTCAATCGCGCGCGGATCAATGGCTGAGCTGACTTCAGCGAGCATCGCCTCCTCCTTTTGGCGGGTCTCTCAGATGCGTTCCTCCACCGCAAGATAACCTTCGCAGTTCACCGTGACTCACTCTGGCACCTTCACGGGTTTTGCGAGGGTCCGATCACGGCACTTATGCCAGCCTAACACAACCCATACCCATGAAAGGACAAGACCATGACTTCATTTTCCGATTTCGTACAGAAAGCCAAAGACGACTACGCCCGCGTTGAGGACGAGTTGAAGGCCTTCGAGAAGAAGATCCAGGACGCAGGCGATGCGACGGATCACTGGACCAAAGAGCAAGTCGCAAAGCTGCAATCCGACCTTAAAGAAGCACAGGACAAGGTGACCGATTTTGCGGATCGCCTGCACAAAGAGGGCGAAGATGCAGTCACCGAGGTGCACGATCAGGCAAAAAGCCACTGGGAAGCCCTGCACGCCGCAGTCGCCGCATATCGGGAACATCTCGACAAATCCATCGCGTAACTCAGCTCAAGAAAGGGAGGATGTCATGACACATTCGCACGCTGAAGCCGTCGCTGACGCACCGTTTTTGGAGGGCGACGCCATAGGGCAAGCCCGACCGGTTTGGCTCATTGTTTTGGGCGCCCTTATGGTGATGGTGGGCATTTCTGCAATCGCCTTCCCATTGCTTTCGACGCTCGCTGTTGAAACCTTCCTCGGCGCCGCATTTTTTAGCGGCGGGATCGTCGCCACCATCCATGCCTTTATGGAGAAGGATTGGAAGGGGTTCTTTTGGTCCTTGGCCATCGGCATCCTGCATGTCGTGGCTGGCCTCGTTCTGTTGTTTGATCCGCTCGGCGGCGTTCTCGCACTGACGCTCGTTCTTGGCGCAACCTTTGTTGCGGAGGGCGTGCTGAGGATCGTCCTGGCCATTCAGGCCCGCGCGGACAAACCCTGGGGGATGATGGTGGCTTCCGGCGCATTGTCGATTCTGCTCGGTGGCATTGTCCTGGTCGGAATTGTGAACGGAACGTCGCTGTTGCTGCTCGGAACGCTGGTTGGGGTGAACTTCAATTTTGCGGGCGTCTCGCTGGTGACCATGGGGCTCTCCATCCAAACCGAAGGCGCAACAACACCGAACGAATAACGCAACGCAAACGCGCGAGCTGGGACGGGGGCGCAGGGCGCTCCCGTCTCTACGCGCGAAGTATTGCTCGCTGAGGCAATCTGGCGGGAAACAGAGGGACCAATGAATATCTCCGAAGAAGACAAACTGTTTGGGACAAATCGGATCCCGCAGAACCTGATACGCATTTGGGTTCGGTTGGTTTTGGATAACCTGATCTATCAATGCTCAATCAACGGCGCGAGGTTGGAAGAACTGGCACTTCGCAAGGCGAAGAAGACAATTGACGATCCGCCGCCGGATCACCCGCACCGGCGCGAAGGCGATCAGCGGTAGAACATTGGCGTTACCCATTCGCCTCAAATCTGCTCTTGAACCTTCAATATACGGCTGTGCTTTTGCATCTCGCTCTGCACCTCGCCAAGCGTGCTCAGGCCCCTGGCTTTCAGGATCGGTAGCATTGCAACGAACACGCGTGCGGTAGCGAGGGCATCGCCGAGGGCGGTGTGACGCTGCTCAACGGGGATATCAATTGAAAGACGTTTGCTGATCGCATCAAGCGTGTGCTCCGCCGAACCCCCAAAAATGATCGCAGAGAGATGAACCGTATCAAGAATTGGATTGTCGAACCGATGGTCCATCTGCGCAGTACCGCGGTGCAAGAACGCCATGTCAAACGGCGCGTTGTGGGCGATGATGACCGAGTTTTGCGAAAAGGTATGAAACCTCTGACAAACGGTCCCAAACGTCGGAGCATCTGCCACCATCGAGTCATCGATCTGGTGGACCTTGGTGGATGCGGCAGGGATCGGTCTGCCAGGATTAACCAATGTATCGAAGACTTCGGTGTCGATGATCTTGCCGTTCACGATCCGCACAGCGCCGAGTTGTACGACCTCGTCCTGCTCGGGGTTGAGGCCCGTGGTTTCGCTGTCAAAGACCACAAATGTCAGATCGTGCAGCGCCGCTGTGTTGAGGTCTGTCGGCTGGCTCCTATCGAGCAGGTCGAAATCATAGACCAGCGGTCGCTCGGCATCGGGATCGAGCGGTTGCAGCATCAGCGTGTAGCCTGAACTTTCGCCAAACAAACGGATATGGCCGGAATAGGTGTCGCCGGATCGACCTTTGACTGCGATCTCCCGACGCGTTGCCCCGTCCGCCCCCATTTTTGACAGCGCGTCATGGATCGCATCCGCGTTCAGGTAATCGAAAACCGAACAATTCAGCCGCATCGGCGCTTCCCGCTCCATCAAATCGGCGGCCTGACCGTCGTAGAGCACGATCTGATGGTCTTGCGTGGCGACGATCACGGCAATCGGTATGTCCGACAGAATTTGGAGGAGTTGGGCGCGCTGGCGTTCCAGCCGGGCAGTCTTCTGGGCGACTGTCTCAGCGGTCACTTGTGATGCTTCGCCGAGCCTCTGGTTGATCGCGGAGGCCGCGGGTGCGAGGTCGCCCAGGTATTTCGCAATATTGGCGTCCATGGCCGGGTCGATATCAGCATCTGCACGAACACGGAATGCCGCGGCCAGTGCCTCGATGGGCTTGCTGACATTCTCGTCAAAGAGCCGCCAAACGAATGTCGCGAGCGCCAGGATGCCAAAACCCGAGACAGTCGCGACGGTGATGAAGGCAGAAAGCGCATTTGGGCTGTCGAGTTGCCGATAGCCAAGCCAGATCGCAACCAGCACGATGGCAAACCCGCCGAGGCCGATCAGGCAGAAGAACAGGAAGATCCGCAGACGCAGGCTGAGATCGGTCATCTCACACCTCCTCGCAGGCCGCGATCAGGATCGGATCATCGGCGGGCAGGTCGCGCCAGTCGGCATTCTCCACCGACCCATCCGCCTTGAAGTCGACCCCATCGACGATATCGGCCCGCTTCGCATTGGCGCAGTCAAACAGCATCGGCACTTTCGCGGTGCGGGTCCAGCGGCCATAGAAGACCAGATCGACGATGCGCTGATCGGGATGGTCGGCATGGCTGCGGATGCTCGCCTGATCGACCGCCACGAAGCGTGAGACGAAGGGTTTGGCATAGGTCCAGGGCCGGTAGAAGGCCGTGTCCTCGATGGATTGCGCGACCACCATGCCGTCCGGCATCGTCGCCTTGGTGCGGTCGAACCAGTTGTATTCGCTGGAAATTGTCGCCGCCAGCATGGCCGCGCCGGCAGAGACCGGCATCAGCCAGGAGGGCAGCCGCCCGCCCAAAGTGCGGTTCAGCGCCCAGAAGGCCAGCGCCGCCACGCCGCCCGCAACGAAGGTCCCGATCAATTCAAACAACATGGGGTCCTCCTCCCCTTGATGTGCGCTCCTACCCCAGCACGCCGCGCCCCTGCATCAGCGCCGATTGCATCGTCTTGATCACCACGAACGCATCGCGCAGATGGCTGCGTTCGAAGGCGGACAGATCGGCGGGCGGCAGGAAGTTGTCCGGTGCCTTGCCCTGTTTGATCTGTCTGGCCTGATGCTCAAGCCGGGTCTCCGCGACCAGATCATAGGCGTCGAGCAGGTCCTGCCCGCCGCTTGATGAGATGATGCCACCCGCCACAGCCGCCTCCACACGGGCGCGGGTATTGACTACATCGAGTTTGCCCTGCAGCGCATACATCCGGCCCAGATCGACCACCGGCACCACGCCATTCAGCTTCATGTCAATCGTATTGCGGTTCTCGCCGGAACGGATCGTCGCCAACCCTTTCAAGAGACCAAGCGGGGTCTGGTGGGTCAGGGCATTGCTCGCCATATGCGCGGTGAAAATCGAGTTCCCGGCGGCCGCCTCCAGCGTCTCCGCCTGCAGGCCTTCGAACAGCGCGGCATCGCCGCCAATCGGGCGCAGATCGAACATCACCGAGGCGAGCATCTGCGCCTCCTTGCTGGGGTTCTTGATCCAGTGCTGGAAATACTCGCGCCAGACCGAGATCGGCTGCCGCCACCGCGGATTGGTCGCCATCATGTCGCCAGGGCAATAGATATAGCCGCAGGCATCGAGCCCGTCGCTGACGAATTGCGCAAACGGGTCGAAATAGGCCAGATCGGTCTCGCTGAGCCCGTCTTCGAGGATCAGGCAATTGTCCTGATCAGAGACCCCGGTCTGTTCCTGCCGCCCCTGAGAGCCGCAAGCGAGCCAGCAATATCGCGCCGGTGGCGGTCCGAATTTCTCCTCCGCCAGTTTCAGCAACCGCCGGGTGACCACATCCGCGATGTCGGTGACCATCCGGGTGACCACATCATGGCGGTTCCCGGCGGCCACAAGTTGCACCAGCAGGTTCGGAATGCGCCCGGTCACCTCGGCGAGTGCCTCCACCGTCTTCGCGCGCGCCGCCTCTGAGACGAACCCCGCCGTATTGGAGGCTTGGGCGCGGGTCAGATCGGTCTGCGTGACAATGCCCACCAATTGCCCACCTGCGACGATGGGCAGATGGCCAAGCCGGTATTCCATCATCTGGTGCAACACGTCCGATCCGATGGCCGACGGCGGCAGCGTGCGCGGGTCTTTGGTCATCACATCCGCCACGGTCGTGTCATGGGGCAGACCTTCCGCTAGTGCTTTGCCCGAGAGATCACGCACAGTGAGAATACCGACCAGCGCGTCCGCCTCAACCACACAGAGACAGGAAATCCGCTTGTCGCGCATTGTGCGAGCGGCCTCCTGAATGCTCAGATCGGGTGCGCAGGTGACGGGGTCGGGGACCATCAGCGTCTCTACCCGAATGCTTGTCAGATCGAAGGCCCGCGCGGCGCTCTTGTCGTCATCGGATCGAGAGCGATCAAAGAACCGACGGAAGGGTTCGACCTCCGCCCGCAGCTTGTGAAACACAGCCGGAGGGATGCAGATCAGGCGGCTGTCCTCTGTCGCTTGCGCTGACGTCGCCGCCAGGCCGGATTTCAACAAGCCGCGCTCGCCAAAGGAGTTTTCGCGATGCAGGACAGACACCTGGTTGCCGTTCTCATCGCGCACCGACACCTCGCCGCTGGCGATCACATAGAGCCCGTCGAGGGGTTCTCCGAAGCGATAGATATCCTCGCCCTTGGCAACTTCGACCCATTTGGTCTTGCGCACCATATCGACAAAAACACCCTCGGGGAGTGCGTCATAGGGGTGGAGATGGGGCAGGAAAGAGAGCGCGTCGTCGGTCATGAAGATGTCCTGCAATCAAGGCTCGCCGCACTTTGGGAAATCTGAAAGGGCGAGGCCAGCGGTCAAACTGCCGCTGGCCTCGATTGGTTTAGTGGTCGACCGCAGCGCCTGCGCCAGCCGGCACACGAACGCTTTCGACGAGGTCCTTGATCTCCTGCGGCGTGTCTTGCGTCGACATCGACACAATATAGGCCACCGCGAAGTTGATCAGCGCACCCACGGCTCCGATTGCGGTGGATTGGATGCCGAAGAGCGATCCGTCAACCGTATCCGGGAAGGAGTTGGTGCCCGCGATGAAGAGCCACCCCTTGTGCAGGAAGATGTAGACCAGCGTGAAGAGCAGACCGGCCAGCATCCCTGCAACCGCGCCGGTGTTGTTCACCCGCTTGGAGAAGATGCCCATCATAAGCGCCGGGAAGATCGAAGCTGCCGCAAGTCCGAAGGCCAAGGCCACGGTTTGCGCCGCAAATCCCGGCGGATTGAGCCCGAGGATTGTGGCGACCACAATGGCCACGGCCATGGATATCCGCGCTGATAGCAGCTCCGCTTTCTCCGACATGTTCGGCGTCAGCTGACCTTTCAGAAGGTCGTGTGACACAGCCGAGGAAATCGCGAGCAACAGACCGGCCGCCGTGGACAGCGCAGCGGCAAGACCACCGGCAGCCACCAGACCGATCACCCAACCCGGCAGGTTGGCAATCTCGGGATTGGCCAGCACCAGGATATCGCGGTTGAACTTGGTCAGCTCATTGCCTTCCCAGCCATTCGCTGCAGCCTTTTCGGCCATCGCGTCAGACTTGTCGTTGTAGTACTGGATTTTGCCGTCGCCGTTCTTGTCTTCCCAATCGAGAAGACCGGTTTTCTGCCAAGTCAGCATCCAGTCATACTTCTCATCCGTCTCGATCATCTCGACAGAGACAGCCTCACCAGACGTGCCATTGGGCCACATCAGCTCGGTGATGTTGAGCCGCGCCATCGCCCCCACGGCAGGTGCCGTCAGGTAGAGAAGCGCGATGAAGACCAGCGTCCAGCCAGCGGACCAGCGGGCGTCAGAGACCTTCGGCACGGTGAAGAAACGCATGATCACGTGCGGAAGACCGGCGGTACCGATCATCAGCGACAGCGTGAAGAGCACCATGTTGAGGTTGTCCTTATGCGCCTCGGTGTAGCTGGCAAAGCCCAGATCGGTGACGATCTCGTCGAGCTTGGTCAGCAGGTAAACGCTACCCTCGGCCCCGGTTGTCGCGACCTCGGAGAACAGGCCCAGTGCCGGGATCGGCGTGCCGGTCAGTTGCAGCGAGATGAAGATCGCGGGGATCGTGTAGGCGGTGATCAGCACGCAATATTGCGCAACCTGCGTGTAGGTCACACCCTTCATGCCGCCGAACACCGCATAGGCGAAGACGACACAGGCACCGATCAGAAGACCTGCGGTGTTGGAGATCTCCAGGAACCGACCAAAGGCCACGCCCACGCCGGTCATCTGACCGATCACGTAAGTGACCGAGGCGACGATCAGGCAGATCACCGCCACCATCCGCGCGGTCGGCGAGTAGAACCGGTCACCGATGAACTCGGAGACGGTGAACTTGCCGAACTTGCGCAGGTAAGGTGCCAGAAGCAGGGCAAGAAGCACGTAACCGCCGGTCCAGCCCATCAGGAAGGTCGAGTTGTCATAGCCGGTGAAGGCAATGAGGCCCGCCATCGAGATGAACGAGGCCGCCGACATCCAGTCCGCCGCCGTGGCCATACCGTTGGTGACCGGGTGAACCCCCCGGCCCGCGGCATAGAACTCAGAGGTCGAACCCGCCCGGGCCCAGACCGCGATGCCGATGTAAAGCGCGAAAGAGGCGCCCACAAACAGCAGGTTAATCGTAAACTGGTCCATCAGATCAGTCCTCCTCTACGCCAAATTCACTGTCGAGTCTGTTCATCCGCCAGGCGTAGAAAAAGATCAGCGCCAGGAAGACGAGGATCGAGCCTTGCTGGGCGAACCAGAAGCCAAGATCGGTCCCCCCGACGCCGATACCTGCGAGCATCGGACGCAGCAGAATACCGAAGCCGAAGGACACGAGCGCCCAGATGATAAGACAAACAGTGATGATACGGATATTGGCGGACCAATAGCCGCCGGCGTCCTCCGCCGCTTTCGTTGTTGTGGTTTGATCCGCCATGATGGCGCTCCTCCTTTTTTGAATTTCGTCTTAGGCCGTTAGCCGCTCGGCAATTTTTGAAAGCGCCCCTGCGATGGCCCCGATATCGCCCATCGCATCGACCTTCTTGAGCGCGCCGCGCTCAGCGTAGTAGGCAAGCAGGGGCGCGGTTTGGGCGTGATACGCATCAAGCCGCGACATCACCGTCTTGGCGTTGTCATCAGCGCGACGCTTCATGTCCTGCGCGCCACACACATCGCAGATGCCCTCCACCTTCGGCGGCTTGAACGTCTCGTGATACCCCTCGCCACAGGCGCCGCAGGTGAAGCGCCCGGTGACGCGGAAGACCATCTTCACGTCGTCCACTTCGAGAGAGATCGCCGCATTCACGGCCTGACCCTTGGTGAAGAGCAGTTTGTCGAGCGCCTCCGCCTGACCGGTCGTGCGCGGAAACCCGTCAAGAACGACACCGTTGGCGCAATCAGGCTCTTCCAGCCGGTCGCTGAGGATCGCCAGTACGATTTCGTCGCTGACCAGCCCCCCGGCTTCCATCACCTCTTTGGCTTGCAGCCCAGCTTCTGTGCCCGCCGCAACAGCGGCGCGCAAAAGGTCCCCGGTGGAGAGCTGCACCAGCCCGAACTTCTCTTCCAGCATCCGAGCTTGCGTGCCTTTACCGGCACCCGGAGGGCCCAGAAGGATCAGAACGGGTGCGATATTAGGTTGATTTCCTCCGTCCATCACGCGTCCTTCCGGTTCATGCGGTTGTCGATCAGATCATCGACCACGGCAGGTTCCGCGAGCGTCGAGGTGTCGCCAAGCGTGGCGAAATCATCCTCAGCAATCTTGCGCAGGATGCGGCGCATGATCTTGCCGGAGCGAGTCTTCGGAAGTCCCGGAGCCCATTGGATCAGATCGGGTTTGGCAATCGGGCCAATCTCGGTGCGGACCCAGACCTCAAGCTCCTTGCGCAACTCATCGGAGGGCTCCTCACCATTCATCAGGGTGACATAGGCGTAGATGCCCTGCCCTTTGACGTCGTGCGGATACCCCACCACGGCGGCTTCGGCGACTTTGGCATGGGCCACAAGCGCGCTTTCCACCTCGGCGGTGCCCATCCGGTGGCCAGAGACGTTGATGACGTCATCCACGCGACCGGTGATCCAGTAATCGCCATCGGCATCTCGGCGACAGCCATCGCCGGTGAAATAGTAACCCTTGTAGTCGGAGAAATAGGTCTTCTCGAACCGCTCATGATCGCCCCAGACGGTGCGCATCTGACCGGGCCAGCTATCGGCGATGACCAGCACGCCCTCGGCCTCTGTCGTGGTGATCTCTTCACCCGATTGCGGATCGAGCACTTTCGGCACGATGCCAAAGAACGGTTGCTGGGCGGAGCCCGGTTTCAGCTTCGTCGCGAACGGCAATGGCGTCATCAGATGACCGCCGGTCTCCGTTTGCCACCAGGTGTCAACGATGGGACAGTTCCCCTTGCCGACGACCTCGTTGTACCAGTTCCAGGCTTCTGGGTTGATCGGTTCGCCCACGGTGCCGAGCACGCGCAGATCGCTCAGATCGTGCTTCTCGACGAACTCATTGCCTTGCCCCATCAGGGCGCGAATGGCGGTCGGAGCCGTGTAGAACTGATTGACCTTATGCTTTTCGCAGACCGCCCAGAAGCGGGAAGCATCCGGGTAGGTCGGCACGCCTTCAAACATCACCGTGGTCGCACCATTGGCGAGCGGTCCGTAGACGATATAGCTGTGGCCGGTCACCCAGCCGACATCGGCGGTACACCAGAAAACATCGCCGTCGTGATAGTCGAAAACCATCTCATGGGTCATGGCGGCATAGGTCAGATAACCGCCGGTCGTGTGCACGACGCCCTTGGGCTGACCAGTGGAGCCGGAGGTGTAGAGAATGAAGAGCGGGTCCTCGGCATTCATCTCCACCGGGGCCGAATGGTCATCCGCCTCCAGCGCCAGTTCATTGTAATCGTAGTCACGATCGGTCCAGGTGGTCTGGCCGCCGGTGCGCTTCACGACGAGGCATTTCACGCTGTCCTTGCAGTGCAAAAGGGCCGCGTCGGTGTTGGATTTCAGTGGCGTCTGGCGTCCGCCTCGGGGCGCGTAATCAGCGGTGATGACAACTTTCGCGTCACAACCATTGATCCGCGCCCCAAGAGCGTCCGGGGAGAAACCGGCAAAAACGATGGAATGAATGGCCCCAATGCGTGCGCAGGCGAGCATGGCGTAAGCCGCCTCAGGGATCATCGGCAGGTAGATGACAACCCGGTCGCCTTTGCGCACGCCGAGGCCCTCCAGCACATTGGCCATCTTACAGACAGAGCGATGCAGCTCTTTGTAGGTGATATGCAGCGCGTCATCCTGAGGGTCATCGGGTTCCCAGATGATCGCGGTTTGATCGCCGCGGGTCGCGAGATGGCGGTCGATGCAATTGGCGGCGACGTTCAGCGTGCCGTCCTCGAACCATTTGATCTTCACGTTTCCGAGCGTAAAATCGACGTCTTTAACTTTTGAAAATGGCTTAATCCAATCGAGCCGTTGGCCTTGGTCTGCCCAAAACGCTTCGGCGTCGGAGATCGACGCCTGATACATCGACTTGTAAGTCTCGGCGTCTACATGTGGGGTCACGGAAGCAGATTTTGTTGTGCCTCCGGCTCTGGCATTTGCCGGTTTTTCGATGGTGTCCATGGCAGCCTCCTCAACTGACAGCGACGGAAAAATCTCCCGAAATCGAAATCAGTGTCCTCCGTCCGTAAATGTAAATTCTGATACAGTCTCTCGGTAAATTATTCACTATCCCATTGAGTTTGATAAATATTTTTGTGAAGAAATTTTCTGATCTCGGCACTGAATGTAAACTGACCCTGCGGCAATTTGCCAAAACCAAGCAGCGTCAACATGTTACGTGTCAAAATTCTGTGACAGTCATTTTGTGTTAGCGCATAAACAATTCGGCGACTTCCGGCGGATATCGGCCGGACCTCGTTGAACGCGATGCTGCAGGCGAATCGTATTGGGTCTGATCCGCTGCGAATCCACCGACTCGGTTCGTCAGACACCCCGGGCTGCGAGCAGATCACCCGGGTCGTCAGACACCGTCTCCGGTCCGAGTGTCAGGATGGGTTCACCTCCTTCACCCAAACATCGTGTTTGGTAGAAGAAGCGCGATGTCCGGAAAGAGCACGATCAACACAACCACAAAGGCCATGGCAAACCAGAACGGCCAAATGCCGCGGAAGATCGTGCCGAGAGGCACTGTGGGCGCAATGCCCTTCACCACGAACACGTTGATCCCCACAGGCGGCGAGATCAGTGCCATTTCCAGCACGATAACCATCAAGACGCCGAACCAGATCATATCGACGCCAAGCGCTTCGAGGATCGGCTGCACCAAAGGCACCGCCAGAACCAGGATCGCAAAGCCCTCAAGGAATGTGCCGAGGATCATGAAAAAGATCAGGATCGCAGTGACCACCTGAAGGCCGGTAAATCCTTGCGCTTCGACCCATGCTGTCATCCTGATGGGCAATCCGGTGAACCCCACGAACGTCTTGAAGACAAAGGCGCCAAAGAGGATCAGAAAGACGGTGCCTGTAGATTTCAGCGTCGAGGAGGTGACCTCCTTGGTGTTCTCCCAGGTCAGGCAGCCGCGCATTATGGTCACGGCCAGAGCCAGGATGGCACCCACGCCTGCCGCTTCAATCGCAGAAAACACGCCTGCATAGATGCCCCCAATCGTCACAACGATGATGCCGATGATCCATCCTGCGCGACCCAGCATTTGCATGCGCTTGCGAAAATCCTCCCGTTGCGCAGAGCTCGGCGCCTTCTTGGGATCAATGGTCACAACGATCATGATCGCGACAATGAACATCAGCGTCAGAAGCAAGCCCGGCAGCACACCGGCCATGAACAATCGCCCGATGCTTTCCTCCGTCAAAATCGCGTAGACCACAAACCCGGCAGAGGGCGGGATCAGGATACCCAGGGTCCCCCCGGCGGCGACGGCACCCGTCGCAAGGCTGTCGTGATACCTGTAGCGCTGCATCTCAGGCAGGCTGACGCGTCCCATTGTCAGTGCAGCAGCCAGCGACGATCCGGATAGGGCGGAAAATCCGGCGCAACCGACAATCGTCGCTGACGCGAGCCCGCCCTTAAGATGGCCGAACCACCCATGCGCCGCGTCGTACAAGTCGCGGCTCATGCCCGACACGCCCGCGAGATTTCCCATCAAGATGAAGAGCGGCAGGATCGTCAGCGGGTAGTTCGACGCCTCGCCAAAAATCTCGCCCGCAATCACCGGTAGAGCCGCCGGAGGTCGGATCAGGTAGATGCCAAGGCCCCCGGCAATCATCATGGCCAGCCCAACGGGCACCCGAATGAAGAGCAGGACAAAGAGCGCGATAAACCCCGTGGCCGCAATCGTCTCGCGATCCATCAGTCCACCGCCTCATTCGGATCGCGCCCATGCCAATGCGCAAGGCCGATCAATAAGTGGGTGAAAATCAGGAAAGCGTAGAAGGCCATAGCGCTGCCCAACACGTAGTAGAACGGCGTATGGATGATCCCCAGATTGGACGTCATCGCTCCACAAGGCATCCCGCAGCTGCCTTTCACGAAGAGCGCATAGGCTGCGAAGCCGACCATGGCACAGGACACCAGACGCCCCGCAGCATCGGTGAAACGGGTGAAGATGCGGCCTAGAAAGATCGAGATGATATTCACCGAGACATGTCCGCGGTGGAAGGCAGCCCAGGCAATCGCCGACGCGACGATGACGGTCAAAGACATCGTCGTAACGTCCTCAATCCCGAAGATCGGGGCCCGCAACACGTAGCGGTAAAACACCGAGACACCGGTGACGACAGTAAGCACCGCAAAGGCGACACCGCCGGCAAGTGCAAAGAGCCCGGCGATCAGGCCGAGCCCCTTTTCGATGCGCCGCAGCACCATCGGCGTGGTGTCGGGGCTACTCACTCCCCCTTCATGAGTTTGGTCACGTCAGCCCCAGTCAAGCCCTGCCCCACTTCTGAGGCGAGCCATGTTTCCATGGCCGGTTGAATGGTCTCGTCCCAACGCGCGGACTCTTCGGGCGATAGCGTGATGATCTCGACACCGTTCTGAGCTGACACCTCCAGCGCTCTCTCGGCTATGGCGTCATATTTCTTCGCCCCTTCCATCGACAGCCACTTGCCTGACGCCTCATCGACCCAGGCCTTCTCCTGATCGGACAAGGCGCCGTAAACACCCTTGTTCATCAAAAGCACAAAGGCCGAGCCAGCGCCCGGAACACCGACGGTGATGTAGTTCGACGGTTCATGCAGTTTGAACGACAATGCCGCGGATGGATCGATGGAGATCACATCGACAACGCCGTTCGCGAGGTTCTGATTGATGACGCTGACCGGCTGCGAGACCGCCGAGGCCCCCAGCGCTTCGGTGAAGGGGATGTCCTGCGCGGAGGTCACGCGCACAATCTTGCCCGAGAGGTCTTCCAGCGTGCGGATCGCGGTGTCTTTCGAGAACAGAACCTGTGGGCTGTTGGCCCAAAGCGCAAGGATCTTGGCGTCAAATTCCTTTTCAATGACATCATAGGCCCGCCACATGGCCTCGGTACATTCCACGGCAGTGTCGCACATATTCGGCGTCGTCACCGATGTCGCGATCGGGAACAGTTGCGCCGTATAGCCGGGCAGGTGAAACGCGATATCCGCCACGCCATCCAGCAGGATCGAATATTGCTTCGGCGGCGCGGAATTCAGAGCCCCGCCAGCAAACTGCGTGACCGTCATCTCGCCACCTGAGACCTCCGCCAGCTTGTCGGCAAAGGGTGTAAATACCGCGGCATTCATCGGGTGTTTGGGTCCCATGAAATAGGACAGGCTGAGGTCTTTGGCCGAAGCAGCCGAAGCCGCAACGACCGCCAGACTTATGGCAAGCGCACCGAATAGTTTCATTGTTTCCTCCCAGATGAGGCCCGTGGCAACAGCGATTTCGGGCCATGATCTCCCGAGGCTACTTGGCGACGCCTAATGTCGCAAGTTCGGCAGGTATCAGCCCATATGGTCCATCAATGCGATTTGCGCCTGACGGAGCCCGCCAATTGAGAGCGGTGTTTCTTCCAACCCAGGCAATCAGTTGAAGGGAATGGTCAGATCCAGCTTGATGCCCCAGTTTTCATAGTCCGACTGACCGATCCCGTCATAGCTGCCGCTGATCCCGAATTTGGTCCCGTGCTTGTCGGAGAACTTGATGCCCGCACGCGCCCTGCCCCGCCATCCATCGACAGAGGCAGAGGTATTGGCATTGCTGAGCGTCACACCATTGGTGTCGCCAAAATTCAGGATCGCGTCAAAACCGAAGAACGGCGTGACACGGCTTCCATCCGCATTCTCGAAATTCCCGGTGAAGGTGGGCCCAATCTTGATCTGACCAAGGCTGACCGTCTGGCCCGGAATGAAAACGTTAAGGGAGTCGATATAAGAGTCCTGATTTTCTTCATAATAGGACAGGCTCGCATTGGGGCTGATGGTCCAATTGCCCCGCACGAAATCGCCCGTCAGCGACGCCTGCACCAACCAACGACTCGTTTTGAATTGATCGGTGTAGGTGTTGAATGGGCTGATATCATTGGTCGACCGGCCACCCATGATCCTGCCATCGAAATAGAGCCGATCACTGAGCCGCGCCGTCATATACGGACCAACCATCCAGCCCGAGCCGGAAACCGTGCTGTTATTTGCCGCTGACGAGTCCTTCATGCTGTCAAACTGGAGCATGGCACCGACTAATATGTCCGGCGTCAAAAGGTAGTCGGCCCCGATATGAGCGATGGCGAAATGGCCCTCTCCATTCGCGCCCTGGTCGAAATTCTGGTATTCCAGTTCAACCCAGGCATCCCAGCGATAGTTGCTGACGAACATGGTGTTTTTGGGCGACCCATGCGCCAGGGCAAGGCTCGCGCCTGCCTGACGCATCTGCAGCAGACTGGTGGAGAAGGTAAAGTTCGAACTCCCGGTGACCTGCGCGGAGAACGGCAGCAGCGACTTGAGGTCCCCGTTTGCAAATTGCACGGAGGACGCGTTGCCAAACCCGCGTTTTAGGCGGTCAATCCGGCGCGACACATCAGGAGAGGACGACAGGATCAGATCGGCCCGTTTGGTGAGGAACTGATTGATCGTATCGACAGTCTTTTGTTGCGACGAGACGGCGCTGATCGTGCAGACCAACGCCTCGGAGGGGCTCAAGGTCAGCGTCAGAGTCCCGGAGGCCGCGTCGCCCGAACTGTCAGCGTCGTTACATTGGATCGAGGTGTTACCGACACCTGCAGGTGCGCTTTGCTGGACCGTGTAGGTCCCCTGAACCAGACGAATTGGTCCCTGCTGACCTGTTCCGCCGACTGTGTTTATGGTGAAGTTGAGGCTCGGCTCTGCGGAGGAGAAGACAAAGGCACCGTCCACTTCGGCAATCTGACGGATCGTAATTGTCCCGCGCGTTGTCGGCACCACCTGCAAGGTCGCATCCGAGACGGTCGATGTTCCAAGCGATGAACTGGCCGTTTCCAGCGCGTTTGTGTAATCGCCAACAACGTTCGATGTCACTGGAACCGAGACGGTACAACTGCCGCCAGCCGCCAATGTGCCGCCTGTCAGGGAGACGGACGTTCCACTCGGCGTGGCGGTGAGTGCTCCCGTGCAGGTGGTGCTCGCGGCGGGTGTGGCCGCAATCACCAGATTTGTCGGCAGAGTGTCATTCAAGGTCACAGCGGACGCTGCAATTCCCGCACTGTTGCTCAGCGAATAAATCAGAGTCGAGTTCTCCATCTCCTCAGTCGTGGCCGGGGAGAAGGTCATCGACACCGTCAACGGTGCATTGGCAACCGAGAGAGACGCCGTCGCGGCAGGTGCGTCAGGCAAGTTGTCTGATGTAAGTACACCGCTGGTTAAGTCGTCGCTACCGGCAGCTATCGCCTGCACCGTCACAGAAACCGAGCAACTTGCACCGGCCGCCAGGGTGCCACCGGAAAATATGACGCCCGTGTCGCCCGGGTTCGGCGCGAAGCTACCGCCACATGTATTCGTTGCTGCGGGGGACGCCGCAACTTCTACAGTCGACGGGAGGCGTGACGAGAACGCGAGACCTGTTGTTGGCACCGCATTGGTATTGGCGATGTCAAATGTCAGGACGGATGTGTCTCCCTGAGCGATCGCGGAGGGGGAGAAGGCACCGGAGAAGCCTGGAGCCACCAACGCGTCTACTGTCAACGTGGCCGAAGCAGCAGGCACATCCGCCAAGCTCGAGGTTAGGGTGGAAGTCGAACCGCTGATCGTTCCCGGGTCTGGCGCATCAAGCGGAATGTTGATTTCACAGGTGGCCCCTGCCGCCAGCGTACCACCGCTAAGCGCGATGGCATTGCCGCCAGCCGCCGCCGAAACTGTGCCTCCGCAGGTGTTTGTCACCGCTGGAGATGCCGACACAACCAGACCTCCGGTCAGCGTTTCTGTGAAGGCAAGGCTAGTTGCCTCGATCAGATTGCCAGCATTCGAGATCGCGTAGGTAAGTGTTGTGGATTGGGTTTGCGCTATGTTGTCTGGAGCGAAGGACTTGGTGAACGTCATAACCGCAGGCGTAGAACTCAGTGTCGCGGAGGGTCCGCTCGCGGTCGGCAAGTTGGATGTGAAGTCGCCAGACGTATTCACCAAACTGCCTGACCCCGTCGCCCGCACATCCACACTGATCGTGCAACTGGCGCTCGCAGCGATACTCGCTCCGGTATATTGCAAGGTGCCGGAGCCTGCCGCCGCGGTTGGGCTGCCGCCACAATCATGTGTCAGGTTCGGTGTCGGCGCGACGACCATGCCCGCCGGGAAATTGTCCGTCAAAGCTCCACCGGTGATCGGCACGAAATTCGCGCTGTTGTCGATGGTCAGTGTCAGTGTCGAGATGTCACCCTGCGCGACCGACGCAGGCGCGAAGGACTTGGTAAAGAGCGGCGCACCGGCCGGGTTTACCGCAAGGCTCGCGGTCGCCGGGCTGGTGTCGGGGAAGTTCGAAGACAGAGCCGTTGTGACGTTGTTCAACGTACTCGCGACCGAAGCCACGACATCGACGGAAATGGTACATGTCGCGCCGCCCGCAAGCGTGCCGCCCGACAAACTGACACTGCTTGCGCCAGAGCTGGCGGACAGGGTGCCACCACAACTGTTGAACGTGTTGGGAGCCGCAGCGACGACGAGGCCGCCCGGCAGCGGGTCGGTGAATGCCATGCCCGTCGAGGCGAGAGTGTTTGCACTGTTATCGACAGTGAATGTCAGTGTCGCGGTCTCACCAATACTCACGGTCGATGGGCTGAAGGCCTTGGTGAAGTCGAACACCAGAGGTGTAACGGTCGTATCTGCGTCAGTGGCGCTGTTGTTCCCCGCATTCGGGTCATCGACAGATGCGGTTGCCGTGACGGTGTTCGACAATGTCCCCGTCGCGGTCGGTGGAACAAGACAGACAGCCGTGTAGTCCACCGTCGATCCCGCGGGCATCGAAAGCGCGTCGCTGATCGAGCTTGCGCCGGTCGCAGAGGAATTGCCCGTGGCACCGCCGGCGCCTGTCGATGTGTAGTCACATGTCAGCCCTGCTGGAAAGACATCCGAAACGCCAACAGCCGGATCAGTGGAAGGTCCCGCGTTGCTGACCCGAATGGCGTAGGTGACCGTCTGGCCTGCAACGACGCTGGTGACCCCATCTGTCTTTGTGACCACGATATCGGCCTGCGGCAGAACCTGAGTGCCTTCGCTGGTCGCATTGTTTCCAGGCGCTGCATCAGACGCGGCAGACGCTACTGAGGCCAGAGCGGTGACAGTCCCGCTGGTGTCGTTGTCCGCCGTCGCTGTCACCGAAAAGTTCGTGAACCCTCCAGCCGAAACACTTCCCAGGCTGCAGGTCGGCACACCGTTGGGGTCCTCTGCACATCCAGTGGTTGAAACAAGCGTCAAACCCGCGGGAAGGGTGAACGTCGCGACAACATTGCTCGCGTCGCTCGGCCCCGCGTTGTTGACGGTCGCCGTGTAGGTGACACTGCCACCCGCAAAAATCGGGTCGGCGCTGTCAATCAGCGCAATACTCAGATCTGCGGATTGAGCGATGGTTGTGGAGTCCGACGCGGTGTTGTTGACGGTCACGGTTTCATTCACTCCGGCCGATTTTGTAACCACTGCGGAGTACGTGAGGCTGCCGGTTGCGCTCGATGGCACAGCGCAAGACGCGGTGTAGGTAATGGACGCTCCGGTCGGCAGGCTCAGGGTGTCGGCAACAGCGCCAGCACCCGCCGCTGTGTTTCCAGTTGCGCCGCCCGCTGCGGCGGACGTGTAGGTACATGTGGCATTTGTTGGAACCGTCGTGCCGAATGCTGCAGCAGGTTCATCCGACGGCCCGAGATTATTGACAACAATGCTGTAAATCGTCGTTTCACCAGCGTTGATCTGACTTACGCCATCCGTCACAGACACCGCCAAGTCGACGATGCCGATGATATCAATTCCGTCGCTGGCAGCATCACCAACTTGCAGACCATTGGCCGTCAACGCGCTCGTCGTTGTTGTAAACGAGCCAGATGACGCGGAGGGCGGCACCGCAAGATTGACGGTGAACGAGCATTGCTCACCAGCGGCGAGGTTCCCGCCCGTCACCAAAATGGTGCCGGTTCCGGAGGCGCTCGATCCCGATCCACAAACGTCAGTCACTGGCAATCCAGTAGCGGCAGTCCCGGCAACGGACCCTGCGATATCGTGCGAAAACGCAAGACCGCTCAGCGTTGAGGTGTTGTTGTTGCGGATCGTGTAGGTGATGCTCGTGGCACCGCCTGCATCGACGCTCGGGCTTGCAAAGGCCGCTGTGAACAGCGTGTCGACCAGAGAGCTGACAACCAGGGTGTCCGATGCTTGCCCCGACGACGCTGCAAACCCACCTGCCACCGCGGTCACGATCGAGGTCGTGTTCACGTAGCTCGATGGCGTGCTTCCGGCAGGAATTGAAACCGGAACGGTGATCGTACAGGACGCGTTCGCGCCAAGTGTTCCATCTGAGACCGTCAACTGCGACCCGCCCGCCAGGGTGGCACCACAGGTGTTCTCAGACGCGATGCCCGTCGTGGTTGCACCGGTCAGCATCGCTGCCAAATTATCCGTGAAGGCGATGTCCGTCAGCGCAGTCGCTAGTGGATTGGTCACTGTAAACTGCAAGTCAACCGTGTCGCCGGGGGCGACAGGGTTGGTCAGAAACTGCTTCGAGAACTGCAGCGGTTCGTTGTTTATGGTCAACGCGGCGCTGGAAGGACTGGAGGTAAGCGTCACCCCACCCACATCAGCGAATAGACTGCTTGTCGGGCCAGAATACGTACCCGAGGATGCACTACCCGGGACTGTCAGATCGACGCTGATAATACATGAGCCTCCCGCTGGAACGGTGCCCGAAGAGAAGTTCAGCGTGCTCGTGACTGACACCGTGGTCCCGCAAGTGTTCGCGACAGGTGGCAAGTTCGGCGTCAAGCCAGGCAGAATGCCGGTCAGTGAATGCGTCAAACCGATGATCGATGCGCTATTACCGGTGTTGGGGTTATCGAATGTGTAAGTGACTGTCAGAGCTTCTCCCGCAAGGATATCTGAGGGAGAAAAGCTGTGAGACAAACCGACCGGGCGCAGATCACCGATGAAAATTGTGTCCTGCGCACCGGCGATCTGACCCGACGCGCCTGATGCCTGGAACGTCACGGGTGAGGTCGAAGCACTTGCATTTGCATTTGTGCCGCCCGCCGCAGTGATCGTCAGGGAAATGCTACAGGAATTGCTGGGAGAAAGCGTCACGCCAGAGACAGTCAGTAAGCCCCCGCCGCTTACTGCTGCCGTTCCTCCGCAGGAATTTGTTGCGACGGCTGCGGTCGATCCTGTGCCGAGATCGGCAGCGTCAAAGGTGAAGCCAATAGCGGTTGCGTCTGTTGTGGACTCGGGACCGCTCGTGAGCGTGAACTCCGCCACAAACTGATCGCCATTCACGACGACACCATCATTCGTGCCATCAAGCGTATCCTGAAAATCTGTCATGATCTGCAGGCTGACACCGCCATTCACCGTCAGATTGGCGGACACGCCGGGCGTTGTGACGGTGTTAGCGGCGACGGTTGCCGTAAGATCACTGGATGTACTGGTGACCTGGCCTGCGGGTTGGTCGGCCGGAACGTTGACCAATGCTGAGAAGTTACAGGATGCACCGGCACCGAGTGTCCCGCCCGTCAGGCTCATAGTGCCTCCCACCGACGAGAATGACGATCCGGCTCCACACACATTCGATGCATTCGTTCCGCCCGTAGCACTCGACATAAAATCTGTGGCCAAGTCTTCAGAGAACGTGATGTCGGTCGCAGCAGTACCGTTCGTGTTTGTGATCGAGTAGTCGATTGTCGCCTGGTTCCCAGCCGCAACGCTCGACGGGTTGAACACTTTGGTGAAGGTCAGTCCACTGGCCGCCGTAACCCGAATGCGATCCGTTGCGGTGTCCGATCCCACAACCGGACCACCTCCGACGCTGGCAGTCACAGCACTCGTCACGTTGTCGTAATCGCCAGTGGCGGCGGAGCCCGGGATTTGTACAGTCACCGTGAAGGTACAGTCGGTGCGTGAAACGAGCGACCCACCGGACAAAGTCAGGAGGGATGTGCCACTGATCGTCGAACCTGTTCCGCAGACATTTGATATCGGCAAACCGGTCGCCACGGCACCTGTCAACATGGCATCCAGGTCATCCGTGAAGGAGATGTTGGTCATGTCCTCGGTGCTGCCATTCGTGACAGTAAATTCAAGATCGACCATCTCACCCGCGCCAACCCCGGTCTCAGAAAAGCTCTTCGAAATCTGCGGCTCATCTGTGGGAGCACTGGTCACCGTAAGTGCCACAGTATTACCCGCAACATTCTCGACAGAGGGGTTCAATGGATCGGACGTGAGTTGATAAACCCCGTCCGCCACGCCCGTCACATCAACGCTGACCGTACAGGACTCACCTGGGAGCAATGCAGCCGCGGCATCATTGAATGTGAAACCGCTTAAGAAAAAGCTGACTGATTGTCCGCCATCCGTCGCGGTCACGGTCGGAAACCCGAATGTGGTTGGTTCGCAGGTCGTACTCGTATTGCTCGGTGTTGCGACCGACACACCGCTGGGTAGCGTCTCATTGAACGAGAGGCTGCCAACGCGGGTCGTCGCAGACGTATTGGTCATTGTGTAGGTTGCAGTGGCAACATCGCCCGGTTCGATATCCGTGTTGTCGAGCGCTTTCACGAATGTCAGTTCTGCGGTGGAGGGAGGGTTCACCGTCAGTGTCACTTCCGCCGCCGTGACATCCGCTCCTGCGGAATTGGCCAGATCGACGCCACCCAGCGCATAGGACCCTGCCGTGGGCGCAGTCACGGCAAAGGAGACAGTACAGGACAAGTCCCGTGTCAGGCTGCCATTTGCGAATGTGACCACCCCGCTTCCATCTGAAGCAGTCACGGTTCCGGTGTCGCAGGTGTGAGACGCGCCGCTCCCCGACACCACCATATTCGCAGGGGTTGTCGGTAAAGTTGCGGTGAAGCCAAGACCGGTCACATCCGGTTTGCCGGAATTGTCTATGGTGAACGTCACCGTGCTGATGCCGCCCTCAACAATGGAGGTCGGAGAAAACTCTGCGGAAAAGCCGGGTTCTGTCGACTGCGCCCAGGCAATTTGCGTCAGCGACACAAGTCCCAGAAGAAAGGATATCCAAGCCAGAAATGTTTTAAAAAAAGCCATAAAACCGTCCCCGTTCCCGCGTCTCTTTCGCCGCAGCACACGAAACAACCGCAAATTCAGTACAAAATTAAGCCAGCACGCTTATCATTTTACCTAGGGTCACCGTGCCACAGATAACCTGTTCGGCAAAACGCTCCGTGGCTCTCACAACGGTTCTCTTTCGATGCTGGTATTTTTGTTACGGGGTTAACGACGAACTGTTTATGGATCGCAAAACCTCACGCGAGAGAAACCTCCTGACCCGATAGGCGAACAGAGACAGTCAAACTGCCCTCGTTAATCAACCACTTGCGTAGCGTGTATGTCCGGGCACCGGCAATATGCATCGGGTCTTGCGCAGCCAGCCCCCTGGCCTCCTCAAAAGAGCCCGCACGATAGACGATCATTCCGATCCCCTGCATCAGATCACCCGTCTCGTCGGACATCGGGCCCGCAAACGCCAGTTTGCCCTGCGCCTCTAATTGCGCCTGATAGGCAAGGTGATCGGGCAGGTTGGCTTTGACAGTCTCGGGCGCACCAGCAGGCGTCGAGTAGGCCACATAAAGCTCATGCGCGAGCGCTCCGCGAGATTTGGCTTCGGATTTGTAGTCTTCCCAGGCTGGCATTTGCGTCTCCCATCAGGAAAATCGATTTTATTTGACTTACGTAGTTTTTATCGTCAAATTTTTGGTGATTCAAGGAGGAGAAACCGCATGCGCTTTCTGGTGGGAACGGCTGACGGACCTCAAACTGTCTTTGCCGTGCAAGGAGATCGTGCGACCGATCTAAGCGCTGCAATGCCCGAAATTGGACATGACCTGTCTGCGATTTCGGCTGATCCATCGCTTTGGTCCAAGGCGGAAACCATACCGTTTGATGGCGCCGTGGCCGTCCGTGACATCACCCCGGCGCTTCCGATCCAGAACCCTCCGACGATTATCTGCCTGGGGCTGAACTACACCGACCATATCAAGGAAGGTGGCTACGACATCCCCGATTACCCCGCGCTGTTCATGCGTGGACGGAACTCGATCATGGCAGCCGGCGCGCCGTTGGTCCGTCCATCCTGTTCCGAAAAACTGGATTACGAGGCCGAGCTGATGCTGATCATCGGCAAAGGCGGGCGTCACATCCCGGAGGCTGAAGCGCTGAACCATGTCTTCGGCTACACCGTTTTTAATGATGGCTCCGTCCGGGACTACCAGCGCAAAACCCATCAATGGACGCCCGGAAAGAACTTCGACAATACCGGTGCGATCGGACCCTTTGTGGTGACGCCAGACGAAGTGCCAGAAGGTGCATCAGGCCTCAAAATCGAGAGCCGCGTGGGCGATGAAATCCTGCAGAGTTCAAACACCGGCAACATGATCTGGCCTGCGGCGACGGCCATTTCGATCATCTCCGAATACACAACGCTGATGCCGGGCGATCACATCGCTCTTGGCACACCACCCGGCGTAGGGCACGCCAAGAAACCAAACCCGCGTTGGCTGAAACCCGGCGAAGTTATCGATATCGAGATTGAGGGGATCGGGATTTGCTCCAATCCCATCGTGGATGAGGTCGATCTGGCGGGCAAAACGGCGGCGGAATGATGAAGGACGAAGCGACATCGACCGATCCACGTGCGAAAGCACAGGCGGCTGTACGCGCCTTGCGACAGCGCATCGGACGATTAGACGATGATGCGATTGATCTGATCCTGCGCGATGCCCGCTCCCACTATGCCTGGACGGACAAGCCCGTCTCAGAAGAGCTACTGCGTGAGCTCTATGAGATCACCATTCAGGGCCCAACGAGCATGAACACATGCCCCGCGCGGTTTGTGTTCATCACCAGCGACGAAGGGAAAGATCGGCTGGAACCGGCTCTGAAGCCACCAAATGTCGCGAAAATGCGCGGTGCGCCGGTGACCGCCATCATCGCCTGGGACCCGGCTTACTGGGAAAGGCTCGACTTCCTGTTCCCGCATGAGGATCGCAAACCGCTCTTTGCGAAGAATGCTGACTATGCCCATGACACGGCCTACCGCAACTCCACCCTGCAGGGCGCCTATTTCATGATCGCCGCACGGGCCTTGGGCCTAGATGTCGGTGCGATGTCGGGCTTCTCGAACGCTGCGGTAGACGCGGAGTTTTTCGCGGAAAACGGTTGGAAATCGAACTTCCTCTGCAACCTTGGCTATGCGGATGAAACCGCTCTGTTCCAAAAGCTGCCGCGCTTCGCGTTCGAAGACGTGTGCAGTTTCGTGTGAGGGCTCCATGGCGATCAAAATGAAAACCATGGTGCAATTGAAGGCCAAGGCAGAGTGTCCAAGCCACTCGCTGTCCAACATTGAGATCCGCGACCTTCAATTTGCGATTGATGAACCAACCGAACGCGGCGGCTCCAATCTCGGACCGACACCGACCGACACAGCGCTTTCAGCGCTGATCGGGTGCACGAATGTGATCGGACATAAATGCGCCAAGAAGCTCGGCGTGGATATCGGCCACCTGAACATAGACATCACCTGCGATTTCGACCGTCGCGGCGTGACACTCACGGAAGAAATAGAGGTGCCTTTCGTGGCCCTCACCCAAACCGTTATCGCGAACGGCGCGGCAAGCGTAGAGGAGCTTCAGACCGTGGCGCGAGAGGTCGAAAAGTACTGCCCTCTGTCGAAGCTCTTCGTAGCAGCGGGCACCGAAGTGGAAACGATCTGGACAAAAGCCTGACGGGATCGGGCATCAAAGGGAGGACTAAAGATGATTGCGAAATGGACCAGACGGATGGCGGTCGGCGCCATGTTTGCGGCGACTGCCCTGCCAGCGGCGGCGACCGAGACAATCAAGGCCGTTGTGATCGATGGCTACCCGGCGCGGGCGCTGTGGGTGAAGGAGTTTACCGCCTTCTTCATCCCCGAGGTCGACAAGCGCCTTGCGGAAAGCGGCAACTACAAAATGGACTGGCAGGAGAGCTATGGCGGCTCGATCGTGAAGCCGAAAGGTGTGTTGGAGGGCGTGAAGCTGGGGCTCGGTGACATTGGCATCGTTACGACGATCTTCCACAACTCGAAGCTGCCAAGCCAGGCGATCTCGGCCGCGACGCCGTTCATTGCCCCGGATGCGCGGGCAGTGGCCAAGGCCGTGGACGAGATCGCCAAGGAATTCCCGACCATGCAGGCGGAGTTCGAGGCTCAGAACCAGGTTTATCTGGCGACGGGCGTCGTGCTGGACACGTATCAGGTGTTCTCAAAAGAGCCCATTACCTCCATCAAACAGATGGAAGGTGCCAAAGTGGCCGGTGCCGGTATGAACCTGCGCTACCTCGAGGGCATCAAGGATGCAGCCGGGGTGCGCGGTGGCCTGACGGACTTCTACAACATGCTGCAAACCGGTCTGGTCGAGAAGGCGATGCTGTGGCCCGAAGCGGCCAAGACCTTCAAGATCGCCGAAGTGGCCCCCTACATGCTGCGGGCTGATCTGGGCGCAGTGAACTCGAAAACCATTACGGTGAACAAGGACTACTGGGACAAGCTGCCGGACGAAGTGAAAGGCGTCCTGCAAGAGGTGGCCGTTGCCTATCGTGACCACGTCGCCGGGATCGCTATGGACCGCGCCGAAGCCAGCCGGGCGGCTTTTGTTGAGGCCGGAGGCACCATCGTGGAGATGGATGCAGGCGAGCGCGAAGCCTGGGCCAATGCAATGCCAAACATTGCGGCGGAATGGGCCGCAGGTCTCGACGAAAAAGGTCAGCCTGGCAGCGAGATGCTGAACGCATACATGGCCAAATTGAGGGACGCTGGCTACACACCCGTGCGGGATTGGGCCGCCGAGACTGTCACCAACTGATCGGTTGGACCTGCACGCGTGATAAAAGCGTTTGAAAAACTTGCCAGCGGCGTTGCCATTGCGGCCAACGCCGCTGGTACTTTTGTGGTCATCCTTTTGATCGCCGTCGTGAACTACGACATCATCGCGCGCGGTCTTTTCAACAAGCCGTTCCTTGGGGCTGTCGAGGTCGTGCAATTCTCGATGGTCCTGATCGTCTTTCTGCAGCTTCCCGATGTCATCCGCGTGGGACGTCTGACGCGCTCGGACGGGTTTCTCAATCTGATGCGGGATCACCGGCCACCGGTCGGGCGTTTCATGGCCCGCGCCATCGACCTCTTCAGCGCCGCCTTCATGCTGATAGTTGCCATAGCCATGTGGCCCGAATTCGTCGAGATGTGGGAAAGCCAGGATTTCTTCGGTGTGCCAGGGGTTTTCACTGCCCCCTGGTGGCCAGTGAAACTGGTAATTTTCCTCAGCGCTTGTCTCTGCACCCTGCATTTTGCGCTGCACATTCTGACCCAAACAGGCGATGACGCGCCGCATCAGGAGAGCGGGTCGTGACGCCAGTCGAGATCGGCCTGATCTCGGTCGTCGCCATCGTCGCGCTGATTTATCTGGGCGTCTACATCCCCATCGCCTTGGGCATGGTCAGCTTCATCGCGATCTGGATCATGCGGGACAATATCGATCTGGCCTTTGCCCTGACCAAGATCGCAATTGGCGACAGCGCGATGGAATACACATTCGCAACCATCCCGCTCTTCGTTTTCATGGGCAATATCGTCTCCAAAGCCGGGCTGGGCGCGGACATCTATACCGTGATGAACCAGGGCTTTCGGCGCATCACCGGCGGCATCGGCATGGCCACCGTCGGCGCCAACGCGGTCTTTGCCGCCGTGACGGGCTCTTCCATCGCCTCGGCCTCGGTCTTCTCGAAAATGTCAGTGCCCGCGATGCTTGGCCACGACTATAACCCGCGTTTCGCCGTCGGCGTGGTCGCAGGCAGCTCGGTTCTGGGCATGATCATCCCGCCCTCTGCCATGCTGATCATCTACTCCTTCGTCGCCGAGCAATCGGTGGGCGAGATGTTCCTGGCAGGCGTTATCCCGGGCCTGCTTCTGGCGGCGGCCTATGTCGGCGCGATCTGGATCATGGGACGGTTCACACCGGGCTTTGTCGGCGGGCGGATCGTCGAAGACGGTGACCTCATGAGCTGGGGCGAGATCGCGGGTAAAACCCTCCCGATCACGCTGCTCATTGTTGTCGTTCTGGGCGGTATCTACACAGGCTGGACGACCCCGGTCGAGGCAGGCGCAGCCGGATCGCTTCTGGGAATCATAATCGCCGCAGTCCGTGGACGCATAAATCTCAAGACCTTCTGGGAGACCGTGCTGGAGACCGGCCACATCACCGCAGCACTTCTGTTCCTGATCACGGCCGCCTCCATGTATGCGCGGATGCTGGGGCTCGCCGGGCTTCCCAACGAATTGCAATCGCTTCTGGCGGAGAACAATTTCAGCTTCTTCTGGATCATGGCGCTCTTGGTCATTCTGATGCTCTTTCTGGGAACGATCCTCGATACCGCGTCGATCATCCTCATCGTGGTGCCGCTGTTTCTGGGATTGATCGAAGGCATGGGGCTTAGCCTTGTCTGGTTCGGGATCGTCGCCGTCGTCGCGGCAGAGATCGGTCTCCTGACACCGCCCCTGGGGCTCAGTTGCTTCGTGATCAAAGCCACGCTCGACGATGATCGCATCACGCTGAAGGACGTCTTCCTTGGCGCCTTACCCTTCGCCTTCGTCATGCTTGTCGTCCTTATTCTGTTGATCCGTTTCCCGTCCCTCAGCCTCGCCCTAATCTGACGCCCAAGAGGAGTTCTTCGCATGCGCAACGTGACCAAAGACAACATCTCGGACGTGTTCATGAGCTATCTTGGTGAAGACGTGGACCCGCGCTTGCGCGAGGTCATGGGCAGCCTCATCAAACACCTCCATGCCTTCGCAAAGGACGTGAACCTGACCCATGAGGAATGGAACACCGGCATCAAATTCCTCGAACGCGCCGGTGAAATTTCGGACTCCGAGCGGCATGAGTTCGTGCTCCTGTCAGACGTGTTGGGGCTTTCCTCCTTGATCGACATGATCCACAGCACGCCAGAGGGCACGTCCTCATCCGTGCTCGGCCCGTTTCACATCTCCGGCTCACCTCCTCTGCCCGTCGGTGGTGACATGCGGCGCGATTTTCCCGAACCGGTCTTGCTTGTCGAAGGCAGGATTTCTGACTCAAATGGCAACCCGATCCCCGGTGCGACACTGGATATCTGGCAGACCGCGCCCAACGGGCTGTATTCCAGTCAGGACCCGGACCAGGACACCTATTCCTTCCATGGTCTGCAAACGGTCGGCGCTGACGGGCGTTACGCGTTCACAACCGTGAAACCGGTCGAATACACCGTCCCCTCAGACGGTCCTGTCGGCGACATCCTGCGCGCCTGCGGCCGTCATCCATGGCGCCCGTCGCATCTGCATTTCATCGCCGAGGCGGATGGGTTCCGGCCGCTCGTCACCGAAGTTTTCCCGGAGGACGACCCCTATCTCGATCAGGACACGGTCTTCGGTGTGCGTGAGGACCTGGTGATGCGCTACCAATCAATGCCCGCAGGCAGCTTCCCGGAAACAGGCTTCGACCTGTCCGGCAAAGTCCCGGGCGAGTATCTGAAAGTGGTCTTCGACCTGACGCTTGTAAGGGCCTAGGCGCGTATTATGCGGACCAGTTGTCCCCCATAAGCCCGTCCAGAAAATCGCCGGTCAGTCTGTAGTGGCTGATCAGTCGCGTGCTCGCCAAATCCGCATCGCGGGCCACAATCGCATCAAGGATACCGGCATGTTCATCCGTCACGTCCCGACTGCGATACTCAAGCGCGCTTCCTGCAAGAAACCGGTAGCGGATGTTCAGGTCATACAGCTGAGAGCAGAACTTGAGCAGAATCGGCGAGTTGGCATTGCTCAAAAGCGCCATGTGGAAATCCTTGTGAAGCGCTTCGAACGTCTCTTGGCGTTCGTCCTTGGCACGCTGCATTCTGTGATGCGCAAGCACGACCTGCTCTTCCCAGTCCTGCGTCGCATTTGCCAGGCTTTCACGCAGCGCCATGTCCTCTAGCGTGCAACGCAGTGCCAGGATTTCTCTGAAATTGTGGCTGCTGACCTCAGCGGTGCGAAACCCTCGCTGATCGATCCGCTCTACGAGATTGTCGGACGTCAGAAGGCTCAAGGCCTCCCGGATCGGTGAGGCCCCAATGTCCAGCCGTTGCCGCAAGCCATCAATCTTGAGCTTCTCGCCCGGTTTCAGCACTCCCGTGACGATCATGTTTCTCAAATTCAGATAGGCCTGATGAGTGGCTGAGCCCTCGCCGGGCGCGAAAGACGCGTCGATTTGATTCATGCAAAACCTCCGCGTCCAAGAATATCGATTTTTTTGGAAATTCCAAGAAATACTGCGATATTATCGGCCAGAGATCGAATGCCCGTGAACCAATATCTTCTGTGTATCTGAGCCTTGTGGTGCGCTGCCGACGCCCTGGTCGGCAGCGCAGTTTTCGTCAAACGAACTCAACGCCGTCATTCACCATCGGAAGGAAAGCCACGACCGTACCGGCAGCCGCAATCGCATTTGCCAGGGCCGGGGGCGCGGGCGGGGTGCCTGGCTCACCAATCCCTGTCGGCGGCTCAGCCGATGGCACGATATGGGTTTCAATGGCCCCGATATCACCGATCCGCAGAGGCTCATAATCCGGGAAGTTGGATTGATCCACCACGCCACCGGTCAGCGTGATCTCGTCGCGCATCGCGTGCCCGAGCCCGTAGCCGACACCGCCTTCAATCTGCGCCTTGATCACGTCGGGGTTCACCGCAATGCCGCAATCCACCGCACAGGTGACTTTCTCGATCTTCACGCCTGAGGCCGCGTCGCCGGAAATCTCGACCACTTCGGCCACGAAGCTTCCGAAGGATTTGTGCACGGCAATCCCTTGGGTCCGTCCGTCTGGTGCATTGCCCCAGCCCGCTTTTTCCGCAGCCAGTTTCAGAACCTCGGCCTTGCGGCTCTGATCCTTGCCATCACCAAGATGTGCAAGACGGAACTCCACCGGATCGCGACCTGCCGCACGGGCGGCCATATCCATCATGACCTCCATCGCGTAAGCCGTGTGGGTGTGACCCACCGACCGCCACCAGAGCGTGCTCGTCGCTTTCTTGGTGTCGGTGAGACCAACATGGAAGCCCGGAATGCTATACGGCGTGTCCGACACACCCTCGACTGATGAATGGTCAACGCCATCGTGAACCGAGAAATCCTCGAACGCCGTGCCCTTCATGATTGACTGGCCCGCGATGCGATGGTCCCAGGCGACTATTTCGCCGTCATCCGACAGACCAACCCTCACCTTGTGCCCGAAGGCGGGACGATAATATCCACCACGCACGTCGTCCTCGCGGCTCCAGACCAGCTTAACGGGCCGGGTCCGGTCGGTGATCACGAAGGCAAGTGCCGCTTCGACCTGGTAATCCGCCGTCGGCGTCGCCCGCCGACCGAAGGAGCCGCCTGCGAGCATCGTATTGATGCGGACCTTGTCCATCGGCAGTTCGAAGATCTGCGCCAAAGCCATATGCGGTCCGGTTGGGAATTGCGCCCCGTCATGCAGCGTGATGCCGCCATCCTCATTGGCTTCAATGGTGCAGTTCAACGGCTCCATCGGCGCGTGGGCCAGCAGCGGGAAGTAGAATGTCTGCTCCACGATCTTCGTTGCCTGATCCATCGGCGCGGGATCGTTCTTGAGGACATTGAACTCTTCCTCTGCGTCCAAGGCGGCCAGGATTTCGTCCTTGATTTGCGAGCTGTCTCGCGTCTCCGCGTTGGACAAATCCCACTCGACACTCAACGCCTCGCGCGCCTGCATCGCGGCCCAAGTGTTCTCCGCATAAACCGCGACTGCCGCCTTATTGGGTAGAGTTGCGGCTCGGATAAACCCTTTGACCTCCTTGGCATCGCTGTCATCAAAACTGCTGACCAGCCCACCGGTCTGCGGGGGACGGGCCAGCATCGCGATCATCTGGTTGGGCAGATGCACATCCATCGCAAACATCGCGGTGCCATTGCCTTTGATGGCGCTGTCGAGGCGGCGCACATCCGGGTTGCCAATCAATCGCCATTGATCCGGCGATTTCAACGGCGGCTCTGCGGGCGCGTCCAACTGGGTCGCGGCGGCGACAAACTCACCGATAGGCGCCGCGTTCGAAGCGCCGACAACCTCACCATCCACGATGTCGAGCGATGCGGGATCGTCGCCCCACGCCTGCGCAGCGGCCTCAATCAAAACCGCCCGCGCGGCAGCCCCGGCAGAGCGATATTGCATGAAAGAGTTGGCCATGGCGGTCGATCCGCCAGTCCCTTGGAACTGACCAAAGGCCAGGTTGGCATAGAGCTGCGCGTTGGATGGGGCAAACTCATAGTCGATCTGATCCATCCGGATGCCGATCTCTTCAGCAATCAGAGTGGACAGCCCTGTTGCAGGTCCCTGCCCTTTCTCAAAGTGCTTGATGATGGCGATGACCTTGCCATCCGGACCGATTTTCACAAACGGATTGATCTGTGCGCCCGCATCACCGGCGGCCAATACGCCATCAGGCTTCAGTCCGATGACAAGAAAAGCCCCGGCGGCAGCAGCGCCTTTGAGAAATCCACGACGAGATGTGTTGAGTGTCATTGATCAAGCCTCCAGGATTTCAGATGCGCGCTGGATCCCGGCGCGGATGCGTTGATAGGTGGCGCAGCGGCAGGCATTGCCGTTCATGTAGTCATGAATCTCTGCGACCGAGGGGTTCGGGTTCTCCGTCAAAAGCCCAACCGCCGACATGATCTGCCCGGATTGGCAGTAGCCGCATTGCACGACGTCCAATTCCTGCCAGGCCTGCTGCACGGCGGCGCCTTCCTTGGTCTCCCCAATTGCTTCGATCGTGGTGATCTCAGCACCTTCCACATCTTCGATATATGTCTGGCACGACCGCATCGGTTCGCCATCCACATGCACGGTGCAGGACCCGCATGAGGCAACGCCGCAGCCAAACTTTGTGCCGGTCATTTTCAGCTCATCCCGGATCACCCATAAAAGCGGCGTACCGGGTTCCGCCTCGACCGTATGATCGACGCCGTTCAATTTCAGTGTTAGACTCATTGGGGGACCTCCTCAGGGAAAAGAAATTAAAGACGGTAAACTCTTGAGTTTACACTACTGGTCGACTCGACAGATGTAAACGGGTAGGTTTACCCACTTCGGGCCAACCGGAATGCGGGACGAAAAAGTGAACGAAACCAACACAGCGTTGGAGGAAAAGCACGAGCAGATTTTTCAGGCTGCCGTGGCCGAATTTCAGGAGAACGGCTTTCAGGCCGCAAGCATGGACCGCATTTCGGCGCGGGCTGGTGCATCGAAACGCACCGTCTACAAACACTTTGAGAGTAAAGAGAAATTATTCCAGGAACTCATTCGACGACACTGGGCGAAGTTCGCCAAGAGCCTCGAAGTGACCTACGAAAAGGATCGCGACATCCGCGATCAACTCGCCGCTCTGGGCCACGCGGAAGGACGGCTTCTGACCTCTTCCGATGTGATGGCGACAACAAGACTGGTGATGAGCGAAGTCCTGCGCAGCCCGGAGCTCGTCGAAGAAAATCAGGAGAAAACCGATTTCAAGGCCGCGTTCGAGACCATGCTGCGTGATGCCACCGCAGACGGACAGCTTCAGGTGGATGATCCGCGCGACGCCGCTGAGGAGTTCATCTCGCTGATCAAGGGCAAGGCGTTCTGGCCGGTGATTTTCGGCGCACCTGTGGTCTCGGTCGAGGAGATGTCGAAGATCATCGACAGCAGCGTGGAATTGATCATGCGCCGATATGGCGTGCCGCGATAAACCTCAGCTACCTGTACATCGACGGCCGAATACGATCCGTTGCCTAGGCCACGGCCCGGCTCAACGCACATTGCGACCACAGCTCCGACAGCGCACTGGCCAGATGATCGATATCCGCATCCGAGTGCAAAGGCGATGGCGTGATGCGCAGCCGTTCCGTACCCTTCGCAACAGTCGGGTAATTGATCGGTTGCACATAAATCCCGTAGTGATCCAGCAAGGTATCGCTGAGGAATTTGGCCTTGAACGGATCGCCGACAACAACCGGCACGATATGGCTCGGGTTGTCCATATGCGGAATACGGTGCTGGTCGAGCAGTCCGCGTAGCCGCGCGACATTGCGGCGCTGACGCATGCGCTCGATGTCGGATGTCATGAGATGCCGGACCGATGCGTTCGCCCCCGCAGCCAGTGCAGGTGGCAAGGCGGTCGTGAAAATGAAGCCGCTGGCAAAGGAGCGGATAAAGTCACACAGCGCAGAAGATGCCGCGATATATCCGCCCAGCACCCCGAAAGCTTTCGCCAATGTGCCTTCGATCACGGTGATCCGATCAGCTAACCCTTCGCGGTCAGAAATGCCGCCTCCCTTGGCCCCGTAAAGTCCAACTGCGTGAACCTCATCGAGATAGGTCATCGCGCCATGTTTCTCAGCAACTTCAATGATTTCTGCCATCGGGCAGATGTCGCCATCCATGGAGTAAACGCTTTCAAAAGCCACGATCTTCGCCGAACCAACGGGCAAGGCCGCAAGCTTGCGGTCGAGGTCCTCCGGGTCGTTATGCTTCCAGATCACCTTGTCGGCCTTCGAATGGCGGATGCCTTCGATCATCGAGGCGTGGTTCTTCTCATCCGACAGGATCGTGCAGTTCGGCAGTTTGGCCCCGAGCGTGCTGAGGCTCGCCCAGTTCGAGACATAGCCGGAGGTAAAGAGCAGTGCCGCTTCCTTGCCATGCAGTTCCGCAAGTGTGTTCTCAAGGGCCACGTGAAGATGCGCGGTGCCAGAGATATTGCGGGTGCCACCGGCCCCTGCCCCGTCCTCAAGCGCCGTGCGCGCCACGGTTTCGCGCACCAGTTGGCTTTTGCCCATGCCGAGATAGTCGTTCGAGCACCAGACCGTCACCGGGCGGGTCTTGCCATCCACATGCTGGATCGCCTGCGGGGCATCGCCCACCGGGCGCTCAAGCTCAGCAAAGACCCGGTAATTGCCCTCGCCACGCAGCTCATCCAAGGCGGTTTCAAAGAAATTCTGATAGTTCATGGAGCGCTCCGTCGGACCCAGGGTTTGGTGCATCCAAGCGGGAAAACGACTCAGGCACCTTGACCTCGGTCAAGTATCGGCCTGATCCATGAGGTGACGGGCCCATTTTCCGGACGCCCAACCCGCGGGCACACCCAAAATGAGGCCGCCGATGATGGAAGCCTGTGGAGAAAGTACCGCCAGGCCAAAGACTTGGCCCATGAGAGAGAGCATGTAGAGATTGATCGCGACCGCCCCGGCGGCGAAAGGATAGAGCAATATGCTCAGCTTCCAGACGGGCCAAGGGGCGTCGCTCATGCCGCGCGCCTATTGGTCTCTGCGTCCAGCGATTTGGCAATAAGTGCCGGGACCGCGTCCCATGTCCCGATCGGGTCAAGCACCGGGCCCTCGAACCGGGCGGCTGCCAGCGCGTCGGGAAGGTCCATCAGCACATGTCCCGCACGCGCCGCGAAGAACGGAAGCAAGATGGCCGGAGCGCGAACGCGCGCGGCATCCTCCAGCGACGGGTCCTCATCCACAAACCCGACGCGCACACCGCGAAAAAGGTCACTGGCCTCGACCGCGCGGGCAAAGCTGTAGGTGGCGCGCGCCGGACGCGGGTCAGAAGGAGAGCCATGAGCCGCAATGATCAGCGCGGGTGTACCGGGCGCCATCTCGTGGCGTTTCAAGGCAGCGCGCAGGTGCTGGATGGCCATTGCAGGCAGGGCGCGATTGAGCCCGAACGGCGCGGCCATGTGCCAGCGCTTGAGCCCCGTTTGCTGCAAGCGGCGCTGGAGATGGGTGGAGACGAACCAGCCATCGGCCATGAAATGCGGCATGATCAGCGGGGTCTCGAGACCTCTCACCGCCGCCGCCAGCGCGCCCTTCTTGGCCAGCGTCGCCCCCCGCACCTGATGGCCGGAAACGTCAGTGACCCGAGCGGCGAGGTCGCGGATGAACGCCTCCTGCGGGTCGGGATCAGACGGCGACCCGTGGCTGACAATTACAACATCCATATCAGTGGCTCGTCCCGGCTGAGAAGGTGATCTTGTTGAAAACATTGTATTTCCCCGAGGGTTTGCGCATCGGCAGTCGCTTCACTTCCTCCAGGGTTTTCGCGTCATAGACCAGCACTGCGCCGTCATGCTCCCAGAGCGATACCAGCGCATGGTCCCCGGTCCGGTCGAACTCCACATGGGCGAAGGTCTTGCCGGGCACAGGCCGCAGGGTCTTCACGATCTCAAGGCTCTCTTTATCGATTACATGCATCAGGTCACGATTTGGTCCGAAAAACACATCTGACCAGAAATATGGCGAATTTTCGTGGCTGCGCAGGAAGAAGCCCGGGCCTTTGGTGGTGACTTTCTCCACAGTTTCCCAGCTTTCCATGTCGATCACCGACAGCACGCCCTCCCGCAGATGCGGCGTCGCCATCACCGTGGTGCCGCCCCGGTCCCAGGTGATGCCAGAGCCCAGATGCGGCATACCGGGAAGCTCCAGATCGGCGATTTTCTGACCGATGACCATATCGATCACCTGACCGCCATCGGTCTCGCGCGAGGCGCCCATGAGATATTCGTAGTCCTGCGAAAAGAAGAAATCGTCGAGGATGTCCGGTACCTTGATCACCCGCACGGGAAACGGTTCGTCATAGCCCAGCGGGCCCTCATCGCGGTGATCATGCACGAAGCCGTAGAAGGGCGGGTTCTCGCCGTAGAAGATTTCCCAAACCTCGGGGATGTCCTTCAGGGCAAGGATAAAGCTCTCCCGCGGCGGGGCCTGATAGACGGCAGAGACCCGGCTCGGCTCGCCATTCTTGCCGATCACATCCTTCACTTCAGCGACGGAGAGGTCTTCGGTCGAGAGGATCGTCAGCGTCATCGGCAGGTAATTCGCCACCGCCAGCCATTTGCCATCGGCACTCATGGCGATGTTGCGCGAATTGATCCCGGCGCGGATGCGCGCAACCTCCTGCATCGACCACAGATCGACTTTCTGCACCCAGCCATCGCGCGACATCACGAAGACAAACCGCCCGTCGGGGCTGAATTTCGGACCTCCATGCACCGCGAGCGGTGTCGGCAGACGGGCCATCACCTCGAACCTGTCGCCATCAAGGATCGAGATGTGGTGATCGCCCGTCTCCACCACCACAAAGATGTTCAGCGGATCGGCGTCATGCAGAGGCCGCGCGGGCGGGATGTAATCCTCGTTCACCGCCAGCGTATCGGTGATTTTGGCCGCGTCCCAGACGGGGATTTCCGGCAGTGGTGTGTGGATGAAGGCGGCGAGCGTTTCGATCTCATCCGCCGTCAGTTGCTCGCCAAAGGCTGGCATCTGCGTCGCATCCCGACCCTCCGCAATGACCGCATGCAGGCGGTCCCCTTTCAGCCGTCGCAGCGCCTCGGGGATCAGCGCAGGTCCAAGACCACCCAGGCGATCATCGCCATGGCAAACCGCACAATGGGTCGCAAAAAGCACCTCCGCCTCATCCGCCGCCAGCGGAGAGACCATCAGCAAGGCGCTGAGAAGACTAGTAAAAAACGTGTTCCGGATCATGGCGTTTTCCTCGGAAAGTCGTGACTTCCAGGCGCGGGTCGGCCCCCTCGAAACCGATCTCAGCATCGCTGAGATAACAGGCCGGATCCTCCGCCCAGGGGTTGCCGCTGAGTTGCAGCGCCCGGATGCGCGTATTGCCGCCGCACACCGCTTGATGCGCGCAGGCACCGCAGCGCCCCTCCAGCGGACGCGGGCGTGTGCGCAAGAGCGCCAGCATCTTGTCATCGCCGGTCCAGAGCTCTGTGAATTTGGTCTGTTTCACATTGCCGATCGTGTAGTCCGACCAATACGTGTCGGGGTGCACCTTGCCGACGGGATCGATATTGGCGACACCAACGCCGGAGGAATTGCCGCCCCAGGCACGCAGATGCGCCTCCACATGGGCGGCCTTCTCGGGCGGGAAATTGTCCCGCACCCAGTTCAGAAACAGCACCGCATCGGCGTCATTGTTGCCGGTGACCACCTCGAAATGGCGGCCCTGTTTCAGGGCATTCCAGGCACGCTCAATCAGCAGGTTCACCGATTTGCGGGCACGGATATGGCCCGCATCCTCGCCCCGGTTCTTATTGCCACGCCCGGCATAGACCAGATGCGACATGTAGAACTTGTCGATGCCCTCGACCTCACAAAGATCAAGAATGTCAGGCAGTTGCTCGGCATTCTCCTCAGTCGGCGTAAAGCGCAGGCCAACCTTGATGCCCAACCGCTTGCAGGTCTGCACACCGGCCAGAGCCTCTGCAAACGCACCCTCCTTGCCGCGGAACCAGTCATTGGTCTTGCCAACGCCATCGATGGAGATGCCGACATAATTGAAACCGATTTCGGCGACTTTATCGGCGGCTTCCCCTTCGATCCGTGTTCCGTTGGTCGAGAGCGCCAGATAGCGGAATTTCGGTCGGGCATAGGCAGCGATCTCGAAGAAATCGGGACGCGAGAGCGGCTCTCCTCCCGACAGGATCAGCGCAGGCAGGTTGAAGGACGCCAGATCGTCGATCACACCTTTCACCTGTTCGGTGGACAGCTCGCCCGGGAAGACATGATCGGCCGAGGTCGTGTAGCAATGGCGGCATTTGAGATTGCAGCGCCGGGTGAGGTTCCAGATCACCACAGGCCGTACCGGGCCGCGCCGTACACGCACCGGGGTCGGCTTGACCAACTGCTCCATATATTGTGAGAGGCGAAACATCTCAGGCTCCCTTCTTGCGCAAGCGCAGGCCGGTTTTCTTCAGAATTTCAGTGGAATAGAGGATGTCGGAGGCGCGGCAAGCCTCGCCCAGAAGCTCCGCGATGCGCCCGCGCTTCTCTTCCACCTCATCGCGGCTGGACCCATGCACCATCGCAAAGAGGTTGTAGCGCCAGACCGGCAGCGCGCGCGGGCGAATATAACAATGGGTGACCGCATCCATGGCACCCACCAGCGGACCCAGTTCCTCGGCGGCGGCGTCCTCGACATCCCAGACCGACATACCATTTGCGGTCATGCCAAGCTTGTAATGGTTTGGTGCGATGCCGATGCGCCGGATCACGCCCCGCGATGTCAGCGCCTCCATCCGCTGCATGACATCCGCCTCCGTGGTGTCCAGATCCTTCGCCAGCGCTGCATACGGCGCACGCACCAGCGGCAATCCTGACTGACAGGCCGCGATCAGGCGGCGATCTTCGGGCGCAAGACTCATGCCGCCACCCGGAAGCCCACGAAGAACTCGCGGAGTTTGGGGAACTGATAGACCGTCAATCCGGTTGCCGCCTCGATGGCTTGGGCCGTCTCGACAATCCCGGCCTCGGTCTCGGTCGCCAGCACGAACCACATGTTGAGCCGATGCGTTCGCTTGTAATTATGCGCAACCTCCTCGAAGGCATTTACTGTCTTGCAATAGGCCTCGAACTCCGCTTCGGGAATTTCCATCGCACAGAGACAAAAGGCCCCGCCCATGGCCGCGGCATCAAGGAACGGCCCGAACCGGGTGATGATGCCCTCGGCTTTCATCCGCGCCAGCCGGTCCAGCAGTTCCTCCTCGGACAGCCCGATGGTTTTGCCGAAGGCGGCATAGGGGTGTGAGCAGATCGGAAACCCGTCCTGCAAGCTGTTGATGATCCGGCGGTCAGTATCGTCCAGCATCATGCGGTCATCCTCTTCCCGATCAGCGCCCCGGTCTGCTTGAAGCACCGCGTGCTGAAGAGAACCTTGTAATCGTAGCCGGTTAGCTGCGCCTTCACCCGCGCCAGCGAGAGCACATCAAGGGTCTCGGAGCGCGAGCGCCCGTGGATCATGCAATAAAGCGTGTAAGGCCAAGTGCCCGGAACCGGGCGGCGTTCATAGCAGAGCGTAACGCCGGGCACCTTCGTCAGCGCGCGGCCTTTCGTCTCCACGTCGTCATGCGGGATGTCAAAGACGCACATCGCATTGGAGCGCCAGCCGAGGGGCCGATGGCGCACGATCACGCCGATCCGGGACAAGACGCCAGATCTGGCGAGGCGGCGGATGCGGTCGAGCACATCCTGCTCATTACTGCCTAATTTTTGTGCAAGTGCATGAAATGGTCGCATCACTGGCCGCAGCCCTTCCGACAGCGCCTGCGCCACTTCCCGGTCGCCGCGTTCCAGCGGAATCGTATCGTCATAGGGCGGTGGTTCGGGCATCTCCCCCGTGCCGTCCAGCGCGAAACCCAGATCGACATTGAAGGGCTGCACAAGGCGCAGATCGAGAACCTGCAAACCGGTTCGCTGGCCGATCTCCGCCAGCGCGGCGTCCACAAAAGCGCGGGTCGGACCGGTGGCGACGAACCAGATGTTCCACTCATTTTCGCGCTCGTAGCTGTGGTTCACGCCCTCCTGCGCGTTGATGATTTCTGCAACCATTTCAAGTTGTTCCGGCGGAGCTGCCACGGCCGCCAACGTGCTGGCTGCCAGTGTGTTGGGCCGACAGGTCGCGCCGATGCGACTGACCACGCCATTGTCGAGCAGACCCTTCAGACGCGCCAGAACATCGATCTCGCTGACATCCAGGCTGTCGGCGATGACCCCAAAGGGGCGCGAGACCAGCGGCAAGGCACGTTGCCACTCGTTCATCAGTCGCCAGTCCAGGTTATCAAGGTCCATGGAAGACCTCCTTAAAGCCCCGATTTGTGTGCCCTCGCCGTAAAAAAGATGCCCGATGGCGTGTCCGCGGGGATCTCGCCCAGTTTCTCGAACGTGCCTGTGTCGTAGATCTCAATGCGGTTGCCATCGCGCACCGACAGCCAGAGCCGATGCCCGCGCGGCGTGAATTCCATATGCAACACCGCCGGCCCCGGTTTCAGCGTGCGGATGACCTCGCCCGAGAGAGTATCAATCACCTCGACCGTGTCATTGTCGGGATGGGCATAATTCACCCAGACATGCCGCCCGTCAGGCCGCGCGACGGCGAAGATCGGCTGCCCATGGGTCTTGGTGCGACCCACTTCCTCGAGGCTTTGCGCATCGATCCAGAGCACCTCGTGATGGCCCACGGCGGGCAGGACGAACCGGTCACCGGCCAAGGCCCAGCCCTCCAGATGCGGCATCTTGTAGACCGGTAGGGCCTCGTCGCCCTTGCCGTAATTCTCAAGAATGCGGGTCGGTTTGATCTCGTCAGCCCAGAGGTCAAAGGCCGTCAGCCCGTCCTCGCCAAACAGGCCAACGATATAGCGTCGCCCATCGCCCGTGATCAGCGCGTCATAGGGATTGATACCGACATTCTCGATCCGGGTAACTTGCGGCAATTCAGCGCTCAGATCGGCAATCCAGGTCTCGCCCGTATCCCAGGTCGAGAAGACAAATTTGCGGCCCGGCGCATCGACGAGACCGATGGTTTTGGCCTCCGTCGGCAGATCGGCTACCAGTTCGAGCGTATCGGCATCAAAGATGCGCACACCGCCGGGGTCGTAATTCGAGACCGCCACCAACCGCCCGTCATCGGAGATCGCGCCGCCGATGGCATTGCCGGACTGGATCACGCGGTTGGCGATCGATTGGGTCGTGAGGTCGAGCTTGGTCAAACCGCCGTCACGGCCAAACACATAGGCAAAGCGCTGATCTGGGGAGAAGACGACGCTGGCATGGGAGAGATCGCCAAACCCCTCAACCCGCGCAACGGTGGCCATCTCCGATTGGTCGATGATCAGCACCGAGCCTGTCGCGCGCTCGATCACCACACCCAGATCGCCCGTGGCAACGATACGTTCCGCGGCGGCAGGCGCATCAAAACAGAGCGCCACGAGAAGTGTCAGGATGCGGATCATTGCAAACCTCCCGCGCGCAGATAATCGGCGATCCACAGTGCTTCGTTTTCGGTGAGAAGCGCGCGCCAGGGCGGCATCGCGGTGCCGGGCACACCGTCGAGAATGATGTCCGCCAAGGTCTCGCGGTCGTAATGCTGCATCTTCTCAGGATGAATCGCGTGACCCAATCCGCCCTTCAGCGTCAGGCCGTGGCAGGAGCCGCAATCCTGCACGACGAGCCGCTCCAGCACCGCCGCTTTTTGGGGTCCAATTTCGGCTGCCGCTGCGGGCGTGGCGAGCAGCGCCAAAACCAGGGCGATGCGCCTAGCCATGGCGCACCTGTTCGCACAAATCGAACGCCCGCAGGGCCAGATCATCGGCCAGATCGACGACCCGCCCGATAACGATCAGAACAGGCCGTGATTTCTCCAGCTTCGCTGCGGTTTCGGCCAACCGCTCCAGCGTGGTGAAGTGGCGGCTTTCGGTCTCGCGGGTGCCATCGGCCACCAGCATCACCGGCATCTCCGCCGCAAGGCCGCTGGCCCTGAGCTTCTCGGAAATCTCCGCCGCATGGCCGCGCCCCATATAGAAAACAAGCGTCGTGTCGGGATCGGCCAGCCCGTCCCAGTCGAGATCGAGGTCGTGACCCGCCCGGCAATGCCCGGTGACAAACCGCACGCCCGTCGCCAGACCGCGGTGGGTCAGCGGCGCTCCGGTCGCAGCGGCGATGCCCTGCGCGGCGGTGATCCCCGGAACCACCGTGTAGGAAATGCCCGCCTCACGCAGCACACCTACCTCCTCGGACCCGCGCCCGAACATGTAAGGATCGCCGCCTTTCAGTCGCACAACATTCTGGTGGCGGCCGGCCAGCGATACCAGAAGCGCATTGATATTAGCCTGCGGGAAAGGATGGTGATTGGGCAATTTGCCCACATTGATCATCTGTGCGCCCGGGCGCACATGCTCCAGAATGGCGTCCGAGACCAACCGGTCATGCACCACCACATCTGCCGCTTCGATCAGACGCAGCGCCTTGACGGTCAGAAGATCGGGATCGCCGGGTCCGGCGCCCACCAGATAGACGTGACCCAGCGTGGTCATGACATTCATAGATTTGTCCTCTCGCGACCGGAAAAAACGCCCTGCCCGAAGGTAGGGCACAGGTGCATTCTGTGGCCTGGGAGAAACGCGCCACAGGCGAACGCGAAACAGAAGGCCGGTGGGGTCAGCGCGGGGCGTCGATAGAGGAAGGTTTCAGATGACACCCGCGCGCTCCCTGGCCAGCGTTTCAGTCCTTCGAGGCGTAACAAGCTGAAGGCCTTTGATTCCTTGACTTTTGTTAAGGGGCAGACGCGTCACCCCGAGGTCCCAGCCCTCACTTGACTTTCGTTAAGGCCCGGCGCGGCCCTTTTCGCCATGGTCTCCACAATCGCCTGTCATCTGAGAAAGGAGTTCCGGATGAGCGAAGTCTTAACCAAATCAATGGCGCGCAATATCTTCTACGGCGGGTCCTTGTGCTTCATCGTGATCTTTATCGGGCTCTCGGTTCACAGCCACCGCTACATCGTCAACACATCCACCACCGACGCGCCGCTGACGGCGGAGGTCGCGGCAGGCAAGCGGGTCTGGGAACATCACGCCTGCATCAATTGCCACACGATCCTTGGTGAGGGGGCCTATTTCGCACCGGAAGTGGCCAATGTGATGGATCGCTGGGGGGTGCTGGATGACCCGGAAGACGCATTTGAGACGCTGAAAGCCTGGATGGAAGCGCAACCGACCGGCGTCGAAGGGCGCCGTCAGATGCCGAATTTCGACCTGAGTGACGAGGATATCCGCAACCTGTCGGAATTCCTGCGCTGGACCAACAAGATCAAAACTCAGGACTGGCCGCCAAACGACGCGGGCTGAGGAGACATAAATCATGAAATATGAAACGCAAAAGATCGCACTGGTCTATTTCGTCGTCGCAATGGCGCTCTTTGCCGTTCAGGTTCTGGGCGGCCTGCTGGCAGGCTGGATTTATGTCAGCCCGAACACGCTGTCGGAACTGCTGCCGTTCAACATCGTGCGCATGCTTCACACCAATTCGCTGATCGTCTGGTTGCTTCTGGGCTTCATGGGCGCGGCCTATTTCATCCTGCCCGAGGAGAGCGAGCAGGAAATCCACTCACCGACCTTGGCCTATGTCCAACTCGCCATTCTGGTCTTGGGCACGCTCGGCGTGGTGGTGACCTATGTGTTCAACCTCTTTGAAGGCAACATCTTCCTCGGCAAGGAAGGGCGCGAGTTCCTGGAACAGCCGATGTGGGTGAAAATCGGCATCGTCGTGGCGGCGCTGATCTTCCTCTACAACGTCACGATGACCTCTCTGAAGGGGCGCAAGACCACGATTACCAATATCCTCCTTCTGGGGCTTTGGGGTCTGGCATTGTTGTTCCTCTTCGCCTTCTACAACCCTGCCAACCTGTCGCTCGACAAGCAATACTGGTGGTATGTGGTGCACCTCTGGGTGGAGGGCGTGTGGGAGCTGATTATGGCCTCGATCCTCGCCTTCCTGATGCTAAAACTGACCGGCGTGGACCGTGAAGTGGTGGAGAAATGGCTCTACATCATTGTCGCAACCGCGCTCTTCTCGGGCATCCTTGGCACCGGTCACCACTACTACTGGATCGGCACGCCGCCCTATTGGCAGTGGATCGGGTCGATCTTCTCGTCGCTCGAGGTGATCCCGTTCTTCGGCATGATGGCTTTCGCCTTCGTGATGGTCTGGAAAGGGCGTCGCGACCACCCCAACAAGGCCGCGCTGCTCTGGGCCTTGGGATGCGCGACCCTCGCCTTCTTCGGCGCCGGCGTTTGGGGCTTCCTGCACACGCTGCACGGTGTGAACTACTACACCCACGGCACGCAGATCACGGCCGCGCATGGTCACCTGGCGTTCTTCGGGGCCTATGTCTCGCTGAACCTGGCGATCTTCAGCTATGCCATGCCGATCCTACGAGGACGTGATCCCTATAACCAGGTGCTGAACATGGCCTCCTTCTGGCTGATGGCCGGGGGCATGACCTTCATGACCTTCGTTCTGACTTTCGCGGGCACGGTGCAGACCCACCTGCAACGGGTTCAGGGCGACTACTTCATGGATGTGCAGGACCAGATCGCGGTCTTCTACTGGATGCGGTTTGGTGCCGGCGTGATTGTCGTGCTCGGTGCGCTTCTGTTCATCTACGCCATCCTAGTGCCGCGTCGTGAGATCATCACATCCGGCCCCGACAGTACGGTGGCGGCTGAATGAACGCGCATAACATGGAACCACGGGAAGGGGCGGCTGACGCCCCTTTCTATCTTGAGCAGGGCCCCGAATGCGCCCTGTTCGAAACCGCTTATCGCCACCAGATGCCGCTTTTGCTGAAGGGTCCGACGGGCTGCGGCAAGACACGGTTCGTCGCCCATATGGCGGCGCGTTTGGGGCGTCCGCTCTACACTGTCGCCTGCCATGACGACCTGACCGCGGCGGACCTGATCGGGCGCTACCTTCTGAAAGGCGGTGACACGGTCTGGACCGATGGCCCCCTTACCCGCGCGGTGCGCGAAGGCGCGATCTGCTATCTCGACGAGGTGGTCGAAGCGCGCAAGGACGTCACCGTCGTCTTGCACCCGCTGACCGATGATCGTCGCATCCTGCCCATCGACCGCACCGGCGAACTGCTGGAAGCGGGGCCGGGCTTCATGCTCGTCGCCTCCTACAACCCCGGCTATCAGAACATCCTGAAGACGCTAAAACCGTCCACCCGGCAGCGCTTTCTGTCGATCAGTTTCGACTTTCCGCCCGCCGATCACGAGATCGCGATTGTCGCAAAGGAGAGCGGGCTTGATGAGCCCCGCGTCTCCGGCCTTGTCCGTCTGGCGGGCAAGCTGCGCGGGCTGAAAGGTCAGGACCTTGAAGAGGGCGTCTCCACGAGACTGGTGATTTACGCCGCCTCGCTGATCGCCTCCGGTGTTCCGGTCGATCAGGCCATCGAGACGGCGATGATCGAGCCGCTCACCGATGATGATGACGTCAAGCTGGGCCTGCGCGACATCGTCACGGCGGTGTTTGGGTAGGCTGACATGGAGGCGTTCGAGCCATGGGAGCCCGAAGAGACGGTCGGCAAGCTCTGGCATGCCTGGGCCGCGGGGTTCGATGCGCCCGAGATTGATCTCGAAACCGCCATTCGTCTGGAAGACGAGATCGGACGGTTGTCGGTCCTCTTCCGTGGGCTTGGCGGCGCGGCCTCGGTCGAAATCCGGCCTTGCACGCGGCAGTTGAGCGGCCACCGTCTGAGCTGGCGTAGGCGGCTGGGCACCGATGCGGAGGAGGTCGAGCAGGCCAGTTTCGACGGCGAAATTCTGCGGCTTCCGGCTGAAATCACCGTGTTCTCTGACGCAGCCCTGAACCGCGCCGCCTATACCTGGCTTTGCGCGATTGCCGCCTGTTCTGCCCCCGCCGGCCCGCCGCCGGACGATCCGTTGCAACTGGATCTCTACCAGATCGCGGCAGGTCTACGGGCCACCCAACAGGTACTGACCCCCTGCCCCGGATTGCGGCCTCTCTATGGCAGGCTCTGCACCGCCCATCTGGCGCAGCGCCCGGCCACGAAACTGCCCCGTGCCGAAGCAACGCTCGAAGCGGCGATCCGCCATTTGCTAGGCACACCGGACCCGACGCCAGCGGTCGCGGCTCTCACGGCAGCGCTACAATCCGGCGATCCAGCCCTGCAGGAGCTGACCGCTCCACGCGGCTACAAACCGATGCGTCCGGTGCCGCTCTGGCCCACCTTCCTGCCGCCTGAGACCTCAAAAATCGCTCACAGCGATCAGCCGGATCAGCCCGAGAGCGGCGATCAGGAGGTGCTGGAGAAAAGCCTGAAGGGCAAGCGTCAAAAGGCTGATCAGGCGGAAGCGAAAGACAGCCTGATCCTGCACAAATTCGAAGCGATCCTGAGTTTCGCGGAATTTCTCAACCTCAACCGCCGGGTCGATGATGACGACCCCGATGCCGCTAAAAAGGCACTGGATGACCTCGACGAATTGGCGCTGACGGATGTCTCAAAGGCGCCCTCCACCCGGTTCAAACTGCATCTCGATCTCGCCGCCGAGGACGCTAATCGCGAAGCGGTTGCAGGCAAGTTCACCTATCCTGAATGGGACACCCGGCAGAAACGTTATATGCCCGATCATGCGCGGGTGCTGGAAAGCGAGATCGAGCCTCTGGCTGAGGCCGCGCCTCTTGATGCTGCGGCGATGCGGCGCATCCGTCGGGTGCGGCGGCAGTTCGAAGCATTTCGCCCGCGCCCTCTGACGATCACGGGACAGGTCGATGGCGATACGCTCGATCTCGACGCGGTGATGCGCGCACGCGCGGATATGGCCGCGACGGGCGATGCGCGGGATGCCCTCTGGTGCCGCACCCAGTCTCAGGCCCGCGATCTGGCCGTCTCGATCCTGCTCGACACCTCGCGCTCCACCGAAAGTGCGGTGACCGGACGCGCGGTGATAGATGTGGAACGCGAGGCGCTGACCGCATTGGCCTGGGGGCTGGAGGCTTGCGGCGATGCCTGCGCGATCCACGGCTTTTCTTCGCTCCGGCGCGATCGGGTCTATGTCGAAACCTGCAAGGAGTTCGACACACCGATGAGCGGGGTGATCGAACGGCGTTTGGCGGCTCTGCGCCCGGGCTTTTACACCCGTCTCGGAGCAGCGATCCGGCACGTCACAATGAAACTGCAGAAACGCAACCAATCGCGCCGCCTACTTCTGGTGCTGACAGACGGCAAGCCCAATGACCTCGACCATTACGAGGGGCGGCACGGCATCGAAGACACCCGCATGGCGATCCGCGAGGCGCGCCGTCAGGGGCAATCGGTCTTCGGCATCGCCATCGACCCCAAGGGCCAAAGCTGGTTCCCGCGCCTCTTCGGCACCGGCCACTACGCGGTGATTTCCGACCCCGACAAGCTCACCAACGCGCTGCCCAATATCTACCGGCAACTTGTCGGCGCGGGGGGATGAGCACCGCCACCAAGGGCCTGCCGGGCGAGGTGCTGATGTGGGTTCTGATCTTCTCGGAACTCGCGGTCTTTGGCGCAGGGCTGGCGATCTTCATGGCTTTGCGTCTCCTCGATCCGGTGGGTTTTGCGGAGGCGCAATTGGCACTCCTGCCCGGCCTTGCCGGGATCAACACAATCCTCCTGATCACGTCGGGCTTCTTCGCCGCCATGGCGGTACAATCGCCCCATCTTGCGCGGCCCTGGCTTGCCGCGGCAGCGTTGCTGGGCGTCTTGTTTCTGGTCATCAAAGCTTACGAGTTCCAGCACAAAGCGGCTCTTGGCATCTCCTTCGAGACGCATGATTTCTTCATGTTCTACTACCTGCTCACAGGCTTTCACGCGGCCCATGTGGTGGCTGGTATCGGTATCCTTGTGATCGTCGGCTGGACCAAGCACCCTGCCCATATCGAAACCGGCGCGCAGTTCTGGCACATGGTCGATCTGGTCTGGGTGCTGCTGTTTCCCGTGGTGTATCTGCTGTGAGCGGCCTTGTGCGAGCCTGGGCCGGGTTAGCCGTCTTAAGCGCACTGACCACGCTTGTGGCTTTGAGCGAACTTGCCGCCCCCTGGGCGGGTGCGCTGATCCTGCTCGCGGCCTGGTTGAAGGCGCGGCTGATCTTTCTCGATTATCTCGCGCTGCGGGATGTGTCCGGGTGGCGCAGCGGCCTGCTCTTTGGCCTCGCGCTGTTCATGGCCCTGCTCTTTACACTCTATGGGGTCGCTTAGGCGGCGCGAACGGCGTCCGCCAATTCCTCGGGCAGTTCGAACTCCGCGAGCACGCGCTCTCGAGCCCCCTCCGAGAGCTTGCGCGCAGTTTTGGCGACGATATCGACGACTTTTTCAAAGGGGTGTTTCGCGGCGAAATCGGCGAAGTAGAAGCGGAGGAACACCATGCAGATCGTGTCTTCCAGCATCTGTACTTCCGTGTCGCGCTTCAGACCTTCCTTGCGCAGGAGCACGCCGACCCGCTCGCACTCCTCATCTGAATATCCCGCATCGCGCATCAATCCACCGAGTCGCTCGCCATGGGTACGCGCCTGATCCCGTCGCCAAGTCAGATATCCGGTGCGGCCCTCAGGATAGTCGCTGCGCTTCTTCAACCAGCGTTCGATGTGCTGACCCCGGCTGGCGATCTTCAGCACATCCGACACATCATCCCCGAACAGACGCTCAAGCTCAGCACTCATGCGTTCGCCATAGAGCAGCGCTTCGGGCTTCGGTGACCCACTTTCATCGTCATGTAGGGTTGGGTCTTTCGCGTTGGCCGCATCAATCGCAGCAAAAACCTGCGCTAGTTTGTCCGACATGTTTTGGCACTCCATGACAGCGACGGGTCCTCGTCGGCAAACTCGACGAGCCTCTCCACTGACTGAATTGTAGCGCGATCCTTCACGATCTTCACGCCATAAGGTGCCAAACGACGAAATGCGCGGGACAGCGACTCGGGCTTCATGCCCAACCACCCCGCAATCAGAACTTTGTCATAGGGCAGCACAACAGTGCACTCCCCGGTCTCTTCCTTGCACAAGCCAAGTAGAAAATCCGCGATCCGCTGCGCGCCGGTGTGGGACTTCAGCTGCTCCAGTTGATGCACCAGGGCGCGGTTCCCTGTGATTGCGGCACTGAGCAAGGACCGGCACAAAACCGGGTCTTGTTCGATAGAGGTCCACAGATCATGGGCATCGATCTGCAGCATATGGGTTTCGGTGACACTCTCCGCACCTGTCGCGTAGGATTCACCGCGGATCGCCGCCGCCTCGCCGAAATTATCTTCGCTGGTCAGAACGGCCACGATGGCCTCGCTGCCACAAGGCGACATGCGGTATAATTTTACCCAACCATCCAGAATGATGTAGAGGCTATGTGCGCGCTCCCCCTGCAGATGAATAGACGCACCCCGACCGGCCTCTTTGACGACGCCCTTGGCAATTAACGGCATGGCATGGTCTTTCGGAACAGCACGAAAGACCTGCGCCTGCAGCGCAATGTCGGTTGGTGATGTCATAGGTCTCCCGATCCATGTCGCCCCCAATCGAGTTGCGTTCGGACTCGCCGGGGACGTATGATAGTACACCAGCAAAAATGGTTAATGTCCTTGAGGATTCTCAATTTTCCTGAGGTTTTCGCCGATTTTTTGTGAAACTGCGACAATCCGCCAGCTAGTTTTGGCGGGTGCAAAAGCAGAGCAAAGTCTTGGAACTGGGGAACTTTTCATGGCCATTCGAACTCTTTCGCCAGAGGACCTAGCGGTCGTCAAATCCACCGTGCTGTGTGGTCCTATTGGCGATGAATTGCTCCATTCGGTCCTGGCTGGCTCGATGCTTCACGAATACAAGCGTCACGATCATCTCTTTCTGGCGGGCAACCCCGCGACCACTTTGCACATCGTTTTGGAGGGATGGGTGAAGCTCTCCCGCGAGGAGGAGGATGGCTCCTTCACCATGATCGCGGCTTTCTCCAAGGGCGACAGTATCGCCGAGGCCGCGGCCTTTTTGAGCCAACCCTATCCCGCCACCGCACAAGCGATGAGCCAGGTGCGCACTCTAGCCATCGAAGGCAGCAAGTTTCTGGACAATATGCTGGTGAACAAAGCCGTTCTGGGCGCTGGCCTCGCGGCCATCTATCGCCAGTTGCACTTCCTCATCGACGAGATTGAATCGCTGAAATCACGAACCATTCGCCAGCGCGTCGTTGAATTTCTGCTCAAACAGCTCGGTCATGGCAGCAACACCCGTGTTGTCCAACTGCCCTATGACAAGTCGCTCATCGCAGCGAAGGTCGGCACCAGCCCCGAAAACCTGTCGCGCACATTTGCCGAGCTGCGCGATTATGGCGTCAGGCTCGACGGACGCAGCGCACATATCGAGAATGTGGAGCTGCTCGAGGTCCTCCTGACCCGCTGACCTCTATCCGGCGTAGACAAGCTCCGCGCCAGAGACACGCGAAATGAAGGCGTTTAGTAGAGGTGCGGGCATCAGGCTTGCCGCTGTCGAGACCGCATCCGCAATCGCAGCACTTTCGTGACGAACGGAGAGGGTTTGCCAATGCAGGGGTGTGCGCCCGGTCCGTGGATCGAGAATGTGCCCTTCCTCACCGAGCCTTGTGGCGAATGGCGATGAGGTGGCGAGCGCACAATCTGACAAGCGGGTCCGAGCCACAAGCGCACCGCCGGGATCGGAAACACCAGCGCGCCACGCGGCGCCATCTGGTCGGCGCCCCAGAGCAATGATCTCGCCCGTGTCTATGACGACATCGCGCAACCCCTGCCTTCGCATCAACTCCGCGATCCGGTCAGCGATATAGCCCTGCGCGATGCCGTTCAGAGTCAGGGCCATGTCTGGTTGCGTAAATTGAATGCCCTTCGCCTCAACCCGTACAGCCTCGAACCCCGGCGCGGCGGGTACCTCCGCAGCACCGGATGCGCGCAAGCGCCATTGCGTCTGCACGGTCGGATCGAAGGCCCCGTCTGAGGCGAGATGGATCTCCCACGACAGGTCCAGTACCGCGCGCAGGTCGTCAGATGGCAGGTGAAGCCGACCAGTAGCATTCAACTGCGATATCTCGGAGGTGACACGATACAGGCTGAAGACCCGCTCCAGACGGTCGATCTCCTGCGATATCGCGTTAAACAGCGGCCCGGCATCCTGCTCGGACAGCCCGGAAATCCTGATTTGCGCCTCTGCGCCCAACGCGCGTCCGCGCCATGTGGCGACCGGCAAGCTTGCGCGCACCGGTGTGCCAACCAACAAAGCGGCACCGGCGATCTGCAGCAGACGTCGCCTTTGCATCGTCGCGCCACTCATTCTTCGTCTACCGCGGCTGGTGGAAGTGCGGCGACCGGTCCCAAAAACGCGTCTTCCGGGATCGCGTCAAACCCAACCACAGCACCCCCATGCACCTGTGCAAATTCCGCTGCCATCTCAGAGGCGGAGAACGGCACGATTTCGGGCGCGCCCATTCCGCCCACCCGGTCAGAGCCGTGCACGAAAACCGCGCTATCCGCCTTGATCCAGTTCTCCGCGCCCGGTGCTTCCCAACTGGGTGCCGCCCCCATATCGTTGACATAGAACGCCGCGACATAGCCATCCTGCTCGGCACTGTTGAGATAACTCAACGCATCGCGGACCTGCGCGAAGAAGATCGGGTCCGGCAGGCCGGACAGGAAAATCTGCGCTTTCGGTCCGGGGTGCTCGGCGATGTTCATCATGCAGTAATGCGCGATGGTCTCTTCGGTCAGCGGCAGGGGATCGGGGGCTTGAGCGACCTCCTCCTTGCACGCGCAGAGCAGGCAGGCTGCGATCAGGACGGCATATCTCATGGGATCCTCCGTGCGAAGACTGACCAGGCGAGGCCGAAGCCCGCAATCGGCCAGATGAGCAACGAGGCCAACGCCACACCGTTGGGCAAAGCGTGGGTGACCCCCGTCATGCCGGTGGCCAGCGCCTGTCCGGGTGCGGCGGTGACGCTCCAGAGGCGCAAGGCGTCGGCGGGGTTGGCGGCCAGAAGCCACGGGAAGACATGCCTGCTGAAGGTGCCGCCATCGTCCCAGACTACAGCGCCCAAGAGCATCAGATCATAGAGCACGACCAGCACCAGCCAGAGGAGCGCCGCCATGCCCGCCGCCGCTGCGGTCGAGGTGGACAGGGCCGAAACGCCGTAGCTGAGTGCGAGAAAGAAGGCGCCGAGCAGGATCGACCCCGCGATTAGCCGCGCCAGTGAGGTCAGGCTTTCCACACTCACCGACCCCATCGCCCAGCAGACCACGCCTGCGATCCCGAGGCCAAGTGTGATGGCGATGCTAAGCCCCGCAAGATGGGCCAGAAACTTACCGAAGAGCAGCGTTCCCCGCGACATCGGATAGGTCAGAAGCAGCGCCAAAGCGCCGCGCTCCGCATCCCCGGCAATTGCGTCAAAGCCCATGAGCAAGGCCAGAAGTGGGATGAGATAGACCGCGAGGGTCGTCATCGACGCGACTGACAACGTCAACAGGTCCACCCCGAACGCATCTGAATTCGAGGCCCCCGCAAGGGTCAGCGACAGCGCGAAGACGGCCAGCAGCACGGTCGCGATCAGCACCCAGCGATTGCGGCGCAGGATGCGGAACTCGGTAGCGGCAATGGCGAGGGCTTGTGTCATCGGGATGTCTCCTCGTCCTGGGCATAGAATCGGTAGAGGTCATCAAGCGTGGGTGGCAGGATTTCCAGATCACTGACGGCGTCGCCCAAAGCGGCGATCTCTCCGAGCGTGGCCATCTTGGCCTCGGGCGGACAAGCGAACTCGACCCGCGCGCCATTGATCCGCTGCCCGCCGAAGCGTTCGAACAGGACGGCGGCGTCATCGCGCGCTTGCAGCCGGAACCGGATCGGCATGGCAGCGTTTCGGGTCAGCGTCTCCAAAGCCCCATCAGCCACGAGCATGCCGGAGCGCAGGATGATCACCCGGTCGGTCTGCGCATCGATTTCGGTCAGGGCGTGGGAGGCCATCAGCACCGCGGTGCCCTGCTCGGCCAGTGCATCGACCAGCGCATAAAGATCATGCCGCGCAACCGGGTCGAGCCCGCTTGTGGGCTCGTCCAACAATGCCAGTTTCGGGCGTCCCAGAAAGACCTGCGCCATGCCGAGCCGCTGCCGCATGCCTTTGGAATAGGTTCCGATCCGCTGATCTGCCGCTTTTGCAAGCCCGACCTTCTCGAGTAATTCACCAACCGAAGTACGAGGCGCACCCGCCAGTCGAGCAAAAAGCTTCAACTGTTCTCGGCCCGTGAGCTTGGGATGGAACGCGACGGCTTCCGGTAGGTAAGCTGTCGCCTTCCGTGCCGATGCAGAGCCCGGCGCATGACCGCAGACGGACACCTCACCGCGATCAAAGGGCAACAGGCCAATCACCGCCTTCATCAGTGTCGACTTCCCGGCGCCATTGTGACCGAGCAGCGCGATCCGCTCCCCGGCACGCGCCTGGAAGCTGATATCCTCAAGCCCTGCCCCGGTTCGGAACCGGTGCTGCAGGTTCAGCACGTTCAGTATCGTTTCAGTTGACATGGGCGGTCCCCCATTCCGGCACCGGAATGTCCACCGGACGCATTAGCGGCGCCGTGTCGATCACGCCGCCCGGGGTCAGGGCCGGAAACTCCGACTGTGCCCAGCGCACCATCTGCACAGCGGGCGAGCCCATGAGAAGCTTCGCGGCGGGCTGGCTCCAGAGCACGTGGTCGATGCTGTCATTGGGGCGGTAGGTGGCATCGGCCACACCGTCCCCGTCGAAATCCTGTGCAACGATATCCGACCAGTAATTGCCGCGGCCCTCGGTGGCCCAGTCGAGCCACTTGGTAGAGACATATTTCACCTGCGTGCGGTTCGCGATGAAAGCGTTGCCGGTGACCTTGTTGCGCTCGGACCCGGCCGTGAAATGAATACCCATGCCGCAGCGCTCGAACCGGTTGCCCGCGATCTCATTCTTGTGGGCGTTGTAGACGAACAGGCATTTCGTCGCCCCGTCGCGCACGTAATTGCCGCGCACTTCCGAGAGGTTCGTGTAGTTCAGCATCACGCCATGTTCGCGGTCGCCCAGCGAGATATTGTCGAGCACACGCACCTTGGTCGAATACATCACCGCATATCCCAGATGGTTACCGATGGAGAGGTTGCCCGACACTTCGGAATTGTCGGCATACATGTAGTGCACCGCGAAGCGCAGATCGCGGAAGCGGTTGCCTTTGAAGAGGTTGCGCTTGGACGTGTTTACAAAAATCCCATCGCGCCCATAGCGGATATCATTTCCGATCACCTCCGCGCCCGGCGCATTCCAGACATAGACACCGTTGCCGCGCTGATTGACGCGGTGGCCGGTGCGGCCTTCGATGACATTGCCGATGACGCGCGCTTTCGCGGCACCATGGATGTCGACGCCATAAAGATTGCCGATGATCTGATTGCCGATCACGACCGATCCATCGGCCTGTTTGCCGAGCGTGATGCCCGCATCCTTGGTCTCGTGACTGTCGCCGGAGCCGATAACCCGCAGGCCTTCGATGCGCACATCCGGCGCTTCGACCGTGATGACCGAACCATCGCCGGTGCCCTCAACGATGACCCCGTCCTCACCGATCAGCTCAAGCGTTGTCTCAATGCGCACCGGGCCACCGTAATGCCCCGGTGCTAGCCGCAGAACCGCGCCCGGTTCCGCAGCGTTGATCATGGGCTGCAAGGGGATCGTCTCGGCGGAGGCAACCCCCGCCAAGCAGATCAGCACTATGATCCTCAACAGCCACATGGGGGCGTTAGGTCGCCCTTGGTTCGACGATCATCCGACCGCGCATCTCCATATGGAGCGCGTGGCAGAACCACTGGCAATAGAACCAGTGTACGCCCGGACGGTCCGCAGTGAAGGTCACGGACGAGGTCTGCAGCGGCCCGATTTCCATCGCGATGCCGTGGTTCGACAGACACCAGCCATGGGTTACGTCATCCACATCATCGAGGTTGGTGATATAGACCGTCACCTCGTCGCCCTGCTGCACGGTGAACTTCTCGAGGCTGAACTCCGGCGCAATCGAGTACATGTAGACCCGCACCTTATTGCCGTCCCTGATCGGCTCGTCAGCGCCATCATCAAGGCTGACACCATCGGCGGCGGCCTGCTGGCGGGCATCCTCCCAAAGCGGGTCGTTGCGGTCATAGACATTGACCGGGTTCACCTTGGAGGCATGCACGATGATCGAGTCATGCGGTTCAGCAAAGGTCGGCCCGTCATGCACCACCTTCATCTGATCGCCGGAAATGTCGATCAGCTGCTCGTTCTCCGGCTTCAGCGGGCCGGTGTTCAGGAAGCGGTCTTTCGAGAACTTGTTCATCGAGATGAGCCACTTACCGTCAGCCTCCGCCGTCTCGCCCATGGAGGTCGAGTTGTGCCCCGGCTGGTAATGCACATCGACCTTGTCGAGGATCGGGTCGACATCCGCACCGCCATAGGCGTCTATGGCCGCCTGCATATTCCACTTCGCCACCTGGCTGTCGAGGAAGAGCGTCGTGAAGCAGTTGCCCTTGCCGTCAAAGGCGGTGTGAAGCGGTCCGAGGCCCAGTTCCGGCTCGGCCACGATGCAGGAGCGCGGATCGGCATTCTCGGAGAACAGCGCGTCGACCTTCTCCACATCGATCACCGAAACCGTCGGGGACAGCTTGCCGTTGATCACCACGTGCTTCTTGTCGGGCGCGGTGTTGCAGCCATGCGGTGAGTTCGGGATCGGGATGTAGCGCGTCAACTGATCATTGGCCGCGCCTTTCCGCCCATCAAGCACCCGCACACCGTTCAGCATCTGTCCTTCACCCGCCGCCGCAGCGGCTTCGATGGCAGCGATGTTGAACACGACGCAATGGTCGGTCTCGTTCTCCGTCATCTCGGCGAGGTTCGTGCCCATCTCCGAGTTGTAGGAGGTCGAGAAAGCGTATTTGCCCTGATAATCGCAATCGGTGTTGTCCAGGTTGCCCGAGACGATCACCTGCCAGGCGACCTCCATCGTGTCCCCGTCAATCGCCGAGAAGATGTTCACATATTCTTCTGGCTTGTCGAGGATCGAGCCGTCATTGATCAGCGGTGCCTCATGCTCGCCATTGGCAAAGACATACCCCGTGCGCGGATATTTCTGCGGACGCATGCCGTGGATATCCTGCGCGTTCGGGATCTCGATGATCTTGTCGCATTTCATGATATCGCAGCGGATGCGCGCCACACGCGTGTTCGCCTTGTCATTGGCGAAAATGTAGCGCCCGTCATAGGTGCCGTCGGTGAAGGACATATGCGGGTGGTGCAAATCGCCGTTGTCATAGGTTTTCATGCCGCGCTTGGCGAGCATTTCCTTGGTCTCGGGCAAGAGACCGTCGGTCAGAACTTTCAGGCTTTCATTGGTCTGCCCCCAGCCGGTAGCCGAGCAACGGTTGAAGACCGGAATGCGCATCAACTCCCGCATCGAGGGGAAGCCGAGGATGCGCACTTCACCGGTCTGGCCCGAGGACCAGAAGCCGTAATATTCGTCCAGCTCACCTGGCGCGAGGGCGAAGTGGCCCTCTTGCGCCTGCGCCTTGGAGGTCGCAGTGAGCAACCCCAACCCGCCCGTTCCGGCAATGGCCGCGCCGGTGGCGGTCGCCCCCAAGAGCTGCCGTCGGTTCATGCGCATCCGTTGCTTGCGCTCTTCTACTTCAGACATGACTTGTCTCCTTTTTCATGACAGGGGGTTTTGCGATGATGTCGGACAGGCCTTCCGCCCCCTGAGAGGCCTTCATCCGGCGTTTCATCTGCTTGATCACCACGGGGCATTTCGCCTCCGACTGGTAGAGAACCTGGCAATGCAGGCAGTTGATACATTCGTTGGGGTTGATCTCGCCGGTGGGATGGATCGCATCCACCGGGCATTCATTGGCGCAGGTGTGGCAGGGGTTGCCGCATTCGCGATACCGTTTCAGCCAGTCGAACATTCTGATCCGCGCCGGGATCGCCAGCGCGGCGCCAAGCGGGCAGACATAGCGGCAATAGAACCGCTCGACGAACAGTCCGATGGCGAGCATCGCCAGCGCGAAAACCACGAAAGGCCATTCGCGCACGAACTTGAGGATGATCGCAGTTTTGAAGGGCTCGATCTCGGCCAGTTGTTCGGCCCGTCCAAGAGAGGCAAGCGACACGGCAAAGAGCCCTAGAAAGATCATGTATTTCAGTGGCCAGAGGCGTTCATGCAGGCCCCAGGGCACCTTGATCTGCGGAACTTTCACAGCCCGCGCGATGCGGTTGGAAAGCTCCTGCAACGCGCCAAACGGGCAGAGCCAGCCGCAATAGGCCCCCCTGCCCCAAAAGAGCAAAGCTGCGGCGATGGCAAACCATTGGATGAAGACCAGTGGGTCGAGCAGGAACGCGTCCCAGGTGAACTCCGTGCGCATCGCGCCCGCGAGGGCCAGCAAGTTCACGACCGACAATTGCGCGTTGTTCATCCAGCCGATGAAAACCAGCGTCACGGTCAGGAAGGACATGCGGATCCAAAAGTATGTGCGCGCGTTGATCGTCGCTTGCCGCTGGAAGAAGAACAGCCCCGTCAGGAACAACAACATCGCCACCAGCACGCCGATCTCGAAGCTCTTGTCGCGCCAGACCCGCTGCCAGAGCGCGGCTTTCGCGGCCGCTTCGTCCTCGATGGCCAGATGCTCCACCGGCGCGGCTTTGATGAAGCGGGGCGGCAGTTGGTAGCCCAGATCGAAGGTCAGAAACTCCTTCGACACCGCCCCCGTGGCGCGTTGCACCAGAAGCTGGAGATGCCACGGTTCCGCAGGGTCGAACTCCGCTTCAGTGGTGATCTTGAAGATATCCAGCTCAGTGAAAACCGGCGCGTCGTCCGCGGCAATCCGCCCCAATCGCTTCTGGTCGCGGTCGAAAAAGCGGGTCGCGCGGTCGCCCTGGATCAGCTGGATACGGTCAAAAAGCGCGCCCCGCACATACCCCGATCCTTTGAAGGAATAGCGCCCACGTGCAGCGATCAGGATCGCTTCCTCGCCCTCTTCCAACCAGTTTTGCAGGTTGCCATATTCCGCGTCACCGAGAAGCGTGCGACCAATCGCGGGGATCGAAACCAACGCCACATACATGTCGATGAAGCTGTCTTCCGGCGGGCCCCTCTCGGGTCGCGCAATCACTTTCGGATCGCCGGTCGCCTCGAAGGCGCGGTTCACCTGCCCCACATCGAGCGAGAGCTGCCGAATGGAGCCATCGCCGGTCAGTGTCAGCCAATCGCTGACAGTCTCGTCACTGCGATCGATCTCGCGCTTCGGCCCTACCTGTTCTGGGGCCAGACCGCCCAAACCCTTCATCCGTGCGATCTTCAACCCAGCGCGCACAAGGCTGTCATCGATCACCATGATCGTGACCGTGGCGCCCGAGATGATATCGAGCTCATGCGCCGTGCCGCCACTTTCGGCCTCGGCCTTCAGATCGAGCCCGGCATAGCCTTCGGTAAGTTTCTTCACCTTGCTGTCGGGGATGCCGATCAAAACGATCGGCTCGGAATGTTCCACCAGATAGGCCGCGGTCAGCGTCGCGTCCGGCGCGATGCCCGCCACCACATGGATCGGTTTGCCCGAATAGCCCGTGGTGCCGACGAAATCGGAAGTCAGAAAGACATAGGCCACAATTTCCCCGCCCCGAAGCACCGGCGCGAGCTTGGTCTCGGGGTCAATCGCCCCGAACCCATCCGCATCGGCCACGAAATCGGTCGCAGCCAGATCGGGCAGAAACTTCTCAAGGCTGTCGGCCAGGGATGCGGCACAGGAAAGGGTCAGCACGAAAAGGCCAACCATTACCGTCCGCAGCACGGGTGTCATGGGATCCTCCCATTTCTCTGCTCACAGCAATAGACACCGCCGCCCAATCTGGTCCTTGACCTTGGTTAAGCAGGGCTCCGAATGTGCTGGCCGGTCACTCCGTCACGGTGACCATTCCGATCATGTCCTGGGTCTCCCAATGGGGCCCGCAGAGGATTTCGATCGGGTTGGCGTCGAGAAAGGTGAACTCGATATGCTCCTCCGGGAAGGCGCGATCGGATTCCGGCTCGCCGGTGTCGTTCAGGATCACCGAATGGCTGGTGCGTTTGTCGACATTCACCCAGCGCACTGTGGTGCCCACCGGCACGGTGATTTCCACCGGACAGAAATGGTATTTGTACATGGTGACGACGGTAACGCCCTCTTCCTCGGCAGAGGGTTTGCCGAACAGCTCCACATATCGTTCTTCCGCTTCGGCGCAGACCTTCGCCGCCTTCTCCTCATCGGCCAGCGCGGGTGCTCCAAATGCCACGCAGAGCGCACCTGCCAAGGCCAAACCCGTCATCCGTGTCATGGCTCTTTTCTCCTTTGCGTCCCGCTTGCGGATCAGATCAATTCTGCACCACGTTGATCGCGGCATTCGGATCGTCGAGCGCCAGCGTCGTGTCCAGCGTCACATGGTGGAACCGCGCCGCGGCAAAATCGTCATGGATCGCGAAGCCCACCGTGTAGGTATTGCCCGCCTCCAGCGCCACATCGCCTTCACCGCCCTCAAGCGGTCGCGAGAAGACGACCGTCCAGAGACCCGCCTCCAGACTGGCACTGGCGGCGATCTCGCCCCCGTTCTGCACACGGCGGTCGAGGAGATAGCCGTTGGTCGCCGAGCCATCCGAATAGACGCGCATCAGATCGAGGAAAGTTCCATTGGCCAAGTACTCAGCAATCTCATCTGGCGTTTTGAGCTGATCCCAACCGCCTTGCGGTTTACCACGGCGGCCCCTGATCTCGATGTCGCTGCGGCTTTCGCTGAGGTATTTCGTAATTGTTTCAACAGCTTCAAGCTGCGTCGCGACATCGGCATTGGCAGCAATGGCCTCCACGCCGGGATCGAAGGGCATATAGCTGTTATCGGCATGGCAGGAGGCCCAGCAGCCAACTGCCTCGCCCAGCTCGATGCCAGTCCCGGTGATCATCATCGCCACCTTGATCTGGTTGTCAGGGTCCATCTTGCCGCCATCCACAAAGGGGGCGGGATTGTGCCCGGCATCGGGCCATTGCAGGCGGATATAGATGTTCTGATCATCGTAGCTCGCCTGCACCGTCGCATTGATGGTGCCGCGTTTGCCCGGGATCGGCGTGGGTTCAAGCTCCCCGCCCGCAACGATCTTCGACCCGATGGCCTCCAATTCTGCCGCGTGGCAGGTCGTGCAGGCATCGCCCCCCTTGGTCAGCGGGCGCGCGCCACCATGCTGCTTGCCGTTCTGAACCCATTCGAAGCTCGCTTGGCCCGGGTAGAACAGCGTCATGTCGGTGCCCGGCACGGCGCTCCAATCCACGCCCGGCGCCACATCCGCCCCGCCTGCGGGCGCCGCCGCGGTTTCGGTACCGCTTTCGGCACTCGCCGCCTCAGCCTTCGCGCGCTCTTCGGCAACCGCCGCCTCCACAGCCGCCGTAATCTGCGCTTGCACCTGCTCGCGCTCCGCCGTTTCTGCGTCCCTTTTCGCCTGCGCCTCCGCTTCCTCCTTGGCGGTTACGCGTTCCAGACTGGCGAGATATTCCGCCGGGATTTCGCGCACGAATTCCGGCCTCGGCGCCTCCAGTTGTTCAAGGTAATCCTCATCCGCCCGATCGCGCAGATCGGAATGCGCGATGCCCTTGTGGCAGTCGATACAGGTCTGTCCGGCCTCCATCGCATTGAGGTGCTGTTGGCGCGCACGCGGTTTCTGGAACTCCGGCATCATCGATTCAAAATCGTGGCAATTGCGGCATTCGCGCGAGTCATTGGCCTTCATCCGGCCCCACTCATTCATCGCCAGATGCAGGCGTTTTTCTTCAAATTTCTCCTTGGTCGAGATCGTGCCCATGACCTTGCCGTAAAGCTCGCGCGTAGCTTTCACCTTGCGAATGACTTTATGCGTCCAGTCCTTCGGCACGTGGCAATCGGCGCAAACGGCACCCACTCCGGAGCGGTTCACGTCGTGGATGGTGCCTTTGTATTCCTCGTAAACAAAGTTCTCCATTTCGTGGCAGGAGATGCAGAATTTCTCGGTATTCGTCGCTTCCATCGCGGTGTTGAAACCGCCCCAGAAGATGATCCCTGCCGCGAAAGCGCCAAGGATCCCCGCCAGCGGCATACCCCAGAAGAAATAGCGTCTCCAGATCGGCGTTCTTTCGTCTGTGTCCGTGTCCTGGGTCATGACCTGCATCCCTTCTGGCAGTCGTCTTCGTGGCAAAGGGGCGAGCGCATCGGCCCGCCCCTCGCATGCTCATCCGCGTCCCATCAGGTGACGTGGTTTGACCGGTTGTAGACGTTGAACTTGCCGGTCGGAGCGAAGAGCCCTTTCACGCGCGCTTTCTCCTCCAGGGTTTTCGCGTCAAAGATCACGATCTCGCCTTTCGGCTCTTTCGAGGTCGAGCGGTTCCAGAGCGAGACCCACACCTCATCACCGGCCTGGTTGAACTCGAAATGGACGGCGACATTGCCTTCCTCTTCGGTGATCTGGATCGTCTTCACGATCTCACCGGTTTCTTTCGAGAACACCTGCACCGATTGCTGGATTTCCGGCTCGGGGTGCTTGGTCTGGTCGGCCCAGACATAGTCCGAGGTCGGATGGGTCCGGATGAAGAGACCCGCACCATCGGTTTCCACCTCGTAGCAGACCTTCCAGGCCTGATCGGGGTGGCCTTCCGGGTCATTACCCCAGACGGTGACAGTGCCTTCGCCCAAGTGGGTCGTGCCACCGACTGGTCCGCAATTGGGATCGATCCAGTTGGCCCCAGGCCCCGGGTGCGGCAGCGCTGCGGTGTCGATCATCGCTTCCAGCTTGTGGGTCTGGGTATCGACAACAACCATCTTGTTCGAGGCGTTGGCTGCGATCTGGAAGTACCGCCCGGTCGGGTCAAAGAACCCGTCATGCAGGAATTTCGCCGAGTCGATCTTGTCGATCCGCAAGTTCTCCAGATCAGTGTAGTCGACCTGCCAAAGCTGGCCGAGTTCCTTCACCGCCACGATCCAGGTCGGCTCATTGGGCGTAGTGTAGATGGCAGCAACGCGGCTTTCTTCCACATATTCGCCATCGACATTCACACCGCGGGTCGAGACGACCTTTTTCGGCTCCATGGTCTGGGCATCGACAATCGCGAAATGCGGCGGCCAGTAGCCCCCACCGATCACGTAGTTGCCGTCACCGGACACTGCTACGTCACGGGCGTCATAGGCGATCTTCACCTCGGCCACGAGCATGTTCTCCGGGTTCTGCCAGAGGTCGATCTTGGTCATCTTGCCGTCGCGGCCCATGGTGTACCAGAAGCGGCCCGGATGCTCCGGTTCGGTGATTGAGTGGTGCTCCGAGGCCTTCAGCACGTGCACCGCGTAACCCGTTGGAATATGGGCCAGAACTTCCTTGGTATCCCCGTCGACCACGGCCACTTTGCCGACGTCGCGTTCAATCACCACGAAGAAGTTTTCCCAATTCCGGCCATGTAGCGGCTCGGTCGGGTAGTCTTCCGGCTCCACATAGACTTTCCGCGTCGCCATCATCTGCTCAAGCGACATCTCCGGCGGTTTCGGCGGCTCCATCATGATGTAGGTCGCCATGTCCTTGATCTCTTCTTCGGTCATCACGTCCGAGAAGTTGTTCATGCCGCCCTCGGTGCCCCAGGCGATGATCTTTTCAAGCCGCTCTTGTCCGAGCTTCAGCGTGCCACCTTCGGTGACGGCGCCGTCCGCGGCGGTTTTCTTCCAGGCGGGTTCGAGATTCTTACCGGTCGCGCCCTTGCGCAGCACGCCGTGGCAGCCGGCGCAACGTTCAAAGTAAAGCTGTTTTGAGGCTTCGAACTTCTCCTCGCTCAGCGTCGGGTCTTGTGCGAGCGCTGGTGCGGCGATGCTGCCAAAGAGCATGGCCACCCCGACACCGAGCGCGCGACCCGAAGTTCTAAAGGTGATTCCAAGTGACATGATCACTCTCCATTTTCTGGTGAGACAGGCGCGTTATGCCGCCGGAGTGATCAGGCCATCCTTGACTTTAGTTAAAGGACCCTCGGAAAACTTAAGGTTTTGAGCCACCTCCACTCAGAACCCCCGTCGCGCGCTTCGCCAAACGGCAGCCACCGGCAAAACAACGCTCCGCATGTGAACAGAGGCCGCTCAAAACAAACCATGGCGACACCGAGATGCCGCCATGGTCAAGCTGGGTTCGGAATAAGTGTGGTGCTAATTCGACCCAACCGCCTGGGAAACTTCAACGTCCTTGGCCAGCGGAACCTCTCCACTCGCAGCGAGGTCCCTTTTGATCTGCTCGTAACGCTCCAGATAACCTTCGGGTAGCTTGTGGGCGATGCCCTGATGGCAATCGATGCACGTCATGCCTGCATCCAGCGCCCGCTGGTGATTATCGCTCGCGCGTGTCTCTTGTTGGGTGAAATCCATATAATCGAACTTGTGGCAGTTGCGGCATTCGCGGCTGTCGGTCCGCTTCATCGCGGTCCAGACACTGGTGGCCATGTCGAGGCGGTGTGCCTCAAATTTTTCCGGCGTGTCGATAATGCCCGTCACGAAGTGACCGTAGAGCTCCCACGAGGCCTGGATTTTCCGCACTACTTTCGGTGCCCAGTCCTTCGGAACGTGGCAGTCAGGGCATGTCGCGCGCACACCGGCAGAGTTCTCCTGGTGAATGGTGCCCTGATATTCCGCAAAGACATTGTCGCGCATCTCGTGACAGGACACGCAGAATTTCTCCGTATTGGTCGCTTCCATCGCCCAGTGGAAACTGCCCCAGAATGCAATCCCCGCGCCAATACCTATGAACAGCAGGAACCCCAGCGAAAACGCCGATGTCGGGGACCAGAACGCACGCCATGTGCGGCGGATGAAGCCAGGTCGTTTTTCCGGAGCATCAGACTGTGACATGATAGATATCCTTGAAAGCGTCGATCCGGCTCAGTTGCCACGAGCGGATTGGAAGAGATTGTCGACAAGGCCCGGCGTATTGGCCTGTGGTACGTGACATTGGGTGCAGAACCAGCGCGATCCCGAGACCTGATTCAGCTGAGTGCCATCGCGGTCCTGATAATGCGTCATCGACAGGGTCGGTGCGTTGCGCTCCGCAGCATTGGTCCAGTCATGACAGGACAGGCACTGGTTCGCCTTCAGATCGACCTGATATTTGTCGACCGAATGCGGGATCAGCGGCGGCTGCTGACGATAGTTGCGCGAAAAGCGGCCCTCATCGATCTGGTAGGTGTTCAGCGGGGCGACCGTCTCCTCGACCCCGGCGCCGCGAAGGGACTCGATGGATTGGGCGCTCGCGAACATAACCGGCGTTAGGAGAAACGCGGTGGCGACTGCGCTCAGGATCAGATGTCGTTTCATATCTCGTCTCCGTTAGATGTCTCAGGCCGCGCGACTGGCCTCGGGGAGGGGTTTGGATGTCGTCCGTTCGGGTCTGGCGGGTGCCGGACCATCGGCAAAACGGTGGGTGAACGTGAAAACCTGCGGGGCGCAGATATCGATGCAGCGCCCGCAATTCGTGCAATCAGGCGACAGGATCAGCGGTGTCTCGCCATCCTTGCCGCGCAGGGCTGGCGTGATGACATGCATCTCCGGGCAGACCGCAAAGCAATCCATGCAGTCGTCGCAGGCGGATCGGTTGACGGCGGAGATCCGCAGCAGGGATTTCTGCCCTAGAAGGCCGTAGAACGCACCGACTGGACACAGATGCCCGCACCAGCCGCGGCGCGATACCAGAAGATCGAAAAGGAAGACCGCCAGAACGAAGGTCCAGGCGAAGCCGACACCAAAGATCAGACCACGATGCAGCATGGAGATCGGGTTCACGACTTCCCAGGCAATCGTGCCGGTGAGGGCGGAGACCACAAGGACCATGCCCATGACCCAGAACCGGGTTGCCCGTTTCGGCTGCCAGCCCTTGGACATGCCCAGCTTGTCATGCAGCCAATGCGCGCCATCCGTGACCGGGTTGATCGGACAAACCCAGGAGCAGTAGACCCGCCCGCCAATCAGCGCGTAAGCCACGCCAACGATCAGCGCGCCGGTGATGGCCGTCAGTTCTGGCCAATGCCCGGCCAGAAGCGATTGCAGCAGAATGAACGGATCGGTCAGCGGCAGGATATCGAAGGTCATCGACCCCGACAGGTTGCCCTTCACCCACCAGATGCCGAACCAGGGACCCAGCAGGAACAGCGCGAGGAAGAATGCCTGACTTGCGCGCCGCAAAAGCAGATATTTATGCGCACCGAGCCAGCCTTTGGCCTGGATCGCCTCATGACCGATGGGAAGGTCCGTCTTCCGGCTCATTGCCCCGCCCCCGGCAATTGATACTCCGGCTGGAACCCGCCCGGCGCGGCAAGATTGTCAGTGCCCGGTCCGGGCAACCGGTCGGGCAGATCGATCAGATCATCGAGCAGCGGATCGGGATTTTCCCAGCCCAGCTTGTAGTGATCTGCCGCATCCACCCGCGCGATCCGCTGGGGCAGGACCTTGATGGCGCTTTCGGGCAGAACACAGGCCTGTTCGCATTTGCCGCAACCGGTGCAGGCGTCCGCGTGCACGGTTGGCATGAATTTCGCGTGGTGACCGGAGCGTGCATTGTGCTCAACCTCCAGCGTGATCGCTTTGTCGATCACCGGGCAGACCCGGTAGCAAACGTCACAGCGCAGACCCAGAGCGTTCAGGCAATGCTCTTCGTCGATCAGCACCGCGACGCCCATATCAGCGTCGTCGATATTCGTCAGGCCCTTGTCGAGCGCGCCGGTCGGGCACGCGGCCACGCACGGGATGTCGTCGCACATCTCGCAGGGGATATCGCGTGCGGTGAAAAACGGCGTGCCGGTGGCCGCGCCATCCTCGCCGAGTTCCGCCAGAACAAGCGTGTCATAGGGGCAATCCCGCACGCACAAACCGCAGCGAATGCAGGCGGCGAGGAAATCATCCTCCTCGATCGCGCCCGGCGGACGGATCGCCTGTGAGGGCAAGGCCCGCGCATCGGTCGCGAGTTTCGCCAGTCCGAAGCCCGCAATCGCACAGCCCGCCGTCGCCCGCGCCGCATCCTGCAGGAAGCGACGCCGGTCGACGTTGGTGGAAGTGCGCTTGGCGGACATCTCGACTTACGACCTGTTCAAGTTAGGCCCGCTGCACTTTGCAGGCGCATTTCTTGAAGTCGGTCTCTTTCGAGATCGGACAGGTCGCATCCAATGTGAGCTTGTTGGTGAGTTGGCCTTCATCGAACCAAGGCATGAACACGACGCCGAGCGGCATCTTGTTACGACCGCGTGTCTCCACCCGGCTCAGAACCGCACCGCGACGGGTCGAGATTTCGATCTCCTGACCCCGGCGCAGGCCCCGGTCACGCGCATCGTCGGGATGCATATAGACCACGGCGGATGGGTAAGAGCGGTGCAGTTCCGGCACCCGGCGGGTCATGGAGCCGGAGTGCCAATGCTCCAGCACCCGACCGGTGACAAGCCACAAATCATAGTCCTCATCCGGAACTTCAGCGGGCGGCTCGTAGGGCGCGTAGATGATGTTCGCCTTGCCGTCGGGCTTGCCGTAGAACTGGACCTCTTTGCCCGCTTCGACATAGGGGTCATAGCCTTCCCGGAACCGGTAGAGCGTCTCCTTGCCGTCCACGACTGGCCAGCGCAAACCGCGGGCTTTGTGATAAGTGTCGAAATCGGCGAGGTCGTGGGCATGGCCGCGCCCGAAGGCGGCATATTCCTCGAACAGACCCTTCTGCACATAGAAGCCGAAATCCTCACTTTCGGCATTCTCGAAGCCCTCATTGACCTCGGAGACCGGGAATTTGTTCACTTCGCCGTTCTCATACAGCACTTCGAACAGGGTCTTGCCGCGCAGTTCCGGCTTTTGCGACAACAGTTCTTCCGGCCAGACATCTTCAGTCGTGAAGCGTTTGGAGAACTCCATGACCTGCCAGACATCCGACTTCGCATCGCCGGGTGCCCGCACTTGCTGGTTCCAGAACTGCGTACGCCGCTCGGCATTGCCGTAAGCGCCTTCCTTCTCGACCCACATCGCCGTGGGCAGGATCAGGTCGGCAGCAAGGGCGGTCACCGTCGGATAAGGTTCTGAAACTGTGATGAAATTCTCCGGATTGCGGTAACCCGGATAGCCCTCTTCATTGGTGTTCGGGGCCGCTTGCAGGTTGTTATTGCACTGCACCCAGTGGCAGTTCAGCTCGCCGTCTTTTAGCTTGCGGTGCTGCAGCACGGCGTGGAAGCCCGGTTTTGGCGGAATCGTGCCCGCCGGAATGCCCCAGGCGGTTTCACAAATCTCACGGTGCTTGTCGTTCATCACCACCATATCGGCAGGCAGGCGGTGGGCGAATGTGCCGACCTCGCGCGCGGTGCCGCAGGCCGACGGCTGACCGGTGAGCGAGAACGGGCTGTTGCCCGGCTCAGAGATTTTGCCGACCAGCAGGTGGACGTTATACATCAGCGAATTCACCCAGGACCCCCGGGTGTGCTGGTTGAAACCCATTGTCCAGAGCGACATCACTTTGCGGTTCGGGTCGGCATATTGCTGCGCCAGCCACTCCAACTGCTCGGCAGGAACGCCCGACAGTTCCGACACATATTCAAGCGTGTATTCGCTGACCGCTTCCGCATACTCATCAAATGTGATCGGCGTGAGCTTGCCATGTTTGCCCTCGTGGGAGGGGTTCGCGGCCGCCTGCTCCAACTCATGATTGGGGCGCAGACCGTAACCGATATCGGTCGCGGTTTTTGTGATGTTCACGTGTTTGGTGACGAAATCCTCGTTCACCGCGCCGTTCTGAATGATGTAATTCGCGATGTAATTCAGGATCGCCAAATCAGTCTGTGGTTTGAACACCATGCCATTGTCGGCCAACTCAAACGAGCGATGCTCGAAGGTCGACAACACATGCACTTCCGAGCCCGGTTTCGTCAGACGCGTATCGGTCAGGCGTGACCACAGGATCGGGTGCATCTCGGCCATGTTGGAGCCCCAGAGCACAAATGTATCCGCATGCTCCAGATCGTCATAGCAGCCCATCGGCTCGTCGATGCCAAAGGTCCGAATGAAAGAGGCCACGGCGGAGGCCATGCAGTGCCGCGCATTGGGGTCGATATTGTTCGACCGGAGCCCAGCCTTCATGAATTTCGCCGCTGCGTAGCCTTCCCAGACGGTCCATTGGCCGGAGCCGAACATCGACACGGCGGTCGGGCCTTTCTCGCGGATGGCCTTCTTCCACTGCTCGGCCATCACATCGAAGGCCTCATCCCAACTGACCGGTTCAAACTCGCCACTCTTGTCGTAGACGCCGCCCGATTTCCGCAGAAGCGGCGTTGTCAGGCGGTCTGCGCCATACATGATCTTGGACAGGAAATAGCCCTTGATGCAGTTCAGCCCGCGGTTCACGGGGGCTTCGGGATCGCCTTGCGTGGCCACGACCCGGCCCTCTTTCACGCCGACGAGCACGGAACATCCCGTACCGCAGAACCGGCAGGCGGCCTTGTCCCATCGGATGTCCGGTGCTGCCGGGGCCAGAGCCTCGGCCGATTTGGGAAGGGTGATGCCTGCGGCGGAAGCCGTTGCTGCGGCTGCGCTGGCCTTCAGGAAGCTGCGTCGCGAGGTGGTCATGATAATCTCTCCGGTCTCAGTGGATTTGGGCGGAAAGCGCGTCGACTTCGTCGTCGAGCTCTTCGAAATGGTGATAGGTCAGGGTCACGGTGATCACCCCGGGGATCTGGTGCATATCCATGATCTGCTCCGAGGCGCGTTTGTCCGCAGTGTCTTCGACGGTCACGACGATGCGGCCATCCTCGGCACCATGGACTTCGCCGCCCTCAATCGCCTCAAGCGCCGCAATCACATCCGCGCTGCGTTCGGGCACCGCGTGGACAAGACATCCGCAAATATTCAGCATGTCTGGCTCTCCGTAATTTCGTTGGGGGTCTCAATCGCGATGGCGCTCACCGGACAGGAGGCGACACAACCGCCACATCCGATGCAATCGTCGAGGCTGATTTGCGGCATCGCCTTGCCACCCGCGATGAGTTGAAAGCGGATGGCCTGCTGGTCGCATTGGTCCTGGCAAATGCGGCATTGGACGGCATTCATGGACAGACAATCCCGCGAGACTGCAGCGCGGTGCGGCCATGCGATGTCCAAGGTCAACGCGCCTGTGTCGCAAGCCTCTATGCAGGCCTCGCAGAAGGTACAGGCACCGCGACTGAAATCCACGGTGGGAAAACCGTCGCTGCCGCGCCGAATGATATTCTCCGGGCAGGCGCTTGAGCAATCTCCACATTGTGAGCAGAGATCATGAAAGTCATACGCAGAAACCGCACCGGGAGGTCGAATTGCTCCCGGATCAAGGTATCCGCCAGACAAAAAATTGCGTCTGGATTGTTGCATGGTCGCTGCGGACAAGCGTGGCTCCCTACACATTCGTCGTGCGGGGAACCTATCGAGTATCGCTGCGCGGTGCTTTGACTTAGGTCAAGGTCTCCGTGGCTCTTTGTGACGTTCGACGTTTGGTGAAAGAGACGCGGTACCCGCGGCGCGCGGATCATAATGACCACACATCATCTGGGCCAGGCACGACGTCTTGCGAGCGATGTCTTGTTCCTTCTTAATGGCCAGGTACATGATCAGGGTCCAGCCAAGGACTTCTTCACCCAGCCCGCCACCCCGGAGGCGCAGGCTTTCCTGAAAGGAGACATCGTCGAATGATCCGAGCGCTTGTTTTTCTGGCCCTCCTTCTCACCGGCACCGCGCAGGCCGAGACGATGAAGATGGCCGTCACCACGAGTTTCCACAACTCCGGCTTGTCAGACGTACTGTTGCCTGCGATCAAGGAGGATACGGGGATTGAGGTGCAGTTGCTTGTGGTCGGCACTGGTCAGGCGTTGCGGCTCGGCGAGGCGGGCGATGTGGATGCGATCCTGGTGCATTCCAAAGCGGCCGAGGAAGCCTTCGTGGCGGAGGGTTACGGCACCCATCGCACCGAGATTATGTATAATGATTTCGTCTTTATCGGCCCGTCGTCTGATGCCGCGGGTGTGGCAGGTGCCGAGAACGCAACCGATGCGCTAAGCCGCATCGCCACCGCACAAGCCCCGTTTGTGAGCCGCGGCGACGATAGCGGTACGCATAAGAAAGAGCTGTCTCTTTGGGCTGCCGCCGCTCTCGATCCGGAGGGGTTCGACGCTTGGTACAACGCGGTCGGCGCGGGTATGGGCGCCAGTCTCAATACCGCATCGGGCCTCAACGCCTATATCCTGTCGGACCTGGCCAGTTGGCTCAACTTCGGCAACAAGGGCGGTCTCGCTCTGCTCTATGCTGGTGACCCCGCACTCTTCAACCAATACGCCTATCTGCCGGTAAATCCGGAGCGCCATGACCATGTCAACGCCGAGGCGGTCGCGGCTTTGGAAGACTGGCTCACCTCACAGCGGGCCGCAGACCTGATCGACAGCTATAAGATCAACGGCGAAACTCTGTTCGTCTTCAACGCCAAGCCCGGAGAATGATACGCCATGTCACAGACCTCCTCGCATAGCACCCACAGCGCCGAAGAAGACGCGCGCAACGACAAGATCAAGATCTACGTCAATGGCGAGATCGTCCCGAAAGCGGAGGCCAAGGTGTCGGTCTATGACAGCGGTTTCATGTTGGGCGATGGCATGTGGGAGGGGCTGCGGCTCTATGACGGCGAGTGGGCTTTCTTTGACGAGCACATGGATCGCTTCTTCAACTCCTGCAAAGCGGTCTCGCTGGACACCGGTCTGACACCGGACGGTGTTCGTCAGATTCTCGACGACACCGCAGCAGCCAACGGCATTACGACCGATGCCCATTGTCGTTTCATGGTGACGCGTGGGCGCAAAGCAAAGCCATTTCAGCACCCGGGGCTTTCGCAATTCGGTCCAACCGTGGTGGCGATCATTGAGCACTCAAAACCGGTCGAACGTCTGCAAAGCGCAGGCATCAGGCTCGGGACCGTACCGCAAGTGCGTGGCCTGCCGATGAGCCAGGACCCGAAATACAATTCCCATTCGAAGCTGAATTGCGTGATCGCTTGCCTTCAGGCCGAACAGGCAGGTGCGGATGAGGGTCTGATGCTCGACCCTCTTGGTTTCGTAAACACCACCAATGCCTGTAATTTCTTCATCGTGCGGCGCGGCGAGGTTTGGACCTCGACGGGCGATTACTGCATGAACGGCGTCACACGGCAGAAAGTCATCGACCTCTGTCGCGCCAATGACATTCCGGTTTATGAGAAGAATTTCTCACTTTATGAAGCTTATGGCGCCGATGAGGCATTCCTGACCGGCACCTTTGGTGCTCAGACGCCTGTAGCCGAGATCGACGGCAAACCGATTGGCACAGGAGCACGCCCGATGACCGAACGCATTCGCGCGCTTTACAAAGACTTGGTCACAGAAAACGTCGCGGCGCAGAAAGCGTCACGCGCCTGAAAGGCCACCGGCTAGGGCGCGTTTCTCCGACGTCCGCTCGTTTTGCGACTGAATCTCGCGCTGTCGGAACGACTTCTCCACATAGTCCAGATGCGCACGCGCGGCCTCTTCCGCGGCATCCGGCTCCTGCGCGAAGACCGCTTCGGCGATCGCGCGGTGTTGCTGGAGCAGCTTCTTCGCACTGCCCTCCAGCGTGCGCAGGTAGTCCCGGTTGTGCATCACACCGCGCCGGGTCAATTCATAGATCGATGCCATCATATGGATCAGCATGGCGTTGTGACTCGCTTCGACGATGGAGCTGTGAAACCGGACATCTGCCTCTCGTGACATCTTGAGATCACCGGTCGCATCGGCTTCCACCATCGTGGCAATGTGGCGCTCGATCTCCGCACGATCCGTGGGGGTGGCGCGCTCAGCCGCGAGGCGGGCCGCGAACGCTTCCTGTGCACGACGATATTCGAGGTAGTCCTGAAAGGCGCGGCCCCGCCGGGCATAGAGGTCGATCAGGGCCGGTTGCATCGCCTGCCCGGTCAGCTGCGCAATGAATGTGCCCTCGCCATGGCGGATATTGATGAGCTTTGCCTGCTCCAAGGTCTTGAGCGCATTGCGCACCATCGGGCGCGACACTTCAAAGCGTGTTGCGAGGTCGCGTTCCGAGGGCAAACGGTCCCCCTCTTTCAGAATGCCCTGCACGATCATGTCCTCGATCTGACGCACAACAAGCTCCGCGACAGGAGCGTTTTCGATTCGGTCAAAGACGGCTTCGTTGATGTTCATTTTGGCACCTCTACAGGTAAATTAAGTTGTCCTCCCATGCTCGGCAAGGGTTAAATTTCCAACTCAATCATTATTTAAATCAGATGGTTAAGTGAGGTGCGACAAACTGTGCGTTTACAACCACTGCGAGCGTGCTATTCCACTGCACCCCAAGAGGTATAATTTGTTTACCTCTGATTTTCGGGCCCGGAGGAACCGGCCCACTCAACGGAGGAAAACATGAAATCCATTCTCACTGGCCTCGTTCTCGGGGCAGCCCTTGCTGCATCTCCGGCTCTGGCGAAAGACAAGCTTCTTCTGAAAACGCCGGTGGCGTTCTCGACCGCTCTGCCGGGTCTGGGCACGCCGATCCCGCGTGTGGCTGAGGAAGTCTCCCTGATGTCCGGCGGCACGCTGAAGATGAAAGTCTATGAGCCTGGCAAACTGGTGCCCGCCTTCGAAATCCTCGACGCCGTGTCTTCCGGCAAGATCAACTCGGGCTACACCACCGCTGGCTACTGGGCCGGTAAAATCCCCGCCGCTCCGCTCTTTTCCGCCGTGCCTTTCGGCCCGGAGGCCGGTGAATATATGGCGTGGATGTACTATGGCGATGGCCTGAACCTCTACCAGCGCATGTATGATGACGCAGGCTACAATGTGAAGGTTCTCCCCTGCGCCGTGATCGCCCCGGAAACCTCCGGCTGGTTCGCCAAAGAGATCAACTCACCCGAAGACCTCAAAGGCCTGAAGATGCGCTTCTTCGGCCTCGGCGGTAAGGTCATGGAGAAACTCGGCGTCGCCACCTCCCTCCTGCCCGGCGGTGAGATTTTCCCGGCTCTTGAAAAAGGCGCCATCGACGCAACCGAGTTCTCGATGCCCGCCATCGACCAGCGTCTCGGCTTCCATAAGGTTGTGAAGTACAACTACTTCCCCGGCTGGCACCAGCAAGCGACTGTCTTTGAGCTGCTGATCAACAAGGACGTCTGGAACGAAGCATCGGAGCAGCACCAGCGCATCCTAGAAGGCGCCTGCAAGGCCTCCATGGCCGACAGTTTCGCCGAAGGGGAAGCCATGCAGTTCGACGCTCTGCAGAAGAACGTTGAGGAGAACGGCGTGCAGATCCGCAAATGGTCGCCGGAAATGCTCGAAACCTTCCGCACCACTTGGGAAGAGGTCGCTGCTGAGGAATCCGCCAACGACGCCTTCTTCAAGGAAGTCTACGACAACATGGCCGCGTTCCGTGCCAACTACGATCTCTGGGAACAGAACGCTTTCCTGCCGCGCACAAATTAAGACGCGCGGATCGGTGCGCCGGCCGTCCTTCCTGGGTCGGCGCGCCACCCCACCTTGCTTCACGCACACCGCGACACCCTCGTGCCGCATCTGGCCGACGGACCGGGACTTGCCGATTTCTCAAGGAATTGACCGATGACCCAGCAGACAGAATATGACGGCGATCTGGCCGCAACCTACGAAGAGATTACCGAGCATCCCGATCGCGACACCCAAGCAATCGCCGTCGGTCTCGACAAGATGATCAAAGCCATCGGGCATGTCGTCATGCTCGCCAACCTCGTCCTGATCGTCGCCATCGTCAGCCAGGTCGCGATGCGCTACGCGCTCAACTGGAACTTCCCCAAGCTCGACGAGATGCAATGGCACCTCTACGGCCTCGTCACCATGTTCGGCGTCTCTTATGCGCTGGTGACCGATAGCCATGTACGCGTCGATCTTCTGCATATGCAGGTGTCCCGCCGCGCGCAGCGGATCATCGAGGTCTTCGGCATCCTCTTCCTGCTCGCGCCCTTCATCTATCTGATGATCGATCAGGGCTATGATTATTTCTACGAAAGCTACCGGGTGAATGAAGGCTCCTCTTCCGCCACCGGTCTGCCCTGGCTCTGGGCGTTTAAGGCGATCATCCCGCTCAGCTTCGTCCTTCTGGCGCTCGCCGCGCTGAGCCGCCTGATCCATGACGTGCATGCGCTGGTCCAGAACCGCCCCGAAGAGCGCGAGGGTCGCTCGATCCTTCTGGTTGCTGGCGTTTTCGCCGCCACCATGGCCGTCGCCTGGGTTCTGAAATTCACCGTCGAGACGACGGAAGAGATGATGGTCATGGGCATGTTCATGACCTTTATCGGCTTGCTCTTCACAGGCTTCCCCGTCGCCTGGACCCTCGCGGGCACCGGTATGATCTTCGGTTTCGCCGCCTGGGCCTTTGACAACGATCTGATGCTCTGGACGGGGCTTGAGAGCACCTTCACCGGCCTCGACTACCTGACCATGGGGGCGGTGGTGAACCGCGTCTATGCGACCATGTCGAACGCGGTCCTCGTCGCACTGCCGATGTTCATCTTCATGGGGCTGATGCTGGACGAATCCGGCGTCGCCGAACGCCTCATGACCGCCATGACCCGCCTGTTCGGCACCGTGCGCGGCGGCCTTGCGATCACTGTCACACTGATCGGCATCGTGCTCGCCGCCTCCACCGGGATCGTCGGCGCGTCTGTGGTGCTCCTGGGTGTCCTGTCCCTGCCCACGATGATGCAGAACAAATACTCCAAGACGCTCGCCACCGGCACAATCGCCGCCTCCGGCACGCTTGGCATCCTGATCCCGCCCTCGATCATGCTGGTGATCATGGCTGACCAGATGGCGCTGTCCGTCGGCGATCTCTTCATGGCTGCGATGCTGCCCGGTGTCCTGCTGGGGTCTCTCTATCTCGGTTACATCTTCCTGATCGCGATGATCAATCGCGAGGCCGCGCCCGTGCCCGAAGGCGCAACCCGCCCCGATTGGGCCGCGGTGAAGGAAGTGATGCTCGCCGTGCTGCCACCCTTAGGTCTGATCCTCGCCGTGCTCGGCTCGATCTTCATGGGCATCACAACACCGACCGAGGCTTCCGGCGTCGGTGCCATTGGCGCGACCCTGCTCGCCGTGATGTACCGCAAACTGACACTTCAGAAGCTCTGGAATGTCTGCAAAGCGACCTTCAATTCGACGGCTTACATCTTCGCCATCTTCCTTGGCGCGACAGTCTTTTCCTTCGTGCTGCGCGAATTGGGTGGGGACGAGTTCATCGAACATCTGATCGGCTCCACCGGCCTTGGTGCCACAGGCACGATCATCTTCATCCTGTTCATCTGCTTCCTGCTCGGTTTCTTCCTCGACTGGATCGAGATCACTCTTATCGTGCTGCCGTTGATGGGCCCGGTTGTCTCAGGCCTCGGCCTCGATATCCCCGGCTTCGGCGTACTCGACGATCCGGCGCTGATCTGGTTCGTGATCCTCGTCGCGGTGACCCTGCAGACCTCTTTCCTGACACCGCCCGTTGGCTTCTCGCTCTTCTACCTCAAAGGTGTCTGCCCGCCGGAGGTGAAGCTGACAGACATCTACAAAGGTGTTGTGCCTTTCGTACTGCTGCAGCTTCTGTGTCTGGCAATGATCTTCATCTGGCCAGCACTGACGACATGGCTGCCATCTGTGGCATACTGACCCCGGACCTGGGAGAGTCGCTATGGACAACCAACAGCTCATCACCCGCCTGCGCGAGATCGTCGGCAAGCGGCATCTGATGACCGACAAACGCCAGACCGAGCGGTATCGCAAAGGATTCCGCTCAGGCGAGGGCGAGGCGATTGCGGTCACCGTACCGGGCTCACTTATCGAGATGTGGCGCGTGCTGCAGGCCTGTGTGGAGGCCGACAAGATCCTGATCATGCAGGCCGCCAATACCGGCCTGACCGAGGGGTCCACGCCAAAGGGCAGCTACGACCGGGATGTGGTGATCCTCTCGACTCTGCGTCTCGACCAGCTTCACCTTCTCGACGAGGGGCGCCAGTTCATCTCGCACCCCGGTGGCACGCTCTTTGCGCTGGAAAAACTGCTCAAACCGCTCGGGCGCCAGCCCCATTCGGTCATCGGCTCTTCCTGCATCGGCGCCTCCGTCATTGGCGGCGTGTGCAACAATTCCGGCGGCTCCTTGGTGCAGCGCGGCCCGGCCTATACCGAGCTTTCCCTCTACGCCCAGATCACCGAGGCAGGCGAGTTGCAACTCGTCAACCATCTCGGCATCGACCTCGGCAACGACCCTGAGGAAATCCTCGGTCGCCTCGACCGTGGCGAGATTGACGCAAGCAGCGTTAACTCCGA
>JANQRE010000008.1 GCA_028284705.1 Paracoccaceae bacterium | reverse complement strand
AGTGCTTCCGAACAGGAAACGATACATGTTCAAAGAAACCAAGAAGTCCATTAAGTGGGGCGAGGAAACCCTGACTTTGGAAACGGGCAAGGTTGCCCGACAGGCGGATGGATCCGTCATTGCCACCTATGGTGAAACGTCTGTAATGGCGAACGTCACCTTTGCCAAAGAGCAAAAACCCGGTCAGGATTTTTTCCCGCTGACCGTTCACTACAACGAGAAATACTATGCCGCCGGTAAAATCCCCGGTGGTTTCTTCAAGCGCGAGGCGCGTCCGACCGAGAAAGAGACGCTGACCTCGCGTCTGATCGACCGTCCGATCCGGCCGCTTTTCGTGCCGGGCTTCAAGAATGAAGTTCTGGTGATCTGCACCGTACTGTCCCACGATCTGGTCAATGACCCCGATGTGGTGGCGATGATCGCAGCCTCTGCGGCGCTGACCCTGTCGGGTGCGCCGTTCATGGGGCCGATTGCGGGGTGTCGTGTGGGCTTTGAGGATGGCGACTACATCCTGAACCCGGAAATCGACGACATGCACGAATTGCGCAACAACCCCGAGCAGCGTCTCGATCTGGTTGTCGCGGGCACCAAAGACGCCGTGATGATGGTGGAATCGGAAGCCTATGAACTGACCGAGGATGAGATGCTGGGGGCTGTGACCTTCGCGCATGAGCAAATCCAGCCGGTGATTGACCTGATCATCGAACTGGCCGAGGAAGCCGCCAACGAGCCGTTCGATTACCAGCCGAACGACACCTCCGATCTTTATGCCGCAGTGAAGGCTGCCGGTGAGGAGAAGGTGCGGGCGGCCTATGCGATCCTCGACAAGCAGGACCGTGTGGCGGCGCAGAACGAAGCGCGCGACCATATCATCGAAAGCCTCGACGAAGAGCAGCGCGAACACCCCGATCTGGTCGGCGTGATCAAGAAGCTCGAAGCCTCGGTGCTGCGCGGTGACGTGGTGAAATCCGGCAAGCGGATCGATGGGCGTGCTTTGGATGAAGTTCGGGCGATCGATTGTGAGACCGGTCTGCTGCCACGGACCCATGGTTCGGCGCTGTTCACCCGCGGTGAAACGCAAGGCCTCGTGGTGACCACACTGGGCACCGGCGATGACAAGCAGATGATTGACGCGCTGCAAGGCACGTTCCGGTCGAACTTCCTCTTGCATTACAACTTCCCGCCCTATTCGGTCGGTGAGGTTGGGCGTTTCGGCCCTCCTGGTCGGCGCGAGATCGGCCATGGCAAACTGGCCTGGCGCGCGCTGCAGGCGGTGCTGCCGGCAGCGACGGATTTCCCCTACACGATCCGTCTGGTCTCTGAGATCACCGAGTCGAACGGCTCCTCCTCAATGGCGTCGGTCTGTGGTGGTTCGCTGTCAATGATGGATGCCGGTGTGCCTCTGAAAGCGCCGGTCGCCGGTGTCGCCATGGGTCTGATCCTCGAAGAGGACGGCTCCTACGCGGTTCTGACCGACATCCTGGGCGACGAAGACCACCTCGGCGACATGGATTTCAAAGTGGCCGGAACCGAGAACGGCATCACCTCGCTGCAGATGGACATCAAGGTCGCGGGCATCACGCCGGAGATCATGAAGAAGGCTCTGGCTCAGGCGAAAGAAGGCCGGATGCATATCCTGGGTGAGATGGCGAAAGCGCTGACCGAGGCGGGCGACTTCTCGATCCACGCCCCGCGCATCGAGACGATGAACGTGCCAACCGACAAGATCCGCGAAGTGATCGGTTCGGGCGGTAAGGTCATCCGCGAGATCGTGGAAGTGTCTGGCGCCAAGGTCGACATCAACGATGATGGTGTGATCAAGATCGCCTCGCCGAACGGAGAAGCCATCCAGAAGGCTTACGACATGATCCACGCGATCGTGGCGGAGCCGGAAGAAGGACAGATCTATGACGGCAAGGTGGTGAAGATCGTCGATTTCGGCGCCTTCGTGAACTTCTTCGGCAAGCGCGACGGTCTGGTGCATGTCAGCCAGATCGAGAACCGCCGGTTGAACCATCCGTCTGATGTCCTGAAAGAAGGTCAGGACGTGAAGGTCAAACTGCTGGGCTTCGACGACCGTGGCAAGGTGCGCCTGTCGATGAAAGTCGTCGATCAGGAGACTGGCGAAGAGGTCGCTCAGGAAGAGAAGCCGCGGAAAAAGAAAGAGAAGGTTGAGGACTAACCCTCTCCTGACCTGAAGATTAAGGCCCCGGACGGAAACGCCCGGGGCTTTTTTATTCGCCTTCTAGGATGCGCACCATCTCGTCATAGCCGCGCGCTTTTGCATGTTCCAATGGTGTCACGCCGCGCCGGTCGCCTATGGAACGATCAGCGCCGGCCTCCACCAAAGCGCGCACGGTCGCCTGGTGGTTGGGGCCGCCATCGCCCAGAATGACCGCTTCAATCAGCGCGGTCCATCCGAGATTGTTGACATGATCCAATGGCGCGCCTGCATCGATCAGGCGCCGGACCACCTCGGCATGACCCAGATGTGCGGCAGCAATGAGCGCTGTGCCGTCATAGACGCTGGTGATGAGATCGGGTCGGTTGCCGAGGCAAAGCGCGGCAGACACCATTTTGGGATCATTCGCAACGGCGGCAATCGTGACGACGTCATACCGTTCGCCGTCCAGAAGGTTGAGATCGGCGCCTCCTGCGGCCAAAGCCTCCAAAGCAGCTTCGTGAGAGGCAAACGCGGCGACATGCGCTGGCGTTCGGCCTCGCGCATTGCGTACGTTCGGGTCCGCTCCGTCGGCGATGAGCGCTGCGATTGCCGCCGCGTCGTCGGAATATGCTGCCGCGAACAATCCTTCGTATTCCGCGATCTGGCCAGCAGTGGGCACAGTTTGTGCGGCGCAGGGTAAGCCTGACATCGCAACAATCATGGCCAGGATGAAAATCCTCATGACGCAATCCTCCCGGCCTTGAGGATTTCACGGAAGCCGAGAGGCCGGGAGTGCCAAATTTCGCATGAAACCTGTGCGAAATTTTCGACTGAGACGAATCCGGTTTCCGCGTACCATTCGACATCATATCAGCCCGGAGATTAATGCAATGCAACGCAAGAAAGCTTCCGATTTCGACCCCAGAATTCTCGAACTTTATGACGGCTACGTGCACGGCAAGATGACCAAGCGCGCGTTTCTATCCAATGCTACGAAATATGTTGCGACCGGTGTGACGGCTGCTGCGGTCCTTGAGAGTCTGCAACCGAATTACGCACTGGCGCAAAAAGTCGCGCCCGACGATCCTGCGATTGAGACGATGACCGCGACTTATGAAAGCGCGCAAGGCCATGGCGAGATCAGTGGCCTGATGGCGAAACCTGCAGGTGCGACCGACAAACTGCCCGCTGTCCTGGTGATCCACGAGAACCGCGGATTGAACCCCTATATCGAGGACGTCGTGCGCCGCACGGCGAAAGCCGGATATCTCGCATTTGGCCCTGACGGGTTAAGTCCACTTGGCGGCTATCCCGGCACCGATGATGAGGGGCGCACCATGCAGCGCTCCATGGATCGCGCGAAGCTAATGGAGGACTTCTTCGCAGCGTTCGAGTTCCTTGTGGATCACGAAGGGTCCACTGGCAAAGTTGGGGCGGTCGGTTTCTGCTACGGCGGCGGTGTGTGCAACGCTTTGGCGGTGGCCTATCCGAACATGGCAGCCTCTGTGCCTTTCTACGGGCGGCAAGCCGCGGTGGAGGACGTGCCAGCGATTCAAGCACCGCTCTTGCTTCACTATGGCGAACTAGACGAGCGCATCAACGCCGGGTGGCCTCCCTACGAAGCGGCGCTGAAAGAGCACGGCAAAACCTATGAGGCGCATATCTACGAGGGCGCCAATCACGGGTTCCACAATGACACGACGCCGCGCTACGACGAGGCCGCCGCCAAGCTCGCTTGGGACAGAACACTCGCCCATTTCGAGAAATATCTGAGCTAGGCCAAGCGTCAAAAACCTCTCCTTTTTCCCCTTTGTTCCCGAATGGCGCTTCGACAGGCTGGCGCAATCAAGAAACCCCAAAGGGGAACGGGAGAGGGAACATGAAGAAACCATTGGCCGAGTTTATCGGCACATTCACACTTGTTTTGCTGGGATGCGGATCGGCGGTGATTGCCGGGGACCTGATCGGGTTCACGGGCATCAGTTTCGCCTTTGGCCTGGCGCTCATTGGCATGGCTTATGGGATCGGGCCGGTCTCGGGGTGCCATATCAACCCCGCGGTGACCTTGGGCGTCGTCGCGTCAGGGCGCATGAGCATCGCTGAGGCGGTGCCCTACATGATCGCGCAAGTGGCCGGTGCGATTGTCGCGGCACTTGTGCTCCTGCTCATAGCCTCCGGTACTGCCGGGTACGAAGGAGGTCTGGGACAGAACGGCTGGGGTGCTGGGTATCTCGGCGAATATTCAATGGTTTCGGCTTTCATCTTCGAGGCCGTGGCGACGTTTCTGTTCGTTGTCGTGATCCTCGGGGCGACGGGATCCGAGGCGCCTGCGGCCATGGCGGGTCTCGCCATTGGTCTGACATTGGTTGTCATTCACCTCGTGGGCATCAATGTCACAGGCGTCTCGGTGAACCCGGCGCGGTCCATCGGTCCGGCGCTCTTCGCCGGTGGCACCGCCATTGCACAGCTCTGGCTGTTCATTCTGGCTCCAATCGTCGGAGGGGTGGCAGCCGGCATGCTGTTCAAATCAGGTTTGCTTGACCCAGAAGAGTAACATCTCCTAACAGCAAACCCTGGAGCGCTCCGTTTTCCCCCAAAAACGGAGCGTTTTTCTTTACCTCACGCCCTCGTGATAGCATTGATATTATTGGATTTTTCCATAAACCTTGGTGCAATGGGCCGAAATATACGCCGAAGTTCAATAGCTCCCCGACCCGAACGTCTCCAACTCTTGGATCACGCAAACAGCGAAACCCACGAGCAACCAAAGGAGACGCTCACAATGACCAAAGACACTCTGAAAATCGCTTCCCTCACTGGCCTTATCGCAATCGCACCTTTCGCGGCGCTGGCGCAGCTCAATGTTGGCGATCAGGTCGGCACCAGCGAGGACGCCATTCGCGCAGCCCTGCAATCGGCAGGCTACGAGGTCATCGAAATCGAGGTCGAGGACGATGAAATCGAAGCGGAAGTCATGCTGAACGGTCAGGAGTTCGAGATCGAGGTCGCTGCCGATGGCACAATCTCGGAAGTTGAGGCCGAAGATGACGAGGATGACGACGACGATGAGGATGATGACGACAAGTAAGTTCCAGGGCTTGTCGCATCGGGGTCTCGCAGACTTGCGGGGCCCCTCCCTTTCAGCGCATCACTAGAGGATGCATGGCCAGTACTTGAGATGACCAGATGATCCTGACCCAACATCCCGTGTTGATCACCCTCTTCGTTGCGCAAGCAATTTGTGCTGCGTTTTTTGGCTTTGACACGCTTTCGGACATACTCGGATGGGAGGCGGCCTCGCCCGCGAATGACAGTGACTTGTTCGAGTATCTGATTTCCGGGGTTTTGATCCTCTCGGTTCTCTTCACTGGCCTGCAATTGATAAAAATGGCGAAACGCGAAAAATATCTCTCACAGCAATTGGGCGTGGCCTCGGGGGCCTTCGCCGATCTGATGGAGAAACAGTTCGAAGATTGGTCCCTGACCGAAAGCGAAAGTGCGGTTGCGGTGATGGCCATCAAGGGGCTCTCCATGGCCGAAATCGCGCAGCTACGTGACACCAAGGAAGGCACCGTGAAGGCCCAATGCGCAAGCGTCTATCGCAAGGCGGGCGTGTCCAGTCGACACCAACTCTTAAGCTATTTCATCGAAGAATTGCTGGCCGACGGCGTGATGCCGCAGGCGACATAAACTGTTTGTGAAACAGCATTTTCGCGGATTGGGATACCTCGCCTTGGAAAAGACGTGATGTTATAGTGAAGAAAATTTGAAGGGGACTGAAATGTTTTCTCGTAGATCATTTTTGGCGGGCTCAGCCGCAGCTTTGGCTGCGAGCGCTGCACCTGCGCTTGGCCAATCGGCAGGGTGGACGCTTCCCCCGGAGCATCTGCCGCGCCTTGTAAGTATGACCGGTGGCGTGCCGCCGGGTGAGATCCATGTCGATCCGAATTCGTTCGCGCTCTACTGGACCCTGCCGGAGGGCAGGGCTCTTCGTTATGCGGTACGGGTTGGACGAGGCGATCTTTATGAGAGCGGGACGTTCTTCATCGGCGCGAAAAAAGCATGGCCAAGCTGGACCCCGACCGACGAAATGATCGAGCGTGAACCGGAGAAGTACAAGAAATATGAAGATGGTTTCCCCGGTGGCCCGACAAATCCGCTGGGTGCGCGGGCCTTGTATCTCTTCCTGCCGGGCCGCGGAGACACGTTCCTGCGCATTCACGGCACACCCGAGCCCTGGACGATTGGGCGCGCGGTTTCAAATGGCTGCGTGGGTTTGACGAACGCTCATATCGCGCATCTGTATCAACAGGTGCCGATCAAAACCAAAGCCGTGCTCTATCCCAAGCGCCGCGCTTAAAGATACATCCAGACATGAAAAAGGCTCCCGGGTTCGGGAGCCTTTTTTCGTTTTTCACGTAATGGCCTACTCAGATGCCGATGCACCGTGCAGATACCAGATGCCAAAGGCTGCAAACCCCGCGATCACCAAATAAACCGTCATGTCCCACCTCCGTTCGGTGAGATCAGATTTGCCGCCGATCTGGGCGGAAATGCGACGGGCTCGGGGCGGTTTTGGACCCATCTGGTGACAAGGACGCGTCACGGTCATCCTTCGCCCCCGAGGACGAGACGAAGGCGAGGACACATAGAAAGATGTGCGCCGAAGGCGCTCCGCTGGATTAGCTCGGCGCTTTGACCTTGCGCAGATATGGCAGCACGATCTCGACATTGCCAAACTTGGCTTCTGCCTCCTCCGTGGAGACAGCAGGCGGCACAATGACATCCTGACCCACCTGCCAATCAGCGGGGGTCGCGACACCTTTGGCGGACATCTGCAGACCATCCAGCGCCCGCACGATCTCGGCGAAGCTCCGACCGACGGTCATCGGATAGGTCATCATCAGTTTCACTTGCTTGTCGGGCCCGACAATGAAAACCGAGCGCACTGTGGCACTGTCGGCAGGTGTACGGCCATCGGGTAGGACATATTCGGCTGGCAACATGTCGAAGGCCTTCGCCATTTCCAGACCGTCATCGGCAACGATGGCGAAGTTGGGCGCGGCACCGCCGACAGCTTCAATGTCTTTCTTCCATTTCAAGTGATCTTCGACGCCATCAACAGAAACGCCTAAAACTTTCGTGTTCCGTTTCTCCCACTCGTCGGCGAGTTGCGCCACGGCGCCAAATTCTGTGGTGCAGACGGGCGTGAAATCCTTGGGGTGCGAGAAGATGATCGCCCAGCTATCGCCGACCCAATCATGCAGCGAAATCTCGCCCTGGTCGGTGGTCACGGTGAGGTTCGGAATGGTGTCGTTGATGCGCAGTCCCATGGATCAATCCTTTCAGGCAAAAAGAGTCGCAGGAAATATAGGCCTGCGCAGACAAGGTTAACAGAGGCGAGTTTCAGGGCCCGGACGGAACTGCTGAACAGCTTGTGCGAAAATCGTGATGATCGCGATTTGTGCTGTGATGACAGCGGGCCAGATGAGCGGGAATTGCGCGTCGACATATTTTTGCGGGCCGAAGGAGACCAGGGCAAGCACGCCGGCGATCACCGCCGATGCAGCGCCGGAGCGCGTTGACGGGTCGAGAATCAATGCGGCTGCCGCAGCTGATATCGCCACCCCGATGAACGGTCCGATCCCGAACGGTGCAACGGCAGCGGGCGGGTGTGGCGCTACATCGGCGAAGAGGGCCATCAGCATGATCGCTTGCAGAATGATGAGAGTGGCTAGTGCGGCTGTTGTGGGTCGGTGTGTCATCTTCATCTCCAATTTTCCGTACATGTTATTACGCCTTTTCTTTTTCCGTAAACTCAAATACGCTTTCTGTCAATGAAAGAAGAAAACCGACAGTCTCGCCGCGCTCAGATCGAAGCCGCCGCCTATCGCGTGCTGCAGGAGAAGGGATATCGCGGTGCCTCCATGTTGGCGGTGGCCAAGGCCGCAAAGGCCTCCAACGAAACACTTTATCGCTGGTATGGCGACAAGCAGGGCCTGTTCGCCGCGCTCGTCGTAAAGAACGCGGAGATTTTGAAAGAGACACTCGAGAACGCGTTGGATCAGGATACCGACCCGGTGGACGGCCTGCGACTGCTCGCACCGATTCTTCTGGAAACCCTGACATCCGACCGGGCAGTTGCGCTGAACCGCGCCGCAGCTGCCGACGGCAGCAACGAACTCGGACGAGCAATTGCCAAGGGCGGGCGGGACGCCATCGCACCCTTGATCGGCGACCTGATCTCGCGCGGCATGGCGTCGGGGCAGATCAACGCCCCAAATCCCCATCAAGCTGCGGAGTGGTACATCGCGCTCGTCATCGGGGACGCACAAATTCGCCGCGCCATCGGCGTCACCTCGGAGCCGGACCAGGATGTCGTGAAACAGCGTGCCGCGGCAGGTCTCGCCGCTTTTCTCAAACTTGTCGCGCCCGGGGATTGATCGCCCTTGCGCCTCGGCCACGATCTGACAATCTGCGTCAGGATCAGGCTTGGGAGGCTGCCATGGACAACGCGAAGAACTTCTACATCAACGGTGCCTGGGTCGCCCCATCGGCACCGAGTGATTTTGATGTCATCAATCCTTCGAACGAGGAGGTTTGCGCAACGATCTCGCTCGGATCGGAAGCCGACACGAATGCAGCGGTCAGCGCCGCGCGCGCCGCGTTTGATGCTTGGTCGCAAACGTCGAAAGACGAACGCATCGCCCTTCTGAAGCGCCTCTCGGAAGTCTACAGTGACCGCGCCGAGGAAATGGCCCAGGCAATCTCACTAGAGATGGGTGCGCCGCAAGATCTCGCGCGGGTGCAGCAGGTCGGGGCCGGGTCCTGGCATATGGGCGGGTTCCTGAAAGCGCTTGAGAGCTTCGAATTCACCCGCATGTTCACCGACACCGAAGCCACGCTCTACGAGCCCATCGGTGTCTGCGCGCTGATCACGCCCTGGAATTGGCCGATGAACCAGATCGTGCTGAAGGCGGTGCCCGCGATGGCGGTGGGTTGCGCGATGGTGCTGAAACCCTCCGAAATCGCGCCTCTGTCCGGCATCCTCTTTGCGGAGTTCGTGCATGAGGCGGGCTTTCCGGCGGGCGTCTTCAATATGGTGAATGGCGATGGCCCGGGCGTTGGGTCGCAATTATCGGCGCATCCCGAGGTGGATATGGTCTCCTTCACCGGCTCTTCCCGCGCGGGCAAGCTGATCTCGGTCGCCGCGGCGGATACGTTGAAACGAGTCTCGCTGGAACTCGGCGGTAAAGGCGCGAACATCATTTTTGCCGATGCCGAGGAGAAGGCCGTGAAAAATGGCGTCATCCGCTGTTTCCGCAATACCGGGCAAAGCTGCAATGCACCGACCCGGATGCTGGTCGAAAAGTCCCGCTACGAGGAAGCGGTCGAGCAAGCTACCGAGATGGCCAACAAGACAACCGTTGGCCCGGCCTCGGAAGAAGGTCGGCATATCGGGCCGCTGGTCAGCCAGATGCAGTTCGACAAGGTGCAAGGGCTGATCGAGCAGGGCATCAAGGAGGGTGCGCGGCTGGTCGCCGGTGGTTCGGGGCGTCCCGAGAACCTTAACCGCGGCTACTACTGCCGCCCCACGGTCTTTGCCGACGTGACGCCGGAAATGGAGATTTACAAGCAGGAGATTTTCGGCCCGGTCCTGTCGATCATGCCGTTTGAAGATGAGGCGCATGCCATTGCGCTGGCGAATGACACGCCTTACGGGCTGACCAACTACATCCAAACCGAAGATCAGGAGAAGCGCCGCCGTGTCGCCCGCCGTCTGCGCTCAGGCATGGTCGAGACCAACGGCGCTGGCTTTGCGCAAGGCTCGCCCTTTGGTGGTTACAAACAATCCGGCAATGGCCGCGAAGGCGGTGTCTTCGGGTTGGAGGAATTCTGCGAGGTCAAAGCAGTCTCTGGTTGGAACAGCTAAGCTGGACCTGATGCGACACCTCGGGCAGACTTCCGACAAAGAAGCTGCTCGGAGGTCGCCCCATGCGCCGTCTCATCATTGCTCTTGGCACCCATGGCGTGGCGCTTGCCATCGGCTTTGCGCTCGGCATCTACCTGCTGCCGATCCTGACCGCGCCGCCCGCCCCGGATGCCGCGATGCTGGAGGAGAAGGCGCAAGGCGCGCTCTTCACCGGCGAATTCACGCGGGATTTGCGCGGCAGTGATTTTCTGCATTGGGGTGAAGGCACGATTTCTCTGACCGCCAGCGAGATCGTGCATGAGGGCGCGCTGTCACCGGGGCCGGATTACAAGCTCTACCTGACCAAGGAATTCGTGGAACATGAGGACGAGTTCGACAAATCCGCAGCCCTTCAGTTGGGCGATGTAAAGACCTTCGAAGGGTTTATCCTCAGCGTGCCCGACGGCACCGATCTTTCGGCTTACACGACAGTCCTGATCTGGTGCGAAAGCTTTGGAGAATTCATCACAGCGGCGAGGTATCAATGACACATCGCAAAATTCAGGCGCAGGGCGTGCATCACATCACCCTGATGGGAGCTGACCGGCAGACGTCGATCGATTTCTGGGAAGGTGTGCTGGGCATGCCCTTCATCTTCGACCAACCCAATCTGGATGATCCGAACGAAGGGCATCTCTATTTTGACCCGGGTGATGGCAGGTTAATTACGATCTTCACAAATGAAAGCCGTAAACCTGTTCATGATCGCACGCCCACCGATGCGGGTTGCGTGCATCATCTGGCGATCAATGTGAGCCTCGCGACGTTTCGGCAGATCGCGGAGCGTCTGGACGCGCGGGGTATCCCGCATTCGGGCCATAAGGATCGTGGGTTTATGGATTCGATCTATTTCAAGGACCCGCTTGGGTTTCTGATCGAATGCGCCTGCTACAAGTTCGAACCACCCGTGGGCTGCACCCATGCTGACGTGATGATCGAGGCGCATCGGCGGCGAGTTGAGGCCGGAGATTATGCCATTGGTGAAGTGCATCTGGCCGATGCCATCGAACATCTCGCGCTTCACCGCCCGTCGCTGTCGGAGGATCGGGGCGCGAAGAACCCGTATTAGAACGGAGCTTTGGCGCGAAACGTCATCCCCTTGCCTCCATTGGGATGACGCAGACGCAATTCTTCGGCATGGAGCATCATGCGGGGGTAGTCGGTGGCATTCTCTGAGTAGAACGGATCGCCGAGGATCGGATGGCCGAGTTCTTTCATATGCACGCGCAATTGGTGTGAACGCCCGGTTTTTGGCACTAGGCGCATGCGGCTTTCGCCCTCGCCGACCTTGACGCGTGTCCAGTCGGTGATCGCCTCCTTACCATTTTTGAAATCCACATGCTGCAGGGGGCGGTTCGGCCAATCGACAATCAGGGGAAGGTCCACCGTGCCGGACTTCTCAGGCACCTCACCGTGCACGCGGGCAATGTAGGTCTTCTTGGTCTGCCGCTTTTCGAATTGCAGACCGAGGTGACGCTGTGCGGCCTTGGTCTGCGCGAAGACCATGACGCCCGAGGTGTCTCGGTCGAGACGATGAACTAGAAGTGCGGTTGGAAAAGCGACCTGCACCCGTTCCATCAGGCAGTCGGCCAGATGGTCCCCCTTTCCGAGCACCGAGAGCAAACCCGCGGGTTTGTTGACCACCAATAGCTCGGCATCCTCATGAAGGATTTCGAGCGGGTCTTTGGGCGGGTTGTAATCGTCCATGGTTTGGGTGGATATCAAATCGTGAGCAGATGCAACGCTGCAGAGGCCGCTTTACATTCGGCTCCGCTGTGCAAAGGTGAGCGGAAACGACCGCAGCGGGGGCATGTGCGATGACCGATTTCCTTCTCTTGGCCTTTATTTTTCTGATTGCGGGCGTGTTGTCGGTGCCGATTGCTTCGCGTTTGGGATTGGGTTCGGTGCTGGGTTACCTGATCGCCGGGATCGTGATCAGCCCGCTGCTCGCGCTTCTGAATGTGGACGTCATCTCGATCCAACATTTTGCCGAGTTCGGCGTGGTCATGATGCTGTTTCTCGTTGGCCTTGAATTGGAACCAAAGATGCTCTGGTCGATGCGCGCCCGGCTCTTGGGGCTCGGCGGTGGACAAGTCGGGATCACGGCGGCTGTAGTTATGGTTGCAGCCATGGCGCTTGGGCAGAGCTGGACCATCGCGCTGGCAATTGGGCTGGTGATGGCTTTGTCATCCACTGCGATTGTACTGCAAACGCTGAACGAGAAGGGCCTGATGAAGAGCGATGGCGGACAGTCGAGCTTTTCTGTGCTGCTGTTTCAGGACATTGCCGTCATCCCGATGCTGGCGCTGATCCCCTTGCTGGCCATGCCAGAGTTGATGGACGTTGCCGCGCAGGGTGCTGACCATGGGGCGGGTCATGGCGACACACATGGCGGGGATCATGGAGACGCCCATGGCGACGATCACGGTGATGGCCACGGAGCGTCTATGAGCCTTGTCGATGGCTTGCCTGGCTGGGGTGCCGCGCTTGTGACGTTGGGCGCGATCGGGGCGGTGATCCTTGCGGGCTCGTACCTGACCGGCCCGATCTTCCGCTTCATCGCGGGTGCGCAGTTGCGGGAATTGTTCGTCGCCACCGCGCTAATGATGGTGATCGGCATTGCGCTCTTGATGACGCTGGTTGGCCTGTCACCTGCGCTTGGCACCTTCCTCGCAGGTGTTGTGCTGGCGAATAGTGAATACCGCCACGAGTTGGAAAGCGATATCGACCCGTTCCGAGGGCTGCTGCTGGGCTTGTTCTTCATGACCGTCGGCGCGGGCATCAACTTCACGCTTCTTTTTGACAATTTCGGCAGCATCGTTGCCCTCACGCTAGGGTTAATGGCTATCAAAGTCGCGGTGCTTTATGCTCTGGCGATCATCTTCAAGATCGAAGGCGCGGATCGCTGGTTGTTCAGCCTCGGCCTGGCTCAAGCGGGCGAGTTCGGCTTTGTACTTCTGTCCTTCACCGTCGCCAATTCGGTTATCCCGGCGGGTCTCGCGGACAGGCTGCTGTTGATGGTGGCGCTGTCGATGTTGCTGACACCAGCCCTCTTCATCCTCTACGACAAGGTCATCGCTCCCCGTTTCTCGGAAGCCGAAGAGCGCGAGATGGACGAGATCGAAGAGCATAGCGACATCATTATCGCGGGCCATGGGCGTGTGGGTGGTATCGTCAGCCGGATGCTGCGCGGCGGCGGCATGTCCCCGACGGTCATCGATTACAGCTCCAAACAGCTGGAAATGCTGAAGGCTTTTAAAGTGCAGGCCTACTATGGCGACGCGACGCGGCCTGACCTGTTGGCGGCGGCCGGAATTGCGGAAGCGAAACTCTTCGTCATCGCCATTGATGACAAAGAGCAGATCACTGAACTGGTGCATTACATCAGGAAGAACTATCCGGATGTGCACATCGTGGCGCGGGCGCATGATCGAAACCATGTCTATGATCTCTGGGCCGCCGGGTGTCGTGACATCATCCGCGAAAGCTATGACAGCTCTCTGAGAATGGGCCGATCTGCGATTGAAGCCCTGGGGTATTCCCGCGATCAGGCCGAGCGTGTTGTCGACGTGTTCAACGAGATCGACCGCCGGGGCATGTTGGCGGCAGCCGAACACTGGGATCCCGCGATCCCAGCCTTGGAGAACGAAGCCTACATGACCGCCGTCAATCAGATGATCGACGAATTCGAACCCGAATTCGCTGAACGCATGGGCGCGATCATGGCCGAGGGGAAGAAGGCGCGGGCTTAGACTTTCACCCGCTCCGATGTTGGATCGTAGAAGGGTTTGGAGGAGACCTCTGCCTCGACCAATGTGCCTGCGACATCGATCTGATATTTTGACGCCAACACACCGGCGAGCTTCTCTCCCGCACAAGGCACATAGCCCATGCCCATCGCGGCGCCTTCGTGGTGGCCGTAGGCGCCAGAGGTCAGATAGCTGACGATCTCGCCATCCCGCAAGACTGGTTCGGCGTGATAAAGCAGCGGTTCAGAGTCTTTCAGCTTGAACTGGAGCAGGCGCATTTGCAGGCCCTGATCCTGTTTCGCGAGGATTGCATCGCGGCCCATGTAGTCCGGCTTGTCTTTCTTCACGGCAAAGCCGAGCCCTGCCTCCATCACGTGATCCTCAGAGGTGATATCATGCCCAAAATGACGGAAACCCTTCTCGATCCGGCACGTGTCCATCATGTGCATTCCACAAAGCCGCATGCCCAGATCATGGCCAGCCTCGGCCAGCGTCTCGAACACATGGCCGCATTGATCGGCTGAGATATAGACCTCCCACCCCAATTCACCCACGTAAGTCACGCGATGCACACGGGCGAGCCCCATGCCGATCTCGACCTCTTGGGCCGTACCGAAAGGGTTGGTTTCATTGGAGAAATTACCACTTGAGACCGATTGCAACAACTCCCGAGAACGCGGACCCATAACAGCCAGTACACCTTCACCCGCGGTGACATCGGTGATAACCACGTCGAAATCCTTCGCGCGGGCGACGCGTTCCATCCAGGTCTGATCGGCAAGCCGCGTGGCGGCCGGGGTGACGACCAGATATTCGAACTCACCCATCCGCGTGACGGTCACATCCGCCTCGATCCCGGCCATGGAATTGAGGAATTGCGTGTAGACGATCTTGCCACTGGGCACCGAGTAATTGCCGCCGCCGACATAGTTCATGAAGCTTTCGGCATCGCGCCCGGCGACCCGGATTTTCCCAAACGAGGACATGTCATACATGCCGACATTCTGGCGGACGGCCATATGTTCTTCGCGGACATTGTCGAAGAAGTTCTGGCGCTTCCAGGAATACTGGTACTCGGCATCCTGATTTTCGCGCGCGAACCAGTTGGCCCGTTCCCAGCCCGCGAGTTCGCCCATGACAGCACCTCGGTCGAGCAGGTGCTGGTGGAACGGTGTGCGGCGGATACCGCGGGCCGTTTTCTTCTGCAAGTAGGGGAAATGGTCGGCATAAAGCAGGCCGAGCGTTTCCTTGGAGCGTTCAAAGAGATAGGTCCGGTTGCCCTGAAAAGGCTGCATGCGGGAGATGTCGACATCGCCCAGATCGAAGGGTTTCTCGCCCTCATCCATCCATTGCGCCAGCGCCGAGCCGGCCCCGCCAGCGGATTGGATGCCGATGGAGTTGAAGCCGGCGGCGATCCAGAAATTGTCCAACTCTGGGGCGAGACCAAGGTGGTAGGCGTCATCCGGCGTAAAGCTCTCGGGACCGTTGAAGAAGGTATGAATGCCCGCCTCGGCAAGCATCGGCAGGCGTTCCACGGCGGCTTCGAGGATCGGTTCAAAATGGTCGAAATCTTCGGGCAGTTGATCGAACTCGAAGTCCTTGGGAATATCCAGCGTCCACGGTTTTGAGATCGGCTCAAACGCGCCGAGCAGCATCTTGCCCGCGTCCTCCTTGTAGTAGGCGCATTCATCCGGAACACGAAGGACAGGCATCTGGGTCAATCCGGGGATGCTTTCAGTAACAATGTAGAAATGCTCACAAGCATGCAGCGGCACATTCACGCCGGCCATCTTGCCGACCTGATGTCCCCACATGCCCGCACAATTCACCACATGTTCGGCTGTAATAGAGCCTGTTTCGCCGGTTTTGTCCTCCCAGGTGACACCGGTGACACGCCGCCCCTCCTTGTGGATCGCGGTGACCTTGTAGCCCTCTTTCACCAAGGCGCCGTTCTGCTTCGCGCCCTTTGCGAGGGCCTGCGCGATATTGGCCGGATCGCCCTGCCCGTCGAGCGGCAGATAAACGCCCCCATGCACGCCGTCGATGTTCAGATGCTCGTAACGCGACTTGACCTCATTCGGACCAATCGGCTCGGCCTCAACACCAAAGCTGCGCGCCATGGCCGCCTGACGGTTGATCTCTTCCAGCCGTTCCTCTGTCAGGGCGACCGTGATCGAACCACAGCGTTTGAAACCTGTCGCAACGCCCGTCTCGGTCTCTAACTCGCCGTATAGCTCCTGCGAATATTTCGCGAGCTTCGTCATGTTCTTGGTCGCCCGCAGCTGCGCGATCAGGCCGGCGGCGTGCCAGGTGGTGCCGCAAGTGAGCTGCCGGCGCTCCAGCAGCACGATGTCTTTCCAGCCGATCTTGGCCAGGTGATAGGCGACCGAACACCCGATCACACCGCCGCCAATGATGACGACCCGCGCTTTGTCAGGAAGGCTCATGGATACATCTCCGCGAATTTCTGTTTGTAGAGCACGATCATTTCTTCCTCGGTCGCGCCGTCGTCATAAGGGGGTGTGGTGAGGGGTTTCACCTCCTCCACTTTGATCGCCACGATCAGGTTGATCCGAGCGCAAAGATTGCCCCAGACCTCTTCGAATTTCGGCAGCATGGCGGTGAATTCCTCCGAGTCCCGTCGGATCATCCGAGCCTGCCCTCGGAGGCGAGCGCCCTTGCGGAGGAAGGCATCGACAAAATTGACCTCGCATTCCGGGTTTTGCGTCAGGTTTGTTACGGTCTGCGGCGAGCGGATTTCTCCGAAGGCAATCGTCTCATCATCGAGGACAAGGAACGTGCCTTTCGGGCTGACCGAAGGTCGTCCACCGGGTGTCACGGTCGCCACATGGCCAAGCCGCCAGCGGGTAATCAGCTCCTGCGTTGAGGCGGGAATTTTCATGCAAACCTCCGCTTCAACTCTGCGATATGCGCCGGGCCAACCTCGCAGCAGCCGCCGATCAAGGTCGCACCATCAGCAACCCATTTGGCGGCGAAATCGGCATAGGCGGTCGGGTCGAGATCGGTCCGGGCAGAAAGTTGATCAACGGTCGCACCAATATGGTCGAAATCCTCGGTGATCCCGGTAAAGCCGTTTGCATACGCCCCAACGGGTAGGCCGGATTGCATCAGAATGGGGATGGCGACGCTCACAGCTTCGGGCTTGGAACAATTGACGAAAACCGCGGCGGGCGCATGATCTTTCAGAAGCGGCAGGATGTCCGCCAAAGGCTCGCCAGATCGCAATCGGGTGCCATCCATGTCGTCGACCGTTAGCGCCAGCCAGACGGGCTTTCCAGTAACACCCAATCCCATCAATGCACCTTTGGCTTGATCGACCGAAGCCATGGTTTCTGCGATATGGATGTCGACATATGGGGCGTGGAGTTGCGCGAGGTGCGCATAGATTTCCGCAGCCTCCTGCGAGGGAGGTGCCTTGTCGGGCTGATAGGAGAAGCCGAGCGGTCCAACCGATCCGGCGACCTGCCCACTACCATGGGCGTCACGCGCCTCTACGGCGATGCGACATGCCAAGGTTGCCAGATGTTCCAGACTGTCGCCGATATTATGCGTCTCCAGCCGGTCGGGCAGGATCGCGTAAGTGTCGGTCGTGGCGATCTCGGCCCCGGCGGCGAAGAAGTCATCATGCACTGCACGCACGGTCTCCGGTGCCTCCAATAGAGCCTGTGTCGACCAAAGACCCGTCGCGCGCCCGGTGCGCGCGATCAACTCTTGGCCCATCCCGCCGTCGAGGATGGTAACGGTCATCTCTGGCCCACAGCGCGGCTCTGCCGCGCTGCCACCGATGGTCGCAGGCAAAGCCTGCGAGGGAGGCGGGCGGGCCCGCGATCAGCCAGAAGCACTGCGTTCATCAGGCGCGGATCCGTTCGTTTTCGGGATCCCAGAGCGGCATGTCCTCCTGAACCACCGCCTTGCAGCGCTCGCCGAAGATCTCGACTTCCAACTCCGTTCCGGGTTCCGCCAGATCGGCTTTCACCACACCCAGGGCCACGGATTTGTTGATCCGGTAGCCCCAATCGCCGGACGTGGTTTCGCCCACGACCTCGTCGCCTTTCCAGACGGTCGACATGTAAGGCGCATCAGCGCCATTGGCCTCGACGACCAGTGTGACAAAACCCTTCTTGCGACCCTGCTGCATCTCATTGGCAAGCGCCGCCTTGCCGGGGAAATCCTGCTCCTTGTTCAGGCGCAGGAACCGGTCGAGGCCGCCTTCGAGCAGGGAATAATCGGTCGAGAGATCACCCTTCCAGGTGCGATATCCCTTCTCAATGCGCATCGAGTTGAGCGCATACATGCCAAATGGCGTCGCGCCCGCATCGCGGATCGCCTCATAGACCGGTGCGCTGTCCTCGAATGAGGTGTGCACCTCCCAGCCCAACTCTCCGGCGAAGGAAATCCGGAAGAGTTTCGCCGGTTTGCCGGCAACGGTTGCGTCCTGAAGCGTCAGCCAGCCGGTCGAAAGATCAGCCTCCGGCGCAAGACCTGCGATCAATTCGCGGGATTTGGGCCCGGTAACCAGTTTGCAGGACCAATCCCTGGTGATGTCGGTCATTGTCAGCGAGCCATCGGCGGGCATACGGCCTTTGAGGAACTCAAAGTCATGCCATTGCGCGACGGCGGCGGTCATCAGCCAGAAATCATCCTCGCCCCAGCGGATGATCGTCACCTCGGTGACGATGCGTCCGCGGCTGTCGGTAAAGTAGCCGAGGTTCATCCGACCCGCTTTGGGCAGGGCACCTGCGATCTGTCCGCGCAGCCACTTAGCGGCCCCTTCGCCCGTTAATGTATAGCGAGAGAAACCGGGCATATCGAGCACGCCAACGTTGTCGCGCACGGCTTCGACCTCATCCTTGATCCGCGCGGCCCAGGGTCCGTCGCGCATCCAGCTTTGCGTGGCCTCCTCGGACGTATCATCGCCGGGCTTGGCAAACCAGTTCGCCCGCTCCCATCCATTATAGGCGCCCATCTGAGCGCCATCGGCGAGCAACCGGTCATGGTTGGGCGAGAGTTTCTTGTCGCGCCCGGCAGGCCATTCGTGATGCGGGAAATGCATCGCGTATTCATGGCCATAGGTTTCCAGTGCCTTGGCGAGGCAATAGTCGTGATCGGCGAAATCCGTATAGCGGCGCGGATCGATGGCCCACATATCCAGCTCGGTCTCGCCATGCATGATCCATTCGCTGAGGACCTTGCCCGCGCCGCCACCTTGCGCAATGCCGAAAGTGAAGGAGTGACCTTCGAACGCGTTCTTGCAACCCGGCATCGGGCCGACCATCGGTAGCCCGTCCGGAGCATAGGGGATCGGGCCATTGATGTTGCGACCAACGCCTGCCTCACCCAAAAGCGGCATCCGGGCCATGGCGTCCTCGATGTAATATTCCAGCCGCTCCAGATCGTCGGGGTAGAGCTGGAAGGAGAAATCCGCTGGCATCGGATCATCCGGCGTCACCCAATGCGCCTTGCAGTTGCGCTCATAGGGGCCGAGGTTCAGACCGGTCTTCTCCTGCCGCAGATAGTAAGAGACATCCACGTCGCGGATCATCGCGACCTTCTTGCCGTGCTCCTTGGTCCAGGCCTCCAGCTCGGCGATTGGTTCGGTCAGGAAATACTGGTGGGACATCACCACCATCGGCACCGTGCGACCGCCGAACGGTTTGAACATCTCCCCGACACGCTGCGCGTAATAGCCCGCACAATTGGCGACATATTCGCAGCGGATGTCGCCCTTCTCGGTCTTCACGATCCATTCATCAGCGTCGCGGTCGATGCCAACCACCGGGCAGAACCGTTCAATCCGTCCCCCTGCATGACGCGCGCCCTTGGCAAGGGCCTGCGTCAACTGAGCCGGGTCGATATCGCCATCGAGCGGATCCCACATGCCGCCGACAAGCTCGTGGGTCTCCATGAAAGGATTATACTGCAGCAGTTCTTCCGGCGTATGGATGTCCATCTGCAGGCCCTGATACCGGCCCATGCCTGCGACGCGCTCGAACTCCTGCATCCGCTCCTTGGTATGCGCAAGTCGGATTGAGCCCGTGACGTGGTAGTTCATCGGATAATCGACATCCTCGCCGAGGGTCCGATACATCTCCGCCGAATAGCGCTGCATGTTCATGACAGCCCAGGAGCCAGCGAAATTGGGAACATTACCTGCCGCGTGCCAGGTTGAGCCTGCCGTCAGCTCGTTCTTTTCCAGAAGCACACAGTCTTTCCATCCCGCTTTAGCGAGGTGGTAGAGTGTCGAGGTGCCAACGACACCGCCGCCGATGATGACCACACGGGCCATTGTTGGAAAGTCGCTCATGTCTCAGGTCTCCCGTTGCGGCTCATGGGCCGAGATGTCGTAGTAGTCGCCCTTCGTGGCGGTATGGATATGGCCACGCAAACGCAGCCCCGTCGGCCCATCGATGGAACCGGTCGAAAAGCAGATGAAGGGGTCATCTTCATGATCCCAGAACAAGGCCGACCCGCAGATCGGGCAGAAGCCGCGTCGTGCCTTCCCCGACGAGGCATACCAGCGTACGTCGCCGTCGATGACGAGCGTGCCATCTTCCAGATAGGAGGACGCCCAGACATGGCCGGATTGTTTGCGGCATTGCGTACAGTGACAGGCAGCCGGTGCCCCAGGTGTGCCTTGGGCTGTGTAAGTCACTGCGCCGCAAAGACAGCTGCCTTGCAACATTACGCCCTCCCCGGTTGTGACGTGCTGCCGAGTAGAACACCGTAGATGACAAAACAGGCCGCCATGACGCGGCGCACCCAGAAGTTCATGACAGCGCCCATTGCGGCACGACCTATGCCTGCACCGATGGCGGTATAGGTGAGGTAGCTCAGCGCGGTGATCGTCAGCGCCGTGGGCATGATCACCCACATCTGCGACCAGACTGGCACGTCGGGTTGCACGAATTGAGTGAAGGCGGCGAAATAACCGGCGATGGATTTCACATTGATCGTCGCGATCAGGAAGGCCTTGAGATAGATGCCGCCGGGCCGCTCATCGGCCCTGATGGGCCGCCTCGCCGTCATCCAGCCTCGGATGCCAAGATAAATCAGGAAACCTGCGCCGATCAGCTTGCCCCACAAGAAGGCCTCGGGAATTGTTGCCAGAAGCGCGGTGACGCCCGCCGCGGAGAGCAGTAGAAACAGCGTGGCTTGGGTCAGAATGCCCAGCACGCCAGGCAAGGAGCGGCGAAAGCCGTGCGTCATGCCATTGGAAATGCAGTTAACGGCGTTCGGTCCGGGCGTTGTCACAAACACGACCCAGAAGACCGCGAATATGGCCCAGCCTTCGAATGACATCAGTAGACCGGAGGGGATATGACCCAGATCACGACAGCCGGGTCGCGATAGGGGTTCTTCCAACGATAGGTTTCGCCACGAATGCGGAAACTGTCGCCTTGGCTCAGCGTATGCCAACTGACATCGATCTTCAGATCGAGACGGCCCGAGACGATATAGCCGACCTCTTGCGTCGGACGCTGAAGGTCATGGCCCAGATCGGCACCGGGTTCGAAGGTGGAATGCACCATCTCGAAATCATCGGTGAGGTCAGGGGACAGGAGTTCCTCCACAAGCCCTGCCTCGCGCGATCCAATGGGCCGACGCGCACCGGCACGCACCACATAGCCTTGCTCCTCAACCGGAACTGCATCCTGGCCGAAGAGAGATGAAACGGAGACATCCAGCGCCGACGCGATCTGGCGCAGGGCCGAGATCGAGGGCTCGGATTTGTCGCGCTCGACCTGGGAAAGCCAACCAACCGAGCGCCCCAATTCATCGGCCAGTTCCGTCAAGGTCAAACCGCGCGCTTTTCGCAAAGCCCGCAGGTCGGCACCAAGGGTCGGCGTGATGGTGGGATTCTCGATTTTCATGGCAGCGTGGTGAAATTTCTCCCTCAAATTTCACCAGATCGGATTTCTGAGAGTCGCGCAAGCGTTTTTTACTGCGACAGAATGCTCAAACCACACCGAAAACGTTGTCCAGAATGGCCGAAAGCCGCGTTGCATCATGGTTTGTAAACGCATCAGGTTGATCGCTGTCGATATCAAAAACAGCGATGATGTCGCCCGCGCTGTTCCGCACCGGCAGAACAAGTTCCGACTGCGTGGAGGAAGCGCAGGCGATATGGCCCGGAAACGCATTCACATCCGGCACGAGTTGCACGTCGCCGGTACGGGCTGCCGCGCCGCAAACGCCTTTGTCGAAGGGGATCACCAGACAGCCATGCCCACCCTGATACGGTCCAATCTTGAGAAGCTCCGGCGCGACGACGCGATAGAACCCGGTCCAATCGAAGCGAGTATCCGAATGATGCACCTCACAGACCACCGTCGCCATCAGCGCAATCGGGTCAGTCTCGCCCTCGGTGAGGCTCGCGATCCGTGCCTCAAGCCCGTCATCCATCAGATGCGCTCAATCGCGATGGCCGTGCCCTCTCCGCCACCGATGCAGATCGCTGCGACGCCGCGCTTCAGATCGTGACGTTCCAGCGCATTCAGAAGCGTCACCATGATCCGCGCGCCGGACGCGCCGATGGGGTGACCAAGTGAACAGGCACCGCCATGCACGTTCACGATATCGCGCGAAAGGCCCATCTCGTGCATGAAAGCCATGGGCACAACGGCGAAGGCCTCATTCACCTCCCAGAGGTCGACATCCTCTTTGGCCCAACCGATCTTATCGAGAAGCTTTTGCGCGGCAGGCACCGGCGCGGTCGTGAACCATCCAGGCTCCTGCGCATGGCTGGCATGGCCGACGATGCGGGCGCGAATGTTGAGACCCAGTGCCTCGGCAGCCTCAGACGAGGCGAGAACGAGCGCCGCCGCGCCATCAGAGATGGAGGAGGAATTGGCCGCTGTGACGCTGCCCTCCTTGCGAAAGGCAGGCTTCAGCTGAGGTATCTTTTCGGGCCGTGCATTACCGGGTTGCTGGTCTTCGCCGATGACGCTTTCACCCTTTCGAGTCGCGATGGTCACGGGGCTGACTTCCGAGCCAAAGGCGCCTGAGGAAATCGCATCCAGCGCCCGGGTGAGAGACACCATCGCATAGTCGTCCTGCGCTTCCCGCGTGAACTGGAATTTCTCCGCACAATCCTCGGCAAACGTGCCCATCAGGCGGCCTTTGTCATAAGCATCTTCCAGCCCATCGAGGAACATAGAATCCTGGACAGCCTGATGCCCGATCCGCGCCCCGCCGCGCATTTTTGGCAGCAGGTAGGGCGCGTTGGTCATGCTCTCCATACCGCCCGCGATCATCGTATCCGCATGGCCCAGCGCGATCTGATCGAAGGCCATCATCGCGGCCTTCATGCCTGATCCGCACATCTTGTTGAGGGTCGTCGCAGGGACCTCTTCGCCGAGACCTGCTGCAAATCCAGCCTGACGCGCGGGGGCTTGTCCCTGACCGGCTGGCAAGACACAGCCCATCAGAACTTCATCGACGGTTTCAGCACCAGCGTCTTCAAGTGCGGCCTTGATCGCGACACCGCCCAGATCGGCGGCGCTGGCCTCGCTCAAAGCACCTTGAAAACCACCCATTGGCGTTCGCCGTGCGCCGCAAATGACGACCTCATTCATTACAATGCTCCGTAATTCGATCTGACGTCCGAAACCGGATGGTAACCATTGCCGGGTAGCTGTTCCACCCAAATTAAGCAGGAGAATTTGGATGCAGCTTGACGCAGTTTCTCACGAAGGCGCCATGATTTTGACCGTCCAGGCGGAGCGGATCGATGCGGCGAGCGCCGTGCAGCTCAAAAACCAGTTTCGCGATGCCACAAATGATGCGACCGGTCGGGTGATCATGGACCTCGATCAGGTCAAATTCATGGACAGTAGCGGCCTCGGCGCGATGGTCGCGGTGCTGAAGCTTCTGAAAGGGCGCAAGCTCGAACTGGTGAACCTCTCGCCTACGGTCTCGAAGGTCTTTGCGCTGACCCGAATGGATAAGGTTTTCAAAATACTGCCGGATATGGACGAGGCCTTCGCCTCGCTATCCTCGGACAAGGCCCAAAAGGCGAGCTAATGAACCAGTCTCCGGCGGAGTGTTCTGATCTGGCGGATGGGTTCGGATCCGCTATCGCGTCGCGCAGCTATGGTTTTGAGGCGACGCATGAGGCGGTGAGGTCTCAGTCTCAGACGATCCTGACCGAACTGTTTAATGCCGGTCTGTCAATGCCGGATACGATCTCAAAAAGTGAAATTCTCTTGGGCGAAGTGCTGAACAATATTGTTGAGCACAGCTATGCCGACACAACCGGCGACATCGAAATCTCGTGGTTTCTCACCGACGATACGATCTGGTTTGAAACCCGAGATCGCGGCAAGGAGATGCCCGGTGCGACCCTGCCCAACCCGGACTGTCCGCCCAATGACGTGGCACTTGAGGATATGCCAGAGGGAGGGTTTGGCTGGTTCATGATCAACCAACTTGCCCAGGAAATCAGCTACCAACGAACGGATGGCATAAACGTTCTGAAGTTCGCGATTCCCCGAGTCGGGTGACAAAAAGCAAGCCTCATTTGGCCCAGCATCGAAGTCAGCCGTTGTTTCCGATTTCGTGTAAATATGGCGTTCCGACCTGACCGTTTCCCGTTACAAAACAATCGCGTGAAATTCTTGATGAATGCCACGAATTCGCCGCATTCCGCACCAATCGCCGCCTGAAACGAAAAGCATATTTTGCCTGTAGCTGCATAGCTTCCCTCGGCGTCGCGTTTATCAGCCCCCACCCAGATGCGCGGCGCCGAGGACATGCGGCCTTTCCCAATCCACTTCGAAAACCCGTCGCTGCGTGTGCAGCATGGACAAGCCTCGACGCTGACCTATTGTGCCGTTTGACACGGAATTCTGAGGCTCTCGATGCGCGATTTTCATCTTCCCGGACGCTCAACTGTGATGGCCGCAAACGGCATGTGCGCGACCTCGCACCCGCTCGCTGCGAAGACTGCCATCGACATTTTGCAACGGGGCGGAAACGCTGTGGATGCAGCAATTGGAGCGGGCGTCTTATTGGGCATTTGCGAGCCGCAAATGACCGGGATCGGCGGCGATTGTTTTGTGCTGCTCTCACCGCCGGGCTCGGATGAAATCATCGCTTTGAACGGATCGGGGCGCGCGCCCGCCAGTCTTGATGCTGCGGAGATGCGCGGTCGTGGATTGTCCGCTGTTCCCCTCCATGCCGCGGAGGCGATCACCCTACCTGGAGCGGTTGACGCCTTCTGCAAGCTGTCAGCGGATTGGGGAAAGACCGGACTGGCTGACAGTCTCGCACCCGCCATTCACTATGCCGAAACCGGTCTGCCCGTCGCGCCGCGCACGAGTTTTGACTGGCATATCGCGGCAGACACATTGCAAGGCACTGCACGCGAAATGTTTCTGTTGGGCGGTATCGCTGCGAAACCGGGACAAATCTTCCGCGCACCGAAACAAGCCGAGGTCTTGCGGCGCGTCGTAAAAGACGGCCGTGCCGCATTCTATGAGGGCGAAATCGCCGAAGACATGATCGCAGCGCTGAAAGCAGCAGGTGGGTACCATACGCTCGACGATCTTGCCGCCACATCCTGCGACTACACCGACCCAATCTCAGGAGAGTACAAAGGCGTCGAACTGGTCGAGCATCCGCCCAACGGCCAAGGCGCGACAGCACTCCTGCTGAACAACATCCTCGCAGAATTCGACATTGCGGATCTTGATCCGGTCGGAACTGAGCGCGCCCACATCGAGGCCGAAGCGACGAAGCTCGCCTATGATGCGCGCAACCGGTTCCTCGCCGATCCCGACCACACAACCCGACTCGATCACATGTTGGACCCCGAGACAGCAAAAAGGCTGGCGGCCCTGATTGACCGCAAAAAAGTCATGCCAAGCGCGACGCAACTGTCGGAGCAGGTGCACAAGGACACCGTCTATCTTACGGTGGTCGACAAAGATCGCATGGCCGTCTCGCTGATCTATTCGATCTTCCACAGCTTCGGCTCCGGCATCGCGTCGGAGAAATTCGGCATCCTGTTCCAGAACCGCGGCGCCGGGTTCACGCTGGAAGAGGGTCATCCAAACGAGGCCAAGGGCGGCAAACGCCCGATGCATACGATCATCCCGGGCATGCTGCGCGAAAACGGGCGGGTCACAACCAGTTTCGGCGTGATGGGCGGCGCTTATCAGCCCTGCGGCCATGCGCGGTTCCTATCCAACTTGGTCGATTTCGGCATGGATGCGCAGGAAGCCATCGACGCACCGCGTGCCTTCGCCGAGGGTGACATCCTGAAAGTGGAGCGCGGCTATTCAGACGCGGTGCGCCAGGACCTAAGCGACCTCGGTCACCAAGTCGTTGTGCCTGATGGTCCCCTCGGCGGCGCACAGTCAATCCAGATCGACACCGAAAACGGCATTCTCATCGGGGCCTCTGACCCGCGCAAGGATGGCTGTGCGATTGGGTATTAATTGAAGTCGAACTGCAGCGGGTATTTGCCACGACCGTCATAATCGCCAAACATCGCGTGCAGATCGGGATGATCCACCGGTTCGCCGGTCATGTCAGGCGTCAGGTTCTGCTCCGACACATAGGCTACATAGTAGCTTTCGTCATTTTCAGCCAGAAGGTGATAAAATGGCTGATCCCGGCGAGGCCGCGCGCCCTCGGGGATGTTGTCATACCACTCTTCGGTGTTCGAAAACTCGGGGTCCACGTCAAAGATCACGCCGCGGAACGGGTGTTTGCGGTGGCGAACGATCTGTCCCAGCGTGTATTTGGCGTTTTGTTTCAGCATACGGTTGAACCCCTAACGCACCGTAGATAGACCCCGAATCGCGCAGTTGTCCATAAATACGCCACAATTTTGACGGAAACAGTCTGTGAACGTCATCCTAACAGTCCTCGAAATCGTCTCTCCGGTCTTCCTGTTGGCGCTGATCGGATACCTCTGGGTCAAATTCGGATTCGAGTATAGAATTCAATTCGTTACGCGGATGGCGATGACCCTGGCAGTGCCCTGTCTGATCTTCGTCGCGCTGATGCAAACCGAGATCGCACCGGAGGCATTAACCACGGTCTCGCTTGCCACAATTCTGGCTTACGCGCTGGTCACCGTCGGGATTTTGATTCTCGTTCTGATCGCGCGCGCCGATATCCGCACCTATCTGGCTCCGCTTATCATGGGCAATACCGGCAATCTTGGCTTGCCCTTGGCACTCTTTGCATTCGGCGATGAGGGGCTCGGCTATGCCGTCGTGATCTTCGCCATCATGGCCGTCTATTCCTTCACCTTCGGCGTCTGGCTGGTCTCGGGCGGCGGATCGCTGATGAAGGTGGTCAAGGAGCCGTTGGTCGGAGCGACTCTGCTGGGCGGCCTCTTCATGTGGCAGGGCTGGGAGACGCCGCCATTTCTGACCAATACGCTGGAGTTGGTCGGGCAATTGGCGATCCCCTTGATGCTGATCACGCTCGGCGTCGCGGTGGCGCGGCTGAAACCACAAGGCGTGTGGCGCGCGGTGATCCTGTCTTTGGTCAAGGCCGCGGTCTGCATCGCAGGTGCCTGGGCGGCGGGCACGTGGATGGGTCTCGACCCGGTGCCATTGGCGGTGCTGATCCTGCAGGTCTCAACGCCGGTCGCGGTGACCTCCTACCTTCTGGCGGAGAAATACGAGGCCGATGCCGATGCGGTGGCGGGTCTCGTCGTGGTCTCGACGCTTCTGTCGGTCGGATATATCCCGCTGACCCTCGCATTTTTGATCTGACAGAGGTGCCGGAAAGGTTTCGCGACGCGCAAAAATCCCTTAGACTGCCGCAAAAGCCGATAAACAAGGCGAGCAGGCAGATGAAATCCAGGGCGTTGGGCGCATTGGCGCTGTGTCTATTCTTGACCGCATGCGGCGGTGGTGGCGGGAGCGGTACAGCGCCGCGTAATCTCGACAATGCATGTTCGATCGTGTCGCAGAACCCCAACTGGTTGCGCGATATGAAATCGATGGAGCGCAAATGGGGCGTGCCGGTCTATGTGACGATGGCGACGATCTATCAGGAGAGTAAGTTCATCTCCGACGCGCGCACGCCATTCCGCTACGCGTTGGGTGTGATCCCAATGGGGCGGCAAAGCTCGGCCTTCGGGTTCAGTCAGGCGCTCGATGGAACCTGGGAGGAATATCAGGAAGATCAGCGCAAATTCCGCGCCAAACGCGATCAGTTCCGCGATGCGGTCGATTTCATGGGCTGGTATATGCACGGCTCCTATGAGCGGCTTGGCATCTCCAAATCCGACACCCGCAACCAGTATCTCGCCTATCACGAAGGGCGCACCGGGTTCGCACGCGGCAGTTACAACCGCAAGGCCTGGCTGGTGCGCATCGCGGGCGAAGTCGCGGCGCGGTCAGACATGTATCGCAGCCAGTTGGTCAGCTGTCGGAAAATCTGAAACGGCATGTAATCCAGCGGAGCGCCTTTCGGCGCGCACTACTATTTATTGGCGCTAGTCGCAGAAGCCGCGGCTACAGGTCTCTTGTCGGATATTGAACTTGGCCGCGCCAATCGCTGCGCCCTTTTTCAGATCCCCCAGAATGACCGTGGTTTGAGAGCCGCTGTCATCGGTGATCACCCATTGCCGCAACTCAACCGGGTTGCTGGTGAATTTCAGCTGGATATTGCCATATTGCGGATTGGCCGGATCCTGCATTTTTACCACCGTCGCGGGGCCGTCTTCCCCATGACCCACCACCATATTGGACCGTCCGAAATCGACCTTGCGGGCGAGGATCAGTTTCAGCGGCGTGCGCGCCAACGGGAACACCTGCGGCGCGACATTGGATTTGGGATCAAACACCGCAACCTGACCACCGCCAACAATCACCAAAGACTTGTCTGGTGGGTCGTATTCGAAGCGCGCGCGTCCCGGGCGTTTAATGTAGATTTTCCCAGTTGTGACCGTACCATCGGCATTAATCTGCGTGAACTCGCCCTTCGCCTGCGCGAAGCTGTTGAGATAGTTCGAGATCTGCGACAGCGGAATTCGCTCGGCCCAGACCGGAGCGGCGGCGAGGCAGAAAAGCGTGGTGAGGATCAGGCGCATTAGGCGGTTTCCTGTGATGTCATCGTCTTGCGCAACCACTTAAGCACTGCTGCGCTGTTATGCGATATCAAAGACATGTTACCGCCTGGCGGAGCAAGCCCGCGCCAATCGTTTTTCAGACGGAACAGGCCAATTGCCGCTTATTGCTCGGGCACCAGGATTTCACGTTTGCCGACATGGTTGGCAGGCGACACGAGGCCGGATTCCTCCATCTGCTCCACCAGACGCGCGGCCTTGTTGTAGCCGATGGCCAGTTTGCGCTGAATGTAGGAGGTCGAGCACTTGCGGTCCTTGATCACAATCGCCACCGCCTGATCATAAAGCGCATCTTCGCCATCGGTATTGCCGCCGAGGCCGAGCACCGCGTCGATGTCGGAGGATTTCTCCTCATCGGGGCCCTCGACAACACCGGACATGTATTCCGGCGGACCGAAGCTCTTCAGGTGGTTGACGATCTCTTCGACCTCTTCATCGCTCACGAATGGTCCATGCACGCGGGTAATTTTGGAGCCACCGGCCATGTAGAGCATATCGCCCATGCCCAGAAGCTGCTCGGCCCCCATCTCGCCCAGTATGGTGCGCGAGTCGATCTTCGAGGTCACCTGGAAGGAAATCCGCGTCGGGAAGTTCGCCTTGATCGTGCCGGTGATCACATCGACCGAGGGCCGCTGCGTCGCCATGATCAGGTGAATGCCCGAGGCCCGCGCCATCTGCGCCAGACGCTGGATGCAGGCCTCGATCTCCTTGCCGGCGACCATCATCAGATCGGCCATCTCATCGACGATGACCACAATGTAGGGCATGGCTTCGGGCAGGAACTCCTCGGTCTCGAACACCGGCTCGCCGGTCTCATCGTCAAAGCCCGTCTGCACCGTGCGCGAGAACATCTCACCCTTCGACAGCGCGTCCTTCACGCGGGAGTTGAAGCCGTCGATATTGCGCACGCCCATTTTGGACATCCTGCGATAGCGTTCCTCCATCTCGCCCACGACCCATTTCAGAGCTACGACCGCTTTCTTCGGATCGGTCACAACGGGGGAGAGCAGATGCGGGATGCCGTCATAGACGCTGAGTTCCAACATCTTCGGATCGATCATGATCAACCGGCATTCCTCGGGCGTCAGCTTGTAAAGCAGCGACAGGATCATCGTGTTGATCGCGACAGATTTGCCCGAGCCGGTGGTGCCCGCGATCAGCAAGTGAGGCATCTTGGCGAGGTTCGCCACGATCGGTTCGCCGCCGATATCCTTGCCCAGCGCCAGCGGCAGTTTGTGATTGCCATCGCCGAAATCGCGACCGGAGAGAATCTCGCGCAGCACGACCATCTCACGCTTCTCGTTCGGCAGTTCGATGCCGATCACCGACCGGCCCGGCACGGTGGAGACCCGTGCGGAGAGCGCCGACATGGAGCGCGCGATGTCATCGGCCAGCCCGATCACGCGGGAGGCTTTCAGGCCCGGCGCGGGTTCAAGTTCGTACATGGTGACGACGGGACCCGGGCGCACCGAGACGATCTCGCCCTTCACGCCGTAATCATCGAGCACCGCTTCCAGCATGCGTGCGTTTTCCTCCAGCGCTTCGTCGGAGAGAACGTGACGCTCCACCGTCGTTGCACTTGTCAGAAGGTTCAGCGGCGGCAGTTCAAACGCGGCTTTTTTCTCATCGAATTGCAAGGCAGGCTGCGCCTCAGCGCGCGCCTTTTTCGATGGAGCCTGCGGTTTACGCACCGGGTGCTGCACCACAGCTTTGGCCTCGGGTGTGGTGGGCGCGCGGGTATAAATCTGCCGTTCCGCGGCGGCAGGTTCTTCATAAAGCTCAGGCTCAAGGTCCATCAACTCTTGCGGTTCCTCAAGCGCCTCGGGCGGCTGCGGCACGTGGGAGCGCGTCAGAACCGGCTCGGCGCGTGCGTTCGGAGTGATCTGCATCACCTGCGGCCCGCGCCGCGTGCGGTTCTTGATCACATTGCTGATCTTCGATTTGATCCGATCTTCATCATTGGCGTAGTCCGCAGTCACTTGCGGCTCGTCCACCGGGTCAGGCTCCGGCGCGCGACGCAAGGATGGCATCAGGCCACCCAAAAGTCTGGTTTTTTGCGGCTGCGGTTCGGGAGCCGGTTCAGGCACTTCGTCATAAGCCGGTTCGTGTACAGCGGTCACATGCACATCCGGTGCGGGTTCGGGCGCATGGATAACCGGGGTGCGCCGCAGAGCCGGTCCCTCAACCGGCTCGTCATCACGGTAGAACCCGGAATTCAGCGCCGCTTCCTCGCGCGCGGCCAAACGCGCTTCCTTGCGTTCAACCCGTTTGTTGTTTGCGTGAACTGCGGACACCAAAACGCCCTTGCCTGTCGCGCCGATGACCTTGCGGATCGAGGCGTAGGTCAGAACGATGCCCACATACATGAAGCGTAGGGCGGTACGGATTTCTTCTTTGTCAAAGCCAAGCACGAAGAGGGACAGGAAGAAGAGGCCAACGAAGACTATGAACGCCAGGATTTTCAAACCAATCGTGGCGCTGATCGGCACAACACCAAGGATCGCACCCAGAACGGTGTCGCCAAACAGGCCACCAAGGCCAAAGGAATGGGTCCACTCGCTGACCGGCACATGGGTCGACGCATAAACAGACGCCAGTGCCACGCAGAGCGGCGCGAAGATCAGACGCGACACTGCGCGCTCGGTGCCGCGATGCAGGATGAACCTGAGACCCCAGATAACGGTCACAAATGGAATGGCCCAGGCACCGAAACCCACAATAATAAACAACGGCGAAGCCAGAGATGCGCCGGGACGTCCCAGCCAGTTCTGCGCAGGCTCATCGGTGGCGGACAGCCAGCTAGGATCCTCCGGCACATAGGACACGAGCAACAGCGTCAGAAGCGTCCCGATCGCGAACAGGCCAAACCCGAACAGCTCCTTGCCGCGTCGCTCGATCGCCGCCTGCATGTCACTGTCCAGAAACGGATCGCGCTGCCTTGCCTGAAATGCCATGTACCTGTCCTCGTCTTACTTATAAATGCAGTTTTTCAGGGCGATCAGGCCCGGCTGCATGTCCGTCATTGGGGCCACAAGCGCGACCCGGATATATTGGTGCCCGGGGTTCTGCCCCCCGCTTTCGCGGCCCAGATAGGCCCCGGGCAGGACTTTGACTCCCGTCTCCGTCCAAAGGTGTTTCGTGGTTTTCTCGCCATCTTCGACTGGCAGCCAGAGGAAGAACCCACCTTCGGGAGATTTGTATCCCGGTACATCGGCAAAGAGGTCGTCTGCATAGGTGAGTTTCTCGGCATAAAGCGCGCGATTTGCATCGACATGATCCTCATCGGCCCAGACTTTCTCAGCCACGCGCTGTAGCGGCAGAGCGAGCGGCGCGCCGGCATAGGCGCGCAACTGTTTGAGGCGTTTGATGTTTTCGGGACCCGACGCAGCGAAGCCCGAGCGCAATCCGGCAAGGTTCGACCGCTTGGAGAGCGAGTTAAAAAGCACCACGCGTTCAGGATCAGCGCCCGCATCGCGCGCGGCGGTCAAAAGACCTGTTGGTTGCGTGTCGCGATAGATCTCGGAATAGCACTCGTCGGCGAAAATCTTGAAATTGTATGTCTCCGCCAGCGCCAGCAGATCGGCCCAATAACCCGGCGAAGCAACCGCGCCCTGCGGGTTCGAGGGCGAGCAGATATATGCCACGGCGGTCCGGTTCAGCGTGGCGGTGTCGAGGCTCGAATAATCCGGCAGAAACCCGTTTTGCCGCGAGGCATCGAGATAGATCGGCATCGCATTCACGGCGAGCGCGGCCACCGAATAGACCTGATAGAACGGGTTGGGGATCAAAACTGCCGAAGTCTCGCCACCCTTTTTCTCCGGGCACAGCGCAAGCGCGGCGTTGAACAGCCCCTCCCGCGTGCCGTTCAACGGCAGGATATGCGTCTCGGCGGGATAGCTGACACCATAACGCTGCGCGATCCAGTCCGAGATCGATTGCCGCAGTTCCGGCGTGCCGTCATTCGGAGGGTAACCGCCAAACCCGTCGGTGTTGCGCGCGATGATCTCGGAAATCCAATGCGGGAACGGGTGCATCGGCGACCCGATGGTCATATCGACCACATCCCCGCCCGGCGCGAGGCCGGACAGCAGGCTCCGCAGGCGCGGAAATGCATAAGGGGGCAGGTTCGAAAACCGCTCGGGATAGGTCATAGGACCGCCAATTCTGCCTCAAAGATCGGGGTCATTTCGCCCCGTTTGGCGTGAATCTACGCCCGCGCCGCGATCCGGTCCAGAAAAACGGCGACAATTTGACCGTTTCGGCGGATTAATTGTGTCTTTTTGGTCCCTTAGGAGAGTGCTTCCTCTGCCGCCGCCCCCAAGCGGAGGAGGGGTGCCTCAGCATATGGTGGGGCGAGGAACATGATGCCACAAGATGGGACACCGGTCGGAAGTGTCAGCCCCGCGCTGCCCATTAGATTACCGATCCTCGTGTTCCGCAGCGCCAGCAGATTTTCGGTAACATAATACTCACTGTCGTTGAGCAACCGTTCATGATTGGGGGGGCGAATGGGAGATGTGGGCAGGATCACCGCGTCATAAGCTGCCGTCGCATCCGCGAAGGCTTTTCGGCAGCGGTCAATGGTGCGCCAGCCCTGGATATAGTCCTTCGCCAAGACCTGGGCCCCGCTGCGGAACCGGTTGAGGATTTCGGGGAACATCAGATCAGGATTGGCTTCGATCACGCCGCCCCATTCGGCATAGGCTTCACCTGAGAACAGCACTCCGGATAACGCAAGCGCTTCATTTACCTCCGGAATTTCGCCGCGCACCACCAGTGCGCCCGCCGCTTGCAACCGCTCGACCGCGGATTGAAACGCTGCGCGAGGTGCGTCGCGGATATCGTCAAACGCGGCGGTTTTCAGCACCAAAAGCCGCGTGCCATCGAGGCTCGCATTCCGCAAATCCGGCGCCCTGTCCCCCGACAAGGCCGCAAGCAGATGCGCCGCATCCTCGACGGAGCGGCACAACGGTCCAATGGTGTCGAACCTCGCACAAAGCGGCACGGTTCCCGTGACGGGAAGCAATCCTAGTGTCGTCTTCAATCCGACAAGATCATTCCAGGCCGAGGGAATGCGCACTGATCCACCCGTGTCGGATCCGATCCCGGCGGCGGCAAGACCAAAGGCGACCGAGGCCGCGGCCCCGGAGGACGATCCACCCGACACCGCGTCGAGATCGTTGACCGAGGGCGGCGTTGCGGTGACTGGGTTCAGCCCCAGCCCCGAAAACGCGAGCTCCGACATATGCGTCTTGCCAAGACAAACGAGCCCCGCCGCCGTCGCGTTTTGCAGTACCACTGCATCGCGGGTCGGAACACGACCCTTGAGCAAGGCCGATCCCGCCTCCGTGGCTATGCCGCCCGTATCGAAGAGGTCCTTCCAGGAGATCGGCACCCCATCCAGCAACCCTTTGCGCACGCCCAGCCTCGCCCGTTTTGACGCGGCCTCTGCTTCGGCCAAGGCCCGCTCCTCGGTCAAGCGCGCGTAGATGCGGTCGCTCAACTCGTGGGATTTCGCTGCCGTCAGATAGGTCTCGGTCAAGGCGACAGGATCAATCTCGCCCTTGCCGATCCCACGCCCCAGATCGGATGCGGTCGCCGTTAACCATTCCTGAGCCATGGGTCACCTCCTGCCAGCCTCGCGACCGTAGCGGCAGGACAGCGCATGGACAATCCCGCGAGACGGCTCATATTTGGCGCGATGAATGAGACACGCGATATCATTATTGTCGGCGGCGGGTTGAATGGCTGCGCCTTGGCGCTGGCCCTGGTCAGCGGCGGGATGAAGGTCACTCTGATTGATCGACTTCCCGTTGAAACCCAAATACTTAAGGAGTTTGACGGTCGCTCTTATGCACTTGCTTTGGCGTCCACACGCGCACTCGACGCCATCGGATTGTGGCCGACCATCGCACCCGACGCGCAACCGATGAACGAGATCAAAGTCACCGATGGGCGCGCAGGCGAAGGACCCTCCCCATTCTGGATGCATTTCGACCATGCTGAACTTGGCGAAGGTCCAGTCGGGCATATGGTCGAAGATCGCCATTTGCGACGTGCTTTTCTCGACAAGGTCGCTGCCTCCGACAGGCTGGAGCATATCGCGCCCGCCGAGGTGATTGCGCAGAAGGTCGAGAATGGCAAAGCCACGGTTACCCTTTCCGATGGTCTCGACCTGACCGCGCGCCTCATCATCGGCTGCGACGGGCGCAAAAGCGGAACGGCCGAGCGGGCCGGGATCAGCCGCAGTTTCAAGGACTACGGGCAGACCGCCCTTGTTGCCGCGATTGGCCATAAAAAGCCACATAACGGCATCGCACATCAGTTCTTCATGCCTGCGGGACCGCTGGCGATCCTGCCCCTGACCGGCAATCGCAGCTCTATAGTCTGGGCGGAAACCAACGCTCGCGCTGCCGAACTTGCGATGCTCTCGGACGAGGATTTCATCACTGCGCTGCGCCCCGCATTCGGGGATTTCCTAGGAGCGTTGCACGTCGCCGGCGCCCGGTTCTCCTACCCGCTCAACCAGACCATCGCGGCCTCCCTGATCGCAGATCGCATCGCTTTGATCGGCGACGCCGCCCATGGCATCCATCCCATCGCAGGTCAGGGTTTGAACCAGGGATTGCGTGATGTTGCTGCCTTGGCCGAAGTCCTCGTGGACGCCAAACGACGTGGCGAGGATATCGGTGCACCGGATGTTCTGGAGCGCTATGCCCTCTGGCGGCGTTTCGACAGCACGGTCCTTTCCAAGGCGACAGACACGTTCAACGCACTGTTTTCCAATGATAACCCCGCCCTTCGCACGGCTCGAGACCTCGGCATGGGTTTGATCAATGCCCTGCCCCCGGCACGACGTGCTTTCATGCGAGAAGCGGCTGGTTTGACGGGCGACTTGCCCAGATTGATGCGCGGTCAGGCCCTCTGAACGCTGGCAAAACCGTGCCTTCATGTTTAGATGCGAGTGCACAGCAAGCCGGAGCGCGCCATGTTCAATACACTGTTTGGCATCATAATCTTCGCCCTCGATATCTGGGCGATTGCGATGATCATCGGATCGAATGAAACAACCGCGCAGAAAGTCCTCTGGGTCCTGCTGGTTGTCCTACTCCCCGTTATTGGGCTCTTGATCTGGTTCTTCGCCGGACCCCGTCCCGCGAAGTGAGGGAAGTTCCGACCCAGGTCTGAGCGCCAGCGCCATCATCAATTGCAACTGTTCCGGCTCATGCGGTTTCGCGAGCACGTAAATCGGATCGTCGGGATCTTCGGTCAACACAAGGTCCGGTGTGCCGGTCAGGATCACTACGGGGATATGCTCGTGGCGGGACTCAATCACCGAGACCGCCTCAGTGCCGGACGATCCATCGGCCAGCGCTAAGTCCGAGACGATGATGTCCGGCTTAACACGGATCGCAGCCTCTACGGCTTCGGCACCGGTCCGCGAGACCCCGACAATCGAATTTCCGCATTCCGTGATCGCGTTGCAGATATCCATGGCCAAAAGCGCTTCATCCTCGACAATGAGAATCCGGCGTTTGTCGGGCTGGATACGCCTCTTCCGAAGCGCCGCCAGCAGCCGCTCATCAGAATGGTCGATGTCGAGGATGTTCGCGACCTGCAGCTTGCTACAATGTTCAATTGTTTCAAGGGTTTGCGCCGCGCATGCCATGAGATCAATGGAATCCGCCAATTCCGGATGAAGCATATGAAGGGCGCGATAAAGTTGCAGGCTGCGCGGCTCTTTGGGGTGTTGTCTTGGCAAATTGCCGGACATGACCTGCGACGTTGCCTTCGCCAGCGCGTTTCCAACGCGGGTATCCCCCGTCAAATAACGGGCCCGCCTGCGCAGATTGCGTAGGGCGCGGTCGTCCGAGGAGTCGGTTACGGCTTGGTCCTGTGGCATGCATGAGGCGATCGGAATGGTAAGACAACACCCTGCGCGTATCAGTGCGTCTTTAAGCCATTGTAAACGATGCGTGCGCTGCGTTTACGGATCGCGCAACGTCTCTCCCGGCGCAAACCGCGGCGAAATCTCGACCCGTTTCTTGATTTCGGTGCCCTCATTGGGCTCGACACTGGCAGCGATGTAGCGCGCCGAATGCTCCCCGATCTCCCGGCGACCGGCGTCCATCGTCGCCAACCGCTTCGGCAATCCGTCAATCAATTCAACACCATTGAATCCCGCCAGACCGATCTGACCCGGCACATCGATCCCCTTATCGAGGCAATAAAGCAGCCCACCGGCCCCAATCATATCGTTGGAATAGTAAATGCAATCGAGGTCTGGTTGCGCCTCCAGAAGCGCCGCCGTCATGTCACGGCCCTGCGCCAGGGACGAGCCCCCAGAATAGTAGTCTTTCGCCAAAAGCGAGACCCCAGCTTCTTTCAGAACCTCACTAAACCCCTCAAACCGCTTTCTCGCCCGGTGATCGAGCGGCATTTTGGTGCCCAAAAACCCGATCTTGCGATAGCCACGGGCAAGAATTTCTTTGGCCGTCTCCCGCCCCGCACGGGTGTGCGAAATCCCCACACAGGCATCAATCGCCTCGCCATCTGTGTCCATGATCTCGACAATCGGAATGCCGGCATTACGCATCATCGCTTGCGCGGCCTCGGTATGTTCCAGTCCGGCGACGATCAGACCAGTGGGGCGCCAGGACAGCATCTCGAAAATGACGCTTTCTTCCTTCTCTGGCTCGTAGCCTGTGACGCCCACCACCGGCTGCAGAGCCGTGTCATCCAGCACCCGGCTGATGCCCATCATGACTTCCGGAAACACCATGTTCGACAGGCTTGGAATGATCACACCGACCAGATTCACCCGGTTCGACGCAAGCGCGCCTGCGATCTTGTTCGGCACATAGCCAAGCGATTTCGCGGCTTCCAAAACCTTGGTGCGCGTCGCCTCCGAGACGTCGCCGCGATTGCGCAGGACCCGACTGACGGTCATCTCGCTGACGCCGGACGCTTCCGATACATCTCGTAAGGTCAGGCGATGGCGGTATTCGGGAGCAGGCTTGTCAGACACGGACGCCTCAACGGTTCAAGACAGTGATTGTGAACTGATAGCGCCAATTTTCTGCCTTGTCCAAGCGCGTTCAACAGGTTAGCAAGACAACTGTTAACGCTAACATCGCGTCACGAAATTACATTCGCCAGAACTCCTCGGAGCGCTGCGGATTGCAAAAAGGGGAGGTGTTGGGCCAAATTCGCCTCCCCTTTTTCATTGCTCTGCCTCTCAGAATTGGACACAAAGCCTTCGGCCGGTCCCGTGGCTCAACTGGATAGAGCAGCCCCCTCCTAAGGGGCAGGTTGCAGGTTCGAATCCTGCCGGGATCGCCAGTCACTCCATGCGAATGGCGGATGGCTCCACGGCCAGCACATACCCCTTGCGCGCGATATTCTTGATCAGAAGTTCGGAGATCATCTGATTGCCCAGATGGTCCCGCAGCCGTTTGATCCGTGTCGCACCGGACGCTTCATCGCATTCCACTTCCGGCTTGCCGGAGATCATCGCCTCGATCTCAAGCCCCGACAGGATGTCATCGTCCAGCCGCGCCTCGGCCAATACGCTCAATGTTTCAAGTGCGGCTTCGGTCAGCTTGAACTCCATATCGTTGATCTGCACGGAGCGGTCGGCGCGATGCACAACCAGCGAGTTCACCTGAATGCCGGTCTTTTCGATCTCGCTCAGTCGTTTCGACAGGGTCACGAGGAACACAAGAAAGATCAGTGTCGCGATCAGAAGTGCCGTGGCAAAGACCATCAGCACAAAGATGATGAACCGGTAGGACGATAGGGTCTCCGAGAACGCCGTGCCGGAGCCCGCGAGAATTTCCAACAGCTTGATCTCGCTTTGACCGGTGAGCGCGTCATTCTCCACGAACAACCGCTCCACCCGCATATTGAACGCGTTGGCATCGGGCAAGTTCATGAACAGGACCATCGCCGCGACGCCGAGGATCAGCACAATCGCGATCACGCCGCCGACAATCACCTGCCCCGGCGTGATGCCTTTAGAATCGGAGGAAATATTGTCCGGCACTGGCCTTCTTCCCTTGCAATTGGCTGCCATCAAAGATGGACAAGACATTCAGAAGCGTCCAGCCCTGTGCCGCCAGCCGTCCAGCGATGGCACTCGCGGCGGCATTGCGCGACCCGCAGGCATTGTCCGGCAGTTCCATAACACCGTAGTGAAGCTGCAAAGGGCCGTCCTTTTTGGCCTTATAATCAGCAAAACACGCCGCATGCGCAGGCGTGATCGCGATGGCGGCCAAGATTGCGGCCGCAGAGAGAAGTGTCTTTGTTTTCATGGGCGTAACATGCGTTGAGCAGGACTGTTATTCAATATCAGACCCCCTGTCATCGGGTAACACTTGGGTGTCATTGAGAGACAAGCCCATCCCGCTCCAGATTTGACCCACACCGACCGCAAACCGGTCACAGTTGCCAAAACCAGGAGCACACCTCATGACCCGAACCCTTTCCGCCATCGGCCTGAGCCTGACGATTTTCCTGACATCCCTAACCGCGACGACGGCGCCGGCCCGCGCGGATGAGGATGTTGGCAAAATCCTCGCCGGTCTCGCCCTTCTCGGCATCATCGCTGCGGTGATCGATGACGACAATGAACCGGTTGCGCGGACCCATCGTCCGCACCGTCCTGCAGTGACCCCGCGCCACGTCCAGAAGCGCAAGGTCGCTCCCGCCCGTTGCCTGCGAGAGCAATGGACCCATCGCGGCGTGCGTGAGGTCTACGCCGCGAGGTGCATGCGCAACGTCGCGAAATTTGCGCCCCCGCGCAACTGTCTGCGTGAAGCACGCACCAATAGCGGTCCGCGTCGCTTCTATACGAAGCGATGCCTGCGCAAGCACGGTTGGCGCGCCTGATCCTAGACAGGCGTGAGCAGTGAGACGGGGCGGCCAAACCTGGTCGCCCCGTTTTGATTTCTGTGCTTATGTCCCGCTCGGAAGGGAATATCGTGGCACCAACTCTCGAATTTGAAACCGCTCTGCTTGCTCAAGGTATCACACGGATTGCTGGGACCGATGAGGCCGGGCGCGGTCCGCTCGCCGGACCGGTCGTCGCGGCGGCTGTGATCCTCGACCCCGATGCGATCCCCGAAGGGCTCGACGATTCCAAGAAGCTCTCCCTCAAGAAGCGCGAACGCCTATTCGATGAAATCCGAGCCTCAACCCGCCATGGCGTCGCCGAAGCCACGGTCGCGGAAATCGACGCGCTCAACATCTACCACGCCTCCCACCTCGCCATGCAGCGCGCGGTCGAGGCACTTGGCGCGGTCGATCACGTGCTGGTCGATGGCAACAAGATACCTGCCGGTCTCACCATGCCCGCCACGCCGATTGTCAAAGGCGACGGCCGCTCGCTCACCATCGCGGCGGCGTCCATTCTGGCGAAAGTCACGCGGGATCGGATCATGATGGCATTAGGGCAACAACACCCCGCCTTCAATTGGGGCAAAAATATGGGCTACCCGACCAAAGAGCATATCCGTGCATTAGAGCAACACGGGGTCACACAACATCATCGCAGATCTTTCAAACCGGTCCACAATATCTTGTGTCGATAAAAAATAATAAGCCTTTGAAATTTATTACTTTTGACAGCGATTCGCCTTTGACTCATGCTTACCCCAACACATCCGATAAGCGCGAAAAGCGCATGAGTTGGGGCAGAAATGGGAAAACTCACGAAGGTGGAGCGCGACGCGCTGCCGCTCAATACAATCCTTGATGGCGACTGTATTGACGCCATGAACGCGCTGCCAGAGGCGAGCGTGGATCTGATCTTTGCGGACCCCCCTTATAACCTGCAATTGCGCGGCGACCTGCATCGTCCCGACAATTCCAAGGTTGATGCCGTCGACAATGATTGGGACCAGTTCGCGAGCTTCAAGCGCTATGACGAGTTCACCCACGCGTGGTTGAAGGCTGCGCGCCGACTCTTGAAACCCAATGGCGCAATCTGGGTGATCGGCTCCTACCACAACATTTTCCGCGTTGGCGCGGAGCTTCAGAACCAGGGTTTCTGGATGCTCAATGACGTGGTCTGGCGCAAATCGAACCCGATGCCCAACTTTCGCGGCAAGCGCCTGACCAACGCGCATGAGACGCTGATCTGGGCCTCGAAATCCGAGGACAGCAAATACACATTCAACTACGAGGCTCTGAAGGCGCTGAATGACGGGGTGCAGATGCGCTCCGACTGGGTTCTGCCGATCTGCACCGGCCATGAGCGTCTGAAAGATGACAAGGGCGACAAGGCCCACCCGACGCAAAAACCCGAAAGCCTGCTGCACCGTGTTTTGGTCGCCACGACCAATCCCGGCGATGTGGTGCTCGACCCGTTCTTCGGCACCGGTACCACCGGCGCGGTCGCCAAGAAGCTAGGCCGGGATTTCATCGGGATCGAACGTGAGGCCGCCTATCGCAAGGTCGCCGAGAAACGCATCGCCAAGGTCCGCAAATTCGACCGCTCCTCTCTCGAAGTCACGCAATCCAAACGCGCCGAGCCGCGGGTCGCCTTCGGTGTGCTTGTCGAGCGCGGCATGCTGCGTCCGGGGGAAGAGCTCTGGTCGCTCAACAAACGCCACAAGGCAAAAGTCCGCGCCGATGGCACGCTGATTGCCGATGACGTGAAGGGCTCGATCCATCAGGTCGGCGCCCATCTGGAAGGCGCGCCAAGCTGCAATGGCTGGACCTATTGGGCCTTCAAGCGCGACGGCAAAATGGTGCCCATCGACGTGCTGCGCCAGCAAATCCGCGCCGAAATGAATTAAGTTACCGCCTGTGCCTGCGGCAAAAACCGCAGCACATACTGCCCCGTCGTCTCCCCAAGAGCGACGGGGCTTTTTTCTTCAACTTTCCGAGACGGGGCGCATTTCGCACGTGAACTCCAGTGCGGCTTTGGTCACACTGACGCGGACCAATTGGAGACAACCCATGGAACTCAACGCCGATTTCTCTCAACGCGTCGTGATCCGGCCCGACGATTACGAATGGCGCACTTCGCCCTCTGCGGGGGTGGAGCGCATGATGCTAGACCGGATCGGTGACGAGGTCGCCCGCGCCACAACCATCGTCCGCTTCGCCCCGAATTCCGAGTTTTCCGCCCACACACATGATGGCGGCGAGGAGTATTTCGTGCTGGAAGGCACGTTTCGCGACGAAAGCGGCGATTACCCCGCGGGCACCTATGTGCGCAATCCGATCGGCACGGCGCATACCCCTCGGATCGGCGACGATGGCTGTACGATTTTCGTGAAACTGCACCAGTTTGACGATGCAGATACCGAGCAAAAGGTCATCGACACCAATTCCGCCGCCTTCGGTCCCGGCCTTGTCGAGGGGCTCTCGGTCCTGCCGCTCCATTCCGTTCCGGGCGAGAACGTCGCGCTTGTGCGGTGGGCGCCCGGCACCAGGTTCAACGCGCACCAGCATTGGGGTGGCGAGGAAATCCTGGTTCTCGAAGGCATCTTCAGCGACGAGCATGGCGACTACCCGGCAGGCTCCTGGCTCCGCAGTCCGCACCTTTCCAGCCACACGCCCTACTCCGACGAGGGCTGTCTGATCTACGTAAAAACCGGGCACCTCATGCCGGAGACTGTCGCCGCCGAATAGACCCTATTCCTGCGCCAAACGCGTTCTGAGCGCGCGCAGCACCGGCAAGGTCGCGCGCACTTTTTCGGTTCCGACCGTCTCGACAATGTCGCTGATCATCGGTGCCATCGCCTGCAACGCCGTCTCGCAGGCCTTCCGCCCGGCCGGGCTGATCACCACATTCTTGCGCCGCGCATCTTCCCAATCGGGTGTGATGTGGATGTGTCCCGCCCATTCCAGTTTGTTGAGCGTATTAGTCATCGCCCCACGCGTCAGGCTGAACGTGTTCGCCAATTGCGCCGGCGTTTTCGGCTCGCTCAGCTTCGACAGATAGCTCAGCACCGAAAATTGTGACAATTCCATGCCCTTGGGCAGCGCCTTGCGCAGCTTGTTATGGGCAAGCTGGTCCGCCATGAACAGCTCACTGAACAGAGCCGTCGCAAGATCATCACTCGTTGTCGTCATTTGGGGCCAGTATAGGGCCTGTCGTGGGAAAGACTCGGGACACGCTGTCGCGCTTTGGTAACCTGGTCAAGGTCGAGATCGACCACCGTGACACCTGTGTCTTCGCCCACATCGGCGAGGACCTCACCCCAGGGCGCCACGACCAGCGAATGCCCATAGGTCCGCCGCGGTTTGCCGCGCGAGATCGCATGCTCGCCGGTCTGTGCAGGCGCCAAAACGAAGCACCCGGTTTCAATCGCGCGAGCGCGCAACAAGACCTCCCAATGGGCCGCACCGGTAATCGGCGAAAAGGCCGAAGGGATCGAGATGATCTGTGCGCCGGCCTGCGCTAAGTCACGGTAAAGCTGCGGGAATCTCAGATCATAACACACTGTCATGCCAAGGCTGACATCGCCCATCCGAGCCAGAACCGCCTGGTCGCCCGGACGATAGCCGCTGGATTCGCGATAGGTCTCCGCCTCGGACACCGCCACATCGAACATGTGGATTTTGTCGTATCGCGCCGCAATCCGCCCCTCGGGCGAGATCAGAAACGACCGGTTGGCAAAGCGCCCATGGGGATCGTCTATCTTCAACGCCAAAGAGCCGATCAGAAGCCAGATGCCATGATCCCGCGCCGCGTCGGCCAACGCCTTCAAACTCGGATCATCCGCCTCTTCCCGCAAAACCTCCCGCTGATGCGTGCGACTGGTCGACACGCAATTCGTCACCTCCGGCGTCAGCACGAACTCAGCGCCGTCCGCAACGGCGTCGCGCAGCAAAGTCAGCGTCGTTTCAAGATTTTGGATCGGGTCATCGCCAGAGTTCAGCTGCAGAAGCCCGACCCGCATGGCTCACGCGGCCAGAAGCGGTTCAAGCTTCCCGGCACGCTCCAGCGCATAAAGGTCATCGCACCCACCGACATGCAGGTCGTTGATGAAAATCTGCGGCACCGTGCGCCCGCCATTGGCGCGTTGCACCATCTCGGCGCGCTTGTCCGGCTCGGCACCCACATCGGTTTCGCTGAACGCGACACCTTTCGATGCCAGCAGACGTTTCGCCGCATGGCAAAAGCCGCAAAGCGGTGACGTGTAAATCTCGACTTTCGCCATGGTGATCCCTTCCGATATTGGCTTTTAGCGGGACTTAAGCGTCTCGCGCAACGCGTGCCAGTACCAGAACATCAACATTTCGCGCGCCCGCTGAAACACAAGCCTCCGCGCAGGCGCTCAAAGTCGCGCCGCTGGTCATCACATCATCGACCACCAGAACATCGCGCCCGTCGATGCGGCTTGCGTGACGCGGATGTGGCTCGATCACCTGCGACAGCGCGTCAAACCGTTCCTCGCGCGACTTGCGATCCAGTGGTGGCGTCGCGCGGGTCCGAATGAGCCCGTCAGGGCAGTAGTCCAGCTTCAGATCGCGCGCGACATGCCCTGCGAGAAGCGCCGCCTGATTGAAGCGACGTCTCACAAATCGCGTCCAATGCAGCGGAACGGCCAGAACGAGCGTGTTCAAATCCTGCTCCGGTGCAATCGCCGACATCCATTTTGCCGCCGGACCCGCAAGGTCCTGACGGTCGCCGTGCTTCAAGGCCAGCGAGATACGCCGCCCGGTGCCGTCATAAAGCAATGCCGCCCGCCCGCGCGACCATCCACGCCCAGCGCTCAGGCAGATATCGCACAAAAGCTCGCTCTCCGATGCATCGCCCGGCAAGGGCAGGGAGCATCGGTCACAATAGGGAGGAGAGAGAAAGCGGCATTCCCGCCAACACGGACCGCACAGCGCCTTATCCGTCTCGGAAGGTGCACCGCATCCAAGACATTCCGGCGGGTAGATCGCCCGTATGGCGGTTTGCAATCCAGCGCGGAGCATCTAGATAGCTCCCAGCCTGAAAACCATTTGACCCATGACCACGCCGCTTTCTCTCTTTGATCGGACTGCCGTCTTGCAACACCGCGCCCGCGCCACGGATGAGGGTCTGTTTCTGCACCGACTCAGCCGCGACGAGATCAAGGAGAGACTGAACGACGTTAACAGGACCTTTACGAACACTGCGATTGTGACCGGGATGCCTGAGCTTTGGGGTGCTAATTTCGACGCAAAACTAGTGCCAGATGATGAGGTGCTCGACCTGGAGGCACAGTCCCACGATCTGATCATCCACGCCATGTGCCTGCACGCCGCGAACGATCCGGTTGGGCAAATCGCGCAATGTCGCCGCGCGCTGAAACCCGATGGGCTGTTCCTTGGCGTCTGTCTCGGCGGTCAGACCCTGTCCGAGCTGCGCGCCTGTCTCGCGGAAGCTGAAACCCAGGTGAAAGGCGGTCTCTCGCCCCGCGTCGCGCCCATGGCCGACATCCGCGACGCAGGTGGCCTCTTGCAGCGCGCGGGTCTCGCGCTGCCGGTCGCCGACCTCCTCACCCAGACCGCCAGCTACCAAACCGCTTTCCATCTGATGCGCGATCTGCGCGCCATGGGGGAGGCCAACGCCCTGACCGCGCGACAAAAAACATTCACCTCAAAACATCTGTTTGCCGAGGCCGCCCGTATATATGCCGAGAGTTACGCAACCGAGGGTCGGATCACCGCAACGTTCGATCTGATCTTTCTGTCTGGCTGGGTGCCGCATGACAGTCAGCAGAAACCGCTCCGACCGGGCTCCGCGCAAGCCAGGCTGGCCGATGCGCTGAAAACGACCGAGTTGGGTCCCGACGGAAAACCCGTTAAGGGGGATGAGGATTAATAAATGAATATGATGTCGATGGATACAACCCTCGCCCACACACCTGCCGACCACCCGAAGGTGAAATTCGGTAAGGTGGGGATCTTGCTCGCAAATCTCGGCACGCCGGATGACTACACCTACTGGCCGATGCGGCGTTATCTGGGCGAATTCCTGTCCGACAAACGCGTCATCGATTACTCCGCCTGGGTCTGGCAGCCTCTTCTGCAGTTGATCATCCTGACGAAGCGCCCGTTCTCCTCTGGCGCCGCCTATAAATCCATCTGGAACCATGAGGCCGGTGAAAGCCCGCTCATGACCATCACCAAGGACCAGACGGCCAAATTGGCGGCTCGCATGGCTAAAACCTATGGCGACAAGGTCGAGGTCGATTTCTGCATGCGCTACGGCAACCCGTCGACCAAGTCCAAGGTTCGCCAGATGATCGAACGCGGCTGCGACCGCATCGTCTTCCTGCCGCTCTATCCACAATATGCCGGCGCAACCTCCGCCACCGCCAATGATCAGCTGTTCCGCGCGCTGATGGAGGAGAAATGGCAACCCTCCGTGCGCACGGTGCCCGCCTATTACGAACATCCCGCCTATATTGACGCGTTGGCCCAATCCGTGGAGCGCGCCTATGGCGAGATCGAAAACCGCCCCGATGTGCTGGTCGCCTCCTATCACGGCGTGCCGAAACGTTATCTGATGGAGGGCGATCCCTATCACTGCCAGTGCCAGAAGACCTCGCGCCTGTTGAAGGAGCGCCTCGGCTGGGGCGATGGCGACATCGTCACCACGTTCCAGTCGCGCTTTGGCCCCGAGGAATGGCTGCAGCCTTACACCGTCGAAGAGGTCGCGCGGCTTGCCGAGAGTGGCAAGAAAAAGATCGCCGTCATCGCACCGGCTTTCTCAGCCGATTGCATCGAAACACTCGAAGAAATTAACGAAGAGATTAAGGAAAGTTTCGAAGAGGCTGGTGGCGAGGAGTTCACCTATATCCCCTGCCTGAACGACGACGACGCGCATATCGAGGCGCTCTCCATGGTCATCGACGACAATCTGAAAGGCTGGATTTAGGCGGTTACCGGAAATCCGTCGTAATATCTGTTGCCGACGCGCACACGGATCATCCCGTTGTTCAGCGCTTTGACGAATAATCCTTGAATAGAAACCGTACTGCCAATGGTGACCGTTCTAATCATCATTCCCTCCCCCAAGGTGTAGGGATATTAACCAAAGTTAACCGCAAAATCTAGGTGAAAGGTTAATAGATACCTAACGCAGGCGCCTACAACCAGTCGCGCAGGATCGGGATCAGTGGGATATCCGCAGGCGGCATCGGGTAATTCCGCAACTCATTTGGACGCGCCCAAGCCAGTGTCTGACCCTCCCGGGCTTGAGGTATCCCCTCCCATTTCCGGCATGCAAAAAGCGGCATCAACAGGTGGAAATCCTCATATGTGTGGCTCGCAAAGGTCAGCGGCGCGAGGCAGCTTTCCCAAGTGTTGATCCCCAACTCCTCCTGCAACTCGCGGATCAGCGCATGTTCTGGCGTCTCCCCACTCTCGACCTTGCCCCCCGGAAACTCCCACAGCCCCGCCATGGATTTCCCCTCGGGTCGCTGCGCCAGCAGCACTCGCCCGTCCACGTCAATCAGTGCAACCGCGGAAACCAGTACAACCTTCAAGACCGGTAGTCCGCATTGATCGAGATGTAGCCATGGGTCAGATCGCAGGTCCAAACGGTCGCCGAGGCGTCACCCAGCCCCAAATCCACCGCAATCGTGATCTCTTCGTCTTTCATCACCGCCGCGCCCTGTTCCTCGCGATAGTCCGGCGAAACCCAGCCCTTGTCGGCCACCAGCACGTCGCCAAAACGGATCGTCAACAAGTCCCGATCCGCCTCTGCTCCTGACTTGCCCACGGCCATAACCACGCGCCCCCAATTCGGGTCCTCGCCCGCAATCGCGGTCTTCACCAAAGGTGAGTTCGCAATCGCGCGTGCAACCTTGTCGGCATCGTTCTCGGACACGGCCCCCGAGACCTCCACGGTCACGAATTTCGTCGCCCCTTCGCCGTCGCGCACCACCTGATGAGCGAGGTCCAGCATCATGCCGTGCAAGGCGTCTGCAAAGGCCTGCGAGCCAGTAACATCCACACCCGACGCGCCGGTTGCTGCCACCAAAAGCGTGTCGGAGGTCGAGGTGTCACTGTCCACCGTGATTGCGTTGAATGTCTTCGCGTTCAGGTCCGACACCATCACCTGCAAGTCGCTTTGGCCGATCTTCGCGTCGGTGAAGATATAGACCAGCATCGTCGCCATATCCGGTGCGATCATGCCCGAACCTTTGGCAAAGCCGGAGATCGCGACACCATCGACCGTCGCCGTCGCCCCCTTCGCAAAGGTGTCCGTCGTCATGATCGCCTGTGCGGCGTCTTCCATCGCATCCGCTGTCAGATCGCCCGCCAGTTTCTCGATCACCGCCGTAATCCGGTCATCCGGCAAGCGCTCGCCGATCACGCCGGTGGAGGCGGTAAAGACATGCGCGGCGGGCACGCCCAAGACCTCAGCCGTTTTCTCGCAAATCCGCGCCACGGACTCGTCTCCAGCCCGTCCCGTGAACGCATTCGAATTGCCGGAGTTCACGACAAAGGCCAAGCCTTGGCCATCCACGGTAGCCCCAAGTTTCAGCTGGCAATCCAGAACATTGGCCGACCGGGTCGATGAGCGCGTAAAAACGCCAGCAATCGCACTCCCGGGAGCGATCTCCGCCAGCATAACATCCTTGCGGCCGTGATATTTCACGCCCGCTTCGGTCGCAGCCAGCCGCACACCATCAATCGCGGGCAAATCAGGAAAGCGCGCCGGCGCGAGCGGAGAGATTTTGGTGATGGTCGCCATCCGGCTGACCCCCCTGGACAAGTTATTCGTCCAGAAGCTCTACCTTGCGGATCATGGAAGGATCAACCGAGACCTCGGCGCGGGTGATCTCGGCGCTTTCGGTGGTCTCTGCAATCGCCGCGTCAATTGCCTGAGAACGCAGATCATTCTCTATGTCGTCACGGACCGCCTCCAGGTTGGGGGCCGATTTGCTGCGAGTCTCATTGCGTTTGATCACATGCCAGCCAAACTGCGTCTGCACCGGTGCGGAGACCTGGCCATCTTCCAGCGCCAGAACCGCCGCTTCGAATTCCGGCACCATACGCCCGGTGCTGAACCAGCCGAGCTCACCGCCTCCGGGGCCGCTTGGGCCAGTGGATTTTTCCTTCGCCAGTTCTGCGAAATCAGATCCTCCTTCCAGCATGGCGATTATCTCTTTCGCCTCATCCTCGGTTTCCACCAGGATATGTGAGGCATTGTATTCCTTCTCTGGCTCGCCGTTCACATATTGATCGGTATAGGCTGCTTCGATGTCTTCATCCGAGATATCTTCCGATCCAATCGTGGCCAGAAATTCACCGGCCAGAAAGGCGCGCATCTCATTCTCAAGCCCCAATTCAACACTGCGATTGTTGCGCTCCACCATCGCCTGCTGCAGCGCCGTCTGCTGGATCAACTGTTCCAGAATGCCATCGTAAAGGGTCTCATCAGGCAGGTTGCGGTACTGTTCGGGCAGCCGCTCCTGCAGGGCAATCACATGTCCCAGGGTGATATCGGTGCCGTTCACCGTTGCCAGAACCGTACTGGCATCTTGTGCACTGGCAGGCATGGCGACCGTCACCGCCAATCCCATCGCACGAAGAAGTGTTGAAAATTGGCTCATAACCTTGCCTCCAAAGGGTCCTCGCGGCATCGCGTGGCGTTGACACATATCCAGCCGCCCCTTACGTAGCCTTTGGTCTGGGACGCCCTTGTTCTTATCCCCCGAGATATGCGCCGCTGGCCTGGGGAACAAGGCGAACCTTCACACGAATTTGAGAGCAGGCGCTCGCGCGGAGAACACATGCTGGGTTTAGGCACACTCAAGAACAAGATCATCGGCACGCCCAATGACCGCAAAGTGAAGGCCGTGCGCCCTCTAGTTGAGCAAATCAACGCTTTGGAGCCTGAGTTTGAGAAGCTCTCCGACGAAGAGATCAAGGACCGCACCGAGAAACTCGCGATGCGCGCGCAATCCGGCGAAAATCTCGACGATCTCCTGCCCGAGGCCTTCGCCAATGTGCGCGAAGCCGCCAAACGTGCGCTCGGCCTGCGCGCCTTCGACACCCAACTGATCGGCGGCATCTTCCTGCACCGCGGCAATATTGCCGAGATGAAAACCGGTGAGGGCAAGACCCTTGTCGCCACCTTCCCCGCCTATCTCAACGCCTTGGCGGGCAAGGGCGTCCATATTGTCACCGTCAACGACTATCTCGCCAAACGCGACTCGGAATGGATGGGCAAGGTGTATTCCGCCCTCGGTCTCAAGACAGGCGTCGTCTATCCGCAGCAGCCCGACGAGGAGAAGAAAGAGGCCTACGCGGCCGATATCACCTATGCCACGAACAACGAGCTTGGCTTCGACTATCTGCGCGACAACATGCGCTCCAGCCTCGACGAGATGGGTCAACGTGGCCATTTCTACGCCATCGTCGACGAGGTCGACTCGATCCTGATCGACGAGGCCCGCACCCCGCTGATCATTTCCGGCCCCTCTCAGGACCGCTCCGACCTCTATATCGAGATCGACAAGCTGATCCCGGAAATCCAGGACGAACATTTCAAACTTGACGAGAAGCAGCGCAACGCCACTTTCACCGATGAAGGCAACGAATTCATCGAGGAACGCCTGCACCAGATGGGCCTTCTGCCCGAGGAACAGAGCCTGTATGACCCCGAAAGCACCACGGTCGTGCACCATGTCACCCAGGCGCTGAAAGCCCATAAATTGTTCCTGAAGGACAAGGATTACATGGTGCGCAACAAGGAAGTTGTGCTGGTGGACGAGTTTACCGGTCGCATGATGACCGGGCGCCGTCTCTCCGATGGACTTCACCAAGCGATCGAGGCCAAGGAAGGCTGCGCCATCCAGCCCGAGAACGTCACCCTCGCCTCTGTCACCTTCCAGAACTATTTCCGGCTCTATTCCAAACTCGCCGGCATGACCGGCACCGCCGCCACCGAAGCGGAGGAATTTCAGGAAATCTACGGCCTCGGCGTCATCGAGGTTCCCACCAACGAACCCATCGCGCGGATTGACGAGGATGATGCGATCTACCGCACAGGGCAGGAAAAATACGACGCGATCGTCGAGGAAATCAAAGAAGCGCATGAGAAAGGCCAACCGGTTCTCGTCGGCACGACCTCCATCGAGAAATCAGAATTCCTCTCCGGTCTCCTCGAGAAGGCCGGCGTAAAACACAACGTCCTGAACGCCCGCCAGCACGAGAAAGAGGCGCAGATCGTCGCCGATGCTGGCAAGTTGGGCTCTGTCACGATCGCCACCAACATGGCCGGGCGCGGCACCGACATCAAACTCGGCGGCAATGTCGAGTTCCAGATCATGGAGGCCATCGCCGCCGATCCGGAAGCTGATCCCGAGGCAATCCGGCAACGAATTGAAGAGGATCACGCCAAGGCCGAGCAGGCCGTCAAAGACGCAGGTGGTCTCTTCGTGCTCGCCACCGAACGCCATGAAAGCCGCCGTATCGACAACCAGCTGCGTGGTCGCTCGGGCCGTCAGGGTGACCCGGGTCGATCTGCCTTCTTCCTCTCCCTCGATGACGATCTGATGCGCATCTTCGGCTCCGAACGGCTCGACAAAATGCTCTCCACCCTCGGCATGAAAGAAGGCGAAAGCATCACGCACCCCTGGGTCAACAAGTCGCTCGAAAAGGCGCAAGCAAAGGTCGAGGGGCGCAATTTCGACATCCGGAAACAGCTGCTGAAATTCGACGATGTGATGAACGATCAGCGGAAGGTCATCTTCGGCCAGCGCATGGAGATCATGGAGAGCACCGATGTCTCCGAGATCACGCAAGACATGCGCCATCAGGTGATCGACGATCTGATCGACCAATATATGCCGCCCAAGACCTATGCTGACCAATGGGACATGCAGGGTCTCTATGTCGCGGTGATGGAGAAACTCGGCGTCGATCTGCCGATCATCGAATGGGGCGATGAAGAGGGCGTCGATGACGAGGAAATCGCCGAGCGCATCCAGAAAGCCGCCGACGAATTCATGGCCAAGAAAGCCACCGATTTCGGACCGGAATCGATGCGCAACATCGAAAAGCAGGTGCTTCTGCAGACCATCGACGGCAAGTGGCGCGAACACCTTCTGACCCTCGAACATCTTCGCTCGGTTGTGGGTTTCCGCGGCTACGCTCAGCGCGATCCGCTCAATGAGTATAAAGGCGAGGCGTTCCAACTCTTTGAAGGCATGCTTGACGGTTTACGTGAAGAAATCACCCAGAAACTGGCCAATATCCGCCCGCTGACCGAAGAAGAGCAGCAGGAAATGATGCGCCAATTGCTGGCCCAGCAACAGGCTGCAGCGGGCGTCGTGCCCGATCAGGCTGCAACGGAGGAGCCCAAAGGCGAAGCCGCCGAAGGGTTCGATGAAAACGACCGAAGCACATGGGGTAATCCGGGGCGCAACGCCCCTTGCCCCTGCGGATCGGGCAAGAAGTTTAAACATTGTCACGGTGCTTTGGTTTAAGACCCGCACCGGGCAATTTGCCCAACTTTCGCCACATTTGATCTGCACCAAACGCTCAAGCAACCAGAACACTGGGCACAGAGCAGTAGATCATGCAGTTTCGCACTCTCATCGCGAGCTTTCTCGCGTCTTTTTCGCTGGCGACCTCCATTTCGGCTGAGCCAAAAACCATCACCGCCGTCGCACGCGTTTTGCCCGCGCCTTCGGGGATCGAACTCCCGGTCTTGCCCGAGGTAAATGTCGAAGCGTTCACCAAGGCCTCGATCACCGAACCAACCCGAACGCACCGCTCTGCCTCTCTCGACAGCCACTACGATATCTCCGCCTTCGGCCTGCCCTGCGGTGCGAACGTCTCCGCGACGCTCGTGCGCGACACAGAATACGCAATCCGCATCTCCGCCCCTTGTCGCCCACACGATGGGGTCGCACTGGCCATCAGCGGGTTGCGCTTTGACGTGACCCTCTCACTTACCGGCAATGCGCAATTCAATCTACCTATTCTCTCGAATTCCGCAGTGTTAGAGACTGTTTTCTCGGATCATGAAACCCACGTTACATCCCTTCCCGAAGCGGATGTCGCTGACTCCACCCGAGTTGCGATCTCCTGGGCGGGTGAGACCGGCGCAGAGCTGGTCGCGCGCGGTCATGATGTGATCACAATCGGCAACGGCCCACATCGCCTCCAGGTACTCAGCATCAACCACATGCCGGGCACCCGGGAGACAATCCGCCTTGCGATCCACCGAAACGTGACGTCTGACAGTTGTGATACACCCGCCTCCGCACAATTCTTCCAGCAGACCGGCGCCGCGCACCCGACCCGCTACGATCTGACCTTCGCCCCCGCCGGATGTGCCCGGATTGGCGAAACTCTTGAGTTGAAAAACATCCTCGAAGACCTGAAACTCGCCCTAAACTGACACGGGCGGTCATTTGCATCTCATCCGGCTCTTCAGCGCCAGTATTCTGACGCTTCTCTTCACCGTTGTTGCGGCGCTCGCACAGGACGTCACGCTGACCTCCCGCGACGGCACGCTGTCGATCGAGGGCACGCTTCTGGGCTATGACGGCGAATTCTACCGCGTCGAAACCGTCTATGGCCCGCTCACTCTCGACGGCGAGGGCGTTATTTGCACCGGCCCCGGCTGCCCCGATCTCGCGGCTTATGTCGCCGAGGTGCGCCTCTCCGGCACGCCGCATATGGCCAATCGCCTGCTGCCCGCGCTCCTGATCGCCTTCGCCGAGCAGCGCGGTCTCAAGGTTGAACGTCAGGTTACGGACGATATCTCCTCAAGCTTCGTGATGCGCGACGATGAACGCATCCGCGCCCGCTTCGATTTGCGCGCAACCACGACGCGGGAGGCCTACGCCGATCTGATCGCGGAGGAGGCTGACATCGCGCTCGTCCTGCGCGAACCTCGCGCCGATGAAGAAGCCATGGCCGCGTCGTCGGGCGCCGGCAATCTGGTTCAGGGTCGCCGCGCCCGCGTTGTCGCCCTCGACGGCATCGTCGCGGTCACTGCCGCCGATCAACCGATCCCGGCCATCTCTCTGCCCGATCTGACCCGTGCCTTCTCCGATCCCACGCCGAACTGGTCCGCCTTCGGCGGCCCGGATCTGCCCGTGACCTTGCACATCCCGCTCCACGGGAGCGGCCTGGCAGAGGCGTTTAGCGATCTGCTTTTCGGCAAGGATAGGGTCGATTTCTCGCCTGTAGCGACGGCTCATAGCAGCTTGGAAACCATTGTCGATCTGGTTGCCGATGACCCCTTCGCCCTCGGCCTCACGACACTGAGCGAGGTCGGCAATGTCGCCCCCCTCCCGATCTCTGGCGCCTGCGGATACACCCAGGACGCCACCATCGCTGCCCTGCGCACCGAGGATTACCCCCTGACCCTGCCGCTCATGCTGTTCACGCCCGCGCGGCGTCTGCCGCTGCTCGCCCGTGAATTCCTCGAATTTACCGAGACCCAGCGGGCCGATCTTGTGGCGCGGCGTCTTGGCTTCGTCGATCAGGCGATCACGCAATCGGACTTCAACGATCAGGGCAACCGCCTTGCCCACGCGATCTCCGCCGCAGGCGAAGAAGTCACACTCGCCGATCTGCAAGCGCTCACCGCCACCCTTCAAGGCCGTACACGTCTCTCGACAACCTTCCGCTTCGAGGACGGCTCCACCCGCCTCGACGTACCCTCCCGCGAAAGCGCCGCAAGGCTCGCCCGCGCCTTGGAGACCGGCACCTTCAATGGCAGTGACATGCTCTTTGTCGGCTTTTCCGACAGTGCCGGCGCCGCCACCGGCAACGAAGCGCTTTCCAAACGCCGCGCCCGCACGGTTCTGACCCAGGTCCGCGACCTCGCGCTCACCGCGAATTTCGACGACATCATCATGGATACAACCGGATTCGGGGAGGTCCTGCCCATCGCCTGCGATGATACCGATTGGGGTCGTGCGGTGAACCGACGCGTCGAAGTTTGGGTGAAATAGGGTCTAAATCAGCCGGTTCGACCGGAACGAATAGGGCTCCCCCATCCCAATGATCAGGTGATCATGCACCGTGATCTCCAGCGCCTCCGCCGCCGCAACCATGCGCTCCGTCATCGCGATATCTTCCTCTGACGGGTCCGCCTGACCGGAGGGATGATTATGCGCCAGGATCAGGGCCGATGCATTCAATTCCAGCGCCCGTTTCACCACTTCCCTCGGAAAGACCGGCACATGGTTCACCGTGCCCGATTGCGCCTCATCCGCGATCAGCACATTCTTGCGATCCAGATACAGCACGCGAAACTGCTCCACTTGCAGATGCGCCATCCGCGCCTTGCAATAGTCCAACAACGCCTGCCAACTCGAAATCACCGGTGCGTTCAGAACCCGTGTCTGCGCCATGCGGTGGCCCGCCGCTTCGACGATCTTCAACTCACGGATGACCTTAACCCCCACGTCGTGCACCTCGCGCAATTGCGCGGGTGTCGCCGCAAGCACCCGGTTGAAATCGCCAAACCGCTCAAGCAGGCGGCGCGCGAGCGTTCGCACTTCGCGCCGCCTGACCGCTCGAAACAGGATCAATTCCAGAAGCTCCGCGTCTTCCAGCGACGCCTCACCTGACCGCATCAAACGCGCGCGCAGCGCTTCCCGGTGCCCGTGGACAAGGTGTTCCTGCGGCACACCCGGCGCAAACTCGGGCAAAGGATGTTCGAAAAACAGGGATGTCTGATCAGCCATGCGGCCAACCAGCAACGATTCGATTTAAACTTGCGTAAATTCAGCTGTAAGTCGGGTGAAATTTCCCACCGGGTGATGCGGTGAAGATTTCACAGCCATCCGACGTCACACCCACCGAGTGCTCGAACTGCGCCGACAGCGACTTGTCGCGCGTCACCGCCGTCCAATCATCGGCCAGCACTTTCGTCTCGGGCCGCCCAAGGTTCACCATCGGCTCAATGGTGAAGAACATACCTTCTTCCAGCAACGCTCCCGTCCCCGGCCGCCCGTAATGCAGCACATTGGGCGGCGCATGGAACACACGACCCAGCCCGTGCCCACAGAAATCGCGCACAACTGACATGCGATGCGCCTCAACGAACCGCTGGATCGCATAGCCGATATCGCCAAACGTATTGCCCGGTTTGACCTGCTCGATGCCCTTCATCAGCGCATCATGGGTCACCTGGATCAGACGCTCAGCTTTGCGATTGAGCTTGCCAGCGACATACATCCGGCTCGTATCGCCAAACCAGCCATCGACGATCACTGTTACGTCGACGTTCAGAATATCGCCTTCTTTCAGGGTCTTAGGCCCCGGGATCCCATGACACACGACATGGTTCACCGAGATGCAGGAGGCGTGCTGATACCCCTTATAGCCAATCGTCGCCGATTTCGCGCCGGCATCCTTCACCGCCGTCTCAATCGCGGTGTCGATCTCGCCAGTCGTCGCACCGGGTTTTACAAGCGATGAAATATCATCGAGGATTTTTGCCGCCAAAGCACCCGCTTTGCGCATACCGGCAAAATCCGCATCCGAATAGATGCGGATTCCCTCTTTGGTAATCCGTCCTTGATGCGTCTCGTCCAACGCGTGCTCCTTCGCTCGCCTAAACATAGTCTGAGTCGCTCCGTCTCGCCAGTATCAGAACCCTGCCTGCGGCGACGGGTCCACGGGAATAGGGTCGGCAATCTCGACCCCGTCCCGCGAAATATGGGTGCCGTAGCATAAAACCTCAACACCCGCGGCACGTGCTTCATCAAATGCGGCGGCATATTGCGGATCGATATCGCTCGCGAGTTTGAACCGAGCACAATCGGTCCGCTGCACAAGGTAGAACATCACGGCCCTATGCCCTGATCGAACTACCTCGATGAGGTCATTGAGATGCTTCGTCCCCCGCGCCGTCACGCTGTCAGGAAACTCCGCCCAATCGCCGTCGCGGCGCAGATGTACATTCTTCACTTCCACGTACACTTGGTCATCCAGCAAGAAATCCACCCGACTATTGGTCCCGTATTTCACCTCCGGCTGTACCCGCTCATAGTCACCAAATTCGGGCACTTTCCGCAAAGTTAGAGCCTCTTTCACAACTTTGTTTGGCACAGCCGTATCAATCCCCGCCCATTGGCCTCCCGGCAGTTCCGCAAGCCGCCAGGCGAATTTCAGTTTCTTCTTCGGATCGTCATTCGGCTCCAGCCAAATCCGCAGACCTTCTTCTTTCAGACCCATCATGGACCCAGGGTTCGGACAATGGGCCGTCACCTCGCGCCCATCGTCCAGCCGCACATCGGCAAGAAAGCGTTTGTAACGCCGGATCAACCGGCCCGGCACAAGTGGGGTTTGAAAGCGCATAAGCCGGGCCTATACCGAGTGGAAGACGCCTTCAAGGAGCCCCAGATGCCGAACCCCACCGCCGCGATGCTGGTCATTGGCGACGAGATCCTCTCGGGCCGCACACGGGATGCGAACATGCACTATCTCGCGGGGCAATTGACCGAGGCAGGCATCGACCTGAAAGAGGTGCGCGTGGTGTCCGACGATCATAACCAGATCGTTGATGCGGTGCGGGCGCTGAGCGCCGGTTATGACACTGTTTTCACCTCCGGCGGCATCGGTCCGACCCATGACGACATCACCGCCGATGCCATTGGCGCGGCCTTTGGCAAACATGTCGGCATTCGCCAGGACGCCTATGACCTGCTCGCCGCGCATTACGCAACGCAGGAACTCGACTTCAACGACGCCCGCAAGCGCATGGCACGCATCCCTGATGACGCCTGCCTGATCGACAATCCGGTTTCTGTCGCGCCCGGTTTCTCGCTGGAGAATGTCCATGTCATGGCCGGCGTCCCGTCGGTGTTCAAGGCCATGGTCGCCTCGGTTCTGCCCACCCTCAACGGGGGATCACCGTTAATCTCTGAAACCCTGCGCATCGATCGCGGCGAGGGCGATATTGCGACCCCCCTTGGCGAGATCGCGCAGGAGTTTAGCGACCTTTCCTTCGGGTGTTATCCGTTCCAGCAGAATGGCCAGTTCGGCGCGAATATCGTCGTGCGCGGCACCGTGGCAGATCGGTTAGATCAGGCTCTAACCCGCCTGAAATCGGCCCTCCTGGTATGACCAATATCTTCGATGTCCTGCAAGCGACGTGGCCGCCCGCGGCGATCTCCCTTGTCGGGCCATGGCAGATTTGCGAAGGGCGTGGCGGCGGGCAACGTGTCTCCGCCGCACGCCTGATCTCAGATTTCGACCCCGCCGAGATCAAGGTGGCCGAAACCGCTATGCGCGACCTCGATCAGCATCCGCTTTTCCTGATCCGACCCGGAGAAGACGCGCTAGACGCGGCGCTGGCGTCGCGAGGTTACACAATCTCCGATCCAACCATGCTCATGGCCAGCCCGCTGGACACACTTCTCACCGAAGACATCCCGCCGGTGACTGTCTTTCCAATCTGGCCGCCCCTGCAGATCATGTATAACATCTGGAGCGCCGGTGGAATGGACCCTGCGCGTTTCGATATCATGGACCGGGTCGCTGATCCGAAAATCGCGATCCTCGGACGGGTGAATGCGCGCCCCGCAGGCACCATGTTCGCCGCAATGCACCAGGACACCGTCATGGTCCACGCGCTCGAAATAGACCCTGATCAACGCCGAAATGGCCTTGGACAGCACCTGATGCGCGCCGCAGCAGAATGGGGGAGGGATCAAGGTGCTACGGACCTGAGCCTCGCCGTCGTGCGGGAAAACGCACCGGCGATTGCGCTTTATCGCTCTCTGGGCATGGCCGAGATCGGCGGCTATCATTACCGGAAAGCCCCCTAGGAGCATCGCCCATTGAAACTTCCAAAAGCCACCGCGCTCGACCTGCCACCGGTTGATCCACTGCCGCCAGAGACCCAGAAATATTTTGATATCTGCGTCGAAAAACTCGGCATGGTCCCGAATGTGCTCACCGCCTACGCGTTCGACGTCGAGAAACTGAACGCGTTCACGAGCATGTACAACGATCTGATGCTCGGAGATAGCACTCTGACCAAGCTCGAACGCGAGATGATCGCCGTCGCCGTGTCTTCCGTAAACCGCTGTTTCTACTGCCTTGTCGCCCATGGCGCGGCGGTGCGGGAGCTGTCTGGCGACCCAAAACTCGGCGAAGCGCTCGTGATGAACTACCGCGTCGCGCCCCTGACCGAGAAACAGCGTGCAATGCTCGATTTCGCGGTTCAGATGTCTGAGGCCAGCTACAAAATCGAAGATCCCGACCGCGAGAAACTGCGCAAGGTCGGCTTCACCGACCGCGACATCTGGGACATTGCCGCCGTCGCCAGCTTTTTCAACATGACCAACCGGATGGCCTCGGCCATCGATATGCGCCCCAACGACGAGTATCACGCCGCCGCCCGATGAAACCGCTTCTCACCTTGTGTTCCCTTGCCCTCGCCTACCCAGCCTGGGCCAATCTGGAGATCACCTTCTCCGGTCCCGCCCGTGAAAGCGTGACTGAGGCGGAGGATTTCGCGAGCTACAAAATGCCTATCGGTCCATTTGCCGAGGGTGCGATGCAGACGCTGGTCGCAGAAGGCCCGCTCACTCGCACCGCATGGCATGTGGAACTCAGCGGCGGCACCACGCTCGGCGTCATGGACAATCTGCGCCAGCAGATTGAGGCGGTCGGGTTTGAATTGCTTTATGAATGCGAAACCCGCGAATGCGGTGGTTTCGACTTCCGCTTCCAGACAGACATTCTGCCCGAACCGGATATGCATATCGACCTCGGCGATTTCCGCTATCTCTCCGCCCAGCGCCTGGGCGGGGCGATCCCGGAATATGTCAGCCTCATCGTTTCCCGCAGTCAGACCACGGCCTTCGTGCAGCTTACCCATGTGGGTGCCCCCTCCGCAGATTCGCTGAACCTCAAAGCAGGCGCGCGAAGCGACGCGGTGCAACCTGCCGTGCCCACCATCGCCTTTGGCTCCGTCGTCGAAGAACTGGAACGCAACGGCCACGCGGTGCTGGACGATCTGGCATTCGCCACCGGCTCGTCAGAACTTGGCGAGGGCAAGTTTCTCTCCCTCGTCGATCTGGCCGGATATCTGAAGGAGAACCCGACCCGCTCCGTGGCTTTGGTCGGTCACACCGATGCGGAAGGCTCTCTCGACGGCAATATCGCACTGTCCCGGCAACGCGCGCAATCGGTGGCAAACCGGTTGATCTCTGAGTTCGACGTGCCGCGCGCGCAGGTCAGCGCCGATGGCGTCGGCTTTCTGGCGCCTCGCGCAAGCAACCTGACCGAAGAAGGTCGTACCCTAAACAGAAGGGTCGAGGTGGTTCTCACCTCGACCCAGTAGGTGTCGCCAAACACCGGGGGAAAACTTGTTTCAGATCACCACTTCTCGGGGCCTTTTTCCTTGAAGGCCTCCACCAGGAAGTCGATGAAGGTCCGCACTTTCGGCTGCGTGTAGCGGCCCGGCGGGTAAACCGCATAGATGCCTTGCGTTTCCATCGGCAGGTCCGGCATCGCATCTTCGACAAGCCCGTCGGCCACCGCTTCCGCATAGAGGAAGCTCGGCAGGTAAGCGATGCCCAAGCCCGAGACGCAAGCGTTCAAAAGCGATTGCCCGTCATTCACCGTCAGCCAGCCTTGCGTGCGCACTTGACGCTTTTCGCCAGACGGTGCTGTCAGTTTCCAGACATTGCCGGCGGACTGGTTAGAATAATGCAGGAGTTTGTGCTCATTGAGGTCGTCGATCTTCTGTGGGCGCCCGTGCTCATCGAGATATCTCGGGCTCGCGATCAAACGCTTGTTGGTTTCCGTCAGTTTACGTGCGCGCAGAGAACTATCTTCCATTTCACCAATGCGAATGGCCAGATCGAACCCTTCGGAAATCAGTTCCACATAGCGGTTGTTCAGCACCATGTTCACCGTGATATCCGGAAAATCCACCAGGAAGTCGCCCAAGATAGGCGACATGTGGTTCACCCCAAAATCCGTCGCCACTGAAATACGCAGCAGGCCAGATGGCGCCGATTGCATGGACGATACCAGCGCATCCGCTTCACCTGCGTCATTCAACACACGACGGGCCCGGTCGTAATAGGCCAGGCCAATCTCGGTTGGAGACACGCGGCGCGTCGTCCGGTTCAGCAGGCGCGCGCCAAGGCGGCTTTCCAGAGAAGAAACATGTTTGGAGACGGCGGATTTGGAAATCCCCATCTTGCGGGCGGCGTCTGTGAAGCCCCCTTGGTCCACAACGGTGGCGAACGCTTCCATTTCGGTCAGACGGTCCATTCGGATACCTCAATACACTGCACGTTTGCGGGGGTTATCCCGTCGAAATGGGGCAGGATTGAGAAGGCAGTTGGACGATTCAGGGGTTTTAAAGCGGATCGTTCATGGCATGGAAACAGAGAAACGGTTGTTTCCAACGCGTTCTGGGCCAGTTAACCACGCCGAAGAAATGCTTCGGGCGATTTGCTTTGTAGTTAACAAACTCCAACCAGACTTGGTCCATGAGCGCGCGTATTATTTGAAACTTACAGAGACGCCGCGAGCCGCGTTCCCTGATCGATCGCCCGCTTCGCGTCCAGTTCCGCCGCCACATCCGCACCGCCGATGACGTGCACCGATTGCCCCTTGGCCTCTAACGCATCGGCGAGCGAGCGTTCCGAGACCTGACCGGCACAAAGCACCACGGTGTCCACCTTGATCACCGTCGGGTCTTCGCGTGCCTCGCCCTTTGAGACATGTAGACCGGCCTCATCAATCCGCTCATAATTCACACCAGCCACCATCTGCACATCTTTCATGGCCAGGGCGGCGCGGTGAATCCAACCCGTAGTCTTGCCAAGCCGTTTTCCAAGCTTTTCCGATTTCCGCTGCAACAACGTGATCTGACGGGCCGGTTTCTCTGGCTGTGGACCCTCAGGCGCCAATCCTCCGCGATGCTCGCCCGGGTCGGTCACGCCCCATTCCTCAAGCCACTCTTCCAGATTCTCGGTCGGGCTCTCATCCGTGACGAGAAACTCCGAGACGTCAAATCCGATGCCGCCAGCTCCAACAATGGCAACCCTGTCGCCGACCGGTGCCTTGTTACGCAGCACGTCGATATAGGACAGCACATTCGGGCCATCCTGGCCTTCGATCTGCGGATCGCGCGGTACGACACCCGTCGCCACGATCACCTCGTCAAATCCCACCAGATCATCGGCGCCGACTTCAGCTTCCAGCTTCATGGTCACGTGGCTCTCCTCCAGCATCGTGCGATACCAATCGACAAGCCCCCAGAACTCCTCCTTGCCCGGCACCTGCTTGGCCATGTTGAGCTGGCCACCGATCTCCTCCGCTTTGTCAAACAGCGTGACCTGATGCCCCCGCTCATCTGCGGTCAGCGCCGCCGACAATCCCGCAGGCCCTGCGCCCACAACCGCAATGGTCTTGGGCACGGATGTCGGCTCGACCAGCAGTTCCGTCTCAAAGCAGGCCTTCGGGTTCACCAGACAAGATGAAATCTTGCCCGAGAAGGTATGATCCAGACAGGCCTGATTGCAGGCAATGCACGGCGCAATCGTCGCGGCTTTCCCGGCTTCCGCTTTCGCCACGAAATGCGGGTCCGCCAGGAACGGCCGCGCCATGGAGATCATGTCCGCGCAACCTTCCGCCAATACGGCTTCGCCCACTTCCGGCGTATTGATCCGGTTCGATGTGATCACCGGCACCGACACATGCCCCATCAGTTTCTTCGTGACCCAGGTGAACGCCCGCCGCGGCACCGAGGTCGCAATCGTCGGGATGCGCGCCTCATGCCACCCGATCCCGGTATTGAGGATCGTCGCTCCAGCCTTTTCAATCTCTTTGGCCAGTTGGATGACCTCATCAAAACTCGAGCCGTTCGGCACCAGATCGATCATGCTCAACCGATAAATGACGATGAACTCCGGCCCCACAGCCGCCCGCACGCGTTTCACAACTTCAATCGGCAGCCGCATCCGGTTCTCGTAAGACCCGCCCCAGCGGTCCTCGCGCTTATTGGTATGGGTCACCAGAAACTGGTTGATGAAATACCCCTCGGACCCCATCACCTCGACGCCGTCATAGCCCGCCTCTTTCGCCCGCGCCGCAGCAGTCGCAATATCGGCGATCTGCTTCTCGATCCCCGCCTCATCCAACTCCCTCGGTGGAAACGGAGAGATCGGCGATTTCACCGGCGACGGCGCCACACATTCCGGCCCATAAGCATAACGCCCCGCATGCAGGATCTGCATCGCGATCTTGCCACCCGCCGCATGCACACGCTCCGTCACCACCCGGTGGTTCGCGATATCCTCATCGGAAAACAGCCCCGCTGCTCCGGGAAACACGCCCCCTTCCCGGTTCGGTGCCATACCCCCCGTCACCATCAGCGCCACGCCACCCCGCGCGCGTTCTGCATAGAACTCCGCCACACGGTTCCAGTCCTTCGTCTCCTCCAGACCGGTATGCATCGAGCCCATCAGCACGCGGTTTTTCAGCGTCGTGAAGCCCAGATCGAGCGGTTTCAGTAAATTCGGATAAGACATGGCAAACCTCCAGGAAGCCCCACCAATCTGCCGCAACATGACGCGCACGTCACGCCCAACGCCGCGTCATTTTCATTGGTCTCAAAATACTCCGGGGAGTTTGAGGGGCCGGCCCCTCAAGGCCTGCGTGGCCCGAACGCAAAGGATCATGCGCGCCAAAGGCGCTCCTTTAGGTCACGTGGTCTCAATACAATGCCGTCGAAACGCTTTCTTTAACATGTCCAATTCCGCCCTCAGCAAATCCACTTCCGCCCGCAGATCATCATCCAGAGGCTCACCGGTGATGATGGTGAAACTGTCCAGCGTCGCGTCGGTCTTGGCATCCACGATCACGAAAGTCTGCACACCATCCGTCAGCACATCCGCCGGAATGCTCAGCCGCACATGCCAGGTCTTGTCGAGCGTCTGATCCTCCGACAAGGACAGCTCACCCACCTGCTTTTCCAGATGCACCGCTTTCAGTTCGGGAAAGTAGTTCCCCTCCACATCCGCCTTCAGCACGCCCTCATAAACGCCTGCTTGTATGCGTGTCTTGGTCAGGGTCAGGTCGGCCATCTGCTCTCTCCCCTTAGAAATCTGCGCGCGGGCGCCGACTGAACGTCACATCGCGCAGATTGATCTCGTTCATCTCCGGCCCTTCAAAAATCAAGTCCATCCAGAGCCGCTCCAGACGTTTCTCGGTGATTTTCGTATGCGCCAGGTCAAACTCCACCACCATCTCCGACCCATCGAGCGGCAATTCCCGCACCACCTGCTCCACATTCGGCCCGTATTTGATGTTCAGACGCGCAAAGATCTCCAGCGGTTTCTCGGTCTCAACAACAGTCTCAAGCCGCATGATATGATTGCGCCGCAGCCCCTCCACCGCACTTTGCGGCAGGTCCAGAACGAGGCTCAAAAACGAGCCGTCAAACTTGAAAACATCCATGCGCAGGCCAAACGGGGCCAGATCGTCTTCCCGCGTATTGCGCACCTGGCGCAGGGTCAGTTCCGAAATCGCGCAATCATGATAGAGCGTCGCCGAATTGCCGATCCGCGTCCGGCTTTCCACTGCGGCGACGCCCACGGGGGTCACAGGCCCCCGCCACAGTTCCGGGCGATGTGCCCAATCCGATTGTGCCGGTTTCTTGATCGCGTTCGAGCCGATCCGGGGCAAGGTCAGCCGACCATCGGCGATATGGGTCACCTGATCGACCCGCCTGCGCATCTGGCGGGCTTGTGTGCGCATATGGCGCAGCATGGACAGATCAATGGCCTCAGCATCACGCGCAGCCGCTTCCCATCGTCTCAATGTGCGCCTGTGCAGCGCCCGTCTGACGAGTTCTCTGACCCGGTCCATCATGAGGTGGGAGGATTCCTTTTTGCCTAAACCCAGCGCTACCATTGTTTCTATATTGCAAACAATGGTTTCAGCTACATAAACGACGCCAAAGTGCCGGATCAAGCAAGCACTCGCGCGAATCTCAAATGCAGAAAGACTGTGGCGCGTCAGCCGTCCTCGCCCAACGCAGACCTTGTATTGGCGGTGAATTCCCGCGCCAAAGACAGCGCCTCCCGCGAGCTCAGAGTGCCACCTTCCAGGCCACGCACCGAGATTGAAACCGCCGCCTGAGGCATTGCAAAAACACTACGCCAGTAGCTTGGGGTCAGCGTGTCTGAATTGCCGTCAGAGGTGTCCCGCATCCGCAGATAGACCGCCCGTCTCGTGGTCTGGCTGGCCAGGATTTCAACGCTGTCCGCCTTCCCGCTTCGACTGAGGGAGGCCCGCCCGATGGAGGACAGCAAGTAGTCTTCCAGCGCCTTGGTGTCGCGAAACGCATTCGCCGCCTCGGCGCTCAACCGCGTCGCCGTCACCGCGACAATCGCTTCCGAGAAAGATTGCGGCGCATCGTTTGACCCGGTGATCGCCGCACAATTGGCAAAAAGAACCGAGGCCCGCGTGCTTTGCGCCTTGATGCTCTTGGGTTCGACGCAGAACCCATAGGGCCCCTCCACCTGCACTTTCGAGGCGGTCAGGTTCACTTTGGTTGCAGGCGATCGCGGCTCAGACCTGGTGGCAAGGTCAAACTCCTCACACCCCGCCAGCGCGAGGCAGAGTGCAATCGTTCCCGTCAAACGTCGCACGAGGTTGCGCTCAGATGTCCATGTAGACATGCGCCTCTTTTGAGGCACCGGGATGCGTACACGCCCCGAATTTCGCCGTGCCGACGAGTTGCGCATATTTCCAAAGCGCACCCGAGGCGTAGATCGTCTCCCTTGGGCCTTTCCAATCGGCTTTGCGGTTGGCCAAATCGTCGTCGCTCAGATCAACACTCAACACACCCTTGATCGCATCAATGGTGATCATATCGCCATCCTTGAGCAGACCAATCGGGCCGCCATGAGCCGCTTCCGGGCCAACATGACCCACACAGAACCCACGCGTCGCGCCGGAGAAGCGCCCATCGGTGATCAGCGCCACTTTCTTGCCCATGCCTTGGCCGGACAAGGCTGCGGTCGTGGCCAGCATCTCCCGCATTCCGGGGCCGCCCGCTGGCCCTTCGTTGCGAATGACGATGACCTCGCCCTCTTTATATTCCCGCTTCTGCACCGCTGCGAAGGCGTCTTCTTCACATTCGAACACCCGGGCAGGGCCGGTGAAGACCTGATGCTCTTCCGACATGCCCGCGACTTTCACAATCGCCCCATCCGGTGCCAGATTGCCCTCCAGACCGACAACGCCACCGGTCTTGGTGATCGGCGTCTCCACCGGATAAATCACTTTGCCATCAGCGCCACCCTTGGTCTCGTCCAGCGTCTCACCGATGCTTTTGCCGGTCGCGGTGACGCAATCCTCGTGGATTAGACCCACTTTGCGCAGTTCTTTCATGACGACCGGCACACCACCCGCCTCATACAAGTCCTTCGCCACATATTGGCCACCGGGCTTGAGATCGACGAAATAGGGCGTATCACGGAAAATCTCGCAGACATCGGCCAGCGTAAATTCAATCCCCGCCTCATGGGCAATCGCAGGCAGGTGCAGACCAGCATTGGTGGAGCCACCGGTGCAGGCAACAACACGTGCTGCGTTCTCCAGGGACTTACGCGTCACCACATCGCGCGCTCTGATGTTCTTCTCAATCAGGCGCATCACCGCCTCACCGGAGGCAATCGAGTATTGATCCCGGCTCTCATAAGGCGCAGGCGCGCCGCTCGAATTCGGCAGCGCCAGGCCAATCGCTTCCGACACACAGGCCATGGTGTTCGCGGTAAACTGCCCACCACAGGCGCCCGCACTCGGGCAGGCCACGCGCTCCAGAATGTCCAAAGCCGCATCGCTCAGATTACCCGCCTGATGGTTCCCAACCGCCTCGAACATGTCCTGCACGGTCAGATCGCGGTCCTTGTATTCGTCCGGCACATCCGCGCCCGCGGGCGCTTTGCCCGGCAGGATCGAGCCGCCATAGATGAAGACAGACGGCGTGTTGAGCCGCACCATCGCCATCATCATGCCCGGTAGGGATTTGTCACAACCGGCCAGCCCCACCAGCGCGTCATAGCAATGCCCGCGCATCGTCAGTTCGACTGTATCCGCAATCGCTTCCCGGGACGCCAGAGAGGACCGCATGCCCTCATGCCCCATCGCAATCCCATCGGTGACGGTGATCGTGGTGAATTCCCGCGGTGTACCGCCGCCCTGCTTCACACCCAGTTTCACCGCCTGCGCCTGCCGGTTGAGTGCGATGTTGCAGGGTGCTGCCTCATTCCAGCAGGTCGCCACACCCACCCATGGCTGATGGATCTCTTCCTCGCCCAGACCCATGGCGTAGAAATACGACCGATGCGGCGCGCGGGCCGGTCCTTCGGTCACATGGCGGCTCGGCAAATTCGTCTTGTCGGTGGGTTTCTTCAGCATGGGCTTGCCTCCCTGGAAAAGCGTCGCTTCCCGGAATAATCGCCCTCATCCACAGGCACAAGCGCGATTGCGCTTTGCCGCCAGATGCTTAGGCTCGCGCGCAACCGACCCATTAGAGGCCGCAGGCACATGTTCGAGCGCACCCCTCACTTCGAGGCCTTTATCGCCCCCGCTAAACGCTACCCCGCCTTCTGGCGTCTTCTCGTCGGCTTCGTCACCGCAATCAGTGTCTATATGGGCGCAACTGCCCTCGGTTTCGCTCTCCTCGCTTTTATCCTTGCGCCTGAGGATGTCGATGCGCTCATGCTCAGCATCGACAGCGCCGATGACCCCTTCACCATGTTCATTCTGCTCGCCTCCTTCTTCGGCATGGCGCTCGGTGCCGTTACCGCCGCGTTCTGGCATTGGCGCGGGTTTCTCTCGCTGACCGGTCCCCTCGGCGCATTCGGGCGGCGCTTCATCGACACACTCGCCATCGCCGTCCCGGTTTTCGTGATCTCCGGACTCATCATCACTCTCGTCACGGATTTCGAGCTGACCTCCCAAACTCCACTCTCCACCTGGCTGGGATATCTCGCCCTCGGCCTCCCCCTTCTCTTCGTGCAAGTCAGCGCAGAGGAGCTGATCTTCCGCGGCTATCTCACCCAGCAACTCGCCGCTCGGTTCCAGTCCATCGCGATCTGGGGCGTCATCCCCTCGATCCTCTTCGGCTTCGCGCATTTCTCGCTTGATTTCGACCCTGTTACTGCCGGACTCATCGTTTTGGCGACGGGGTTCTTCGGCTTCGTCGCCACCGATCTGACACGTCTCACCGGCAATCTCGGCGCCGCCACAGCCTTCCATTTCACCAATAATTTCTTCGCCCTCTTCCTCGTCGCGATCCCGGGCGAACTCTCTGGCCTCGCCCTCTATCTCACGCCGTTCACCATGGCCGACAGCCACATCATCCAGCCCCTGATCCTGATCGATATCGCGGTCGTCGGGCTGGTCTGGCAAATCCTGCGCCGCCGCTACGCCTGATTGCAATTCAGGCGCACGACGATTAACTGAGGCAGACCCGGGAACGAGGCCCTTATGAACTGGATTTCCAACTACGTCCGCCCCACGATCAACTCGCTGTTTTCGCGCCGCGAGACGCCAGAGAACCTTTGGACGAAATGCCCTGAATGCGGCACGATGCTGTTCCATCGCGAGTTGGCGGAAAACTTCAATGTGTGCACGAATTGTGACCATCACATGCCGATCACGGCGCGTGAGCGGTTCACAATGCTCTTCGATGGCGGGATTTTCGGCGAGATCGAGGTGCCCGAGCCCAATGCTGACCCGCTGCATTTCCGCGATCAGAAACGTTATCCCGACCGCATGAAAGAGGCGCGCCGGACCACTGGTGAAAAAGAGGCGATGCTCGTCGCCGAGGGCGAGATTTACCGCACGCCCATCATCGCCGCCTGCCAGGATTTTTCCTTCATGGCCGGGTCGATGGGCATGTATGTCGGAAACGCGGTCATCGCCGCTGCTGAACGCGCCGTCGCGTCAAAAAAGCCGCTTGTGCTGTTTTCCGCCGCCGGTGGCGCCCGGATGCAGGAGGGGATTCTGTCGCTCATGCAGATGCCGCGCACCACTGTGGCGGTCGAAATGCTGAAAGAGGCAGGCGTGCCGTATATTGTCGTGCTCACCCACCCGACCACGGGCGGCGTGACGGCCTCCTATGCCATGCTCGGCGACGTGCATATTGCGGAGCCCAACGCGCTGATCTGTTTTGCAGGCCCCCGCGTCATCGAACAAACCATCCGCGAGAAGCTTCCCGAGGGCTTTCAACGCGCCGAATATCTGCTCGATCACGGCATGCTCGACCGTGTGACCCATCGGCGGGATATGAAAGACGAGTTGGTGACGATCATTCGGATGCTCACCAAGCAACCGCCCGCCCCACGGGGTGACCTCCCCGCGCCCGATACGTCTGCTCTGGAGGCAGAAACTGCCGAAACAGAGCCTGTTTCCGCTGAAACGGACGCGGAAAAGTGACGGCGACATCCAGCGACGTCATCCTTGAGAGGATGATGACGCTCCATCCCAAAGTCATGGATCTTGTGCTCGATCGGGTCTGGGCTCTACTCGACCGGCTTGGCAATCCGCAGGACAAACTGCCACCTGTGATCCATGTTGCGGGCACCAATGGCAAGGGATCGACGCTCGCGATGATCCGCGCCGGGCTGGAAGGCGCGGGTAAGACAGCCCATGTTTACACCTCGCCGCATCTCGCCCGTTTCCATGAACGCATTCGCATTGCAGGAGAGCTGATTTCTGAACCCCATCTCATCGAGATTCTCGATGAATGCTACGATGCCAACGATGGAAAACCGATCACCTATTTTGAGATCACGACTGTCGCCGCTTTGCTCGTTTTCAGCCGTGTTAGAGCCGATTTCTGCCTTTTGGAGACCGGGCTGGGCGGGCGTCTCGACGCCACCAATGTCGTCAAAAAGCCCGCCGCCACGATCATCACGCCAATCTCCTTCGACCATCAGCAATTCCTCGGCAACACCATCGCGCGCATCGCCAGCGAAAAGGCCGGCATCCTGAAACGCGGTGTTCCGGCGATTATCGCCAAGCAGCTCGACAATGCGCTTGAAATGATCGAGGCCCGCGCCGATGCCCTTGGCGCGCCACTTCTGGTGCAGGGTCAGCACTGGCAGGCGCATGAGGAACACGGTCGCCTGATCTATCAGGACGAAACCTCCCTGCTCGACCTGCCGCCGCCAGTGCTGATGGGCGCGCATCAGTTCCAGAATGCGGGCACGGCAATCACCACGCTCAAGCATCTGGGTTTTGGCGAGGACGCCTTCGAAGCCGCCGTGCAAAATGTCGAGTGGCCCGCCCGCATGCAGCGCCTGCGCTCCGGTCCTTTGCTCGACCTGGCACCGGAGGCGGAATTCTGGCTCGATGGCGGTCACAATCCCGCCTGCGCAGCGACGCTTGCCGAAAGCCTCTCCCGCCTGCCAAAGCGCGAGACGCATCTGATCTGCGGATTGATGAACACCAAGGATGTCGCCGGTTACATGGCGCCGATTGCGCAGCATGCCGCGACCCTTCAAGGCGTCTCGATCCCCGGAGAAATCAACACATTGCCCGGCGAGGATACCGCTCGCGCAGCCGCCGAAGCCGGGATCGAGGCCTCCGTCGCCAGCGACGCCACCGAAGCTGTCCGCATCATCGCGGATCGCACCCCGCATGCCCGCATTTTGATCTGCGGCTCGCTCTATCTTGCTGGCTCGGTGTTGCGCGACCACGCCTAGTGCCGATGCGAGAGGTGTGACGCCTATAGCGACGGAAAAACTACGGGAATACTACGCCGGTTCTACGCCCCATTCGGCCCCTTGCATCTCTCTCAAACGCGACGCGGTCCGCTCAAATTCGAACACACCTTCACCCTCCAGATAGAGCCGTTCCGGTACATCCGCGGCAGAGCAAATGAGACGCACTTTCGCTTCATAAAGCGCATCGATCAGGGTTACGAAACGCTTGGCCTCATTGAAGTTACTCCTTGATAAACAAGGGATATCTTCGACCACCAGCACCCGCACCGCCTCAGCTATCGCCAGATAATCCGCAGGCCCCAATGGCACCCCACAAAGGTCGTAGAACGTCGCTCGCCCGGCACCATTCCGAAACGCCGGGATCATCACATCCCGCCCTTTCACAGCCAAGTGCAGCGGCTCCGCTTCGCCACCCGTAAGCCCCTGCCAGATATCGGAAATTTCCCGCCGTGCCTCAGCATTCGCAGGGGTGAAATAGACCTGGCTTCCGGCCAAACGGTCCTGCCGATAGTCCATCTCGGCAGCCAGCTCATGCACCTCCATCCTTGTGTTCAGAAGCTCGATGAACGGCAGGAAGAGGTTCCGGTTCAGCCCATCCTTGTAGAGATCATCCGGCGGTCTGTTCGACGTCGCCACGACCACCACACCCGCCGCAAACAGGTTCTGAAAGAGCCGCCCCACGATCATCGCATCGGTGATGTCGGTGATCTGCATTTCATCGAAACACAGAAGCCGGACCGAGAACGCAATCTCCTCCGCTACCGGCTTGATCGCATCATCGACACCCGACTTGCGCACCTCATGCATCGCCTCATGCACGTCCTGCATGAAGGCATGAAAATGAACACGTTTTTTGTCTTTTTCTGATGCGTTGTCGAAGAACATATCCATCAGCATGGACTTGCCGCGCCCGACGCCGCCCCAGATATAGAGCCCTTTCACCGGCACCTGATCCGAGCCGAAAAATCCGAAGAGTTTCTTCTTTGGCGTCGCGTCCGCCATATCCTGCGAAACGCGATCAAAGAGCGGCAGCGCCGCCCGCTGCGCCGGGTCATCTGTCAGCTCGCCCGAGGCGATTTTTGTCTCATACTGCTCGACCAGCGACATACGCTACCCATCAAAAATTCTGTTCCGGTGTCGCAACATTCCTGAATTGACGCAAACAGGAATTTCCCGGACGTTGCGGGAATGAGTGAGACGAAGTCCCCTCTGATCACCCCGGTTCTCATCGGTGGCAGCATGATCCTGATCGTCGGCTTCGCGATCCGGGCCAGCTTCGGTGTCTTTCAGATCCCCATCGCCGAAGAGTTCGGCTGGCCCCGCGCGGAATTTTCTCTCGCGATTGCGATTCAGAACCTCGCTTGGGGGATCGGGCAGCCTATTTTTGGGGCAATTGCTGAAAAATTGGGCGACCGCAAAGCCATCATTTTGGGCGCTTTGATGTATGCGACAGGGCTTGTTTTGTCGGCTTTTGCGACCACGCCGGGTGCACATCATATCCTTGAATTTATTGTTGGATTCGGGATCGCGGGCACTGGTTTCGGGGTCATTCTCGCCATCGTCGGACGGGCGTCCTCGGACGAAAACCGCTCCATGGCGCTTGCCATCGCCGCCGCCGCCGGCTCCACAGGCCAGGTCTTCGGCGCACCCGTCGCCGAGCTGCTGATGGTATATTTCCCCTGGCAGACGGTCTTCATCATCTTTGCCGCCGCGATCCTCGCTGTGCTGTTTGTTCTGCCAATTATGCGGACTGAACAGGCCGCAACAAGGGCGGAGTTGGAAGAGAGCATGGGCACTGTCCTGATGCGCGCCTTTCGCGATCCGTCCTATACGATGATCTTTCTGGGCTTCTTCTCCTGTGGCTATCAGGTCGCCTTCATCACGGCGCATTTCCCGGCCTTCGTGACCGAATATTGCGGGCCGATTGCCGCCAGCGGATTCCTCTCGACAGTTGGTGTGACAACGACCTCGGCTCTCGGGGCTCTATCCATCGCGCTCATCGGGATCGCTAATATCGCGGGGACGATTCTCGCCGGACACTTGGGCAAATACTACCCGAAGAAATATCTCCTTGCGGCGATCTACACCGGACGGACCATCGTCGCCGCGCTCTTCATCCTGATGCCGATCACGCCCACCTCGGTGATCATCTTCAGCCTCGCCATGGGCAGCCTGTGGCTCGCGACCGTACCGCTGACGAGCGGGCTTGTCGCCCATATCTACGGGCTGCGCTACATGGGCACGCTTTATGGGATCGTGTTCTTTTCCCACCAGTTAGGGTCTTTTTTGGGCGTCTGGCTGGGTGGCGAGCTTTACGACATCACCGGCGATTACACGTTGGTGTGGTGGATCGGGGTCGGTGTTGGCGCATTCAGCGCCATCGTGCATTTACCGGTCAGGGAAAAGCCCTGGGAAGCCCGACCGGCTGCGGCTTAGCGCTCAATCATAAACTCGCCGATCACGGCGTTGACCTCGTCGGGATGGGTATAAGCTACCCGGTGGTCGGCGCCTGCGATCTGTTCCTGATGTGCGGCACGGTTGGCCTGCGCGAGACGTCCCACGGATGTGATGGGGATGACATCATCCTCTTCACCCCAGATCGCAAGCGTCGGGACACGAGCATCCTCCAGGGCCGCGTGGTCTTTCGTCTGATCCTCCCGGAGCAAGTGGCGTTGGCTCGAGAGCACGGCCGGAAGGAAACCACGATATTCGATTTCGCGCGCTTGCCTACGGGTCATTTCTGTCTCGGGCCCCGAACCAAGCAGACCCGACCGACAGATGACGGATCCGACAACGGTCATCAGCCAGTCCCCCAAAATAGGCGTATCCCGCAGGAATAGAGCCGTTTTGTTCTGCACGTGATCAAGACCGGCCGAAGCGATGAGAATGAGCCGGTCGACACGTTCGGGATGTGCGCTGGCATAGGCTGTTGCGATGGCACCACCCATGGAAAACCCCATGAGCGAGAAGGTCTCCGGCACGTCCGCGGCCTGTAGAACCTCGTCGAGTTGCTTGAGAAAAAACGTGCGATCCTGAGCATCTTTCGGACGGTCTGAGTAGCCACGCCCAAAGAGATCATAGCTGACGATCTGAAAACCCATCTTGTCCAGGCCCGGGATCAGCGCATCCCAGACATATCTGGGCGTCGTGAGACCGTGGACCAGAACCAGAACCGGACCACGCGCATTACTGCCCTGCTGATGGATATGTGTGACGCCGTTGGAAAGCTCATAGAATTGCCCCGGAGCCTCCGAACGTGCTGACCCGTCCATTGGCTTGCGCCGCCATTCCGCAACAAAAGGTGCAGCGGCAACGCCTATCACGATGATCAGAAGGATTAACCAACCCATTCAGCGCCCCTCACGGCAAGTCCTCCGGGGTCAGAACCCGGTGGTTTACAAGAGCCTCGCCCCACCCCTGAGGGCCTTCAAAGAGATGCGCCTTCCAGCCTCTTGCCTCGGCCGCCGCGATGTTATCCGGGCGATCATCAGCGAAGAGCAGGCTTTCAGGAGGCAACCCACAATCTTCTTCGACCATCTCATAGATGCGCGGATCGGGCTTGATCACCTTCATGTGGCCGGAAATGTAGCGCCGGTCGAACTCCCCCAGAAAGGCATATTGCGTTTCGGCGTAATCAAAACTGCCGATGCCGAAATTCGTGAGGGCGAAAACAGGCATGCCTTTGGCCCGCAGGGTGCGCAGCAGGCTCACTGAGAGATCAATTGCGGGCGAGGCGAGTTCGATCCAATTGTCATGCCACATTCGGATTTCATCGCGCCACGCTGGATAGGTCTCCGCCGTGTCGTAGATTGTCTCAGTAAATGGCGCGCCAAGATCGACCTTGTCGTTCATGCCGTGCAAATCGACCTCGGCAAACATCGCCTTGCGGCGCGCCTCACCGATGACGCGGTCATAAAAACGCTCCGGCTGCCATTCGATCAGCACGTTGCCTATGTCAAAAATGACCGCTTGAATTTGCTCAGCCATAAAGCGCCTCGGCGTGGAACGCGACGTGATCTTCCATGAAGGTCGAGATGAAGAAGTAGGAATGATCGTAGCCCGGCTGCATGCGCATGGTAATCTCCTCCCGCCGTTCCAAGGCCGCGTGGCCAAACGCCTCCGGCATCAGCAGGTCAAGAAATTGATCCTTGGTGCCGGTGTCGATCAGAACGGGTATGTCGAGGCCATTTTCCTTCATCAGAAGCGTCGCATCATGGGCAGCCCAAAGGCTCTCATCAGACCCTAAATAGGCCGAAAACTGCTTTTTCCCCCACTCAGACGCGGTTGGATTGCAGATCGGAGCGAACGCGGAGACAGACCGGAAGCGGCCCAGATTCTTCATCGCCAGCGTCAGGGCGCCGTGACCTCCCATCGAATGGCCAGAGATCGATTGGCGCTCTTCATCAAGGTTGAAATTCGCCATTAGAACTTTGGGCAATTCCTCTGCGATATAGCTCTCCATCTGAAAATGCGGCGTCCAAGGCTCTTGCGTCGCGTCGACGTAGAACCCGGCGCCTTGTCCCAGATCGTAGACGTCATCATCGGCCACATCTTCACCACGCGGAGATGTGTCGGGGAAGACCAATGCAATCCCGGCATCAGCGGCCCAGGCTTGCGCACCCGCCTTGGTCATCGCGTTTTCATGGGTGCAGGTGAGGCCGGAGAGATACCAGAGCAGCGGAACCGGCCCATCTTGTGCCTCTTCGGGTATGAAGATTCCAAAGGTCATGTCGCAGTGACAGGCCTCCGATCTGTGCGTGTAGACGCCTTGTGTGCCGCCAAAACAGGCGTTTTCAGAGACAGTTTCCATCGATTAGCTCACCCATCCAATGACAAGGGACACGGTCAGAATACTGACCGCCGTTGAGATCAGGATAGTGGCCGAGACACGCTGCGGCGCAACCCTGTAATGCTGTGCGATGATATAAACATTTCCCGCTGTGGGCAGGGCGGCGCAGGCGATCATGACGGCGGCCAGATGAGGCTCGACGGGGAAGACCGATAAGACTGCGATGGCGACCGCTGCGGGATGAAGGACGAGCTTGCAAAAACTCAGCCAACCGGCGACCTCGATCCGCTCTGCCGATTTGCCTGCAAGCGAGGCACCTATGGCAAAAAGCGCACCGGGAGTCGCGGCACCACCGAGGATGGCAAGGAACTCGTTCATCGGCCCCGGGATCGGGATCGCGAAGCTCGACCAAGTGAAACCCAGTACGATGGACACGATCATTGGGTTGCGGATGAGGCCGCCGCCGACCGTGCGTAGGATGCCGAGTGACATACGTCCATCGCGTGAGCCGGTGATCAGGATGACGACGAGGCTTCCGAAAAAGATCAGATCGACCGCGAGGACCATCATGATCGGCCCGATCGCATACTCGCCCATGAGCAGGATGAGCATCGGGATGCCCAAGAAACCGACATTGCCAATAACGGCGGATTGCGCCTCGATGGCGGCTTCCTCGACGCTCACCGCGCGCCACAGGGCAACGGCGGTCGCCACGAGGTAGATCGCGGCTGTTGCCCAGAAGTAAGCGCCGATGAAGGTCCAATCCAAAATCTCCCGCAGGGACAGGTTCGCGGCGAAGCGAAAGATCATCGCGGAGAGGGCGAAGTAGAAGACGAATTTTGTCAGATAGGCGGTCGCCTCTTCGCTGAAGAACTTCGTGCGACCGGCCCAATAGCCGACCGCGATCACCGCGAAAAACGGGAGCGTTTTGAGGAAGACCTCCAGCATGGGTTTCGCCGTAACATGGAGGGCGGTGAGCTGCTAGCCGTTGCCGATGAGAATACCCGCCGCGAGGACCAAAGCACCGCCAAGCACCACTTGCAGGGCGGCCCGGAAGAACGGTGTTTCCATATATTTGTTCTGAATCCAGGCGATGGCCCAGAGCTCGAAGAACACCACGATGATGGCGATTGTCGTGGCCAGCCAGAAGTCGGGGATCAGGTAGGGCAGGGCGTGGCCGAGCCCGCCAATGGTCGTCATGATGCCGGAGGCGAAACCACGCTTGATCGGGGAGCCGCGACCCGACAATTCGCCATCGTCAGACGCGGCTTCGGTGAACCCCATGGAAATCCCGGCGCCGACAGAGGCTGCCAGACCGACGAGGAAGGTCTGCCATGTATCGCCTGTGGCAAAGGCCGCCGCGAAGATCGGGGCAAGGGTCGACACCGAGCCATCCATGAGGCCCGCGAGACCGGGCTGCACCCAAGTCAGGATGAACTGGCGTTTGGCGGCTTTCTCTTCGTTTTCGCGGGCGTCTTCACCGATCTCTTCGGTCATCTCCCCGGCTTTGCGCTCATGGCCCGCTTCAATCGCGGCCAGATCACCGAGCAATTTGCGCGTGTCCGCGTCCTGCGTGCGCGCAGCCGCAAGCTCGTAGAACCGCGCCGCATCGCGCTCCATATGCGCGGCCTCGTCGCGGATACGTTCGATGCCAAGGTTCTCGACCAACCAGATCGGGCGTCGGGCGTAAAAGCCGGAGACATGCTCCCGCCGGATCAGCGGAATGACATTGCCGAAACGCCTCTTGTGCAGATCGATCAAGCGTTGACGGTGACCATCCTCTTCTTCGGCCATCTGATCAAAGATGCCGGCGCTGTCAGGAAAATCTGCGCGCAACCGTTCAGCGTAGCCGCGGTAGATCCGGGCATCGTCTTCTTCACTGGAGATAGCGAGGGCAAGGACCTCCTGCTCGGAGAGGTCTTTGAAACGGCGGCGCATGAGCATATGACTGACACCCTCACTTTAGAATGATTCTAAACTAAGGAGCGACCTCTGTATTTCAAGGCTTTTCTGGTTCACTCACAAAAATGAACCGAACAGTTCACTTTTTGCTTGAATAACTAAACGACTCGGTTTAGATATCAAAATGTGAACCGAGCAGTTCACTTTTTAGGAGATAACAAAATGACCAGAACTGCCCTCCCCCTCGCCGCTGCTTTCGCAGTCGCATTGTCTGGCACAGCTGCCTTCGCGGGCAGCATGCCGGTCCTGAACTTCCCCAATCTTCAATTCGCCCCGGAAACCTCCCAAAGCGTTGTCACGCGTGACACCGCTCCCCAAACGCAGCCATGTACGCAGCTGGAGCGTTCCGCAGGCCTTTCCCCAGCCGCCTGCGGATACATGAGCAACGCCGATGTGGTGAAGTTGAAGACCGCTCAAGACGACTAAGCTTCCAATCCCAGTCTTGAGCCGGGGCGGGTCTTCCCAAAGGCCCGCCCTTCCCATTGAACAGACCCCAAGCTTGCCGAAACTGAACTGGTTGGTCTATGTTAGAATACGCATCAGCGAGGAATACGCTCTTGGACGGTTCGACTCCCGAAATCAAACGCGGACGTAAATATGACCAGGTCGTGGCCGGGGCGCGCAAAGTGTTCATGAGCCAGGGCTTCGAAGGTGCGAGCGTCGATCTGATCGCCAAGGAGGCCGGAGTCTCCAAGGCCACACTCTATTCCTATTTCCCGGACAAACGTGTGCTGTTCGTCGAAGTGGCAAAGGAAGAATGCGCACGCCAGGCGGATCGTGCGCTGCAAGTCGAGAACACCGATTTGCCGGTGCGCGACGTGCTGATCAACATGGCGAAGAGCATGATGGAGTTTCTGACCTCCGACTTCGCGCAGCGTATTTTCCGCATTTGCGTCGCTGAATCCGATCGCTTCCCCGAGTTGGGACAGGAGTTCTACAAGTCGGGCCCGCAACTCATGGAAGATCGGTTAAGTGAATACTTCTCCCACGCATGTGACCGTGGAGAATTGAAGATCGACGATGTGCGCCTCGCAGCTCAGCAGTTCGAGGCGATGATGAAAGCGGATGTGTTCGTGAAGATGGTATTCAACGTCGTCGATACACCCGACCAGGCCGCCATAGACCACGTGATCTATGGCGCTGTCGATACCTTTCTGGCGCGTTACGGCGCTTAGTACACCACCACCGAGCGGATCGATTTGCCCTCGTGCATGAGGTCAAAACCTTCGTTGATATTGTCGAGGGTCAGGGTGTGCGTGATCATCGGATCGATCTCGATCTTTCCGTCCATGTACCAGTCGACAATCTTCGGCACATCGGTCCGACCTCTCGCGCCGCCAAACGCCGTGCCGCGCCAGACCCGACCGGTGACAAGCTGGAAGGGACGCGTCGCAATCTCGGCTCCGGCGGGGGCCACGCCAATAATGATGCTTTCACCCCACCCTTTGTGCGCGCATTCGAGCGCGGCGCGCATGACATCGACATTGCCAGTGGCGTCGAAGGAATAGTCGGCACCACCACCCGTGAGATCGACCAGATGCGCGACGAGATCGCCATCAATCTCGGACGGGTTCACGAAATCGGTCATGCCGAATTTCTCAGCCATGGCTTTCTTCGACGGGTTGAGGTCAACGCCCACGATCTGATCAGCGCCCGCGAGCCTTAGCCCCTGGATCACATTGAGACCGATGCCGCCGAGCCCGAAGACCACGCCACGTGAGCCTTCTTCCACCTTGGCCGTGTTGATCACCGCACCGATGCCGGTCGTCACACCGCAACCGATGTAGCAAATCTTGTCGAAGGGCGCGTCTTCCCGCACCTTGGCCAGCGCGATTTCGGGCAGCACGGTGTGGTTCGCGAAGGTCGAACAGCCCATGTAGTGCAGGATCGGATCACCATCGAGGGTCGAAAACCGCGATGTGCCATCCGGCATCAGCCCCTGGCCCTGCGTCGCCCGAATTTGCTGGCAGAGGTTCGTTTTTGGGTTGAGGCAATATTCGCACTCACGACATTCCGGCGTGTAGAGCGGGATCACGTGATCGCCTTTCTTCAGTGATTTCACACCCGGACCCACGTCCACCACCACGCCCGCACCTTCATGACCCAGAATTGCCGGGAAGAGGCCTTCGGGGTCGGCACCGGACAGCGTGAATTCATCCGTATGGCAGATGCCGGTGGCCTTGATCTCAACCAGAACCTCGCCCTCTTTCGGGCCGTCCAGATTCACCTCCATGACTTCCAGCGGCTTCCCGGCGGCAACGGCGACGGCAGCTTTGGTGCGCATGATCTCACTCCCTCGTTGTTTGGGAGCAGCCTGTCGCAGCATGCGATTGAAATCAAATGATTCTGCGCCTCTCTTGCCCAGGGAGGCCGCTTCTTGTAGCCAACGGGGATGAAAAAACTCTGTGTTCTTTCAACGATTCTACTGGTGGCCGCCTGTTCCGGGGATCCGCGTCTCTCTGATCCAGAGGAGTTTGACGGCGTACCGCGCTGCGGTGCCGAGAAGTTTCAGAACCTGCTTGGCAAGCGGGAAAGTGCGCTGGAAGGCGTTGATCTGCCGGAGCCCTATCGCATCCTTCATCCGGGCGACGTGATCACGCTCGATTTCAGCCCGGACCGGATGACAATCGACATCGACGGCCTTGGGCTGATCTCGTCAATTACCTGTCGGTAGTTTACTTTTTGATCCTGTAGGTTTTGTGGCAGGCGCTGCAGGCACCGCCGATCTGACCCATGGCAGTCGGTAACGTGTCGGGAGCCCCCGCCAGGTTTTGAGCAGCCGTTGCAAGCTGTGCGGCGATCTTCAGAAAACCGTCCTTGTCGCTCCAAATCTCAGGCTTGGCTTCGGATTTCGGATCGGTTGCTTCTTTCTCAAATGCCGCTTCGATCTGGCCAGCATGGGACGCCAGCGCATTGGCATTTTCCACCACAACAGCCGCATCAATGCTCCCGGATTTCGCCATATCGCCGAGCGCTTTTGTGGCCCCACCAATTTTCTTCATGAGTTCCATTCGGGCTTGCACGTCGGGGTCTTTGACATTGGCATGTGCGACGACGGAGGCCGTGAAGACGGCGGTTGCGAGCACGGCGGTGATGGCTATTTTGCGGAACATGGCGGGGGCTCTCCTTGGCTGTGTACCTAACAGGCTAGGCCATCAGCACACGCGATCAAGCCGCAGGGGTCAAGCGATGCCTCAGCAGTGCAACGGGATGTGATCGCAGCGTTAGCCGCATAGAGACGTAATCTTCCACCACTTCTTCGCCCAAACTCATCTTCGGCAAAGTCACTTTCGGCTCGAACAGACCTTCCCCATCCAGCCCATCATTGAAGAGCGGTAAAGGCTGCTCGCTTCGGATGGCTTTTGCCGCCCAAAGCGCCTCGCGACGGTTGAGTCCGATATCGGCAAAAGCATCTGCCTCCGCCAGAACGGTCAGAAGATGCGGCGGCGTTCCGGCGCGACGCCAGACATCTTCCAGCGCCTGATAGCCATTGCCACGGGCGGCAACGATCCAGCTTGCCTCCTCCTCCCGCATTGCCTTGATCTGCCGAAACCCAAGCCGCAGCGCGAGACCGCCCCTGCCATCGGCTTCCATCACATTGTCCCAATAGCTCATATTGATCGAGACGGGCCGTACCTCGACGCCATGCTCCCGCGCATCGCGTACGATCTGCGCCGGCGCGTAAAACCCCATCGGTTGGGAGTTGAGAAGCGCGCAGGCGAAGATGCCGGGGTGATGGCATTTCAGCCAGCTGGAGGCATAAACGAGAAGCGCGAAACTGGCGGCATGACTTTCGGGAAAACCGTAAGAGCCGAACCCTTCGATCTGGCTGAAACACCGTTCCGCGAAATCCTGATCATAGCCATTCTCGCGCATGCCACGCAGAAACCGGGTGCGAAAATCGGACACGTTGCCATGTTTCTTGAACGTGGCGAGCGACCGCCGGAGCCGGTCCGCCTCCTCCGGCGTAAAGCCCGCGCCGATAATGGCAATCTGCATCGCCTGTTCCTGAAACAGCGGCACGCCCAGAGTTTTGCCAAGCACTTTACCAAGCTTATCGGACGGGAAGGTCACCTCTTCCTCACCGTTTCGTCGCTTGATGAAGGGGTGCAGCATATCGCCCTGAATGGGACCTGGCCGAATGATGGCAACCTCGATGACCAGATCGTAGAACTCTCGCGGTCGCATACGCGGCAGGAAATTCATCTGCGCACGGCTTTCGACCTGAAACACACCCAGGCTGTCAGCCCTGCACAGCATGTCATAGGTGGCGGCGTCCTCTTGCGGCAACGTCGCCAAGTTGTAGCGCACCCTGTGATGCTGCTCCATAAGATCAAAGGCCTTACGGATGCAGGACAGCATGCCAAGCGCCAACACATCCACTTTCAGGATGCCAAGCGTGTCGATGTCATCCTTGTCCCAGCAAATCACCGTGCGGTCTTCCATCGTGGCGTTCTCGATGGGCACAAGCTCATCCAACCGTCCTTCGGTGATGATGAACCCGCCCACATGCTGGCTGAGATGTCTTGGAAAGCCCTGAATTTCCGAGATCAGTTGTAGGGTCTGCACCAGTCTGCGGTCTGTCGGGTCCAGGCCCACTTCGCGCAACCGCAAAGGATCGATGCCATGCATCGAACCAAAGCCCCAAATCTGCGAACTGAGCGCGCCAAGCGTGTCGTTGCTGAGCCCCATGGCTTTGCCGACTTCGCGCACCGCACGTTTGCCGCGATAATGGATTACCGTGGCGCACAGCCCGGCGCGGTGCCGACCGTAGCGCTCATAAATCCATTGGATCACCTCTTCGCGGCGCTCATGTTCGAAATCGACGTCGATATCGGGCGGCTCATTGCGCGCCTCCGAGACGAAACGTTCAAACACCATCGTCCCCATCTCCGGCGAGACCGAGGTGACACCCAAACAGAAACAGACGACCGAATTAGCGGCCGATCCACGACCCTGACACAGGATGTTCTGGGAGCGGGCAAACTGGACGATATCGTTGACCGTCAGGAAGTAAGGCTCGTAGCGCAGTTTCGCGATCAGGGTCAGTTCGTGCTCCAGCATCTCGTGAACCCGGTCTGGCGCGCCATCGGGGTAGCGCCAGTTCAGCCCCTCATAGGCCAGGCGTTTCAGACGCTCACCCGCTGTCTCACCCTCACTGGCCTCAGACGGATAATCGTAACGAAGTTCGCTGAGGCAAAAACGGCACCGCTTTGCAATCTCGCCCGTGCGGTGCACCGCTTTCTCATGCCCTTTAAACAGACGCAGCATCTCCGCCTCGGAGCGCATGCGAAACTCCGCATTGGCTTGCGCGGATCTACCCAGCTGATCGATCCGGACACCTTCACGAATAGCACTGAGTACATCGACCAGCCGCCGCCGCCGCGCCTCATGCATCAGCGGTGCGGCGGTCGCAACGGGCTGTACGGCCAAAGACTGCGCCAGTTCGGAGAGCTTTAAAAATCGCTGAACATCCTCGCCATCATAGCCGGGTGTCATCAGAAGATAGAGGCGATCGCCGACCCGTCGTTTCAATTTCTTCGCAGAGGTGATCCAACTGCGATCTGGTCGACGAAATCCGACAACGTCTTCAGATGGGTGAAGCAGCAGAATAAGACCCTGTTCATGCGCCATCAGTTCCTCAAAGGACAGATGACACTCTCCCTTTTGCGCCGCCAAACGCCCCTTGGAGATCAGCCGAGATAACCGCCCCCAGGCCGTGCGATTCTGCGGCAGAGCCGTGACGGTGAAACCATCTTGAAGGACGATCTTCGCGGCCGGAATCAGACGCGGCACGCAGGTGACATTATAGGAGGGGGACTTCGATCCTGCCGGCGCAGGCGGACCGATAGGCCCGTGTTTTGCATTAAACGCCTCACGCGCCTCCACACAGCGTTTGATCTCCTTACACTCGGTGAAGGCCCGCACGATGCCCGCGACCGAGTTCTCATCGGCAATCGCGAACCCTTCCATGCCCATGGCGGCGGCGCGCGCGGCATATTCCTCCGCATGGGAGCCACCTTTCAGGAAGGTGAAGTTCGAGGTGATGTTCAGTTCGACAAACGGCATAGACAAAAATGTTCTATTTTTGTTCTTGTCTTTCCAGACACCGCACTCAGCCGATTCTGTCAAGTATCTAGGCGCTGCCGTTATGACGGGTTAGAACAACCGAAATGGCAGAGCAGAAAAAGAAATCCCCCGCCAAAAGCAAAGGCAAAAAGCCCAAAAGATCGTTCTTTTGGTGGATCGGCATCGTGCCCTTCATGGCTATCCGATGGGGCCTGAGGCTGGTGCTTGTGGCGATTGTCGCGATGTTCCTTTTGATCGGCCTCTATTCGGTCGTGAACCCACCCACGACGGCCTATATCCTGTCCGAAGGCGTGCGGGTCGGCGACATCCGCCGCGAATGGCGTGATATAGACACTGTTTCACCGCATATGGCCCGTTCCATTGTCGCTGCAGAGGATGCGAATTTCTGCAATCACTGGGGCTTTGACATGGCCGCGATCCGCGATGCGCTTGAGGATGGGGCGGGGCGCGGTGCCTCTACGATCTCGCAACAAACGGTCAAAAATGTCTTCCTCTGGCATGGCAGGTCCTGGGTACGCAAAGCCCTGGAGGCGGCGATCACACCAGTGGTGGAAACCATCTGGACCAAGCGCCGCATTCTTGAGGTCTATATGAACGTCGCCGAGTTCGATGAGGGCGTCTTTGGTGTGGGCGCCGCGGCACCTTGGTATTTCGGCGTCGATGCCGCCGATCTTTCCGCCACACAAGCCGCGCGCCTTGCCGCGATCTTGCCAAACCCCAAAGGTCGCTCCGCCAAACGCCCCTCCGCCTTCGTCCAAAAACGCGCCCGCGCCATTGCTTCAGGAGCAGCCACCATCCGCGCAGACGGGCGATCCGCCTGTTTTGAATCTTGATAATCGGCGGCGCAGTTGCGATGACACAGAAACCTCTCAGTTGCCGGATTTCCAGATGAACCGCCTGTACCACGTGCCCCTTTCGCCCTTCTGCCGCAAAGTTCGCCTCGTTCTGGCGGAAAAGAAGATCGAAGTGGAACTGGTCGAAGAGCGCTATTGGGAACAATCCGCAGAGTTCATGCGCCGCAATCCCGCGGGGAAGGTGCCGATCCTGAAAATCGATCAGCAGACTCTGAGCGAGAGTCAGGCGATCAGCGAATATCTTGAGGAAACAGTCCCCGAACCGCCCTTGATGCCCGCCAAACCCGAAGATCGTGCCGAGGTGCGCCGTCTGGTGTTCTGGTTTGATGACAAGTTCCACCAAGAGGTGACGTCGAAGCTGCTTTATGAGCGGGTGAACAAGAAGATCATGGGGAAGGGCTATCCCGAAAGCCGCAATGTGAAACTCGGTGCCCAGAAGATCAAATATCACATCGACTATATGAACTGGCTCTTGGATCAGCGTCGGTGGCTGGCCGGAGATAGTCTATCCTTGGCCGATTTCGCCGCTGCCGCGCATTTCAGTTGCCTCGATTACATCCGCGACGTGGATTGGAACCGGTCGCAGAACGTCAAGGACTGGTATGCGAAGATCAAATCGCGGCCTGCTTTCCGCTCGATCCTTGCCGATCAGGTGCCGGGTTTCCCGCAACCGCCGCATTACGCGGATCTGGATTTTTGAGCCTCAAAACCCGTCTGCGAGATCAAGCCCTGAAAGAAGGGTTTGCCGCCATCGGAATTTGCAGACCCGACGCTATTCCCGATGCACCGGGCCGGTTGCAGGCGTTCTTGGACGCGAACTATCACGGTCAGATGGGCTGGATGGCAGAGCGAACGCAGTGGCGGTCCGATCCCTCCGCGCTTTGGCTCGAGGCGAAGTCGGTGATCATGCTCGCAGAGCCTTACACGCCCGCGCACGACCCGATGGAGATTTTGAGCGAACCTACGAAGGGCGCGATTTCCGTCTACGCCCAAAACCGCGACTACCACGATCTGGTGAAGAAACGGCTGAAACGTCTGGGGCGCTGGCTGATCGATCAGGAACCCGGGACCGAGATCAAAGTATTCGTCGATACGGCTCCGGTCATGGAGAAACCTCTGGGTCAAGCCGCGGGGATTGGATGGCAGGGCAAACACACCAATCTGCTAAGCCGCGACTTGGGCAATTGGTTCTTTCTTGGCGCCATCTTCACAACGCTAGATTTAGACCCTGATCCAGCGGAAAACGAGCGATGCGGGACCTGCACAGCCTGCCTCGATATCTGCCCCACAGATGCCTTTCCAGCTCCGTTTGAACTCGATGCGCGGCGCTGCATTTCCTATCTGACCATCGAGCACAAAGGTCCCGTCGCGCCCGAATTGCGGGCCAAGATGGGCAATCACATTTATGGATGTGACGACTGCCTCGCCGTCTGTCCCTGGAACAAATTTGCCGCTAAGGCGCGGGACATCCGGTATTTGGCGCGCGACGATCTGGCTGCGCCCGATTTGGCAAAATTGGCCACGCTAGATGACGCGGGTTTTCGGGCAAAATTCTCCGGCTCGCCGATCAAACGCATTGGCCGAGACCGGTTCATCAGGAACGTGCTCTATGCCATCGGGAACTCCGGCACAAAATCGCTGCTAGAGAGCGCACAGGCACATGTGAGTGACCCGAATGAGACCGTGCAGGACGCGGCGCATTGGGCCTTGGAACGCTTGGCTGGCACATCATGAAAACACTTCTCAGTTTCGGGCACGGTTATTCGGCCAAGGAACTCACCAATCATCTGCTTGGCCAAGACTGGCGCGTGATAGGCACCACGCGGTCGTCGGAAAAGGCTCTGTTACTGCAAGAAACCGGAATTGAGACACGCATCTGGCCCGGGGATGACCTGTCGGAGACAATCGCAGAAGCCAGTCACATCCTTATATCCGCCGGGCCGACTGCGGCAGGTGACCCTGTGCTTGCAGATTGGGCAGACGACATCGCAAAGTCGTCACCAGAATGGATCGGATACCTTTCGACGACTGGAGTCTATGGGGACCACGCAGGCGGTTGGGTGGATGAGAGCACGCCACTGACGCCGTCGACGCAACGCGGACAATGGCGCGTTGCCGCGGAAACCGCCTGGCAGAAACTCGCAAAAGCGCATGACCTGCCGCTTCACATCTTCCGCCTCGCCGGTATCTACGGGCCGGGACGCGGGCCATTCTCTAAGGTAAGAGCCGGAACCGCACGCCGGATCATCAAAGAAAATCAGGTGTTCAGCCGAATCCATGTCGAGGATATCGCTAAGGTTCTGCTGGCCTCCATCAAACGCCCACGCCCGGGCGCGATTTATAATCTTTGCGACGACGAAGCCGCGCCACCAGAAGACGTGATCGCCTATGCCGCGGAACTGTTGGGCGTCGAAATTCCGCCCGCAATCGCGTTCGAAGAAGCGGAGATGACACCCATGGCCCGCAGCTTCTATGCGGAGTCGAAACGGGTCCGAAACGATCTGATCAAGGAAGAACTCGGCGTAACTCTGAAATACCCGAATTACCGCGTCGGTTTGCAGGCGCTGCTGGCGGCGGAACCCTAATCACCACTCTGTGAAGCGCGGAATTCGCCAAAGGATTCACCCGTGATCTGTTTTGTAGTATGACCGTTCAAAAAAGTGGGAACGGGTACATGAAAATATCGCGCAGGTCAGTCACTCTTGGCGGGCTTCTGGGCACGGGCATGTTTTTGTCCGCCTGCTCGCATAACAAGTTTATCAAGTATCGCGGTCCCGAAGTAACGAAGCTCGAAGTCTTCAAGACCGACCGCACTTTGAAGGTCTGGAGCAAACGACGGCTTCTGAAAACCTATGAGGTCGATCTGGGGTTCGGCCCGACCGGTCACAAGCAGTTCGAGGGTGACGGAAAGACACCGGAAGGGCGCTACATTATTGATCGACGCAATCCGAACTCGTCGTTCTATCTGTCGCTCGGAATTTCGTACCCGAATGCGGCCGACATTGCCTATGCAAGGGCGCGCGGCAAATCCCCGGGCGGCGATATCTTCATCCATGGCCAGCCCAATGTCTTCAAGGCGCGCGGGCCCGACTGGACGGCAGGATGCATCGCGCTGCCAAACCGCGAGATGCGCAAGCTTTATGCGATGGTGAAGAACGGAACGGTGATCGATATCTTCCCGTGAGCTCTAGCTTCCGGTGACCATTGTCCACCAAATCTTTCCGTTCGGCTCCTGGAACCAGGAAAACCCCATTTTTCGAGCTCTTGGGTTCAGGATGACATTCCGGGTCGCGGGTTCCTGCATCCAGGCGGCAAGGGTCTCGGATTCGTTTTCATAGGTCTCGGAGATGTTTTCGCCGACCAAAATGCCGGAGTATCCAACCCGCTGTACCCGATCCAGCGGCGAAGATCCGTCCGAGCCGAAATGCCAGGGACGGTTTTGCACAGACATATCCCGAGAATGGGTGGCAGCCGCGGCGTTGAGCTTCGAATCGAGCTCAAGCGTCTGTTGGCCGGCGGCCTGACGCAAAGCGTTCACGGTGTCGAGGGCGCGGAACTGGATTTTCGCTGTGTCTCCAGCCTTGATTCGGTAGACGCGTGGTAGCGGTTTACCATCCGGACCGACGGTTGGCGGGGGCGGCGCACACGCGGCGAGCGCGAACACCATCGAAACCAACAGAACTACCAGTCTTGCCATAGCAGATTGCCCCCAAAATTCTTCTGCGACTCATTAAACTGAACTTTGGGGCGGTTCAAACGCTCCCGCAGGTTTTGGCCGATCACATCCATGTTTGATTTGCGATTGCGGCATTAACGCCATATTTTGCGCACAGCATTTGAGGAGTGAGTCATGAGCAACAAGTCGAAAGTGACCCTAAGCCGCCGTGGATTTCTGTTGAGCGCTGCCGCAACCGGCCTTGCCGCTCCAGCGATTGCACAAAACGCCAATACAACGGAGGTGGAGCGTGACCTGTCGGAGGTCGTGCGCCGCAACATCTCCAGCTTCCGGTCGCTCGAATGGCAGCCGTATTTCAGCAACTTACGCAACGGTGCGATCCTGGTCGACATCAGCAGTCGCGCGCTGCATATGTGGGAAGAGAACGGCTCTTACGCCCTTTATCCTTCAAGCGTTCCGCAATCCGAGGACCTGACCCGGCGCGGTCGGACCAGCGTCGTTCGCAAGGTCACCGGCCCGTCCTGGGCACCGACCCCGGCGATGAAGAAGCGCAACCCCGAATGGCCCGATTTTGTCGGTCCGGGTCCGGACAACCCTTTGGGCACCCACGCGCTTTATCTATCGTGGAAATATTACCGCATTCACGGCACGCATGACACGCGCAAGATCGGGCGTCGTTCGTCAAACGGATGCATCGGGCTCTACAATGAGCACATCGCCGAGGTGTTCGCCAAAACCAGAATTGGCACACAAGTGTTGCTTATTTGACGACAATCGGCGCGGTTACGCCCAAGGCAAAAGCCAGCGCCATTGTACTTCTCGAATGAAGCTGGTTAGTGGAACCCACGAGGTACGATCTTGGGTGCCTGCATGAGATTTGGATGATCCAGATCAGCGGGCGTATCTTGGAGGATATTAAAGATGAAAAAACTCGCACTTGCTGCTGCCTTCTCCCTGGCTGCCACTTCTGTTTTCGCTGGCAGTCTGTCGGACCCGATCATCGAAGAGCCGGTCATCGTTGAAGAAACCTCTTCTTCGGCTGGCGGCATTCTGATCCCGATCCTGTTCCTGGTTCTGGCTGCAGCCGCTGCTTCCAGCTAAGTCCACGGACAAGCAGAACTTAAGGGACGGTGGAGCTTCTCCGCCGTCCTTTTTCTTTGTGGAGTGGTGGGATTTAGTCGAGACCTGCTTCGGCGGCGATCTGGGCTCGGGACTTCCGAGCGCGTTCTGTCGCTGACTTCAACTGACCGCAGGCGGCCATGATGTCTTCGCCGCGTGGCGTACGAATGGGTGACGCGTAGCCCGCCTTGTAGATGATATCGGCAAAGCTGCGGATGCGTTTCCAATCGGAGCGCTCATAAGGCGCACCGGGCCATTCATTGAACGGGATCAGATTGATCTTGGCCGGAATGCCCCGGATCAGTTGCACCAACCGCCGCGCGGCTTCATCGCTGTCATTCACACCTTTCAGCATGACATATTCGAAAGTGATGCGTTCGCTGTTTGACAGCCTTGGGTAGTCGCGCAAGGCATCCAGCAGGGTTGCGATGTTCCAACGTTTGTTAATTGGCACAAGCTTGTCGCGAATTTCGTCCGTTGTGGCGTGGAAGGAGATTGCCAGAAGGCAGCCGATCTCCTCCGCTGTGCGGGCGATTTCGGGCACGACACCCGAGGTGGACAATGTGATGCGACGGCGCGACAGGCTGATGCCTTCCGGGTCCATCGCGATCTTCATCGCGTCGCGGACATTCTCGAAATTATAGAGTGGCTCGCCCATGCCCATCAGGACGATATTGCTGAGAAGCCGGGTTTCGTCCTTCGGGTGGCGGCCCGGTCTCGGCCATTCACCTAGGTCATCCCGGGCCAGCATCACCTGACCAATGATCTCTCCTGCGGTGAGATTGCGCACGAGTTTCTGCGTGCCGGTGTGACAGAAAGAACAGGTGAGCGTGCACCCGACCTGGCTCGAGATGCATAGCGTGCCGCGGTCTTCTTCTGGGATGTAAACCGTCTCGACCTCATGGCCGCCCGCAATGCGTACCAGATATTTGCGTGTGCCATCGTCGCTGACCTGACGGCTTACGACCTCGGGCAGCTCGATCACGAAATGCTGCTCCAGGGTCGCACGATAATCCTTGGCGAGATTGGTCATGTCGGCAAAGGTGCGGACACCTTTCTGATAGATCCACTGCCAGATCTGACCCACGCGCATTTTGACCTGTTTCTCGGGTGTGCCAATCGCCAACAGCGCCTCACGCAACTGATCGCGCGTCAGACCGACAAGATTGGTCTTATCGCCTTCCGGCAATTTACGCGGAATGGTGACAAGGTCCTGCGTGATCGGGGCTGTGGCATCATTTGCCATGGCTTGAGCGCTCCATCGGGTGAATGGGCCTCATATAGGACGAATCGTGGATTTGAAACAGATCAATGCAGGGCGGATCGGCGGCTTTCGCGGGTTTGCGGGCCCTCGGACATCACGCCCAAAGCGATGCGTGCATCTGATGCCGACAGGCTCGGGCGTGTGCTGACACCGGCAAAAGGCCCAAGATCGACGGCAAGGTTTCCGCAATAAAGCAGCTGGTGGCGCGCAAAAACCAGCGAGACATAGGTGATCGACGTGAGACCTTCGACCGGCGTAACCGCATCGCGACCAATCAGATCGCGGGCGGAGACCAATACTTCGCGCGCGCCAAAGAACTGGTCAAACATACGGTGGCGCAGGGCAATGCGTTGATCGGGAGCAAGAAAGACAGGGCGTGACGGCAGCTGAGCGCCAAACGCGTTGGCATGAACCAGAACCGGCGCGCGCTCCGGCGAAACGGTCAAGTCGACGTCGCGAAAGGCGATGCATTTCACTTTCTGCGCGCCGTAATCCTTCGTCAACACGCGATCGCCGGGCTTGAGGTCCTCCACATAGCGCTCGCCATCCATCGTCATCAACGCGGTGCCAACCGTCAGACCGGTGGGGGACAGCCTAGCAACCGTTTTGCCTTTCGAAGCCGGAAGTCGGAACGTGGTGATCGTCTGTTGGGTCATGATCTGCTGCCAATTCGCCGGATTTGGTCCGGTCTTACTGTGAGAAGGTTAAGGAACTCTGGCAGCTGGTCCCTTAACCTTTTGTTTTATAATGAGTTATGTGCCGCAGCGTTTCTCGGCATCTTCCAGGGCTGCGGTGAACCCGAGCAGCGAGAAGCTGTCCTTGGTGTTCGTGCCGCGTGACGACTGACCGGTTAGAACCGCTTCCGCGCCACGCTTCATCGCAGTGATGATCTTGGTGTCATCGGCGGGCGACGCAGCCCAAGCCGTCTCACCGGACGTGAAGAGCTCAAAACGCGAGTCGCCGATCTGCAGGCCAACTGTTGTGCCATCTCCGAACGGATAGCCGCCAGTGAAGGACACCTCGCCGAGTTTTTGGGACCCAGGCCAGTAGCTGACAAACATCAGAATATCGCCGCGGTTCACTGCAACGACACGGCCACCGCGCGTATTCACCGTCTCCTTCGGACTGGAGACGACCCAACATTGGGTGGGATTGTCTTCGACGAAAACGCTCCAATCGGTTTTTGCGAAAACCCGGTTGGTGGATTGCTCCTGCGCCTGCGCAACTGGTCCGGCCATCAGCAATGCAATCACTGCCAAGGCACCCTTAAGTGAAGTCTTCATGTGTTTCACAGCTCCCGCTGTTTTCTGCCTCTGTGATGTCCCTCTCGGCCCCTTTGGAGCTCTTCGTTGGATCAGAACATCGCGTTCATTCCTCGATTGCAAAACTTTAACTTAAATTGCATCTGTTTTGGAAGGCCTGTTGGCGGATTTTCGCCTTAAAAGGAGGCGCTTATGACACAGCCAGTCCCCTTCCTCGAAATCTGGCGCGGCGGGTATTTGGAATCGCAACATCTTGGACATGCGGTTGTCTGCGATGCGACGGGACAGATTGTGGAGGCCTGGGGCGATCCGGAGGCCGTGATTTTTCCGCGCTCGTCGTGCAAGATGCTGCAGGCCCTGCCCTTGGTCGAAAGCGGCGCAGCAAAGGCCGCTGGCCTAACCCGCAGACACCTCGCAATTGCCTGCGCGTCCCATGAAGGGGCTGCGATTCACACCGATCTCGTGCGCACCTGGCTCGGGGATCTGGGCTTGACCGAGAACGCGTTTCGCTGTGGTCCGCAAACCCCTTCTGATGTTGAAGCCGCAGAGGCGCTGATCCGCGCGAATGAAAAACCCGGTCAGGCGCATAACAATTGCTCTGGCAAACACAGCGGGTTTCTGACACTTGGTCAGCATCTGAGCGCGGGCCCGGAATATGTGGATTTGGATCATCCGGTGCAGCAAGCAGTGAGGACGACGTTCGAAGAAATGACCGGTCTGGATGCCCAAGGGTACGGCATTGACGGCTGCTCTGCCCCGAATTTCCGCACCACGGTTCATGGTCTGGCCCGGGCGATGGCGCGCATGGCGGCTCCGGAAGGAGGCTCGGTCCGGGCCAAAGCTAGCGCGCAGCTTGTCGAAGCGATGATAGAATATCCGGACTATGTCGCTGGAGAAGGCCGCGCCTGCACCGAACTTATGCGCGCCGCGGGCGGCAAGGCGGCGGTCAAAACCGGCGCGGAAGCGGTTTTCACGGGCATCCTGCCGGAGCGCGGCCTAGGCATTGCCTTGAAAATCGCCGATGGGTCCACGCGCGCCGCCGAGGCCGCCATTGCGGCGCTTTTGGTGAAATATGGGGCCGTAGAGGCCGCCGATCCAATGGTGCGAAAACGCATCCACGGTCCGATCCGCAACCGCCGTGATATCGTCACCGGCGAGATGCGGCTCAGCGAGACTTTCCTATCGGTCTAAAGCGCAGCCGCTCCCTCAAGATAGTCTTTCAAAGCCGCATGGATCAGGTCCTTCTTGAGCGGTTTTGTGAGATAGTGATCAAGTCCGGCCTCACGAATGCGGCTCTCATCGCCATCCATTGCATGGGCCGTCATCGCAATGATCGGCGTTCTGGGGAGGCCCTCTGCGTCCTCGATTTTCCGAATGGCCTGCGTCGCTTCCATCCCATCCATCTCAGGCATCGAGATGTCCATGAACACGATATCCGGACGCAATTCAGCAAAGCTCTCGACGGCTTCGGTGCCGTTGTTGACCATTGTCAGATCAAGATCGAGCGCTTTCAGCATTTTGGAGAATACGAGCTGGTTGGTCTTGTTGTCCTCCGCCGCCAAAACCAGTGGACGCTCGCGTGTCGGAGTTTTTTTCTTTTCCTTCGAAGCCGCCGGTTCCTGGCTCAACACATGATAAAGCGCACTTTGCAGAATCGGAATTGGCAGAACACGGGCCTCGGGTTGTGTTTCCGGAGCCGCGCCAAGCCAGATGGTCTGCGCATGAAGATCGGCCGGGATATCGCATTCCGGAAGCGCAAAAACGAGGTCGATGTTATGGCGTGAGGCATAATCGGTCGCCTGCTCCATGCTGGTGAAAGCGCGTCCCTGGATTTGCAAGTTCTCCAACTGGCGCAACAGGACCTGAGCCTCCACCTCGCGGGGGTCGATTACAATCGCCGTTTCAACACGATCGAAGGCCTGCAGGGCTTCGGGCCTCTCGTCTCCTGCGACGGGCAGGCTCAGCGAGAAACCGAAACAACTGCCCTCGCCTTTTGCACTTTCGAGCCAGACCTCCCCGCCCATTTGCTCCACCAATCCACGCGTGATGGCCAAGCCGAGCCCCGTGCCCTCATACTTGCGGTTCGCTTCATCCTCGGCCTGATTGAACTCTCCAAAGACATGCTCGGCCTTGGCAGGGTCGATGCCGATCCCGCTATCCTCCACAGTGATGTGAAGCTGGCATTCCGTTTCATCCTCAGACGTAAAGCCTACGACACGCACCATGACATGGCCTTCGTCGGTGAACTTCACGGCGTTGCCGACGAGGTTCGTGATGATTTGCCGGATGCGTCCGGGGTCACCGATGAATCCGGTCGGGAGAAACTGATCGTAGTCGACGCAGAACTGAATGCCCTTTTGCTGAACCGATGGCTCAACAATCAGGGAAACCTCCTGGATGGTCTGCTCAAGATCAAAGGGCTGCGGCTTCAGTTCTATCTTTTCAGCTTCGATCTTCGAGAAATCGAGCACGTCATTAATAATTTCCAGCAGCGCCTCGCCGGAGTTCTTGATCGTCGAGGCATAAAGCTGGCGTTCCTCATCCTCCTCACCGTCAAACAGCAACTCGGCCATCCCAACCACGCCATTCATGGGCGTGCGAAGTTCGTGGCTCATCTTTGCCAGGAAGGCCGATTTGGCGCGATCCGCTGCACGGGCGCTGTCGAGAGCCTCGCGAAGTTCCTCCTCGCGCTCGATAGTGTCTGTGATGTCGACGGCAAGCGTCACGATCCCGCCGTCCTGGGTGCGGCGGTCCACAATCTTGATGTAGTTCCCATTCCAAAACCGCAATGTGATGGGTTCGATCTTCTCCGCACTCCAACGGTCGATCATCATGTCGAACCAGACGTCTTCTTCCACCCCCTCAAGATCGATGATGCCTTCGTCCAAACAATGGTCGAGAATCGTTTCATAATTGACGCCAGGAACAATGAGATCGGCGCCCTCGATGGCCCTCAGATACCGATGGTTGGCAGCGATCAGGCGAAAATCGGCATCAAAGAGCGCAAAGCCATCCTGGATGGTCTCAAGTGCGTCCCAGAGCAGACGCTCCACCTTAACGACTTTGTCATTGGCTTTCTCCAGGTCCTGGCTAACTTTTGTGTTCTCGCCTTCGAGCTCTTGAACGACCTTGCGCTGATCGACAATCTGCCCCGACAGTGAGAGCGCGTGTTCCGAAAGTTTTCGGTTCGCGGCTTTTAGTTCTTTTTGCTTCTGATCGAGTAAACGCTCGGCTGCCAGCCGAGCGCGACGCTCCCGCGCAATCTCCTGTTCAGGAGAGATTTGCTCCATCAATTCGCAACCTTCGACGCTCGAATATCGGGCGATCATGCGCTGAACTTGGTGAAGACAGGTTTAACACCGCCCGCGCCTTGCCCGACTCAGGCCGCCCATGCGACGCTGAATTGCAGACAATTTGAAAGGGTTTTGCCATGTTCCGGCTTCTCGCAGGCATTTTCAGCGTCGTTTTCCTGGCCAGCAGCATCGCCGCTTATGCGCAGGATTATGTCCCGGACCGACGCCTGGTGATGACCCGAGACGTGGATTTCCCCGGCGGTGATTTAGCCAACATCTTCGATACGACCCTTGGAGCCTGCCGCGCCGCCTGTCTGGCCGACGCAAATTGCGGTGCGTTCACCTTCAATTCCCGCTCCAATGCCTGTTTTCCGAAATCCGCCGCCGCTGAGCCGGTTCCTTACGAGGGAGCCGTCTCCGGCGAGGTGCGCCGCACTTTGGAGCCGGTCCGTGCGGTTGCCCCTGCCCGGGCAAGTGAACTGAGTTTCCTGCGGACGAACGATCTGGCGCAGGCGCGCAGACAGGCCGAAACTCTGTCGGAACGGCACTATGCGAATGGGTTCACGGCAGAGCAGTTCATTAATGCGGCTCGTGATGATCGCAACGGGGAAAACCCCTTATCGGCCTGGCGGTTCACCGGGGCGGCGGTCTCTCTGACGGATACACCTGATCAGTGGGTGCAATATGCGCTCGATGCCCTGGCTGTGGCCGAAAAGGACAGCAATCGCCGCCGCAATATGCGTGACACAGCCCTGGCCGCTGCGATCAACGCTTATCTGCGCTCGACGAAACCACCTGAACAGGTGCTGGCGCTGAGCACCATTGCCAATGCGCTCGAACAACTTGGACGCGGGCGGGATACGATTCCGACCCTGCGATTGGCGCTCGACCTTCAGCCGCGTGACGACACCGAGCGGGCCTTGGATCGAGCGATCCGGCTCTTCGGGTTCAATCTGGCGGAAACGGAAGTCGACAGCGATGCGGCCGATCCGCGGATCTGTGCGATCTTCTCGGAAGAGCTTTCGAAGACGGTCGACTACGCGGACTATGTGCAGACTGAAACGCCGGGCATTGCCGTGTCTGCCTCCGGTCGTCAGGTCTGTGTCTCCGGCCTCAACCATGGGGAACGCTATCGGTTCACGTTCCGCGAGGGCCTGCCCTCCGCCGATGGAGAGACGCTGCAGAAATCGGTCGAAATCACGCAATATGTCCGGGACCGCACGCCATCGGTTCGGTTCCCGGGCCGGGCCTACATCCTGCCTGCGGCAGGGGATGCGGCGGTGCCTGTCGTGGCAGTGAATGCAACCGAGCTGGACCTGATCCTCTACAGCGTCACGGATCGTAACATCCTGCGCACCATGCAGGATCGCTATTTCGGTCGTCCGATTGACAACTACGATGCGCAGACCTTCCGGACCGAGGTCGCGGAAGAGATCTGGCGCGGCACGGGAGATGTGCAGAGTGAGTTGAACCGCGATGTCACCTCGCGCCTGCCGATGGCCGAGATCATGGGAGACCTGCGCCCCGGCGTCTACGCGCTGCAGGCCAGTATTCCCGGCGCTGATGCCTACGATGCGCCGCCAGCCACGCAATGGTTTGTGATCTCCGATCTGGGGCTGACGACCTTTGAAGGCACCGATGGGCTGCATGTGGTGGCGCGGGCATTGTCGGATGTCTCCGCGATTACGGGCGCTGACGTTACCCTGATCTCCCGCGGTAACACGCCTTTGGAAACCGTGCGGACCGACGCGGACGGATATGCGAGGTTCGACCCCGGTCTGATCCGCGGCACCGGTGCAGCGGCGCCCGGCCTGCTGACGGTGCGCAATGGGGATGATTTCGCCTTTCTCAGCCTCACCGATCCGGGATTTGACCTCTCAGACCGCGGCGTCGAGGGGCGCCCTGCTGCGCCTCCGATTGATGTCTTCCTGACGACCGAGCGGGGGGCCTATCGCGCGGGCGAGACGATCAACGCTTTGGCCCTTGCGCGGGATGGGAGTTCGAAAGCCATCCCCGGTCTGCCGCTGACCGCGATCCTGACGCGGCCCGATGGGGTAGAGTATTCGCGCACAAATTTGGCCGATCAGGGGGCAGGTGGTCGCTTGTTTAACTTCTCGCTCGGCGGCGGTGTGCCGCGCGGCACCTGGACACTGGCGGTCTATGCCGACCCGGAGGCCGCGCCGCTTTCGGATACGAAACTTCTGGTCGAGGATTTTCTGCCGGAACGGATCGATTTCGACATCAACCTTCCCGACGGTCCGCTGCGCCTCGGCGGCGAACCCCGGCTTGGCATTTCGGCGCGCTATCTCTTTGGCGCCCCGGGTGCCGACCTGCCGGTCGATGGTGAGCTGACCTTTCGGGGCACGAGCAGGTTAGAGGCATTCCCCGGCTATATCTTCGGACGCCATACGGAGCCCTTCGGAACCCGTCGGGGATATCTTGAAAGCGGTAATACGGACGAAGACGGAGAGGCCTCGCTCGGCTTCGATCTGCCTGATCTGCAGGAGGTGATGCAGCCGCTTGAGGCGCGGATCACCGTGTCCGTGCGCGAAGGGTCGAACCGGCCCGTTGAACGGCGTGTGACGAAACCGGTGCTGATGCCGGTGGAGTTGATCGGCGTGCGGCCTCTCTTTGACGATGTTTTGCCGGAGAACGCGGAGGCCAGTTTCGAAATCATCGCTCTTGATCCGGGTCTCAACCGCATCGCGATGCCGGTGAAATGGACGATCAACCGGGTTCAGACGCGCTATCAATGGTATTCCAGTTTCGGCAATTGGAACTGGGACCCGGTGACCCGCCGCACACGCATTGCGAGCGGGGAGGCCGTGCTAGACCCAAGCGCGCCGCTGACCGTGAGCGCACCAGTTGAATGGGGCGAATACGAGATCAAGGTGGAGCGCACGGATGGCACCTATGTCGCCACCTCCACGGGCTTTTCGGCAGGTTGGTACGGCACCGCGGATGCCGCGGCGACGCCCGATCTGCTGGAGGCCTCGCTGAACGCCGAAAGCTACCGGTCCGGCGACACCGCCCGTTTGCGCATCGTGCCGCGCATGGCAGGCACCGCGCTTGTGACGGTTATGTCGAACCGGCTCATCGATATGAAACTCGTGCCCGTGACGGAGGGCGAGAACACCATCGATCTGCCCGTGACCGATGAGTGGGGGGCTGGGGCCTACGTCTCCGCCTCCGTGATCCGACCGATGAATGTTGCGGCCGGACAGAACCCGTCGCGCGCTTTGGGTCTGGCCCATGCCAGCATCGATCCCGGTGAGCGACGCCTGTCGGCCAGTTTCGACGTTGGAGACAGCGCGCAACCGCGCAGCCCGATGCCGGTGTCGCTGAGTGTCGATGGCATCAAAGATGGCGAGACCGCCTATGCGATGATCGCCGCCGTCGATGTCGGCATTCTGAACCTGACGGGCTTCGACGCGCCCGATCCGTCCGGCCATTATTTTGGTCAGCGCGCCTTGGGCATGGGCATTCGCGATGTTTATGGCCGTCTGATCGATGGGTTGAATGGGGCCATGGGCGCGGTGCGCTCCGGCGGCGATGCGACACGGCAATTGCGCGCCGAGAGCCCGCCGCCAACCGAGGAACTTGTGGCGTATGTCTCGGGGCCGCTGACAGTCGTGGATGGCAAGGTTGAAACCGAGTTTCAGATACCCGAGTTCAACGGCACGGTGCGCCTGATGGCCGTGGTCTGGTCGGAGACCGGTGTCGGCGAGGCAACCGCGGATGTGCTGGTGCGCGACCCGGTGGTGGTCACGGCGACCTTGCCGCGCCTCCTGGCCCCCGGCGATACCAGTCAGCTTCTTCTTGAGGTCGTGCATGCCACGGGTCCGACCGGTCGGATGCCACTGAACGTGTCCGCTTCGGGTCTGGACCTTGCGGGGCTCGCGCCTTCGTCGCTCGACCTCGGACCGCAGCAAAAGCAGGTGGTGACGATCCAGATCACCGCCGGCGCGCCCGGGCTGGCCTCGATGACCGTCACGCTTGAGACGCCCGACGGTGAAGCCCTGACCAAATCGCTGCTTGTGCCCGTCGAGCGCAACGATCCGGTGATCCAGCGCCGCTCTCAAGTGGAGCTGGCCGCGGGCGGGGTCTTCACATTGGATCAGAACGCCTTCGCCGGGTTCCTGCCGGGGACTGGGTCGCTGACACTCTCTGCCGGGCCGTTGGCACGCTTCGATGCGCCGGGGCTGCTCTCTGCCCTGGATCAATACCCCTATGGCTGCACAGAGCAAATCACCTCCCGCGCGATGCCGCTGCTCTATCTTGATCAGGTGGCGTCGGCCATGGGGCTTGCCAGTCGCGACAATCTCGTCACCCGCGTTGAGCAAGCCATCGGCGAGGTCCTGACCAATCAGGCCTCGAATGGCGCTTTTGGCCTCTGGCGCCCGGATCGCGGCGATCTTTGGCTCGACGCCTATGTCACCGATTTCCTCACCCGCGCGAAATCGGGCGGATATGCGGTGCCGGACATTCCCCTGCGCAACGCGCTCGACAATCTGCGCAATCAGGTGAACTCCGCGCCGGACTTTGAGAACGGTGGCGAGGGGTTGGCCTATGCGCTCTTCGTGCTCGCCCGCTCCGGGGCCGCGTCGATGAGCGACCTGCGCTATTATGCTGATGTGAAGGCGGAGGCGTTCGGCTCGGCCATGGCATTGGCACAGGTCGGCGCGGCGCTGGCGTCTTATGGAGATAGCACGCGGGCCGACGCGATGTTCCGGCGGGCGAGTTCACGGTTGAACACGCCGGAGACGGACACCCGATCCTGGCGCGACGACTACGGCACCGATCTGCGCGATGCGGCAGCGGTGCTGACGCTGGCGGTGGAGGCCGGATCGACCGCGATTGACGTAAACGCCATCTCGAGCCGCGTAGCACCATCTGTCGGCGAGGTCGCGGGGCGCTCAACGCAGGAGAGCGTCTGGTCGCTGCTCGCGGCGAACGCACTTCTGGACAGCAACGCCTCCGGGCTGACCAAAAACGGCGCGCCGGTCACCGGGCCGCTGGTACAGGTGCTGGATCAGGACACGCTCGTGCCGGTGGAGATTGCCAACACGGGTGCCTCACCGACGATGGTGACGGTCTCGACCTTCGGTGTTCCGGTCAACCCCGAACCCGCGGGCGGCAACGGCTATTCCATCGGGCGCAGTTATTTCGACCTCGAGGGAAATCCGATCGACATCTCGACTATCGCCTCGGGCACACGCTTCGTCACGGTACTGACCGTGAAACCGTTCGAGGATGCCGAAGCGCGGCTGATGGTGAACGACCCACTGCCCGCCGGGTTCGAGATCGACAATCCGAACCTCTTGCGCGGCGGTGATGTGCGGGCGCTCGACTGGTTGAAACTCTCGAACAACGTGCAGAATTCGGAGTTCCGCCAGAACCGGTTCCTGGCTGCGGTGGATCACTACACGAAGGATCAGTTCCAACTGGCCTATATCGCGCGGGCGATTGCGCCGGGGACTTATCACCATCCGCCCGCCTCGGTGGAGGATATGTATCGTCCGATCTATCGCGCCCGTACCGAGACCGGTCAGGTCACCGTCACCCCGTGATCCGCGCGCGGCATCTCTTCGGGCTGGCTTGCCTACTATTCGTCGCTGCGACGGCGCGCGACGGGTTTGACGCGTGGATTGCGCGGACGTCCCTGCCTTCGCTTGCGGTTGAGACCGGTGTTGAAGTGCGGGACAGGAATGGAGAGCTGTTGCGCGCCTATCAGGTCGAGGATGGCCGCTGGCGGCTGGATGCCTCGCTCGCCACCACCGACCCGCGTTTTGTCGAGATGCTGATCCGTTATGAGGACAAGCGGTTTTATCAGCATTCCGGCGTCGATCTGATCGCGATGCTACGCGCCATCGGGCAAGCGGTGCGGCATGGCGAAGTGATCTCCGGCGGGTCGACGCTGACCATGCAGGTGGCGCGCCTGCTGGAGGATAGCGGCACCGGCGCCTGGCGCGGCAAGCTGCGGCAGATGCGAGTTGCTTGGGCGTTAGAGCGCGCGTTGAGCAAAACGCGGATCCTCGATCTCTATCTGCAACGCGCGCCCTATGGCGGTAATCTTGAGGGGATTACGGCAGCCACACGCGCCTATTTCGGCAAACCACCGCGGCGTCTCACCCAGGCCGAGGCCGCCTTGCTGGTTGCCCTGCCGCAATCGCCGGAGACCCGCCGTCCGGATCGCTTTCCGGAAACCACGCAAGCCGCCCGCACTCGCGTGCTGCAGCGGTTGGCAAAAGCGGATGTCCTGACTGAGGAAGAGTTTGAAAGTGCCGTTTCAGCCCCTCTGCCAACGACCCGCAGACCGGTCCCACAGCTCGCCCCACATCTGGCGGATCGATTGAGGGAAGAAGGCCCACGGCGGATCGAGACCACCCTTGATCGCAATCTTCAGATCGACATGGAACGCCTCGCCAAAAGCGCCCTGCGCGGTCTTCCCGATCAGGTTTCCACCGCGATCCTCGTCGCGGACCATCGCACCGGCGAGGTCCTCGCGTCGGTTGGATCGGCCACCTATTCCAACACACGCAATGCGGGCTTTGTCGATATGACCCAAGCCCCGCGCTCGCCCGGCTCCACGTTGAAACCGCTGGTCTACGGGTTGGGGTTCGATCGTGGCCTCGCCCATCCCGAGACGCTGATTTCCGACCGTCCACGTCAATTCGGCACCTATGCGCCGCAGAATTTCGACGGCGCGTTCCGCGGTGATGTGTCGGTGCGCGAGGCGCTGCACATGTCGCTCAATCTGCCAGTGGTCTCGATGCTGGATGTCATTGGACCCGCGGTCCTTGTCGAGCGCATGAAGGCCGCCAACGCAGCGCCTGTCATTCCCGGCGGCAAAGCCGGGCTGGCGGTGGCGCTTGGCGGCGCGGGTGTCAGCCTCGAAAACCTCGTCGGGCTTTATGCGGGGATCGCGGCGGGTGGTGCATCGGTCCGCCTCTCGCCCCTCCCGGGTGACGCGCCGGTCTCACAACGGTTCCTGTCACAGCGGAGCGCCTGGTATCTCTCCGACATCCTGCGCGATGTGCCGCCACCGCCGAATGCCCGGGCCGGGCAGATCGCGTTCAAGACCGGAACCTCCTATGGCCACCGCGATGCCTGGGCAATCGGTTTCGACGGCGCGCATGTGGTCGGCGTATGGATGGGGCGCCCGGATGGCACACCGGTTCCGGGGGCGTTCGGCGGTGATCTCGCCGCGCCGATCCTGTTCGAGGCATTTGGGCATTTGGGCGATGTCACGCCGCTACCGCCTGCACCTCAGGATGCCTTGATGGTCGGGCGCTCTGACCTGCCCGAACCGCTCAAAACATTCCGCGAGAAAGGCCTGTTCGCAGCAACAACACAACCGCAGCTGGCCTTCCCGCCGGATGGCGCCCAGGTCGATACGGGCGGAGCTCCAGTCGTGGCGCGTATCCGAGACGGACACGCACCGTTCACCTGGCTCGCCGATGGTGTCCCGGTGGTTGTGAAATCCCACGACCGCGAACAGGAGATCGCGATCCCCGGGCGCGGTTATCTCACCATCACCGTGATCGACAGCGCGGGCCAATCGACCCGCACGCGCATATTCGTCAATTAAATCCGCTCGAACGCCAGCGCGATGCCCTGACCGCCACCGATGCACATGGTCACGAGCGCGCGTTTGCCCTGGATGCGCTCCAACTCGTACAGCGCTTTTACGGTAATGATCGCGCCCGTCGCGCCCACCGGGTGGCCCAAGGCAATTGCGCCGCCATTCGGATTGACCCTGGCCGCGTCAAACCCAAGCTCCTTACTGACTGCAAGCGCTTGCGCAGCAAAGGCTTCATTCGACTCGATCACATCAAAATCGTCCACGCTCAGCCCAGTCTTCTCGAGCAGCTTCTGTACCGCCGGAACCGGCCCGATCCCCATGACTTCCGGTCGCACGCCCGCATGCGCATAGCCCAGAATTTTGGCGCGTGCTGTCAGCCCAGCCTTCTCCGCCGCGTCCGCGGTCGCTAAAACGACGGCAGCTGCGCCGTCATTCAGCCCCGACGCATTGCCGGCGGTCACCGTTCCGTCCTTCTGGAACACTGCGCGCAAACCCGCCAATGCCTCGGGCGTTGTCGCCTTGGGATGTTCATCCACCTCAAAAGCCACCATTTCGCGCTTTACGCGCACCTCGACGGGTACGATCTGCTTCTTGAAATGCCCCGCCTCAATCGCTTTCGCGGCGCGGTTCTGGCTTTCGAGCGCAAACGCATCCTGATCCTCGCGCGAAATCTGATGTTCAGTTGATACGTTTTCCGCCGTGACCCCCATATGCCCGGTACCAAAGGGGCAGTTGAGCGCGCCCAGCATCATGTCCTGCGATCCGGCATCGCCCATCTTCTGGCCCCAACGGGCAGAGGGCAGGATGTAAGGCGAGCGGCTCATGTTCTCGGACCCCCCGGCCAGGCCGAATTCGGCATCGCCCATGGACAGCGATTGAATGACAGAGACAATCGCCTGCACGCCCGATCCGCAGAGGCGGTTCACATTCATGGCGGGAACCGTGTCCGGCACGCCTGCGCCCATGGAGGCGACGCGGGAGAGGTACATGTCCTTAGGCTCGGTGTTGATGACATGGCCAAAAGCCACATGGCCGACCTTGTCGGCTTCCACACCGGCGCGGTCTATCGCCGCTTTGCTCGCCGCTGTTGCGAGGTCAATGGGTGGTGTTCCGGCAAACGCGCCTCCGAACGTGCCAATGGCGGTGCGGGCTCCGGACAGGATGACGATATCGGACATGGGGTCCCCCTTTGGTTGCTTGAACCCATGATAGCCAAGCACCGGACCGGGGTCACCGTGACGTGGCGTCCGGCCATGAAAAAGCCCTCCGGCAGGGGAAACCGGAGGGCTGTTTTGAGGCTCGGACCGTGGGAGGGGCGGTCCAGCCGTCTGGGGGATTACTTCACGTGACGCTCAGCGGCGCTGTCATTGCCCGAAGGGAACAAAGCTTGAGCGTCGATGATTTGTACGAAAGCCGGGGCGGACAGAAACACAGCGACTACGACGGTTGCGATCCGGATTTACAATTGTAGTACTCCTAATTATGTGAGCCTTTTCAGGCTGTTGATGGGTGCGTCGGGCGGTGTGCGCCCTTTCGATGAAATAAATATGCGCCTTCAGAGAATGTTTCTCAACGCTCTCAACCGGAAAAATCGCCTGGTTTCTGCGCGTTCACGCACATCATTCTTCGCGTTCCAGACAAGAGGCTCACACCCCCGTGAGAAGCCGCTCACGGGCCGTGATCTAGATGAAACATCCAAGCTTCATTCTGGCAAAAATACTCAAATCCACCGCGTGGCCCCCGACTCACATCCACCCTTCTCGGGCTCACACCTGCCACAAGCTCCAAAAATAGATGCAAAGCCCAACAGGGCTTTTCCGCTGGATTACACTCCTCGATGTGACAGAGACGAAATTCGGAATAGACTCCTTGCCATGAAAGACACTGCTGCTGCTTCCCGAACGCCCATTGACGGGCGCTCCCATGTTATCGGTCTCCGCGAGCCCCCGCTGATCGAGAAAACGATCCCGGGCATTTTGGCTGAGACCTGTCAGGCGCATCCGGACCGCGAGGCGGCGGTCTTTCGGGCGCAAAACATCCGCAAGAGTTACAGCGCGTTCCGAGACGACGTCGACAGGCTGGCAACAGGTTTGCTCTCCGTCGGGTTGTCGACCGGCGACAGGCTCGGGATTTGGTCGCCAAACCGCTATGAGTGGCTCTTGACCCAATTCGCCACCGCCAGGATTGGCGTGATCCTGGTCAATGTGAACCCGGCCTATCGCAGCCACGAGCTAACCTATGCGCTCAACCTCGTTGGGTGCCGCGCCCTCATCACGGCGCAGCGATTCAAAAGTTCGGACTATATCGACATGCTCAATGCGGTGCGGGACGACATCCCGACAGAAATCCTGATCGCGCTCGGAGAAGATACGCCGGAGGGCTTCCTGAGCTTCGACAGCCTCTTGCTGAACCCCTCGTCCAAGCTTGATGAGATCACCGCGAGCCTCCGCCCAAATGATCCGATCAATATCCAGTTCACATCCGGCACGACGGGCAATCCGAAGGGCGCGACCCTGACGCATCGCAACATCATCAACAATGCGTTCTTTACCACCGATGCCATGGAATTTACGCCGGAGGATCGGCTCTGCATTCCGGTGCCCTTCTATCACTGTTTCGGCATGGTCATGGGCACGCTTGGTTGCGTAACCAGAGGTGCCACAATTGTCGTTCCTGGCGAGGGGTTCGATCCGCTTGAGACGCTCAGCACCGTCAGCGAGGAACGCTGCACCGCACTTTACGGCGTGCCGACCATGTTTGTCGGCATGCTCGAACATCCCGATTTCGCACAATACGACCTCTCCACGCTGCGCACCGGCATCATGGCTGGCGCGCCCTGTCCGATCGAGGTGATGCGCGCCGTTCAGGCGAAGATGCATATGAAGGGCGTGACCATTGCATATGGCATGACGGAGACCTCGCCGGTTTCCTTCCAATCCAATCTCGACGATCCACTGGAGAAACGCGTGACATCTGTGGGCCGGATACATCCGCATGTGGAAGTGAAGATCGTGGCAGAAGATGGCGCGCCGATGCCGGTCGGTGAACAGGGGGAGCTTTGGACCAGAGGCTATTCAGTGATGAAAGGCTATTGGGGCGATGACGCGCGCACTGCTGAGGCCATCGACGGCGACGGCTGGATGCATACCGGCGATCTCGCACGGATGGATGACGAAGGCTATGTCAACATCACGGGCCGTCTCAAAGACATGGTCGTGCGTGGTGGTGAAAACATCTATCCGCGGGAGATCGAGGAGTTCCTCTACACCCATCCGTCTGTCTCACAGGTCCAGGTCTTCGGCATTCCAGACGAGAAATTCGGAGAGATCACCTGCGCCTGGATCATTGCGAAACCCGATGCAGAACAAGACCCCGAGCATGTACGTGCGTTCTGCAAGGACCGGATCGCGCATTACAAGGTGCCGACCCACATTCGCTTCGTCGAAGAGATCCCGATGACGGTGACCGGCAAGCCGCAGAAGTTCCTGATGCGCGACGCGATGGTCAAGGAACTTGGGCTAACCGAGCAGGACACCGCATGAGCAAATACGGACCGGATCGAAAAGAGCTGCGCTTTCGCATTCTTTTGTCCTGCCTCGGCCTGGCCTTGCTGGGCGTCGCGATCTGGTATCGAGGTTGGCCACAAGGGACCCGCGGGGTTCGAGTTGATCGTCTTCGGCGGCGGTTTCTGCCTCGCCTCTATCGGTTGGTCCGTCTGGCGCTACCTCAAGTTCGAGGACCCGGATTAACCTGCCCCTTGCCACTCCCGGATCGCATCCAGCGGATAGAGCAGCATGATGATGTTGAGCGCCAACCCGTCCCGGATGAAGTAGATCACCACGACCTCCGAGACGATGATGATCGCGATGCTGGCCCAGACCGGCAGAACTCGCGCGACGTAGAAGCCAGCGATCATCGCGAAGATGTCGGCGACGGAGTTCAGAACAGAATCACCAAAATAATCGAGCGCGATGGTCACCTCGCGATACCGATTGATCACCGCGTCGGTGTTCTCGGCGATCTCCCAAGCAGCTTCGACCAGGGTCGCAATTGACAGCTTCCAGCCGAAGCTCAGCTTGCGCGCCACAAGCCACAGCACGAAGTAGAAGATGAACCCGTGCAACACATGGCTTGGCGTGTACCAATCCATCAGATGCTGGGAGTTCTCGCTACTCATCGTCTCCAGATGCAGCAGCTTGATATAGCCGCATTTGCACATCGGGATGCGACCCATCCACAAGAGGATAATTGCGGTTCCAACAATAATGGCGGCAGTCAGCGCGTAAGGAAAATATCTGCTTTTCATGGGGCGACGGAATCACGGCGAGCATGGACAAGTAAACGCAGGGCACGCCAAAGGGCATCAATTCGTGACATTCCAGACTCACTGCCCTCTCTTGCGGCTTGCCTGAGATGGCCGAAGTCTTTTGCCGAACCTGTCGGCTGGATCACGGCGGCCATTGGCACCGCCGCGATCGCGGGTGTCATTCGGAAGGACTAGGCGACGTCGAACTGCAGCGTTTTGACCTGCTGGAACAGCCCGGTATCTCGCAGTTGGTTCAGCACCACAGCCGGTGGTTCTTCATCGACATAGAGAAGCGCAATCGCGTCCTTACCGGCACCAGACCGACCCAGCGTAAAGTTCGCAATATTCACGCCGTTCTCGCCCATCGTCTGACCAAGCGCACCGATTATCCCGGGGACGTCCTCATTGGTCGTGTAGACCATATGCGCGCCGATCTCGGCATCGATATTGATGCCTTTGATCTGGATAAACCTCGGTTTTCCATCAGAAAATACGGTTCCTGCAATGGAACGCTCGCGCTCTGCGGTGATCACATTCAGCTTGATGTAACCATCAAAAACACCCGACTTGTCTTGCGTCGTGGTGGAGATGTTCACGCCGCGCTCTTTCGCAATGATAGGGGCAGAGACCATGTTCACGTCCGGATTGGTCGCCTTCATGATCCCGGCAATGGCCGCGCAGTTCAGCGCCTCGAGATTCATCGAAGACACTGAGCCGTTATAGGTGATCTGTACCTCTTTCAGAGCCTCTTCGGTCATCTGACCGATGAAGGCACCGAGATGCTCAGCAAGCTTCACCCACGGACCCATGACCCGGGCCTCCTCGGCCGTGACGGAGGGCATATTCAGTGCGTTGGTGACGGCGCCGGTGAGAAGGTAATCGGACATCTGCTCTGCGACCTGCAGCGCAACGTTTTCCTGCGCCTCGGTGGTTGCTGCACCAAGATGCGGTGTGACCACGACGTTGGGCAGGTTGAAGAGCGGGCTTTCCGTCGCAGGTTCAACCGCAAACACGTCAAAGGCCGCGCCCGCGACTTGACCCGATTTCAGCGCTTCGGCGAGGGCGTGTTCATCGACCAACCCGCCGCGGGCGCAGTTCACGATGCGCACGCCCCTCTTCATTTTGGCGATATTTTCCGCGGAGATCATGCCGCGGGTCTTATCGGTCGCGGGCACATGGAGCGTGATAAAGTCAGCCTTTTCAAAGAGCTCATCGAGCTCCACCTTCGTCACACCCAGTTTCGTGGCACGTTCGCCGGAGAGGAACGGGTCGTAGGCGATGACTTTCATCTTTAGCGCGACGCCGCGTTCACAGACGATGCCGCCGATATTGCCGGCACCGATGACGCCAAGGGTCTTGCCGGTGAGTTCGACCCCCATGAACTTGGATTTCTCCCATTTCCCAGCATGGGTCGAGGCACTCGCCTCGGGAATCTGGCGGGCAACAGCGAACATCATGGCGATTGCGTGCTCGGCGGTGGTGATCATGTTCCCGAAGGGCGTGTTCATCACAATGATGCCCTTCTTGGAAGCCATTGGAATATCGACATTATCCACGCCGATCCCTGCCCGCCCGACGACTTTCAGGTTGTCCGCCACTGCGATTACTTTCTCTGTCACCTTGGTAGCGGAGCGGATCGCGAGGCCGTCATATTGGCCGATAATGTCCAGCAACTTGGCTTTGTCTTTGCCGACCTCGGGCATGAAATCGACATCGATTCCACGGTCGCGGAAGATTTGCACAGCGGTTTCTGAAAGCTTGTCTGAGACGAGAACTTTGGGGGCCATTTGGGGTGCTCCTTTATGGCGAAAATCGGTGTATGGTTTCCGTCGGGTATCCGTATGGTATCCGTACCGACACGCGGCCCGACGCAGGTACTATGCTGCCTCTGTCTGCGCCGCGAGCTCGGCTTCAAACGCATGGGCGATCCACGGCATTAATGCCTCGACATCGGAAGTCTCGACCGTCGCGCCGCACCAGATGCGCAGACCCGGAGGGGCATCGCGATAGGCACCGATATCGAAAGCGACGCCCTCGTCCTCCAACCGCCTGGCGACAGCTTTGGCGAAGCTGGCACCATCCGCGATGCGGGCATCGGTGAATTTCAGACAGACGGAGGTGTTTGAGCGGGTCGCTGGATTCTCGGCGAGGAAATCGATCCAATCATGCGCTTCGACAAATTTCGTTACGGCGGCGGTGTTGGCATCGGCACGGGCGATCAGACCTGTGAGGCCACCCGCCGATTTCGCCCATTCCAGCGACTGCAGGTAGTCCTCCACGCAAAGCATCGACGGCGTGTTGATCGTCGCCCCTGTGAAGATGCCGTCGATCAGCTTACCCCCTTTGGTGAGGCGGAAAATCTTCGGCAGAGGCCAGGGCGGTGTGTAGCTTTCGAGACGCTCGACCGCGCGTGGCGACAGGATGAGAATGCCATGCGCAGCCTCTCCGCCCAACACCTTCTGCCAAGAGAAGGTTGTGGCGTCGAGGCGGTCCCATGGCAGGTCCATCGCGAAGGCGGCGGAGGTCGCATCGCAGAGTGTCAAACCATCTCTTTCCGCCGGAATAGAGTCTTTCGATGGCACGCGAACCCCGGAGGTTGTGCCGTTCCAGGTGAAACATACATCGTGGTCGAAATCCACCTGAGCGAAGTCCACGATCTGACCGTAGTCCGCTGTGGTGACCTTCGCATCGAGCTTGAGCTGTTTCACCGCATCAGTGACCCAACCGGAGCCGAAGCTCTCCCAGGCGAGCATCTCGACCGGACGTTCGCCGAGCAGGTTCCACATGGCCATCTCGAACGCGCCGGTGTCGGAGGCGGGCACGATGCCGATTTTGTAATCGGCGGGGATGCCCAAGACCTGCCGCGTGGTCTCGATCGCCTCTTTCAGCTTGGATTTGCCAATTGTAGCCCGGTGCGAACGACCAAGCGGGGCGTCTGCGAGCTTATCGAGCGTGAATGTGGGGGGTTTGGCACAGGGGCCGGATGAAAAACGCGGATTCGCCGGCCGCGTCGCCGGTGTTTGATTGACCATCGGTGGTACCCTTACAGATATGCGCCTCTCGTTGGGGAGAGGTGTCCCACCTGCGGTCTTACGGATCGAGTTTCGGTTTCACAACAGCAAAAACGTCGCTATAGCGCCGCTTGCCATGCTTTTTGCGACATGGCGGTTCACGATCGGAAACCTGAATGTTCACTGTGATCTTGATGACCGCGCCTGCGACGCCGGTATTGGAAGAGGCGCTTGTCATGTCCCTGCGTAACGCATGGGGTGGATCAGAGCCGCGCTGGTTGATGCAGGGCGTCGCGGCGGAGTTCGAAGTGGGCGAGACACCGTCGAATGTCGATCAGGTGCGCGCCGATATCTCGGACATGGAGATCGACCTCGTGGTGCTGCCGAGTGCGGGCCGGAGAAAGAAGATGCTGCTGGCAGATATGGATTCGACCATGATCCAGCAGGAATGCATCGATGAGCTGGCGGGTGAGGCAGGCGTCGGCGCGCGCGTGGCCGAGATCACGGCGCGCGCGATGAATGGGGAGTTGGACTTCGAAGCGGCGCTGCGGGAGCGGGTGGGGCTGCTGAAAGGGCTGAACTCCGCTGTAATAGAGTCTGTTTTGAAGAGACGGATTACGCTGATGCCCGGCGGCCAGGAGCTGCTTGCGACGATGAAAGCCAATGGAGGCTACGCCGCGCTTGTGTCTGGCGGGTTTACCGTTTTCACCTCGCGGATTGCGGAGCGGCTGGGGTTCGATGAACATCGCTCCAATACGCTTGTGATCACAAATGACACGATTACCGGAGAGGTCGGAGATCCCATTGTCGGGCGCGAGGCGAAGGTACAGGCCTTGGCGGAAATTACCCAAACTCTGGGGATTTCCGAGGCGGATGTGATCGCCGTTGGCGATGGCGCGAACGATCTGGGCATGCTGACCCGGGCCGGGATCGGTGTCGCATTACACGCCAAGCCAACGGTGCAGGAACAGGTCGATGTGCGGGTGAACCATGGCGATCTGACGGCGCTTCTGTTTGTGCAGGGCTACAGCGCGGACGACTTCGTTAAGGTTGATTAACACCCCGAATCGCGGTTCGCTGGTCAAATGGCGGACAAGCTGACCCTTGATGGTGCCTATGATGTGAAGAGCCCGGAGGAGACAAAGGGCCTCTATGCGGATTGGGCTGACAGCTATGACGTCACCTTTGCCGAGAAGATGGACTACCAGTCGCCGCGCCTAGTGGCGGAAGCCTATGCGAAGGCCGGCGGCTGCGGAAACGTGCTGGATGTTGGGGCCGGGACTGGCATCGTTGGCGAGATGCTCGTGGGACTTGGGATGACGCCTGTCCATGCGCTCGACTTCTCACCTGAGATGCTGGCGGTGGCGCGTGGGAAGAACGTCTACGAAACACTGACCGAGGGTGACATCACCAAACGCCTTGATCTGGAAGATGAGAGTTTTGACGGCGTAGTCAGCGCGGGCACATTCACCAATGGCCATGTTGGACCGGACGGTCTGGACGAGCTTTTGCGGATCGCCAAACATGGCGCGCTGTTTGTTCTGACCATCCATGAGCGCCATTTTGAGAGCGCCGGATTTGCGGCGAAGCTTGAGAGCCTCAGAGGGGAAATAAAGGGTCTAATCAAGCCCAAAGTGCGCGCTTATGGCGATGGTGCGGAAGGTGAACATGCGCTCGATGAGGTGCATCTGGCGCAGTTCGTGAAAGTCTAGCGCCTACTTCCCTTTCCAGATCGGATCACGTTTTTCCGCGAAGGCGCGCGCGCCTTCAAGTTGATCTTCGCTGGTATAGAGCGTCTTGACTGTTGGGAAGCTCGAGGAGGTGATCTGGTCCATCGTCTCCTGGAACTTTTCATCCTCGGCCTCGCGCACGATCTCCTTAATCGCGGCGTAGACGAGCGGCGGGCCGGAGGCGAGGAGACGCGCCATTTCCCACGCCTCATCCATCAGTTTATCGGCGGGGTGGATGTGGTTAACGATGCCCCAGGACTTGGCTTCGTGCACATCGAACCAGCGACCCGTAAAGAGCAGCTCCATGGCGATGTGGTAGGGGATGCGTTTCGGCAATTTGACCGAGGCGGCATCGGCGACGGTGCCAGAGCGGATTTCGGGTAATGCGAATGTGGCGTGGTCGGCTGCGAGGATGATATCCGCCGAAAGCGCCCATTCGAGGCCGCCGCCACAACAGATGCCGTTCACGGCGGCGATGACGGGTTTGTTGAGACCCGGGAGTTCCTGCAGCCCGCCGAAACCGCCCTTGCCGTAGTCGCCGTCAACCTCATCGCCATCGGCCGCAGCTTTGAGGTCCCAGCCCGGGCAGAAGAACTTGTCGCCCGCGCCGGTGATGATGGCGACGCGCAGGTCCGGGTCATCGCGAAAATCGGCGAAGACATCGCCCATAATGCGCGAAGTGGCGAGATCGATGGCGTTGGCTTTGGGGCGGTCCAGGGTCACCTCAAGGATCGCGCCTTCGCGGCGGGTTTTGACGGGATCGGTCATTTTTCCTCCCGGATCAGAGCGTCGACGGCGATGGCGCCGTTGGGGGTACAGATGAGCGGATTTACTTCGATCTCTTGAATTTTCTTGTCCGGATTGCCGAGGATCACCGCCTGCACTGCGGCCACGGATATCCAGATTGCGACGCGATCGACGGCAGGCTGGGCACGGTAACCGCGCAGCGCTTTGTCAATTTTGAGGCGGATTAGAGCCTTTTCGACGTCCGCTTGGGTAACCGGAAGAAGGAGATGTGTCTTGTCAGCGAGCATCTCGGTCCAGATGCCACCCGCCGCGAGGGTCAAGACATAGCCATGGGCCGGATCGAGATGCGCGCCGATCAGCAGTTCAACACCCGGCGGAGCCATTTCTTCGATCAGAAACCCGGCGCCGCCTTCCATATCGAGGGCGGCATCCTGTGCATCCTGCGGGCTCTCAATGTGGAGCGCGACACCGCCCTGGTCGGACTTATGCGCCATGCCTTCGGCCTTGACGGCGACGGGGAAGTCCAGCGCCGAACTGGCCTTTGCGACCTGGGTTGCAGCCTCCACCTTAACCGAGGCGGGCACGTGCAACCCATGCGCCGCGAGCCGCGCTTTGGCGTCTTTCTCGCTGAGCACGATGGTGTCGCCGATGGGTTCAGGCAAATGAACCGGAGCGCGTGGTTTGGGAAAGGGGGTGCTGGCAAGCTCTACAGCGGTCAGCGCCTCGGCAAGGCCTGAAAATGGCACGACACCCGCCGCCATGAGAGTTTTTGCGACCGCTTCCGGCATCAATTCCGGTAGGGTCGCGACCATGGCAACGGGTGCTTCGGTCGCCGCGCGCATCGCGGTTGCGGCGTCGATGGCGCATTGCCAGTCGGTGGGGTCACAGGTGTCATCGCGCGGGAAATCAACGATCAGAAGCGTAAGCGCGATGTCCTCATCTGCCATCGCTGACCAAGCGCGTGTCATGGCGGCAGTATCGCGCCATATGTAGGTATGATAGTCGAGCGGATTGGCCAGCGCGACCTTGGGGCCAAGCGCCGCGCGCAGATCTCTTTTCTGCCGGTCATTCAGCGGTGGAAAGGTCAGGGCGTGATCCTGGGCCATATCGGCAACAAGGGACGCCTCGCCACCGGAACAACTGATCGAGGCCACGCGGTTTGACGGCAGCCTGCCGGTCACGTGGAAGAGTTTCAGGGTCTCCAGAAAGCTGGGCAGGTCGTCGGTGCGGGCAATGCCGAGACGTTTGAGAAACGCGTTGGCGCCGGCATCACCACCCGCCATGGAGGCTGTGTGCGAGACTGTGGCCGCCCGCGCCTGGGCAGATCGCCCGACCTTGAGCGCCGCAAGGGGGATGTTCTTCTGGCGCGCTTTGGCGGCCAGAGCCTCCCATTCCGGCAGCGGGCCAAACCCTTCTATATGTACACCGATGGCGGTGATGCGGGGATCATCGAGAAGGTGAGACGCGATCTCGGCCTGGCTGGTCTGCGCCTGGTTTCCGCAGGTAACCATCATTGCGATCGGCAGGCCGCGCTGTTGCATGGTGAGGTTGATCGAAATGTTGGAGCTTTGGGTGAGGATCGCGACACCGCTCGAAACAGGCTCTAACCCGTGCTGATCGGGCCAGATTGCAACCTTGTCGAGCGCGTTGATGAACCCGTAACAATTGGGGCCGAGGATCGGCATGTCGCCCGCGGCGCGAAGCAACCGTTCCTGCGCGCCGGCGCCGGTTGCATCCTCGGCGGTGGCTTCAGCGAAGCCGGATGCGAAACAAATTGCGCCGCCCGCTTGCTTTTTGCGCAGCCGCTCCGCCGCGCCGACTGTCGCCTCTCGATTGATGCCGATGAAGGCCGCATCGGGTGGCTCCGGAAGCAGATGCGCACCGGCATAGGCCTCGACCCCAGCGACCTCCTTTTTGGTCGGATGCACGGCATAGAGTTTACCCGGAAAGCCGAATTTCTGTGCTTGCTGAAGCACCGCCTCGCCCCACGCGCCACCACCGATGACGACGAGGGATTTCGGGTTGAGAAGGCGGGAGAGATCTTTCATGGCTCAGGTCTTCCTGGCTTCGTGATGGACCCTCCCCTTACGGCGATTGAAGAAATCGCCTATCGGGCAAAAGGGAGAGAAGTATTTTTGAAACATGGGAAGCAACGATTTGTTAAGGTTAACGTGCCACCCGTGACGGGCGGTACAGGCGGAAGCGCCGATGGCCGTAAACGTGGGAAGGCGTCCTGTTGTCTTTGGACGCAGGGCGCTGGACCTCGTTCATCTACTCCCTTCCCATGTTTCAAAAATACTTCCGCCGGAGGCACAGAATCCTAAGGCGGGCGCGTTAACCTTAATGCTGACTTAAGCCCCCAGAGCGCGCAAGAGGTCGCGACTGATGATGTGGCGTTGAATCTCGGACGTGCCGTCCCAGATACGCTCCACCCTTGCGTCGCGCCAGAACCGTTCGAGCGGGTAGTCGTCCATCAGCCCCATGCCGCCGTGAATCTGGATCGCCGCATCAGTGACGCGGGCGAGCATCTCAGAGGCGTAGAGTTTGGCAGAAGCGATCTCCCGATTGGACGCCAAATTCCGGTCGAGGCGGTCGGCAGCGGCGAGGGTCAGCAGATCGGCGGCGTCGATTTCGGTGATCATGTCGGCAATCTGAAAACTGATACCTTGAAATTTTCCGATCGGTTGGCCGAATTGTTCGCGTTGGGCGGCGTAGTCGAGCGCATAGTCAAACACGCGCCGTGCACGGCCAACCGACATGGCGGCAACGGTGATGCGTGTGGCATAGAGCCAGGTGTTCATGACCTCAAACCCACCATCGACCTCGCCCAGGACTTGCGCGTCAGGCAGGCGACAATCGTCGAAATCGAGGATCATGTTCTTGTAACCGCGATGGCTGACGGATTTGTAGCCATCGCGGATGGTGAAGCCGGGCGTGCCGCGGTCGACAAGGAAAGCCGTAATGCGTTTCTTCGGACCCTTGGGCGTGTCATCCTCGCCGGTGGCGATGAAGGTGATGATAAAATCGGCGTGCTCGGCGCCGGAGATAAAATGTTTGGTGCCGTTCACGACCCAGTCGCCGCCATCACGGACGGCCGCACATTTCATGCTACGAATGTCTGACCCGGCACCCGGTTCGGTCATGGCAAGCGCATCCATCTTTTCGCCGCGCACGGCGGGCATCAGATAGCGCTCTTTCTGGTCGCCTTCGCAGGCCATCAGGATGTTTTGCGGGCGACCGAAGAAATGGTTAAGTGCCATGGAGCCACGACCGAGCTCGCGCTCGACGAGCGCGAATTCCAGGTGGTTTAGCCCCGCGCAGCCAACCTCCTCGGGGAAATTGCAGGCATAGAAACCGAGCTCGATCGTCTTGCGTTTGATCTCTTGGGCAATTTCCGCGGGGACTTCGCTGGTGCGTTCGACACGTTCTTCATGAGGGTAAATCTCGTTTTCGACAAACTGACGGACGGTGTCCGCGATCATCAGTTGTTCGTCAGTCAAGCCATAAATCATGTCACATGCCTTTTATTGGGGGTCAGGGTCAGGGGCGAACAGGCCCCTACCGCCCCAAGCGGCGTGTGCTGGTCCAGAGCGTCAGATCGTCCACGAAGCTCATGCGCGTTTCCTGTTCCTGAGCCGCTCTTTCATCGCGGCCTTTCCGTCTTCCGTTCCGTCATGCCAGGAGCCGAAGAGAATGTCCCATGGCACGTCGAGATTGCCGTAGTTGCACTCGAAATACCGATGATGGATTTGGTGGTGGAAATTGCCCAAGTGCAAGCGCTTTTTGTTGCGGAACAGCAGGCCTTCGAAACCGGTATGAGTCGTTATGGCGAGCAGCCCGTAGAACATCAGGTGGAAGATCACGTGTACCGGGTGGGACGCGATGGCGAAGTGGATCAGGACAGAGCCGAAATAGAAGGCGTGTTCGACCGGGTGCATGGCGAGGCCAGACCAGGGCCCAATGTCAGTATTGCGGTGATGTAGAGCATGAAATCGATACATTACATCGGTGTGGAGCAAGCGATGCATCCAGTAGAAATAGAAGCTCTCCCAGACCGGAATCAGGAAGAAGATTGCGATGAACCAAATCGGGTTGGATTGAAATGTGATCACAGCGGCGTAGCCATTCGCCATGGACCACCAGAGCAACGCTTCAAGCAGCGACCAGATCGTGACGCCGGAGGCAATCGTCCAGATCATGTTATCGAGAAGCTGGCTGTTCAGTGTGAAGACGCGGCCTTGACGTGGGAACGGACGGGGATCGTATTTCAGCGCGCTGCCTTGGACGGCGTATTTATGGAACCAGAGATGCAGGGTGCCGGCCAGAGCGGTGACGATAAGGGCGTTGCGGAGCCAGATGCCGAGAATCCAGAGGCCGGGCGAGCCGGCGGTCTCAAGACTCGGGCTTCCGAGATAGTAGGCGACGAAGGAAATGCCGCAGATCGCCATGTTGACCGTCAGGAAGAACCAGCTGTCAAAATACCAGCGGAAGGCCTCGACCGGCTTTGGTGGCCATTGCCAGAGCGGCGAGACCTGAATCGGCACGTCCGGGACGTGGTTCCATTCGGTGCGCGCGCTCACTTTGTGTACATTTGCTTTTTGTGAGCGCGCGTCCGGGTAGTGGCGGCGGCGGATCCATCGTGGAAGGTGCCGAACCAGCGATCGAAGGGGATTTCTGACGTCCCGTAATTACACTCGAAATAGCGGTGATGGAGTTGATGGAAGAAGTCTCCAGCGCGGGTCGCGTCTTTTTCGTTCACGATCACCCGCTCGAACCCGGAGTGGCTGAACACCGGGGTCACCTGCTGGAACATCGCATGGAATGTGAGGTGCAGCGGGTGGCTGGGGATGATGAAATGTATCCAATATGTGCTGAAATAGAGTAGGTTTTCGAGCCAGTGATTGGATATCCCCGTCCAAGGCCCGATATTAACGTTGCGGTGATGCACGGCGTGGAAACTGGGGTAAAGCCTCGGGTGATGTTCGAGCCGGTGTGCCCAGTAGTAGTGAAATCCGGACCACATGGGGATCAGCGCTAGCCAGATCACGCACCAGACGGGGTTCTCGGCGAAGGTGACGGTTGGAACGTAACCGTTGGCCATGCACCAGAAGATCACCCATTGATAGACGGTGGCGACGGTGATGGCAGAGCCAAGGGTCCAGAAGATGTTGTCCAGCACCTGATTGTTGAAGGTAAAATTGCCGTTGGAGCGGTTGAGATCGCGCTTCTCGAACTTCTTCTTCAGCCCCTGCCCTTTGCGCATGTAGAGCCACCAATGCAGTGTCCCGGCGGTCAGGACCTGCGGAACGAGATTGGCGAGCCAAACCTGGAACATCCAACCCGGTGCGAAGCTTTGCATAGCAGCGAGCGGCGGAATGATGACAGCCCAAACGGCGATGGCGAGCAGGAAACAGATCGAAAGCGCTGTAAATTGCAGCCACGCGCCGCGATACCAGTCGATGACGGCACGCAGATCAATCGGCCAGGTGAAGAGCGGATTCAGCGCGACGGGCCCATCGGGGTGATAATTCCAGCGCGCCGCTTCGGGGTCTTGGGCAAAATCGGTGTCTGTCATGGCATCATCCCTGTTTGAGAATTGCTTCTGTTTCGGGGCACGCGTGACCTTGGTAGAAAACCGCGAGTATCTGGGAAAACAGGCTGTTCGGCTGGTCGACCGCGGCAAAAAGCGTTGCGGAAGAGCGAAGTTTCAGCGCGTCCACATATCCCAATATGACATCTGCCGGGGTGTCCGTGTGGCGCAGGACGGCCTCCGAACATGTGCGCAAGCGAGGCCCGAGGGGGTCATGGGCGAGATATGCGGCAGCTTCGGCTTTGTTTTCTAACCCGAAGTATTTTGCCCGCTCGGACCGTCCGAGATGCTTGAGCTGAGGAAATATGAACCACATCCAATGGCTTTGCTTCTTTCCTGCGCGCAATTCTTGGAGGGCCGTTTCATAGGATTTGCTTTGGGACTCCACGAAATGCGCGAACTGGTCAGCGGGCATAATCCGATCCCTCTTCATCGAGGATGGCCTTCAGTTCGGCGAGGTGGCGGATGTCCTGTTCGGGGTAGTCTTCGATCTCGTTAGCGGTCTTCGCGGCGATCTCGTCGGGGAGAATGCGCAAAGGGCGACCAGTTTGCAGGGCCTTGATGTAGACCTCTGCTGCGCGCTCGAAGATATACATGCGATTGAAGGTTTCCGCGACCGTATCGCCGATGACCATTATCCCATGGTTGCCCATGATCATGACCTTCTTCTTGGGGTCGTCGAAGAGCTTGGCACAGCGCTCACCTTCCTCTTCAAATGCGAGACCGCCATAGGCGTCATCGACAACCTGGCGATTGTAGAACATTGCCGCGTTTTGGTCGAGTGGGGGCAGAATAGAGTCTTTCAGGCAGGCCAGAACGGTTGCATGGATCGAATGCACATGCATTGCGCAGCGGGCGTGCGGGCAATGCCGGTGCAGGCCGCCATGCAGACCCCAGGCGGTGGGATCGGGCGCGTTGGGTCCCTCGAGCGTTTTGGGATCATTGGCGTCGATCAGGAGCATGTCGGACGCCTTGATCCGGCTGAAATGCATCTGATTTGGGTTCATCAGGAACTTCGTGCCATCCTCGTTCACGGACAACGAGAAATGGTTCGCCACGCCCTCATGCATGTTCAGGCGCGCGGTCCAGCGGAACGTGGCGGCGAGATCGACGCGCTCTTCCCAATGCTCGATATTCTGGCGCGATCCGTCCATGCTGCGACTCCCTGTTTGCATTGACCAAATCATGCCGATTGCGACCAGGCTAGCTGATTTGCGACTTGCATGGTCCCTACAACTCATGACAATTGGTCCATGGAACGGCTCTCACTGAAATCCTGGGAAGATTGCGCGGCGACCTTGGTCGCGGTGGCGGCTGGACGTGCGCCCGCGGATACGGTGATCCGTGGCGGCAAGGTCGTAAATGTGCACACCCGCGAGATTTTGGACGGCTGGCAGGTGGCGATTGCCGAGGGGCGGTTTGCCTATGTCGGACCGGATGCGAGCCACTCTATGGGCCCGGACACGGACGTGATCGAAGCCGATGGGCGCTATCTGATCCCGGGGCTTTGTGACGGGCATATGCATATCGAAAGCGGCATGCTTACCCCGGCTGAATTCGCCGCCGCGGTGATCCCACATGGCACGACGACCATGTTCACTGACCCCCACGAAATCGCCAATGTGTTGGGGCTTGAAGGCGTGCGCCTTATGCATGATGAGGCTCTAATTCAGCCCATTTCGATCTTTATGCAGATGCCAAGCTGTGCACCCAGCGCGCCAGGCCTGGAGACAACAGGCTATGAAATTGGCCCCGAAGATGTTGCTGAGGCGATGACATGGCCCGGGATCATCGGTCTCGGGGAGATGATGAATTTCCCTGGTGTTGTAAAAGGCTCGCAACAGATGTTGGCAGAAATTGCGGAGACACAGAAGGCGGGCAAGACGGTGGGCGGGCACTATGCCTCGCCCGATCTCGGGCCGAACTTTCACGCTTATGCAGCTGGCGGACCGGCTGATGACCACGAAGGTACTTGCGAGGCCGATGCGATCGCGCGGGTACGGCAGGGCATGAGGTCGATGATGCGATTGGGCTCGGCTTGGTACGATGTCGAGACGCAGATCACGGCGGTCACCGAAAAGGGCCTTGATCCGCGGAATTTCATCCTCTGCACTGATGACTGCCATTCCGGAACTCTCGTGAATGACGGGCATATGAACCGGGTCGTACGCCATGCGATTGCCTCCGGTTGCGACCCGCTGATCGCTTTGCAAATGGCAACAATCAATACCGCAACGCATTTTGGTTTGGAGCGGGAACTGGGGTCTATCGCTCCGGGGCGGCGGGCAGATGTCATTCTGACGTCTGACCTGAGCGAGCTGCCAATCGAGGTGGTCTTTGCGAAAGGTCAAAGGATCGCGGAAGACGGTGTGATCACGACAGAGTGTCCGCACATCGACTGGCCCGCACATGCACGGGATACAGTGAGGCTTGGTAAGGTCCTATCCGCGTCTAATTTCGAAATTCCAGCGCCGCACGGTGCTGCTGAGGTTGAAGCGCGCGTCATTGGCGTTGTTGAGAACCAGGCGCCCACAAAGGCATTGAATCGTCGAGTTGCGGTGAAACAGGGTCTAATCGAGCCTGAGAATCCGATTTGTCAGATCGCCCTGGTGGAGCGGCATCGCGCCACCGGAGACGTTGTTAATGCGCTCGTGGAGGGGTTTGGGTATCAGGGCAAAATGGCCATGGCCTCGACAGTGGCACATGACAGCCACCACATGATCGTTGTCGGCACGGATCGGGACAACATGGCCATTGCGGCCAATCGTCTTGGCGAGGTTGGCGGTGGTGTCACCGTCTACAAGGACGGGGAAGAAATTGCGTTGGTCGAATTGCCTATCGCGGGCTTGATGTCCGACAGTCCGGCCTCGGACGTGGCCGCCAAGGCCGAGAAGATGGTCGCAGCGATGCAATCCTGCGGCTGCATCTTGAACAACGCCTACATGCAACACTCGCTCTTGGCGCTGGTTGTCATCCCAGAATTACGGATCTCTGATCTGGGCCTGGTCGATGTGACACGCTTCGAGCTGACAGACCTGATTGAAGAGACGATATGACCGAACTTGATCCAAACCTGCCGATTGTGACCCCGGATATTCCTGATCCTGAGCTGTTTCGCGACCCTGTCGCGGCGGTGGACCGGCTTTGCGAGCTATACAGGACCGCCACCAGGTTTTTGTGTGATGAGTTCTCCAAAACGCTCTCTGGCGGCACACCGACAAACCGATTCCGTGCGTTTTACCCTGAGATTGGCCTCACCACGACGACATTTGCGCAGGTCGACAGCCGCCTGAGTTACGGCCATGTGGCTGGACCCGGGCGCTATTCCTCTACCATTACGCGGCCCGATCTGTTCAGGAACTACCTGGAACAGCAGTTGGGGTTGCTGATCGAGAACCATGGCACGGGCGTTTGGGTCGGGGCGTCGAGCACGCCAATGCCGGTGCATTTTGCGGTGGCGAATGAAGCGGACCTGACCGTGCCACAAGAAGGTGCGATGGATTTCACGCTGCGCGACGTTTTTGATGTGCCGGTGCTGGCGACCACGAATGATGATATCGTGAACGGGACGTATAAGGGCAATGAGGACGGATCAGAGCCTTTATCGCCCTTCACAGCCCAGCGCGTCGATTATTCGCTGGCCCGGCTGGCGCATTACACGGCAACCGCGGCCGAGCATTTTCAGAACCATGTGCTGTTCACCAACTACCAGTTCTACGTGGAAGAGTTTGAGGCCTATGCGCGCGAAGTCCTCGCAAAGCCTGAGCTTGGATATTCAAGCTTTGTCAGCACCGGCAATCATGTGCTGACCGACCCTGATGGGGAAATACCGCATACCGAGAAGACGCCGCAAATGCCGACCTATCACCTGAAACGTCCTGACGGGTCGGGGATCACGCTGGTGAATATCGGGGTGGGGCCGTCCAATGCGAAGACCGCGACGGATCATATCGCTGTGCTGCGCCCCCATGCCTGGATCATGGTGGGGCATTGTGCCGGTTTGCGGAACTCTCAGTCGCTTGGCGATTTTGTACTCGCCCATGCCTATCTGCGCGAAGACAGCGTGTTGGATGATGACCTGCCGGTCTGGGTGCCGGTGCCGGCGCTGGCGGAAATTCAGGTGGCCTTGGAGCAGGGCGTCGCCGAAGTCACGCAACTCGAAGGTTACGATCTGAAGCGGATCATGCGGACGGGCACTGTCGCGACGATTGACAATCGCAACTGGGAGCTGCGGGACCAATCGGGGCCAGTGCATCGATTGAGCCAAAGCCGAGCGATCGCGCTGGATATGGAAAGCGCCACCATTGCCGCCAACGGGTTCCGGTTTCGAGTGCCCTATGGCACGCTTCTTTGCGTGTCCGACAAGCCGCTCCATGGCGAGTTGAAACTGCCCGGAATGGCGTCAGATTTCTATAAAACACAGGTCTCGCGCCATCTTTTGATCGGGATTCGGGCGATGGAGCACCTGCGAAATATGCCTTTGGAGCGTCTACATTCGCGGAAATTGCGCTCTTTTGAGGAAACTGCGTTCCTTTAACCCCACGGAAACAGCCGAAAACTGCATAAAAATAGGGTATTTTGCACACTAAGAGTTGTGCGACCCCGCAATATTCAGATAGATTCGCTCCAGAACCCCCCAACTATGGGGCCTACGAGGGAGATCGAGCAGATGGCTACGAAACCAATGACAAAAACCCAACTCGTCGCGGCACTGGCTGAAGAGTCCGGCACCGACAAGAAAAGCGCGACGACTGCGCTGGAATCGCTGATCGCGATCATCACACGTGAAGTGTCCGGTGGTGGCGCGGTGACCCTGCCCGGCGTTGGCAAGATTTACTGCCGCGAGCGTCCAGCACGTATGGTGCGCAACCCGGCCACTGGCGAGCAGATCCACAAGGACGCCGACAAGGTGGTAAAAATGACCATCGCCAAGGCGCTGAAGGACAGCGTGAACGGCTAAGCCACGCATCTGAGTTTCCGAAGAGGGTCGCTCTATCGAGCGGCCCTTTTCATTTGTCGGGATGTCATTCAAAGCTGCGCGGATGGATATCAAAGCGATCCTGATGGGCCTCAGCTTTGCGCTGATCTGGTCGAGTGCCTTCACTTCGGCGCGGATCATTGTGACGCAAGCCCCGCCGCTGACGGTTTCGGCCCTGCGCTTCTTCATTGCGGGGCTTGTCGCGATGGCGATCGCGCGGGCCATGGGGCAGACATGGTCGTTGAACCGGATGCAATGGCGAACGGTGGTTATCTTCGGGGTCTGCCAGAACGCGATTTACCTCGGCCTAAACTTTGTGGCGATGCAGACCGTCGAAGCCTCTCTGGCGGCGATCATCGCCTCCTCGATGCCACTGTTGGTCGCCGCGATTGGCTGGCTGGTATTGCGGGACAAGGTCGCGCCGCTGGGCATCTTTGGTCTGATCGCCGGGTTCGGAGGCGTCGGGGTGATCATGGGCGCGCGGATCGGCGGGGATGTCGATCTATTTGGTGTCTCGCTGTGTGTGATCGGCGCCTTGGCATTGGCGATCGCGACACTGGCCATGCGCGGCGCATCGAGCGGCGGCAACCTGTTGATGGTGGTGGGGCTGCAAATGCAGGTCGGCGCCGCCGTGCTGGTGGTCTTCGCCGCGCTCTTTGAGGACATGTCCATCAACTGGAACCCGGTCTTGGGCGCGGCCTTCGCCTATACGTTGATCATGCCGGGGATCGTGGCGACGTTTATCTGGTTCATTCTGGTCGCGCGCATCGGTGCGGTGAAAGCAGCGACCTTTCACTTCCTGAACCCGTTCTTTGGTGTTGTGATCGCCTGGGCCCTTTTGGGCGAAAGCCTGGGGCTGTGGGACGTGATTGGCGTGGCTGTGATCACAATCGGAATTCTGGCGGTGCAACTGTCGAAACAGGTGAAAGCTTAGCCGATCTCGCCTCGATTTTCACCGATCTGGCCGCGATGCAACAGGACATGATCGAGCAGCACACAGGCCATCATCGCTTCGCCCACAGGGACCGCGCGGATACCGACGCATGGGTCGTGCCGGCCTTTGGTGATGATTTCCGTGGCTTCGCCGGACTTGGTGATCGTCTTGCGTGGGGTCAGGATGGAGCTGGTCGGTTTGACGGCAAAGCGCACGACAAGGTCCTGGCCGGTGGAGATGCCGCCGAGGATACCGCCTGCGTGGTTGGAACTGAATTCCGGGCCGTTCTCCCCCATGCTGATCTCATCGGCATTGGCTTCGCCGGTCAGCATCGCGGCTTCCATACCGGCGCCGATCTCAACGCCTTTGACGGCGTTGATCGACATCATCGCTGCGGCCAGATCAGTGTCTAACTTGGCGTAAACCGGGGCACCGAGGCCTGCGGGTGCGCCAGACGCCACGACCTCAATCATCGCACCAACGGAGCTGCCGGATTTGCGCAAACCGTCGAGATAGGTCGCCCAGGTTTCGGCCGCAGCAGCATCGGGCACCCAGAACGGGTTTTGCTCGATCTGGTCGAGATCGCGCTTAGCGGTTTTGTGTTCGCCCATCTGCACCATGTAGCCGGTGATCTTCAGGTCCGGGATCAGGCTCGCCAATGCTGCGCGGGCAACACCACCGGCAGCGACACGCGCTGCGGTTTCGCGGGCAGAGGAGCGTCCACCACCGCGATAATCGCGGATCCCGTATTTCTGCCAATAGGTGATGTCGGCGTGGCCGGGGCGAAATTTCTCGGCAATATCGCCGTAATCCTTGGACCGTTGATCGGTATTTTCGATCATCAACTGGATCGGTGTGCCGGTGGTCTCTCCTTCGAATACACCGGAGAGGATCTTCACTTCATCCGCCTCACGCCGCTGCGTGGTGTATTTGCTCTGACCCGGTTTGCGCTTGTCCAGCCAGTGCTGGAGCATCGCCTCGTCGATCTTCACACCCGGCGGGCAGCCGTCAACGGTCGCGCCCAAAGCAGGCCCGTGGCTCTCACCCCAGGTGGTGACGCGGAAGAGATGACCGAAACTGTTGAAGGACATGGCACGGCGCTCCTGATTGAAATCATCGCATACAGGAGCGCTGTGCCGGTTGCCAACTATTGTTGGACCCGTTTCCGTTTGCGCGAGGCAAATGCTGTTATGAAGGTCACGGTGCGGTCGACGGCGATGACCACGAGCGCGGTCAGCCAAAGTGGCATTTCGTAGGTCGTTGCGACACCGAATGAAAAGTAGACGAGCCAGATAAAGCCAAGCTCAAGGCATAAAATTACGAACTGCAATCCCCCAAGGGCGCCTCTTTTCTCCTGAATGTTGGAATGTAAATATCTTTTACATCAACAGGGGCGAAATTGCCAGCTCATTTTGTGATTTGGTCCGACTCACAGGCCAGGTGTAAGGTGTGGGTATTTTAGTACGTTTGTAACTTGGAGAGTTTGTTATGAGACAGATTTTTGCTGTTCCCCTCATCATTGCTATTGGCCTGACCGGATGGCCGAGCCATGCGGATACCAGCCGAGGGTGCAAAGCCCGGTGGGAAATCCGCTCTGGTGCAAGTGTCCGCGCCTTTGGGCATTTCGAAGCGCGCGGCAGCTGCAGAAACTCCGCACGTGCCAATGATTGCCGGAGGGCGGCGCGGAAATACGCCCAAGATTGCTTCTGGAGCCATTGGGGTGCGCGATGGGATGACCGAATCCGAAACGGAACTCATCGACCGAGCCATTGTCTGGGACGCGGTGGTCTTGGCGTTCGAAACTACCGGCTGACCGATCTGAAGCGCGGGATTGAACAGCAAGCCTGCTCGATCGGGCGGAGCACACCGTTCACCGTGACCGTCGTCGGTGTCACCTATGATGGTAAACGCTGCGACAGTCAGACGATGGTCTCCGCCAGCTACACCATCACCGGTGAGATGTGCGGAAAACAGTAGCGCCACACGGTCTTGCGCTCAGAGCGGGACAGACTATGTTCACCACTACCTCGGGGGGCCTGATTTCAGGCTGAGATTGCGAAAGCTGACCCGTTGAACCTGAACCGGTTAAGACCGGCGGAGGGAAGGTTTGAGACAATCTCATCCCGGTTCTCCGTCTGTCGTTTAGA
>JANQRE010000045.1 GCA_028284705.1 Paracoccaceae bacterium | reverse complement strand
CGTGATCGCCGCCGTCAACGTCGTCTTGCCATGGTCAACGTGACCAATCGTGCCGATGTTCACATGCGGCTTGTTTCTCTCAAACTTTTCCTTCGCCATGATGGCCTCCTTTGGGTGTCGGTGCGTGAGACCACGCACCCTACGGGTTGGGGCGGGCGGTCAAATCCGCCCCGCCGTTTATGCGTATTTCGATTGGATCTCTTCGGAGATGTTCTGCGGCACCGGTTCGTAATGGTCGAACTGCATCGTGAACTGCGCGCGGCCCGAAGACATCGAGCGCAGGGTGTTGATGTAGCCGAACATATTGGCCAGCGGCACGAAGGCGTTGATCGCAATCGCGTTGCCGCGGGTTTCCTGACCCGAGACCTGACCGCGACGGGAGGTGAGGTCCCCGATGATACCACCGGTATATTCGTCCGGCGTGATCACTTCGACCTTCATGATCGGCTCGAGGAGTTTCGCACCGGCCTTCTTCATGCCTTCGCGCATGCCCATGCGGGCGGCGATTTCGAAGGCGAGAACGCTGGAGTCCACGTCGTGGAACTTACCGTCGATCAGGGCGACCTTGAAGTCGATCACCGGGAAGCCAGCAAGCGGGCCGGAGTCCATAACCGACTGGATGCCCTTCTCGACACCGGGGATATATTCCTTCGGCACAGCACCACCAACGATGCGACTCTCGAAGGAATACCCTTCGCCGGGCTCGGTCGGGCTCAGGATCATCTTCACCTCAGCAAACTGACCGGAGCCACCGGACTGTTTCTTGTGGGTGTAGGTGATCTCGGCCTCTTTCGAGATCGTTTCACGATATGCCACCTGCGGCGCACCGATATTCGCCTCGACCTTAAACTCGCGCTTCAGGCGATCCACGAGGATGTCGAGGTGCAATTCGCCCATGCCCTTCATGATGGTCTGACCGGACTCGATGTCGGTCTCCACACGGAAGGATGGGTCTTCGGCTGCCAGACGTTGCAGACCCTGAGACATCTTCTCCTGGTCGTTCTTCGTCTTCGGCTCGACGGCAATCTCGATCACCGGATCGGGGAAGGTCATGGTTTCCAGAACCACCGGGTCCTTCTCGTCACAGAGCGTGTCACCGGTCGTAGTGTCCTTCAGACCAGCCAACGCGATGATGTCGCCGGCAAATGCCTCTTCGATCTCCTCGCGGTTGTTGGAGTGCATCATCATCATCCGACCGACGCGCTCTTTCTTGCCTTTGGTCGAGTTCAGCATCGAGCCGCCTTTGGTCAGCGTGCCCGAATAGATGCGGGTGAAGGTCAGAGAGCCGACAAACGGGTCGTTCATGATTTTGAACGCGAGAGCGGAAAACGCCATGTCGTCATCGGCACGACGGGCGATATTGCGCTCCTCGTTTTCGTCACCGGGTCTGAAGCCCATGTAATCGACCACGTCGAGCGGGCTCGGCAGGTAGTCGATCACAGCGTTCAAGAGCGGCTGAACACCTTTGTTCTTGAAGGCAGAGCCCCCCAGAACCGGCACGAAATGCAGCGCCAGAGTGCCCTTACGCAGAAGTTTGCGCAGGGTATCGACGTCAGGCTCATTGCCTTCGAGATATTCCATCATCGCGTCGTCGTCTTCTTCGACGGCCGCTTCGATCATCTTGTTGCGCCACTCATCGGCCTGGGCTTTCAGGCTGTCACGGATCGGGCCCTTGATCCAGGACGCGCCGAGGTCTTCGCCCTGCCAGAGCCACTCTTCCATGGTGACGAGGTCGATCAGGCCTTCAAGCTCGTTCTCGGCCCCGATGGGCAGAGCGACGGGCACGGCGCGCGCGCCGGTACGATCTTCGATCATCTTCACGCAGTTGAAGAAATCCGCGCCGATCTTGTCCATCTTGTTGACGAAGACGATGCGCGGCACCTTGTAGCGGTCGGCCTGACGCCAGACGGTTTCGGTCTGGGGTTCAACACCGGCATTGGCGTCGAGCACACAGACGGCACCGTCGAGCACGGCGAGCGAACGCTCAACCTCGATGGTGAAGTCCACGTGGCCGGGCGTGTCGATGATGTTCATCCGGTATTTGGTGTCAGACGTGCCCTCGTTGGTGGGCTCTTCCTGACGCTGCCAGAAGGTGGTGGTCGCGGCAGAAGTGATCGTGATGCCACGCTCCTGCTCCTGCTCCATCCAGTCCATAGTGGCGGCACCGTCATGCACCTCACCGATGTTGTGAGATTTGCCGGTGTAGTAGAGGATACGCTCAGAGCAGGTGGTCTTCCCTGCATCGATGTGAGCCATGATCCCGAAGTTGCGGTAGCGGTTCAGCGGATAATCGCGTGCCATTTTCTCTGCTCTCTTTCGGGGTTACCAGCGGTAGTGGCTGAACGCTTTGTTGGCGTCGGCCATCTTGTGGGTGTCTTCGCGCTTCTTGACGGCGGCACCGCGGGAATTGACGGCGTCCATCAGTTCTCCGGCGAGGCGCTCTTCCATCGTGTTCTCGTTGCGCGCGCGTGCGGCTTTGATGAGCCAGCGGATCGCAAGTGCTTCGCGGCGCTCGGGACGAACTTCGACGGGCACCTGATAGGTGGCACCACCGACGCGGCGGGAGCGGACTTCGACAGAAGGTTTGATCAGATCAAGCGCTTCGTGGAACACTTCCACGGGGGCTTTTTTCAGCTTGTCTTCAACGCGGTCGAAGGCGTTGTAGACGATGCGCTCTGCGACCGACTTCTTACCGTCGATCATCAGGTTGTTCATGAATTTGGTCAGAACGCGGTCGCCGAACTTGGCGTCGGGCAGAACTTCGCGTTTTTCAGCGGCGTGACGACGTGACATGTCTCGCTCTCCTTACTTAGGACGCTTGGCGCCGTATTTCGAACGACGCTGCTTACGGTCTTTGACGCCTTGGGTATCCAGAACGCCGCGAAGAATGTGATAGCGCACACCCGGAAGGTCTTTCACACGACCACCACGGATCAGAACCACGGAGTGCTCCTGAAGGTTATGGCTTTCACCGGGGATGTAGGAGATCACCTCGTAGCCGTTCGTCAGACGAACCTTGGCCACTTTCCGCATAGCGGAGTTCGGTTTCTTCGGCGTCGTTGTGTAGACGCGGGTACATACGCCGCGCTTCTGCGGGCATTGCTCGAGGTGCTGCGACTTCGAGACTTTACGTTTCGGCTGACGCGGTTTGCGGATCAGCTGTTGGATCGTTGGCATTCAGGTCTTCCCTATATTGCAACTTTTCTGTCTAGAGACGCGCGCCGCCTCGGGGTTTTGTCGGGCACCGATTTGCGCGTCCGCAAAACGATGAAGCCGCGAAGAGAGCCCTACCTGGGGTCAGCGCGGCGGAATTCTCAGAGGCTGGGCTCTCAAAACGCTCCCAGCGTGATCACTTCGGTTATGATGCCTTCGGGCGAACTGGCCACCCTCAGGTGCGCGCGTAATAGAAGGGTTCGCCTGGGCTGTCAACAGCCGCCCCTTTGCCGTTAACCAGCGGGATTTCGCTGGAAGATATGTTGCGAAGCGGCATCATTTCAGGTCGTTGCACAACAGCCCGCCGCCTTCATTTTGCCACAAAATAAGGCCCATGCACTCACGCCACGATTTTCCTCGATTTGGAAACAGATTGTCCAGCCGGAATCCGCCGGAGCCCACGGGACCGTGAGCAGACCTTTTCCCCGCAAATCTCTATAAAACACGCATTACACACACGTAGCTGCCCCCGCTTACGGAGAATTCATCATGGTCGCCCGCGCTCTGCTCGCGTTTGACAGCGAAGCACTTTTGATCGACGGCTCGTCGCCTTTTGGCACGCCCGGCAATCCGATCATCAACAATTCCAACACACCTAACGGCACGATCTTCGAATTTCAGTCCGGTTTTGGCCGTCAAGATGTCATAGTTGACGACACCGGCGGCGACCCGGACATTTTCGAAGATGACGACGAAGATGGTCACACCATCATCGATGGCGGTGGTTTGGTTGCACCCGGCACTCCGGTTGAATCGGAGTCGATCATCTTCCTGCGCGCATTGGACGCCAACGGAAACGAAACCGGTCCGACGATCCGCCTGACGGTGTTCTCCAAGGATGGCATCACTCAGGATGTCTGGGGCTTTGCCACCGACGATTTCCTCGTGCCCGGCGTGAAATACGTCAAAACCAGCGGCTCCAATAACGGCGATAGCGAGTACGAGGAATTCATCCCCTGCTTTGTCGCTGGCACTTTGGTGCGCACGCCCGCCGGGCTGGTGCCCATCGAAGAGCTTGATCCTGGCGATGAGGTCTGGACCCGCGATGGGGTGAAGGAAGTCCGCTGGGTCGGCATGACGGTTGTGGACGGCACGGGATCCCTCGCTCCGATCCGGTTCGCCAAAGGTGCCGTTGGCAATACACGCGAATTGATGGTCTCCCCGCAGCATCGGATGTTGATTGAAGGCAAGGGCCCGGAACTGTTGTTCTCCGCCGAAGCCGTTCTGGTGGCCGCGAAGCACTTGGTCGGTCTGCCCGGTGTGGCACAGGTCGAAATGGCGGATGTGGAATATGTCCACCTAATGTTCGATGCCCATGAAATCATCGAGGCGGAAGGCACGCTGTCGGAAAGCTTTTTCCCCGGCGACGTGGCGATCAGTTCTTTGGACAACGCGACGCGGGAGGAGTTGCTGACACTCTTCCCGCACCTGGCCGATGGCGCTTACGAGACCGCCGCGCCCTGCCTGACCAGCCGCGACACAGATGTCATGCGGGCCTATATGACCGGTTAGGTCGCGGCCCGCGCGGCTCTTTGCTCGCGCATCAAGGTGAAAATCCCGGTCGCGACCACAATTGCACTGCCGGTCAGTGTCCAGAAATCCGGCCACTCGTCGAAGAAAAGGAAACCCACGATGATCGCGACCAGAAGGCCTGAGTAGCGGAAGGGTGTGACGAACCCGATCTCCCCCACCCGCATCGCGGAGATGGAGAAGATGTAACCGCCGATGACGAAGGCTGAGGCTATCGCCAGAAGGCCGAGCATATTGCCTGTGGGGGCGACCCACGGACTCCAGAAGCTAGCAACGGCGCTGCCCAGCCCGATCATCACCACCGTCACCAGTGCCACCTGATTGGTCGGCACATCGGGGGAGAGTTGCCGCGCGGCCAGATCGCGAAAGGTTACGCAGATGACGGCGCCCAGAGCATAGAGCGAATAGATCGTGAACCCCTCCGTACCCGGACGGATGATCAGCATCACGCCCACGAACCCGATCAGGATTGCGGCGATACGACGCCAGCCGATGGGCTCGTTCAGAAACACTGCGGCTGCGAGGGATACCGTCAGTGGCAGTACCTGCAGGATTGCCGTCGCATTCGCAATCGGCATGTTGAAAAGCGCCGTGAGGAACAGAAAGATCGCGAGTAGCTCAACTGCGCCACGGGTCAGGATCAGCGACCAATCGCGACGACCGATCCTCTGAAATGGCCTGTTTTGCAGCCGGATCAGCGCGATCATCAGCACAAAGACGATCAAGCTGCGCAATAGGATCGCCTGAAAAAGCGGCATATCCGGCGCGAGCATCTTCATCGCCACATCGTTCAGCGTGAAGGCGGTCATCGAGCCCGTCATAAACGCCGCGCCGCGCATGTTGTCCGTCAGTCCCATGGCAGCAGCGGTAGCAGGGGTTTTTAAGGATGCCCAGAGCCTACTCTGGCGCCCGCCGGAGAAGCTGGTCGCAACGGGTGCGCGTGCTATGCTCCGGACAAAGGACCCAAACCCGATGCCGCGCCGATATCAAGAGATTTACCCCTCGCTTCCCCTGCTCAACAGCGATGAGATGGAGCACACCTCCGCCGCCGCGCTCATGTCGGTCCGCTATTTTCAGGCTGAACCAGACGCGATGCCGGAGGATGTCTTTGCCGAGCATCACATCGTGCTGAACCTGCAAGCAAATGCGCATCGGGTGCAGAACATTCGTGATGGCGTCATGCGGGATTTCACGCTTGAGAAGGACGATATCATCGTGACGCCCGCAGGCATGCGGTCAGGATGGCGTTGGTTTGCGAAATCGGACGTTATCATCGTCACACTCGATCCCGCACGGGTCGAAAAATTTGCGCAGACCGAGTTGGGCATGCTGCTCGATCGCCAGCAGTTTCACGACGAGCCGCAATTTTCCGATCCCGACCTCTGTGCTGCGGGCGTGATGCTGCGCGATGCGCTGGAAAGCGACGATATCTCGTCGGGAGTGATGTTTGAGGCGATGAGCCGGGTGCTGCTGGTGAAACTTCTGCAGCGCTACGGCAAACGCCGCCCCGAAGAGGTCGCGCTGTCGGCAAAGTTCACCTCCGATCACTACAAACGGGTTCTGGCCGTCATTCGCGCACGGTTGGACCAGACGATATCGGTAGAGGATTTGGCGCGCGAAGCGGGGATGAGCCCGTCGCATTTTGCCCGAGTGTTCAAGGAGACGCTTGGCTCCACACCGATGCAATATGTGCTCGCCTACCGCATCGAGCAGGCGATCGCGATGATGGAGGATGCGACACGTCCCTTGGGCGACATCGCGCTGGCCTGCGGCTTTGCCGATCAGGCTCATTTCTCGCGCAGCTTCAAGCAGGTTACCGGCCAAACGCCGCGCCAGTTCCGGGCCGGAAAGGCAGCTTAGGCGGACATCCTCAAAAAAGCAGGATCGTGCAAAACTCGCGCAGAGCGGTTCAATTAATCGCCGACCGCGCGCCGTATCTCTTTTGTCATCGGGCCAGACGCCCAAGTGACGAAACCGGGAGATACACCAATGAAATTCGCAACCCTGACAGCCGCAGCATCCCTTGTAGCATCAAGTGCCATCGCGGCCGACACCCCTGCCCTCGCAGGCACCCCGATCACCACCGAGACCCTCATCGCCCAAGCCGAGATGGTGCGCATCGCCGACGCCATCGACGCAGGCGTAGACGCCAAGGATTGGGCGCTCACCCGCAGCTTCTTCACCGATGAGATCACGGTGGACTTCACGTCGCTGGTCGGCGGAGAGCCCGCCACGATCCCCGCAGACGCCTTGATCGCCGGGTGGTCGTCGAACCTGACGGAGGAGAAAACCTCCTTCCATCTGCGGGGTAATCATCGCGTGACCTTCCATGGCGAGGGTGCGGCCACGATGCTGTCCCACGGTTATGCCTGGAACCGCATGGAGCGTGGCGCATTGCAGGAAAACGGCGGCGAGGCGCTCTGGGAAGTCTGGGGCACTTATGAGCACGGCTTCGTGCGGGAAGACGACGGTTGGAAAGTGAACGCCATGACCTTCACCGCCACTGCCGAACGCGGCAACCCCTTCGTCCGGAACACCCCTGGATCGTAATCCCACCACATCCAAGAACCCAAACTCACAGGATATCTGAGATATGAAAAAAGTAGCTTTGACCGCCGCCGCCGCTTTGATGGCCACAACCTCGGCCATTGCCCAAGTGGAAACCCGCACCGTCACCTTCGAAAATGAAGGCGCGAGACTGTCAGGCACGCTGTACCTGCCCGAAAACCATGACGGCTCCGCCCTGCCCGCCGTTGTTGTCACCGGCGCCTGGACAACCGTCGAGGAGCAAATGCCACGCGTCTATGCCGAACAGATGGTCGAGCGGGGCTTTGCCGCCTTCACCTTCGACTTCCGCGGCTGGGGCAAGTCCGGTGACCTGCCGCAAAATGTCCGTTTCGTTGAAAGCCCGGAAACCAAAACCTCTGACATCCGTGCCGCGTTTGATTTCGTGGCGACGCTGCCGGAAGTTGATGCGGACCGGATCAATGGTCTGGGGATTTGCGCCTCTGCCGGATACATGATCGACGCTGTCGCCGGGAACGATCTGGTCAGCCGGATCGGCCTCGTGGCGCCCTGGTTGCAAAACGAAGAAATCGTGGAGGCGGTCTATGGCGGTGCCGAAGGGGTTTCCGGCCTGATCGATATGTCCCGCGCCGCGGAAGCTGCCGGCGGACAAATCATCCCGGCTGCGGGTCCCGAAGGTGCGGAAGGCGTTCTGATGCCGATCGGCGGTTACTACTACGAGGCCGACCGCGGCGCGATCCCGGAATATGACAACCAGTGGAACAATGCAGGTTGGGAAGGTTGGCTGACCTATCATCCTGCCGACGACCCCAACCGTCTGACGCAACCCCTGGCCGTTGTGCATTCCGAAGCCGCCGCGATCCCGCAAGGTGTGCGCAGCTTCCTGGAGGGGTTTGCTGGCGAGGCAACACTGCGGATGCTGGAAGATGTCACGCAGTTCGACTTCTACGACAATCCTGAAGACGTCACGCGCGCAGCCGACACGATGGCGGCCCATTTTGCGGTCGGTTCAGAGAGCTGAGCGATAACAAACACATTAAAGGGCTCCACAATTTGTGGGGCCTTTTTTGCGATCCGCTCAGAGACCATTAGTCTCCCATCAGACCAATCGCGATTTCGGTATCGATGCAGACGTGATCGAAACGCACGATGGTCCGGTTCAACATGCTTCGCACAGCCCAATGCTTCTTGCCGCAGGCCATCAGCACGAGACCTGATGATAGACGCAAGAGCGACTTTGAGATCGTTACCAGCCGGGGATTAACGCGCGTTGAGATCAGGTCATCGACCTCCTGCAAGATCAAGGCGAGTACCGGGTCCTTGGCGGCAACCGGTGGACGCTCAATGGAAAAGAGGCGGTTCCCGATATCTCCCAGACAAATCCAGTCGATACCGTATTTATCGCGCACATATCTCCAGACGAACGCCACCAGGGCATTCAACTCTCGGAATTCAGTATCCAGCGCCTGCAGCGAGGTTGCATACTCCTCCCTCACGCGGTCAAGGGCGTGGGAATAATCGTGCAGCGCGTGGCCACCATTCCAGGTGCCGACCCCAAGAACCGACATTTCGGGAAGATGCGGCAACAGCGCCGATTTCATATTTTTGAGAATCTTATCCGATTGCTCGCCCGGGTCGTCGCGTTGATCCTTGAACCCACCCAGGATCGACGCGCGGGCGGCTTTCTTGCGATCAAGCAGCTTGCGCTTCGCCTCGAGTAGCCACACTCGGTCCTTCTCGGCGCGGGAGACATTCGCTTCCTCCTCCAATTGAGTAATCGCAATTGGCAGATCAACCAAATTCACGGCATGTGCACCTATCGCAGCGCCAAATCTATGGGCGTTGTTGTCTGCATCGAAAGGACCGCCCATCGCGCCCCGAAAGATACTTCCTGCCAGCGAATACACTTCGATGTCACGCTCTCCCCATCGCGCAGCAACGGGCTGCAGGCGGGTGCTGGCCAGCCGTTCGATTTCAGACGCGAAACAGCTGACGGTTTTTCCCGAACCGATCCCGAAAGAGCGATACTTCCCGGCCACTTCCTTGCGCAGAAAATACGGCGCAAAACCGCGAGAGAGCATTTTGTGCTTTGCATCTTGATGGACGGTGGAGAGATCAAAAACATAGAATTTCGCGACATTTGGCCAACGCCGCTGTAACGCCTCCTCAAGGTCCATGTCGCGGGTCGGCACAACATCCTGCGCGTCGAGGCGCATCTCGATCCTGCCTGCCGCCACAAGCCGTTGCAGCACGGTCTTAATCGCACGGTTGTCCGCGTCGATATCGGCTGCATCGAACCGCTCCCGCAATTTCTGCGGAATGGCGAACTCTCCGCGCGAACAGCTTTCGATCCAGTTTCTTGCGATCAAATCCTGTTGTTCTGGGTCATCTATCTTCGGCGGTCGACCGCCGGACTTTCCAGAATCACCCGAATTCGACATCAGCCCCTCCCTCAGAGAGTTTATGTGATAATTGCAATAACCTCTTCGGTAAGTGGAGTCTTTTTGCTTTCCGGATTTGCAGAAACCAGCCGGAAACTACAATTTTTTCTGTGTTTTCGACCAAATTGAACTATGCGCAGACTCTGGAAACACCTCACAATCAAAACATCAATTCATGCAGCTTATTGAGGTATCCAATGAATGAAGACACCAAAACTTACCTACCATCACTGGTTATTTTGTCGGGCCTGGTTCTCTTTCTGAACCATCTAACCGGTTTGATATATCACGTGTTGGCCGCGTTGTATTTCGCGCTCGCGACGTTTCCTGAGACCGTCTCGCATTTGGTTGGAGGGTAAAGATATGACCCAAAACCGCACCAATACAAAGGCACTTGCCAATTGGGAGCGCGCCGTCGAAGCCGTCCAATTGAAGCTCCGCCACGCCCAGACAAAGGAACTTCGCCGAGAGCTCCGTGAACTTCTTCAGTTCATGACGGCGCACCCTGGTATTTATCTTTCAAGCGATCCGTAACGGACAACAGCAGCACGTCGAAAAAAAAGCCCCGCCAATTGGCGGGGCTTTTGGGTGTTCATGAGAACCAGTGGCTTACTCGTCGCGGCTTTCCGGCGTGTCGACCACGAGGTTGTCGAACTCGTCGCCGCCGATGACGTCATCTGCCGAGATGTCGCCTTCCGGCGCGGCGAGCGCGAGGGCCGCTTCGGCCTCCGCCTTCTTCGCCTCGATCACGACATTGTCGCGATCTTGCGCGATGCGGCGAACCTTTTGGGTCGCACCGCCGGTACCGGCCGGGATCAGACGGCCGACGATGACGTTCTCTTTCAGGCCAATTAGCTTGTCGCGCTTGCCTTGGGTCGAAGCCTCGGTCAGCACGCGCGTCGTCTCCTGGAACGAAGCCGCGGAGATGAAGGAGCGGGTCTGGAGGGACGCCTTGGTGATGCCAAGCAGGATCGGCTCGCCCGCTGCAGGCTTACCGCCTTTGGCAATCGCCTTCTCGTTGGCTGCGTCGAACTCCGCCTTGTCCACATGCTCGCCTTTCAGAAGCGTCGTGGTACCGCTGTCGAGGATCTCCCACTTCTGCAGCATCTGGCGAACGATCACCTCGATGTGCTTGTCGTTGATCTTCACACCTTGCAGGCGATAGACGTCCTGAACCTCGTCGATCATGTAGTCAGCCAAGGCCTCGACACCCATGATGGACAGGATGTCGTGCGGCGCAGGGTTGCCGTCCATGATGTAGTCGCCCTTCTGGACGAAATCACCCTCAGCGACGGGGATGTGCTTGCCCTTCGGCACCATGTACTCGACCTTTTCCATGGTCTCGTCAGCGGGTTCGATGGCGATACGGCGCTTGTTCTTGTAGTCCTTGCCAAAGCGCACATAGCCGTCGATTTCGGCGATGATGGCGTGATCTTTCGGACGACGCGCCTCAAAGAGTTCGGCCACACGCGGCAGACCACCGGTGATGTCCTTCGTCTTCGCACCTTCACGCGGGATCCGCGCGATGGTGTCACCGGCCTTGATCTCTTGACCGTCTTCGACCGAGAGGATCGCATCGACAGACATCGGATAGGTCGCCGGATTGCCGTTCTCCAGACGCACCGGTTCGCCATCCTTGCCTTCGATAATGATCTCGGGCTTGAGGTCATTACCTTTCGGTGCCGCACGCCAGTCGACGACGATCTTCTGGGTCATACCCGTCGCATCATCGGTCTCATCACGCACAGCGATGCCGGAGACGAGGTCGACGAATTTCGCCTTACCGTCTTTCTCGGCGATGATCGGCAGGGTGTAGGGGTCCCATTCGAACAGCTTGTCGCCGCGCTTGACCTTGGCCTTGTCCTTGACGTGTAGTTTCGAGCCATAGCCGATCTTGTGACGGGCCCGTTCGACATCGTTGTCGTCGGTGATGGTGAGCTGCATGTTGCGGCCCATGACGATATGCTCGCCCGCCTCGTTCTTGAGGATATTGGCGTTCTCAAAGGCGACTTTACCTTCCTGAGAGGCCTCAAGGAACGATTGCTGACCACCTTGGGCAACACCACCGATGTGGAAGGTCCGCATCGTCAGCTGCGTGCCGGGTTCACCGATGGACTGCGCCGCGATGATGCCGACAGCTTCGCCGGTGTTCACCATGGTGCCACGGGCGAGGTCACGACCGTAGCACTTGGCACAAACGCCCTCTTCCGCCTCACAGGTTAGCGGCGAGCGCATCTTCACGGTTGCGATATTGTGCTCGTCGATGATGTCGGCTTTGCGTTCGTCGATCAACTCGCCTTCGGAGACGATCACCTCGTCGGTGCCAGGCACCAACACGTCCTCAGCAGCAACACGACCCAGCAAGCGCTCGCCGATGGTGGCGACCACCTCACCGTCATTCACCGCCGCACGCGCGTTGATGTAGCGATCGGTTCCGCAATCGGGCATGCGCACGATGCAGTCCTGAGCGACGTCAACCAGACGACGAGTCAGGTAACCGGAGTTGGCCGTTTTCAAAGCCGTATCCGACAAACCCTTCCGCGCGCCGTGGGTGGAGTTGAAGTACTCCAGCACGGTCAGGCCTTCCTTGAAGTTCGAGATGATCGGTGTCTCGATGATCTCACCGTTCGGTTTGGCCATCAGGCCGCGCATCCCGCCGAGCTGCTTCATCTGTGTGACCGAGCCACGGGCGCCGGAATGCGCCATCATGTAGACCGAGTTCGGTTCCTGTTCGGCCCCGTCTTCGTCTTTCGGCAGCGCAGAGATCGAAGACATCATGGCGTCGGTGACCTGATCGTTGCATTTCGACCAGGCGTCGATCACCTTGTTGTACTTCTCACCCTGGGTGATAAGGCCGTCCATGTACTGCTGTTCGAACTCTTTCACCTGACCGCGCGTATCATCCACGATGGTCCATTTGGTGTCGGGGATCAGCATGTCGTCCTTGCCAAAGGAGATGCCGGCCTTGAAGGCCTCCTTGAAGCCCATCGACATGATCTGGTCGCAGAAGATGACCGACTCCTTCTGACCGCAGTAGCGGTAGACGGTGTCGATGACCTGCTGGACTTCCTTCTTGCGCAGAAGCTGGTTGACCAGCTCAAACGGCGCTTTCGCGTTCAGCGGCAGAAGCGCGCCGAGGCGGACACGACCGGGCGTGGTCTCATAGCGGACCATCACCTCGTTGCCCTCTTCGTCGATCTGCGGCATCCGGCAGGTGATCTTGGCGTGCAGATGCACCTCACCTGAATCAAGCGCATGCTCAACCTCTTCGGCATTGGCAAAGACCATGCCTTCGCCCTTCATGCCCTCGCGCTCCATCGAGATGTAATAGAGGCCGAGGATCATGTCCTGCGACGGCACGATAATCGGTGCGCCGTTGGCTGGCGACAGAACATTGTTCGTGGACATCATCAGAACGCGGGCTTCAAGCTGGGCTTCCAGCGAGAGCGGCACGTGAACAGCCATCTGGTCGCCGTCGAAGTCGGCGTTGAATGCCGAACAAACGAGCGGGTGCAACTGGATTGCTTTGCCTTCGATCAGAACCGGCTCAAATGCCTGAATGCCGAGGCGGTGCAGCGTCGGTGCGCGGTTCAGAAGGACAGGATGCTCGCGGATCACCTCATCGAGGATGTCCCAAACTTCCGGACGCTCTTTCTCGACCAGTTTCTTCGCTTGCTTCACAGTGGAAGACAGGCCCTTGGCCTCCAACCGACTGTAAATAAAGGGTTTAAACAGCTCGAGCGCCATTTTTTTCGGCAGACCGCACTGGTGCAGTTTCAATTCCGGCCCGGTCACGATGACCGAACGGCCCGAGAAGTCGACGCGTTTGCCGAGCAGGTTCTGGCGGAAACGACCCTGTTTGCCTTTGAGCATATCCGAGAGCGATTTCAGCGGGCGCTTGTTCGCACCGGTGATGGTACGGCCACGGCGACCGTTGTCGAAGAGCGCATCGACGGATTCCTGCAACATCCGCTTCTCGTTGCGGACGATGATGTCAGGTGCGCGCAGCTCGATCAGGCGCTTCAGACGGTTGTTGCGGTTGATCACACGACGGTAGAGGTCGTTGAGGTCCGACGTCGCGAAGCGGCCACCATCCAGCGGCACCAGCGGGCGCAGTTCTGGCGGGATCACAGGCACGACGGTCAGAACCATCCATTCCGGGCGGTTGCCGGACTCGATGAAGTTCTCAACCAGCTTGAGGCGCTTGATGATCTTCTTGGGCTTAAGCTCGCCAGTGGCTTCTGCGAGGTCTTCGCGCAGTTGCTCGGCTTCAGCTTCAAGATCAATCGCCGCCAGCATTTCGCGGATCGCTTCGGCACCGATATTGGCAGTGAAAGCGTCCATGCCGTACGCGTCTTGCGCGTCGAGGAATTCTTCCTCGCTCATCAGTTGGCCATAGGTCAGGTCGGTGAGGCCCGGCTCGATCACCACGTAGTTCTCGAAGTAGAGAATGCGTTCCAGATCGCGCAGCGTCATGTCCAGCATCAGACCGATGCGGGAGGGGAGCGACTTGAGGAACCAGATGTGAGCCACCGGTGCGGCCAGCTCAATATGGCCCATGCGCTCGCGGCGCACCTTCTGGAGCGTCACCTCGACACCGCATTTCTCGCAGACGACGCCGCGATATTTCATGCGCTTATATTTGCCGCAGAGACATTCGTAGTCCTTGATCGGCCCAAAAATACGGGCGCAGAACAGACCGTCACGCTCAGGTTTGAAGGTCCGGTAGTTGATGGTCTCTGGCTTCTTGATCTCGCCATAGGACCAGCTCAGGATGCGCTCAGGCGACGCGAGAGAGACCTTGATTTCGTCAAAGGTTTTCGGCGCTTGCAGCGGGTTGAACGGGTTAGTTGTCAGTTCCTGGTTCATTGGGTGTCCTTTCCAGGTTCCGGGCATTTGATTGTGTAAACTGTCTCCGAAACGCCCTGAACTCCGACAATGAGGCCTTCGATCAACAGGTTGTCTTCGACGGTTAATTTATCGACGCTTACAGGTTTCGGCAGATTGCACGCCTGAGAAGCTATCCGCGAGACTTCTTCTTCACTCACCGGCTCGATCACCGAAATCTGGTGCGTTCCGCCGGATCTACTCTGTCTCTCGGAAAGCTCGATCTCTTTGACACTTACCGTACCTGGCACAACTCCTTGCTGTGCCGGAGTGCAACCTGCGAATCCGCTCACAGCGAGCGTGGATACCATTGCTGTCATGATAATCCTCACTCCGCTGCGATATCGCTGGCGGGCTCATCGTCGTCCGCATCCAGGAGTTCCATGTTGAGGCCGAGACCCCGGACCTCTTTGACGAGAACGTTGAACGATTCCGGTACGCCGGCTTCGAAATTGTCCTCACCCTTGACGATCGACTCGTAGACCTTGGTCCGGCCTGCCACGTCGTCCGATTTCACCGTCAGCATTTCCTGCAAGGTGTAAGCGGCGCCGTAAGCTTCCAAAGCCCAGACCTCCATCTCACCGAAGCGCTGGCCGCCGAACTGGGCTTTACCACCCAGTGGCTGCTGCGTGACAAGCGAGTATGGACCGGTAGACCGGGCGTGGATCTTGTCGTCGACCAGGTGGTGAAGTTTCAGGAGATACTTCACACCGACGGTTACAGGGCGCGCAAACTGCTCACCCGTGCGACCATCATAGAGGATCGACTGACCGGATTGGTCGAACCCGGCCCGTTCCAGCGCATCGTTGACGTCCGCCTCTTTGGCACCGTCAAAGACCGGGGTTGCGATCGGCACACCGCTGCGAACAGCTTCTGCACTTTCAATCATGTCCTCGGTCTTCATCTTGCCGAAGGCGTCCTTGTAGGTCTCGTCACCATAGGCGTGCTTGAGCGCATCGCGGACAGGCTCAGCATCGCCGGAGCGGCGGAATTCATCCAGCGCGTCGTCGATTTTGAGACCCAGACCACGGGCGGCCCAGCCCATATGCGTCTCGAGGATCTGCCCAACGTTCATCCGCGACGGCACGCCGAGCGGATTGAGGCAGAAGTCGACAGGCGTTCCGTCTTCGAGGAACGGCATGTCTTCCATCGGAACAACCTTCGAGATCACACCCTTGTTGCCGTGACGACCGGCCATCTTGTCGCCGGGTTGCAGCTTGCGCTTCACAGCCACGAAGACCTTGACCATCTTCATCACGCCCGGAGGCAGATCGTCGCCGCGGCGGACCTTCTCGACCTTGTCCTCGAACCGCGCTTCGAGAGAGCGCTTCTGCGCCTCATATTGCGCGTTGAGGGCTTCGACCTGTGCGGCGTCTTCCTCTTTCTCAAGAGCAAGCTGCCACCACTGGCCGCGGCTGAGCATTTCCAGCAGTTCCTCGGTGATTTCCGATTTCGGCTTCACGCCTTTTGGGCCTTTGACAGCCGTTTTCCCGAGGATCATGCCCTGAAGACGGGCATAGATGTTGCGTTCCAGGATCGCCATTTCGTCGTCGCGGTCGCGAGCGAGGCGTTCGACTTCCTCACGCTCGATTTGCAGAGTCCGTTCGTCTTTCTCAACGCCGTGGCGGTTGAAGACGCGGACCTCAACGACGGTGCCGAAGTCACCGGGTTTCACGCGAAGCGAGGTATCGCGCACGTCGGAGGCTTTCTCCCCAAAGATAGCGCGCAGAAGTTTTTCTTCCGGCGTCATCGGGCTTTCGCCCTTCGGTGTGATCTTGCCCACGAGGATATCGCCCGGCTCCACGTCGGCGCCAATGTAGACAACACCAGCCTCGTCGAGGTTGCGCAGGGCTTCCTCGCCGACGTTTGGAATATCGCGGGTGATTTCCTCAGGCCCAAGCTTGGTGTCACGGGCGGCGACCTCGAATTCCTCGATGTGGATCGAGGTGAAGACGTCATCACGCGCGATGCGCTCGGAGATCAGGATCGAGTCCTCGTAGTTGTAGCCGTTCCAGGGCATGAACGCGACGAGCACGTTTTTACCCAGAGCCAGCTCACCCATATCCGTGGACGGGCCATCGGCGATGACCTCACCGGCGGAGACCATATCGCCCACCTTCACCAGCGGACGCTGGTTGATGCAGGTGTTCTGGTTCGACCGCTGGAACTTGCGCAGACGGTAAATGTCCACGCCAGCGTCGCCCGCGTCGATATCGTCGGTCACGCGCACAACGATACGCTGTGCATCCACCTGGTCGATGATCCCGCCGCGTTTGGCCTGGATCGCCGCGCCGGAGTCGGTGGCCACAACACCCTCGATCCCGGTGCCCACATAAGGAGCATCTGCCTGCAAAAGAGGCACAGCCTGACGTTGCATGTTCGAGCCCATCAGAGCCCGGTTGGCGTCGTCATTTTCCAGAAACGGAATGAGCGAGGCCGCAACGGAGACCAACTGCTTCGGAGAAACGTCAATCAAATCAACGCTTTCTCGCTGCGCGAGCATGTACTCACCCGACTGGCGTGTGGACACCAGATCGTTGATGAAATTGCCCTTCTCATCCAGCGTCGCGTTTGCCTGAGCAACCGTGTGGCGCATCTCCTCGGTGGCGGACATGTAGTGAACCTCGTCGGTCACCTTGCCGTTTTCCACCTTGCGATACGGTGTTTCGATGAAGCCGTATTTGTTCACGCGGGCAAAAGTAGCCAGCGAGTTGATCAGACCGATATTCGGCCCTTCCGGCGTTTCAATCGGACACATACGACCGTAATGGGTCGGGTGCACGTCGCGGACCTCAAAGCCTGCGCGCTCACGCGTCAGACCACCGGGGCCAAGCGCCGAGAGACGGCGTTTGTGGGTGACTTCCGACAGTGGGTTCGTCTGGTCCATGAATTGCGAGAGCTGTGAAGAACCGAAGAATTCACGTACAGCTGCCGCGGCGGGTTTGGCGTTGATCAAGTCTTGCGGCATCACCGTGTCGATCTCGACCGAGGACATGCGTTCCTTGATTGCACGCTCCATCCGCAGGAGGCCCACGCGATACTGGTTCTCCATCAGCTCACCGACGGAGCGGACACGACGATTGCCGAGGTGGTCGATATCGTCCACGTCGCCGCGACCGTCGCGCAGGTCAACAAGCGCCTTGATACAGGCGACGATGTCTTCCTTGCGCAGGGTGCGCACGGTGTCTTCCGCATCAAGATCGAGACGCATGTTCATCTTCACGCGGCCCACGGCGGAGAGGTCGTAGCGCTCCGCATCGAAGAACAGCGTGTCAAAGAGCGCCGATGCGGCCTCGACGGTCGGCGGTTCGCCCGGACGCATCACGCGGTAGATGTCCATCAGCGCGGTTTCGCGGCTGAAGTTCTTATCCACCGCAACGGTATTGCGCATGTAGGGACCGACATTGACATTGTCGATGTCGAGCACGGGGATGTCCGTCACACCATTGTCGAGCAGGGTTTTTAGCGTGCCGCCGGTAACCTCGCCCTCTTTGTCGAGTTCCCAGGTCAGCTCATCACCCGCTTCGACCCAGATCTCGCCGGTCTCTTCGTTGATGATGTCTTTCGCCACAAAACGACCTAAGATGCCTTCAAACGGCAGCAGGATTTCAGTGACCTTGCCATCGTCGATCAGTTTCTTGACCGCACGCGGGGTGACTTTCTTGCCCGCCTCGGCAATCACATCGCCAGTTTTGGCATCAATGATGTCGGCGGCAGGCTTGGTGCCCTTGATCCGCTCAGGGAAGAACTTGGTGGCCCAACCTTTCTTCTTCTTGATTTGGCGGAAATCGACCGTGTCGTAATAGGCATCCATGATGCCTTCCTGATCGAGGCCGAGCGCATAGAGCAGCGTGGAAACGGGGAGCTTCCGACGGCGGTCGATGCGGGCATGCACGATGTCCTTGGCGTCGAACTCAAAGTCCAGCCAGGAGCCGCGATAGGGGATGATGCGGCAGGCAAAAAGCAGTTTGCCGGAGGAGTGCGTTTTGCCTTTGTCGTGGTCGAAGAACACACCCGGAGAGCGGTGCATCTGGGAGACGATCACCCGCTCTGTGCCATTCACGATGAAGGTACCGTTCGGGGTCATCAGGGGCATGTCGCCCATGAAGACGTCCTGTTCCTTGATGTCCTTGACCGAACGCGCGCCGGTGTCTTCATCGATATCGAAGACGATCAGGCGAAGTGTGACCTTCAGCGGCGCAGAATAGGTCATGTCGCGCTGCTGACATTCTTCGACGTCGTATTTCGGGTCTTCGAGCTCGTATTTCACGAACTCCAGAACGGCTGTTTCGTTGAAATCCTTGATCGGGAAGACCGATTGGAACACGCCCTTGATGCCTTCGCCATCCATCGGCTCGGGCTGGTCGCCGGAATTCAGAAACAGATCGTAAGAGGATTTTTGAACTTCAATGAGGTTCGGCATTTCCAGAACTTCGCGGATTTTGCCGAAATATTTGCGGATACGTTTGTGACCTACAAATGTCTGAGACATGCTCGTCGTCGCCTTTCACTTCCTCGAAGCGAAGCATCTCGGGGCCTGATGCTGCGCCACTTGGACTAAGGGGGCCGGTTCAATACCTGCGTGCCGTCCCACGGGCACGCTCCCGAACCGTTTACCGCTCCTTAGAGAAGGTCTTGGCCAGAAAGGCCCTCTCTGAGACGCGGAAAGCCGGACCCGGATTTTGCCCAGGTCCAGCTTGTATCTTGTCGCTCATCGCTCCCTTGCGGGACCGCCTCGCGAGGCCGCCCATCAGGGCGGACAAGCGATTATTTGAGTTCGACCTCAGCGCCAGCTGCTTCCAGCTTGCCTTTGATCTCTTCTGCTTCTGCCTTGTCGACGCCTTCTTTGACAGCTTTGCCGCCAGCTTCGACGAGGTCTTTTGCTTCTTTGAGGCCGAGACCGGTGATGCCGCGAACCTCTTTGATGACGTTGATCTTCTGGGCGCCAGCGGCAACCAGGATCACGTCAAACTCAGATTTCTCCTCAGCTGCTGCTGCGCCAGCGTCGCCACCGGCGGCACCGCCAGCAACCATCACTGCACCGCCAGCGGCGGGCTCGATGCCATACTCGTCTTTGAGGATGGTTTTCAGTTCTTGTGCTTCGAGAAGGGTCAGGCCCACGATCTCTTCTGCAAGTTTCTTCAGATCAGCCATATTACTGTTTCCGTTTCCTTAGATGTGTTCCAACGTTTTGGTTTCAACCCTACGTCGGTCTCTCGTTGCTTTAGGCGGCCGCCTTGTCCTCGATTGTGGACAGGATGCTCGCGATGTTCGAAGCAGGTGCGCCAATGGCCCCGGCGATGTTGGAAGCGGGTGCCCCGATGCCGCCGACGATGGAAGCAATAAGCTCCTCGCGGGACGGCATCTTGGAAACCTCGACCACACCGGCGGTGTCCAACGCGTTCTCGCCCATCGACCCGCCCAGAATTTTGAGCTTGTCGTTATCCTTGGCATAATCGACGACCACTTTCGCAGCCGCGACCGGATCCTCGGAATAGGAAAGAACGGTCATGCCCGTCAGGTGATCAGCGATGTTTGCACATGGCTTTCCATCAAGGGCAATCTTGGCGAGCCTGTTCTTGGCGACGCGAACGGACCCACCAGCATCGCGCATACGCGCGCGCAAGTCCTGCATCTCAGCAACTGTGAGACCTTCGTAATGGCTAACGACCACCACGCCAGAGCTTTCAAAGATTTGGCCGAGTTCCTCGACCACTTTCTCTTTCTGGGCTCTATCCACAGTTTTACTCCAATTTTGGGAAGTTTCCCTCCCGGCTCAGTCAACCGGATCGCTCCGGCGGTTGGGTCCTTCGATTAACGGGACGCGCAAACCGCCCGGAGCCCATGGCCCTCGGTCAATCTGGTCTGATCCCGTCTCAGGCAGGAATTACAAGGGTTTAGAGCCCTTACCCGCCATCTCGGACGAAACGCAAAAGAGCGCGGGACGAATCACGCGCTCTGAAGCATGGCTTGACCTAGTCCCGTGAGCTGCAAATGCCAAGTGCAAAATCGCTTTTTTGGACTTCGATCCCTGGATTTTAACCGATTTCAGGCAACTGCCGACGTGACGCCTACATCTGCACTTTCCGATTTGCACCGCGCCGCCTCGTTGACGACCTCCGACAATTCGGTTTTGGATACCGGTTTGGCGAGCACGCGGGTCATCCCAGCCGCCTCATATTCACTGATCTGATCGCTGAGAACATTGGCCGTAACAGCAACAATCAGCGGCAGGCCGGTCGCCTTCAATCTGGGAATTTCGTGCAGGGCCTGCGTGGTTTCAACCCCGTTCATCCCAGGCATACGGATATCCATTAGGATCAGATCGGCGTCATTTTCCTTCATATGATTCAAGACCGCCTGACCATTGCTGAACTCGACCGGTTTGACACCCAACCCGGACAAGAAACGGCGCAGAATGAGCCGGTTTGTGCTGTTGTCATCAACCACCAAGACCCGAAGTTCCGAATGGTCCAAATTGATGGACTCACTGTCTTCAATAGCAGCTTGCCCAGCGGGCTTTCTTGCAACGCTTTTCAAGGGCAAACTGATCCGAAACGCCGTGCCTTGCCCTGCGGAGCTTTCAACCGTCAGATCACCGCCCATCGCGCGACAAAACTTTCTTGAGATGGACAGGCCTAGACCCGTTCCACCAAAAGACTGGCTTGTATTGTTCTCAGCTTGGCCAAATGGTTCAAATATTCTCGCATGTGCCGAAACGGGGATGCCGATCCCAGTATCTCGGACGATCAGGCAAAGGCCTTTGCCCCTCCCCTCGTCATCTTCCGCGTCAAAATCGACCTCAATCGAGATATGACCTTCGGAGGTGAATTTGATCGCATTGGAAACCAGGTTGTGGAGCACCTGCCTCAGGCGCCTTGCATCACCCCGAAATAGCGGGAAGTCATCTCTTTTTGCGCTGATCATCAGATCAAGCCCTTTGGCCTGCGCATTGGGCTCAAAAAGCGAACGCACGCTGCCGACCAGTGCCATGAGGTCAAAATCGGAGTTCTGCAACGAGAATTCGCCGGCTTCGATCTTGGAATAATCCAGCACATCATTGATCGTGGCCAGCAACACGTTCCCGGAATCTTCCACAACCTGGATGGAGGCTCGTTGATCTGCATCCAGCTTTGTCTCGGACAAGAGACGCGCCATCCCGAGGATGCCGTTTAGCGGCGTTCTGATCTCATGGCTGACATTCGCGATGAAAGCCGACTTTGCATCGCTTGCGGCTTGCGCGGCGCGGGTCAATTCGCCTTCGCGTCGCTGCGCCTTAGAAGCCAGCAACAGTTCCACCAGCAAATAGACCATAACGACAAACAGCAAACCGGCGGCCACCAGTTCCCAGATGCTGCGCAGCCGCGCGATTTCAGCGGCGGTAGGAGAAAGTTCTTCGAAACTACGGTCGTTATGCTCGTTGATCCAGGTGATCCTGGTGTTGATCAGGAGATCAACGAGTTCTGCCTCAACCTGATCAAGTTCGGCATATGTCGGGGGGCGGTCAGAGAAAAAGATCGGGTCGGCGCGTTTCAGAAGACCCTGCAAATCCTCAAAGCTCTGTTTCAGCCGCGGGCGCCCAGCCATGTCGACACTGCCGACGACCATGACCCGGCTCCACAATATGTCGAACTGCGTCTGTAGCGCCACAAGGTCAATCTCGGCGCGCTGGTAGTCGTTGATCGCAAGCACGAGGCCCTGACTCTCATAAACCAGTTCGCTGGTTTTCCAGGCCGATGAGATCAGGGACAGGCTGAGTTGTTTTTCTGCCCCCTCGATTGAGGCGCGTTGAAAAAAAAGGCCAGCCATGAGGCCAAGGCACACCAGGATTGCGAGCGATGCACGCAGTATTCGGTTATGCCTTGCCATGGAGCGTTCCGCTTATTCGACCGCGATGCGATCGAGTTGCCAAATCATCTCCGCATCGAAGCGTTGGGTTTCTGCGGTCGCTTCATCGAGCGGATAAACGACCCAGATCGGCCCCTTGTCGCGGATGCGCATCCGTGTCCCGTTCCACTCCATCGCCAGGATCACATCATGTGCGTCGGCATGCTCAACGGGAATTGGTACGGAGTAGTCGTTGATGGCCTGCGCTCGCAGCATGGCACCTTGCGCGCCAACTGCGGACAGCACAGAGCTGAGTGAGGGACCGGCAAAGGATTGCTCGCCATCAGTGAACGAAGTGAAGGTCCGGATTTCGCGCCAATCGAGGTCACGCAGCATAGTACGATCAAATTGCGCAGCGCCGCTCACGTTCTCATTGGCGATCTGTCCGGTGACCGTCAGCAAGACGGGCCCATCGGGCGGCGGAAGAACATCGGCGCTGACCACAGCGGCCCATGTTGCCAGGACAAAGGTCAGAGAGAACTTGAAGACACGGAACATAGGAGGACTCCCCAGCTATTGAAAAAAGACTGCCGGGAGTTACGCCAACAAAAACTAATAAACGTCTAAGCAACAAAAAGAGGCGCTCAGAGCCGAGCGCCTTTTTGTGAGCAATTTTAAAGAGCTTAATTCCCGGTCGCGTTGTCCACAGCGATCGAAATACCCGGCCCCATGGTCGAGCTCAGCGCGATCTTCTTCATGTAACCGCCCTTGGCGCCAGCCGGTTTGGCTTTGGCCACGGCGTCCACAAAAGCGCGCACATTCTCGGTCAGGGCTTTCTCGTCGAAAGATGCCTTGCCGATCCCGGCATGCACGACCCCGGCCTTCTCGACCTTGAACTGCACCTCTCCGCCTTTGGCGGCTTTCACGGCCGCTTCCACATCCATGGTCACCGTGCCCACTTTCGGGTTCGGCATCAGGTTGCGCGGACCGAGGACTTTGCCGAGACGCCCGACGATCGGCATCATATCCGGTGTGGCGATGCAGCGATCGAACTCGATCTTGCCACCTTGCACGGTTTCCATAAGATCCTCAGCGCCGACAATGTCTGCCCCTGCGGCTTTTGCCTCTTCGGCTTTAGCATCGCGGGCAAACACGGCCACGCGGACAGATTTGCCGGTGCCGTTGGGCAGGGTGACCACACCACGCACCATTTGATCGGCGTGACGCGGATCGACGCCCAGGTTCATCGCGATCTCGACGGTTTCGTCGAATTTCGCTTTGGCGTTGTTTTTCACCAGAGCAACAGCTTCCTCGACAGTGACGTCGGATTTGCCAGCGAATTGTTCCCGCGCGGCGCGAGTGCGTTTTCCAAGCTTTGCCATCACTTCACCTCGATGCCCATGGAGCGCGCAGAGCCTGCGATGATTTGCATTGCGCCTTCGATATCGTTGGCGTTGAGGTCCTTCATCTTGGCCTCAGCGATTTCGCGCACCTGTTTCGAGGTCACGGTGCCAACGATTTCGCGCGACGGGTTGTTTGCCCCGGATTTCAGCTTGGCTGCTTTCTTCAGATAGTAAGACGCAGGCGGCGTCTTGATGTCCATCGAGAAGGACTTGTCCTGATAATAGGTGATCACGGTCGGGCACGGTGCACCGGGCTCCATCTCCTGCGTCTTGGCGTTGAAGGCCTTGCAGAATTCCATGATGTTGATGCCCCGTTGACCCAAAGCTGGACCCACCGGCGGGGACGGGTTGGCTTGACCTGCAGGAACCTGCAGCTTCATTGTGCCAGCGACTTTCTTCGCCATTGGCTGTCTCCTTTTTCAAACGCCCCAAAGCGCGTCTTTGGGGTCAGGGTGTTCCGTGGTCCGGTGCCCGCACGCGTGCGCGCCGCCTCCCACGTCTGGTGTCGCTTTGCGACGAGATGGGCGTATAGGCGAGTCTGCCGGGCTTTGGCAAGAGGCTGTGCGGCGCCTTAAGTGCGCTTCAGCAGGATCAGCCGGTATTCGAACTGGTTCGGGAAGGTGTCCGCGCGTGTGCTGGGGCGCTCGATCTTGTCGAGTGTCTTGCCGAAAATCAGATTCACCAGCCGCATGCGGAACGGATAGCTCTCGGCCAGCCCGGTGCGGGCACGGTTCACGAAGGGGCCAATATAATCGTTCTTGGCGCGGTCCAGCACCTGAAATGTCGGCAGGATCTGTTGTGTCAAATCATCGTCGCTGACAACGGAGAAGACGCCTTGCGCCTCAAGTGCTTTGAGGAATTCGCTGTAGGTTCCGCGTGTGCCACCCTCTGACTGCGTCCCTTCGACCCGAAAGTAGTCAAACATCAGGACATGGCCGGTGACAAATCGCGCCAGCTGCTCCAGGGCCTTCTCAAGCTCGATATAGTGGAAGCTCTCAGCAAAAAGCGCCATATCGAACTGGCGGTCGGTTTCGTAGTTTTCGAACCCGACTGTGTGCACTTTGACATCCGCGGGCAGTTTCGCGCGTGCCAATTCGTTGAGATGATCGGACGGGCAGAGACATTCGAGCTGATAGCCTTTCTCGGTCAGCGCCAATGCATTGGCCCCCGTGCCCGAGCCCACATCGAGGATGCTCTTGGTGCCCTCAGGAATTTTCGAGACCAGCAGGTCCAGATAGGCCTGCTGCGCCTTACCGAGCGCTTCGACGGTCAGATCATGCTCCTGATCCGTCGGCCAATAGCCGTAATGCGCCTGACCATGGCCAAAAAGCACCTCAGTGAGCGTGGCTTCAAGATCGAGTTGGAGTTCTTTCTTGTCCACCGAAGACCCGTCAGCTCTGTTTGGCGACCTGGGTGTACTCCAGTTCCACCGGTGTGGCGCGACCGAAGATCGAGACGGTCACTTTCAGACGCTGGTTCTCGTCGTCGACTTCCTCGACCATGCCGGAGAAGCCTTCGAACGGGCCATCTGTGACGTTCACATTCTCGCCCACATCGAAGACGATGGTTGAGCGCGGGGCTTCGGCGCCTTCCTCGACCCGGTTGAGGATCGCATTTACTTCGGCGTCGCGCATTGGCATCGGTTTGCCTTGCGGACCCAGGAACCCCGTCACCCGGTTGATCGAGTTGATCAGGTGATAGCCGCGGTCGGACATCTCCATATGCACAAGCACGTAGCCGGGCATGAAGCGGCGTTCGGCGGTGACTTTCTTGTTGCGACGGATTTCAATGACTTCCTCGGTCGGGACCAGCACCTCATCGATCTCGTCCTGCAGCCCGTTCTCTTCCACAGACTGACGGATTTGTTCCGCGATCCGCTTCTCGAAATTTGAGAGCACAGAGACCGAATACCACCGCTTTGCCATCGTCACAGGGTCCTTTATCTGACCAATTTTTGTTTCATTCCAACGCGTTAAATCGCACGCGCTGAAACAAAAACAGCGCGCATCTCGAATCGAAGCGCGCCATTTTCGGGTGAATTGAACGGGTGTGTACGCCGCTCGGGTCAGGATTTCAAGAGGTTAGCGTCGCGCTTGAGCGGCCTCCCAAACCGCTACTACTTCAGGATCGCATCCGCCGCTTGTTGACCCAGCCTGTCGCCGTTTTTGGCCAGTTGATCGGCGACAAAGACCAGCGCCGCGGGCGGTTTTACCGCCGACGCAACCTCGACTTTGAGCACTGATATCTGGCCGGTCGGTGGCCCAGCGAGTAACGGCCACGCGTCCCAACTAGACGAGGACTGGCCGGTGATTGAGAACCCGCCACTCTGCGCTTCGGCCTCCGGGAAGGTGGCGGCGAGGACTTGTTGCGTGCGCCCCACCAACCGTTCGTGATCAACGAAATAGGCGGGGGTCACCGCCATGGCCACGGCCATCTGCGGATCGTCACCGCGCCCGTCCTCGGGTGGATCGAAACTTGCGGGATCAAACCACAGTGGACGCAATTTCAGACCGTAAGTCTCGCCGCTCCTCGTGCGAAAGACCCGAGATTGCAGAAGCAGCACCGCCTTGCCCGCCTGCTCAATGCGGAGGCAATTGGTGCCGGACCGGAACGTGAGTTCGGTTTCAAACGTGTCGCGGACGAAGTAGCCCGCGAGTTGTTCGGCTGCCTTATCTGCCGCGATGTCGGCCAGCTTGACGGCCACCCCGGTAATCAGCGCACTCGCGACCCGGCTGCCTGCAATCCCAAACCCGCGCGTACCGCCACTGCGCCCGCACACCCGCGATGCCTCACGAAAGCTCTGCTGGCTGAGGCCGTCACGCGTCACCACCGACGCTGCGGGTTTGAGGTAGTCCTGGTCTAGGGCCGCGCCCTCCTGCACGCTTGGACTGCTGCACCCCATCAAAGCAACGCCGAGCGCCGCGATGGTGGAGGATAGAGAGAGGGTTTTTTTGAACATCGGCATCGAGAAGAACTTTCGAAATGGGTCGCAGCGAACGATCAGCGTTGAAAACGGGAAAGACACAAACGTTACTCTAATCCCTCAAGGGATACGCGATGCACAGGCGTGAGGCAAATAGCGGCAAGTGCGCCTCAGCGGCGCGGCATCTGTTGGGTGGCGCAATGGATGCCGCCGCCAACCTCGCCAAGCGCATCGACATTGAGCGTTACCACCTCGCGACCGGGATAGTGTCGTCGCAAAGCCTCGACCGCGATGGCGTCCGTTTCTCGATCCCCGAACTGCGCTGCGATCACCCCGCCATTGCAGACGTAGTAATTGGCGTAGGAGGCGACGAAATCGAAACTCTCCACCCGCCGAAAATCCGGCTCGGGAACGACCTCAACTTCTAGGCCTGCGGCGACCAGAATGTCGTGTGTCTCAACGGCAGCAGCGTGAAAATCGTCCGACATGTCTGGATCGTCGGGCAGATTGATCAGTACTCGGCCCGGGCCGGTGAACCGTGCGAGACTGTCGATGTGGTAGTCGGTGATATCCTGCCCAATCACACCTGGCGCCCAGATCATGCGCTCGGCACCATAGGCCTGCAGAAGCCGCGCTTCGACCTCGGCACGGCTGAGACCGGGGTTTCGATTGTTGATCACCCATGAGCTTTCATGGGCCATGAGCAAGCCATGCCCGTCATGCTCAACGCCACCGGCTTCCCCCTTCAAGCCGGATGGGATGATGTCCATATCGAGGCGGTCCGCGATGGCCGCGGCAACTTTGCTATCTCGGTCATCGACCTGCTTGCCGCCCCAGCCGTTAAACTGGATATGGCTGACCACGAGTTCTCCTGCAGCGTCAAAGGCAAAGAGCGGACCCGCATCGCGGGCCCAAAGGTCTTCCGTGGGAATGTCCCAGATGTCGACGCTGTCGGACAGCAAGCGCTTTGCGGCGGGCCTGTCCTTTGCGGCCATGCATAGGACCACTGGTTCAAATTCGGCAATTGTATTGGCAATGTCGGCAATGGTGTTTTGCAGATGATCAAGGAAATCGCCGTCAGGATGCACTTGCCGGTTCACCGGCCACATCATGAAGGTGCGCGCGTGGGGGTCTTCCTCGGGCGGCACATGCAAACGCCCCGATGCTGGTGTCATTGTGGTGCCTCCCGCCACAGCGGCGAGAGAAAGACCCATCATCTCTCGTCTGGTCATGCCCGCCCCCTTACATGGGATCAGGCATAGGCGTCAGACGACCGTCAGACAACTGCATTTGGCCAGATGACCGATCCGCTGGGAGGTCGATCCCAACACCAGACTTGTGAGCCCGCCAAGACCCCGGCGACCAGTGACAATGATGTCGGCGTCCATTTCGTGGGCGATCTCGACAATCGTGTCAGCCGCTTCGCCCTGACGCATAACCGGCGTCACGTCATTGCAGCCATAGCCCTGGGCAAGCACTGTCGCGCGGTCGAGCACTTCCTGACCCGCAGCCTCGATTTGCTCTGTGGTCGGCATGGCCATCGCAGCATGCATGCCCGCAATCGCACCAACCGCGAGCGCCGTCGTCTCTGATTGCGGAACGTGCACGAGCGTCAGTGGAACCCCGGCGGTCTTGGCCAAATCACAGGCAACCTGGATCACGCGGGCGCTGATCTCGGAGCCATCCACCGCCACAACGATTTTGCTAAACATCGATACGCCCTCCTTCATTGGAGCGCAGTATAGCGTGATCCGCCGGGAAGCGTTTTGACCGGGATCAAACGACGGGGCGTAAGAACTTGCGTCTTAGAAGAAACCGAAAATGCCGTTCAGCCCGCTGCGGATCCCCAGATCGACAAGGCTGAAAAAGATCGCGGTGAGCGTTGCCATGATGAAGACCATCACGGTTGTCAGCAGAACTTCGCGACGACCGGGCCAGACAACTTTCGACACCTCGGCGCGCACCTGAGAGATGAACTGAGCTGGATTGGTCTTGGCCATGGGACATACCTTTTGCGGGTGGATAGCCGGTCAGATACGTCTCCCGGCGCCTCTTTGCAAGGGGTCAGGCGTCTTCCGAGGCGCGCAAATCGGCAAAGTGATAGAGGATCATGTCCATGAAAGCACGCCCCGAATGATCCTGCCCGTCCAGAGCTGCATCGACCTGTGTCGTGTGACCGCGGATGCCGGTATTGACCAACGAGACGGGTGCACCGACCTGTTCCGCGCGGGCCGCGGCCAGTTTCACGTTTTCAAGGCCGATAACGCGATCACGCGGCCCATGGATCATCAGGCAGGGCGGGCCATCCTCTTCCAACCGCCAGGGTTGAACCAGGGCACCGCAGATCGACACAACGGCATCTGGCCGCGAGACACGCCGCGTCCATTGCATCGGTGGATAGGCCAAGGCGAGCCCGGCAATGCCACCTGCGGAAATGCCCAGCACACCGACCTTTCGCGAGGCAATCCCGAGGCCCTGCCCCTCAACCCAGAGATATTCAATCGCCCGTGACATATCCTCCATCGCGGCAATGAACGCGGGTCCGTAGAGCGACGGTGACAGAGTAAGACCAACCTTCTCAGACCGCACCATATAGGCTTCAATCGCCGCTTGATCGTCTTCAGGGAAAGCATCCATTTTGGTGCGCAAGCGGTAAGAGATCGAAGCGAGCGCCAAGCCTTTTGCGGTCAGACGCTCCGCGAAATGGGCCGCTTCCACCTCATCGCGGCTGCCCTTCCGGAACCCGCCGCCATGGGCGTAGATCACGCAAGCGTCGGCTTTCAGAGTGTCGGGAAGGTAGAGGTCAAGCGCAAGATCATGTGTGGTATCGTAAACGATATCAGGCACGCATTTCATGGCGTTTGACTAAACCCTAATCCCCACGAACTTGTTAATGGCAGGGGCTGAGGGACTCGAACCCACGACCCTCGGTTTTGGAGACCGATGCTCTACCAACTGAGCTAAGCCCCTGCATGTGGACGGGAGCTTTAGATAAGGCTTCCGGGCTTGGCAAGAGAGCTTGTGAGATTGCTGATGAAAAGAGGTGCGCCGGACACGTCAACGAGGGGGAGACAAGACGTGTCCGGCGGCTGGAACTCTCTACTGGCGGGTTAGTCCAGAGAGAATGGCCGTAGTGGTATCGGGCTGTTCCGATGTCGGTATATCAGCCGCATCAAAAGCGTCCTGAGGGAAATGCGCCAGTGCAGGCCCGGCCAGAAGGCTCAGAGCCAGCGCCGTGATGATGCTCAACCTTTTCATGTCAAATGTCCTTTCGACATCTCGACAACCTGCGAGTTCGGGTCGGGCTTTCGTGGCCCGGCAACAATCAATATGGACAGGCCTTGGCACTTTTGAAGACACGTTTGGCTCACTGAACTTCACGGGAAATTGCGCGATCTGGAGGCTTTCAAAGGTCTCACTCAGCAAGGGTTGCAAGCCGTTGAATTTAATAAACTATATCTTGCCTCGTATATCTCATGCGCGTGAAGACGCATCGAGAGGTGGATTTCACACCCACTGTGCATTTTTGCAAAATGACTGGGTCGCGCGCATCTGGAAGTGGGAACGGGAGCGGCGGTGTACCGGCTCAGCAGTTACGCATGGGTTGGCGTCCAGGCTCCCAGTGTTTCAAGAAACTTCTCTTTCTCGCCCGGATGCATGGTCACATTGGTTTCCGCATAGGGGAAATTCTGCGCTGCCACTTCCTTGTGGAACTCCGACAAAGCCGCGACGCGTTCCTCGTGAATTTGTTTGTGCAACCGCCACACATTGCCGAAGGCATGCGCATGTTTTGGCGGCGTGTCTTCCTCACTCGCCTCGCCGCAAATATCGGCGACAAAGGAAAACACCGCATCTCCCGCTGTCCCGGAGCCAAGGGAGAAGGTCACGATGGAGGTCTTGAGATTGATCGCCTCGAGCACCTCTTCGGCAATGCACTCCGCCTCGACCGCGACAACGCCGGCATCTTCCATCCGCTTTAACGTCTCGTAAATCTGCATGGCTTCCTCGGCCTTGCGCCCATAGGCGCGTAACCCCCCGCAATAATGGCTGAAGGTCGGGATGAGGCCGATATGGCTTTGCACTGGGATACCTTCGCGGGAGAGGGTTTCCATCACCTCATAGGAGCGCAGTGTGTAGTACAGATCACCACCCTTGCGCATCATCTCGAACGCGTGGTCGAGGATTTCTGCCGTTGATCCAAATTGCGCCCAGGAGGAGCCGACGCCGGTGAAATGGGTCGGAGCTAGGCGGCGGACATCGTCGATCTGATCGCCACCTACGACGAAAAGGTCGATGCCCGCCTCGACACAGGCAATGAGTTCCTCATTGTTGGCCGGGTTGGCCATGGAGAGCTTGGTGCCCGTGCCCTTGAGGTCCTGCAGGTCCTTGATTGTGTAGTTGCGCGTCGCCGGATTGCGGCTGAAATCATAGATGCGTTTCATGTGGTACAGGTTGCGAAATGCGCAGACATTTCGCAACCCGTGCGCAAGGTCATATCGCTTTTGCGATGTGACAGCGGCACCCGGTTGCAGTAACGCGGAGAGGACCATCGCCGGACCGGGGGATGGCGATCTTTGGGTGTTTCTAATGCCCTTTATGGTTGCGGGGTCATCTTCCGTTTATTCGGCACGCTGGCGGTTGCCAAATCGCCAGCCCGTGGGGGTGGGTGAAGCGCGTCTCGGGAACGCTCCAGTGGAGCGTTTCAGCGGCGAACGGGCGGAGCCCAAGACTGGCGATGGTCTCTCACACATTGCAAGGCAATGTGTCGCCGACAGTCGTTTGCCCCGCAAACGACGAGAGGCCGGGGCCTGACGGCCTGTTAACCGGACTATGAGAATGGTGTCACCGTGGGTGCAGCAGGTCATGCACAAACTGCTCTGCTTTGGCCACTGAAATGCGGTTCGTTTGATCGAAGTAGAGCCCATGTTCAGCTTCATAAACATCGACAGATGGTCTAATACCGCCATCCACCAGTCTCACACTTGTCGCCAAATTGAGGGTGTTTTCGTAGAAAGGCAGGTCCGTGTTCAACCAGCCAAAGAAAGGTCCGATGTGCTCACGCTCCAATTTGTCAAACGAGTCCGCCCAAAGTTCGTAACTCTCGCGACTTAGAGAACACCAGACTAACCAAACAAATGAGCGATCAAACCCGTGAATTGGCAATTCTAATCTTCCGCGAACAAAGAAATACTCGTTTTCAATTATACAATTGTCACTTCCGAGCACGGCTTTGTTCTCTTGATCCAGGTCGCTCAAAATATCGTAGCTATGAGGAGCATCGGGACCAAAACTTGGAAGCCCTTTATGAATTTCGTTGCAAGTCGTGCATTGAAAACTGAATGACAATATCGCCTCCGAAAATCTGGAACTTCGCACACGATAACATCAATGGAATGGACGACTAGACGCAAAAAAGCCACTGTGTGCTGCCGCCCTGCTCTCATCGTTCTTGCTGAACAAAGAAAGGCCGCCCTTGTTGGACGGCCTCGCTTCAATGTCAGGGGTGTGGGCTCC
>JANQRE010000020.1 GCA_028284705.1 Paracoccaceae bacterium | reverse complement strand
ACGAAGGGATTCGAACCCTCGAGACGGTTTCCCGCCTACTCCCTTAGCAGGGGAGCGCCTTCGACCACTCGGCCACGTCTCCACCGACCCGTATAGAGGCGTGGGCCGAGGAAGAACAAGGCCAATTCGCAAATGCGTCGAAAATCGCGCAACGCCAAAGTCGCTTGGTCACAAATTCAGCACGGGTGGCGCCTTCCAAAAAGGAAAACGTAACAGTTTTTTGACAGTTTCATGACATCTGGTAGCCTGAAACCACGTGCTGCCTCGGTTTCTTCGGACAGGAGGTCCAGACATGACTGTAAAATCGCTTCTCTTGAGCCTCGCGGCTTTGGTTGTGACCACCGGCGCCGCCCTCGGCAATGCGGACCCACGTTTGCCCTATGACCATGCAGCATTCGGCAAAACCTGCGCACATTATTCTAACAGAGCGCGTTTTAAGCCGCGCCAGGCCGATGCGTCGCTCGACGTGTTGTTGGCCGATTCCTGTAAGTCAGCGCTCCACCGACTGGCGACAAGGCCCGGCATAAGCCCCTATGAGTCAAAGCGGGCGCGCATCTATCTGGAGCGGCTTACAGCGTATAAATCGTTGATTATCATCATGAATACAGAGGGCTTCGCAAAAGCACGGCAGAACGCGTTACGCGGTAACCGGCACCCGCTATTTGGGCGACCGGCGCCCAAGGTCAGTGAGGCTGGCGAGTTCCTGATCGCTCGACAGATGGGCCTTTTGGATGTTTATGAAGACTGGGCGAAAGCGTCCAATTTCGAGACGACCGTCGCCGTTTTGACCCGCTAGTCCGCTAAATCGGCGAGCCACCCGAGCGTATCATTCGTCAGGCCTTTCGGTTTGTACTCTGCGCCCAAGGGCTTGCCGTAACCCAAAGCTTTGATCGCTTCGAACACTGCCGTGTAGTGTAATTCACCGTGATCCGGCGCGCCGCGATCAGGAACGGATGCGAATTGTATGTGTCCAATGATGTCGAGATTACTCTCAAGTCGCGTCGTCACGTCGCCCTCGGTACGGCCTACATGGTAGCAGTCAAACATCAGTCGCAGATTGGCAGCATCAACCTCTTCTATGATTGCTCGGGCTTGGTCGGTGGTTTGTAGAAGATAACCGGGTGCATCGTGCCTATTGAGCGGTTCTATCAGAATGGTGCGGTCCCTCGCCTTCGCGCAGGCGTAACGCAAATTCTCAACGAAAGTGGCATGCGCCGCAGGACCATTCGCGAAGCCAGCCATCACATGCACGGCACGCGCGTCTGTGGCGTCCGCATAATCAAGCGCCTGGTCGATCGCCGCCCGCGCATCCGCCTCGCGCCCGGGCAAGGCAGAGAGACCATTTTCCCCGGCCGACACATCACCGCGATCTGTATTCAATCCAAGAAGCGGCAGCTCGGTTTTTGTCAACGCATCCCGTACTTGCTCAGCAGGGGTCGCATAGGGCCAATGCAGCTCCACCGCGTCAAACCCCGCCCGTTTCGCGGCGCGGATTGCGTCGGGCAAATCGAGCTCTGTCCAAAGAAACCCAAGATTGGCCGAAAACCGCATCAATCGTCCCACGCGATGTCAAACTTGTCGACAAGCGCCTGCACCTGGGCCTCGCTCAATGCCCGAGCGCCGAGGCCTCGGGTCATCATCGCGAGCCGCGCGGTGTCCTCTAGTTCTTCGATTGCATTGCAAGCGGCTTCGACATCCTTACCCGCCACGACCGGTCCGTGATTGGCCAGCATCACGGCGGAACGCTTGCCGGCCAACCCGCGCACCGCCTTTCCCATGGCCGGATCACCTGGCAGGAAGAACGGCAACAGCTTCACGCGACCGAGTTTCATCAAACCATATGGCGTCAGGTGCGGAAGGAAATCATCGGCATCCACATCGGGCATCATCGAAAGTGCTACCGCATGGCAGGAGTGCAGATGCACCACTGCACCGGCGCTCGACCGCGTGTCATAAAACGCTGAATGTAAAGGCATTTCTTTCGTTGGCGCATCGCCATCGATCAGGGTCCCGGCGGCGTCAAACCGGCTCAAACGGCCCGGGTCCAGCCGCCCGAAACTCGTACCCGTCGGCGAGACCAAAAGCCCGCCATCCGCTGTCCGCGCAGAGATATTGCCGGTGCTGCCATGGGTCAGACCACGGTCAAAGAGTGACTTGGCCAACAGGCAAATCTGCTCGCGAAGGGCGGTCTCGCTCACGCCTCGCCTCCCAGAACCGCGGCGGCTTTTTCGAAATAATTCTCCGCGCCGAAATTGCCAGATTTCAGGGCAAGCGCCAGGTCAGGACCCGCGCGCAGCGCTGGCACGCCGGGGTCAATCTCCGGTCCAATCTCCAGGGCACGTAACCCCAAACCCTCCACCACGGCGCCGGATGTCTCGCCCCCCGCGGGCAGAACCCGGGTAACCCCCGCCTCTACAACCAGTCTGGCGACATCGGCAAAGAGCGATTCTATCGCCGCAGCCGAGCGCTCCCGGCCATAGTCCTCCTGCACCGCGCGCACGACATCCGGGTCCGCGGAGCTATAGGCCAGCGGGATGCCCTCCTGCGCCGACAGCCACTCGACGATCTCCGCCGCTCCAATCCGCCCCTCGATCACATCCCCAGCAATGATCTCCCGCGCCGGATGCCGGGCGGCATGATAGGCCACCTGGGCGCGCGTCGCTATGGAACAAGACCCTGATAAGGCGACACATTTTCCGTCTTGAGCCTGCCATGGCGCCGGCGCGGCCACGCAGCCAAAATTCGACGGCAGCCCCAAAGCGACCCCCGATCCGCCGGTGATCAGCGGCAGCCCTTTGGCGGCGCGGCCAATCTCGGTCAGGTCCTCATCTCGGATCGCGTCGACGACGATATGGCGATGACCCGCCTCATGTTCGCGTTGAAGCGCAGAGGCGATCGCCTCGGCCCCGGCAAACACGTCGGCTGCTGTCACATGGCCCACGGAATATCTGCTTTGAGGTGTCAGCCAGCGACGAATGTCGGCATCCGTCATCGGCGTCAGAGGATGATTGCGCATGCCCGACTCGCTCAAAAGCGTATCGTTTACAAAGAGATGGCCCTGATAGATCGACCGCCCGGTGCCGGGAAAGGCCGGGCAGACGATGACTTTATGGGCGCCCAAAGCCTTCGCCAAGGCATCCGCGACCGGGCCGATATTGCCCTCGGGCGTCGAGTCAAATGTCGAGCAATATTTGAAAAAGAACTGTTCGCAGCCTTGTGCTCTCAACCAGTCCAGAGCGCCTAAAGATTGTGCAACTGCCTCTTCTGGGGCAATCGAGCGCGATTTCAGCGCGACAACCCCGGCCTGAACGTGATCCTGAGCAGGCGCGTCTGGCACACCGCTATATTGCGTCACCCGCATGCCGCCTTTTGCCAGCGTATTGGCCAGATCGCTCGATCCGGTGAAATCATCCCCAATACAGCCCAACAGCATACGGCACTCCCCTTGCGATGTCATGCGCTAACGGTCGCGCCATGTGAATGCACGCGCCGAGGAGTTTCTGCAAGGAATAAAGTGGTTTAGGCCTCGTCTAGGCTCCGTGGAGGAAGTGCATCACGTCGCCATCCTTGACGATATAGGCCTTGCCCTCCGCGCGCATTTTTCCTGCCTCTTTCGCGCCCTGCTCGCCATTATGCGCAACGTAATCGTCATAAGCGATGGTCTCAGCGCGGATGAAAGCTTTCTCGAAATCGCCATGGATCACACCGGCGGCTTGCGGGGCGGAGGTCCCGGATTTGATCGTCCAGGCGCGGGCCTCTTTGGGGCCTGCGGTGAAATAGGTCTCCAGATGCAGAAGGTCGTAGCCTGCGCGAATGAGCCGGTCGAGCCCGGCCTCCTTCAGGCCCATCTCGTCGAGGAACATCTCGGCCTCGTCGGGTTCCAACTGGCTGATCTCTTCCTCGATCTGGGCCGAGATCACCACATGCGCCGCGCCCTGCTCCGCCGCCATGGCCGCGACTTTCTCAGAAAACGCATTGCCCGTCGCCGCCGAGCTTTCATCCACATTGCAGACATAAAGGATCGGCTTGGTGGTCAGAAGCTGCAGCATCGCCCAGGCCTTGCGGTCGTCTTCGTCCACCTCAACCATGCGGGCCGGTTTGCCGCTGTCCAGCATCGCCTGCGCCTCGGCCAGCAGACGGTCCTGCTGCGCCGCTTCTTTGTCATTGCCCTTCAGTTTGCGCACAAGGTTCGCGCGGCGCTTCTCGATGCTTTCCAGATCGGCGAGCATCAATTCCGTCTCGATCACCTCGGCATCTTCCACCGGATCGACCCGGCCATCCACATGGGTCACATCACTGTCCTCAAAGCAGCGCAGCACATGGGCGATGGCGTCAGTCTCGCGGATATTGGCCAGAAACTGGTTGCCCAGCCCCTCGCCCTTGGAGGCGCCTTTCACCAGCCCGGCGATATCCACAAACGTCATACGCGTCGGGATTTTGGTCGCGGATTTCGCAATCTCGGCAAGTCTGTCGAGCCGCGCATCCGGCACTGCCACTTCGCCGATATTGGGCTCAATCGTGCAGAACGGAAAATTCGCCGCCTGCGCCGCCGCCGTCTTCGTCAGCGCGTTAAAAAGTGTCGATTTGCCGACATTCGGCAAACCCACAATGCCCATTCTGAAACCCATATCAGGCGACCTTCTTTCCATCTCTTGGATCAGGCGCATGTAGGGTCTCAACCCCCGAGAGGTCAAGCTGACCATTGCAAGTGCCTTGCGTTTCGGTAACAACCGCTCGGCAAAGATCAGGAACGGGTGCCATGACACGGATCGACGATACATTCGCGCGGCTTCAGGCGGAGGGCAAAAAGGCCTTCGTCACCTACGTGATGGCAGGCGATCCCGATTACGACACCGCGCTCGAAGTGGTGAAAGGCTTGCCCGCGGCGGGTGTCGACATCATTGAGCTTGGCCTGCCCTTCACCGATCCCATGGCTGATGGTCCGACCATCCAACTCGCCGGGCAGCGCGCGCTTGAGGCGGGCATGACGCTGGAGAAAACCCTGCAAACGGTGCGCGACTTTCGGGCCGGGGACAACACCACGCCCATCGTGCTGATGGGCTATTACAACCCGATCTATTCCCGCGGCGTCGATCAGTTTCTCTCGGATGCGAAGGAGGCTGGCGTTGACGGTCTTATCATCGTCGATCTGCCCCCGGAAGAGGATGAGGAGCTCTGCATCCCGGCGCAGAAAGCCGGTTTAAACTTTATCCGCCTCGCGACCCCAACCACCGATGACAAGCGTCTGCCCAAGGTGCTGCAAAACACCTCTGGCTTCGTCTACTACGTCTCGATCACCGGCATCACGGGTGCCGCGGCGGCACAGGCGACTGATGTCGGCCCCGAGGTCGCCCGGATCAAAGCTTCTACCGATCTGCCGATTGTTGTGGGTTTCGGCATCAAAACTCCCGAAAGTGCGGAAGCGATTGCCTCCGTCGCCGATGGCGCCGTTGTCGGCTCCGCCATTGTCGAACGTGTCGGACGGGGTGACAGCCCCGCAGATATTCTGGGTTTTGTGAAATCGCTGGCGGATGGTGCGCATCGCGCCTGATCTCCACCGCAGCCTTCGCTGGTATAAATCGGTCAGTTTCTCCAACGTCGGCCTCTCAAGGGGATGATTGCCTGTGACATTTTGTGCGGATTGCCTCAAAATGCCGATATTGGTAAAGTAATTTAACCAATCTGACGAAAAGCGACTCGACTATGCCCGTGATCACCGAAATCGAAGACCTCCGCCGCATCTACAAACGCCGCACGCCGAAGATGTTTTACGACTATGCGGAATCGGGGTCCTGGACGGAACAGACCTTCCGCGAGAACACCTCCGATTTCGACAAAATCCGCCTCCGCCAGAAAGTCGCGGTTAACATGGAAGGCCGCACGACCAAATCGGAAATGGTCGGACGCGAAGTCGCGATGCCGGTGGCGCTCGCGCCCGTCGGCTCCACGGGCATGCAGCACGCCGATGGCGAAATTCTGGCCGCCAAGGCGGCGGAGAAGTTCGGCGTGCCCTTCACGCTTTCCACCATGTCGGTCTGCTCGATCGAAGACGTGGCCGAGAACACTTCCGCCCCCTTCTGGTTCCAGCTCTACGTCATGCGCGACGTGGATTTCATCAACAGCCTGATCGGGCGCGCCAAGGACGCCAAATGCGACGCATTGGTCCTCACGCTCGATCTGCAAATCCTCGGCCAGCGGCACAAGGACATTAAAAACGGGCTCTCTGTGCCGATCCGGCTCGCGCCCCACACGATCCTCGACTTGATGACCAAATGGCGGTGGGGGCTGCAGATGCTGCAAACCCATCGGCGCACCTTCCGCAACATTGTCGGCCACGCGAAGGATGTTGACGACCTCTCATCCCTGCATAGCTGGACCGCGCAACAGTTCGATCCCCGCCTGAACTGGGACACGGTGATGGATTATCGCAAGAAATGGGACGAGAAGTTCATCCTCAAGGGCATTCTCGATGAAGAGGATGCCAAGAAGGCCCTGAATGTCGGGGCGGACGCGATCATCGTCTCCAACCACGGAGGGCGTCAGTTGGACGGCGCACTCTCTTCCATTTCGATGCTGCCCCGCATCATGGATACGGTCGGCGACAAGATCGAAGTCCATCTCGACAGCGGTATCCGGTCTGGTCAGGACGTGTTGAAGGCCCTCGCGATGGGGGCGAAAGGCACCTATATCGGCCGCGCATTCGTCTACGGTCTGGGTGCTATGGGTGAGAAAGGCGTGTCAGAGGCGCTGCGCGTGATCCACACGGAGCTTGATACGACTATGGCGCTCTGTGGTGAACGGGATGTTAAAAATCTGGGCAAGCACAATCTGCTGATCCCGGAGGATTTTGGCGGTCGCTGGCAAGAGTGATCACGCCTGCGCGGCGATGAAATCCTGATACACCGCCCGTACCGCGGTTTCGTTGACGCGCCAAATGTCCTCGATTTTCTCCGACGTGAAGTCGTGCAGGATGAAATAGGGCTCAGGTCCGCAAACCAGCATCAGACGATAGAGAAGCTCGCGCAGACAGCCATTTGCCAAATCTTCCTTCAACGGCTCCAGTGCGGCTTCCAGCAAGATGATCCGACGCCCACCCGCCGGGATTTTCTTGCGGTTTGGGCTCGCGCGCATCATGTGCTCATGGCTGGAGGAGATGAACATGCGATACTCACGCTCATTCTCCACCACGAAATCAAACATCATGCGCTGTGCGATAACGAGGCGTTCCAACGGATCGGAACACCCGGCGCAAAGCACATCGAACCGCGCAAGGAAATCTTCCGGGTTGGGCCCGAATTTTGCGCCTAGGGCCGCATCGCTGCGCATCTTGTCGGGATCGGAATAGTAGCGATAGGCCGTCGCCACCGAGATGCCCGCCCGCTCCGCCGCCGCCGCGATGCTCAGTTTCTCACCTTCGGAATAAATCTCTCGCGCAGCAGTCAGAAGTTTGTCCCGCGTCGCCATCTTTCGCAACTGTCTCTGTGACGCTACAGTCCCTGGCTTCTTCTTGTTGTTTTTCTTTGGTCCAGTTGACATATTGAGAAACTTTTCTCACATTTCGCGTAGAAGGCGCGGTATTTTGCGACCTCACTACCTAACCGGCCAATGGAGCTTTGTTCAATAGGTTAACGCTCCTGGTTAGAGGGAAGTGGTAAGTAAATTTTATTAACGAGTGCCCTCGCCGGGTGGTGGGGCAAATTTTAGGAAGACCGCAAAATTTCCCGCCGCCGCAGAAGCGGAACGAAAACAAAAAGCAATAAAACCAATATGCTGATGGATGCGAAGGCGACGCGCAAACCATAGGCCCCACTGATCAGCCCCATCATGGCCGGGGCCACAAAAAACCCGGAAAAGCCAATGACCGCCGCACGCGAGATCGCCTTCGTGCGCTGACTGGGGCGCACCAGCCGCCCGGTGATGGCCAGCCCAAGCGGTCCGATCACCGACACGCCCAGACCAATCGTGCCAAATCCCACATAGGCCCAAAGCGGGCTCTGTGCGGTGGCTGCAATCAAGCTGCCCAGAACCGCCAAAATCGCAGCCCCCGTGATAACATGGTAGTCGTTGAACCGCTCCGCCACAGCCTGGCCCGAGAACCGCCCAACCGCCATGGTCAGGCCCAGCATCGCAGGCCCCAAAGCGCCTTCCGCCGCGCGTCCGCCAAGGGTGCGCTCCACATGCAGCGCTGACCAGCTTTCCACGGCAGCCTCCGCCATGAAGGCGATCATCACGACGACACCGCACAAGATGACGGTGTTCCAAGGAAACGCCCAACGGGCGGTGATCTCCTCTTCCTCCGCCCGCTCCACTTCCATGCGCATGAAAACGGTCGCCACCAGAGTGAGGCACCCCAAGGCCGCAAACATGGCCACCGGCGGCCAACCGGCTTCCCGCGCAAACCCGGTCAGGATCGCGCCGAACGCATAAGAGACCGAAAACACCCCGTGATTGGCGTTCATCAGCGGTTTGTTGTGTCGCGCCTCCAATTCGGAGACGCGCGCATTCATCACCACATCGAGCAGTCCTGAGGCCAACCCCGTGAGAGCCATCGCACCAAAGAAAAGCATCGGCGCCGTCATCAGCCCCGGCAGCAGAAATGCCAGCGACAGACAGATCGCCGCTACCGGCAAGGCTTTTGATCCCAGCCGCTCGTCCAGCATCGGCGCAAAGAGCATCGTGGTCATCAGTCCGATGGACGTGCCGAGAAGGATCAACCCGAAGGTCGCATCATCCGCACCAATTCCCGCTTTGAGTTCCGGCACATAGGCCGCGAACGTCCCCCAGAACCACCCCACCGTGGCGAAGGCAAAAGCGGGCGCGCGCGAGATACGTATGGCGTTCAGAACGGACATAGTTTCCGCGTTACGCGTGATCGGCGAAGGGTGCAATTTCTCTTTGGCAAAAAACTGCTTTCCAAACTCACGGCACTGACATATACGGCCCTCCTGTTGCGGCCCGACACCCTTGGAGGCAGTCGCACTTACACAATTTGGAGAAATGCAATGGCTGGTGAGATTCCTGATCTTGTCGCCGAGGCACGAACGGGGACAGGCAAGGGGGCCGCTCGTTCAGCACGCCGTGAAGGCAAAGTGCCCGGTATCGTTTATGGTGGTGGTGTTGACCCGCTGCCGATCAACCTCCCCTACAACGTGCTTTACAAGAAGCTGAAAGACGGTCGCTTCCTGTCGACGCTCTTCAACATGAAGGTCGAGGGCCAGGATGATGTGCGCGTCATCTGCCGGAACGTGCAGCGGGATGTGGTCAAAGACCTGCCGACCCATGTCGATTTCATGCGTCTGCGCCGGACAACGAAGATCAACCTCTTCATCACGGTTGAAGTTGTTGGCGAAGAGAACAGCCCCGGCCTCCGCAAAGGCGGCGTTCTCACGCTGATCCGTCCGGAGGTCGAGCTGCTCGTCACCGCCGGCGATATCCCTGAGAGCGTCACAATTGACATCTCGGAGCTGGAGGTTGGCGATAACATCACCATTTCCGACGTTACTCTGCCGGAAGGTGCCAAGCCGACGATCGACCGTGACTTCGTGATCGCACAGGTCTCCGCACCGTCGAGCCTGAAATCCGCCGATGATGAGGCAGAGGACGACGCCGAAGGTGCGGAAGAGGGCGAAGCCACCGAAGAGGCAGACGCCACCGAAGACGGCGAAGCCGCCGAGGAATAAACCTCTCGCCTCGCAAGCTATCGAAAAGGCGCTCCATTCGGGGCGCCTTTTTTGTCATCACGCATAAGTCCAGAGAAAACAAACCCGAACGCCCTGGATAACTCGGATGTCCGCTTTGAGCCCAAAGTGCCGGAATGGTGCGGGATGGCGAATGTCCGGTGTTCTGACGGCGGCCAAAAACGTGCCAAAATCAAATGGAGTTTTGCCAAGGGTTTGTGGCGCAACATTTTTTAGAGATTTCGGTCGTCAGGCTGTTCGTGACAAAAACGACCGTTATCGGCACATCTATGTAGTAACAACACAACCTTTGCGTTGTAACCCACGGTACTTGAGCACTCCGGTCCAAAGTACGGTACATTGGGACAAACGGCTTCGGAGAGACAAATGATGGGCGAGATTGAACACGGAAATCAGCCAAGCGCATGGGAAAAAGAGAAGTTCGAACGCGAAGTTGCCTTGCGCGAGGCGGAGGTGGAAATTGAAAGGGGCAAGCTAGGTGCGGAACGACGACGATCCATCTTGGCCGGGGTTCTTGTTCCAGTTTCTCTTGCCGTTATCACGGCTGTACCGGCCCTCATCAACAACCAACAAGAACGATTGATGCAGCAAGCTTCATTTGAGGCGTCTCTTGTCATGGAAGCAATCAAAGCTGAGCCAGACCAGGCCGCCGAGAATCTCTCCTTCCTTGTTGAGGTGGGCCTGATCAGTATGCAAGCTTACCCGATCCAACGGTTTCTGGAACAACGTCTTCCCGGGTCTGGACCATCACCGGGGGGTTAGTCGGGCAATCAGATCGACCCCAAGTTGAGTGCGTGAAGTTGGGTGATAACAACCGTTTTTGACGCATAGGCTTTGGCAGAAGGTTTTTTGTCGTGGTTGACCTGGCTATGCCCGCGACCTTAGCCTGATTTGAGATTATCAGGATTGGTAGATGTCTGACGAGTTGCATCTCGCAGAATTAGGCTCCCTTCGCGGCGAGCTAAACTCGGTCATAGACCGGATGAATGGGAACGAGAACTTCTCCGCAGGGACCGTCTCAGCCATCTTCGCCTTTGTCCTCTCGACCGAGATATCCGTGATCAGTTTGGTGCTATCTTGTTTATCTTTGATCATCATTTTCATCGGTGTACGGCGTTATACGGAGCTTCGCGCCCACGCTCGAAAGCTGGATGAGTATTTGCAGGGGATTGAAAAATCCCTGTCTCCGGGAGGAGGGTGGACTGTTCATTACTATGACACCATTAAAGGCAGCTCATCCGGAGGGTACTCGACCACCAGGTACATCTTCTGGATTGCTCTAGGAGCTGTGTGCCTGCTGGGAACAGTCTATGTGGGCCACTCACTGATCGACAGCATGCCAACAAGCTAACCTCAATAGGTACCAAAACTCGACCGTTTCTGTCACCGGCGGAAGCGACCGTTTTTGGTCGTATGACCGCGTCCGCTTTCCACAAGCAGACACTGGCGCAAACTCAGAGAACGGCAGCAAAGTCCCGCAAGGCGGACACTCACCAAAACGTATGACGTCACCTCTTTGCTTTGGCCTGGCCCGCTTAAATCAGCACGCCCTGCCGCAGGAACCCCAATGCCTTACCCTTCGACAGATCGGCGGAATAGATCATCCCGGATTGTGACAGGCAGTCGAAGATCTTCTGCACCACCGTATCCGAGTAAAGCCTTGGGTGAATTTCCATCAACAGCACGCGCACATGCTCCGGCCAGGGCGCCTCAAAAAACGCCGCCTCCGCCCCTTCGACATCCATGATCACGACGCTCGGTTTGTGGGCGCGCATCAGATCGCTGAACTTCAACGCGGGCACGTCAATCCTCCGCCCCGCGCCTTTCTCCAGCGAGGACGCCCAGAAGGCCCGCGCCTGCCGAAAGGAAATCGTCTCCCCTTCATGATCATCGCCGATCACCGCGCCGTGGCGCAGGGTGATCTTGCCACAGTCGTTGCGTTTGAAATTCGCCTCGATGATCTCGATCATATCCGGGTTCGCCTCGACCGAGGTGACATTCTCCGGCCCCGCGATCATGCCCGCCAGCGCACCGATATAGCCGATCCCCGCCCCCAGTTCGAGCACCTTGTCGCCATAATCGACACTGAGCAGAACCGAGCGCGCCTCCTGCCCCTCATAGGCGCCACGCTCCAGCTGCCGCCTGATCTTCGGCGTCAGATAGGCGTCGGGCACCACCACCTCGACCTCATTCAACGTGAACTGCGCCATCTGGCTGCCTCTTGTTATCTGGCCCGAAAACTAGCAGATAACCGACGAAACAGACAAATCTTTGGCAAGCCATGAAACTCTTTGTCGGCCTCGGAAATCCCGGCGCGAAATACGCCCGCAACCGCCATAATATCGGGTTCATGGCGGTGGATCGCATTGCCGAGGATCATGGATTTTCCCCCTGGCGCTCGAAATTTCAGGGCCAGATCAGCGAAGGTCGGCTGGGGTCGGAAAAGATCGTCCTCCTGAAGCCCGAGACCTTCATGAACCGCTCCGGTCAATCCGTTGGCGAGGCGATGCGGTTCTTCAAACTGGACTCGACAGACATCACCGTCTTCCAGGACGAGATCGACCTCGCGCCTGCGAAAGTCCGCTGCAAGGCGGGCGGCGGTCATGCGGGCCATAACGGGCTGCGTTCGCTGCATGAGCATATCGGCCCGCATTATGACCGCGTGCGCATCGGCGTCGGTCACCCCGGTCACAAGGACAAGGTGCCGGGTTACGTCTTGCACGATTTTGCGAAAGTCGATTGGGACTGGATCGACGACGTGCTGCGCGGCATCTCAGATGGCGCGTCTTACCTTGCCGAAGGTGACACTGGTCGGTTCCTCAACGCCATCGCCCAGCGCGCCACCCCACAACGCCCAGCAAAGACCTCGCCCGCTGCAAAACCCGAGGCGGTCCCGCAAGGGAGCGATGAAGACACCCGCTCGCCCCTGCAAAAGCTCATGGATAAGTTCCGCTAGGGTTTGATCCGCCAGCCGGTCTTGAAGATCCACCCGATGATCCCGACGCAGATCAGCGTGAACAGTCCAATCGCCAGCAACGACACGCCCACCGGCACGTCGGCTGCATCAAAGAACGCCCAGCGGAAACCCGAGATCAGATAGACCACCGGGTTGAACATGGTGATCGTCTGCCAGACCGGTGGCAGCATCGAGATCGAATAGAACGACCCACCCAGAAACACGAGCGGGGTAATGATCAGAAGCGGGATCAGTTGCAATTGTTCGAAATTGCCTGCCCAGATACCGATGATGAAGCCCAAAAGCGCGAAGCTGAAACAGGTGAGCACCAGAAACGCCACCATTGCCACCGGATGCGCCACCGGCAGATCGACAAAGAAATTCGCCGTTACAAGGATCACCACGCCGATGAACAGCGCTTTTGTCGCCGCCGCGCCGACATAACCGATGACGATCTCCAGGAAACTGATCGGCGCCGACAACAACTCGTAAATCGTGCCGATGAATTTCGGGAAATAGATGCCGAACGAGGCGTTCGCCGTCGCTTGGGTCATCACCGACAGCATGATCAGCCCTGGCACGATAAACGCCCCGTAACTCACCCCATCCACCTCCTGAATGCGCGATCCGATGGCGGTGCCAAAGACCACGAAATAGAGCGACGTGGACAGAACCGGCGACAGGAAAGACTGCATCAACGTGCGAAAAAACCGTGCCATCTCAAAGACATAAATCGCCTTGATCGCCTGCCAGTTCATGAGCCTTCTCCCACCAGGCCGACGAAGATTTCCTCCAGCGAGCTTTGCCGTGTCGAGACATCTTTCAGCGTGATCCCGGCTTTCGCCAGATCACTCAAAAGCCCGGTGATCCCGGTGCGCTCACCGCTGGTGTCGTATTGATAGACAAGCGTCTGCCCCTCATCCTCCAGCCGCAATTCGTAACCACCCAGCGCGTCGGGAACCGCCTCCAGCGACGCGCTCAGATCGATGCGCAGCTCCTTCTTGCCCATCTGCTGGATCAACTCGTCCTTCCTGCGCACCAGCAGGATTTCTCCACCTGTGATCACCCCCACACGATCCGCAATGGCTTCGGCCTCTTCGATGTAATGGGTCGTCAGGATGATCGTCACACCGTCCTGGCGCAGCCCCTCGACGATCTCCCACATATCCTTGCGCAGCTCGACATCGACGCCTGCCGTCGGTTCATCCAGAAACAACACCCGCGGCTCGTGGCTTAACGCTTTCGCAATCAGCACACGCCGCTTCATGCCGCCGGACAACTCCATGATCCGGTTGTCCTTTTTGTCCCAAAGCGATAGCGAGCGCAGGATTTTCTCCAGCAGGGCCTCATCCTTCGGCTTACCGAAGAGCCCACGCGAAAACCGCACCGTGTTCATCACCTTTTCAAAGGGTTCCAGATTGATCTCCTGCGGCACCAGTCCAATCAGCCGTCGCGCCGCGCGAAAATCCGTCAGGATGTCGTGCCCACCCACTTCGATCTTGCCGCCCGAGGGGCTCACCATCCCGCAAATCACTGAAATCAGAGTGGTCTTCCCGGCACCATTCGGTCCGAGCAGGGCCAGGATTTCCCCCTCTTGGATGTCCAGCGACACGCCTTTCAGGGCTTCAAATCCACCCTCATAGACCTTGGTCACATCTTTTGCTGAAACGATGGCTGGCATGAATGCGCCTCCTTGGCTCGGACCTTATCTGCGTGCGCGCATGAGGAAAACCCAAGGCTTGGTGCATCTCCGCAGAGCGTTTGTGTGAATTGCCGCCGATTTCGAGGCAAAGCGAACTTTCGCGTTTCCTGTTAGAAACGGGACCGTTAAGAAAAACTGTATTGGGGTGCCGCGTAGCAGTTTTCAGATGAGTATTGGTCAGTGAGTCTCGGTCAAATCGATACCATGGTCGATTTTGCCATCGCGCAAATCTCCGGTGACCCCGACGGATATCGTACCGTGGTTCGCGATCTGGTGGTGGGCTGGCCTGAAGCCAGCGGTCTTCAGGTGATTTTTGTACTGGTCAGCGCGGTGAATGCGATTGAACGCGTCTATCCCGACGGCAGAAAAAGCATTGGAAATACTGAAGGCACCTTAAAGATGGCAGCGCTGCTCGGCACCGATCTTTATGCGCTGGAACAGCTTGGTGTGACCCGTGCCAACGGCCACGCGCTGCTGGAATATTGGGACAAGCACGATCCTTTTTTCCTCAACTTGTAGCGGCACGGATCGCTCGGATGTTTTCGCCATAGGGCTCCGAATTGCTGACCGAGCCGCCACGAAACACCGCAGAGCCCGCCACCAGAACATCCGCCCCTGCCGTCACCAGATCGCCGGCCGTGGTGGGGTCCACACCGCCATCGATCTCGACATGGATCTCACGATCCCCGATCATCTCGCGCAGTTTGCGCACCTTGTCATGCATCGGGATGAATTTCTGCCCGCCGAAGCCTGGGTTCACCGTCATCACGCAGATCAGATCGCAGAGGTCTAGTACATGCGCCACAGCCTCGGCCGGTGTGCCCGGGTTCAGCGCCACACCCGCCTTCATGCCCGCGCCGCGAATGGCCTGTAGCGTCCGGTGAATATGCGGGCCCGCCTCCACATGCGCAGTCAGGATATCCGCGCCCGCCTTGGCGAAATCCTCGATATAGGGGTCCACCGGCGCGATCATCAGATGCACATCCATGACCGTTCCGATATGGGGTTTGATCGCCGCACAGGTCGCCGGCCCGAAGGTGATGTTCGGCACAAAATGCCCATCCATCACATCCACATGGATCCAATCGGCACCTTGCGCTTCCACCGCTTCGATCTCGGCGCCAAAGGCGGCAAAGTCGGCTGCCAGAATGGATGGCGCGATTTTCACGGATCGATCAAAAGACATTGGCGGCAGACCTCTTTTGCGAAGATGCCACGGACCTACTGGATATTGCTGCCAAGGAAAACCAAGAAACGCCGCGTCGCGCCTTGCGAAGCTCTGCGGCTCATGCGATTTTGAGCGCCTGCCACAGGACATCTGCCCATGACCGCCACTCAGACCAAACTCGACACCGCGCAATTGCCGCAAGTCCATCTGCCCCGCAATCCCGGGACGGAGCTTGACCTCGACTGGGTCGCCCGCGTGCAGGCCAACCAATCCGCCATCGAGCGCCGCGCTGCGACTTTGGGTGGTCGTCGTTCTGTAAAGAAAACCCATCAGGCCGCCTGGCTCTGCAAAGCGGTCTCCTGCATCGACCTCACAACACTTTCCGGCGACGACACGCCCGGTCGCGTCCGCCGCCTCTGTGCCAAGGCCAAACAACCTGTTCGCGCTGATCTGCTGGCGCAACTCGGCATGGAGGGCCTCACCACAGGCGCCGTCTGCGTCTATCACGACATGATCCCGACCGCTCTGGAGGCCTTGGAGGGCACCGGCATCCCCGTCGCGGCGGTCTCCACCGGTTTCCCCGCCGGGCTGTCTCCCCTGCACCTGCGCATCGCCGAAATCGAGGAAAGCGTCATAGCCGGGGCCAAGGAGATCGACATCGTAATCTCCCGCCGCCATGTGCTCACGCAAAACTGGCAGGCGCTTTATGACGAGATGAAGACCTTCCGCCAGACCTGTGGCGATGCCCATGTCAAGGCGATCCTTGCCACGGGGGAGCTTGGCAGCCTGCGAAATGTCGCCCGCGCCTCGCTCATTTGCATGATGGCGGGGGCCGATTTCATCAAGACCTCCACCGGCAAGGAAAACGTCAACGCCACCCTGCCCGTCTCGCTCGTGATGATCCGCGCCATTCGCGAGTATTTCGAGGCCACGGGCTTCCATGTCGGCTACAAACCCGCGGGCGGCATTTCGAAGGCCAAGGATGCAATCCTGTACCTCGCGCTGATGAAGGAGGAGTTGGGCCACCGCTGGCTGCAACCCGACCTCTTTCGCTTCGGCGCCTCCTCGCTTCTGGGTGACATCGAACGTCAACTCGAACACCACCTCACCGGCGCCTACTCCGCCAATTACCGCCATCCGATTGGATAAGCCCATGACCGTAAAAGAGATCTTCGAGACAATGGAATATGGCCCTGCGCCGGAGGATGCCTCGGAAGCGGTGAAATGGCTCGATGGACACAAGCGCAAATTTGGGCTGTTCATCGATGGTGCCTGGACCAAGCCTGCGAAGACGTTTGAAAGCCGCAACCCGGCCTCGTCCGAAAGCCTCGCGCAGATCACTCAAGCCACCTCTAAAGACGTTGCTGCTGCCGTCATCGCAGCCCGCAAAGCGCAGCCGAAATGGGCGAAGCTCTCGGGTCATGAGCGCGCGAAATATCTCTACGCCCTCGCCCGAGGCTTGCAGAAACATTCCCGCCTCTTTGCGGTACTGGAGACGATGGATAACGGGAAACCGATCCGCGAGTCGCGCGACATCGATATCCCTCTGGCGCAGCGTCATTTCTACTACCATGCCGGTCTCGCGCAACTGATGGAAGACGAGTTGTCTGAACGGGCACCGCTCGGCGTGTGCGGCCAGATCATCCCGTGGAACTTCCCGCTGCTGATGCTCGCCTGGAAAATCGCCCCCGCGCTCGCCATGGGCAACACCGTTGTACTGAAACCCGCTGAATACACATCGCTGACCGCACTGCTTTTTGCAGAGCTGAGTGTTCGAGTTGGCTTGCCGAAGGGCGTCGTCAACATCGTCACCGGCGACGGTGCGGTTGGCGAGATGATCGTGAATTCCGACGTCGATAAAATCGCCTTTACGGGTTCGACCTTCGTGGGACGCCGGATACGCGAAGCCACGGCGGGGTCCGGCAAGTCCCTCACGCTCGAGCTTGGCGGCAAGTCGCCTTACATCGTTTTCGACGATGCCGATCTCGACAGCGCCATCGAAGGTCTGGTCGATGCGATTTGGTTCAACCAGGGCCAGGTCTGTTGTGCGGGCTCGCGTCTGCTCGTGCAAGAAGGCATTGCCGATGCCTTATATGCAAAACTCAAACGTCGCATGGATGCGCTGCGGATCGGCGATCCGCTGGACAAGTGCATTGATGTCGGTGCGGTTGTTGATCCTGTGCAACTGCAGACGATTACCGAGATGGTCGACAGCAACGAGGACGGTGACACCTATCAACCGGGCCCCGCGCCTGAGGGCTGTTTCTACCCGCCCACACTGATCACCGGGCTCTCCTCCTCCGCCAGACTGATGCAGGAGGAAATCTTCGGCCCCGTCCTTGTCTCCACCACCTTCCGCACCCCTGCCGAAGCGGTGCAACTGGCGAATGATACGCGCTACGGTTTGGCCGCAACTCTTTGGACGGAAAACATAAATGTCGCTCTCGATATCGCGCCGAAACTGGCTGCGGGGGTTGTTTGGGTCAATGCTACGAACCTTTTTGACGCCGCCGCGGGCTTTGGCGGTGTGCGCGAAAGCGGCTTTGGGCGCGAAGGCGGATGGGAGGGCTGTCTGGCCTATACCAAGCCAAAAACCAAACTCAAGGCTGCGAAACTGATCGAAGCCTTTGATGGCGCCGGGGGCCTTACCGATCCGATTGATCGCACCGCGAAGCTTTACATCGGCGGCAAGCAGGCGCGGCCCGACGGAAACTACTCCCGTGTCGTCTATGGACCGAAGGGCGATGCGATTGGCGAGGTCGGTCTGGCCAATCGGAAGGATGTACGTAACGCCGTTGAGGCGGCACAGGGCGCAAAAAGCTGGTCGAAGACTACGGGGCATTTGCGCGCGCAGATCCTCTACTACATCGCAGAAAACCTCGCTGCGCGCGCCGAGGAGTTCGCAGATCGCCTGAAGCAGATGACCGGCAAGAACGGCAAAGATGAGGTCGCGGCCAGCATTGAGGCGCTCTTCACCGCCGCTGCCTGGGCCGACAAGCTGGACGGTGCGGCCAAGGGCGTGCCAATCCGCGGCATCGCTCTGGCGATGCGCGAACCGGTGGGTGTGATCGGTGCCTTGTGCCCTGCCGCGAACCCGCTTCTTGGATTGATTAAAACCATCGCGCCCGCGATTGCCATGGGCAACCGCGTGGTGGCGGTGGCCTGTGAGCCCTTCCCGCTGGCCGCAACGGATTTCTATCAGGTGCTGGAAACCTCGGATGTGCCGGGCGGCGTGGTCAACATTCTGACCGGCAGCCATGAAGAGCTGGTGCCGCACCTAGCCGCGCATATGGATGTGGATGCGATCTGGTCCTTCTCGGGCCACGCCGAACTCGTTGAGGCAAAATCGGCTGGCAACCTCAAACGCACGCTCATCGCGCCCGAACCGGGCCCGCCTCGCGAGATGTTGGAGCATGCGACCGAGATCAAGACGATCTGGGTGCCCTACGGCGAGGCGATCTGACACCCCGCACGAGGCAGTCCCGCGAGGGAGTGATGAGCAGCGTTACTTACGCGGCTTCCCGCGCCAGGTGTCGAGCCAACCGCGAAACCCTTTGCGCTTCTCATCGGCATAGGCATCCACGCTGTCCCAGGTCTCGCCGGCACCTTCTACGATCGGATCGATCTTCTCGCGCCGGAACCACTGAGTTAGGCGATAGAACCCAAGCATCAGCCCGGCCAGACAGACCAGAATGATGATATTGAACCATGGGATCAGTCGCACATTCGGATCGTCAATGGCACGGATGCCGACCGCATTCGGGAAGATCGACAGGAATTCGTTGCGCCAGCCATAATGGGTGATGATGACCCATTGCGGATCGGCCGCAGGGCTCACCAGATCGGCCGCTTCGGTCTGCAGGTTCGAGGAATCCAGCTTGAAATAAGGCGGCCAGCCCCAGCCGGTATCCTCGTTGCGGTAGACCATCACGTCATCGGCATCCGTGCGCCACAGCGTGAAGAAATAGGTCTGTTTGCGCACCGCATTGATGAACCGCACATCGCGATTGGCGCCGCCCACCTCCTGGCCGGTATCCGGCGACGCCCAGAAGATCGAGTTCTCACCGAAATCGACCCGGCGCACTTCTGTCTCGACCACGCGCGCTACATCGCGCTGCGGCAAAGTATAGTGCAGGAAAGCGATCAGAAGCACCCAGAAGAGGGTCCAGAAAGCGCGTTTCACATAGAGCATATCTCAGCCTAACCTATTGAAAGTTCACAACATAGATGAGCACGCCGATCACCAGATAGGGCACCACAAAAACCCCGAAGATCAGCTTGCGGCGCAGCGAGCCATCATAATCCGCCAACCCCTGTTCGATGAACGCTTCGCGGTCACCGGTCATGCCTTCTTCGTCCCACTCGTCCTCCAGTTTCGAACGGCGCACCGAGCGTGACCACCAGGAGAGCGCGAAATAGACGATGAGCATCACCAGAAAGGCAAACACCGCAAGCCGGATTATCCCAAAAATCATCTTCCCCTCCTGACCGCGCCCCAGGGCCCGACAATATCCACCAGATCGTCCGGGCCGTCTGCATCCAACTCTTCTTCCATGGACGCATCGCCAAAGAGTGCCTTTCGCGCACCTGCCTTGTCCACCTGATATTCCCGCTCAAGGAAATCGGCAACGAAAGCCTTCTTCTGATCCGGCCAGCCGCGATAGAGCGCGTAGAAGAGCTCTTTGTGACAAATGAAGAGCTGGCGCACATCCAACGGCGACAGCTCCGCCAGCAACATGTTGATCAGGTCGCGATCCTCGTGCGGTTTGGCGCGCAGAGTGTAGAAATAAGCCGGGTCGTTGGAGGTGATCCGAGGCCAGGGGCCGCCGCCTTCCGCCCACCGCAGCAGCTTGTTGAGCGTGTGAAATTCCGGCGGCAGAAGCTCAGCATATTTCCGGGCCAGTTGGCGCAAGTCCTGCCGACGGGCATTCTCGACCGTTGCCTCCATCGTTGCCGCGACATCGACGACGATGAAATCCAGCTTCTGGCGCAGGATCGCCACGGCATTCACGCCCTTGGCTTTCACGATGGGTTCGACCAGATCATTTTCGTCGAGGAACTGAGCGATTTTGTTACGCTCATGGAACCCGAGCGTCAGTTTCGTAGGTAGTTTTCCCAGATCGGACTTGCCCGTGACCGCAATCGTCGCCGGCTCTTCAAAGGTGCGGAAGACATAGAGCCCGCCGAAATGCGAGGTCCAGAAATTCTCCTGATCGAAGGTGGTCTGTTTTAGCGAAATCGGCTGCCGCATCACATCGCCCGTCGACTTCGCCAGAGTAATCATGTCGGCGATCAGCACATCATCCCACCACGCATCCTCGCGGGTGCGGAACTCCTCGATCATGTCGCCCAGCTTGTTGGCTTCGCGCACATGCCCGCCGGTCGTGTCCGCCTCGATACGGATTTTGCGGATGTCGAAGAGATGCGCGGCCTTGGAGACCGTGTAGACAGAATTCACCAATTCGCCCGCCACCGCATCGCGGGCCGTCAGGGCAAAAAGCTGCGCTTCGTTCTCTTCGATGAAGTGCCGCAGGATCGAGCGGGAGGTGGAAAACTTCGCCTCCAGAAGCGGCGCGGTTTTCTGATCGGTGGACAGCAGGATGAACTGCCGGTTGCAACCGTTGGGATTGAGATAAAGCGGGTCATCCAGTTCCACCCCGATCTCGGGCGCATAGCCGGAGATATCAATATGAAAGTCCGTCAGCTTCGTCTCTTTACCGGTCAGATGCTTCAGCGCGCGGTTATAGCGCTCCGCCAAGGCAGGGGAGTTCACATGAAAGAGGTTGCCGTACATCAACCCTTTTTCGATGAGCCGCATCATCGGCGCTTCTCCTGCATCGCTTTGACAATATAGGAGATGACGAGGCAGGGAAGCCACAGCGCGCCGGTATAGAAGGTCCAGCGCCAGGCCTCCGAACCAAGGCCCACCATGCCACCTTCAAGTCCGACCATGAGTGCACCAACAAGGATCATCTGGATCATGAAGATGATGCAGCCGGCGAAGAGGATCGCCGTGCCGATATGTTTGAAAAACTCGCCCGGCGTCATGGCGGGCCGGCGCCCTTGCCACATGCCCAGCCAGATCCCGATCAGGATCGGCAGGCACCAGACGGTGAGAAGTGTGGCGATCATGATGCAGCCCTCCTCTGTGCAAGCCAGCGGATCGCGGCGATGAGCGTGACGGCGAGCAAAGCGTAGCCGATGATCTGGATCGTGAGAAGTTCGCCCTTGATGGCTGAGCCGCCGAAGAAAAGGACGAAAGCCATCAGATGCACGCCGAACCGTTGGATCGTGACCCAAGGGTGGGTTTTGTTTGCCAGCGCGAGATCAAGGCCCCACCAGACCGCCAGAAGCATCCCCGGCCAGAAGGCCGATACGCGGGAGGAGGTGGTCATCCATTCGTAGTCACTTTCGAAGAACCCAAACATGGCCACGCCTAGATGGATGAGATAGGCAATCCAGCCCGCCGCCCAGAAGGCTTTCCAATCGGGGGCCCGGTCCTCGAACCAGACAAAGAGGAAGGCCGGGATGATCAGGAGCGTCGTCACCCAGGCCGTGTAGGCCGAGAGATGCAGCCAGAACTCACGGCCAATCGCGTCCGGTTGGTTCACCGGATGGAATTCAGAGGGCGGCGGCGTGATCGAGAGCAGCCCGGTATCCTGCAACTGCCCCGCCGCGACATAGGCCGCAGCCATGCCGAGGATGAGGAGCGCCCATGGCACGCGGGTTATGTGGGTAGGCTCATTCAAGCGGTTGTCTCACAGAAGACGTGATGCGCCCGGCCCGAGGGTCGGTGCAGAATGCGCCCGCCCGTGGGGGCGGGTCGGGCGCATCGCGGCTTCGCCGCGGAACAGGAATGGAGATCAACCTTCCGCATCGACCTTCAACTCATCGGGAATTTGATTTTGGTCTAGGCCCATCTGTTCGATGATATTGTCCCACATCTCATCTATATTTCGGACAATGCTCGCGACTTCGTGCCTTTTGCCGTCGTAGTAAACAACCCATTCGACAAAGTCGGTCCCCTTCAATTGCTTTGAAAAAGGAACCGCAACTCTGAACAATCGCCAGTATGTGTCTTTGGGCATAGGATTTCTTGACTGGTCAAAGTGCCGAGTACGATTTGCAAAGCTTCGAACCATGTCCCATTCGGGTCGCCCATAAACATGTTTCTTGATTTGTTCGGCCAACTCAGGATGGTCCGTGACTATCCACTCAAGAAGCGAGTGCGCCCAGATACAATAGCTCAGGAACAAATCATCAGCGCGGAGATGTTCATCTGTTTCATGGGCAGGAATATACGATGCCTTTCGTGCAGCTTCACTCCAGCGTTTCATGCGCCAATAGTGATTGGTCCATCCGCCAACGGTATCAGCGCTATGCCAAGGGCCGCGATCCTTCACCCCTTACTCTCCAAATACCGCCGCTTCGCCTCCTCCTGACGGCCGAAGTCGCGCACCATGGCGTCAATCGCCACCTCGTCCGACTTGTCGGCGTAGCGGAACTCTGAATCCGCGTAGCGGTTGATCTCCTGGATCACCATTTCGGTCGTGATCGGCTGGCGCAGCTCGGCGATCATGTCCCGCTTTTCGTCGTAGGTTTTGAAGAGGAACAACTCCGGGTTCTCCATCCACTCGTCCGGCAGTTCGAAATCCATCGCGCGGACCTTCACGGCGTCGGTGATGTTCTTGATCGCGCGGCCCGTGAAGCGTTCATCGGCCTCCTGAATGCCCTTGAGATAGGTGCCCATCTTGGCAATCGTGTCGAGTTCGCCGATCTCCGAATGCACCCGGTCGAACACCTTCATCAGCCCTTCTTCATGGGGCTTGTTGTGGCTCTCGAACGACGCCGCGACGGCCTTCTGGATCTGCTGCGCCGCATAGGCCTCGTGATCGCCCAGCGGGATGTCGTGGTTCTTGCCCATCAGCAGGTAGAGGATGTCGATATAGTCGTCGCGCGTGATCGGCCCGTCCACGAGGAAGCGCGCGCCGGCCCGTTGGCGGAGCGCGTCGTCCACGTTCTCAGGATAGTTGGAGAACATCCCAAACGTGCAGTTCCCGCGCACCACGGTATTGGCCCCGGCGAAGCTTTCCATCAGCACCGCCGTGATCTCCAACTGACCGGCAGAGGATTGACGATCGCCGCGTTTGCCCGCCAATTGGTCAATGTCGTCAATCGTGCCAAACCCAATGACAGACGGGTCTATCACATTGTTAATGAACGCTTTTGCGTTCTGGCCGGATTTACCCTGATAGCTGTCGATATTGTCGGTGGAGAGGTTCTGGTAGCGGAACGGATAGCCCGCGACTGAGCAATACTCGTTGATCATCCCCGCCATCATCTGGATGAGCGTCGTCTTCCCCGTACCCGGCTTGCCGTCGCCCATGAAGGTGAAGATGAAGCCGCCGAGATCGACGAACGGGTTCAGTTTGCGGTCGAAATCATAGGCCATGATCATCTTGGAAAGCCGCATCGCCTGGTATTTGGCGATGTGGTTGCCGACGACCTCGTTGGGCTGTTTGAAGGTCATGGTCAGCGTCGTGCCCTTGGCCTTCGCCGCGGGCGTGAAGCCGTTGATCGTCAAGTCATCCGCCTCGATCCGGTATGAGGCGGATGTGAAGGCATCCAGCCGCGGCGTGTTCTGGGCGCGCAGCGAGACCTTCTCCATCAGCTGCTCGACATAGGCCGAGACGGTGGCGGCGATCTTGGTCTCGTCGGTGGCGAAGAGCGCAAGTTCCTGATCCAACTCCCACATCGCGCCGTGCAAAGCCAGTTGCGCGTTGTCGGTGAGGATTTCCTCCACAGCGCCGATCTCGACGGTGACTTCGGTCATCGACGGGGCCAGCAAGTAAGCCGTCGCGTTGCCGAAAGCGTAGAGCACAGCCAGGGCTTCCGCCGCCAGCAGTTCGCCGAATTCCGATTTCTTCGCGTCCGAGAGCCGCCCTTCGAGGTTTTCCTTCTTCAGTTCCACCAGCCCCGTGGCCTCGGAAAACTGATCGCCAATCGCCAGCCCGATCGCCAAGGCGCGGCGAAGGTTCTGCAACACCGCCGCCTGCCCCGCCGTGGGCAGGGCATCCTCGCCAATGCCCTCGACCCGGTCGATCAAGCGCACGCCCTCAGGCCGCGCCGTGGAGCGCGTCACCAGCCCACGCGTGGTGGAACGAAACCGCCGCGCGCCGGTTGAGACGCCCGCCGAGCGTTCGGTGGCTTCCGGCGCCTTCGGTGTCGCGATGCGTGGCGTGTGGTCGAGCCCGTCCAGCATCGACACCGCCGCCTCGTAATGGGCGCGAATGTCGTCCTCTTTCAGCTCCATGAAATCAGCGGATTGGCTCACATCTTACTCCATTATTGATCAAAAAAGTTCCGTTTCGGGCACAGATCAGCGGGCGCTCACCACCCTACCCGACGGGCTGACAACAAATTTCCGAACGCCAGCGAACCCAGGTGGGTTCTTCTCTGCCATCACCTGATACGGACGCTCCGGCAGGATCATCGAGCGAGAGATACGCGTTGCCCCTGTCTCCGCCCCGCGGCCCGAGAACGGATCAAGCTTAAAAATCTCGCGCTCGACGGAAGAGAACCAGCCCTTCTTTTCCAACTCGACCCGTTCGGAGACCAGCTCTTCATGGGTCCAGGCCAGCGTCCAATCCTCGCCCATCGGGCTTTGCGCCTCCTCCAGAACCTCGCGGATCGGGCCGGTTTGGCGGGTGAAGGCCGAGGAATACATCGGCCCCACATGTAGGCGTCGCAGGCGCTTGGGATGCAGGTCGTCAAAATCGCGATCAAAGCCTTGCGCGATGGTCAGAAGCTTCAGCCCGCCCGATGCTTGCGCCGTAAGATGCGCCTGCGCTAAGGGCCAACGACGCTGGTCTTTGGGCAACGCCGTGTCACCGGAATCCTCGACGTCCATCAGGTAAATCGTCGGGATATTCTGCTGGCTGTCATAGACGGCCCAATGCAAGAGATAGGCGCGCCGCTCCTCGGAATTGCCCTGCCAGATCGCCTGCGCGTCATTGGTGGGCCAGAACAACTCCCCCGCCGCCATGGCCTCGTAATAGAGACGCTGCGACAGCGCGAATTGCAGCTTTGTCGGGATGGTAAGATCACCGACGATCTGGCCAATCATCTGATCTTTCAGCGCCGTTTTTGACGGCATGCCGTCCAGATGCCGCTCCGCTTGCTGCGCGTCATTGGCCATCCGCATCAGTTCGGGAAAGACCGGAAAGCCGCTTTCATGTCGGTCGATCTCCAGCGAGCCGAAAAACGTGCCCGTATCACGTCCCGTCAGAAGATATTTGTAGGAGAGTGAGCGGAACGTATTGGCAATCCGCTGCACGTAATCCGCGATGATACCGACATCGGTTTTCGACAGCGATCCTTCGTTTTCCATCTCCGCGGCGACACGCGCGAGATGGCCGGTGATCCGCTCGAACTTCGCGAAATAGCGACGGGCGGCGAGGTCATCGGTGATGCCCGCATGGTCGCGTGTAAGATCAACCTTTTCCGTCACTTCCCGCTCCCGAACCAACCCCGTGCACGACCGGCGAGAAAGACCTCATAGGACAGAAGCAAAAGACCCAGCCCCAGCGGCACCCAAATGGCCATGCGCCACGCCTCGCCGAACAGCGCGCGCCAGCCATCATTCGGGATCAGCACGGCGAGCGCACAGACCGCCAGAACGATATGCCTTGGCTTGAGCGTCGTGGCCAAAGATCAGGATCCGTAGAGGTTCTTGTCGTGCTTCTCGACGATTTCCTGGAACCGCCGGGCAAAGCGCTCATCGGCTTTCGCCTTTTGCTCCAGCACCTTGCGGGCAAAGACCATCTGGTCTTCGTGCGCTTCCATCATCTCGGCCATGCGCTTGTTGGTGGCCGCGCCGATCCCGGCCATAGCGGATTGTGCCTCCTGGTCGGTCTGCACGCCGATCTCGTTGATCTTATGCGCCACATCCTGTTGCTGCGCCGTTTTCAACGATTTCGTCAGCGCATCATACAAAACAACCCGCTGCTTGGTATCGGTCTCCAGCTTGTTGATCAGCACCATCTGCGTCGCGGCTTGGTTCTGCAGCGAGTCTATCCAGGTTTTACCCTTCTCGATATAGCGCTCCAGCGTTTGCGATTTGGCGAGCTTCACCTGCTCCTGCTGGACCATCTCGTTGTATTTCGCATTCGCCTCCGCCAGTTCTGTCTCTAGCTTTGTGCGCGCCGCGGCATCCTGTTCGACGGAGATCTTGTTCTCCAACTCGATCAGCTTGGGGTCCATGGCCAGAATGTCCGCGCGCAGGGTTTCCAGCTCACCAACCGTCAGTTCGCGCTCATCCAGCGTCTCGGTCAGATTTCCCTCAACCTTGACTTTCTGCTGTTCCAGCATGGTCAGTTGGCCTTGCAGAAGCGCCACGATGGTGTCGGATTTCGAAATCAAATCCTGTAGCTTGTCATCTACGGAGGCGGTGCGCATGCGTTCCTGACGCATGCTCTCGGACTTTGCGTTCGAGAAAATCCCGACAAAACTTTCCCAGCCGGTCTTGTCGCGCATCTCGTCGAAGTCCTTCGAGAAACCCGCGGTCACCTCGTCCAACCCCATGATCAGATCGGCGATATTGCCATCCATCAGCTTGGTATGGGCATGCACATCCTCAAGCGAGGCGTTTTCGATGTCGATGGAGATATCATCCCCGGTTTTCAGCTTGCTGCGCGCGGTTTCAATGCGGCTCGTCAATTCCTGGATTTTGGCCTGCGCCTCCTCCACCTGAGCCTGGCTTTCGCGCACCTGAGCGTCAAAATCGGACATATGTTTCCATCCCTCGATTTAATGTAACTATGATTTACATATGGGAGTTTACGCGATTTTTTGAAGGGCTTCTACGTTCAATCCGCAGCGTGCCCAGGTTTTTGCGCGCAATTTTGGGGCTCGCTCGGATTGGCGTGTCACCTCGGAAAATATCAGATTTGTAACGCGCGGTAGCGCTCCTTTGGATTGCCTTGACCGCAGGAAAATCGCGCGAAAGGATGGCCCCATGCTGACCCCGGGCCCAAAGAACCAAATCACCGATATTGATGGCCTTTTGGTGGGTCATGCGCAGGACGACGCACTGAAATCGGGCACCACCGTTTTGACCGCCAGCACGCCTTTCACGGCCTCGGTGGCGGTTCAGGGTGGCGCGCCCGGCACGCGGGAAACCGATCTTCTGGCCCCCGACAAAACCGTCGCAGCTGTTGATGCGTTGGTGCTGTCCGGCGGATCCGCCTTCGGGCTGTCGGCCGCCGATGGCGCTGTGAGCGCCCTTCGCGCCGCCGGGCGCGGGTTCGAAGCCGCCGGGCACAAGGTGCCGATTGTCCCCGCCGCGATCCTCTTCGATCTGGCCGCGGGTGGCGATCAATCCTGGACCGAAAACCCCTACGCGAACCTTGGACGTGCTGCCTTCAAAGCGGCCTCCGACGAAATCGCGCTTGGCAGCGTTGGCGCCGGAGCAGGTGCCACAACGGCGGCCGTGAAAGGCGGGATCGGGTCTGCCTCTCTGCTTTTGCCGTCAGGCCACATGGTTGCCGCCCTGGTCGCTGCCAATCCCGTCGGCTCGGTCTGCGGGCCAAACGGGCATTTCCACGCCCAAAGCTCTGAATTTAAGGGTGAATTCGGCAATCTCGGCCCTGACCCGAAAAATACTTCAGACGACCTACCGACCACCAAACTCACGCCCGGCACGGCGACCACAATCGGTATCGTCGCCACCGACGCCACTCTCGACAAAGCCGCACTGCACCGTCTCGCAATCTCCGCCCATGACGGCATCGCCCGCGCGATTATCCCGGCCCACACGCCCTTTGACGGCGATCTGCTCTTTGCCCTCTCGACCGGCGCGAAACCCCTCACCGATCCAGTCCTCGATCCGATGCTGCTTGGCCATGCGGCGGCGCTTTGTGTCTCCCGCGCCATCGCGCGGGGCATCTATGAGGCGCGCCCCGCCAAGGGCGATGTGCTCCCGGTCTGGCAAGACAAATTCGGCTGATATAGGCTGATCCCACGTATCTTTGCCCGGAGTACCCTCATGAAACGCCTCTATGCCGCCACCGCTGCCCTTGCCCTCAGCATAACCCCGCTCGCTGCCGACGAGATTTCCGATGCCATCGAAAATGCCCTGCAGGCCTATCAGGACGGTGACAATGCCTACGCGCTGGAGGAGTTGAAATTCGCCCAGCAACTGCTCGCCGCCCTGAAACGCGATGAGCTGTCTCAATTCCTGCCCGAAGCGCCGGATGGCTGGACCCGCGAGATCAGCGACGACATGGCAGCTGGCCTCGCGATGATTGGCGGTGGATCAGGCGCAGAGGCCGAATATGACAACGGGTCGGAGAACTTCACGATCACCTTCATCGCCGACAGCCCGATGGTGATGTCCATGGGCGCGATGATAGGCAACCCCGCCCTGGGCGGCAAACCGATCCGGGTCGGTCGCGCCAAGTTTGCCGAGCAGGATGGAGATCTGATGGGGCTCGTGGCCAACCGTGTTCTGGTTCAGGCCTCCGGTGCGGATACCGAGACCATGCTCGAGGTGATCAAAACCATCGATATGAAGGGCCTCGGCAGCTTCGGTCAGTGATCTCCCAGAACCGCACGCATCAACGGGCTTTCAGGCGGCTGTAGGCCTTCGACGACGCTGAAATGGTGCATGCCCGGAAAGATGATCTGATCGCCACCCCAGGCCTCGGTCAGCCATCGCGCCTGATCCAGAAAGGCCGGCCGTTCATCGGCACCCACCACGGTGGTTAGCGTGATATGATCACGCTTTGAGCCCAGCACCGGGCTCTCCGCCGCCGCCTCCGCCGCATCCAGACGCAAGGCCTCGTTCATCGTCAGCTTGAGGAACGGTCGGAGGTCAGACAGCGGAGAAATCGGCACCGCACGCGTCACCCTGGCCGCGACCGCATCCGTCAGAATGCCGGGCATACACATGCGCGCCGTCAGATGACCCCCGGCAGAATGACCTGTGATCGCGATAGGGCCATTGACCCGCTCGGCGGCCGCTGCAATCCCGGCAGCTACCGACCGCGTGATCTCCGAGAGGCGCCACTCGGGGGCGAGCGGATAACCGATCATCGCAACCGCCCAACCCCGCGCCAGGCCGCCTGAAGCCAGATGCGACCAGTCCGATTTCGCCAGCAGATGCCAGTAGCCGCCATGGATGAAAATCATCAAACCCTTGGGCGCGCCATCCGGAAGAAACAGATCATAAGCCTCACGCGGATGATCCCCGTATGAAAGCTCCAACTCACCCGATACCTTGGCCCGAAACGCTGCCGCATCCCGCGGCCAGGCGGCCCGATATGCATCCGCACCGGGAATAAACGCGCCATTTTCGTATTCTAAATCAAGCGCTTCCTGCGTTTTCGACATTTTTTCGATCTTTCTCCCAAGGATTGACGCCTCCGCGTCGTCCTACCATCACTATGCGCATGAGAACCAGTGATGAAGCTTTGGCGCTTGCCGCCGCTTCCGGGGATGGGGAGGCCTTTGGCCTTCTGATCCGACGCCATTACGATCTCATGTTCCGTTTCGCCTGGCGGCTGACAGGCTCGCGGCACGAGGCCGAGGATCTCTGTCACGACATCTGCGCCGCCTTGCCCGTGAAACTGCGATCGTTCCGGGGGGACGCGAAATTCACCACCTGGGTCTACCGCGTGATGATGAACGCCAATACAGACCGGGCCCGCAAAGCTCAAAGGCGCGCGAAGGCACGGGCCAGTTGGGGAGAGGATTTCAAACGCCGCGAGGCAGAAGCGGAAGAGGCGCGCGAGGCGCAAGATTGGCTCACACGCGCCATGACCACATTGCCCGAGGAATTGCGCGACACGGTCGCGCTAACCCTCGGAGAAGATTTAACACAAGCTGAGGCCGCGAAGGTGCTGGGTCTCAGCGAAGGCACAATCGCTTGGCGCATGTCGGAAGTGAAAAAACACCTCCGCGCGCTGGCCGAGAAGGAGGGCATCTGATGTCCGACGATGATCTAAAAAAGCTCACCGAGGCGCTGAAAGCCACGCCCGCGCCTGATCCCGCACGCAAGGAGACCACCTTGCGGATGGCAGAAGAAAATTTCGCACGCCTCCAAGAACGCGACCCCGTCATGCGTCCTTCTCAGCAACCGGGCACCCGGCCCGGATTTCTGAAAGGACTTGCGATGACATTCTTAAACAATCTCCGCCCCGCGCTTCTGGCCACCTCCTCTCTCGTGATCGTCGGGATCGGCGTGGTGCTCGTGCAAAACTCTGCGCCGACCGGTCCGGTGGTCGAACCGGCTGTGGTCGGGGAAAACCTGAGCCGCGTGACGACCGAAGCGTCGAAAGCCGCACAAGCTGAGGTTGCGATGGAGGTCGATGACGTCGACCGTCGTGAAGAAACACTCAGCATTGCAGATGCCGAAGCTCCCATGGAGTTGAGCGAAGAGGCTCCGCTCAGGCGCCTTGAGCAGCGCAGTCTGCAGGCCACCGCAACAAACCGCGCCCGCGACCTCGACGCAGTGGCAGGCGCAGTCAGCAACGAATTCGCCCCACAGGCCCTCATCGCACCTGCTCCCGTTCCAGACCCCGTCCCCGGCCAACGGATCGAGCAGAGAGACCGGTTTGCGGAGGCGGATATCGCCGCGGTGAAGATCACCTCCGAAGAACCGGTCTCGACCTTTTCCATCGATGTGGACACGGCCTCCTACGCCTGGGTCCGCCGCTCTCTAGAGAGCGGGCAATTGCCCGCGCCCGAGGCCGTGCGGATCGAGGAGATGGTGAATTACTTCTCCTACGACTATCCCGCTCCGACTGGTGACGCGCCGTTTTCAACACAGGTGCGTGTGACCGAGACGCCCTGGAACACGGACACGCAACTGGTGGAGATCGGCATTCAGGGCACATTGCCCGAAATCGCAGATCGCCCGCCGCTCAATCTGGTCTTCCTGATCGACACGTCCGGCTCGATGCAATCGCCCGATAAGCTGCAGTTGCTGATCCAGAGCTTTCGGCTGATGTTGCCGGAACTGCGTGATGAGGATCAGGTGGCAATTGTGACCTATGCGGGAACCTCCGGTATCGCCCTGCGCCCGACGCCCGCCTCCGAGCGCGCCGTGATCACCGCTGCACTCGAACGTCTGCAAGCCGGGGGCTCCACCGCCGGAGCGGCGGGGCTGCGCGACGCTTATGCGCTGGCCGCGCAGATGGCGGAAGACGGCGATGTCTCCCGCGTGTTGCTCGCCACGGATGGCGATTTCAACGTCGGTCTTTCGAGCATCGATGAGATGACACGTTTCATCGAGGAGAAGCGCGAGGGCGGTACCTATCTCTCGATCCTCGGCTTCGGACGCGGCAATCTGAACGATGCGTTGATGCAGACGCTGGCGCAGAACGGCAATGGTCAGGCGGCCTATATCGACACGCTCTCAGAGGCCCGCAAAGTGCTGGTGGATCAGCTGTCCGGCGCGCTCTTCCCGATCGCCCAGGACGTGAAAATCCAGATGGAATTCAACCCGTCGGTGATCGCGGAATATCGGCTGATCGGCTATGAAACCCGCGCGCTGAACCGCGAAGATTTCAACAATGACCGTGTTGATGCCGGAGAGATTGGCGCGGGCCATCAGGTTACAGCACTCTATGAGGTGACGCCGGTGGGCTCTCCCGCCCTTCTGAACGATCCGCTGCGCTATGGCGAGCCGGTCGTGGCGAATGCCGCGAGCGATGAGCTTGGCTTCCTGCGCTTGCGCTACAAGGTGCCGGGCGCGACCACGAGCCAGCTCATCGAGACACCGATTGCGGCAACGGAGACGCCCGCAGCGCCGGGTTTTGCCGCCGCTATCGCGGGCTTCGGTCAGCTTTTGCAGGGCTCGGATTATAACGGCAGCTGGAGCTTTGGCGATGCCATCGCGCTGGCAAATGCGACCCGTGGCGAGGATCGGTTCGGGTATCGCAATGAAGCGATCTCGCTGATGCGTCTGGCCGAGAGCCTGTCGAAATAAGCGGGGGTTTTCGCCCTGCTTCGCAGGAGCGACCCGGCCGGGAGCAAGCTCCCGGCTTGTCGCAAACCAGAGGGCTCACATCCGCCAAACAGAGCCAACAAAAAACACAAAAGCACCGGGGCCGTTAGGCACCCGAGGCTTTTTCAATTGGATTGCGTTGCGCTTAGTGCAGCTTGGCCTGAACTTCAGCGATAGAATCGTCGATCAGTTTCGCCTGATCTTCCGCCGCAGATTTCGAGGCGACCACTTCCGAAGCGGCGGCAATCGCGACAGAGATCGCGCGATCCCGAACCTCTTTCACAGCAGAGGCCTCGGCACTTGCGATCTGATCTTCCGCCGCCTGCAAACGCCGCGCGATGTTCACCTTGAGGTCTTCCTTGGCCTGTTCGGCAGCCGCTTGCGCTTCTTTCTTGGCGTTCTCAACGATGCGCTCAGCCTGTTCAGCGACCTCTTTCTGCTTGCGCTCGTAACCCGCCAGAACCGTCTGCGCCTCTTCACGCAGCTTCTTGGCTTCGTCCAGTTCCGAGCGGATGGTCTCGGCACGTTTGTCGAGCATGCCGCCCAGAAGGCCCGGGACTTTCAGATAGACCAGCACGCCGATGAACAGCAGGAAGGCGATCAACACCACGAAATCGGTGTTGAAAAGCGAGAAGAACGGGCCCTTTGCCGCAAGCGCAGGTGCGGGGATCAGGGCGAGGATGATGGTCAGTGCACGCATGGGGCTCACCCTTTCATCTTCGCGGTCACAGCCGCGGTGACCGATTTCGCGTCGATCTTGCCCGGCGCGACGGCGGCCACGATATCCTTGGCGATGTCTTTCGCCACGGCGGCGGCGCCTTCTTTCGCACCTTCGCGGATTTCGGCGATGGCTTTCTCGCCCTCAGCCGCACGGGCCGCGATCTCGGCATCGGCCTCGGCAATCGCCTTGTCGAGGTCTTTCTGAATGTCCGCTTTGGTCTCGGCGACGATCCGATTGGCCTCGGCGCGGGCATCCACCAGCGCCTTCTGATAGGCTTCCTCTGCCTCCACGGCCTTTTGCTTGAGGTCTTCCGCCGCGGCAATGTCATTGGTGATCGTACCGGATCGCTCGGCCAGAACTGCAGCGATCCGCGGCAAGGCAATGCGCGACAGGATGAAGTAGATCACCACAAGCGTGATCACCAGCCAGACAATCTGGTTGCCGAACCACTCACCGCATAGCTGCGGCATGCCAAGCGCGCTGCCACCGGCATCGACACAGGCGCTGAATGATTCCTTTGTTTCCGTTGCCATATCGGCCTCCAAACCTCGGATTACATAGGGCGGACCAAAAGGTCAGTCCGCCCAAGCGTAAGGATGGTTCGAGTTGTCTTAGACGGCGAACATCAGAAGCAGGGCGACGAGGAACGAGAAGATCCCCAGAGCTTCCGAGAACGCAATACCGATGAACATCGTGGCCGTCTGGCCAGCAGCAGCGGATGGGTTGCGCAGAGCGCCGGACAGGTAGTTACCAACAACGTGGCCCACACCAACAGCAGCACCGCCCATGCCTGTACAGGCCAGACCAGCACCGATGTATTTACCCATTTCTACGATATCGCCTTCCATGTTTCTTTCTCCTTACGATGGAATTTCGATTGATTTTGCTCAGGACCTAGTGATGCGGATGCAGCGCATCTTTCAGATACACACAGGTCAGAATTGCGAAGACATAGGCCTGGATGAAGGACACCAGAACCTCGAGCGCATAGATCGCGGTGATCGCCAGGATCGACAGCGGCGTGACCACAAGGCCGACCCCGGTTGAGATCAGCACCAGCGGCGCGAAGGATGCGAAAACTTTGATCACAGCGTGGCCGGCCATCATGTTGCCCGCGAGACGAATGGAGTGGCTGACCGGGCGCACAAAGTAGGAAATCACCTCAATCAACGCCAGGATCGGACGCAAGGCCAGCGGGGCGGAGGATATCCAGAAGAGGCTCAGGAAACCCGCGCCATGTTTGACGAAACCCAGGATCGTCACGAACAGGAATACGCCCATCGCCATGACCGCGGTGACCGCAATATGGGACGTGGTCGTGAAGGAGCGTGGCAGCAAGCCGAGGAAGTTCGAGAAAACGATGAAAAGGAACAGCGTCATGATGTAGGGGAAATACTTCACCCCATCCTTGCCGGAGACGTCCTCAACCATCTTGTAGATGAAGCCGTAGCCCAGCTCCGCCACCGATTGTGTGCGGCTCGGGACGATGGCCCGGCTGCGTGTGCCCAGAACGAACAGCCCGATGATGCAGAGCACCGTCAGCGCCATCCAAAGCGTCACGTTGGTGATCGTGAACAGACCCACCGGCCCGTCACCGAACAGAGGTTTGACGATGAACTGGTCCATCGGATGGAAGGAAAGTTCGCCGCCGCCTTTTGCTTCGTCTGCCAAGACTAGTCGTCCTTCTTTTCTCGCGCCGCCCCACTGCGCTTGGCATGTGCGGCTTGATCCTCTGCGACCTCTTTGGCGGTTCGAAGCATCACATTGATGCCCGCCGCGAGGCCAAGAAGTACGAAGATGACCAGAAAGATCGGCAAAGTGCCAAAGAGCCAGTCAAGCCCGTACCCCATTCCAAACCCGATCGCGATCCCCGCGACCAGTTCGATCACCATCCGCCATGCCAGTTGCAGTTGCGAATAATGCTCGTCTCCGCGGGGCTCGGGTCCTTGCGTTCCCTTCAAGGCCTCGATCCGGTCTTCAAGCGCGTTCAGACGCTCTTTGTCCGGGTCGTTTTCCATGAATTTCGCCCCTTGGATGTTGGAGTTGTGATAGGCGGGCGGTCAGAGAGAGTCAATGTGCGGGAGGCGTGCTTTAACTTGCTGTTTTAATTTACTTTTATTTGCACGAGACTGACTGATGACAGGACGTCGCAGGCCGATCTGACGGCATTTCAATATTCAACCAATCGGTTGATTTTCCGCCTCCGTCCGAAACGCGGCGGTCCGCTCCAGCAGCCAATCGCGGAACACCCGCACCGGTTTTCGCCGCAGAACGCCAGCGCCAAAGAGCAGCCCATAACAGCCCTGCTCCAATCCGACGTCGAAGCATTGTACCAGCCGACCGGCAGCCACATCGCCTGAGACATTGTCGTAGGAGGCCAGAAGCACACCCTGCCCCGCCAACACCATTTCAATCGCGATCATCGCCCGCAACCTGCGCGACGGTTGAACCTTCTGCGCCAGATCAGGCCGCCCTGAGAGGGTGAACCAGCTCGACCAGGGCTCCCCGCCGCGATCCCGTAACAGGCGAAACTTCAGAATATTCGCCGGATCATCGCCGATCTGAGCCGCAACCTCCGGTGCCGCGACCGGATAGCATGGCGCATTGCTCAACAGGATCGCACCGGCTTCCAGACGACCGCTGAGAAAGAACCGGATCGCGATATCCGCCTCATAGCGCTCGATATTGGCAAATTGCGCGGAGGCGTCGATTTCCAGCTCGATATCCGGGTGCTGATCGTAGAAATCACGCAAATGCGGGATTAGCCACTTGTAGACAAACACGGTTTCCCCGTTCAGCCGCACTGTTCCCGCTGGTCTGTCGCGAAACTCTTCGGTCGCTTCGGCGATGCGATCGAAAGCCGGTGTCAGTGTGTCGAGATAGCGCCGGCCCTGATCGGTCAGCGCGACGCCGCGTGGCAGGTCGCTAAAAAGCTGAGCACCGAGGCGATCCTCCAGCCCGCGCACATGTTTCGAGATGGCCGAGTGGCTCACCCCGAGCTCATCCGCGGCACCTGAGAAGCTCTCATGGCGACCGGCGGCCTCGAAGGCGCGCAGAGCGTTGAGCGGTGGTAAGCGACGGGGCATGCGGATATGTGACTTTTTGGAACATGTGCTGTCAAGAGAAGGTGATTGAAGGCTGGAGGCACGGCACGATATAAGGGTCCACATCCTCCCGAAAAGGTATGAAAACATGGTCTATATCGCTGAAAACGCGCCTTTGCGCGACCGCTCCCACTTTGCCAGAATTCTGGCATTGGTGAAAAATACTTTCACTCGGAAACCCAGCTTTCCAAGGGATTTGAGTGATCATCTGGCCCGTGATGTGGGCCTAAGCGCCCATGATCTGGAGATCCTGCGCCATGAGATGCCTTCGCAGTCAACGAAACATCCGATGATCTGACGGCTGTTCCCGGGTGGCAACACGCGATAAAAGGCGGGTATGACTGATCCGCTCGACCAGGTGTTTGCCGCCCTTGCCGATGGCACGCGTCGGCGCATTCTCACGATGCTGCTTGAGGATGATATGGCCGTCACAGACGTCGCCGAGCCCTTTGAGATGTCTCTTGCCGCGATCTCTAAGCATCTGACAGTGTTGACAAATTCCGGCCTGATCTCTCAGGAAAAACGCGGACGTGTGAAGTGGTGTAAGCTGGAACCGCAAGCGATGAAGGACGCGATTGTCTGGATCGAGAGCTTTGGTCAGTTTGAAGCGCTGAACCTAGATGCGTTTGAACGTTTTCTCGATCAGGAACTCCCACCCGACGCGCCCTGAACCCCGGCAAAATTCCACGTCTTCGGCACAGTTTTGACAGAAATGTCGCTTATCCGGACCGAAACAAGCTGAGGTCACGAGATGAAATTCATACCGGCATTCCTGTTTCTGGGCGTCTTTTCGACCCTCGCCTACATGGTGTGGTTCGATGAGTTTCCCTATCACCTGATCCCCGTGGATGAGTTCAACGACCCTGGCCGCGTGGCGCGCGTGCAGGAGTGGGTCAACGGGCTGATCAGCCATTTCGGCGCATTCAAGACCGGCCTTGGCCTGATGGGCGCAGGCCTGATCATCTCGGTCTATTTCGTGATGGACCCAAAAAGCGACAAATACGCCGTCAAATAGGCCGCACCTGCGCCGTAGTCAGTCCAGCGGCGCGTGCAGTTTCGTCTCTTTGGTGATGATCCCGCCGCGATTGCTGATCTTAATCGAGCCGTAGCGCTGTTTGAAGCTGTCGGGCAGCGGGCGGTCCCCTTCGGGTGATAGCCAGAGCCGCATCAGATGCCGCCGCTCCGCCGGATCGGGCCAGTCGAGAAATCCCGTGCGGTCATGCAGGTGCGAATGGTTGTAGACGAACTGCATGTCGCCGGGTTCGAGTTGCATCTCAAAACACATCTCGGGGTCATTGGCCAATGCGTCGAACATGTCGAGCGCGGCAACATGATCCGGCGTCAGGCGCATCGCCCCCTCAAACCGTTGCGCACTTTCGATATATTGCCGCTGGTAGAACACCGTCAGAAACCCCTCGTGCCAGGAGAAGACAGGGATATCCATGAACGGCTTCTCGCCTTCCGGCACCTCGCCCCGCCGATCCGTGGCAATCGGATCAAAGAGCAGCGCCAGCAGATCGGGCCGCTCGGCTATCATACGGTTGTAGATCGCCTCGGCGCTGACGAGGAGCGAGAGCCCACCCTCCTTCGCCTTGCGGATGCAAAGAAGCCCCACGACATCGGCGCTGTCGGTATGGAAGGTCTGCCGCGCATTGGTCTGGTAAATCCGGCTGTTGGGATCGTTCGGGTCGGCCCCGATATCGCGCACATGGCCCAGAATATGGCCTTGCGCATTCTGCGAGCGGGCCGAGCCGATATGCGCGCCGATGCCACAAAAGATCGTCGCCGCCATCTCCTGGCTGTAACTCGCGACCGGCAGCCCACGCAGCACCTCAACCCCGACCCCGTGCAGGAGCTTGTGTTTCAGCGCCTCCAGATGCGGCGCGAAATGGGTCAGTGGAAAAGCCTCTTTGGTGATCTCACCGATATCGCGGCCAAGGCTCAGGTAATGCATCGCCGCGGCCTCTAGATCGGCGATATCCTCGGCGCTCAGATGATACAGCCAGACGTCAGGGTTCCGCGCCATATCCTTGCCTAGCCACGCCGATGGGCCCGTGAGTTCATCCGGCAATGTCGCGCGTATCTGGTCCATCCGACCTCCCCTGTCTCGAAAGGCTTCGCGAGCCGTTGTGGCCATCTTACGGTTATCAGTCGGTGGATCGAAACAGGATCACAAGCGCGACAACGGTTAGTGCGACTCCGACAAGGATCAGGACCGGCGGCAAGCCATTGCCGAGCACCGCCTCCCAGACCAGCACCCAAGAGGGCGTGAGATAGGTATAGGCCATGACTTTCGCAGCTTTCAGGCGCAGGGACGCAAATTGCAGCAGCACGAAAGTCATCGAACTGGCGCCCAGCGACAGGTAGAGCAGGATGCCCCAGTTCTTCGGGCTCAGGTTCAGCCAATCGGTCCCCCGCAGGTCGTTCCAGCCATAGATCAGCAGAATCAAAGCTCCGCCCGCCAGCATACCCGTGGTGAAGACCAGCACCGGCTCGCCCCGGTTCAGCTTGCGCACCATCGGCGCGTAGATCGCATGGGCGATGCAGCCGACGAAATAGATCGCCTCGCCCCGGCCCACATCGAAGGCCAGAGCGCGGGCCAGATCAGCGCGAAAGATCACCCAGAGCGCTCCGATGGCCCCGATGAACAGCGCATAGCGCATGGGCCGTGTGGTGATCTGGCCCAGCAGAAAGAACCCCGCAAAGGCCGCGATCAGGGGCGTCAGCGTGAAAACCGCCGCGGCGCTGACCGGCGGCGCGGTTCTCAGGCCCTCGAACATCAGCACGAAGTAACTGCCAAAGAGCCCGCCGAGGATCAGATATCGCCACGGTGCCACGAGATAGGCACGGCGAAAGCCGGAAATCACCCAGGCCAGCGAGCCGATGACGCAGAAAGACACCACAAAGCGAAAGGCCGTGACCGCGGCGGGCGTCACTTCATTTGCGATCTGCACGCCTAGCGAAAACGAGCCCGCCACGAGCATCGAAAAGGCGAGCATGGCCAAATGGCCTTTGCGCTCATCGGTCATGGTTGGAGGTCCAAAATGGCGTCAGAGTTCCGGCCAGGTCTTGGCCTCTTCCTTGAGGAAACTCACGAAGCTCGACACTTTCGCCGTGCGGTGCAAATCCACATGGGTGACGCACCAGAAAGTGACAAACCATTCGGGATTGGGGTCCATCACTTCGACCATATCGGGCGCGGCATTGCCCATATAGCGCGGCAGGAACCCGATGCCCGCGCCAGCCAGAACCGCGTCTTGCACGGTGTTTGTGTCAGAGCATTTATAGACGACATTCTCTTCCGGCACGTTGTCGCCGATCCATTTCATAAACGGTACGCGGGTGTTCAGCGTAGCCACGCGACAGAAGCGGTGATTGGGGATATCCTCGATGCCGTTCAGCGGCCCGTGGCGGAAAATGTAGTCGCGATGAGCAAAGAGCGACATTGGGAGCTTGCCAAGCTCCTGCACGATATTGTCGAGATCATTGCCCGGGGCACCGGCTCGCAACGCCACATGCGCCTCGCCATATTCCAGCTTCAAAGGCCGCAGATCGACGATGAGATTGGTCCGCACCTCCGGGTGTTCGATCTGGTATTTCGTCAGCGTTTTGGCCATCAGCGGCGACATCTGTGGCAGGCAGGTGATGATCAACTCGCCAGAGACCGAGGCACCGCGGCCATGAATACGACCCGCCAGTTGCGTCAGTTGATCTTCGGTCGCGCCCGCCACGGTCAGCAGGTCCTCGCCCGCTTCCGTTGGCGTGTAGCCGCGCGCGTGGCGCTGGAATAGCTTGGCGCCCAGCTTGCCTTCGAGACTGTCGATATGGCGGATCACCGTGGCGTGGTGCACGCCCAGCACTTCCGCCGCGGCGGAGACCGTGCGCAGGCGGGCGACCTGATAGGCTGTTCGGAATTCATCCCAGTTGTCAATATTCATAATGTGCGCTCATCCACAGCTTGTGTTTCTCAAACTCAGTTGCGTTCAACAATGCAGAAACTACGTGTCGATGCAATCTCAACTTTCACCTCGAAGGAGCATCACATGACCATTCTGCATATCGACACCTCAGCCCGCCTGCAGGGCTCTGTCTCCCGCGATCTGACCGCGCGCATCGTTGAAAAACTGGGCGGCGAGGTGATCCGCCGGGACCTGTCCGAGCCGCTTCCCATCGTGCATGAGGCCTGGGTGGCTGCAAATTTCACGCCTGCCGACAAACGCAGTGCCGAGCAGCTGGAGACGTTAGCGGTGTCTGACAAGCTGGTGGAAGAGCTTGAAGCTGCCGACACCGTGGTCATTGGGCTGCCGATCTATAATTTCGGGGTTCCGGCCAATCTGAAAGCCTGGGTCGATATGGTGGCGCGGGCCGGGCGCACATTCAAATATGGCGAAAACGGCCCGCTCGGGTTGCTGGAAGGCAAGCGCGCGATCATCGCCGTGGCCTCCGGCGGAACCGCTGCGGGATCCGATATCGACTTCGCCACGCCTTATCTGCGCCATGTGCTGGGTTTCATCGGCATTCATGACGTGACGGTGATTGCTGCCGACCAGTTGGGGTCGGGTGCGGAGGCGAAACTCGCAAGCCTGGCCCCACAGATCGACGCGCTCGCCGCCTGACTGGACCCGAACCCCTGGGGGCGGCTATCGTCGCTCCCATGAAAGTCACCCGAAATACGCCGGAGCACCTGATTGTCGGCGAAAACCCGATCTGGGTCGCGGTGCTGACTGGTGGTCTGGCCTTCCTCTTCACAGCCATCGGCGTCGGCTTGATCATGGCGGGCGAATGGTTCGGCGCGATGTTCTTCATCGGCACATTTGTCGGGCTGTTGACAATGTATGTCTTTGTCCGCCGGGTGCAACTGATCTTTGATCGCCAAGCCGGAACGCTGACGATCCAGCGCAAGAACCTCAACCGGGCGAAACAGGTCGTTCACCCGCTGGAGGAAGTCAAAGGGGCGGAACTCGAAGGCAATGGCAATATGCTGCGCGTCGCACTGGTCCTGACCGGGCAAAGCGCTGGACGGCATCCAATCACGCAGGCCTATTCCAATGTCGGCGATCACCATGGCGTGGCCAAAGCGATCAATGACTGGCTAGAAGCTGCACGCGCCTCAAAGGCGGTTTGAAATCTCCACCAGATTGCCTTCCGGATCGCGGAAATAGATCGAATTGAGCTTGCCCTGGGCGCCCTGCTTTTCACCCGATTCCAGGATATAAACCCCGCTTAGCCGGATTTTCTTGGACATCTCGGCCACTGGCGTCTCAGTCACAACGCAGAAATTACCGCTCCCGGGCGTCGTGGCCTCTGCCAGAGCCGGTTTCGACGCCTCGTTCTGCAAGCTGATCTTATGGGGTCCGAACCAGATCGCCCATTTACCCGGGCGCTCCTCTCCTACGCGCGCGCCGAGCACGTTCTGATAGAAGTCGAGCATCGCCGGTACGTCATGGCAGCTGAGCACAATATGATCGAGGCCGATATAGGACATGGCCCTAGAATACCGGTTGGGGCCGTCCATGGCCAGACGGCCCCAACCTGCTCGCAAGACGACTAGTTAATGATCTTCCTCATTACCGTCCGCTTGGTAGATCACCTGGCCTTCGAGAAAGGCGATCAAAGCGGCCTGTTGGTCTTGCGAAACCGAAAGATGGGTTTCATCAGCACACGTGTGGTCTGCGCGCTTCCGTCGAATTAGTTTCGCGATGTGCAAAAAGCCGGGCGCTTGACTCAAACCCTTCGCGCGCGTAGATCGCGCGCAACATCCGGAAGCATCTGCCTTCCGGTCCTGACTCTATGCAGGATCGCCCCCCACCAGCGAGTTTCGCCCGTGGGGGTCAAACTGCATTTGCAACGGCCCTATATGGGTTTGGTGAAACAACAAGGCAAAGGAGCCTTTGGAGATGTTTGAAAATCTGTCCGAACGCCTCTCCGGCGTCTTTGATCGTCTCACCAAACAAGGCGCGCTGTCGGAGGATGACGTCAAAACCGCGCTCCGCGAGGTGCGCGTGGCGCTACTGGAGGCCGACGTCTCGCTGCCCGTCGCCCGCTCTTTCGTCAAGGCGGTGCAGGAAAAGGCCACCGGTCAGGCGGTCACCAAATCCGTCACCCCTGGCCAACAGGTCGTCAAAATCGTCCATGACGAGCTGAAACACGTCCTCGCCGGGGACAACGAAGAACCCGGTGAGCTGAAAATCGACAACCCGCCCGCCCCGATCCTGATGGTCGGCCTGCAGGGCGGCGGTAAGACCACCACCACCGGCAAACTCGCCAAGCGACTGACGGAGAAGAACGGCAAGCGCGTGCTGATGGCCTCCCTCGACGTCTACCGCCCTGCCGCGATGGACCAGCTTGCAATCCTCGCCGCGCAAATCGGCGTCGACACGTTGCCCATCGTGCCGGGCGAAAAGCCCGTCGACATCGCCAAACGCGCCAAGCAGCAGGCGACGCTGGGCGGCTACGACGTCTACATGCTCGACACCGCGGGGCGGCTTCAAATTGACGAAGTGCTCATGCAGGAGGTCGAGGACGTCCGCGACGTCGTCAAACCCCGCGAAACGCTTCTTGTGGTGGATGGCCTCACCGGTCAGGTCGCCGTCGAGGTCGCCGAAGAGTTTGACGACAAGATCGGCATCTCCGGCGTGGTCCTGACCCGGATGGATGGCGACGGGCGCGGCGGCGCCGCCCTGTCCATGCGCGCGGTGACCGGCAAGCCGATCAAATTCGTCGGTCTCGGCGAGAAGATGGACGCGCTCGAGACTTTCGAGCCCGACCGTATCGCAGGCCGCATCCTTGGCATGGGCGATATCGTGGCCCTCGTCGAGAAAGCGCAGGAAACCATCGAGGCCGAACAGGCTGAGCGCATGATGAAGCGCTTCCAGAAGGGTCAGTTCAATATGAACGACCTGAAATCCCAGCTCGAACAGATGATGAAGATGGGCGGCATGGAGGGCATCATGGGGATGATGCCCGGCATGAAGAAGATGGCCAAACAGGTCGAGGATGCCGGCCTAGATGACAAAATCCTCAAACAGCAGGTCGCGCTGATCCAGTCCATGACCAAGCGTGAGCGCGCCAATCCGCAAATCCTGCAGGCGTCCCGCAAGAAACGCATCGCCGCCGGCGCCGGCATGGAGGTGTCTGACCTCAACAAACTCCTGAAAATGCAGCGCCAGATGTCCGACATGATGAAGAAAATGGGCAAGATGGGCAAAGGCGGCATGCTGAAACAGGCCATGAAAGGCATGTTCGGCAAGGGTATGCCCGACATGAACGACCCCAAAGCCATGGCCGAGGCTGCCAAGCAGATGGGCATAAACGTGCCTCCCGGTGCGGGCAACCTGCCGGGTCTCGGTGGGGGTGCCCTCCCGCCCGGCCTCTCCGGGTTTGGCAAGAAAAAATGACGGCCATGCGTTGCCTCCAACCGCCCAAAGGGGCGGCGGCGGATGCCGCTCTCGCTCAGCGCGCGTCAGTGCCGGTGATCGAGACCGCGCGCCTTGTCTTGCGCGCACCGCAGATGGAGGACGTGGCACTTTGGACCAAGATCAACCAGACCGGTGAACCCGAATTCCTTGGGGGCCCGCATAGCGATGCCGATTGTTATTCGGACTTCTGCGTCTATACCGCGGGTTGGATGTTGCATGGCCACGGCCTCTGGTCGGTCGAACGCAAAGATACCGGCCAGTTGATCGGGTTCATCACATTCGGCCTGGAATGGGGCGATCAGGAACCGGAGCTTGGCTATCTCTTCGACGAAAGCGCGCATGGACAGGGGTTTGCCCATGAAGCGGCGGAGGCGGCGCTGAAACACGCGTTGTCTCTCTACGGCTCGGGGGGCGTGGTCAGCTACATCTCTTCGGGCAATGCGCCCTCTCAGCGCCTCGCCAAACGCCTCGGGGCTGAGCGCGACGCCGAGGCGGAGGCCCGTCTTGGCGACGGGGATGATCAGGTCTGGCGTCACGGGGTGTCGGCATGAGCGTCACCTTCTCGACCCCAACGCTCGAAACCGAGCGCCTGACCCTGCGCGGACCGAAGCCAGCCGATGCAGAGATATTCATGGCCTTCTACGCCACCGACCGGGCGAAATTCGTCGGAGGACCGATGGAGCCTTGGCAGGCCTGGGGCTTCTTCGGCACCGAGATGGGCCATTGGATCATACGCGGTTATGGGATGTTCGTGGTGACGCTGAAAGGCGATGATACGGCTTTGGGCATTGTCGGCCACTGGTATCCCCAAGGCTGGCCGGAGACAGAGATCGGCTGGGTTCTGTTTGATCCCAAGATGGAAGGCCAAGGCATCGCACGCGAAGCGGCTGAGGCCTGTATCGATCATGCCTGGAACGTGCTGAAATGGGACACCATTGTCAGCTATATCAACCCCGAAAACGCGCCCTCGATCCGATTGGCCGAACGGCTCGGCGCAGTGCTCGACCCAGATGCGGAATACTGCAAGCCGGACAAGCAGGGGCTCGTCTATCGCCACCCGAAACCGGAGATGGCCGCATGAAGATCGACCTCGATATCCCGGTTCTGACCACCGAGCGCCTGACCTTGCGCGGCCCCAAAGAAAGCGATGCGGAAGCCGTGATCGCGTTCTTCGCCGATGCGGAACGCTCGGAAGGCTTTGGCGGGCCGCTTTCACGTCAAGACGCCTGGCGCTGGTGGGGTCTGATGATCGGCCATTGGGTGGTCCGCGGCTACAGCTACTGGACCGTGACCGAAACCGGCAACGATACCCCACTTGGCATCGTCGGCATCTGGAACCCCGATGGCTGGCCGGAACCGGAGATCGGCTGGGTGATGTTCGAAGGCTCCGAAGGCAAGGGCATCGCTTACGAGGCCGCAATGGAAGTGCGCCGCTACGCCTATGCCGAACTCGGTTTCACGACGCTGACCAGCAATATCGTGCCCGGAAATGACCGCTCCGCCGCGCTGGCGACCCGCATGGGCGCCGTGCATGAGCGGACTTATGAGAACCCGCATATGGGTCTCGACCGGCTCTTCCGTCACCCCGGCCCCGACCAGATATCGGAGGCGCTCTGATGGGACATCGTGACATCCCCGTGCTGGAAACCAACCGGCTGCTCCTGAAAGGTCCGCAGCCCGAGGATTATCCGAACTTCAAAGCCACTTTCACCAGCTTCCGCGCCCGCTATATGGGCGGGCCACTGAACCCCTACGAGGCCTGGATGCTCTATGCCGCCGAGATCGGCCATTGGGAAATTCGCGGCTACGGCATGTGGATGATCCATGACAAGGAGAGCGACGAGACCTATGGCATGGCCGGTGCCTGGTATCCTGCCATGTGGCCCGAGCGCGAGATCGCCTGGATCATCTGGCCGGAAGTCGCCGGTCGGGGCATCGCGCTTGAAGCTGTCAGTGCCGTGCGGCGCCATGTCTATGACGTGCTCAACTGGGACACGGTCGTGACTTACGTCGATCCCTATGATCTTGACTCGGTCCGTCTCTGCGAACGGCTCGGCTGCACCAAAGACAAAGAAGCCAAAACCATCGGCGATGATGATGCCGTCTATCGCCACCCTGCCCCGAACGCGCTGAAGAACAGTCAGCTCGCCGACGGCATCGCCATGGAAATCGCCCACTACGCCGATCCGGGCTACAAACCGAAAGGCTTCCCCCTTGATTAGCCCTGCGCAAAAGACCCGCCGAAATGTCGGTACGGATGCCATACGGATGCTGTACGGAAACCATACACCGTTTTGGGGGGCTAAATGAGTGATCCGGTAACCCGAGCCGCCGAGCTTCTCAAGGAGCATCGCGACAGCATCGACCGGCTCGATGCCATCCTCGTCTACACGCTCGGCGAGCGGTTCAAGCACACCCAAGCGGTCGGAAAACTGAAGGCCGAACACGATCTGCCGCCTTCAGATCCAACGCGGGAAGCGGCTCAAATCGCCCGCCTCGAGGACCTGGCCAAACGCGCCGATCTCGACCCCGAATTCGCCAAATCCTTCCTGAATTTCATCATTCGGGAAGTCATTCAAAACCACAAGAAAGTACAGAAATAACAAAGATGTAGGGTGTGTGCTCGCACGCACCTTCCAACGCCATCCAAGGAGAAAACGAAAATGGCAATGAAAATCAGACTGGCCCGCGGTGGGTCGAAGAAACGCCCCTTCTATCGCGTTGTTGCAGCGGACTCGCGCATGCCGCGCGACGGTCGCTACATTGAGAAACTGGGCACCTATAACCCGCTTCTGCCGAAAGACAGCGAAGAGCGTGTGAAGCTGAACATGGAACGCATCCAATACTGGCTCGGCGAAGGCGCTCAGCCCTCCGACCGCGTGAGCCGCTTCCTCGAAGCCGCAGGCGTGCTCGACAAGAAAGAGCGCAACAACCCGCAAAAAGGTGAACCCGGTCAAAAGGCCAAAGACCGCGCTGAAGAGAAAGCCGAGAAGGCGAAAACGGCTGCTGAAGCTCCGGCTGAGGAAGAAGCACCCGTCGAAGAAGCCGCGGTTGAAGAAGCGCCCGCCGAGGAGGCACCTGCCGAGGAAGCTGCGGCTGAGGACGCTCCAGCGGAAGAAGCTGCAGAAGAAGAAAAAGCCGAGTAAACTCTTGGATAGCGGAAGGCCGGACCTGCTGGCCTTCCCACCCGTTCGAGAGGAGTTCGGCCCATGGCATATCTCATCGGCGTCATCCACGCAGCCCAGATGGAAATCGCCAAATCGAAGGGCATTGTCGCCTTCTCGAAGGGCCGAGAGGCGGCGGTGCGCAACCTCGACATCGGTGATAGGGTCCTGTTTTACTCACCAAAATCCGATTTCGACGGAGAGCCCGTCCGCGCCTTCACAGCCCATGCAACGGTCACCGGTGAGGCGCCCTATGAGATCGAATTCATGGCCGGTGCCCGCGGGTTCGTGCGCGATGCCAAGTTCGATGAGGTCCGCGAAGTACCGGTCAAACCGATGCTGGAAGAGCTGTCCTTCATCAAGAACCCCAAACACTGGGGCATGGCGTTCCGGATGGGCAAGTTCTCGATCCCCGAGGGCGATTACCGCCTGATCGCAAACGCCATGGGTGTCGCCTGATGCGGAAACTGATCACCCTGGTGCTCATGGGCGTCTCACTGATCGGCGGCATGAAAGTGCAGGCGTTCATGAATGAAGGGCGTTGTCAGAATGCGGGTGGCGTGGTCGATGCGCGCGGCCTCTGTCGCGGAGCACCCTTGGAATGAGGGATCGCATCGTGGTCGGAGCGGTCACAGGCGCCTTCGGCGTCAAGGGCGAGGTGCGCCTGAAATCCTTCTGTGCGGAGCCCGAGGATATCGTCACCTATTCCCCGCTCTATGATGCTGAGGGCATGGAATACACCGTCAAGATCACCCGTTCGGTGAAAGGTGGCTTTGCCGCGCGGCTATCCGGAATTCGTTATAAAGATCAAGCCGATGCAATGCGCGGTAAGGAGCTTTTTGCCGATCGTGATCTCCTGCCGAACTTGCCCGACGATGAGTATTACTATTCCGATCTGATCGGATTGGACGTGCTCGACACGGGCGGCGAAGCCTTGGGCAAAGTCGCGGCCATCGACAACCACGGCGCGGGCGATATCCTCGAAATTCGCGGACCGGGGCTGAAATCGTCGGCCCTCTTGCCGTTCACCAAGGCAGCCGTTCCAACAGTGGACCTCGCCGCGGGTCGCATCATCGTCGACCCGCCCGACGGCGTCTTTCCGGAGCCCGAATGATCGGTCGTGTGCAATCTCCGCGTCTGATCCGCATTGGCGGCGGGGTGGTGCGGGAAGTGCCAGAAGTCATGGAACAGCTTGGCCTGTCACGCCCTCTGATCGTGACCGACAAGCGCGTTGCCGGGTTGCATCTGAGCAAACTTACCGATCCGCTGGATCGGGCCGGTCTTAAATGGGGCCTCTATGACGGCGTGATCCCCGACCCAACAGACACTTGCGTTAACGAAGGCCTGATTGCACTAAATTCCGGTGACTATGACTGCGTGATCGGCTTTGGCGGCGGCTCGCCCATGGATACCGCCAAGGCGATCAGTTTCATGAGCGTAAACCCCGGCCATGTGCGGGACTATAGGGCACCTGCTCAAATCGACAAATGCGGCCCGCCGGTGATTTGCGTGCCGACCACCGGGGGCACGGGGTCGGAACTGACGCGCTGGTGCGTGATCACCGACACTGAGAAAACCGAGAAATACAACCTCTCCGGCCTCGCCTGTGTCGCCACCGCCGCGCTGATCGACTGGGAATTGTCGGTGACCGTGCCACCGCGCACCACCGCCGACACCGCCATCGACAGCCTGACTCACGCGATCGAGGCCTATGTCTCCCGCCGCGCCTTCGCCTATACAGACGCCTTCGCGCTCGCCGCCATGCCTGCCATCGCCACTCATGTGCGCACCGCTTATCGTGACCCCGAAAACGCCGCCGCCCGCGAGGCCCTCATGCTGGCCGCCGCTCAGGCCGGCATGGCGTTTTCCAACGCCTCCGTGGCGCTTGTGCACGGCATGTCGCGCCCGATCGGCGCGTTTTTCCATGTCGCCCACGGCCTTTCCAACGCGATGCTCCTGCCTGCCGTGACTGCCTTCTCTATCGACGCGGCACCCGCCCGCTACGCCGCTTGCGCGCGGGTGATGGGCTGGGCAGAAGACGCGGATACCGACGCGGCAGCCTGCACCAAACTGGTCGAAGAACTCACCCGGCTGAGCGCCGATCTCGAAGTGCCGTCCATGTCCACCCAAGGCCATGATAAACAGATGTTTTTTGATCTTCGCGCCAAGATGGCAGAGCAGGCTCTCGCCTCCGGCTCGCCACAAAACAACCCGCGCGTCCCGACGGTAGGCGAAATCATCGCCCTGTATGATCAGGTCTGGTGACTTCATTCTGGTGAAAATACTCCGGGGTGGTCTGGAGGGGCTGGCCCCTCCAGCCGGGTCGCTCGTCGCGCAAGCGACGGCGAAAGCCCCCGTTTGCCATGATCCAACATCTGACCTAAAGACCCACGCATGAGCGATACACCCAAATCCCATGGCCGCTTGTCGATCAGCGCCAGCCTTCAGCCGCGCGATCTGATGGGCGAGACACCTCGACTGAAGGGCGCGTGGACGGCGCGGGTGATCACGCTGTTCCCGGAAACCTTTCCCGGTGTGCTTGACGCATCGCTCACCGGAAAGGCCCTGCAACAAGGGCTTTGGGCGCTGGAGACCATCGACCTGCGCCCGTTTGGCATCGGCAAACACAAGAATGTGGACGACACGCCTTCCGGTGGTGGTGCTGGCATGGTTCTGAGACCCGATGTCATGGCCAAGGCACTCGATCAAGCCGCGATCGGCACCAAAGGCAAATCCTGGCCCGTAATCTATCTCTCTCCCCGCGGCACGCCCTTCACGCAAGCCAAAGCGAAAGCATGGTCAGAAGCCGATGGGATCACCATGATTTGTGGGCGTTTCGAGGGTGTCGATGAACGTGTCCTCGAAGAATACGCCATCGAAGAGGTTTCGCTTGGGGATTTTGTCCTCACCGGGGGAGAGATCGCCGCTCAGGCCTTGATTGATGCAACAGTCCGTCTTATACCCCGCGTGCTTGGGAATCAGGCCTCGACCGAGGACGAAAGTTTCCAGCACGGGTTGCTTGAGCATCCCCAATATACAAAGCCCAGCCAATGGCGCGACCGTGACACGCCCGAAGTTCTTCTCTCAGGGCATCATGGGAATATCGCGAAGTGGCAAAGGCAGATGGCCGAAAGGCTGACAAAGGAACGACGACCTGACCTCTGGCGGGCTTATTGTGAGCTTCACGATAGGGACCCGGATGAAGACCAAGAGCTCTGAGGACGGCATTAACTTCGTGGACCAACCACGAGTAAAATAGGAGATGGGTCAATGGACCTGATCGCACAGCTCGAGGCGGAACAAGTTGCCGCCCTGGGGAAAGACATCCCCGATTTCAAAGCGGGTGACACCGTTCGTGTCGGTTACAAAGTGACCGAAGGCACGCGCACCCGCGTTCAGAACTACGAAGGCGTCTGCATCGCCCGCAAGAACGGCGACGGCATTGCCGGCTCGTTCACGGTTCGCAAGATTTCCTTCGGTGAAGGCGTGGAGCGTGTCTTCCCGCTGCATTCGACCAATATCGACAGCATCACCGTTGTGCGCCGGGGCCGTGTGCGCCGCGCGAAACTCTACTACCTGCGCTCGCGTCGTGGTAAATCCGCGCGTATCGCTGAACAGACCAACTACAAGCCCAAAGCTGGCGCTGACGCGTAAGGAGCGGCCTGATGAAAAAAGATACCCATCCCGATTACCACATCATCGACGTCAAAATGACCGATGGCACCGTGGTGCAAATGAAATCCACCTGGGGGTCGGAGGGCGACACGCTCGCACTCGACATCGACCCATCGGCGCATCCGGCCTGGACCGGCGGCAACCAGAAGCTGATGGATACCGGCGGACGCGTCTCCAAGTTCAAAAATAAATACGAAGGTTTGGGCTTCTAAGGCACCTGACCTCTGGGACAGTTCAAGGCCGCTCCATCTGGAGCGGCCTTTTTCTTTGCGTATCGCTTGGCACGGCGTAGGCTAACCCAAATTCTGAGAAACGCTTTCAATCCCGTGGGCGGAGCACGTTTTTTGGCCAAGCAGATAAAAACCCCCGGCGTCTACATCGTTGAGAAAAACGCCTTTCCCAACTCAGTCGTGCAGGTAGCGACCGCGGTTCCGGCCTTTATCGGCTTCACCGAGCGGGCGACGGATGGGAAAAACTCGCTGCATATGGTGCCCAAGCGGATCACGTCGCTCAGCGAGTATCATAACTTCTTCGGGGCGATGGCCTGGCCACAATATGAGATCGTCCCGGAGGACACGCCGTCTGAGCTGGAAACCGGCGACCCGCCGGAACCCGACCCCCTGCCCCGCGCGATCTACCAAACCGGCGCGGAAAAGTTCGAATTGCGCCAGACGACTCCCGGCTTTTGCCTCTACGGCGCCATGCGGATGTTTTTCTTCAACGGCGGCGACGCGTGTCACATCGTCTCGGTCGGCAGCTATGAGGGGGACAACCCGTTCGACCCGACAGGCCCCGCCAAGGACGCCTTTCTGGCCGCCATCGAGCTTCTGAAGAAAGAGCAAGAGCCGACCATGTTGGTGATCCCGGAGACGACCCGTCTCAGGATCGCCGATGCCTTCGAGGTCCAGCAAAAGATGCTCACCCATTGCGGCGCGGAGATGAAGAACCGCTTCGCGATCCTCGACATACATCACGGGTTTCGCCCGCTGGACGATCCGCAATTTGAGCCGGTCAGCGGCTTTCGCAACGGGATCGGCATCAATAACCTCGATTTCGGCGCGGCCTATTATCCTTGGCTGAACAGCACCGTGTTCCAGTCGAGGGACTTCAGTTTCGAAGCGATTGCACCCGAGAGTCGCAACCTGTTGGCCGACCAGCTCTCGGCAGGCATTGAGGATCAAAGCGTGCTGGAAGAAATCAACAACCTACGACCGCTCCTCATGCCGCTCGTGGATCTCGAGCCTCCCTCCAAACTTGCGGAGGAGGACGAAGCGTCGGAGGAGGACAAACCCAGCCCGTCACCCGATCCCGCCCCTACGCCCGTGCCCACGCCCGAGACAATCGACAAAACCCTGCGCGCGATCTCGCCGCTCTATGTCGACGTCATGAATACGATCACTGCGCATCAGAACACGATGAGCCCCGGCGCTGCGATGGCGGGCCTCTACACCGCCATCGACAATTCGCGCGGGGTCTGGAAAGCGCCAGCCAATGTCTCGGTCGGTCCCGTGACGGCACCTGCAGTCAACGTGTCGCATGGAGAACAAGAAAACCTGAACGTCTCGACCACCGGCAAATCGATCAACGCGATCCGACCCTTCGTGGGCGAAGGCACACTGGTCTGGGGCGCGCGCACGTTGGACGGCAACTCGCTCGACTGGCGCTACATCAATGTGCGCCGCACAATGATCATGATTGAAGAGAGCATCCGGCTCGCCTGCAGGGCCTATGTGTTCGAGCCCAACACGGCAAACACCTGGGTCACGATGAAATCGATGATCACAAACTTCCTGACAAACGTCTGGAAAGCAGGCGGGCTGGCCGGTGCGGTGCCCGAGGACGCGTTTTCCGTTCAACTAGGGTTGGGCGAGACGATGACCCCAGAGGACATATTGGAAGGTCTCCTGCGCGTCACCGTTCTGGTTGCCGTCGCCCGTCCCGCCGAGTTCATCGAGATTACATTTCAACAACAGATGCAGAAGAGCTGACCGAATTCACTTGCAGGTGGCTTGCTCCCACGCCCTCACGCAGGCTACATGTAGCGCACCGCCCGAAAAGAGGCGGACATATTGGTGAGGCGGGCATTTGGCACAACGCATTTTTCTGCATCTGGGCAGCCACAAAACCGGTACGACGGCTGTTCAATCCTGGCTGCATGACAACGAGGGTGCGCTGACCAAGATCGGCGTGCATCTTCCGAAGGCCGGACGGAACACATCCCAGGCAAACTTTCGATCATTGGCGATGGCGCTCGCGATGCCACGTGGTGAGGGGCATCCCGGATTTGCGGATTTGCGCCGTGCATTTCGGCGAGAGGTCAGAGCCAATCCGGAGGAGGATTTCCTGATCTCGGCGGAGTATTTCTCCCTGATCCTGACCCAGCCGGGTTTCAAAACCGCGATCAAACGACTGCGCCGCTTTGGGCTCGAGCCACAGGCGGGGTTGGTGCTGCGCAACCCGATAGACCTGATCAACTCGGCCTATGCGCAACGTTGTAAAACATTGAGATTAGGGGAAGATTTCGACGAATACCTTGAAGAGTTCTTCTACCTGAAACGCGGGCACTGGCCCTTGCGGGTGCGCAGATTGACCGAGCTTGGACTTAACCCGCAAATCGGCGTCTATGATCCCGAGAAGACGGACAGTCCGCGACAAGTGATGTCACTTTTTGGGTTGGATGAGAAACTCCCGAAATCCGCGTTCAAATCGGCAAAGCGCAAGAACAACTCGATTGGTGAGCTGGGTGTGCTGTGCACGTACCACCTCAAGCGCGCCATGGCGGGTTTGGAGACGGCCCCGACGCGCGGCGCAAAGGACTGGATGTCCGATCGGTTGGTTGAAACCGTGGCGTCGGAGGAGACAAGGGCGTTTAACGGGCTGTCAGATTCCCAAGTGGCCAATATTCAGCGCAAATCGCAGCCACAGCTTGAAACCCTCGCGAAGGAACATCTCGGGGGCAATGCGGAGGCCCTGCTGACCTCTGACACTGCCCATTTGGGACAGTCACCGCTACGGGTCGAGGAAATCCGTGGAGAGACGAGCGACAAGGTGCGGACGATCCTCCGAAAGACACTTGAAATCGCGCGGGTGCGGCCTGAGTTTTCCACTCATTTCCCGATCGACCCGTTTCCGGTTTGACACCAAGCCACAGTCGCAAATCGACCCTAAAGCTTCACCTTTCCATGGGACCCGCTTGGACCTATAGTTGCGCCACGCTCCGCTGAGAGAGCATTCCGGGCAAGGGACGGGCAGATGGCCGCGCATATTATCGTATTCGGCAATGAAAAGGGCGGCTCGGGCAAGTCGACCAATTGCATGCATGTGGCGACCGCTTTGGCGCGTCTGGGGTTCAAGGTCGGTGCGCTCGATCTCGACCTGCGCCAGAAGAGTTTCACCCGCTACGTGCAGAACCGTGAGCGTTTCAGCCAGAAGAACAAGCTTGGCCTGAGAAGCCCCGATGTGGTGGAGTTGCCGGAGATTGATCGCGCAAGCCTCGCGCCGGGCGAAAACATCTACGACCGCCGCCTGACCGAAGCCGTGGCAGGCATGGAGGGGCGCTTTGATTTCATTGTCATCGACTGCCCCGGCTCCCACACCCGGCTAAGCCAGGTGGCGCATTCGCTCGCCGATACGCTGGTCACGCCGCTCAATGACAGTTTCATCGATTTCGATCTGCTGGCAGAAACCGACCCCGAAACGCGGGAGATCATTGGACCGTCGGTTTACTCCGACATGGTCTGGCACGCGCGGCAATTGCGTGCGCAAGCCGGGCTGGACCCGATCGATTGGGTGGTCGTGCGCAACCGCGTCGGCACCCAGCGTATGCATAACAAGAAAAAGATCACCGATGCGGTGGAGGCTCTGGCCTCCCGGATCGGGTTCCGCATTGCACCCGGCTTTTCAGAGCGCGTGATTTTTCGGGAATTGTTTCCGCGTGGCCTGACCCTGCTCGATTTGGGCGATATCGGGGTAAAAAACCTCAATATCTCCAATGTCGCAGCACGTCAGGAGCTGAGAGATTTGGTGAAGGCGTTGAACCTGCCGAGGGTCGAGATCGACTTCTGAAACCCGCGAAAGCTTACTGGGCAATCTGGATGCGCGATGCCGCGATCTCAGCATGACGCCGAAGTTTGAGGCGATCCAGACTGGAGAGATCGCGATCATCCTGACCAAGGAGTGTTTTGATCTCATTCAATGTCGGTCGCTTGGAGCCGTCAAAGCTGCGATCCCGAACCGGTGAGCCGGCCATCGCGTCGCGGATCATATTCTCCGCCATCCAGCCCAGAGCGTCCGTGCTGTCGAGCCGTCCAGCCATCATCGCGCCGCCCATGCATGTGAGCACCGCGAAACTGAACGCGTAGATAAACACCTGAATATTGCGCAGCACCGAACCTAACGTCACAACACGGGTCTCCTAAACCGCGCCCCCGCTGTACTCGTTCGCACCCCGTCACGGGATGTGCATCGCGAGCGTCACCCCAGTTGTGACGATCCGCGACCTTCGGCCTTACAAAGAGAGACGCATGAAGAACCACAACGAGCGTCTCTCGGGATGAGCCAGGACGAGTTCGGCGTGAGCGAATTCTTCAATCACGCCGGCTGTCTAGGCGTCAGGCTTTAACAAGGCCCGACATCACCAGCCGAATACACCGCCAATTTTATGCAAAAATGAGACGTTATTGCGGCGGAGATCGGATGAGATCAGGGCAGCGATCACGTAATCCTGCCCACCGATGCGGCGGTGTGAAGGGTCGCTTCCCGACCAGTGTTCGCTTTGAGGGCCTGTAGGGAGGCACTCACGCCATGCCGACCTGAACGCCATTTGGCGCAATGTCACTCGGTCGCCGCGCCAGATAGCCTTCGAGAGACTGCCTCACATCCATGTAGTCAGGATCGTCGAAGACATTTCTCGCCTCGCCCGGGTCGGCGATCATGTCGTAAAGCTCCCCGGCACCCGACACCAGATCGACGGTCATCTTATGGCTCTTGGTTCGAACAGTCCGAAGGCTCAATCCGACACCCGCACGTGTCGGCAGGAGTTCCCATTCGCTCAGCGCGTAGTCACGCGTCGCGGTATCCGTTTCGATCAGGTCTCGGAGGGATGCACCATGCTGGGGCAACAGCGGATCACATTTGCCGTAATCTGCGAAGGTCGCCGAGAGATCCAGCGTCGACACAGGTTCGTCAACGACCTTTCCCTTCGGAATGCCGGGACCTCTGAAAATCATGGGCACTCGGAGCAGGCCTTCGTAATGCATCGGGCCTTTTAGGATAAGGCCATGGTCGCCCAGCCAATCTCCGTGATCGGAGATGTAAATCACGATTGTATCGTCAGCGAGCCCTGCGTCTTCCAGTGCAATCAATATGCGCCCGACATTATGATCGATCAGAGCGATCTGGCCGTATGTGTTTGCGATAATCTCGCGAAGCTGCGCGTCCGATTGTTCCGGAATCCGGCTATAGGCCTTCCGGACCTCAGCGTTTTCTTTCGGCCCGGTTGGCTCGTTGGTCAGAACGGCCTCATGCCACCAGGGACGCCCCTCGAAATTGCGCGTCCGGTCCGCGGGCAAATCAACCTCCGCCGGATCGTGCAGCCGTGACCATGGCTCCGGGCAATCGAAGGGATGATGGGGATCGGGGAAACTGACCCATGTGCAGAAGGGCTTTTCGTGATCGGCGCTCTTGAGCCAGTCAATCGCCCGATCCGCGGTCCAGGTCGTGTTGTGCCAGGCCACAGGGAGTTTGGAATGCCATGTCTGCGCCGCACCACGCGTATCGCCGGCGTTCTCGTTGTAGAGATCGTTTTTCTCATCCCCACGGCCATCGGCATAAAACCAACGCTCATAGTGCTGACCGGCCGGAGGCTTTTCCGGCAGGAACCAATTGTGACCCACGAGCATCAACTCGACATGGTCAAAGCCCATGTAAGGCCCATACCAGTCGTCGGGATAGGAGGCAGATGAGCGCAAACATTCCGGTGTGCCGGTTGGCGCGAAGGTGTGAAAGGTTGAGAAATGAGCTTTGCCGAAATAGGCCGTGTCATACCCCGCAGCCGCGAGGGACCCTGCAAACCCTTTGGCACCGATCCCCGGATCGAGATCGATCCCGTTGTCATGCACGCCATGCGTCCTGCAAAGCTGGCCTGTCAGGATTGAAGCGCGCGCGGGCTGACAGACCACCGTCGGCGTAATGCAATTGGAAAACCGCGTGCCGTCAGCGGCCAGCTGATCCAGATGCGGTGTCTTGATCTTGCGCCCCTCAAAACCGAAGCAATCGGCGCGATGCTGGTCAGCAGAAATCAACAGAATATTGGGGCGTTTCATGGGCTGGCTGGTTCCTTCTTGGGACGCAGAGAGGTCAGGATGACCACCAGCGTCAGCGCCATCAGCAAAAGAGCGACCGGGCTGGAGAAAAGGAAGAACGGATCACCACCGGTGGCCGCAAAGGCTTGCCGCGCTGTCTCCTCCAGCTTTCCACCCAGAATGAAGGCGATCACAAAGGGCAGTGGCGATATACCGGTGCGCCGCATCAGGTATCCAAGCACACCAAACCCGATGGCGAACCAAATCGCGACAAGTCGGGTTTCCTGCACATAGATTGCCGTGAGCGTCAGCAGCAAAACGCAAGGCAGCAGGATATGTTTGGGGATGCGGATCATGACACTCATCGTGCGCATGAAAACGCCACCCACCGTCCAGTTTAGCGCATTGGCGATGAACATCGTTGTGAAAAGGCCAAAGGCCACAACCAGTTCGGGGTTCACGCTGTCGGTTGTGAACTTGAACACTGTAGGCCCGGGGTTGAACCCACCGATGCTCTCAGCAGCAAGGATCAGGAACACCGCAGCCGCGTTTCCGGGAATACCCAGCGAGAGGACCGGGATGAGGTTTGCGCCTGAGACCGAGGAATTTGCGGCCTCGGTGGAGGCGATCCCCTCCATCGCGCCTTCGCCGAAATCCTTGTGATCAGGTGCTTTTCGGCGCGCATGCCGGTTGCGGCCAACGGTATAGCCAAGGGTCGCGGCCAGCGTTGAGCCGACGCCGGGCAAAGCACCGATGGCCGTGCCAATGACGGCGGAGCGCCCGATAAATGGAAGGATTCGGCGGATATCGGTCGCGCGCAGCGACTGGTCCCCCTCCTCCCGCACCTCCTGCAACGCCCCGGGCGATGTCGCATGGCGCAAGGAATCCTCGATGCCCTTGAAGACTTCGCCGAGAATCAGAACGCCCAATACGGCAGTTGTGATGGGAAACCCTTGCGCCAGTTCCTGCGTGCCCATGCTCAGGCGGGGATAGAAATCATCGCCGGTTCCAACATAGGCAGCAAGGAGGCCGAGACCGGTGGCAATCAGGCCCTTGCCAATCGACCCCCCGATGACGGCGGCAATGAACGCCAGAGACAGGATCAGAAGGGCCGTTTTCTCAGGTAGATCGAGATAGGCCTCAACTAAAACGGCCAGAAAGGGTGCGCAGAGGATCAGCACGACATCAGAAAACGTATCGCCACTGGCCGAGGAAAAATGTGCGACCCGAAGCGCCTTTCTGGCCTTGCCCCGCCTCGTCATCGGGTAGCCATCCAAGGTGGTCATGTAGGCATCGGGCGTGCCCGGCGTGTTGAACAGGATCGCCGGGACTGCGCCGCCGATGGTCGAGCCCTTCATGACGCCGATGAGAAAACCCATGACCGGAAGAAGCGCGTCCGGGTTGTATCCGAAGCTGGAGATGAGGATCGGCAGGGAGATCGCCATCGCCATGGGTCCGGCAAGACCGGGTGTTGCGCCCACCATGATCCCGAGCAGAAACCCGCAGAGCACCATGACCGGCGTCGCAGGCAAACTAAAGCCAAGAAAGGAAAGTTCCGGACCTTGGAACACTGCCAGGATGCCCAGCCAGATATAGCCTGCAACATCCATCAGACGTCTCCGTTCGGTGGCAAGAGCAGATCATCGAAAGGCAGATCAAAGATCGCGATCAGCGCGATGACAGCCGCGACACCGATGATGACTGTGCGCAGGCGCAACCGTCGTTCAACGGCGGAAATAAGTGACACAACCAGGCCAAACCCACCAAGCGCGAAGCCGATCCACTTCCACGGAGCGGTGTCACGCAACGTGCGATAGGGCTCATCCGATCCGGTCAGTTGAACCGCGAAGGGCCCGGCCCACCGCATCACTCCAAAGACGATGACCAACATCACCAGAAAGAAGAGAACAAAGCGCAGATTGTTGCGCGAGGGGAAGGGCTGAACTTCAGCGTTGCGCTCTGAGAGGAGCAGGAGTAATCCGCCCAAACCCACAAAAGCGGCTGCGATCGTCGGGGCCAAAGCATCCCCGATGCTGACCCGGCGCCGAACTTTCTCGATCAGGCCGGTGTCGGTGTCGAGCGGGACCCAGATGAAAGCCACGACGAGGCCGAGAGCAAGGCAGCCAAGCCCGATGAACAGATTGGCACGTGTCTTCGACGTCATGGCAGACGCCTCCCACTGCTAGAGACAAGATGAGAGGCACGGCCTCCGCTCCCCGGTCAGAGGCCGCGCGCAGGGCTTATTCGGAAGCCGCGTCCAGAAGTGCGCCAGCCGCCTCGTAATCACCTGCGATCAGGGCATCGAGTTCCGCGCCCTTGAAGACACTGGCACCGCCAAATGCCTTCTGGATGATGCCGCCGGCCTTGGAGTTTTCGTCGGATGCAACTTCGGCAATGGCATCGGCAATCGCCGTGCGCGCATCTTCAGGCATGCCCGCCGGGCCGATGAAGAGGAAATAGCCATCTGCCGTGAACTCCACGCCGATATCGGACATCTTCGGCGCTTCCGGCGTTTGTTTCAGTGGCTCAGACAAGGCGGAAGCAAGGTTCACAAGATCGCCCGCAGCGACGCCCTTTGCCTGGATGCCGGCCATGAACCCAAGGTCCATATCGCCCGCATTCACGCCATCCATTACAGCACGACCGCCGCGAACCTGCACAATGTTGAAGTCAACGCCATTCGCCTTACCGATCAGATATGCAAGATCGGACAGTTTCGGGCTCATCGTGCCAAAACGCAACTCTTCGCCGGCTTTTGCAGCGGCGATCATATCGTCAAAGCTGCTCCAACCCTTCGACGACAGCGACACAACAGCCATCTGGAAACCCGCTGTTGTCACAATCGGTGTGAACATGTCAGGCGTCATGCCCGCATCGGCGGCGCGCATGTTGTACCCGAGCGATTCCGTGACCACCATGCCGATGGCCGTGCCATCATTCGGCATGTCCTTGATCGCAGCGGCGAGGTTCAAGCCACCTTTGCCAGTGACCTGTTCGGGAATGAACTGCCACCCCAGTTTCGCTTCCAAATCCTCGGCAATCAGGCGGGCCTGGGTATCGGCCCCGCCCCCTGCTGCAAAGGCAATCATCAGTTTGATCGGGCCAGGTGGCGTCCAATCCGCAGCATGGGCTGCAAATCCTACGAAGCTCATAGCTGCCGCCAGCAGAAATCTTTTCATGGTCTCCTCCCTATTGACCGTTTTCTGTAGTGAGCCATAATTTAGTTGATGGGTCAACTAAAAAAGTTGACGAGTCAACTGATCTCTGCAATCCTCTGGAAAGGGAGAGCGCCATGGCCACAGACCAGACACCACTCAAACAACCCGACAGCCCGCCGCTCAGTCAGCGCGTGTCCTATAGGATCAGCCGTATCCACGCGCGCCTGAACGCTCAGGCGGCGCGCATCCTCAAGGACTCGGCAAATATCTCGCTATCGCAATGGCGGGTCATGGTCATGATCGAACGCACGGGCGAGATTTCGGCCAGTGAAATTGTACGCCGCACCAAGATCGACAAAGCTCTGGTGAGCCGCACGATCAAGAGCCTCGTTGCGGATGGCATGATTAAGGTTGGCACCAGCAAAGACGATCAGCGCACGCATTTGATCACGTTCACGCCAAAGGGATTTGAAACCTTCAACGCCGCCTGGCCGCACATGCTCGCACGCCAGAATACCCTGGTTGCAGGGATCGAGACGGCGGAGCTCGATCAGTTCTTTGAGACGCTTGCAAAGCTTGAAAGCGCGATCGACGACATGGACGCGGCGTTGTGAGCAAGAACCTTCTGGTGTTGATGTCCGACGAGCATCAGGCCCGCGCCATGGGATGCGCCGGACATCCGTTCGTGCAGACGCCCAACCTCGATGCGCTGGCTGCGCGCGGCACACGGTTTACGAATGCCTACACCCCCTCGCCCATCTGCGTTCCGGCGCGCGCCGCATTTGCGACCGGTCGCCCGGTTCACGACATTCGTCTCTGGGACAACGCGATGCCCTATGACGGCAGTATTCCGGGGTGGGGACATGCTTTGCAAGCCAAGGGTGTGGCGGTCGAATCCATCGGCAAACTGCATTACCGCTCTGAAGAAGACCCGGCAGGGTTCGATGTTGAACACTTGCCCATGATGGTCGCGGGCGGCGTCGGCATGGTCTGGGCCTCGATCCGCCGTGAAGACGAGCGTGTCTCCGGTCGCGGGCGCATGCTGGGCGACTATATAGGTCCGGGAGACAGCAAATACACCGAATATGACGCCGCCGTCGTCAGCCGCACCCGGCAGTGGTTTGCAGATCGCGCAAACCAATCTGACGGGCGTCCCTGGTGTCTTTACGTGGGCCTCGTTGCGCCGCATTTCCCGCTGGTTGTGCCGCAACACTACTTTGATCTCTACCCTCCGGGTTCTCTGCCGGAGCCAAAACTGCACCCATCAACGGGCTACGAACGCCACCCGTGGATTGAGAGGCAGAACGCCAATTTTGACAGCGAAGCGCTGTTCAAAGACGCTGACGAACGTCTGCGCGCATTGTCCGCTTACTATGGGCTGTGTACGCTGCTGGATCACAATATTGGCGCGATCTTGGGGGCGTTGGAGGCGGCCGGTTTCGCCGATGACACCACCATCATCTACACATCCGATCATGGCGACAATGTCGGTGCCCGCGGGCTTTGGGGAAAATCTAATTTCTATGAAGAAAGCGTCGCTATTCCCATAATCATGGCGAAACCCGGTGGGGTTGCTGAGACCTGTGCGACCCCGGTCAGCCTTCTCGACCTTTCATCCACCATCGCCGAGTTTTTTCACACCTCCATTGACGGCCCTGGGCGCTCGCTCAGTCAGATCGCGGCTGAACCGGACAACCCGGAGCGGACCATCTTCAGTGAGTATCACGCCGCGGGAGCTGTTTCGGGCGGGTTCATGATCCGCAAAGGCCGCTGGAAATATATCCACTATGTCGGGTTCGATCCCGAACTATTCGATCTGGAAAGCGATCCCGAAGAGGTCGCGAACCTTGCGAGCGATCCCTCTCATACCCTCAAATTGGCGGAGATGCATGCGGCACTTCTTGATATCTGCGACCCCGACGCCGTCGACGCGCAGGCTTTCGCCGATCAGGACGCCCTGATTGCGCGCCATGGCGGACGCGACGCGGCCCTCGCTTTGGGGGCATCGGGCGCGACGCCCCCGCCGGAGATATCCCCATGAAACTGACAGTTCTCGGGTCCGGCTCTCCTGAACCTTATGCGCGGCGCGCGTCGTCGGGCTATCTGTTGGACATCGGCGGCGAAAAACTCCTGTTCGATTGCGGCGGCGGCGTTGTCAGCCGGATGCTGGAGGCCGGGATTGACCCAACGGAGATCGATTACCTGTTTTTCAGTCACCTCCACTCCGACCACATGATCGATTACGCACGTCTCATCCATGCGGCTTGGGAAACAGGCGACAAGCGGATCAAGGTCTTCGGACCTCCGCCGCTTGCACATATTCACGACCGCCTGTTCGGGTCCGATGGCGCCCTTGCGCATGATCTGAGGGCCCGAACCGAGTTTGTCCCCAGCCAAGAGGTCTGGCGCGCACGGGGAGGCACAGTGCCTCGACCCTGGCCATCGCCCGACATCACCGAAGTTCAACCGGGCTTCCATGTGGACGGCGGCATCTGGAAGCTCACATCCTGCGAGGTCCCACACGCCCAACCCCATCTGGAGTGCATGGCATTTCGCGTTGAGGCAGGGGGAAAGAGCTTCGTGTATTCAGGCGATGCCGGAATATGCGATGACTTGGGCGCGCTTTGCCAGAATGCCGATCTGTTGCTCCATTGGTGCTATCGCGCCGACGGGGAAAGCGTGCATCCCGATCTAGATCGCCTGTCCCCAACGCCAGGGCAGATCGCCAAGTTCGCGAGCGAAACTGGTGTGAAACGCCTCCTTCTCACCCATTTCCGTGCGCATATGGATGCGGATGCGCCGACACAGGCGGCAAAACACTCACTGGCCGAGCATTTCGGTCCGGACACTGCCATCGTCGAAGATCTGGAAGTCTTTGATATCTAACTGAATGAAGACGTCTCTGGAAGCAGAAGAACCCGCTCAGCCCTTTGGTTTCGCATTAGACGATCTGCGGAGACGATGGCACCGCTCCGACCATTGCGACCTGCCCAAACCGGTCGCGCATCCGATTTGAGCGGAAGAGGTAGGTCGAAACGATGATGTAGTTGATGCATTCCATCACAAAGTTCCTGTACCGGTCCGGGTTCTCAAGAAAGTCGAAGGTCTGGATCGCGCACATCGTGGCCAGCGACGCAAACAGAACAAGCATCGCGATGGGTGTATAGCGCCAACGCAGAAAATACCCGGCTAAGAACGTAGCACCAGATAACGTGATCAAGACCCAGTGAACGACCTGAGTGCCGCCCGGAAAGGTCGGGTTCTGCAAAGGCATCAGCGGGGCCAGCCCTGTGAAATATTCCAGAAACCCAAGAAGCCCCCACCCAAGCATGATGATCGACGCAAATACGATCAGATAGCTGAAGCCTTGCGACAACACTTGCCAGACTCTGGGCATTGAACTTCTCCGTTTCTCTGGGGGTTTTGGTCGGGCGGCGCAGCCCCGCTATCCCAACATGCGCATCATGAATCGGTCGAACATGCGGTCACTGAGCCATCTTCGAAAGAAGATGGCGCGTCTGACGCCGACACCTGCGGCATATCGGGTTTTCGGTCGGGGAGCTTTGATCGCTTCCAGGATCGTCTCGCCCATCAGGCTAGCAGGAGACGCCGTGCCTTTTTGGGCGCTCATATTGCGAAACCAGTCCGCCATCTTATGCGCGATTTGCCCGTAAGGACCGCTGCCGGAGTAGTCGAGCAGCGGATCAATAAATCCGCCCGTGATCGGCGTGTCGATCGCGCCTGGCTCGATGATCACAACGTCGATGTTGAACTGCGCCGTCTCCGCGCGCAGGCAATCGCTGAACCCTTCGAGTGCGAATTTGCTGGCCACATACCAGGCGGCCAGCGGCGCGTGGACTTTGCCCTCGCCTGAGGAGACATTGACGATCTTGCCCCAGCGCTGCTCGCGCATATGCGGCAGAACCAGCTGCGTCAGGCGGCCTTGCGCGAAGAAATTGACATCGAACTGGTAGCGGGCCTTGTCGAGCGGTGCCTCCTCGACCGATCCGTAGAGCGACAGGCCGGCATTGTTGACCAGAATGTCGACCCCACCGTGATCCCGCGAAATTTGTTCCACGACAGCGATCAGGTCTTCATCCTTGGTGACATCGACCTTGACCGGGATGCACCCCAGCGCTTTCAGATCGTCCATCTGTTCGACCCGCCGCGCCGCTGCATAGACAACATAGCCGTCTTTCGCCAACGCCTCGGCGGTGGCTTTTCCGATACCGCTGGAGCCACCGGTGACCAGCGCAACTCTTTTCGTCATGTGATTATCGCTCATGGCAAAATCTTCCTGTGCAGGGAAAATTCAGTTGGGGTCGGCTCAGATCGAAAAGGTCTGTCCGGTCAGGTCTTCAGACAGGCGCCACAGACGCTGCGCTACATCGAGATCGCCGCAGATGGGATTGCGTTCAGCGGCGCCGACCTCGCCACTCATTTCCTCAGGACCGGTCGGGCCGTAGTAATCGCCGCCAGCGACATCCGCCGACAACGCCGCATAAAGTGACGGTTTGGCCGCCTCTTCATTGGAATGCAGCAACTGCGCAATTTGGCTTTTCATAGCCTCGCGCTGACCTTCATCCATGTCGTTAAACAATCCGGAATCAGAACCGCCGGGATGCACCGACAGCGCCTTCATCACTTTGCCTTCAGCCTTAAGACGACGATCCAATTCATCGCCGAAGAGAAGACAAGCAAGTTTCGACTGACCGTAAGCCGTGCCGCCGTCACCCCCACAACTCAGGTCCTCAAAGTGAATGCTGGCACTTTTGTGGGCAATGCTCGACAGCGAAACGATCCGCGACACCGGGGCATCGGGGATCAAATCAATCAGAAGCGATGTGAGCAGGAAATGTCCAAGATGGTTCGTGGCGAATTGCAACTCTACGCCATCGCCATTGGTTTGCGCCGAATAAAGCAGAATGCCTGCATTGTTGATCAGCACGTCCAGTTTGGGATAGCGCGCGCGAAACGCCTCTGCAAAGCCACGAACCGAACGCAGATCGCTCAGATCAAGCAGAAGGATATCGAGCGACGCCGATGGAACACGCTTGGTGACATCGACCTTGGCGGCCTCGGCCTTCTCCTGGCTACGGCAGGCCATGATCACATGATAGCCAGCCTCCACCATGCCCACCGTGGTTTCAAATCCAATGCCATTATTGGCACCTGTAACGATGGCGATCTTTTGCGGTAGGGTGTTCATGCCTCGCTCCTGACATTTGGACATTTTTCGTATGATTGTCAATATTGACACATGATGTCTATTTGTCAATATGAAAAAATGAAGGAACGCGAAGAGCAGATTATCGAGGCGGCCATGCGGCTGTTCACCCGCTACGGGGTGAAGCGCACGGGCATGAACGACATCGCGGCAGAAGCCAGCATCTCTCGGCAAACGCTTTACAATGCCTTTGCGAACAAGGACGCCGTGCTTCAGGCAACGATCCGGTTGCTGACGGAGCGCGCGCTTGCCTCTATCGAAATCGGACTGAAAGACGCGGAAGAACTGGGCGATCAGTTAGATGTCATCTTCAAGCACATCGCGATTGAGCCCTTCGATCTGATGCATGCATCACCAAATGCGGAAGACATTGTCTCCGGGTTCAATGCATCGAGCCAGAAAGAACTGGCCGCCGCAGCCGATCGCAACAAAGCCGTGCTGACCGAGGTTTTGGCACCCTACAGCAGCACGATTGAAAGCAGCGATCTGACAGTCGATCAACTCGCGGATTTCGTGCAACGTTCCGCGTCAGCCGCAAAATACACGGCCGGCAGTCGGAAGCACCTGCTGAGCCTGCTCGCAGCACTCAGAATATCTACGCTGAAGGTCACGGGCGGAGCATAGTTCCGGCTGGCAGGCGTGGACGGATGACCGAGAGCATCCGCTGGCAAGCCGAGGCTCCCTTTTGGGGAGAATCCGGGATCACCTAGCAACAGAACTCCCTGCCGGAGGACGTCTGCAACTGAAACACCGTCGCCCTGTCACGCCCGACCGGTCGGCATCGGCGCGCGATCGACATGGGCGAGTTCCGCTTGAGCCAGCATCTCAAGCAGGTGCGCTTTCACCGGTGCTGCTTCAACAGACGTCCATAGGTTCTGAAACTCCCCCGGGTCCTGTTCCAGATCGTAAATCTCACCCCAGCCCATGCCTTCAAAGAGGCTCAGGCGATACCGGCCATCACGGAGCGTGTGCACATGCGGTCGCGTGCCAATTCCATCCATCGGCTTTTGATGTGCGTATTGGATGAAAGCCGCCTGTCGCTGCGTTTCGCCAAATAGATCAATACCTTGCATGCCCCATGCGGCTTCAATCTGGGCCCGCTCAAGGATCGTGGCTCCGATATCATGGGTCTGACCGATTTGGTTCGTACGTTGACCCGACGCACCTGCCGGATCGGCCCACAGGAACGGTACTCGGGTGATCTGCTCATATTGCTCCGCCCCTTTGAACAGGAGCTGGTGATCGCCAAGATGCTCGCCGTGATCCGCGGTGAAGACTTCAATGGTGTCGTCACCACGCCCACTGACATTCAGAGCCGATTGAATACGCCCCACGGCCTCATCGATCATCGAGATCATCCCGCAGGTCAGCGCTTGTGCCTCTTGCGCCTCGCGCGCGCTGCAGCCGATGGCGCTCATGCCCTCAAGTTTCGCTTCCCCCGCCTGTCGCACTTCGATCACGCCTTTCACATGTGGCGGCGGAGACCAGTCGTTTCGCGAGAATGCTTCCGGCACGGCAATGTCGTCGGGATCATACATATCCCAGAACCGTCCCGGCGGGTTGAAGGGGTGATGTGGATCCGGCCAGGAGACCATCAAGAAAAACGGTTGGTCGTCATCCTTGTGCGCGTCGATCCAAGCCTCGGCACGCTCTGCGATGTAGTTCGTCGAATAAAGCTCTTCCGGGATCGCTGTTCGGACCGCTTGCGGACAGGAATAATCGTGCGGCAATTGGTTCTCCGCACCCATGAGCGTTTCGGCATTGGGCTCACGCTCAAACAGCCAGGCGGCGTAGTCGCCCCCAATATGATCGCCATGGCCCGTGACCAACTCAACATGATCAAACCCATAGAATGGCGTCGGAACGGAGGCCTCTCTCTCCGACCAAAACTCCGGCTCTTCGACTTTGTAGCTTTGCTCCTGCAGGTCGTGACGAACAGCTTCGCTCAGTGATCCGTCCGCACGGTGAAATCCGGGACGGGCGTCCGGGATCGTTTTGCCCGGCGGCGCGCCAGTAAAGGTCTGCAAATGGCTTTTGCCGATCAGTGCCGTCTTGTAGCCCGCATCTTTCAAAAGCTCGACAAAGGTCACGTTGCGTCGGGAAAGCGGAATGCCGTTCATGCGAACGCCATGATTGGCTGGCATCCGGCACGTCATCAGGCTCGCACGGTTGGGCATGCACACCGGGCTGGCCACATAGAACCGGTCAAACGCGACGCCGCGCTCGGCAATGCTGTCGATATTCGGCGTCTTTAGCAGCGGATGGCCGTAACATCCCAAATAATCCGCCCGATGCTGGTCGGTGATAAAGAGGACGAAATTCGGACGCTTGCTCATACCGCTTCCCCTTGCGCCTTTCGACGCGTCGCGAAGCCAAAGGCGACCAAGGCAATACCAACGGCCAGTCCCGCGACTTCCCAGGTCAATGTGGGGCTGAGACAGGCCATCGCCGCTGCGAAACGGAGCAGGCGTTCGATCACGCTCAGTTTCCGCTGATCGTGGCCGATCAGGGCGCTGGTCGAGAAATAGAGGCCAGCTCCGAGGAAGAAGATCGCCGTGATAACATGGGCAAAATCGGTCTCACCGGTGCCAAGCAGTAGAGAATCGTCGAACGCATATGCAAACGGCACAAGGAAGATCATCGCCCCAATGCGCGTGGCTTCAATTGCAGTCCCGATGGGCCTGCCTCCCGAGACCGAGGCGGCGGCGTAGGCCGTAATTGCCACAGGTGGCGTGATCCCGGCGGCTACGCCGAAGAAGAAGACAAACATATGGGCGGTCAAAAGCTCCATACCGAAGCCCTGAAGGGTCGGCCCCATCACCGCGATGATCGCGATATAGGCAGGCAGCGTCGGCATTCCCATCCCAAGGATGATGCACCCAAAGGCGGCGATCAGCAGGGCAAAGAGCATCGAGGAACTGGAGGCCGCCGAGAGCAGAACGGCGAATTTCGTCGGAACGCCCGTTGCCGCCAGGGTCGAGACCACGATCCCGACAATCGCGATAGCCACGGCGAGTTGTCCGACCGTTTTGCCGCCGTCCGACAGGGCCGCGATCAGCATTTGCGGCTTCTGGCGGATTTCGGGATTGATGAAGCTCATCGGGATTAACAGCAGAATGGCCGCGATGGATGCACCCGCTGCGGACAACCCGCTGACCAGAAGCCAAACGATGATGAAGATCGGACCGAAGACCAGAAGAAGATTGACCCAGTCCTGACCAGTTGGCGTTGGCACGCCCACGTCATCGTCACTGACCTCGATGTCGAGCTTTTGCGCTTCGAAATAGACGGCGAGAAAGAGCGAGCCGTAGTAGGCAATCGCCGGAATGATCACGGCCATCACGACCGTCAGGTAGCTGACCCCGACAATATCCGCCATGACCAGTGCGGCGGCCCCCATAATCGGCGGCAGGATTTGCCCGCCCGTTGAGGCAGACGCCTCTACGGCACCTGCGAAATTGGAGGAGAAGCCGCGTTTGCGGATCATCGGGATCGTCACAACACCCGTGCCCACCACATTCGCTACGGCAGAGCCGGACACCGTGCCAAACAAAGCGGAGGCGAGGATCGCGGCATAAGCGGGGCCGCCTTTGAACTTCTTCATCAGGTGAAAGGAAATGCGGATCATCGATCCGCCGGCCCCGCAGCCTTCGAGGATTGCACCAAGGATGATGAAGGGCAGCACGGTCGTCAGCACGACACCCATGATTGAGCCCAGAATGCCCTGCGCGCTGTCGTACCAGACATTGGCCGGGATCGTGTCGTAGATGTCGGATGGCGCGGTGGCAAAAACACCCGGCCAGTGTTGGCCTGTGCCCAGATAAAGCAGAGCCAGACCACCGATGATCGCAATCGGCGCACCCCAGAGAATCCCGCACGCCCAGAGAGATATCGCGGCTGCAATGAGAGAGATGTAAAGCTCGCGTGGTCCGAAGAACATCACCGAATTGGCGATGATCTGACCGATCCGGTAATAGTCCCAACAGACATAGGTGATCGCAACAAACGCAACCACATAGGCGATCATGTGCAAGATGCCGAGATTGTCTTGTTTGGCGCGTCTCTCTGCATCGCTCGCGATAAAGACCAGAATGCTGAGCCAGTAGAACAGGGGCCTGAACCACTCGACCGGGAAGGGACCGATCCGTGGCAGCACATTATAGGTCGGCATGACATTGGCGAGGCCCGCCAGGGCAATCACGAGCCCGATTGTGAAGACGGAATATCCAGCGATGCGCGATGCACCGGTCTTGGCGACTGACATGGCTCAGTCCTTCCTGTTCTGGTCTGCGGGATCAATCCGGGCGGATGGCACGCAGCCTTCAGCCCGGATCGGGTGATGTCACGGCAGCAGGTCGCCAGGGACCTCGATGCCAGCCTCATTGTAGTACCGCACGGCACCGGGATGCAGCTTCGCGTTCATGCCTGCAAAAGGCAGGTCGGGATTGATCGACCGCATCAGCGCATTGGCGTTCATCATCGCCTCCAGATTTTCCCAATAGGCCTTTGTGAGCGCATAGGCCTGATCGTCGCTCATATCCTTGTGCACCGACATCATCATCGCCGAGGCAGAAGAGGTCTGATCCATGTCGCCATTGGCCTGACCCGAATAGGTGCCTGCCGGAACCGTCGATTGGAATTGAGCAGCTTCGACGAGGAACTTGGCCCAACCCTCGGAATTCAGCACATCTTCAGGCACACCGAGGATGCGGATTTCACGTTGCAGGCTGAGTTCGTTCAAGGCCTGGCTGCCCACAGCGGCAGAGGCAACATAGACGTCAAACTGCCCATCCTGAAACGATTGCGCTGCGGCCCCCCATGGGGCGCGAATGCCCTCATAGTCGCCCCCATCCGCCGTCAGGCCGCCGGAAGATAGCGAGATCAGTTGTTGGATTTGCCCACTCGCAGCACCGGCGGGCGGTCCGATATAGACGCGCTTCCCTGCCAAATCCTGCCAGGTCTCAATGCCGCTATCGGCCCAGGTGATGGCGTGGAACGTGCCGGCAGGAAACCCAAACAACGCGCGGATGTTCGGCGCAAGTTTCTTCGCCTGATCACCCTGTTGTGCATAGGGTCCAACACCTTTCGACATTGTTCGATAGGCACCTGGCGGTACCACCGCCATGTCGATGCGACCCGACGCCAGTTTCAGTGCAGAACGCGTCAGCGTCTGCCCCAACACAACTTGCAGCGAGATATCCTGTTCCGCCGCGAATTGCGCATAGGTTTGCGGAACAATGCCTGTCAGCGACGCGGACCCGCCACCTTCAAGACTCAGCGATTGTGCGGATGCGGTGGCCGCGGCCAAACCCACGACAGAAGCAGCCAGAATTCCTATGAAAAGACCCACGTCTCATTCCTCCCATTAGATCGACATGGATCAGATCATAGAATATCGAATTTGGGTTTTTAAATGAGTTCACGCACAATCTAAATATCAATCTTGGTATCTTTTGATCCGACCGATCATGTCCTGAATGATTGCTCCTTGGCTTACGGACGGGTTCGTCGTCAGCCCAACCGGCCCTTTGAGATCCGTTTCTCCGAAGGGCAGTTGCACAAAGTCGCCCTGCGCGAGATCGGCATAAACGACCCCGCGTGGGATCGCGGCAACGGCTTCACTCATCACAAGATAGGTGCGCAGGAAGTCAGACGATGTGCTCTCAATTGTGTCGCGCGGCTGTGCGACACCGCGTCCTGCGAAAAACCGATCCACTTCGTCGCGGATAATGGTTCCCTCAGGTGGCAATAACAGCGGATAGCCCAACGCTTCCTCCAGCGTCGCCTGAGCTCCCGCCAAGGGGTGATCCTTCTTGACCACAAAGATCAGAGGCTCGTCGAACAGCGCCTCGAATGTCAGACCCCGCATGTCCTCGCTGGAGGACAGGCGCCCAATCACGAAATCAGCTTCCCCCCGGCGCAAACAATCGAGCAGCCCGGCGTTCGTCCCCGGGATCACATGCACACCGGCAAGCGGATGATCTTCTTTGAAGTCTTTCACAATCGGCGGGAGAAACTGCGAACAGACATTTGGCAGGGCACCGATCCGCACGTATTCATGAGCATCCGTATCGCCTGAGAATACCTGCAGGCCGCTGTTGATCTGCAAAATCGCCGCTTCGGCGGAGTCGAGAAACGCCTGACCGTTCGGCGTCAGCGTCGCGCCGCGCACCGTCCGATCAAACAGGTCCTGACCCAGAATATGCTCCAGTTCCTTGATGCTGCGACTGACCGCAGGTTGCGTCAGCCCCAGATGCTCCGCCGCCAGAACAAAGCTCTTCTTTCGGGCTACAGTCACAAAGCACCGCAACTGTCGGAGCCGGATCTTGGTCGCAAGACGTAGGATATCAGTCATGGCCCGCATTAAAGCCGTGATTTGATGTTGCCGACAATGTCGGATCGCAGCGGCGAACTCGCACCCGCAGGCAAAGCTATCCGCCCTTAGGTTCAGGAGAACGGGGTGCACGACAGGAGTAAGTCAGTTGCAGGAGGCAAACCCAAGTGTCGCCCGACACTGGTTTTGATGGCGCGCTGGGGAGGATTCGAACCCCCGACCCCTTGATTCGTAGACGCTATATGTTGTGTTTGCTGAATTCCGCGATATTCTGCGATACCTTTAAAAGTTCATATTTTTCATTGTGTTACAGGAAATCATTGTGTGCGGTGGTTTTCTAAGATTTGCGTCCGCTTGCTTACAACTTGATTACACGCGGACGGCACCTAACTTCAGAGATTTCGCCAATGGTCGCCTTAAACGCCAAGTCTATCGCCAACCTTTCTCACCCTAAAAAAGGTCAGTTGCTCTGCTGGGAAGACAAGCTTCAAGGATTTGGAGTCCGAGTAACCAGCGCTCGGAAGGTCTACGTTGCCCAAGCTCGCGGTCATGGGCGCACGCAACGTGTCACAATCGGAGACGTGTCAGTTTTCACAATTGATGAGGCCCGCCGAGAGGCGAAGAAAAAGCTGGGAGCGATGGCCAGCGACATCGACTTGAACAAAGCGAAGCGAGAGGCCCGCGCAAAGACGATCACTCTGGGTGATGCGCTTGACGCTTATCTGATGGGTCGTGACCTTAAGAAGGCGACTGCTGCCGCGAACCGAAGCTTGATTGAGAACAACTTTGGCGATTGGCTGACGAAGGAACTTCAGTTCATCACTCCCGCAATGCTTGTTCAGCGATACGAGCGAATTTCGAAGCGCTCAACATCAGTCGCGAATGGGGCCGCCCGAGTCTTTAGAGTATTGTGGAATTTCGCTCGCGCCGACACCGCAAACGCGGATGGAACATATGTGCTTCCTGAAACCCGGCTCGGCGATTAAGTGACCTCAAAAAGTGGGCCAAGCCAAGGCGAAGAACAACTCACCTAAGTAGGGATCAATTCTCTAGGTTATGGTCAAGCCTCCATAAAGGTCCGCCCGGTCGATCAACCGAGTCTTTGAGTTGCTGCTTCGTACGGGGTTGAGGCGAAATGAAGCTGCCTCCGATGGAGAGCCAGTGTCCCAGAGCGCCAGCTTCTGCGAGATGAATATCAGTTTTCGCTGTGATTTGTTGTCCTATATCGACGGACGATTCGTTTAACTTGAATAGACGACGGGAGACCGCGCCTAGGGAAAAGGCTTGCGTCCATACAATCCCAGGCGTCAAGTAGTGCTCTTACAGCAACGCGGGCCCAACATGAAAATGAGCGTCGTTATACCAACTCGCGAACGCGCAGCTTACCTCGCGTATTCCATTCGGACCGCCCTCAACATCCAGGACGACGACATCGAAATTGTGGTTTGCGACAATGCCAGCCAGGATGGCACGGCAGAGGTTGTGGCGCAGTTCAACGATGCGAGGTTGGTTTACATCAACACTGATACACGCCTTTCGATGCGTGAAAATTTCAACTTCGCGTTGCAGGCAAGCTCCGGCGACTATGTAACCTTTTTCGGGGACGACGATGGCATTTTGCCCGTTCAGTTTAAGTTTCTACGCCGGATAATTGAAAAGCATAAGCCCGACGGTGTGTCGTGGAAACGCGCGACATATGGTTGGCCGGTCGCGGGCTACGGCAAAAAAACGGGCGGCTTGAGAATATACCGGAATGGTGTTTTTGGGCCCGAATTAATCTACGATCCGAAGGAGAGAAACCTGTCTGGATTGATGGATTGCCGGATTAACTACGTGCACGCGGTGACGCCGAACCTCTATCACGGCTGTGTTTCCCGGGCCTATCTCGATAAGATCGCACCGAGCCGGGACATCTATTTTGACAGCTCGATTCCGGATGTAAATTTTGAGTATCGATCGATCCTCACGGGTGGCCGCTTCATTCACACCGACCACCCGTTTTCGATAAATGGGTATAGTCCAGCAAGTACAGGTGGAGCGCACAACATGCGCCGCAAAGACAAAGATGGCGGCGACGCTGGTCGGGCATTCACGGCTGAAAACCGGAAAGATCCCTTACAGGATGCATTTGATCACGCCTTGACCGTGCCAATGGCTTTTTTTTCAACGCTAGAAACTGTGATTGGTCGGATGGGTTATGAAGACACACGTCCGAACTACGAAGAATGGTATCGTTATGGGATGAGCGCCGCGCGAGATGATCCCGAAACGCTCAAGGCGGTCCAGTCAATCTTGTCCGACTATGCCAAGGCCCACGGGACGTATGATGAGTTTGAAGCCGCGATGTCGATGGCTCGAAAGCCGAAACGAACTTTGAAGGAGCGCCTGGGTCGCATAGGCGATCAACTCAACAGTTTCAGGGTGTCAACTGAGCTTGGTGGTGAGAACACTATTCTGACGGCAGTACAAGTATACGATCAGATATTGGGCACCGAATTTGGTGAGATTCTTAGTCGCGCAATCTCGCAGAGGAGCGCTTGGAAAGCCGCCTTGAGGAGGTCAAAATCGTTTGAACGCCAACTCTAGGAAATACGTTTCAAAAAACCGTCATGCGCGACTGTAATCAGTAGTTTGTCCGCAATCGTGGTGTCGATTTCGAACTCGTGGTGGTCTCTTAGATATTCCCAAACGGCGGTCTTCGGATTGTTTCCCGGGCCCCAGGAGCGATCGGGGTAGGTATCGCCTGGCATATCCTCGATCAAGGTGTCAAACACGACACAATAGCTGCCGATGGACGTGAGTGGAGCGTAAGCTTCCAGTTCGGCGCGCACATGGTCATGCGTATGGTTGCTATCGAGGCAAACCAAGACACGTTCATAGTCGTCCGCGATCTTCTTCACTTTCGCGACGATCCCTGCATCGATGCTGGAGCCTTGGATCATCTCAATTCGTGAACTCATCGGATGCGCTTCAATCGCCGCTCGATTATGGTCTCTAATATCGATATCGACTCCCAAAACCTTACGTCTCGATTGCGCTGGATCAATCGAGACGCCGTCTTCGATTGCCTCTTTCATATCCAGCAGCGCCAAGATCGAAGCGTTAAAGACTAGCGACCCCCCGTGAGCGATACCGGTTTCGATGATCAGATCAGGTTTCACTTTCCAGATCAGTTCCTGCATCGCGACGATATCTTGCGGGTACTGGATTATGGGACGATCCTGCCAAGAGAAATTATAGCAGTATTTCGGCTTTGTTGACGTCTCCAGAAAACGCGCTGCAGCATCGACCATATTGGTGTCATTTCGATTGCCGGCGATGCGCCGCTGCACTTCTTCATCAAAATTGGTCACTGATCTGAGCTCGCCTATTGGGTCTACGCGGAGTCAGGGTCCAATGCTCCGCAGGATCACGCAATGCATATCCATTGGGAGGCCTCTTCACAAACCTAATTGTTTAAGGTCGTGATTGCCGCTTTCCAGTCCATTCGATTTATTCGGTCGGATATCTCATCAGTGTAATTGGGGTTCATGACCAAGATGTTACGCACTCCGCGATGCTTGGCCTCCGCAGGACTGACCACCGGCAAACCGGTTACAGGTAGAAAGCAGCCCTGTTTGGCCGCATTCAGGTCAATTGCACAGTCAATCTGAGCATCCGCATCGTCGAGTGCCGCCAGAAGCAGAGCGAATGTAACACCCTTGGAAGCAGCGCCCCAGATGGCAACGGGATCGTCCTTGGCAAAGTTTTGAACGTGGTTCGCCCAATCGCGCATAACCTGCGCGCTTTCGTGCCGATACTTCAAAGCAAGGTCAGCGTTGACCTTAATCTCTTGAATTGAGTGCTCCTCTCGAAGCTTCGCTTCCGTCCACATGTATTGACCACCGTACACCGAAGTCGATTTCGCTGTCATCTCGTGACGATCAAGGACCATTTCTATTGAAGCGGGGGTGTAGATCGAGCAGTGCTCATAGAAGAAGTCCTGAAACGCAGTCTGGGCCAAAATCCAATTCGCATCTGGTGTCTCGATGAATAGTTTGCTCGAAGCATTCCTTGCTGCCTGTGCTAAGGCCCCGACGAAGGATTGAACTTCTGCAACATGTTCAATCGTGTGACGTGAGCAAATCACGTTTGTTTCTTCAGGTATCAGCGAGAGCTGTGCTTCTCCGAAGAACGACCTGTAAAATTGAAACCCCGCGGGCAGGTCGTTGGTGCCCGAATAAGATGGATCAAATCCTACCGCAGAAATACATCGGCCACCGGAACGGTCTACCACTAGCCGCAGAAAGTCGGCATCTCCACATCCAATTTCGACATAGTGTATGGGTTGATTCCGCGGCACTGAGGCGATAACGCGATCTGCCATCGCTTCCAGATGCGCCACGTGGTAAGCGCTGGACGACACATCGTTGTTATAGCTCGCATCATATGAGATCCGGCTGGGATCGAACGCATTATTCCAGACAAAACTGCACCTCGCACACCACATCATGTCGAGCGATCCAGTCGGAAAATCCACGGCTGCGTCTAGGGACTTTAGCGCGACGTTCTGCAATGTTGGAACGCGCTCCCGATGGTCCAAACGGAGGTTGTCCTCCGTGTTGTCGCAGACAGGGCAAGAAGTGGAGGGTTGATGCTGCACGCCAGTGTCCTGAAATCAAATGCCGAATGTCCGTTACGATCGTCGTTTGCCCTAGCCGACAAGCGGTTGAAAGTTCAACCGAAACTTGTAATCCGATCACTCAGTGAGCACAGTACTTGCATCAGATTCCAGCCCATTGAGCAACTTGGACCAAGGGACCAGCATGACGAAAGCCGTAATTCTTGCCGGTGGATTAGGGACACGGATTAGCGAGGAAAGCCATCTGAAGCCAAAGCCGATGATCGAAATCGGCGGTCGACCGATTTTGTGGCACATCATGAAGATCTACGGCCATTTTGGCATCACCGAGTTTGTGGTGTGCTGCGGTTACCGGGGTTATGTGATCAAGGAATACTTCGCGAATTACGTGCTTCACATGTCCGATGTCACTTTCGATCTGGCTAACGATTCACTGCAAGTCCACCGACAGCGGGCGGAACCATGGAAAGTAACCCTTGTTGATACGGGCGAGCTCACACAAACCGGTGGTCGCATCAAACGCATTGCGGATCATCTGGATGACACATTTTGCCTTACCTATGGGGATGGGGTCAGCAACATCGATATTTCCGACCTGATTGCTTTCCACAAAAAGCAAGGTTGCGAGGCAACCATATCGGCCGTTCAACCAGCCGGCCGTTTTGGAGCCCTTGATATTGATGGCGAAAAGGTGAAACAATTTCTCGAAAAACCGAAAGGTGACGGCCAATGGATCAATGGAGGGTTCATGGTGTGCGAGCCATCCATCCTGGACCGGATATTCGACGACACCTCAATTTTCGAGTCAGAAGCACTTGTCAGCGCAGCTGAGGATGGGCAACTGGCGGTGCGCAAACATGCCGGATTTTGGGAGGCGATGGATACCTTGCGCGATCGAAACCGTCTGGAAGACCTCTGGGACTCCGGCACGGCTCCCTGGAAAGTCTGGCTTTGACCGACTTCTGGCGTGCCAAGCGTGTATTGCTGACCGGGCATACCGGTTTCAAAGGCAGCTGGATGTCTCTTTGGCTGCATCAACTGGGCGCAGAGGTATATGGTCTTGCTCTGGAGCCGGACACTAGACCGGCACTGTTTGATCAGCTCGACTTAGGAAATCGGGTTCACCACCGAATAGGGGATATCAGGAACCAGGTGCTGGTGTCTGACTATGTCTTAGACGTGCAACCCGAAATTGTCTTCCATTTTGCGGCGCAGTCGCTGGTGCTTCGAAGTTATGAGCAAACTCTGAACACATGGCAAACCAATGTTCAGGGTACGGCCATTCTGCTGGAAGCGCTGCGCGAGGCTTCAAGGCCCGCAACGATTGTCGCGATCACGACGGACAAAGTCTATCACAACATTGAATCTGATCATGCGTATCGCGAAACTGATCGTCTCGGAGGTGTCGATCCGTACAGTGCGAGTAAAGCCGGAAGCGAGCTCGTGATTGACAGCTATCGCTCCGTGTTCGCCCAGGAGGGGTTGCCGCTGGCCCTGGCTTCAGCGCGTGCCGGCAATGTGATCGGAGGAGGGGACTGGTGCGAAAATCGCCTACTTCCGGATATTGCCCGCGCACTTTCAAAGGGCCAATCCATTGAGACAAGGAACCCGAAAGCCGTCCGCCCCTGGCAGCATGTTTTGGAACCGCTGTCCGGATATTTGCGGCTTGCGGAGAGATTACATGGCAACACGGCATTCGCCGACGCGTTCAACTTCGGCCCCGAAAAAAGCGACAATCGGACCGTCGAGGATGTGATCAAATCAGCGCTTCAAACCTGGCATGGCGAGTATCACACCTCATCCGATCAAAATGCACCGCACGAGGCCGGGCTGCTCAAGCTGTCGATTGAAAAGGCACGGCTGCAACTAAACTGGCAGCCGAAGTGGAACTTTGAAAAAGCGGTCGCAAGAACGATGACCTGGTATAAGCGTGTTCACGAAGGCGCGTCCCCCTTGGAGATGACACTTCAAGATCTGGAGACCTACTGTAAGACATGAAGTTCGAGCCCTTGAGCATTGACGGAGCTTTCAAAATCACACCCGAGAAGATTCTGGACGATCGAGGTGCGTTTGCGCGGGTCTATTGCGATGACGAGTTCACAAAGCGAGGTCTGAATACTCGGTGGGCTCAGATGAACACCTCTTTAAACACGGAAAAAGGCACGGTTCGTGGATTACATTTTCAGCGGCCACCATATGCCGAAGCCAAGCTTGTGCGCTGCGTAAAGGGTCAGGTCTTTGACGTGTTGGTGGACCTACGCGCGCGGTCAAATAGCTATGGTCGAGTTTGCGCGATAACGCTCGATGGCGTCGCCATGGAAAGCGTATATATTCCCGAGGGGTGTGCCCACGGCTATCAAACGCTCACGGAAGCAGCCGAGCTTCATTATTGTCACTCAATGCCCTATCACCCAGCATCCGAGGGGGCAGTAAACCTGCGCGATCCCGAGCTTGCCATTGAGTGGCCGTTGCCGATCAAAAATATGTCGGAGCGCGATGCGGCGCATCCGTCGTTCAAGTCTACCACTCCGGTTGCCATATGAAGTGCCGTCATTGTCAGTTCGAGCTTAAGCTTGAGTTTGTGAACCTTGGCTACGCACCGCCCTCCAATGCGTATTTGTCCGAGGCGGATTTGCGTAAACCGGAGGTAACTTATCCCCTGCGTGTCTTGACCTGTACAAACTGTTGGCTGGTTCAGACCGAGGATTACTCGGAGGCAGAGGAACTATTTAGCGAAAACTATGCGTATTACTCATCGACTTCGAAAAGCTGGCTTAGACATGCGTCGGACTATTGCGACATGATCACTCAGCGGCTGGGCCTTGATAAGGACAGCTTCGTTGTCGAACTCGCATCCAATGACGGGTATTTGTTGAGGAATTTTGTCGCAGCCGGCATTCCTTGCCTTGGCATAGAGCCGACACAAAGCACCGCGGAGGCCGCCCGGAAGATCGGAGTACCGGTGCGCCAGGAATTCTTCGGCGCAGCGCTTGGACAGAAGATGGCTGATGCAGATGAGCGCGCCGACTTGATCATTGGAAACAATGTCCTGGCCCATGTGCCAGATATCAACGACTTTGTCAGCGGGGTGGCAAACCTGCTACGACCTCAAGGTGTGGTGACATTCGAGTTTCCGCACCTGATGCGGCTAATTGCCGATACTCAGTTCGACACGATTTATCATGAGCATTTCTCATATCTTTCCCTGTTTACCGTCACATCGATTTTCGAGGCCGTGGGTTTGCGTGTCTTCGACGTTGAGGAGCTCGCAACACATGGCGGTAGTCTAAGGGTATATGGTTGTCTGACCGCGGCAGATCACAGCAAGACCGACGCCCTGGACCAGATTTTGTCGGCTGAAAAGCGGGCGGGTTTGCAATTGGCGTCGACCTACCAAGCCTTTCAGGACAAGGCCGATACAGTCAAAGATGGTCTTGTCAGTTTTCTTATAGCGGCAAAGCGAAACGGCCGTTCTGTTGCCGGCTACGGCGCCGCCGCAAAAGGCAACACGCTGATGAACTACGCAGGCATTCGCCCTGATCTCATGCCATTCGTATGTGATGCCGCCGAGTCCAAAATTGGTAAGTTTCTTCCCGCAAGCCATATCCCCATATTGCATCCATCCGTTTTGGCGGAGCAGCGCCCGGACTTTTTGGTCATCTTCCCATGGAACATTGCCTCTGAGGTGATGCGCTTGAATGCACATCTCGCAACCAACGGCACAAAATTCGTTGTCGCAATTCCCGAGATCAAGGTGATCTGATGGAGGCGGTCTTCCTCACAGGTGCGACTGGTTTTATCGGGCGTCACATTCTCAGGGAGCTTGAGACGCGCAGGAAACAGAGCATCATTGCAGTACGACCTGGATGGGAGAACCGCATCCAAATTGACACCGAACTCACCAGAGTTGTGGAGACCAAGGATGTCTTTGCCGAGGGTTATGATTGGTGGCGTGAACATCTGCGCGGTGCGGCTATGGGAATCCATGCCGCTTGGGTTGCAAAGCCCGGTTCGTATCTGACGACGGAGGAAAATCTGGACTGCCTTGCCGGAACCCTTTTTATGGCCAAGGCCGCCGCCGCTGTGAAGCTGCAGCGCTTTGTCGGTCTGGGAACTTGCATCGAGTACAAAAGTTCGGACGAGCCACTATCGGTTGAGAGCCCCCTCGACCCCAAAACGCCTTACGCTGCCGCGAAGGTTGGCGCGTTTCTCACGCTGCGGGAAGTTTTTGCTCAAAGTGGTGTCTCTTTTTTGTGGTGTCGCCTTTTCCACCCTTACGGTCCCGGAGAACATCCGAACCGACTTTATCCTTTCCTGCACCAACAGTTGAGCACGGGTTCGGTCGCTGAACTTACGCAAGGCACCCAGATACGTGATTTCATCGAAGTCACAAAAGCTGCGCAATTGATTATAGATGGGGCACTCAGCAACTTTGAGGGTCCAGCCAATATTTGCTCAGGCAAAGGTAAGTCCGTTCGAGAGCACGCAGAAGAAATCGCTGACATTTATGGTAGGCGCGATCTTCTTAATTTTGGATCGCGACCCGTGAATGCGAGTGACACTCCGAGAATAGTCGGGATCCCGACGGTTTTTGATGGGGGTTGAGAACGGGTCTTTCCTTAAGCATGCAAGAATTGGAAGCCCGATATCGGTACGCTCAGATCGCAGTTCTTGAATCCAGGAGCCGATTCTTAACAAAAACGCGCAGCCGTGTGAAGCCAAAGTCTGCGTCGCCTAGCGATGCGTGAGCTAACCGGAAATCAAACTCTCCGACTATAGAACGACCTTTGTGGCTTCGTCGGGAAAAAGATCCCAAAGACCGCTTTCTGTCCCTTCTAGGTCCTTTCTACGGCCTTGCTCTGCGATGCTCTCTTCGCCGCGCAGACCCAATCGAACAGGCGGCCATAAAGCTTGGTGCGGTGCGAAAGATTGGAGCGGTGGCGCCGCATTTCTCCATGGCCGCGCCTTTTGTTTTCGGAACTAACATCTATTTGACTGTGCCGTCCGTCGCAATGTGCGACGCTACAAAAGTCTATGGCCTCGCTCAATGCAACCTGCCGTTCAAGACTCCGCCCCTCGAGGTGTTGCTCTTTCACAGTGAAAAAACGGTTACGAACATGAGATCCGCTGGTTTAGAAAGCACATTCCTGATGATGCACAAGAACTGATCGGTTAAAGATAGTGGCCCTCGTAAATTGGGGGTTCTGTTGGCGGCTTCTTCCCAGAACCGTTATTTAGCACTTGCGTTAGCACTTGCGGCGAAAGTCGTATCTGACGGGCCGAACCGCAGCATCTCGACTATAGGTTGAATGTCTGGTCTAGGCCGAAAGCCGGCATTCGCTGCGCCCGCAGACGAATAAAAGCTGACGGCAACAGTGGCCAAGAAGTGCGCCTCAAGCACGTGGAACGTTTCTGGCCTCTGTTAGAGCTGAATGTCCTCAAGAAGTAGAATTAAAAGGGTGGTGATGGTCGAGTAGCGAACATCCAATTCGGATCGTTGTGAAATCATCGGGTCAGTCTCCTCAAAGCGCCTTGCTCTTCTTGGTTAAACGTTTTACCATTTTGAACGACAGGAGCAGACTGATGCCTAAATTGAAAGGAATTACCTGGGATCACCCGCGCGGTTACATCTGTGTCGAAGCGGCAAGCCAAGCTTATGAGGTTGAGACCGGGACGAGTGTTCGTTGGGAGAAACGCAGCCTGCAGGCCTTCGCAGACGCACCGATTGAGCGGCTTGCTGACGCGTATGATCTGATCGTTCTGGATCATCCGCACGTTGGCAAAATAGCCGAAACGGGAAGCCTGCTTCCTCTTCATTGGCCTCCTCATGCGCAAGTCTCATCGCTAGGTGGAAGCCTGGAAAGCTACACCTGGAACGGAGACATCTGGGCCTATCCCATTGACGGTGCTTGCCAGATGGCCGTGAGGCGGCCTGATCTGCAAGTTCCCGAAATGGCCAGTTGGGAGGCGGTGCTTGCTGCAGATCGGCGTAAATGCCCTGTGGTAACAGCGCTTCTTCCGGTGGATGCAACCTGCCTTTTCATGTCTCTCGTCGCTAGTTCTGGAGAGGTTGATCTGCCGCACTCAAGGTCGCTTTTCGCCTCGGAGGCGAACGGCGTTCGCGCGCTTCGGATATTGAAGGCCCTCTATAAGCAAGGACCATCAGAGGCGGTGGCTTGGAACCCCATTAAGGTACTTGAAGCGATGTCGACGACCGACGATTTTGCTTATTCCCCGGCTCTATTTGGCTACATCAACTACGCTCGGCCGGGCTTTCGTTGCCATGTGCTTGAATTCGCGGGTCTGCCCGGGTTCCAAGGACAAGGAACGTCGCGAGGCATTCTTGGTGGCGCCGGGGTTGGAGTGTCCTCGCGAACGGGATATCCGAACGCTGCGCGGGCCTTCGCTACATGGCTGGCGTCGGAGCCGGTGCAATCCGGTATATTCCTAGAGAACGAGGGCCAGCCTGCCGATGGTCGGACGTGGCGCAAGATGCGCAGTGATCCGCGTTACGCCGGATTCCTGGACGGCGGCTATTGCGCAATGGAAAATGCATGGACGCGCCCCCGCGATGTCTGGTTCCTGGATTTTGTCGATGATGTCTGCGAAATCTTCCCTGACTTTTTCCGCAAGGATCAGGATGAGGAGCATTTCTTGGGGCACATGAATGACTTCTACCAACGCCGTTCGAAACAAGAGGTCTTGCTATGCCAGCCGCTTTGATAACCGGCGGAAACAAGGGGCTTGGTCTGGCCCAGACGCAGCGGTTCCTGGACGCCGGGTTTCAAGTGCACGTGGTTGCCCGCACGGAGGGCGATCTGGGTGGCCTTTCCGGCAATGTCGCGTTTCATGCCCATGATCTGAGTAATTGGCGCGATGTCGGGATAATCGAGACGCTTTGCGATCGCGCGGGCGGAGTGGAGGTTCTGGTGAACAATGCCGGAATGCATCTGAAGAAACCCGTTTGGGAGGTCGAACCGGATGAGTTGGAGGAACGCCTCGATCTGAATGTGAAGGCGGTGTTTGCGGCCTGCGGTGCCTATGTCCGAGCCCGCAAGGCGCAAGGTGGCGCCATCGTCAACATATCGTCAATGGGCGGGCTGATGGCCCTGCCTTCGTCGGCGGCTTATGTCACCGCCAAGACGGCAATTGTCGGGCTGACACGCTCGGTTGCGGTGGACGCGGCAAAATTTGGCATAAGGTGCAATGCAGTTGCGCCCGGTTTCATCGACACCGACATGACCCGCGCCATCCTGGCCAAGGATCCGGCTCGGCGCGAGAAAATCGAAGGGCGCATTCCCGGCGGCGCCTTTGGGACACCGGAAGACGTGGCGGACGCGGTCTTTTTCCTCGGGTCGGATCAGGCGAAACACATCAACGGCGTGATCTTACCGGTTGATGGCGGCTTCTCGATTGGATTTTGATATGTATGTGAAATCGCTGCTTGCCTCGGCGCGCGACATCAAAATCGAACAGGTCGAAATGCCATCCGACCTCGCGCCAGAAGCTTTGAGACTTCGGCTTGCGACGGCTTCGATTTGCGGGACCGACATGCACTATTACCGGCATTTCTCGAATGCCGGGTTCACACTCGATTATCCCGTGACGCTTGGGCATGAGGCCTGCGCCTATGTCGTCAACGCCAGCGGCCACGAGGGTTTCAACGTCGGCGACCTTGTCGCGATCAATCCGGTGATCCCATGTGGCGTCTGTAAAAAATGCTCGACGGGCGACATAAACATGTGTGCAACCAAGCGATTTCCGGGCTCGGCGACGACCAAGCCGCACATAGACGGGTTCTTTCGAGAGCAGTTCGACTTTCCGGCCCGATGCTGCCGAAAAGTGTCGCCGGACGTCTCGCCAGATCATCTGACCTTTGCCGAGCCTCTGGCCTGCGCGATGCATTCCGTCAACCGGGCAAACGTCACTATCGGGCAGAAGGTGCTGGTTACCGGCTGCGGCCCCATGGGTCTTCTCGCAACAATCGCCGCCGTGACCAAGGGTGCCGAGGTTGATGTCACCGACCTGAAGAACGAAGCGATTTCGGCCGCCGAGCAGGTCGGAGCAAAACGTGGATTTCAGATCGGCTCGGCCACGCCGCCAGACAACGCCTATGACGTGGTCATCGAGGCATCGGGCAGTCCGTATGCCTACAACCAGGCGCTGGCAGCGGTGCGCAAGCAGGGCGTCATAGGTGTTCTGTCGCTGATCCAGCCAAGCGACGTGCCGATAAACCTGCATTTGAAAGCGCTGAAAGAGGTCACCTCGGTCGGCTCGATCCTATTCACGCACGAGTTTGATGACGCGGTTACGTTGATCGAAAACGGGACGGTGAATTTCGAGGCGATCACGGCGGCGCGTTACCCTGTGTCTGAGACCGGCGCGGCCTGCAGCTTCATGGCTGACGGCCACGCAGTCGGAAAAGTCCTGATCAAGCCAGACTAAAGCTCCACCCGGCCACCACGGTTGATTTTCACTCGGCGAATGATCTCTTCGTCGCGCGATGTTTTGAAGGCATCGGGGTCACGATCCTTCCAGTCATAAAACCCGTGGCCGGATTTCATGCCCAGCCTGTCCTGCGCCATCAGTTGTCCGACCGGTGTCTCGCTGGGATCAGACACATTCGAAAGGTCCGCCCAGACGGCCTTGGCAGCGGGCGAGTTTATCAGGTCCAGACCGGCAAGATCGGCGTGTTCAAATGCGCCCATTGCGGGCAGCCGCGATGCGTAGCCGACTTTTAGGATTGTGTCGCAGGCCTCGGGTGTAACCTTGCCCTGTCCGACCAGCGTGGCGAACTCGCGCAGAACCGCATGTTGAATGCGCGCCCAGAGAAAGCCCGGGATGTCGGGGCAGGTCACCGGGGTTTTGCCGGTGGCCTTAAGCAGCGCGGTTGTGGTGCTGGTTGCGTGTTGCCGCGTAGCGGTCCCGGGCACCACCTCGACCAGTTCGACAAGATGCGCGGGCTGTGCGTAGTGGGCAATGCAGAAGTTTTCCGGACGCGTCAGCGCGGATTGGATTTCGCTGGCAGAAATTGCGGAGGTGGTCGAAGACAAGATCGCCTTCTGCCCTGCGGATCTTTCGGCCTCGGTCAGAAGCGCCTGCTTGATCGATAGGTCCTCAGCTACCGCTTCGATCACAAAGCCGGCGCCCTCAACGGCAGTTTTCATATCGGGGTCGGTCAGGATCCGGCCCAGAACCGCCTCCCGCGCGCTTGCCGCAGCCAGACCGTGGGACGCCAGAAAATCAAACCCCTCGCCGCATCGCACCAGGGCATCGTCCAGCGCTTCGACGCGGCGCCCCCAGAGGGTGACGCGCGCACCGCCGAGGGCGAGCGAAAGCGCAATCTGCGCCCCCATCGTGCCCGGGCCAAGGACGCAGCATTGCGGAAGGTCAGCCGACATAATGCCAGCCGCCATCGCGCTGTTCGGCAAGACCCTTGACCGCAAAGTCTTTCAGGCTTGCGTCAATCGACACCAGCGCCCGCCACTCGCGCACCATGTTCTGATCGTCGCAACATTTGTCGCGCAGTTCGGCGAAACTGATCCCGGGATTGGCCTTCATATGCGCCACCATCGACGCCTCGACCTTGTCGACGCGGCGACGACAGTCGTTCACAAGCTCAACGGTCTCGGCAGCCGTCTTAACCTCGTCATGCGCAAACAGAACGGCTTGCACGTCACGCTCTGCAAGGAATCTCTCGATCTTGTCGAAAGTGGCGCGCATGACATTGGGATCTTCGTAAAGATAAAGCACCGGATTAAACGGTGGCAGCAGCGGATCGGCGATCACCAGTGTGCGCGTGGATCGCTCGAAGAACCCGACCTCCGCCATTGAGTGCCCAAGCACCTCAAACACTTCCAGTTCGACTCCGCCCCCAAGATCGATGACGTCGCCATCCTTGATCAACGTATCGATCGGACCTTCGGTTGGGCCCATCCAGTCGAGATATTCGGTGTTCAGGTCGAAATGCTCTCCCTCCGGGAAGGCATGGACGATGGCTTTGGCGTTGAGCATATTGTCGGCGACACGGTCTGCCCGGCCGGCGTGGCCCAGGATCTCGCAGCCGGTTTCGGCCTTAAGCCAGCCGTTGTTGCCGACATGATCCATGTGTTCGTGGGTCAAAAGCAGCAGATCCAAATCGGAATGGGCAATGCCGATTTCTTCGAAGGCTTGCTTCAGGTCGCCGAGGCCGCCGTAGAGGCCACTGTCGATCAGGGCGATCTTCTCGCTTCCGCGCACAAAGAAAACACGGGTCGCCGTCTTGCCCTCGTGATCGCCTGGCAATCCCATGGACACGACCGAGAAGGGCCCGGATTGATAGCTGATTACCGATTTCACCATTGTTCTTTGTTACTCCTAGCGGCCCTTAAAGTCCGCGTCTCGTTTTTCCATGAAGGCCGCAATGCCTTCTTTGCCGTCATCCGTCGCATAAAGCGCGCCTAGCACGCGCTGCTCCAGCGTCAAACCAGCCGAAAGCGCCGCGTCGAGACCATCATCAACGACACGCTTTGCTTCGCGCAATGCGACCGGCGCCATTTCGCTCAAGCTTTCGGCGAACTCCATCGCTTTCGGTATCAGCGCATCGGGCGCGCAGGCCTCCAGCGCGGCGCCGTACTCGACGGCTTCCTGAGCGGTGATCATGCGCCCGGTCATCAGAATTTCCTTAGCGCGCACCGCTCCCACGAGGCGGGGCAGGCGCTGTGTCCCGCCACCGCCCGGGAGGAGTCCGAGTTTTATTTCGGGCAAACCGAGTTTCGTTTTCTCATTGACGAAGATGAAGTCGCAGCAAAGCGCCAGCTCGAATCCGCCGCCGAGCGCGTATCCGTTGACAGCACAGATCGTCACCTGCGGCAGGCTGGCAATTGCATCGAATGTCTGCCGCGAGCGCCGCTGAAAACCATCAAAAACCGCCTGCGGCGCGCCGTGGTAGCCGGCGATATCCGCCCCGGCGATAAAGCCGCGCCCCGTTCCCGTGATAACCAGAACGCGCACCTCTTCACTGCGCGAATACAATTCGGTCACATAGGTGCCCAAGGCCTCCATAATCTCGAAATTCATGGCGCCCAGGGCGTCCTCGCGGTCGATTCGCAGGACCTCGATAGGTCCATGCCGGTCGAGAACGAGGTTTGCGTGCAGGCGTTCTTCTGCCATCAAACGGCTCCCTTCGCGCGCAGGTCGGCCAGCCGTTCGGCTCCGAAGAATTCGGTTAGCACATCATCGGTATGCTCCCCAACCTGCGGTGGTACGTGGCGCAGCTTCATCGGCGTCTCGCTCATTGTGATCGGGTTGGCGATGGCCCGAATAGTTCCCGCCTTGGGGTGTTCCATCTCCACAAGCCGTTCCGGCTCCACGTCGACCAGTTCCTGCATTGCATCCTTGGAGCTTCGGATCGGTGCGGACCAGACATCGGCCTCGCGGAAGATATCCATCCATTCCGCCGTTGTCTTGCTAACCGTCGCCCGGTCTATTCGGAGCTTGACTGCGTCGCGATCCGCCCAACTATCCAGCGCCGCGAGCTCGTTATCTCCGATCAAGCCGCCGAGCTTTTGCAGGGGGCACATGGCAATTGCGACCCAGCCGTCGGCAGTCGGATGCCCGCCATAGGGCGCGTCATTCCAGCACGAGGCGATGCCTTCTTCCGATCGCTCCAGCACGATATCCTGGTTAAGTACGGCGAAGTTTTCCTGCCCCATCATGTTCAGTGTCGCCGAATAAAGATTGGTTTCGACCTTCTGTCCGACCCCGTGACGGTCGCGGGCCACGAGCGCGCCGAGGATGCCGATGGCCAGGGCCTGACTGGCGGCGAAATCTGCAACGGCCGTGCCGCAATTCGTCGGAGGATCGTTGCGTCGGCCTGTGTTCATCATGAGGCCGGACATCGCCTGAATAAGCAGGTCCTGACCAGGCATACCCTGCTCGGCCATATAACTTCCCGCACCCCAGCCCGACCCGCTGGCATAGATGATCTTGGGATTTGCCGCCTTGAAGTCTTCGTATCCCAGCTCAAGACGATCCATCACGCCCGTTCGAAAGTTTTCGGCGACGACATCGCAGGACTTGGACATTTCCAGCAGCAGGGCACGACCGTCGGGGTGTTTCAGATCGACAGAAACCGAGCGCTTGTTGCGGTTGAACGCGTGGAACGCGGCACTGTCACCGCCGACGAATTCTCCGATCATCGGCATCGAGCGCATCCACTCGCCCTTGCCCGGGCGTTCGATCTTCAGAACGTCTGCGCCCATGTCTGCCAAAGTCTGCGTGCACAGGGGGCCCAGCATCATCTGGGTGAAGTCAAGGACCCTTACGCCCTCAAGCGCCATTGGTGTGTCGGACATGGAAGTACCTCCCAAAACTGGAATCGATCCAGAATCTTTGGTAATACGTTTTACCACAAGAGTCTTGCATGGAAAGTCAAATCTATCAAATTGAACCAATCGCAATCGGAAAGAACCGGACATGGCAACTTTGGCAGAAATCGCGAAGAAGGCAGGAGTGTCCTCGGCCGTCGTTTCGCGCATCGTCAACAATGATACATCACTGCGGGTCAGCGAGGAAACGCGCTCCCGCGTGAAGGCGATCGTGCGCGAGATGAATTACGCGCCAAACGTCGCGGCGCAGTCGCTCCGGTCGTCGAAGTCTGGAACCATTGCCTTTGTTGTGCATGACGTGGCGAACCCCGTCTACGGCGAGATCCTGCGCGGTGCACAGGAAGAAGCTGAACGGCAAAACCGTGCGATCCTGTTGGGGGACGCCGCTGTTGGTGGTGTCAGCAATTCAAGGCTTGCGCAGATGATCGGTGGCGGCGGCGTGGACGGTTTGATCCTGCAAGCTGCGGGATTGCAAGCGGACAACATGATCTTCAAGGCCGCCGACAAGAACATTCCCGTTGTCCTGTTGCAATCGGCGTTCGGTACGGATGGGCATCTCATCCAACTGCCTGATACAGAAGCCGCGCGCATGGCCACTCAACACCTCTGGGATTTGGGCCATCGGAAAATTGGGTGCCTTGCGACAACGGAAGGCCTTACCTTCACGCGCGACCGGTTGCGGGGTTGGCGCGATGTCGTGGGCGCAGATGTGGATGACAGTCTGATCGTTTTTTCCTCGCCCTTGGCGGTTGAGGGCGAGGCTGCTGCACTGAAGTTGTTCGCGCGACATCCCGACATGACTGCAATGGTTTGCTTCAATGTGATCGCCGCAGTCGGTGCTCTGAGGGCGGCACGGGCGCGTGGCATTTCCGTGCCAGAGGAGCTCTCGATCATCTCCATTCACGACGTGAAATTTGCTGGTGATCTCTGGGTTCCACTGACCGTCGTTCGCATGCCGCTTTCTACACTGGGCGAAGCTGCCATAAAGGCTGTCTGCAAAACGGAACCGGCCGGAAGAATGCGTGAAGTCGTCGACGCGCACCCGACATTGGTTTTGCGCGCGAGCACTTGTCCTCCACAAAGGTAGGCCCACGGCGCCTTTGGTAAAACGCTTTACCAATGCCGTCTTTTGTGGCTAAATTGATTCTTGAAGGAAACAGCGCCGAAAAAAGGCGTGTGAAAAGGGAGCGTCGCACGACATGGCCGGAGGAGTGGTCCTTAAGGATATTGTGAAGTCCTTTGGGGACGTGACAGTCATTCCAGACCTCAATCTGGATGTCGCGGAGGGCGAGTTTGTGGTGCTTGTCGGGCCGTCGGGTTGCGGGAAGTCAACAACGCTTCGGATGATCGCGGGTTTGGAAAAGGTTTCCAGCGGTTCGATCTCCATTGCAGGACGCGATGTCACTTGGGAACGACCGAAGCAGCGCGATATCGCAATGGTTTTCCAGTCTTACGCGCTTTATCCCCACATGAACGTTGGCGAGAATATGTCGTTTGCGCTGCGGCTTGCGCGCACATCGAAAGAAGAAGTCAAAGAACGTGTCCTGCGAGCGGCAGAGATGCTGGAACTAACCCCATATCTCGACCGCAAGCCCAAAGACCTGTCGGGCGGTCAGCGCCAGCGTGTTGCTATGGGTCGCGCCGTCGTGCGAGACGCCTACTGCTTCCTTTTCGATGAGCCCTTGTCGAACCTTGATGCCAAGCTTCGCGCCTCGATGCGGACCGAGTTGGCTCTGCTTCACAAGCGCCTGGGGCGCACCATGATTTATGTTACCCACGACCAGATCGAAGCCATGACGATGGCAGACCGGATCGTCATTATGAAGGACGGTCTGATCCAGCAGGTTGGCACTCCGAAGGAGGTCTACAACGAGCCGGCCAATGTCTTTGTGGCAACTTTCATCGGCTCGCCGTCCATGACGCTTCTGGATGCCGAACTTGTCGATGAAGCGGGCCAGATCTCTGTCCGCGGTTCCGGCTTTGAGTTGCCGATTCCGGATCGACTCGCGGCACGCGCAAAGGGCGCAAAAAGCCGCAATATCCGCGTCGGCCTTCGCCCCGAGCATTTTGCCGGCACCGCGCTCGACGACGACTTTGCGCCGCTCGATCTGACGGTGAAGGTCTCGGAATATATCGGTTCGAGTCAGTTTCTGGCCGCTGAACTAGGCGGAGCGGATATCACCGCTGCCGTCGATGTCGGACCCGAGTCCGACCTTCTGAGCGACGGCACGTACTACTTCGACACACGGCGTGTCTATCTGTTTGACCGGGAGAACGGCCTGGCCATTTGATCGACCACTTTCGCAGAAAAGGGAGGACTACATGAAATTCTTCAATCTGGCGGCAACTGCCGTTGCAGCGCTCGTGATAGGGGCGGCAGGCGCGCTTGCCAATCCCTATGAGAAATACGCCGGTTCCACGATCGTGATATCATGGCCATCCAACAACCACTTCAAGGTTGCGGAAACTCTGGTGGACGAGTTCACCGAGGAGACCGGCATCAACGTGGAAATCGACTATCTTCAGTACCTGAAGTTGCGCGACAGGCAATTGCTGGAGATGGCAAAGCCCGAAGGCGAATACGACGTCGTCGCATGGGTCGTGATGTGGAAGGGCGAATACGTCAACAAGGGACTGCTCACACCGCTTTCCGAGATGTACACGAATGCAGGCCTTGTCGATCCCGACTACGATATTGACGACATCGCCGACGCGTACCTGCAAAACGGTGGCATCGTCGGGGGCGCGAAAGGGTATCTGCCCGGCAAGTCCGGCGGACTTTATGGCATTCCTTTCGGGGCTGAGACTTCAATCCTGGCCTATCGGAAGGACATTCTGGAGGAACAGGGCATCGCGGTTCCTACGACCTACGATGAGCTGACCGCGGCCATGACCAAGCTCAACGAAGCCGGTATCCCCGCGCTGACCTCGCGCGGCGCCACCGGCCATCAGGTGACCGCTGCGTGGCTGTTCCATCTCGCACCGATGGGCGGGCGCATCTTCGATGACAAATGGAACCCGATCGTGAACTCGCCGGAGTCGGTCAAGGCGGCCGAATTCCTGCGGCATGTCGCCAAAACGGGCCCGACGGGTATTTCGTCCTATGGCTTCGGCGACGCGACGACGGCATTTCTGCAAGGTGACGCCGCTTTCTGGCTGGATTCGCTGAAGATCGCAGCACTTTCGCGCGACGAAAGCCGCTCTAAGGTGAACGGTAAAGTCGGATATGCACTGCACCCGACCGATGCGCGCTGTGGCTCTGAGACCGGCGGCTTTGCCATGGGCATCCCGGCCAATTCGCAGAACAAGGAAGCAGCGTTCCTGTTCATCCAGTGGATGACCTCGAAAGCTGCGGATCAGCGCATCGTAGAGCTTGGCGGAGACCCGATCCGGATTTCGACCTTGCAGGCGAACACGCAAGGCTTCGATGAATATCCCGTTGTTGCCGAGCAGCTGCCTTGTGCCGATCCGGATTGGCGTCCGCTGATCCCGGAATGGAACGAGCTCAACGTGGATGTGCTGGGTCAGGCTTTGACGCAGGTCATCACGACGGATGATCCGATCCAGCCGATCATGGACGAAGCCAACGACAAAATTCGCGCAATCATGGAGCGCGAAGGCTACTACGTCTGGCAATAACGCCAGGTCACAGTCTCCGGGGTAAAAGAGGCCCCGGAGACCTCCTCGCCTCAATCTGAAAGACCGAGATGACGACGACCGCCAAACCGAAATGGGAACCGGGCTCGCTGACGCCTTACGCCTTCGTGACCCCGGCGGTTCTGCTGATGGGTGTGGGTCTGCTCTATCCGGTCTTCATGGCATTTTACCTGTCGTTCTTCGATTGGGAGATCGGGCGCGACTTTGCCGACGCCGAGGCGGTCGGTTTCGTAAACTTCGCGCGGATGTTGAATGATCCGCAGGTCTGGGAAGTCCTTGGTGTTACCTTGCGCTTTGGGTTTTGGGTCATTCTGCTTGAAATGACGCTGGGGATCGGTCTGGCGCTGCTGCTGGAAAAACCCATTCGCGGCGCCTCGCTGTTTCGGACAATCTTCATCCTGCCTTTGATGGTGTCACCTGTCGTGGTTGGGCTGATTTGGCGGTACCTGTTCGATGCGCGTGCTGGTTGGATCAACTACTATATGTCAAACTGGTTCGGGATGGAGCCACAAGTCTGGCTCGGCGATCCTCAACTGGCCTTCTTTGCCATCGTCTTTACCGACATCTGGCAGTGGACACCGTTCATCTTCATCATCATCATTGCAGGCCTACAGGCGCTGCCATCCGAAGTTGTGGAGGCCTCGGAGATCGACGGAGCGAACTGGTGGCAACAGGTCTTCCTGGTGAAGCTGCCGATGATCAAATCGATCATCATCATTGCGCTACTTATGCGGATCATTGACGTGTTCCGTGGCCTCGAGGTCATGCTGATCATGACCGGCGGCGGCCCGGGCAGATCGACCGAGTTACTGTCGCTTCACATCTACAAACGCGCCTTCGAGACACAGCAGCTGGGCTATGCCTCTGCCATCGCGGTCCTGCTGATTCTGGTCGTCTTCGGGCTGAGCTTGTTGATCCTGAAGCTGTCCAACCCCATGAAAACCCGTTCGGACGTTTAACATGCAGAACGAAAAAGTACGCCTGACCTACTACTACACAGCGCTAATCCTTTTGGCCTGCATGTCGCTCGCGCCGATCTGGGTGATGATATCCACGTCACTCAAAGACGAGGTTACCTTGCAGGGCGACATCCCCATCTGGTTCTTCTTCGTGCCGACGATGGACAATTATGAGGCCATTCTGACGGGGCGCGGCAAGTTCGACACGTACCTCTGGAACTCGGTGATTGTGGCGGGGGCAACGACCTTCATCACGCTTCTATTCGGCGGCTTCTGCGCCTATGCGCTGGCGCGGACCCGTTTCGTGGGCAGGACCTTCCTGGCAAATGCTACGTTGATGGTCCGCATGGTGCCGCCCGCCGTTATCGCAGTTCCAGCCTTCGCATTTGTCATGCTGTCGGGGATCGACAACGACCTTGCCGCGCTGACGTTCCTTTACACGGCGATCTCACTGCCCTTCGCGATCTGGCTGCTGTTCGGGTTCTTCAAGCAAATTCCGGTGGAACTTGAGGAAGCGGCAATTGTGGACGGTGCTACGCCGCTTCAGGTGTTCTTCCGGGTGCTGTTGCCACTGATGTCGTCAGGCTACGCCGTGGCCGGCATCTTTACGTTACGGATCGCGTGGAACGAGTTTATCCTGGCCCTGCTGCTCACCGGTCGGAACTCGCGCACCTTGCCGGTTGCGGCGGCGAGCCACATCACCGAAGAGGGGGTGGAATGGGGGCGGATCATGGCGATGGGCACGCTCATCGTGATCCCGCCGCTGATCTTTACTTTCTTCGCGGCCAAACAGATCATCGCGGGCATGACAGCGGGCGCGGTTAAGGGCTGATGTATCAAAGCGACTATACGCAACCGAATATCTTGTTGATTGTTACGGATCACTGGTCGGCGGGACTTCTGGGCGCGGCAGGTCATCCGGTGGTCCGAACCCCGACGCTCGACCAGATTGCCCGCTGTGGCACGCGTTTCACTAATGCCTATTCCGAGCATCCGGTTTGCATCCCCGCGCGCCGTTCCCTGATGACGGGCACCTCGGCGCGTGACCATGGCGACCGCACCTTTCAGGCCAAGCTTGAGATGCCCGCGCATCTGCCAACCATGGCGCAGACCTTTCGCGACGCGGGGTATCAGGCCTACGGTGTCGGCAAGACCCACACCTATCCACAGCGTGACCGGCTGGGGTTCGACGATATACTGCTGGACGACGAGGGCCGCACCCATCACGGCGTGACCGACGATTACGAGATCTATCTCGGCGACAGGGGCTGGCTAGGTCGGCAGTTCGGGCACGGAATCTCGAACAACGGGTACGAAGCGACAAGCTGGCACCTGCCGGAAGAGGCGCATGCAACCAACTGGGCGACCGATGCAATGTGCCGGATCATCCGTCGGCGCGATCCCAAGCGTCCGGGGTTCTGGTACCTGGGCTATCGCCACCCCCATCCACCCCTGGTGCCGCCGGAGCGGTTTTTGCGGTTCTATGACGGGGTAGAGATGGATGAACCGGTCACCGGGGACTGGTGCGACGATCCGGAATTGCCGCTCCTCCTTCAGGCCTACCGCGCTCGCTATTCCTATTCGCCCAAAGAAGGCGCCTGGGCGCGGAGGCATTTCTACGCGCTCTGCACCCAGATCGACCAACAGGTAGGGGCGCTCTTCGGGACGCTGCGCGAAGAAGGCATATTGGACAACACCATCGTCCTATTCACCTCGGACCATGGCGAGACAATGGGCGACCACGGTATCTGGGCAAAGCAAAATTTCTACGAACCTTCGGCCAACATCCCGATGTTGATGATGGGTGTGAAGGACTGTTCGTGTATCGCTGCCGGGGCGACCGACGACCGGCTGGTCTGCCTCGCCGACATCATGCCGACGCTGCTCGATCTTGCCGGCATCGACATTCCCGAAAGCGTCACCGGTCAATCCATGATGAGCGCACCGCGTGAACACCTTTATGGCGAGTTCGGCGAGGGTGAACTATCGAACCGGATGGTCCACGACGGACGGCACAAGCTGGTCTATTACCCAGCCGGAAACCGCAGCCAGCTTTTCGATCTCGAACGCGACCCCGAAGAGCGCCGCGATGTCGCCGCGGACCCGGCCTATGGCAATGTCCGGGGAGCACTCACCGAGCAGTTGGTCGCGTCCCTATATGGCAGCGACCTGGAGTGGCTCACCGACGGCGAATTAGTAGGGCTGCCCAACCGCGCTTATCGCCCTGCGCCCAATCGCGGGCTGGGCATGACACGCGGCCATCAATGGCCAGTGCCGCCGGTCAATCCGGGCGGCTTAATGAATTTCTTCCCTGAGACGCCGGAGGAAACGTGACACGCGTCGTCGTGACAGGAGCAACCAGCGGGATCGGCGCGGCCACGGTGCGGTCCTACCGCGAAGCCGGACACGATGTATTGGCCGTCGCTCGTCGCAAGGACCGGCTGGCGGCGCTGGCCGAAGAGACCGGAGCACAGGTGTTTGCCGCAGATGTGCGCGACGACACCTTGTCCGAGAAGGTTGCGGATTTTGAACCTTCCATTCTCGTCAACAACGCCGGTGTCGGGCATGGCATCGACGGTCTGGTGGGCGCCGCGCCGCATATCATTCAAGAGGCGATTGACATCAACGTTTCGTCGCTGGTGAAACTCACTGCCGCGACACTCCCCGGCATGATCAAACGCCGCACGGGCCATATCGTCAATATCGGCTCCATCGCGGGGCTGCACACCGCGGTTTCCTCGCTCTACGGCGCGTCAAAGGCAGCCGTACACATCTTCAGCCAGAACCTGCGAAACGAGCTTGTCGGGACGGGGCTTCGCGTGACCGAGGTCTGCCCCGGGCGGGTGGCCAGTGGGTTTTATGATGCGGCCAAGGGCGATCGCGAGCGGCTGGATGCGATGAACACGACTGGCATTCGCGAACTCGATCCCAAGGATATTGCTGCAGCGATCCTTTTTGCAACCGATGCGCCCGCGCATGTAAATGTCGCGACCCTCGAAATCCTGCCGACGGATCAGGCCATCGGTGGCGTCAAAATGAAGGCATCCGATGGCACGACTTGACGGCAAGACCGCATTGATCACCGGCGGCGGCAATGGCATCGGGAAAGCCACCGCGCTGGCCTTCGCCCGAGAAGGCGCGGCCCTTGTCCTCGCCGATTTCCGAAAGGAATTCGCCGATGACGTTGTGGCGGAAATACACGCATCAGGCGGCCAGGCGCTTGCGGTTGGCGGCGATGTCTCAAGCGAGGACGATGTTGAGGCCATGGTCCGTGCAGGCGTGGAACGCTTCGGCCAGATCGACATTCTAATGAACTCGGCAGGCGGTGGATCGACGGCGGACGGTCCTGTAACCGAGCTTGATTTGGACGAATTCTGGCGCACCATCCGCGTTGATCTCTACGGCACTCTTCTGACCTGTCGGCGTGTGATCCCCGAAATGGTCAATTCGGGCGGCGGCTCGATCATCAACATGTCCTCGCTCAGGGCCGTGATCGGAACGCATGGCGCTGATGCCTACACCGCGTCGAAAGGCGGCGTGCTGGCTATGAGCCGGGCCATGGCGATGCAATGGGCCGAACAAGGTGTACGCGTGAATGTACTTGCCCCGGGCGTCGTTCTGACAGAACGCGTGGCGGCCTTTATCAAACCTGACAACCCGATTTATCAGAAGTCCCTTCTGGGACCGTCTGACCCCGAAGACGTTGCCGAGATGGCGCTTTTTTTGGCCTCTGACGCCGCCCGCAAGGTCACCGGGACCGTCATGCGGGTGGATGGTGGCGCCAGCATTTACTGAAGGACCAATCACATGAAGCACAGCACGGATCGAATTCTGACCAGCCACGTCGGCAGCCTGCCGCGTCCGCATGATCTTCTGGATGTCCTCAAGGCGCGTTTCGACGGTGAACCGGTGGACGAGGCCGCCTATGACGCGAAGGTCGCCGATGCGGTGGATCGCATGGTCGCCAGTCAGGTTGCAGCGGGGATCGACATCGTCGCCGATGGGGAAATGTCCAAGCCCGGCCACGCGATCTATATCGAGGAGCGTTTGTCAGGCTACGAACAGCGACCGGGTCACGACATGGGCTATTACGCGGCCGAAAAAGAGGCGTTCCCGGAATACTACGAAGACTATTTTGCCCGCGCGCACCTTGGCGGTGCCATCGCTCCAGCACACCCGGTCTGCTGCATCGGACCGATTGAATACGTTGGCCATGATGCTTTGAGAAAAGACCTCGAAAATCTGCGGGCGTCCTGTGAAAAGCACGGTGTCGACGAAGCCTTCATGCCCTGCGCTGCGGTCACGGGCGTCGGGTTCAACGAGCATTATTCCAGCCAGGAAGAATACATGTACGCGGTCGCCGACGCGCTTGCGGTCGAATACAACACCATCATCGACGCCGGGTTCCTGCTACAGGTTGATGATCCGTTCCTGCCACATGTCTATATGGACAAATCACTCGATGATGCAGCGCGCATTGCCAAGGCGAATATGTACGTCGAGACCGTGAACCACTCCATCAAGGGCATTCCGGCAGAAAAGATTCGCTACCATACCTGTTACGGCATCAACCAAGGGCCGCGCATCTACGAACCCGACCTACCGATGATGGTGAACGAGGTGCTGAAAGTGAATGCAGGCGCATATTCGTTTGAAGCGGGCAACCCCCGACACGAGCACGAATATCACCTGTGGGAGCATTTGAAACTGCCCGATGGCAAGCACATCCTGCCAGGCGTCATAACACATGCTTCCAGCGTGGTCGAACACCCCGAATACATCGCCGAGCGCATCATCCGTTTTGCGGATCGTGTAGGCCGCGAGAACGTCATCGCCTCGACAGATTGCGGCTTTTCAAGCCAGGCGATCTACAAGACCGAGGTGGAAAACCGGGTTGTCTGGGCAAAACTCAAAGCTCTGGCGGAAGGAGCTGAGCTGGCGAGCAAGAAACTATGGGCGGCGTGAACTTTCCGTCGCCTTTCATTCGCCGTCGCTGATTTCCATATCCAAGCAACCACTGATTTCGCATGGGTCGAACGCGTGGGTTGCGTATCATTTCTGTACCCGTGCCATTGAATGAATTTGCGAAAGTCATTGGCGGTGTCTTTGGTAATCATACCTCGCTCTGTGAACTGGCTTTCCGGCCACGCAGCGCTTTGTAGATCGACCAAAGAATGACAAGCACAGTCGCGATTGCCAGCACAGCAGAGATTGGCCGGGCCACTAACTCCGTCGCGTCGCCCCGGCTGATCAGAAGAGCGCGGCCAACACTTCGTTCAATAGGGCCGAGGATCATGCCGTGCCCTCCATCACTTCTGAACGGAACTCTGCGCTATCTACCCACATCCGGTGAAGAGGACAGCCAGTTTGCGGGCAGCGGCAACGACTGCACGGCGGCGTCCCTTTGTGCGCATCAGGCGCATGCCCATGATTTAATCTGCGACCCCGCCACGGCCCGCATCAGCAAGGCGTTGGCAGCGGCATAGAGCGTGGCCCTCACATCTTGATCCCCGGACTTCGATATCCGGCCCGGGTTGTCGTGTTCGCCAGACTGGTACCGCCTGGGCGTCAGGCCAAAATCGGCGGCCACGGTGCGTGAGCGTTTGAACCGCGAAGGATCGTCGACCGCGGCCTTGAAGGTCAAAGCTGCGATCGGCCCGACCCCGGGAACCGTCATCATGCGCATGCAGACCTTATCCTGACTGGCCGCGCGTTTGACCCGTCGATCCAACTCGAGGAAGTGCTGATGCAGAACCAGCCGAGTATCGAGCAGCGGAAGCATGGCATGGGCCAGAACTTCGTCCATCTCGATCATCGGCCTAGCAACACCGTCAAAGCTGCCGTGCTTGACGGTCCTCGGCAGGCGGATGCCAAAGATCTTCAGCAGACCGCGCACTTCATTGGCCAGGTCATGGTCTTGCTCAGCAAGGCCTTCCGTGTGCTCAAAAGGGCCCGAACCCCATGCGCCTCCCGGCTCTTCATGTGAACGGGGCTAAACCAACCCGTCCGCAGGATTTGGGCAATGCCGTGCGCGTCGGTGCGATCCGTCTTGTTGGGCATCGCGGACAGCGCAGCGCTCACCTGCCGCGCTTCCATGCAGACGACGTCGAACCCTTTTGCCTTCAATCCATAGAACTAATGCTGGCTTAAAGTGCCGGATTCGAACCCGATGCGCTCGATCGGCATTGCGAGCGCGGTCAGATAACCTGCGAGCTCTTCAATCTCACAGGGCAGTTCTCGCTCATGCAGGACCGTGCCCTTACTATCGACGATACAAACCGCGCAGGACTGCAATGACACGTCCAAACCTGCAAAATACTCCATTCGAAATCTCCCTTGCTCACAGATGTCCTGTGATCCTATCGGGAGCTCGGCCTCTGTTCAGGGTCAGCCCAATTACGCATGCTTTGAGCCGTCTCTCCAACCTAAGGGTTTCTCAGACGGAGTTCAGTGCAGCGACCTTCCGCCGTTCTTGTACTCTGACGAAACGAGCATAAGTCTCTGGAGTATGGGACCCTGAAATAAGTATAGGAATTCTTCGCGGGATCAGGTGTTTTGTACTACCGTCTTTTTTGTAATCGCTAGATCCACGGATAGCTTTGAAACTCGATTCCTGGTTAAAAATTGCTTACACGGGGAGCGCGAGCCAAAACAGAATAGACGTTAAGTGTTTGATTTATATGGCGCGCTGGGGAGGATTCGAACCCCCGACCCCTTGATTCGTAGTCAAGTACTCTATCCAACTGAGCTACCAGCGCGCGGGGTGTGGGGGATGTAACTCTGCACCTATGGCTTTGCAAGGGGCAAAATGGGGGCTTAGCGGTCGCGCCGAAGCGCCTCGATCTCGCCCGGACCCGGTTTGCCTTGCGCGCGATCTTGCAACGCCTGCAACTCGGTGCGTTCGCGGGGTGGGACGGAGACCATGCTCATCGGCTCCAGCATGAAAAAGGCGCTGACATAGTTGCGCCAGGTCTTTTCGGGTTGCGGTAGCCGCTCAGGATTGGCCGTGACGATCTTTGCGCGGGTCTGTGAAATGGCCTTTGCGGTGTCTGACACTTTGAACTCCGGACCCGGTTTGTAGCCCGGAAACAAGGCCGGACCGAAACCCAGTGTGAAGGCCAGCATCAACAGGCCAAGGCCTGTGACCAAGACAGTCCAAATGCGCCGCATCCTGTTACGAGCCGTTATAAAGGACACCTTTGGTGCGGGTGTTGTAGGTCTTGATGCCCTTGGCGCGCTGCTGAAGTTTGCGCAGCTCGGTTTGACGGTGCGCCGCGGCACGTTCCGCATAGATGTCGGCCCCGAACCAGGAGCGCACGGTTTCCACCATGCTCATGTCCTCCGGATAGGCGCCGCTCGCGGTGAGGTTCACGGCTTGGCGCGCCTCCACACCGAAGCCCTGTTTCGGATTTGGCGTTGGGGATGTCAGTGCAAAACCGACGCTGACAATGACCATGAAAAGGCCCATTGCGAGGATGAGTTTACGAATAACCATATCTCTATCTGCCCACTCAGAATTGTGATCTGGGCAAGAAAACCAGAGGAATTTGCGGAAATTGCGGCGCTTCTGGGGGAATTCCGGGTAAATCTGCCCCGGTCACTACTCCGCAGCCTGCGACAGTTCGGCTGCCCCTTTCGGCAGACGGATAGCGAACTCGGTGCCTTCCTCGCCGGTCTTCAACAGCATCAACTGCCCGCCATGGCCACGCACCAGATCGGCCGCGATGACAAGGCCCAGACCGGTTCCACCCTTGCGTACACCGCCCTCAAAGGGCGTGAAGAGATGCTCCTGCGCCTTGGGCGGCAGACCGGGACCGGTATCACAGACCAGTATTTCCCATTGCTGATCGTCTTCCTGCGCTTTCACGGTGATCGTGCCCGGGTTACCCGAGGCTTCAATGGCTTGGCGCGCATTGCGCACGAGGTTGGAGAAGACGCGATAGAGCTGTTCGCTGTCGGCACGCACGCTCATGCCCGGCGGGACATCGTCAATCAGGGTGACGGAACCGTCGCCGGCCAAACGTTCACTTTCGATGACATCGTCGATGAGATGCGCCAGACGGACCAGATTGAGCACCGGCGCCGCTTCCTCGGCCTTACCGAAAGCCAGCGTCGTCTCGCACAGGTTCACGGCGCGGCTGAGAGAATTCACGAGCTTCGGTGCCGTGCGCTTCACAGTCGGGTCTTCGGAGCTTTCCATGCGATCCACCAGCAAGGTTGCCGTCGTGAGAATATTGCGCAGATCGTGGCTGATTTTCGCCACCGCGCCGCCAAGTTGCGCAAGCCGCTCCTTCTGTTTCAGAGAGCCGGTCAACTGCCGCTGCATGCCCGCCAAGGCATCCTCCGCCGCGCGCAACTCACGGATATTTTCCTGCGGTTCGATGATCAGCCGCACATCCTCTGGCGCTTGGGCATAAGCCGCCATGTGGTCCACCACGCGGGTGATCGGACGCACCATGACGCGACGCACGGCGAGAAACAGAAGCGCGGCTGCAATGACCGAAATCACCAGCGACAGAACCAAAATGCGCAACCCGTAGTCGACCATCGCGTCCCGCAACGGCTTCTGGTCCATCGCGACCTCAATCAGGATGCCCGAGCCTTGTGTGGGTGACCCCAGCGCCCGGATGACACCCTCCCCCGGCCCCAGAAGCTGCATCATGGCACCCTGGATCAGATACCAAGCGGAGGGATCGCGCAGGTCCACCATCGTGGTTACAGGGCCCGGAACAGGTGAGGACAGGACAAGCTGGCTCGCCTCATTGCGGCGCAGGACAACGTTGTAGACCCCGGCGTTTTGCAGCAACTCGCCCGCCAGTTGCGGCGAAATCCTGTTGCTCTCGGACGCCAGGACCGACAGCGATGCGATCTGCGCCTTCTCCAGCTTCTGGTTCAGATAGTCTTCCCGGTAACGCGCAACGGAGGGCACAAAGATCATCACCTCGGCGAGCATCACGCCGATCACCGTCAGGATGAGAAACCGACCTGAAAGCGAATTGATCAAAGTTTTCCTCGTCTTGGTTTAGGGCAGGAAGCGTTGCACCAGCCGCACGACTGTCTTGACTTTATCGCTTTCGAAAAGCCTTGGCGAGAAATAGGCACCAGCGGCGCGTTTGTTAACCTCTCCGATCGTCGGATAGGGCGCGACCATGCCTGCGATACCGCTCATCTTGAGATTATTGGCGATCGCGAGCGCCCAGAAGCTGATCAGATCACCAGCATTCGCACCGACAATGGAGGCCCCAACGGGGCGACCTTTCACGACCATGACCTTCACAAGACCTGTGGTTTTGGCCTCCGCGATGGCGCGGTCGTTCTCGTGATAGGGGAAACGGTAAACCTCAGCAGCCTCCCCATGCTTTTCCTTCGCTTGCGCCTCGGTCAGACCAACCTGCGCGAGTTCCGGATCGGTATATGTCGCCCAGGGGATATGAGAGGTTTTCGCCTTAGACGGCAGACCAAACAGGATCGAGCGGATCACCACACCTGCGTGGTAGCCCGCCACATGGGTGAATTGCAGACCGCCGGACACGTCGCCGATGGCGTAAACCTTGGGGTTGTTGGTGCGCAGGGCGTCATCGACTTTGATACCGCCGCGGTCATACTCGATCTTGGCGTTCTCCAACCCCAGATCATTGACATTCGCGGCGCGGCCAACAGCCATCAAGAGATGCGTGCCTTTGAACACACGCCCGTCCTTGGCCTTCACGGTGATCGCACCCGCTTTGCCGGTGATTTCTTCGGCCAGAGCATCTTCCTCAATGGCAATACCTTCGCCACGCAACTTCTCAAGCACGATAGCAGCCAGTTCCGGGTCATCCTTGCCCATGGCTTTCAGGCCTTCGATCACGGTCACCTCGGACCCAAGCCTGCGATGGGCTTGCGCCATCTCCATACCGATGGGCCCGCCGCCGATGACGAGCAAATGTTTCGGCAGATCGCGCAGGTCCCAAAGGCTCTCATTGGTGAGATAGGGCACCTTGTCGAGGCCGGGGATCGGCGGCACCAGCGGCGCAGAGCCAGTGGCGATGACCGTACGGCGCGCGGTAATCTCATAATCGCCCGCTTGGACAGCATCAGGACGAATGAAACGCCCGCGTTCACGGATCACATGCACGCCGAGACCTTCGAAACGTTCCTGACTGTCGACGGGTTCAATGGTTTTGATGACGGAGGCGACGTGATCCTTGGCAGCGGCGTAATCCACCTTCGGCTTGGCATCGGCGACGCCGAATTGGGACCCATGTTGCAGGGTGTAGGCCTGTTTGCCCGCCGCGATCAGCGCTTTGGAGGGCACACAGCCATAGTTCAGGCAATCGCCGCCCATCTTGTGGTCTTCCAGGAGCACCACTTTCGCGCCCATCTGGCTGGCCCCGGCCGCGACCGACAGGCCACCGGAGCCTGCGCCGATGACCAACAGGTCCGTCTTGATCTTTTCCATATCTTAGAGGCCTTCCTTGCCGCGCACGGCTTTCAGAACAATCGGCAGGGCCGCGAGCGCACAAAGGCCGAGGATCGGCAGCAGAATATGCGGCTCGAAGATAATGCCAAGATTGGGGGTTTCACCGCGGGCGAACACCTCACCCAGACCAGCGCCGACAGAGGTGTAGACGACGGAGCCCGGGATGATCCCAAAGAAGGTCGAGATGATGAACCGGCGATAGGGAACATCCACCAAAGCGGGCACCAGATTGGCCACGAAGAACGGCACGGCGGGCACAAGGCGGATCAGGAACAGCACCGACCATTGGTTCTCGTCGATACCATCCTTGATCTTCTTCACGATCCCCTCGGAGTTCTCCATCTTCGCGGCCAGACGATCCCCAAACCCCATCCGGGCCGCAGTGAAGATACACAAAGCCCCGATGGTCGCCGCTGTCATGTTGAACAGAGCGCCGGGGAAGGTGGCAAAGAGGAAGCCGCCCGTCAGCGTGGCAATCGCCGCCCCGGGCAGCGAAAAGGCCACAATGACGATGTAGGCGGCCATGAATGTAAGCACGGTCAGCAGGTAGTGCTCGTCGCGATAGGCAATCAGCGCCTCGCGATTGTCGGCCAAAGCCTGGAAGCTCAGGTAATCACGCAAGAAAACCGCACCCAGAATGGCCGCGGTGGCGATAATCAGGATCGGCGCGCGTTTGCGCCATTTGGAAGGGGCCTCGGGCCCGGGATTTTGCATTATATCGGTCATAGCGGGGTCCTTGGGAGGAAGGAATGGTCGAGTTGCGCCTCTTTTGCCGGTTTGCACCTGCCCGCGATAGCTGCCCTCACGCGTGCTTGATGAGCCGTGACGGGTTTCGTGGGTCAAATTACGCTTTCGTAACAAATGGCGGCTGAAATCCCGTCGCGCGACCGGAAAATGTTGCAAAATGACCCGCAAAACCGGGCCCAGAGCCGTTGACGGGGAACCTCTGTCCCTCTATGTGACGGGTCTCGAATGACATGACGGGGTGAATCAGCGCGGTTTGCCTCTCGACCGACCGGAGCCAAGCTCATGAGCAAACGTACTTTTCAGCCGTCGAACCTGGTGCGCAAGCGCCGCCACGGGTTCCGCGCCCGCATGGCCACCAAAGCTGGCCGTAAAATCCTGAACGCGCGCCGCGCAAAAGGACGGAAATCGCTGAGCGCGTAAGCGCGCCAGGGTTTCTCACCTGAGATATGACGCCGCCTGAGGCCCCCGTGACCGGAGATGTTCCGGACACGCGTGCGCCCCGGGCGGCGTCTTCGCGTTTGGAGGTTTTGCGAAAGCGTTCTGACTTTCTGGCGGCTGCCCGCGCGAAACGCTCCAGCCAATCCGGATTGCTGCTTCAGGCGCGCAACCGGGGCGATCAAGACCCTCTCCGCGTCGGCTATACCTGCTCCAAGAAAATCGGCAACGCTGTGACCCGCAACCGCGCCAAACGGCGCCTGCGCGAGGTTGCCCGGGCGGTGCTGCCCGACATGGGCCATGACGGCTGGGACTACGTGCTGATCGGCCGCCCCCGCGTGACCGTGGAGCGCCCCTTCTCGGATCTCCTCGACGATCTGCGCCGCGCCCTGCGGCAAATCCACAAATGAGCCCCTTCGCCCATATCTGCGCCCTGCCGGTGCGCGCCTACCGGCTACTTTTCAGCCCCTGGGTCGGCTTCAACTGCCGCTACCACCCGACATGCTCCGCCTACGCGCTCGAAGCGCTCGAAAAACATGGCGGGATCAAAGGCAGCTACCTTGCCGCGCGCCGCATCTTCCGCTGCCATCCCTGGGGCGGCTCGGGGGTCGATAACGTCCCGGACTAGGTCCCGATCTTCAATGTGTCGGCGGCGCGTTTGTAAAACCACTCACTCTCAAACCACCAGCGATGCGAATACAGCATCTCCGCCATATTGTTGTCATCGAAATCGGGCTTCGTATCGCGATATTTGCGCGTGCCATCGACATTGAAATGCTCATGGGAATGCGAAGACGGCAACCCGCTTTGACCCACCCGTTTGCGCAGATTGTTCCAGACCACCGCCAGGGTCAGGATCGCATCATCGCGCGAGTTGAAATTGGTCAGACGGCGACTGTGGCGCTCCAGGCTCAGCGAGGCTCCCGCGCCTTTCGCAAAGATATTGCGATGCGCATCACCCGAGGCCATCAGGATGTGGTTCACCTTCCAGGGTGCTGTACCCGGACCAAAACTGTCGCCGAATTGCGAAAACCCGTCCGTGATCACGAACGCCCCCATGGAATGGGCGAAAAGATGCACCCGCGGGTTCCAGTCCATGCTCAGAAACGGCAGGATCGCGTCCTCCACCAGAAAGCGGCTGATCACCGGGGCGCGGTCGGTCAGATCGCCCTGATAGGCCGCCGGTGTGCCTTTGCCGCGGTTGGGCCAGTCGTAAGACACCACAGCGCCCTTGTAGCCCTTCGCGCGCAGCCCCGCCTCGATCTGCTGATGACGCTTGAGCATCGTAGGCTGCGTCGTGTTGAACCCATGCACATGGATCAAAACGTCCTTCGTCGTACCCTCTGCCCTCACACCAGAAAGCCAGCGGGTCTTGCTCATCGGGGCCGCTTGCCAGCGCCGACCGGATTTTGTGAACTCGTAATAGGTCGTCTTGTCATCCGGTCGGGTCGAGAACTTGCCCGATGGCGTGATGGCGCGGCGTGAGAAAATCAGTGGCATGAAATGTCCCCCTCAAAAACTTTCAAGGAGTATGCGTCAGCGCGCGGCATTCGCCAAATGCTTCACTACAGTTTCTCAAAGGTTATGATCACGTCCCCCACATCCACGCCCCAGCGTTTCATGTAAGCGCGGTTCAACAGGTGCGTCTCCGATTGCAACCACATCCAGTCATCAAAGGTCACACGCGCGGTCTCACCCTCACCCACCGGCAGGTCGATCGTGTAGCGCCAATTGAACCGATCCCCCTGCTCCTCCCCCGTCGCCTTGCCAATCACGCCCGGCGCCGTGCCTTCCCAGGTCTCGGGGCCGGTTTTTCGCAAGGTCCAGATGCGCTGCTCGGTTGACCGATCTTCATAGACGAAATCCTCCACCAGCCGCAGGATCTCGCCATCCCAGGTTCCCTTGATCGTGACATCAAACTGCCGTCGAACAGTGCCGAAGATGTCCTGAAACTGCCCGCGCGCGACCAGATCGCCGCTGAAGAACTCCTCAAGGTTCAACTCCCGATCCGAGAAGCTGGGATCGTCGAAACTGGGCTTGCCGGTGCAGGCCGCGATGGCGAGTGTGAGCAAAATGGCGAAACGGCGCATGAGCGGCCTCCTCTCCAGCCTTCTACGCCCTAGGCCCGCTGTCGGATGCATCTTCCCTGCACCGCTCCGCCGCCCTATAAGCACGCCCATGCTGGACCAACCCAAAGACATCCACCCGCTCTTCGAGCATGCGCCCGACACCACGGAGTTCAAGAAACTGCGCAAACGCATCGTGCGCGAGACCCGGGCCGCCATCGACGATTTCGGCATGATCGAGCGTGGCGCGAAATGGCTGATCTGTCTGTCGGGCGGCAAGGACAGCTATACCTTGCTGGCGGCATTGACCGAGTTGCAATGGCGCGGGCTTTTGCCGGTCGAGATCCTCGCCTGCAATCTCGATCAGGGTCAGCCCGGGTTTCCGGCAACCGTCCTGCCCGACTTTCTCGACCGTATGGGCGTGCCACATCGGATCGAATATCAGGACACCTATTCAATCGTCGTCGATAAAGTGCCCGAGGGACGTACCTATTGTGCGCTTTGCTCGCGCTTAAGACGCGGAAATCTCTACCGAATTGCCCGCGAAGAGGGGTGTTCGGCGGTTGTGCTGGGCCACCACCGGGACGACATTCTGGAGACGTTTTTCCTCAACCTCTTCCACGGATCGCGGCTCGCCACTATGCCGCCGAAACTGGTGAACGAGGAAGGTGACCTGTTCGTCTACCGCCCTCTGGCCTATGTCGCCGAGGCCGATTGTGGGAAGTTCGCGCGCGACCTGCAATACCCGATCATTCCCTGTGACCTCTGTGGCTCGCAGGACGGGTTGCAGCGGCAAAATGTGAAAGAGTTGTTAAACTCCTGGGAAGCAAAGGCACCGGGGCGTCGGCAAAAGATGTTTCGCGCTTTGATGAATGCCCGACCTTCACACTTGCTCGACCCGAAACTCTTTGATTTTGCAGGACTTTCCCGAGAAGAGAAACCATTTGACGAAAATCCTCCACAACTGACGGACGAGAATTAAGACTCTCGGCATTCTCTGCCCGTAGCGTCGCCGCGATCTGATCCCAAACCGGTTCGAGGCCCGCGATGAGCGCACAGGTAATGACTAGATTTTGGCGTCAACAGCTGATCCAGAAATCCGCTTTGGCGGTGCTGCCTGTGTCCGCAGCCGTGGCATATGCAATCAATGCGCTCGAATTGCTTGTGGTCATGGCGGTGGTCATTCCGATCATGATCCTGGCTGGCAATGCCCTGCTGCTGGCGCATTCCGATGGCCGCCGGCGGTTTGAGCGCCGCGGGTTCGACGCGATGCAGCGCTCCATGGAGAATCAACTCGCAGAAAACACAGAAAACCATCGCACCGCCTGTATCCTGCTCGAGCTTGAAGATAGCGCGACAATTGAAAGGGATTGGGGCGTCTCCGCCGTGGAATTTGTGCGCGGCGAGATGATCGCCCGCCTTGGGGTCATGATGCGGCGCTCTGACAATATCTTCGTGCTGGAAGATGGGCTCATTGGGCTGAGCATCGATGGTATCCGCGCGCCGGAACTGAATTCGGTGATCTCCCTGATCGAACGTCTACAGACAGGCCTCTCGCAACCTATCGCGCTTGATGGGACCGAATTGCATATCTCCGTCGCCGTTGGCTTCTGCCTCGATTCCCGCGCGCCCGCACACACGGCGCGGTCAATGTATGATGCGGCCGTTCTGGCCCTCGCCGAGGCTCGGCGGGCTGAAAACGGCGCGATCCGGTCGTTCTCAAATCTCACGCCGACCGAGAACCGAGAGCCTGAAAAGATGCAATCGGATGTGATCGATGCGCTTGCATCGGGCCACATCATTCCGTGGTTTCAGCCACAAATCTCGACGGATACGGGCCAGGTGACGGGGTTTGAGGCACTGGCGCGGTGGAAACATCCCGTGCATGGCATGGTGCCGCCGTCGGAGTTTATTCCGCTTCTGGAGCGTGCCGGGCGGATGGAAGATTTGAGCGAGGCGATCCTGAACCACGCCCTGCGCGCCGTCGTGTCCTGGGACAAGGCCGGGTTCGATGTACCAAGCGTCTCGGTCAACTTCGCCACACAGGAGCTGCGCAATCCAAGCCTGGTGGAACGGATCAAATGGGATGTGGATCGGTTTGAACTGGACCCTCGACGCCTGACCGTAGAAATCTTGGAGACGGTGATTTCGGAATCCGCGGATGACGTGATCACCCGCAATATCCGCGAATTGGGATCACAAGGCTTCAATATCGACCTCGACGATTTCGGCACCGGTCATGCGACCTTGGCAAATATTCGTCGCTTCAAGGTGGATCGCATCAAGATCGACCGTTCGTTCGTGCAACGCGCCGACGAAGACCCCGAGCAACAACGCATGGTGGCGGCGATTGTCGGCATGGCAGAGCGGCTTGAAATCGAAACCCTGGCCGAAGGGGTCGAGAGCGTCGGCGAGCAGAGCATCCTGTCGCAAATTGGCTGCACCCATCTGCAAGGTTTCGGCATCGCCCGCCCCATGCCCTTTGAAGATACGCTGGCCTGGTTGGCCGATCATCAGAAGAAACTAAAAAGCCCACCGCTCTTGCAGCGCAAAACCGGGTAGCTCCAAAAACCGCCCGAATATGTGAGTGGAAAGCCGCGTTTTGCCTTGCAAAACAGCTTGACCTTTCCCACCTCAGCCTATTGAACCACTGGTCAATGCAAGCTGAGCTTTGGGGCGCTGATGGACGATCACAATAAGAATCTCATTCTTGCCACGGCACTGAGTTTCCTGGTGATTTTGGTATGGTTTGTGCTCTTCCCGCCCGAAGAACCGGTCGTCGATCCCAATGCGCCTACCGCAACTCAAACACAGCCCGGCACGACCGTTCCCGGCGCGGAACCTGCCGTCCAAAATGGCACACCTGCAATTGCGGCCTCGCCCACCGAGGCGCGGTCCGCCGCACTTTCGGAATCCGTGCGTATCCCCATCGAGACACCGAACCTAACCGGGTCGATCTCACTCACCGGCGGTCGGCTTGATGATCTGAAACTCAATCGCTACCGCGAGACGCTTGACGAAGGCAGCGACACGGTCACCCTGCTCTCTCCGGTTGGAACCGTTGGCGCCTATCACGCGCTCTTTGGCTGGGCACCCGGCGGCAGCCTGAGTTTTGAGGATGTCCCCGGCGCCAACACCGCCTGGCAGATCGAGGGCGAACCGACCCTGACCCCTGACAGCCCAATCTCCCTGAGCTGGACCAATTCGGCGGGCCTCAAGTTCACCCGTGAGATTTCCGTGGATGACCGGTTCATGTTCTCGGTGCGCCAGATCGTTGAGAATACCGGCTCTGAGACCCACCGCCTTGCGCCTTACAGCGAGATCGAGCGCTTCGGCGAACCCACCGATCAGAAAGGCTTTTTCATCATCCATGAGGGTGCGATGCGCCAAACCGGAGATGAGCTGGAAGAACTGCACTACGACGACCTGCGCGACTTCGACCCCGACCCGCTCTGGGGCGCGAATGCCAGCGTGGCACAGATCAACGCCAATGGCTGGCTCGGGTTCACGGACCATTACTGGATGACAACGCTGGTGCCCGCAGGGACGGAACCCTTCACCTCCGTCCTGAAATACGACGCCGCCGCTGACATCTATCGCGCAACCGCCCGGATGAGCACCGTGGAACTTGCCCCCGGCGCGACCTCGGAGGTCACAACACAGTTCTTCGCAGGCGCCAAAGAATGGGAAGCAATCCGCGAATATGAGCGCGACAACACGATCTACCGCTTCATCGACTCCATCGATTGGGGCTGGTTCTTCTTCCTCACTAAACCGATCTTCGCGGTTCTGCACTGGCTGAACGGTCTTATCGGCAACATGGGCTGGGCGATCATCACGCTGACCCTGATCATCAAGGCCGTCCTGCTGCCGCTGGCCTACAAATCCTACGTCTCGATGGCGAAGATGAAAGAGCTTCAGCCGGAGATGGAGAAGCTGAAGGAGCGGGCAGGTGACGATCGCCAGAAGCTCCAAACCGAGATGATGGCGCTCTACAAAAAGGAGAAGGTGAACCCCGCCGCAGGCTGTCTGCCGATCCTTCTGCAGATTCCGATCTTCTTCTCGCTCTACAAGGTGATTTTCGTCACCATCGAGCTGCGCCACGCCGCCTGGTTTGGCCCCTTCCAGGACCTCAGCGCGCCCGACCCCACGTCGATCATCAACCTGTGGGGCCTGTTCCCCTGGGCCGGTCCGGAGCCGGGCTCGATCGTCGCGCTGATCTTCATCGGCATCCTGCCGCTGATCCTCGGCATCTCGATGTGGCTGCAGCAGAAACTGAACCCGGCCCCCACCGATCCGACGCAAGCGATGATCTTCGCCTGGATGCCCTGGGTCTTCATGTTCATGCTGGGAAGCTTCGCCAGCGGGCTCGTCGTCTACTGGATCGCAAACAACGTGATCACCTTCGTCCAGCAATATGCGATCATGAAAAGCCAAGGCTACACGCCAGACATCTTCGGCAACATCAAATCCGGTTTCCAGAAGAAGAAACCGGAAGAAAAATGACACCCCATCTCGCCCATATCTGGCGCTATCCGATCAAGAGCCATGGGCGTGAGGAGTTGGAGCAGGTTACCCTAAAAGAGGGAATGACGATGCCGTGGGACCGCACCTGGGCCGTGGCCCATGAAGCGGCCCGGCTCCGGGGCGATGAGTGGGTCCCTTGCGCGAACTTCTCCCGCGGGGCGAAAGCGCCCGAATTGATGGCGATCTCCTCGACCCTCGATGAGGCGGCTGGAACAGTGACACTCAGCCACCCCAATCGTCCTGATCTCACCTTCCGACCCGATGACGAGGGCGACGCTCTGGTCGACTGGGTCAAGCCCTTGATGCCTGAAACCCGCGCACAATCGGCACAGGTTATCCGCGCCGCAGACCGCGGCATGACCGATACCGACTTTGCCTCCATCTCCATCAACAACCTCGCGTCCCACCGCGCGGTGGAACAGAAACTTGGGCAGGTGCTCGATCCGGTGCGATGGCGCGGTAATCTGATCCTTGAGGGTTTCGCGCTTTGGGAAGAGTTCGAATGGGTCGGCAAAACCCTCGCCATCGGAGAGGTCGAAATGAAGATCGAGGAACCGATCACCCGCTGCCTTGCCACGACCGCCAACCCAGCTACAGGTGAACGCGATGCCGACACGCTCGGCGCGTTGAAAAGCTGGGGGCATCAGGATTTTGGCGTCTACGGGGTAGTCACGAAAGGCGGGGCGATTGCCAAGGGCGACGCGGTCAGGGTCCTTTAACCCATGAGTGGTTTTCAGTTTCGCGAGGTTGAGGCACCCGAGCCATCCGAGGTCGAGGCCGGCCGCAAGCTTTTTGCCGGCGAGACGACATTCCTGAAAGGGGTGGTCGCGATGTCGGGACTGCCGCCAGCCGACCGGGTCGAGGTCTGCTTCGCCGGCCGCTCCAATGTCGGAAAATCTTCCCTGATCAATGCCTTGACCGGCCGCAAGGCCTTGGCGCGGACATCGAACACGCCCGGCCGCACACAAGAGATCAACTTCTTTGAGCTTGCGCAGACGGCCTATCTTGTCGACCTGCCGGGCTACGGCTTTGCCGAGGCACCGCTGCCGGTCGTCGAGAAGTGGCAGCGCCTGCTTAAATCATATCTTTCGGGCCGTCCGACACTGAGACGGGCATTCGTTCTGATCGACGCCCGGCATGGGGTGAAAAAGGTCGATCATGACATTCTGACCCTTCTCGACCAATCCGCCGTGACCTTCCAGATCGTGCTTACGAAATGCGACAAAATCAAAGAGAAAGAGCGCGCCAAATTGATTGGCTCAGTGTCCGACGCTTTGCAAAAGCACCCCGCGGCATTCCCCGAGATCGTGCTCACCTCTTCTCAAAGCGGCGACGGGATCAGCACGTTGCGCGCGATCATCGCGAAACTTGACTGACCCACCTTGCTTGGCAATCCGATCGCAGCGGGGTAACAGCCTGTCAGATTAATCGGACCAAGTAAATGAAAAAGCGGAATACGATGAACCGGGACTGGATCGCCACGGCACGCACGCTCTCTGAGGCCCTGCCCTATTTGCAGCGCTACGAGAGCGCAATTGTCGTAATCAAACTCGGCGGCCATGCCATGGGCAGCGACGCGGCGATGGAAAGCTTCGCGCGCGACGTCGTCTTGATGCAGCAGGTCGGTGTACGCCCGGTGATCGTGCATGGCGGTGGCCCGATGATCAATCAGATGCTGGACCGGCTTGGCGTGACGTCGGAATTTGTCGGCGGCAAGCGGGTGACCGATGCGGCGACCGTCGAAGTGGTCGAGATGGTTCTGTCGGGCCGCGTGAACAAACGGATTGTCCAGGCGATTGCCGGGCAAGGCGGTCGTGCGGTTGGGATCTCCGGCAAGGATGGCGACCTGATGGTCTGCGATGCGGCGAACCCCGAATTGGGGTTTGTGGGAGAGCCCGCGGAGATGAACCCGGACGTGCTGCGCACCCTGTTCGAGGCCGGGATCATTCCGGTTGTCGCGCCTTTGGGGGCGGGACGCGATGGCGAGACATTCAACGTCAATGGCGACACGGCAGCGGGCGCGATTGCCGGTGCGTTGAAAGCAGATCGCCTGCTTTTGTTGACCGATGTGGACGGTGTGAAGGACGCAAGCGGTGAAGTGGTAACCGAGCTGACAGCCGCACAAATCGCGGACCTGACGAAAGACGGGACGATTGCCGGCGGCATGATCCCCAAGACCGAGACCGCATTGAAAGCGTTGAGCGACGGCGTGCGTGCGGTGGTCATCCTTGATGGACGGGCGCCGAATGCCTGCCTTTTGGAGCTCTTCACCGATCACGGTGCAGGATCGATCATCCGCAACTAGCGCGGCTCATCGCTCCCTTGCGGGACCGCCTCGCGAGAATGTGCGCATTGTCGCCTTGAGGCGCAGACTTTTCACGGTAGGTTGCGGGTCATGGAGAATGAAGCCGCGATCCGTCTCACTGTTTTCATTGGTCTTTTTGCGCTTTTTGCCGCAGTGGAGGCCTGGGCCCCGCGCCGGGATCGTCGCCAGACCCGCGCGAAGCGTTGGGTTACAAATTGGGGCATCATCCTCATCGACACGCTGACACTGCGGGCGATGGCGATCTTCCTGCCGCTTCTCGCCGTTGGCGCCGCGGTGGATGCGCAGGCGAATGGGTGGGGGCTCTTCAATGCCGTTGACTGGCCTGTTACTCTGGAGGTTCTGATCGCCATTCTGGTTCTGGATTTCGTGATCTGGGCACAGCATCTGATCACCCACAAAATCCCGATCCTGTGGCGCTTGCACCGGGTGCATCATGCGGATGTGGACATCGATGTGACCACCGCGATCCGCTTCCACCCGATCGAGATTGCACTGTCTATGGTCTTGAAAATAGGGGTTGTTTATCTGCTGGGCCCATCGGCCCTTGCGGTGATCCTGTTCGAAATTCTGCTGAACGGGACGGCGATGTTCAATCATGCCAATATCAGACTGCCTTTGGGTTTGGATCGGGCCCTAAGGACGGTGCTGGTGACCCCCGACATGCACCGTGTTCACCACTCGGTGAACCGGGAGGAGCATGACAGCAACTACGGCTTTGCCCTGTCGATCTGGGATCGGATGTTCGGCACCTATATTGCGCAACCCAAAGACGGGCATGAAGCGATGGATATCGGTCTGGAGTGGCAGGATGAGCGGCCCGCGCAGCTTGGCTGGTCGCTGGCCCTGCCGTTCTTCAAGAAGTGACGCTGGACGACATCAGAGCCTTATGTCAGGCGCAACAGCTTGATATCTTTGGCGCTTTTCACACTGTGCCTGATGATGGCGCGCCCGACGGATGCCAGACGCTTCTCCTATTGGGTCCGCATGAGCCCGGGTTCTGGGACGCCCTCACATCTAGCGAGGAGTGGGGTGATTTGGAAGCTGTCGATGCGTGGTCGGCCAGGGTAATTGGTGATCTGGCCAAGGAGTTGGATGCAGAGGCGCTGTTTCCCTTTGGCGGGCCGCCGTATAAGCCGTTTATCAAATGGGCCTTGCGGTCAGGTGCCGCGTGGCAATCGCCGGTCACCATTCTTGTCCATGATAGAGCCGGGTTGATGGTCTCATACCGGGGCGCGCTGGCCTTGAAACAGAAGTTGGAACTGCCCCCGCCCCCGGCAAAGCCCTGTGATTCTTGCGAAAAACCCTGCCTGACGGCCTGCCCGGTCGGGGCGTTGACCAGCGAGGGCTATGATGTCGCCGCCTGTCACGCTTACCTCGATACACCTGCGGGTCAGGACTGCATGACACGAGGCTGTGCGGTGCGCAGGGCTTGTCCGGTGTCGCAAAGCTATGGCAGAGTGGAAGCGCAATCCGCTTACCATATGTCTGTTTTTCATAAATAAAATGCTGAAACTGATCCTGACCCGGCACGCAAAATCAAGCTGGGATGACCCGCTTCTCTATGACCATGACAGACCTTTGACGACGCGCGGAACCAAATCGGCACGGGCCATCGGGGCGTGGCTGATGGAAACCGGGCATGTGCCGGATATGGTACTGACCTCCTCGGCAACGCGGGCGCAGATGACGGCGGAACTGATCGCGGAAACGCTTGAATTCAAGGGTGAATTCACGGTTGAGAGCGGGCTTTACCACGCCTCTGCGGAAACGATGCTCAGACATCTCAGGCGCATGGAGATGCCTTCAGTTCTAATGGTGGGTCACAACCCCGGGATCGCAGATTTCGCCGGACGCATGGTCACGCAACCTCCTGATCATATTCGGTTTTTTGATTATCCAACGGCTGCGACGCTGGTTGCGACGTCAACCAAATCCACCTGGCGCGAGGTCGGATTTGGCGAGGCGAACCCTGAGGGTTTCGTGATCCCGAGGGAACTACTGGAAACGAAAAAGACAGCTTAGCATTCCCGTAGTACATCCGCAGCCACAAGCACACCGTAGCGGGGTGCACGAAGACCCCAAAAGAAAAGGTGGGCAAAATTTGCCCACCCTACGCGATTGTATGGTCGGTCGGCTCAGTGCCCGAGAATCTGGCTCAGGAACAGCTTCGTACGATCCGATTGTGGATTGTTGAAGAACTCTTCCGGCTCGTTCTGCTCCACGATCTGACCGGCATCCATGAAGATCACCCGGTTGGCGACCTGCCGCGCGAAGCCCATTTCGTGGGTCACGCAGAGCATGGTCATGCCCTCCTCGGCGAGCTCGATCATCGTGTCGAGCACCTCCTTGATCATCTCGGGGTCGAGCGCGGAGGTCGGTTCGTCAAACAGCATGATGCGCGGACGCATGCACAAGCTGCGCGCAATCGCCACGCGCTGCTGCTGACCGCCCGACAACTGTCCGGGATATTTCAGCGCCTGATCGGGAATCTTCACCTTCTCGAGGAAATGCATCGCTGTTTCTTCGGCTTCCTTCTTGGGCGTCTTGCGCACCCAGATCGGCGCCAGCGTGCAGTTCTCAAGGATCGTCAGATGCGGGAAGAGGTTGAAGTGCTGGAAGCACATGCCGACCTCGGAGCGGATCTTGTCGATATTCTTGAGATCAGACGACAGCAGCGTGCCATCCACCACGATGGAACCCTGCTGGTGCTCCTCCAGCGCATTGATGCAGCGGATCAGCGTCGATTTGCCGGAGCCCGAGGGGCCGCAGATCACGATGCGCTCGCCCTGGTAGACCGTCAGGTCGATATCCCTGAGCACGTGGAACGTGCCGTACCACTTGTTCATGTTCTGGATTTCGATCGCGACCTCGTCGGAGACCGTCATTTGTGCTTGTTCAGACATGGAACGCTCTCCTTAGCGATGGTCTGTGCGCAGCTCTCGTTCGAGCCATTGCGAATATTGCGAGATGGAATAGCAGACGATGAAGAAGACCAGCGCTGCGAAGAGGTAAACCTCCCAGTAAATGCTGATCCAGTCGGTCGACTGCTGGATTGGTCCGCGGATCATGCCGACGATGTCGAACATCGAGATCACCGAGACGAGCGTGGTGTCCTTGAAGAGGCCCACAGCGACGTTCACGATGCCCGGGATCGAGATTTTCAGCGCCTGCGGCAGGATGATCAGCCGCGTGGCCTGGGTGTAGTTCAGACCCAGAGAGTCGGCTGCCTCATACTGCCCCTTCGGCAGGGCGGCGAGACCGCCCCGGATCACCTCGGCGATATAGGCCGCCGAGAACATCGTGATCATGATGATCACCCGCAGGATCAGGTCGAAGTTCGATTGCGGCGGCATGAAATAGGCCAGCATCACATTTGCCACGAAGAGCAAGGTGATGAGCGGCACACCGCGGATGAACTCAATGAAGACCACGCAGACACCCTTGATGAGCGGCATGGTGGACTGACGCCCAAGGGCCAACAGTATGCCCAAGGGGATCGACAGCGACACACAGACCGCTCCGAGAATCAGCGACAGCATGTAGCCGCCCATATCGCGGGACGGCACGGCCAGAAGCTCAATCGGGATGATGTTGTTGATGAAGGTCGAAACTGGCCCCAGCGCGAAGGCGAGCATCGCGTAGAGCGCAAAGAGCGTCGTGACGATGGTCACCAATCCCCCGCCCTCGGCATCGTCGTAGATGGCGTAGCCCACGAAGATGCCCATCGGGATGAAGAAGACGAACATGAAGACCGATGCCGCCTTGAAGAGCAGGCTGACGATCACAGTGAAGATACCGCCCGTGCCGATGGAGTTAGAGATAAACCAAAGCTCGGTTGCGCCCTGATAGAGCAGATAGGCCAGCCCCAGCGCAGACACCAACCCGACCACGCCAGCGAGAACGCGCCTGAGGTTGAAATCAAGTCCCTCGACCAGCCGGAAAACCAGACCCGTGGCGATGATCGCGGCCAGGATCGTCACCGGCACCCAGAGCGAGCCACCCCAGACCAGCCAGAAGGCAATGAAGGGGTAGAGTGCTGTGAAGAGCAGGAATTTCGAGGGGATATACTTGTAGAACAGCGCTGGCGCTGCCGCGACGAGCAGCAGGATGAAGGCCACCGTCGGCCGCCAATACTCGGTCGCGGGGTACTTGAACCCGAAGAGCAAGTGATCCCAGCGATCCACGAGAACCGCGAAACACGCACCAGTGGACTTGCCAGCGGCGGTCAGGATATCGCGACACTCCTTGATGGAGCCCGCATCCCAGACGCCGTTCCAGAACCAGGGGAAGGCGAAGAAGACGAAGCGCGCGATGAAGTAGATCGCAAGCACCGTCAGGATCGTGTTGACCCAGCCCGAGAACAGGTTCTCACGCGCCCATTTCAGCGGTCCGGTCTCGGACGCCGGGGGCGGCGATGGCGGAATTTGATCGTGACGAACGAAGGAGACGGTTTTCTCAGCCATATCAGCGCTCCTTCAGCTTCATGCGGTTGTTGAAGACGTTCATCACTGCCGAGATCAGCAGCGAGACCGTCAGATAGAAGAGCATCAACAGAAGGATCGTCTCGATCGCGCGACCGGTCTGCAGGAGCGTGATGCCGCCCAGCGTGCCCGTCACATCCATATAGCCCACCGCGATGGCGAGCGAGGAGTTCTTCGTGATGTTGAGATACTGCGAGATCAGCGGCGGGATGATGACCCGCAGCGCCTGTGGCAGAACCACGAGCGACATGATCCGGTTGGGGCGCAAGCCCAGCGCACCGGCCGCCTCGGTTTGCCCCTTGGAGATGGCCAGGATGCCAGCGCGGACGTTCTCGGCGATAAAGGCGCCGGTATAGATCGCCAGCGCGAACCAGAGCGCGATCAGGGAGCCGCGGACTTGCATGCCGCCCGAGAAGTTAAAGCCCCTCAACTCCGGCACATTCCAGGTGAGACCGAGGAACATCAACACCAGGCCGACAGGGACGACCCAGGTGGCCAGTGTCAGATACCAGGTGGTTGGACGGTTCCCGGTGCTTTCCTGCGTTTTGCTGGCCCAGGTGCCAATGGCGCGGGCCACGAAGAACGACAGAAGCAGGGCTGCGATGACAAGCAGCCAGTCCATCGTGCCGGATGTTGCACCGCTTTCGGCGGTGGCGGCGAAGGAGTTGTTGAATTGTGGCGCGGGAGCAAAGACACCCCGGTTGGTGAAGGCCACGGTGTCGAAGAAGGACATCGACGCGGTTGGCGTGTCCCCTCGGAACTCCCTTGGTCCCGGGAGCGCGTTGATCATGATCGAGAAGATGATCAAGATCCAGATCAGCACGGGAACGTTGCGGAAAATCTCGACATAGAAGCTCATCAGCTTCGCGACGATCCAGTTGTTGGAAAGTCGCAGCACACCGGCGACGACGCCAAAGACGGTGGCGGTGATACAGGCCAGGAAGGCGACGATCAGCGTGTTCAGCAACCCGACAATCGCCGCGCGGCCATGGGATGACTGCGAGTCATACTCGATGGGTCGCTGGTTGATGTCGTAGCCCGCGGGCTCATACAGAAACTGGTAAGAGATGTTCAGGCCAGCTTCGGCGAGGTTGCGCACCAGGTTGCCACCAACGAAGGCCATGAAGGCGATGATGGCCACAAGGGCGATGAATTGAAATGTAAGTGATCGGTACCGGGTGTCGTTCAACAGCATGGAAAGCCGGAACGACTCGGTCGGTGTCCCCACCGGTGAGTCGGTCATCGTCGTCATCTAGGACGTTCCCTGTTTTGTTTTGGCGTCTAGGTTGCACTCATTTGCGGTGCGGCGCCATGTTTTTGTTGGCCCGAGTGTTCCCCTCTGGGGCCAGATAGGAAAAGGGCGCGGAAATTCCGCGCCCTAAACCTTGATGTGCTTACCGGAACGGCGGCGAGTAAATCAGACCACCATCGGTGTATTGCGCGTTCAGACCGCGCGCCAGACCGATCGGAGTGGATTCGCCGATATTCTTCTCGAAGATCTCGCCGTAGTTGCCAGCCACGCCGATGGCGCGTTTGGCCCATTCTTTGTCGAGGCCGAGCATCGCGCCGAGGTCACCCTCGGTGCCGAGCAGACGGTTGGTTTCCGGAACTTCCGATCCTGCCGACAGCTCTTCGAGGTTCACCGAGGTGATGCCGAGCTCTTCGGCCGTGATCAGCGCGTTCAGCGTCCAGCGAACGATGTCAGCCCATTCGTTGTCGCCGTGGCGCACAAGCGGGCCGAGCGGCTCTTTGGAGACGATTTCCGGCAGAATCACATGTGCCGAAGGATCTTCAAAGTTCGCACGCTGAGCCGCCAGAGCGGATGCGTCCGTGGTGTACACGTCACATGCGCCAGCGTTGTACTGCTGAACGGCTTCCGCACCGGTTTCAATCGGAACCGGCTCGTAGGAGATGTTGTTGGAGCGGAAGAAGTCCGCCAGGTTCAGCTCGGTGGTGGTCCCGGTCTGGATGCAAACCGTCGCACCGTCGAGGTCCTTCGCAGAGGACACGCCGAGGTCTTTCGGCACCATGAAGCCCTGACCGTCGTAGTAGTTCACGCCGGTGAATTCGAACTTCAGGTCAACGTC
>JANQRE010000019.1 GCA_028284705.1 Paracoccaceae bacterium | reverse complement strand
ACCAGGGACCTCCTGATCCACAATCAGGCGCTCTAACCAACTGAGCTAAGGCGGCACGCATCTCGTGATTTACATATCCCGATTTGCGATTGCAAGAGGTCAGAGCGTCACCGTCCAGGTCTGTTCAACCAAATCCTGGCCGAAGGAATGCACCTTTTTCTCCTCGATGCAGGTAAACCCGTTCCTGGCATAAAGCGCGCAGGCCGCTTCGTGACTTTCATGGGTCCAAAGCGTCATTCGGCTGTACCTGGCCTCTCTGGCGAAGGCCATGCAGACCTCCAGCAGATGCTGCCCCAAACCCTGTCCCCGCGCGGTGGGTTCCAGCAGAAACAGTCGCAGTTTCGCGGTCTCCTCATCGAGTTTCACACAGAAGATACTGCCCAGCCGCTCCGCGCCCCGCTGCGCGATCCAGCCGCGTTCCCGCGCGGGGTCATGATCCGCCAAAAACTCCGCGAGAATACGCGCGACCAGCGGCTCGAAGGTCTCATCAAACCCGTCATGCTCGGCGTAGAGCATCCCATGGCGCCGGGCCAGCCACGCCGCATCATCGGCGCGAAACGGGCGCAGGATAATCGTGTCATCGCTCATGGGGCCATCCGAGCGCCTTGTGGCGCGGCACGCAAGGGCTTATCACGCCAAAAGACTTCCAGGAGCACCCGCACCCATGGGCATCAACGACGAAAACGACATCGAGGCCAATCTGCAGATCGGTCCCACGACCGAAGGCATGGTCCGCCTCTATGTGACCGCTGAGGGCGTCGATCTGCCCTTCGATTTCGACCCCGAGGAGGCCGAGGAGATTGCCGAGGAACTCCGTGCCGCCGCCAACCGCGCCCGCGGCATCAAAGGTTAGACGCGCGCCAAACCTTGGACGTCCGTTCAGCGGACCAAAAACGGACATTCAATCCGTATTCTATATTGGCTTGAATTCGACCGATATGGCCGGAAACGGGAACGATACCCCAGGATGTGGTGCCTTTATTATCTCTGATGTGATTTCGTCGCTTACAAAAACATCAGGGCCAATGGAAAATAGCTTTGGCGGATTTTCAACCTGAAATTCTAAATGTGTGGGAACAAGTCGTGTCAGATTAACACGCGCATTGCGAAACTCGTCGATGCTCGAGAAACTTAGGCTCACTTCGATTGGTTGCGGCAATTGATCGGATGTCTCTTCGCGGCGCTGAACCCGAGTGCCGTGAATATGATAGTCTCTGGCGTTAAACCGCGAGAACTGATTTTGTGCGGAGAATTCTCCTGAAGCCAGTAGGTTCTCGCATGAGAGGCTCCCAAACCAATAGCGCAGACACTTTCGTCCAAAAACCACTTCTCCTAACTCGATGTCAGTGAGCGTGTCATGCCAGAGATTGGTGGTTTCCATCAGCTCATCGGCCAACAGGATCAAGTTGCATTCCCATTCAAAATAAATCGCAAATGGCTTCACCGCGTTTCTGGAAAATAGCCGAATATCATCAGTCAAGTGATCTCGCCAATTCGTACCGTGCGGCGGCGCATGATCACAATTATTCCAAGCTGCCGGGTCGAAATCAGAGATTGAATTCGGCCAATCAAGCGTTGTGCCGGTTCTACCTAGTGCGGAGTCTGTTGGATGAGCTTGAAAGAAGAACATGGTTATTGTCTTGTCAGTTTGGCAAGCCAAGAGTCTAGCATGCGAGAATGGTCGAGCAATGTTAGTTTGGGCTCTAAGGCGGACATTCGTATGCAACACGCTGTATGACTTTGTTACGGATTAGTGCACTTCCGCGAAAGCCTGACGCAGGCTCGCTCGAAAGCTAGCTCTCCTAAGATGTCGAGCAAGCAAGCCTGAGATGAGGTCATAGAGCACCTGCCATGGCCAAACCGGACCGGTGGGCTATCCATCATGCCATCGCGAAGCTGCGATTCCAGTCGTCGGTTTCTTTTTCATCGTGTCGTTTCATCTCTTTCATGCGCGATTCAATGCGCCGGCGACCGTCGCTGACCCTGAGACACGGCCGGGCAGGGGGCCCGTTCAACGCCGCGTCGTTTGTGGTGGCGAAACCGTACAAGGCGGTTAACTCTCGACGCTCACAGTCAGTCAATGCGTTCACGACCATCGGGCCTAACAGCAAAGACTCCGACAGGCAGCCATTGGCGGTCAGGATCTCATGGCGTGCACAGGCGAGATGTATCCACGTGATCACCCGTTTGCCCCCCCTATGCCGAACACCCTTTATCGCGCTCAGGGACTTTGCCGGTGCAAGGGCTTCGGCTGGGAACCAGTGATCCAACTGGCCACCGCCTCCAACCAAAACTCTGTGTTGCGGCGAGACGATCAGGTCTTGGAACGGGCGCCCACGGCCAAAGGTACCTGCGGCAATCTGGACCGGCTTGGCGTCCTGCGCGACGTCTTCCAGCCGTTGTTCGGCTTTGCGCACCCAGAGTATCTGTTGCGGCCCGTGATCCAGAGTGTTGACCAGATCGCCAGATGTCAGCGTTTCGATCTCACGCGGGCCGTCAGGTGTCTCGATTAATGTGCCCGGGGCATAGCAGACGGCATAATCCCAGGTTTGTCGACTTGCCGACATGTCACCATCGTTGTCGTTCAGGCTATCAAGCTTCATCGACCGGATGGGCTTGGCCTCCAGTTCGGACTGGTCGGTATTGGCGCTGGCCTCCGGGGCGGCATAGGTGTTTCCGAGAGTGTCCTGGAACACCATGATCGTCACCGTCGCGGTGGTGCCGTCGGTATAGGTGATGGTTGCATTATAGATGGACCTGGCATCAAAAACCTGATCTGGCCCGCCATCGATTGAAAATGTGTCGCCTGCGTCATCGTTGTCATAGGCGTCGGTGTCATCGGCAGTAAACCCGGTCGAGCCGGGTGAAAGGGACTTGAAATCGTTCACAAGCGCATCGCCCGGGCCACCGAACGTCATCCCGACAAGGGCATTGGCATTTTCGGCGTCCTGATTGCCTTCGGTGGGGTCAATGCTCGGCAAGACACCCAAGGAGATGACGTTGAACGTTGTTGGCATCCCGGCCTCCAGAAGCAGTTGCCGTGGGGTTCCCAGGGCAAGTCGAGGTGTGGTCAGAAAAGCATGGCCACCGAAAGAACTGGTAAATACCGGCTGAGGGCAGGCAAAATATTAGCTCGAATTTTCAACAGATTTGCGTGACCCTCTCCAGCTCCGGCGCAGGCATTTACAACTTGGCTTGTGCAAGAAACGTCAGTGTTCGCAGTCTGGAAAGCTGCACCCCAGAACGGAGATAGCCGGGGCCAGTGCGCCGGTCACAATGACAGAACTCGATTTCGGTTTCCGGTGTATCGCCCGCCGTGGATCAAGATCGGTTCAGGACTGACGTCTGTCGAAAAAGTTCAGTGTTCGACGGACGGCCCCACCAGCCAAAAGTTAAGCGAGCAAACACCCTCATCCTTCCGCTTGAAGGCCTGCGTGTGGAACGCTAAACGAGGTCCGTTCGAAGACGGAGCTTGAGCCCAATGTCCATTGACCGAGAGACCGCCGCCCGGGTGGCGAAACTGGCGCGGATTGCTGTGCCAGAAGACGATTTGCCGAAGCTTGCGGAGGAGCTCTCGGGCATCCTCGATTTCATGGAGCAGCTCAACGAGGTCGATGTCGATGGCGTGGAGCCGATGACCTCGGTCACGCCGATGCGTTTGAAGCGTCGCGAGGATGTGGTTACTGATGGCGATCAGCAGGAGAAAGTGCTCGCCAATGCGCCAGATGCGCGCGAAGGGTTCTTTGCCGTGCCGAAGGTGGTTGAATAATGGGTGAGTTGTCGAAACTGGGTATTTCCGAGGCCCGTGATGCGCTGCGCAAGGGCGATGTGACCTCTGTTGAGATCACGCAGGACTGCCTGCAAGCCATTGAAGATGCGAAGGTTTTGAACGCTTTCGTGCATGACACGCCCGAGATTGCCATGGCACAGGCCGAGGCGGCGGACACGCGGCTGAAAGCAGGTGATGCACCCGCGATGTGCGGCATTCCAGTGGGGATCAAGGACTTGTTCTGCACCAAAGGTGTCCCCTCGCAGGCCGCCTCGGCGATCCTCGACGGCTTTGAGCCGGAATATGAAAGCACCGTGACGACCCAGCTCTGGGATCGCGGTGCGGTGATGCTGGGCAAGCTCAATATGGACGAGTTCGCCATGGGCTCCTCCAACGAGACCTCCACCTATGGCGATGTGATCAACCCCTGGCGGCGCGGCAATGAGGACACGAACCTCACGCCGGGTGGCTCGTCCGGAGGGTCCGCCTCCGCGGTGGCCGCTGACCTCTGTCTTGCTGCGACCGGCACCGATACGGGCGGGTCGATCCGCCAGCCAGCGGCCTTCGTCGGCATCACCGGGCTCAAACCCACCTATGGGCGCGTGTCGCGCTGGGGCATCGTGGCCTTTGCATCGTCCCTCGATCAGGCCGGGCCGATGACCAAATCGGTGCGCGACTGCGCCATCATGCTCGAGGCCATGAGCGGACATGACCCGAAGGACTCGACCTCTGCCGATCTCGCCGTGCCGGATTTCGAAGCCGCCCTCACGGGCGACATCAAAGGCAAGAAGATCGGTGTGCCGAAAGAATATCGCATGGATGGCATGCCGCAGGAGATCGAAGACCTCTGGGCTGAGGGCATCGCGATGATGAAGGATGCGGGCGCAGAGATTGTCGATATCTCGCTGCCGCATACCAAATACGCGCTGCCCGCTTACTATGTGGTCGCGCCTGCGGAGGCCTCGTCAAACCTCGCGCGTTATGACGGTGTGCGCTTTGGCCACCGCGCGAAACTGGCCCAAGGCGATGGCATTACCGAGATGTACGAAAAAACCAGGGCCGAAGGGTTTGGCGCGGAAGTCCAACGCCGGGTGATGATCGGAACTTACGTGCTGTCGGCGGGGTTCTATGACGCCTATTACAACCGCGCCCGCAAGGTGCGCACGCTGATCAAGAAGGATTTCGAGGATGTCTTTGCGCAAGGCGTCGATGCGATACTGACCCCCGCGACCCCTTCTGCCGCCTTTGGTCTGGGCGAGATGGCGGATGCCGATCCGGTTCAAATGTACTTGAACGATGTCTTCACGGTCACAGTCAATCTGGCCGGTCTGCCAGGCATCGCCGTGCCCGCAGGCCTTGATAAACAAGGGCTTCCGCTTGGTCTGCAACTGATCGGGCGTCCCTGGGAAGAGGCCGATCTGCTAAATACCGCTTACGTGTTGGAGCAAGCCGCCGGTTTTGTAGAAAAGCCGGGGAAATGGTGGTAAACCGTCTAAAAAAAGACGGGTAGGCGAGGCTGTTATGCGTAAATTCGTGCTGATTTCTGCGTTGTGTTCCGGGTTGATGGCCTGTTCGCCGCCAGTTCCGGATTCCGCAAAAGGTGTCGGGTTTGACAACTACGACACCTATCTTGCCGAGCAGCGCGCCCGCGAAGCGCAGCAGAGCACGCAGAACCAGACCGTGCGGCCTCCGGAGACCTCTGCCGAGCAGACCGCCGCGGACGCGGTGGCTGCGGTACGTCCGCAAGGGCAAACGACAACAACGACCGCAAGCTCCGCCCGTGCGGCGCAACCGAACAATCCCAACATCTCCGATGAGCAGGATTTCGAAGCGGTTTCGGCCCGCCGCACGATCGAAGATGACGCCGCGCGTGTGCAGGAGAAGCGCCAGCAATATGCCGTGGTCCGGCCCACAGCCGTTCCGAACCGCCCAAGCGGTGCCGCGCCCACGCCGATCCAGTTCGCTTTGGCGACCTCCCATCCCGTGGGTCAGAAGGTTTATCGCCGCCCGCTGACGGCCTCGACCCGCAAGGCTCAGGCCGAATGTCTGAACTATTCCAGTGCGGAAGTGGCGCAGGACCAGTTCCTGAAGAATGGTGGCCCGGAGAAAGACCGCCTGGGCATTGACCCCGATGGCGATGGTTATGCCTGCGGCTGGAACCCCGCGACCTATCGTGGGCTCGTGCGTCGCTAAGACGTGCGTCTGATCGAGACCCCAAGCCCGAATTTTGGTGACCGCCGCGATGGTGCCAAGCCCGAGATTGTCGTGCTGCACTATACCGCGATGGATTCGGCGGAGGCTGCCTGCCGCACGCTTTGCAATCCTGAGACGGAAGTTTCTGCGCATTACCTGATCTGCGAAGACGGGACGGTGCACCACCTTGTGGATGAGGAGAAACGCGCCTGGCATGCCGGGGCGGGGTCCTGGGGCGGGGCGGGGGACGTCAATTCGCGCTCCATCGGGATCGAGTTGGCAAATACCGGTTTCGCGCCTTTTGCGGCGCCTTTGATGGATGCTTTGGAGGAGCTCTTGTCTGGCATCCTGCGGTGCTGGAGCATCCCGCCCCACCGTGTTATCGGCCATTCCGACATGGCGCCGGGTCGCAAGATCGACCCCGGACCGCGCTTCGACTGGCAGCGTTTGGCGTGGTCCGGGCTGTCGGTCTGGCCGGAAGCAAGCGAGGCGGACCCAAAGCAGTTTTGCGCGGCGGCAAAGGCTTTTGGCTATAGTGCCGCGGTCACGGATGAGGTGCTCCTGAAAGCCTTTCGGTTGCGCTTCCGTCCGCAAGCGTCAGGCCCGGTTGATCGGGTGGATGCCGGTCTCGCGCTTGATCTGGCCAATCGCTTCGGCGTTGACGGAAGCGGTGCGACTTCCTAAGTGAGACCTCGCGCGGAGGGCTGGATGGCTGCGTCCGTGTTTTGCACCTAAGATGCGGGGGTGTGGCTTTCATCGCTTTTTGAAAAAGCGACTGTCGCCACCCGCCCATGTTTTGCTTGCAAAACACGGGCGAGGAAAGTCCGGACTCCACAGAACGACGGTGCCGGGTAACGCCCGGGCGGAGCAATCCGACGGAAAGCGCCACAGAGATCAGACCGCCTCCCTCGGGAGGTAAGGGTGAAACGGTGCGGTAAGAGCGCACCGCGGGACGGGCAACCGGACCGGCATGGCAAGCCCCACCGGGAGCAATGCCAAATAGGAACCGCGCGGAGGTTCGCCTCCGGGGATGTTTTGGCCCCAGCAGGTTCGGGTTGGCAGCTAGAGGTCGCCTGGCAACAGGCGTCCGAGAGGAATGGTCATCCAGAGGGGGCGACCCCTTGGACAGAATCCGGCTTACAGGCCCTCCGCGCACCTTCTTCTGCAACCAAAATGAGTGCGTTCCGCACACGGTCTTTGATTTGCGCCGCACCTTCGTGCGTCGCGGTGGGGCGGGCCCCTGTGGACAAAGTCCACAGGGGCCCGCCGGATCGCTCCTGCGCAGCAGGGCGAAAGCCCCCCTTTTTTACTTAGAGCGAAATCGGTTTACCCGTAACAGGATGTATCGTTTAACGCGTTGAAATCTTTGATTTCAGGCAGCATTAAGTGATTCAGATTTAGCGATTTCTGCTTTAGCGGTGCGGGATGCCGAGATTTCCCACGGCCACTGCTTCCCGCAGTCCCGATAGATAGGCGCGGACCTGCGCCGGGCTCGACAGCCTCACCTTGGTCTTCTGGTCCGGACAGGTGGTGTACAAAGCCTGACAGCCCGCGCGCCCGGTCTTGCGGGTGTTCCAAATCCAGCGAAAAAACTCCGGGTCGAACCGTTCAGGACAGCCCTCCGGCAAGTCGGGCCGTGTGCGCCCGTAATGCAGCAACGTGCGCTTCACCACCCGCCAGACCCGCAGCCACAGGGGAAAATCCAGCCAGATCAGCGTATCGGCGCGCTCCAACCGCTCCGGCCACGTGCGCGAATGCCCGCCCTCGAAGATCCAGGCTGGTCGGGCATGCACCTCTGCACAGAGCCTGCCTTTCTCTGCCCGATCCCGCTCCACCCAGCCGGATTTCCAATGGATATGATCGATATGCGCAACCGGCAGATAGGTGATCTCACCCAGCGTCCTCGCAAGGGTCGATTTGCCGGAGCCCGGCTGGCCGATGATCATCACGCGCCGCATGGGGTCACTTCACAGCGCCCGTCCGCGATGTGCAATGCGCCATAGCGCGCGGGGACGTTGGTGCCTCTCTACCCCAGATGCCAATCGACAAAATCGCCGATCTGATATAATCTCTGCCTCATTCTCTTTTTCTTTTCTTAGTATCGGACCTTTTCCCATGAGCGACTTCCAACTCCGCACCCCGTCCCTGCAACTTCCCCGTGCCTCTGGCCCGAGCCTCGGCAATTTCGCGCTGCAGCTCGATCCACAGCTCCAGGCCGAGATCCGGGCGCTGCTCGACAACGCACCCAGCCAGCGGCTCAGAGGGTTGTTCTCACACCCCGAGTGGCGCCGCCTGCAACAGGCGGAGCTTGACCGTATCCTGCGCCAGCCGCCCTTCACGCCGACACCGGCCTTCACGCCGGGTGCAGGTCCGGCCCAGGCGCGCGCAGCCGATGTAAGCGATTTTCTCGCCGCCCTCACAGCCGTGCCCGCCGTCCGTGCTGCGATGAACCGCGTGCTCGATCAGGCGCTGACGCCGCTGCGGCGCGGTATTGATGATTTAACGCCCGCACAGGCCGCCCTTCTGATCACCCATGCGGTGGTCATGGCCGGATCGCTGGTGACCGCGATCAACCTGCAGGACAACCCGCCGCCCTTCCCGCTGGCCCTGATCCTCAACCGGAATATCCCGGTCCCGGGGGTCGATGGGCTCGCAGTTCAGATCCGCCATCGCGGCGGCGGCGCGTCCTGGTCCGACATCGGCGGCTCTGGCGTCTCGGTCCAGGGACAGGCCGCCAGTGTGGGCGGCCAGTTTCGCGGCTCCGCCGGGGCGTCGGTTTCCAATATCGCCGGCTCCGGGGTCTCGGTGCGGGGCGGTATCGGCAACCAGGACGGACGTTTTCAAGGCGATTTCTTTATCACGCTTGACGTCAATCGCTGGATCGAGATGGCGCGGTAGGACGAGGGGTAGGGGCGCAAGGCCCCTGACCCGATCTCATTCACCCAAGGCAATCCCTTCGCGGCGCGGGTCGGCGCCGCCGGAGAGCCCGTCCGGCGTGATCGCAATCGCATGCAGGCCCGAGGTCAGAGCGCGCGCGCCCACCTCGTAACCCAGATCGGTGAGTGGTTGGATCAGGCCCTCGGCGGAGGTGCCTTCCTCGACATCATATTTTCCGAACCTGTTGACCAGATGTGGCATCGAGATCGCCGCCTGCACATCCATGCCCCAATCCATATGGGCAATGATGGTCTTGGCGACATAACCGATAATCCGCGAACCGCCCGGCGAGCCCACCACCAGCACCGGCTTGCCGTCCTTCAGAACAATGGTCGGCGACATCGAGGAGCGGGGGCGTTTGCCCGGCTCCACGCGGTTGGCAATCGGCACGCCGTCGCTGTGCGAGCGGAAGGAGAAATCCGTCAGTTCGTTGTTCAACAGAAACCCGCCCGGCGCCATCAGGCGCGAGCCGAAGCCGTTCTCGATGGTCGCGGTCATCGACAGGACATTGCCGAATTGGTCGACGATGGAGATATGCGAGGTGGAGGGCAGCTCCAGGCTTTCATCATCGGCCCAAAGCAGGGCATGATCGAAGGGGGGATTGCCCGCGCTCACCTCCGGCAGTGCATCATCACCTGCCAAAAGTTGAGCCCTTTCAGACAGATAAGCGGGATCGACCAGCCCTTTGGTGGGCATCGGCACGAAGTCGCTATCGGCCATGTAGCGGCCCCGGTCGGCAAAGGCGAGGCGGGAAGCATCGCCGATCAGCCGCCAGCTTTCCGGGTTCTCTGCGCCCAGAGCGGCCAGATCGTAACTGTCGAGCAGGCCGAGGATTTGCCCCACGGTGAGTGCGCCGGAGGAGGGAGGACCCATCCCGCAGACATCATGCTCCCGGTAAGTGGCGCAAACCGCAGGACGCTCTTTCACCCGGTAGATCGCGAGGTCCTGCAGGGACAAAACCCCCGGCGTCGCAGCACCTTGCACGGTCTCGATGATCCCGTCCGCAATGGTGCCCTCATACATCACCTTCGCGCCCTCCGCGCCCATCGCGCGCAGCGTCGCGCCATAGGCGGGGTTCTTCAGAATATTACCTTCCTGAATGGGCGTGCCCTCGGGCAGGAAGTAGCTGGCGGTACGACCGGATGAGCTCAACCGTTCCTGATCGCCCGCCACCAGAGCGGCGAGCCGGGGCGAGGCGGTAAATCCACCTTCGGCCAGCTCAATTGCATCCTTGAAAAGGCTCGCCCAATCCGCGGTGCCCCATTTCTGATGCGCCATCTCCATAAGGGCAGGGGTGCCCGGCGTGCCGACCGAGAGCCCGCCGACCACGGCATCCCAGAACCCGAGTGGTTCACCCGTGTCGTCCTGAAACAGTTGCGGCGTGGCCGCCAAAGGCGCGGTTTCGCGCCCGTCCAGCGTGGTCAACTCCCTGCTCTCACCATCATACCAGACCAGAAACGCCCCGCCACCGAGGCCCGAACTTTGCGGCTCCACCAGCCCCAACACCGCTTGCACCGCGACCATCGCATCCGCCGCCGTGCCGCCGTCGCGCAGCACATCCGCGCCTGCTTGCACCGCCAGCGGATTGGCGGCGGCCACCATCCAATTTGAAGCCTCCACCGGCGTGCCGGCATCCTTTGAGGCCTGCGCCGTCGCCGCTTCGGGATCAATGGCGTCTGCCGCCTCCTGAGCGAGCAGGGACAGCGGGGTGACGGTGAGACATGTCGATAGTAGGAACGCAAAACGCATGGGGCCTATCCTTTCAATCTGAATGGGAGAAAGGGTAGGGCCGCCATGCGCTCGTGCCAAGTGCGGAGGGCCTTACTTGCCGACAGCCGCTGGGTCGAACTGTGCGAGGAACTCTTCGGACGGCGCGATGGGGGTGATCACATCGATCAGATTTCCGTCCGGGTCCTGGGTAATGAAATGGCGTTGGCCGAACGGTTCATCGCGCAGCGACTTCAATATCTCGACCTTGCTGTCGAGGCTCGCATGGACCGCATCGACATCCTCGACTTCGAAGTTCAGGATCACTCGCTGGGTTTGACCCCGAAAACCTTCCGGGATCGTCTCGTGATCGTGCTGCAGGATCGCGATGTTCACGGACAGGTCTTCGGTGGATTGCAGGTGTTGATACCAGTCGCTGTCAAACACCGACTTGAAGCGGAAGTTTTCCACATAGAAGCGGGTCATGCCTTCGACGTCGTTGGTCTGAAGAACGGGGTAGTATTGGGTGCATTTCATGGCTCTTGTTCCTTGGTTGAGATAAACATACAGTGTGTATGTAATGTACAAAACATACAAGGTGTATGTAATGCAAGAGAAATCACGCGGCGGTCGCAATGCTGCACGCTCCGAAGCGACCCAATCAGCTTTAATGAAGGCAGCTAAGGCGTTGTTTATTAAGAAGGGATATGCGGAGACGGGCACCCCGGAAATCGTGCGAGAAGCCGGGGTAACGCGCGGGGCGCTGTACCATCATTTCGATGGGAAAGAGGGGGTGCTGAGGGCGATTCTGGTCCGTGAAGCCGCTGATATCTCCGAGGAGATTCGCCAAACGGCGGCGCAAGCCACCTCCGCCCGCGACGCTCTGATGGCCGGTGCGCGGGCTTACTTTGAGGCGATGTCCGATCCCGGGCGCCAAAGGCTGATGCTTCGGGACGGTCCGGCGATCCTGGGGCCGGTCGCGATGGCCGAGATCGACCGGAACGCCGGGATCGGTGGTCTGGCAGACGGCCTAAAGCTTCTCATGGGTGCAACTGCGCCGGAGACGGGCGTGCTCGACGCTCTGGCAGAAATTCTGTCAGCCGGGTTCGATCGAGCGGCACAGATGGGAATACCGCAAGAGAACAGCCTCGCCGCGCTCGAACTGATCTTTGATGCCCTTGCGCCGGATTAGAACTCAGCGCCAGGTCTGGATCGTCTCAATCGCCACCCGGGCAATGGCAGCCCCGGCGGAGTTCTGCCGCGCCAGCCGCACCTGGCTCAACGCGCCCCAGAGGATGCCGGTCAGAAACTCTGCCCGCTCATCCGGCTCCACAACACCATCGGCCACAAGCGAGCGCCGAAACGCGCCGAGCCACATGGCGCGGTAGGCCTCGATCTTGTCCCGCACGGCTTCGCTGGTCTTGCTCAGCTCGAAGACGGTGTTAACCATCAAACAGCCCGCATTGCGGATCGATTCCGGCGGTTCTTCGACCAAAAAGCCCTGAAACACCATCTCGATGGCACCCAAACCGGGCGCTTCGAAAACCGCGTCGACGGTGCCCTGAACCATTTTGAAATACCGATCAAGCGCGCGTTCAAAGATGGCATCTTTGTCGCCGAAGGCGTTGGCAAGACTGCGAATTCCCACGCCCGTCGCCTCTTCCAGCATGCGCGTCGTCGTGGCGTCATAGCCGTTCAGCCAGAACACCATCATCGCGGCGTCCAATACCTTATCTTCATCGAAATTCCGTGGTCTTGGCATTTATTTTACATCACGTGTTGCAAAATTAATGATCTCTCGCTACTTAATTTGCATCGCGCGATGCAAAATTCAATATCTATCAGACATGGAGAGACTAAATGCCAACCATTAAAGTCACCGTCCCCAGCAACGCCTGGGCACCGGAAGAGAAAAGCCAGGTCGCAGGCGCTTTGACAGACGCGCTTGCAGACGTGGCCCAAACCTCCGGCAAGGGCGATATTCGCGCCTATATCAACGTGCAGATCATGGAAGCCGCCGAAAGCGGCTACGCGGTCGGAGGCACCGTTGTCGGATAACGCTATGGCCTTGGGTCCTGAACTGTTCGCCGTGGCGGGCTCTGCGATCATCATCCTCGTGCTGATCTTCGCTCAGCAGATCTATAACGACCACCAGAAGGGCGCGGCCTGGGCACTGGGCAACCGCGATGATCAGGAGTTCAACGCCACCTCGAAGCGGTTCGAGCGTGCCGTGGGCAATCACCTGCAAAACGTCGCGATCTTCGTGCCGCTGGCCCTGGTCGTGACTTTTGCGGAACTGACCACTTGGTGGACCGCCCTCGGCGCCTGGATTTTCCTCGCCGCCCGGATCGGCCATTCGGTGACCTACGCGCTTGGGATCACCCATATCCGCAGCTTCTTCTGGATATCCGGGATCGTTGGCTCGGTCTTCATGGCCTGGCCGATCGCGAAAGCCCTGTTCTGAGCGCTCAGAAAACCACGCCGGGACCCCGTTTCTTGGTTGACTCGCGGCCCCGGCGAAGTAAAAGGCAGCTTCTATCGAATTTCCGGGCGCCCAACGCCCGCTCAGGAGATGTGACATGGCGAAGCCAACCACAATCAAAATCCGCCTGAACTCGTCCGCTGGCACGGGTCATTTCTACGTGACCAAGAAGAACGCCCGCACCATGACCGAGAAGATGGTGGTGCGCAAATACGACCCCGTTGCGCGCAAGCATGTCGAATATAAAGAAGGCAAGATCAAGTAATCTTCGCCCTCTGAACTGACCGAAAGCCGCGCCCCCGAGCGCGGTTTTTTCGTTTTGGACCAAAGAGATGATGATCCGCCCCACAACCAAGGCCGACATCCCAGCCGTCGATGCGCTTCTGGCGCGGGCCTACCCTGTGCTGCTGAAGCCGGACTATCCGGCCTCGGTTCTGGTGACGGCTCTGCCGCTGATCTCCCGCGCGCAACCGGCTCTGGTGACCTGTGGCACTTATTTCGGTGTGTTTGTGGAGGGGGGCATCGTTTCCGCAGGGGGCTGGACGCGCGGACAACCCGGTGGTGGCCGGGGCAGGGCGAAGATCGGCCATATCCGCCACGTGGTCACGGATCCTGCGCACACCCGACGGGGCTACGGCAGCGCCCTGATGGAGCATGTTCTGGCAACCGCACGCGCCGCAGGCATCACCGAGATGCGCTGTCAGGCGACCCGCACCGCTGTGCCATTCTATGCGGCCTGCGGCTTTGAAATTCTGGGCGCCATCGAGGTGCCCCTGCGGCCCGGCATCAGTTTCCCCGCCATCGCGATGCGAAGTTTCCTGTGAATAACTCAAACTCCACGCTTGTGAGAGTGCCCACGCACATCTAGGCTTGCCCCACAACATATTGGGGGTGAGTGCTGAGGCGCGACTACGCACAGCAATCGGGTTTGAATTCACGAGGCAGTCGAGCGTTCACGAATTCGAAAGACGATCTCCCCTAAATGACTCACGACGTGGTCGCTGCCAGTTTTGAGACCGCGCGCCAAACCAGGGGAGACCCCAATGAAGAAACCTATCGTGTCAGTTGCCGCCCTGTCGCTGGTCCTTGCAGGGACGGCCTGGGCAGACGGATCCGGCGCCCACAGCCACCCGCATACGCATCCGCATACAGGTCATGCAGAGCACGCCCACGCGGTTGATCCAAACCTGCAGCACTCCCATGGCGCCTCGGGCGTGGGCGTCAGCCATGCGCATGAGATCAATGGCGTCATGGTGCAGCACACCCATGCGACGCAGCCCGGCAGCCGCTCGACCATCGTGTATAAGTGGAGCGATAAGATCGCGGCCCGTGAAGCGCGTCACTATGGTCGGAGAGAGGTTGGGGCCGGGTTCGGACCCTACACCGTTGCCGAATGGAACGCGCGTGCTGCGGCCGGTCAGCCCGGTCTCGTGCCATATCAGGAGCCCTGGCCGCGCCGGAAGTGGTATCACAACCGCTGAAGCGCTCATCACTACGCAAAGAAAAAGGCCGGTCGCTCTGACCGGCCTTTTCGTTTTTGAACTTGGAAACTGTTATTCCTGGCTGCCCATAAACTGCAGCATGAACATGAACATGTTCAGGAAGTTCAGGTAGAGGCTCAGCGCACCCATAATCGCAGATTTCGCGATCCAGTCGTGTGCACCTGCATAGGCCATCTGAACGTAGTCGTTCTTCAGGCGCTGCGTGTCATAGGCGGTCAGACCCGCGAAGATCAGGATACCCAGCACCGAGACGGCGAACTGAATGGCTGCCGAGCCGATGAAGATATTGATCACAGAGGCCACGATCAGGCCGATCACACCCATGATCAGGAAGCTGCCCCAACCGCTGATGTCTTTCTTCGTGGTGTAGCCCCAGAGGCTCAGACCGGCGAACGCGGCAGCAGTTGCGAAGAAGGTTTGCGCAATCGACATGCCGGTGAAGATCGCGAAGATGTAGCTGATCGACAGACCCATCAGAGCCGAGAAGGCCCAGAAGACGAGCTGTGCGGCCCCAGCGGACATGCGGTTCACCATGGCGCCGAAGGCAAAAACAACGACGAGCGGTGCAAACATCACCACCCATTTCAGCGGCGTGCCGAAGATAGCGGCCAGCATCGCGTCATTATTGCCGACCACGAAGGCGACGACGCCCGTGATCACCATGGCCATGGACATCAGTCCATAGACCTTGCTCATATATGCGCGCAGGCCCTCATCGAGCTGCTCGGCGGAAATGCCGGCGGTCGATTGTGCCCTCACATATTGTTCCATCGATATATTCTCCCGTTAGGCTAAGAAGATGGGCCCCATGAGAGGGGCGGTGTCGTAGGTATGCGCTAAATGTGGGGCAGGCGGGGCCATATTTCAAGGAAATCCGGCACCCAGGGCCGTAAATATAACGAAAACTGTCATGTTTTTGGTTAAGCCTGCCTGTCAAAGCGGCAATTCTGTTGAATCCTTGAGATTTTCCATCACGAAACTGGCCGAAATATCGCGCAAGGGCACCAATCTGGTCAGGGTTTTGTAGAACCTGTCATAGTCCTCCATATCCGCCACATGCACGCGCAGCACATAATCCAGATCGCCGCTCATCCGATGGGCCTCGGTTATTTCGGGCAGGCGACGTACGGCATTGTGAAACTTCTCCAGCCAGCCGGGATTGTGGTCGGCGGCCCTGAGCAGAACAATCGCCATCAGTCCCAGCCCCAGCTTCTTCGCGTTCAGCCGCGCAACACGGGCCTCAATGACGCCCGTCTCCTCCAATCGTTTGATCCGCCGCCAGCACGCATTGCGGGAAAGATGCACCGCCTCGGCCAGCGCATCGATGCTGCGTGCGGCATCTTTCTGCAGCAATCGCAAGATATCGCGATCTTTTTCGTCGATAGTATCACTCATGTTGTGGAAATTATCCCAATATTTTTCCGAATGCCAGTTCAGTTTGGGACAAGTTTGACTGCCAGACGGTGCAAACTCCTCGAAACGTGAGGAGAGACAGCCATGCACCCGACCGAAACACCCCAAACCCGCGCCTCGTTCTTTGCAGGTTTCCGCGATCACCCGGCCAGCGTCGGGGAGACCTATTTCGGTCATATGCGCTTCGCATTGAAATTCTCCTCCCGGCTGTTCATCGCGGGCGGCGCCGCGCTGGTTCATGCCTTCATCCCGCCGCTCTGCGAAACCACCGCCAGTCGTCAGGTGAAGGCCATGGCGCAAATGCTTGAAAATCGTCACTAATGTGCCGCGTTGCGGCCTGGATCGGTGCGCCGGTCCCGCTTGAAGAGGTGGTGATCACCCCCACCCATTCGCTCCTGACCCAAAGCCAGGACGCCACCGAGGCAAAGCTCGCCGTCAATGGTGATGGGTTCGGCATTGCCTGGTACATGCCTGAAGAAACCCGGCCCGGCCTGTTCCGCGATGTCATGCCCGCCTGGTCCGATGGCAATCTGCCCAGCCTTTGCCGGATGATCCGATCGCCGCTCTTTCTCGCCCATGTCCGCGCCTCGACCGGGGCGGAGACTACGCGCGCTAATTGCCACCCGTTCGGGTGGCGCAACTGGGCCTTCATGCATAATGGCCAACTCGGCGCCTTTGATCGCGTGCGCCGCCAGTTAGAGGCCACGCTGCCCGACGAGATCTACCTGATGCGCCGCGGAACGACCGACTCCGAACTCCTGTTCCTGTTGCTGATCGCGGCGGGCCTCGATGGCGATCCGGTCCGCGCGATCTCCAAAACTCTGCATCAGATCAGCACGTTGCGGCAGAGAGGTGATCCACCAGATCGCATCACGCTGGTCCTCTCAGACGGCAAGGCGATCTATGCGCTGCGTCATGCGAGCGACGATCTCTGCCCCACGCTCTATCACCGCAAGATGCCGAACGGCATCGTCATCGCCTCCGAACCGCTGGAGGCGGACGAGCCGGGCTGGACCGCGTTTGACAAGGATGTGGTGTGGAAAGTGACGGCTGATCGAGTCGCCGATATCGGATTACGCGACATGAACGACGCCGCCTAAAGCTCTAACTTCAAAAGAAAAAGCCCAGCTCTCGGGGAGAGAGCCGGGCTTGAGATTTCCCGAGCAGGGAACAGCCTCGGGAAGAGGTTCCTTAGCGCCAATGCGATGGTGCATCCCAGAGAGGGCGATCCGCTTCGCGCAGGGCTTCTTCGCGGGTCAGGCCCAGATCGCGCAGCAGATGATCGTCCAGATTGGCCAGCGCTTTGCGTTGGCGGTAAAGGCTCAGGTAGGACATCAGCCTACGGCGGGACGTCCGATTGAAGTTGAGGGCAGAGGTCAGTTCAGCCATATCTCAGTCCTTTCGGGTTCGTGATGCTTTTCAGCGTTTCAATCATTCTTGTTGATCTATATGGCAGCTTGTGGTTCATATGAAAAATGAATGATTGATAGGTAATGCATCACGAGGATTGATATGCCGCGCAATCTCGACCTAACCGCTCTGCGCTCTTTCGTGGCCGTCGCCGATCATGGCGGCGTGACCAAGGCGGCGGGGGCTCTGCACCTCACGCAATCCGCCGTTTCGATGCAGCTGAAGCGTCTTGAAGAGGCGCTCGATGTGCAGCTTCTCGACCGCGCAAACCGAACCGTCACGCCCACCGCGTCGGGCGAACAACTGCTCAGTTACGCCCGCCGCATGCTGGCCTTGAATGACGAGGCCTATGGCCGCCTGACAGCCAAGGAATATGAGGGTGAGTTGGTCGTCGGCGTACCTCACGACATCATCCACCCCTATATCCCGCCGGTTCTGCGGCAATTCGCGACCGATTTCCCGCGCGTGCAGATGCGCCTCGTCTCGGCCCCCACGACCCGCCTGCGGGAGATGTTCTCGCGCGGGGAATGTGACCTGATCCTGACCACAGAGGATGAACCCGGCCCCGGCGGCGAAACCCTTGTGCAGCTTCCACTTCTCTGGATTGGGGCTACCGGCGGCCACGCCTGGAAAGAGCGCCCTCTGCCCGTCGCCTTCTGCCAGAACTGTATTTTCCGCGGCGGGGTCCTGAAACGGCTCGACCAGTCCGAGTTCTCCTGGAACATGGTGGTCGACTCCGACCTCGACAACGCCGTGGAGGCCGTTGTCAGCGCCGATCTCGCGATCCACGCCGCGATTAAAGGCGTCTATCCGCGCGGCACCGAGCCGATTGACCACGATGGCACGCTGCCCGATCCCGGCACCTCGCAGATCATCCTCTATGTGCAGCAGAATAGTGACGAGGTTCTGGCCGCGCTCGCAGATCTGATCCGCGACGCATATCTCTCCGAGTGGCGCCCGAAACTTCCTGCGCAATTGGCGCTCAAACGCGCCTGACCTGGCGATTAGCGCTTACCAATCCTCCGCAGACTGACCCCTGCGCATCGACCTCTGGTATTGGGCGGTCTCCAACTCACGTCAAAGAAACTTTGCGCCTCAACGAAATTTTGCGGCGTAAACCTCGCCTTATCCGAATCGCCTCAGGATGGACGGTGGTAGGGAGAGGGATGCTTGTCCGCAGGATTTGTGCTGTGCGGGCGCGATCGTCGTGGCCGCCTATGGCATGATCACCACTTTCCCGGTCGACTTTCGGGATCTCAGCAGTTCCAACCCCTCTGCGGCCTCCACCAAAGGTAACGTGTGCGAGATATGCGGTGTGATTTTGCCTGCCGCGAGCCAGCCCATCAGGGTTGCGAGACTGTCGGTGAGCACATGGGGGCGAAATCTCAGATACCCGCCCCAATAGAACCCCATCACCGAGATGTTCTTCACCAGAAGATGGTTCGCGGGCGGGGCCGGGACCTCGCCGCTGGCAAAACCGATGGCCAGAATGCGCGCCTCGGGGTTGCAGGCCCGCAGAGCCGCCTTGAACAAGTCACCCCCGACCGCGTCATAAACCACATCCGCGCCGCCAAGCGCCTTCACCGCGTCGCGCAGATCGGCCTCGCCGGTGTCGATCAGATGCGCAGCCCCCGCTGCTTTGGCGACCGCCAGCTTCTCCGGCCCCCGTGCGGCGGCGATGACTTCGGCGCCCATCAAAGCGCCCAGTTCCACCGCGGTCAGTCCGACGCCGCCAGCCGCCCCGGTGACCAATAACCGCTCGCCCGCTTGCAGTTGCGCGCGATGGGTCAGCGCCAGATGGGATGTGCCATAGGCCACCTGAAACGCCGCGCCCTGCTCGAAGCTCACGCTGTCGGGCAACTCGACGCAAAGCGCTGCGGGAAAACACCCAAACTCGGCCAGACCCCCTGAGCCGCTAAACACCGCAACCCGCGCCCCAACCGCAGGGGCGGTCACGTCCTCGCCCAAGGCGACAACCTGACCCGCCACTTCCAGGCCCAGCGTGAATGGCGGCTCCGGCGTCTCCTGATAGGCGCCCTTCACCATCAGCAAATCCGCAAAATTCAATCCGCAGGCATGGATGCGGATCAACACCTCACCCGCTCCGGGTTCCGGCGTGGAGATGTCCCGCAACTCCGGTGGGGTGCCGATTTCGGTGACTTGGAACGCGCGCATGCCTGCCTCCTTGCTGCCCGGTTCTGACCTAGAACGCCGCGCCCGGAGTTGCAAACCATGCGGCGACATGGCAGCGAGGAGCCATGACTGCCGACGATCTGATCCCCTTTGCCATCCGTCTCGCAAATGCCGCCAAATCCGAGACGCTGCGATACTTTCGCGGTACCGCGCTGGCCACCGAGTCAAAACAGGCAGATTTCGACCCCGTCACCGTCGCCGACCGCGCCGCCGAGGCCGCCATGCGCGCCATCCTCGATGCCGAGCGGCCCGAGGACGGTATTCTGGGCGAGGAATATGGCGCCAAACCCAGCACATCCGGCCTCACCTGGGTGCTCGATCCCATCGATGGCACCCGCGGTTACATCTCCGGCACGCCGACCTGGGGGACGTTGATTGCCTGCCATGACGGTACCAAACCGATCCTGGGCCTGATTGATCAGCCTTATATCGGCGAGCGGTTCATCGGGGCGGGACCGGTGGCCACCATGACCGGGCCGCTTGGCGCGCGTGATCTGAAGGTTTCCCGCACCAGAGCGCTCGAAGATGCGATCATATTCACCACCTTCCCGGAGGTCGGCACAAAAGCCGACGGAGCCGCCTTCCACCGCGTCGCTGCGAGATGCAAACTCACCCGCTATGGCATGGATTGCTACGCTTATGCGCTGCTCGCCGCCGGACAGATCGATCTGGTGATCGAGGCGGGGCTGGAGGCCTATGACATTCAGGCTCCCATCGCTGTGATCGAAGCGGCGGGCGGCATCGTCACCAATTGGCAGGGCGATCCGGTCGATCAGGGCGGGGCCGCCCTTGCCGCCGCAACGCCCGAGCTTCACGCCGCCGCCATGGACCTCCTGAATGCCTGAGCTTCTGATCCGGAACGCCCGCCACATCCTGACCATGGATGACGCGCGTATGGAGCATCAGAACACCGATATCCTGATCCGCGACGGTGAAATTATCGAGATCGGGCAGGGGCTTACGACCACAGGTGACACCATCGACGCACGCGGCTGCCTCGTCACGCCGGGTCTTGTGAACACCCACCACCATCTCTTCCAGACGCTCACCCGCGCCGTGCCCGCCGCGCAGGATGCGCTCCTCTTCGGCTGGTTGCAGGCCCTCTATCCCATCTGGTCCCGCTTCACGCCCGAGCACATGTTTGTCTCCGCTCAGATCGGGCTTGCCGAACTCGCGCTTTCGGGCTGCACGATGACCTCGGACCACCTCTATCTCTATCCGAATGGATCGCGTCTCGATGACACCGTTGCCGCCGCTCAGGAGGTGGGTCTGCGGTTCCACGCCACCCGCGGGTCGATGTCCATCGGCGAAAGCGATGGCGGTCTGCCACCTGACAGCCTCGTTGAAGATGAAGAGGCGATCCTAAGCGATTGTATCCGCGTCATCGATGCCTTCCAAGACCCATCGCCCGGCGCCATGATCCGCATCGGCATCGCCCCCTGTTCGCCCTTTTCCGTCTCCCGAGACCTCATGCGGGAGGCCGCGATCCTGGCGCGCGACAAGGGCGTGATGCTCCACACCCATCTGGCCGAAAATGACGAAGACATCGCCTACAGCCTGGAGAAATTCGGCTGTCGTCCCGGCCAATATGCCGAGGATCTCGGCTGGACCGGCGACGATGTCTGGCACGCCCATTGCGTAAAACTTGACGGGCAAGAGATTGATCTCTTTGCCAAATCCCAGACCGGTGTTGCGCATTGTCCTTGTTCGAATTGCCGCCTCGGCTCGGGCATTGCGCCTGTCCGCGCCATGCGGGACGCTGGCGTCAAGGTCGGTCTCGGCGTCGACGGTTCCGCCTCCAACGACAACGGAAACCTCGTTCTGGAAGCGCGCCAGGCCATGCTCTTGCAGCGGGTCGCGAACGGTGGGGACGCCATGAGCGCCCGGGAAGCGCTTGAAATTGCCACGCGCGGCGGCGCGCAGGTCCTCGGGCGCGGTTCCGAATGCGGCCAGATCGCAAAAGGTTACCGCGCCGATATCGCGATCTGGGACATGAGCCAGGTTGAGGCCGCGGGCTCCTGGGACTCTGCCGCGCTGGTGCTCGCGGGCCCCACTCAGGTGCGCGACCTCATCGTGGAGGGGCGCCGGGTCGTCGCGTCCGGAGAGGTGACCGGTATCGATAGGACTGCTATCGTTGCCCGACAAAATGCATTGGCGACGGCGCTCGCGTCGGATTGAGGGGGAATTTCCATGATGAAACCAATTTCACTTGTCGCGACCTGTCTGGCGCTTGTCGCCTGCACGCCCGAAGAACCAACCGCTCAGGCGCCCGCGCCCGCAGCCACCCCGGTCGTGGCCCGCAGCGATGTCGGCAGCCAGCTCAATGCCGTGCGCGCGGCCAACGGCTTGCCGGCGCTCAGCCAATCGGCGCAGCTCACCGCCGCGGCGCAGGCGCATGCCAATGATATGGCCGCAAACCGGTTCTTCTCCCATACCGGATCCGATAATTCCAAGCCATCCCAACGGATTAAGCGGCAAGGCTACAGCTTCTGTTTCGTGGCTGAGAACATTGCGCAAGGTCAGAAAACGCCCGAAGCGGTGATGGCCACATGGATGGCAAGTTCCGGCCACCGCGCGAACAACCTGACGACGCAAGCCACCGAATATGGTGCGGCCCGCGGGGCGGGTGACCTCTGGGTTTTGGTCTTCGCGCAGCCGGGCTGCTAGGCGCCCAAATTTTCTGAGGAAAATTTGCTCTCAGTTTTTCTGGGAAAAACTGCGCCCCGCGATGAGCACATCGCGCACGGCCCGATCATCGCCCATCATGATTGTGGGGAAAACCTGTTCCCAAAGGCTCTCGGCCCGTGCCGCGCGTTGCGCAATCGCCTCCGTGGAGGCTAGATCCAGCACCACGATATCCGCCTCTTTCCCCGCGGCGAGATTGCCGATGCGGTTGCCAAGATGCAGCGCCTGTGCCGAGCCTTGCGTCGCGAGCCACAAAAGCTCAGCCGGATGCAAGGCCGTGCCGGCCAATTGGCCGATCTCATAGGCCGAGGCCATGGTGCGCAGCATCGAAAAGGACGACCCGCCGCCGGTATCCGTGGCCAGCCCGACCGACAGGCCCTTGGCCTTCAGATCGGCCATGCGAAAGAGGCCGGAGCCGATGAACGCGTTTGAGGTCGGGCAATGCACAAGAGCCGCGCCTACCTCTTTGATCCGGTCAACCTCGCGCGGTTCGAGATGGATCGCATGGCCATAGACACCGCGCGCCCCCAGCAACCCGCTTTGCTCATAGGTGTCGAGATAGTCCCGCGCCTCGGGAAAGAGCTCGCGCACCCAGGCGATCTCCTCCACCTGCTCGCTCAGATGGGTCTGCATCAGGCAGTCGGGATGTTCGGCCCAGAGCGCGCCTAATGCCTCAAGCTGCTCGCGCGTCGAGGTCGGGGAGAACCGCGGCGTGATCACGTAGTCCAGACGCCCGCGCCCATGCCATCTCTCCAGCAGGGCTTTGCTGTCATCATAGGCCGATTGCGCCGTGTCGCGCAGGTTGTCAGGCGCGTTTCGATCCATACAGGTCTTGCCCGCCAGCGCCCGTAGCCGCCGTGCCTCTGCCGCCTGAAAAAACGCGTCCACGCTCTCGGGGTGGATCGTCGCATAGCTACACATCGTCGTCGTGCCCTGCGCCAGCACCAGATCAAGATATCGATCCGCGATCTCGCGGGCGTAAACCGCATCGCCGAACCGCGCCTCCTCCGGGAAGGTGTAGCTGTTCAGCCAATCGATCAGGCGTTTGCCCCAGCTCGCGATCATCGCGGTCTGCGGATAATGCACGTGGGCATCGATGAACCCGGCCATAATCAACGCGTCGCCATAATCGCTGATTTCGGCGTCGTGGGTTGGTACCTGATCCTCCGGCCCGACCCATGTGATGACCCCATCCTCCACCACGACCGCGCCGCGCCGGTGATGGCGCACAGCGGCGTCGGGGGCGGTTTCAAAGGGGTCGCTGAGAAAACTCAGCGTCTGGCCTCGCAAAACTCGCGTCATACCCCTGCCTAACCTCAATCGCGCCTTTAGAAAATCTCCCTTTTTTCGCCTATCGCCTCGAAATCCCTTTGGCTATGGTCGCGCCGAACCGCGCTTGAGGTGAGGCCCAGATGTCCGACGAGCAGACCACAGTCGAGACCCCGGAAGAGGATTACGCGCTTGAGCGTGGTCTTGTGGGTGACGTGCTGGACGCCGTTGAACAGGCCGATGCCAAGGCGCTCGATGTCCTGCTGGAGCCGCTTCACCCGGCTGATATCGCTGACCTTCTGGAGCAGATCAGCGGAGCCGAGCGCCGCGCGCTTCTCTCGCTTTGGTCCACGGGGCTCGACGGTGAGGTCTTGTCTGAGCTTGAGGAAAATCTCCGCGAGGAGGTGATCGAGTTCCTGCCTGCGCATGTCCTGACCGATGCCGTGCGCGATCTGGAATCCGACGATGTGGTCGATCTGGTCGAAGACCTCGAGGATGACCAGCAGGAGAAAATCCTCGACGCGTTGGAGGAGGCCGACCGGGTCGCCGTTGAGCAGGCGCTGAGTTACCCCGAATTCTCTGCCGGGCGCCTCATGCAGCGCGAAATGGTGGTGGTGCCAGAAGATTGGAATGTCGGTCAAACCATTGATTTCATGCGTGAACAATCGGAGCTGCCGGAACAGTTCTACCACGTCATCCTGGTCGATCCGGCCTATCATCCGGTGGGTTACGTGACGCTCGGCAAGCTCCTGTCCTCACCACGGATCACAGCGCTGAAGGCGATCCTGGAGGACAGTTTTCGCACCATCCCGGTAAGCCAGCCGGAGGAGGACGTGGCCTATGCCTTCAACCAGTACCACCTGATCTCGGCGCCGGTGGTCGATGAGGATGAGCGCCTCGTCGGGGTCATCACCATCGACGATGCTATGGCGGTGCTGGACGAAGAGGCCGAGGAGGACATCCTGCGCCTCGCTGGCGTGGGCGCGGAGGAAAGCGTCTCGGACCGCACGCTCGAGACGGTTCGTCAGCGGTTCCCATGGCTCTTCGTGAACCTGATCACCGCGATCCTGGCCTCCGTCGTGATCGCGCAGTTCGAGGACATCCTGGCCCAGATCGTGGCTCTCGCCGTGCTCATGCCGATCGTGGCATCCATGGGCGGTAATGCCGGCACGCAGTCCCTGACGGTGGCCGTGCGCGCCATTGCCACGAAGGACCTGACTGGCTCAAACCTCTGGCGGGTGGTCCGCCGCGAGGTGCTCTCTGGCCTCATCAACGGCCTGATCTTTGCGGTGATCATGGGTATCGTCGGCGTGATCTGGTTCGGCACGCCGCTTTTGGGCGCAGTGATTGCAGCAGCGATGGTGGTCAATCTTGTGGTTGCCGCACTGGCGGGCATTTTGATTCCCGTGGTGCTCGATAAAATTGGCGTGGACCCGGCGCTGGCCTCGGGCGCTTTCGTCACGACGGTCACGGATGTTGTTGGTTTCTTTGCCTTTTTGGGGCTCGCCGCGCTCTATCTCGTGTAAGGCGCGCGCCGAAACAGGACGCTGAAGCGTTAGCGAAAGATGCCCAAACTAGCCCTCTCCCTACCGCCCTTTACCCTAAGGCGACTCGGATAACGAACTGTATATGCGGGTGAGCTGCGCCGATTGTATATGTGGACAGGACGCGCCAAATTCGCCAGGAGATACTCCGAAATCGCCGATGGATCGATGCGATGAGGGTCGAGGGATCGGGGGATCGGTCCTCAGCCTTTCGGCATCTTCAACGTCACCGTGCGCCCACCCTTGGTATAGCGCAGTTGATCGCTGCCAATCGCCGCGACCCGACCGCCATCCACACGATCACCGACGCTGACCTTCTTGAACCGCCCGTTGGGCATGCGCACCAGCGCGCGGCGGTTCGAGGCGGTGCCAAAGACGCCGATCAGCGAGACCCGACCAAGTGCCAGCGCATTGTTGTCCGTCGCGGCGCGCGCCACAGCAGCACGGGTCGGTCCGGTCGGATTGGTGCGGCTGGAGCGGGCCACAGCCGGGCCAGATCCACGCGACGGCGCGGCTGCAGTTGACGCCGAGGCCGTCTGAACCGCAGCACTCTCCTGCCGCGAGGCACGCTGTGCGGCCCGTTCCTGCGCGCGCCGGGCTGCCGTTACGACGCGGTTGAAATTCCGCGGTCTGGCCGCCGGTTCAACGGAAGAGGCCACGGCCAGTCGCGTGGCAGAGGCGAACGGATCGGCCTCCTCCGGCGCGCTTTCTTCCGCCTCCGCCAGCGCCTGTGCAATCGCCTCGGCCTGTGCTTCGGCTTGCGCTTGCGCCGATTGCGGACGTTGCACCGGGCGCACCCGGGCCAGTTCCTCACGGCTGAACCCACCCAGCGTCGCGCGCTCCTGGGTTTCAACCAGATCATCGGGCCGCGGGGCAGGGCGGATGCCCGCAAGCCTGTCATCGACTTCCGCTTCGGGCTCCGGGATCAGGTTTTCAGGCCGCGGGATCGCCTCAACAGGCGGTTTTCCAAGGTAGATCAGCACGCCCTCGGGGTTCACGGACCCACCAACAGACGGCCGGATCAAGCCGCGCTCATCAAAGGCGAACCGCAAATCGGGTGGCGGTGGCGCCACTGGGTTCACCAGCAACACATCGTCACTTTCCGCCGGGAAAGAGGCCAGCGCGGGTGCGTCCTGAAACTCCACATCCGGGTCCAGTGACGCGATGTAGAGATCGTCCAAACTCCGCGTCGCAATCGCATTGTCCAACTCCGGCGCCTTCTGCCAGATGCCGCTTAGCGCATAGGCCGTCTCCGCATCATCCAGCGTCATCTGCGCCGGGGGCAGGACCTCAAATGTCACGCCTCCCGTCTGGTCGGGTTCGTCCTGTGGCAGCGCAAACCCGGGCGCTGTCTGATCAAAGGTTTCGGCGGGCAGGGAGGCCAACTCCAGGTCCGCCGCTTCCTCATCAGCGATCGCCGGGGCCTCCACCTCCGGCTCGACGGAAACCGCTTCCTCCTCGCGCTCCAGCATCCGCGCGACGCTGCCTTCGGGCACGATGAAAGAGCTCAGCACCGCAAAAAGCCCAAGCGCGATCAACAGCGCCAGCGTCAGCATCAGGCCCAGACGGCGCGGTTTGCCGCCGACCTGCTGCACGGCCAGCCCGATGACGGGATCGGGTTCCGTGGCCTCCGCTTCGTTGCGCTTTTCTTTCCGTGCCGCCATGCGTGCGGCAATCGCAGACCCGGCACCGGCCAGTTTGCCGGGGCTCGACGGTGCCTCCGCCGCAGCTTCCTTGCGTGGTGCCGGGATCACCGGCGGCGGCACGGGCCGCGACGTTTCGCTTAAGGGCGGCGGCACTTTCACCGTTGGCGCGGGCGGCTGCACGGACAGCGGTTTCGGCTTCGCTCCGGCCAGTTTCGGCGCTTTGTCGGGGATCGACATACGCGCGGACAGTTTCGTTACCCGCTCGCCGGTGACTTTCGGATCGGCTTCGGGAGAGCGTCTACGGCTCGAAAACGCCGCTGGCGCGCTGAGCCCGGCCTCCTCCTCAGGCTCTTCGGCGGCAGCCGTGACCTCCTCCGGCTCAGATTCGGGCTCCGGATCGCTCTCGTCCTCAGGCTCCGCCTGCGGGGCTTCGTCCGATGTCTCTTCTGATGCTGCGAGCTCCTCGTCAGCAGGGTCGTCGCGGGTATCCTTGTCACCCGCCTCGGCCTCGACCGCCTCCGCAGCCTCGACCTCTTCCTCTGCCTCGGGATCGCGCGGCGCCACGGGATCAAGGTCGGGCTCAAAGCCCATCGTCTCGCCCAAAGTGGTCAGGCCAAGATTGGGCTCACCGGGAAAAAGCGTCTGATCGGGGCTCGCGGTAAAGCCCACCGCGTTCAACCCGTAAGGTTCGATGAACCCTTCCGCCTCGCGTAAGGTCTCGCGTGCCACGGCCACAACTTGGACTTCCGGCGATGTGCCGCGGATATCGTAGCTCAGATCGTCAATCGCGTAAGGCGTGCGGGCTTCCAGCGCACGTTCCACATCGCCTTGTACGTCATGGCCAACGGGGATGTTTGCATAAAGAAGCTGCGACGGCGGCAGGATCAACTTCGTCGTAAATTCAGTGCCTTCCAGCGCCTCGGCCTGCGCTTTCAGACCTTTCAGCAGGATCGCCAGATCGGGGCTGTCCAACGACACTTCCGCAACCGTCTCCCACCCGGACCCATCGGCCAGGCGGTGCATAAGGACAATGCCGTCCTCAGACAGATCGAGAGCGAAATTGGGAACCATATCAGCCCGTTCAACCACGTCGTCACGGGTCGCGCGACGGCGCTCGCCCAACCCATGCGCGTTAATCTATCTCAGAATTTGGTTAAGAGAAAGGTGAGGAAATGGCCCTGGCGATGAATTTCCGCAGGCAAGCCTCTGAATACGTTCGGGAACCCGCGAGTTCCGGCGCGGCTGACAGTTCCGTGAGCCAGCCGCGCCGATGCTATATCGCTATGACGTCGCTTTCGACAGCGCCTGATCGAGGTCGCGGATCAGGTCGTCGGCATCCTCAATCCCGATGGACAGGCGCACCACATTGGGGGCCGCCCCCGCGGCTTCTTGCTGCTCCGCCGTCAGCTGTCTGTGGGTTGTGGAGGCGGAGTGGATGATCAGCGAGCGCGTATCACCCAGGTTCGCTACATGGCTGAAAATCTCCAGGCTATCGACAAGTTTCACGCAGGCCTCGTAACCACCTTTCACCGCGACAGTGAAGAGCGCGCCGGCGCCCCGCGGGCACACCGACTTGCCGCGCTCAAAATAGGGCGAGGACTTCAAACCGGCATAGGTCACCGCATCAATGCGATCATCTTTCTCAAGCCATTCAGCCACTTTCACGGCGTTCTCAATGTGCCGCTCCATGCGCAGCGACAGCGTTTCGATCCCCATCAACGTATAATGCGCGCCTTGCGGATTCATTGTCATGCCAAGGTCGCGCAGACCCACAGCGATGCCATGGAAGGTGAAGGCTAGGGGTCCGAATGTCTCGGCGAATTTCAACCCGTGATAGGCGGGCTCCGGTTCGCTGAGCGAGGGGAATTTGCCGGACGCGGCCCAGTCGAACGTGCCCGAATCCACCACGCAGCCACCGGTCACGGTGCCGTTGCCGGTGAGGTATTTCGTCGTCGAATGCACCACCAGCGTCGCACCATGCTCAATGGGGCGGCAGAGATACGGCGTGGCGGAGGTGTTGTCGATGATCAGCGGCACCTGTGCGGCATCCGCGATATCGGCAATCGCGCGCACATCCATGATGTAGCCGCCCGGGTTCGCAATCGCTTCCCCGAAAATCGCACGGGTGTTGTCGTCCACCGCGGCCTTCACCGCGTCCAAATCGTCGAAATCGACGAATTTAGCTTCCCAGCCGAAGCGTTTGATTGTCTGGGAAAATTGCGTGACCGTACCGCCATAAAGCCGGGTCGAGGCGATGACATTGCAGCCCGGTTGCATCAGCGGGAAGAGCGCCATGATTTGTGCCGCATGGCCGGACGAGCAGCAGACTGCCCCCACGCCACCTTCCAGCGTCGCAATGCGCTCCTGCAGCACTGCGACGGTCGGGTTGGTCAGCCGCGAATAGATGAAGCCAACCTCCTGCAGGTTGAACAAAGCCGCCGCGTGATCGGCATCGCGAAACACATAGGCCGTCGATTGGTAGATCGGCGTCTGACGCGCGCCGGTGGCGGGGTCAGGCCGGGCGCCTGCGTGAATTTGAAGCGTGTCGAAGCCGTAGCTTTCGGTGTCGTCGGACATAGGGTCTTTCTCCGCGTTGGCAGTTTTGCGGCCACCCTAAGCGCTCGCTCAGGCGGCCACAATGGCCCGTCGACACTGGCGCGGCGACACTGGCCCGCAGACAATCGCCCGTCGGCGTTTCCGATCTGTCAGGTGCGGCGGGTCCTATCCGACCCCTCACGCCGCCTCAATACATACCGCCCTCGTCCCGGGCGCCAGCCTTCGCGGCCCGCAGGGCCTTCAGGCACCATTCCTCATTGGCCTCGGCGCAGCCCACGACCCGGCCATTATAGACAATGGCCCAGCCTTCGCCCCCGGCATTCGGCCCGTCGAGCAGCCGGTTGCGCTTCAACGTGTATTCCATGCCCTCCAGCGTGATCGTGCTGTCGGGCAGGGGTTCGGTCTTGACGCGCCTTAGGGGCTCGATCTGGCAAGCTGCGAGAAAGATGACGAGGGTTGATGCGATCAGAATGTACTTCATGACGTCCTCCGGCACTGACCTGACCGAAGGGTAACGCGTTTAGACCGATTTTTGAACTCTGACGGCGCTCAACCCGGTCGCAAACCCGTTTCCACCAGCATCCCGCGCCGTTTGGCTTCGTAGTAATAGCCCCGCGCATACCAGCTCACTGCGGTGGCCTCATCGCCATCGGAGACCAGCCACGCCCCGCGCAGATATTTCGTCGCGTATTTCAGATTGGTGTCCGCATCGAGCAACTCCTGCGGCGGTCCCCGATGGCCCATCGTGCGCGCGGTCTGCGGCAGGATTTGCATCATACCCCAATAGGGTCCGTTGCGCGCATCGGCGCGATAATCGCTTTCGCGTTGGATCACCCGGTGCAAAAGCGTGCGCGGGATTTCATAGTGATCCGCCCATTTATTCACCAGTGCCCGCACTTCCGGCGTCTCGCCCGGATAGAGCGGCGGATCGAACGGGGCGGCCCGCGCGGGCGGGTCATCGCGCCCACAAGCGGCGAGTGCGGCAAGGCTGATCAGAAAGAGGCGGCGGTCCAGCATGTGACTGCAATACCGGCCTGTGCGCCCGCGCACTAGGCCTCTCTCGGACGGCACGCGATAAACCGCCGAATGACCCTTGTCGTCGCATCGCCGCTGGCGCAGTCTCGGCCCATGCCGACACCGTTCCACCTCGCCTATCACGTCACCGACCTCGACGCCGCGCGCACCTTTTACGGCGGCACTTTGGGCTGTGCCGAGGGCCGCTCCACCGACACCTGGGTCGATTTCGATTTCTTCGGTCATCAGATTTCTCTGCACAAGGGCACACCTTTCGAGACGACCAATACTGGCAAGGTTGGGGAGCACATGGTCCCCATGCCGCATCTCGGTCTCGTCCTCGGATATGACGACTGGCGCGCCCTGGCTGACCGGCTTGAGGCCGCGAGGGTGGATTGGGTCATCCCGCCCTCCGCCCGCTTCGAAGGTCAGCCTGGCGAGCAATGGACGATGTTCTTCCGCGACCCCTCCGGCAATCCGATAGAAGTCAAAGGTTTCAAAGACATGGGCGAGGTTTTCAAAGCATGAGCATCTACACCTCCCGCATCCGCTGGACCGGCAATCTCGGCCAGGGCAACCGCAGCTACAAGGGCTATGACCGCACATGGTCCGTCACCACGCCCGGCAAGCCGGAAATCCTCTGCTCCAATGATCCGCTTCTCGGCGGCGATCCCACGCTGCACAACCCCGAGGACCTGCTTCTCTCCGCCTTGGCCTCCTGTCATATGCTCTGGTACCTCCATCTCGCCTTCGACTCCGGGATCGAGGTCCACGGCTATGAAGACACGCCCGAGGCCGAAGGCGAAAACGAGCCCTCCGGCGCGGGCCGCTTCCTCTCCGCGACGCTGAAACCACATATCACGGTCGCGCCCGGCACCGATCTCGCCGCCGCAGATGCCGTCCATGGCAAGATTCACTCGGTCTGTTTCATCGCCCGCTCGGTGAATTTCCCGGTGCATTACGCCGCAACCTATGAAGAGCTGTCCTGATCGCTCTGCCGGCTAAAATCCACCCATGCCGATCTCCGACCCTTATGCCACCAGGCCATGCTCCCGCTGCGCATAGTCAGCGCGTGATGCTCTGTTCCTGATCGCCCGCCGCGCCGCTCCAACCGTGAGGCAGGGCAGGGCGGTCGGGTAAACAGTCAGCCGCGTAATGCGACGGCCCGTTGCCCGCGACAAGTCCGTCAAATCCCGCCGGGTCTGTGACACAAGGAACTCCGGTCCGAGACGCAGCGTCTCAGACGCCAGACCGTTGGCGAAAATGACTTCGTGGCTGTCGCACAGCAAATGGTGCCAGGTGATGGACTGTTTGCCCGCCATAAATCGGACGCCCGGCAGGCATGTCAGAGCTTTAGCCGGCACCATGAACGGGCGATCAAAGGCATCCGCCAGCTGATCATATTGCCCAACGACAATGCGATGTTGCCCCGACACGATCAGATCCCGCGCTGGCAGGTGATCACCCAGAGCACCTGCCAACCACTCGAAGTAGCGGGCAACGGGATTGCGGTCCAGGCCAAGCTGTTCTCGAATGGCGGCCACCGATTCAGGTGTCGCACCCTGTCCG
>JANQRE010000036.1 GCA_028284705.1 Paracoccaceae bacterium | reverse complement strand
TTGTTCCACTATGTGAAACTGAATTTCGGATATTGAAAACTAAACCGCGACTCAGTATGGCTTGTCAACAGGCATCACCGATTTTGGGAGAATGAGGCGATGTCTGTCTGGGAGGATTTATGGCTCGATCTGAGCATAGCGATGGAACCGTTGGCAAGGCGCTCTCTGTGCTTGACCAGGTGGCGGCGTTTGGCCGCCCAGTGCGGTTTCGCGAATTGCTGGAAGCAAGCGATTATCCGAAAGCCACGCTCTACCGTTTGCTGCAGACCCTGACCCATCAGGGCATGCTGGCCTTTGACGCGGATCGGCAGACTTATACGCTGGGTGTGCGGCTGGTTCGCCTCGCCCACAACGCGTGGCAGCAAGCCTCTCTCGCCCCGGTCGCGCGCCCCTATCTTGATGATTTATCACGGGAAATCGGCGAGACGGTGCATCTGGCGCAGCTTGACAACGCGCAGGTTCTTTATGTCGACAAGCGCAATGCCCGCGTGCCGGTCGAGATGTATTCGCAGGCCGGAAAAGTCGGACCGGTTTACTGCACCGGCGTGGGCAAAGCGATGCTCGCCTGGAGCCCGCTGGATGATCAGGATCGGATCATCAAGCAGCAGAGCTATCACAAGTTCACCGACAAGACGCTGACCAGCCGCCGCGCCCTGCGCGCGGAGTTGGAAACCATTCGTGCCCGCGGCCATGCGTTCGATGACGAGGAGCACGAGCCCGGCATTATTTGCGTGGCGCTACCGATTCTCTCGCAATCGGGCCGGGTCATGGGCGGGCTGTCCGTAACCTCCACCACGGGGCGCCACTCACTGAATTCTCTCGCGGACCTCGTGCCGCAGATCAAAACCACCGTCAGTCGCATCGCTGAAGATGCAGAGAACTGGCATTTTCCGGAACAGTTAAGCCAACACGCATAAAGGCAGGGACACCATGTCAGGACTTACAATTCGCAACGTGATCAAACGCTATGGCGATGTGCAGGTGATGCACGGCGTCGATTTGGATATCGCTGATGGCGAGTTTTGTGTGTTCGTCGGCCCCTCGGGCTGCGGCAAATCCACATTGCTGCGCATGATCGCGGGTCTGGAAGAGATCACCGAAGGCTCGGTTGCCATTGGCGAGCGCGATGTGACCCGCATGGACCCCGCGCTGCGCGGCGTGGCGATGGTGTTCCAGACCTACGCGCTCTACCCGCATATGACGGTGAAGGAGAATATGGGCTTCGGGCTGCGCATGAACGGCCATCCGAAGGACGAGATCGAAACGAAAGTGGGCGAAGCGTCCCGCATTCTGAAGCTCGATGAGTATTTGCAGCGGAAACCGGCGGCCCTGTCCGGCGGGCAGCGGCAGCGTGTCTCTATTGGCCGCGCGATTGTCCGCGGACCGGAAGTGTTCCTGTTTGACGAACCCTTGTCGAACCTCGACGCCGAATTGCGGGTCGAGATGCGGGTGGAGATCGCGCGTCTACACAAGGAAATCGGCGCGACCATGATCTATGTGACCCACGACCAGGTCGAAGCGATGACGCTGGCCGACAAGATCGTGGTGCTGCGTCTGGGCCGGATTGAGCAGGTGGGTGCACCGCTTGAGCTTTACCGAAACCCCGACAACAAATTTGTCGCCGGGTTTATTGGCTCGCCGGCGATGAACTTCCTCGACGGTGTGGTGCAGGGCGGCGCGATTTCGGTACCGGCGTTGCAAACGACCGTGAAGCCGTCGGTTGCGATGCCTGCGGATGGGACCAAGGTTTCGGTCGGGATGCGGCCGGAGCATATCGAGATCGACACCGCGGGCGACACCCATATGGTGGACCTTTCCGAGGCGCTGGGTGGTGTGTCCTATGCCTACCTTCTGAGCGAGACGGGCGAGAAGATCATCGTCGAAGAGCGCGGTGATGAACGGTCCGACGAGGGCGCCAAGGTGGGCATCAAGATCGATCCGAACCGTATCATGGTCTTCGACGGCGAGACCGAAGCGCGGATCAGATAGGGTTTCTGACCTCACCGGGTCATTGCCAGTCTACGGAACAGTGCCGCCGCGCGCCCCTTGGGTGCGTTGCGGCAAATCCTGTCCAACCCGTCTGGACGGCGGCGGCCAAATAGCCTACACGATCGGCACATCAACCGTCCTTAGAAGGACCAGAACCATGATTTCACCATCGCAGGGTTAAACACCCCCTGATCACTCGGAGCGAGGGCTCCGTCGAGCGACTTTTGTGCCAGGCATGGGCCTGGCTGGTGAACCATGACAGACCAAACTTTTATCCCGCAGGCATCTACGCGTGCCGAATTCTGGCCACTGATCCGCCTCGCGGTCCCGCTGATGGTGGGGCTGGCCGCAGCACTTTTGATCGGCGTGGTCGATACTGCCATGATCTCGCCGCTGGGCACGGTGCCGCTGGCCGCAGCCGGTATCACGACTGCCGTGCTCATCATCCTCGTGTCGGCACTATGGGGCGTCATCACCGTGATCTCGGTGCAGATCAGCCAGGCGGAAGGTGCAGGGGATCCGAAACGCGTCGCCGTCGCGTTGCGCAGCGGGTTGCTGCTCTGCCTTCTTGGCGGCGGTGGCGCGGCGCTGTTGATGCTGGCGATGTATCCGCTGCTGGGTCCTCTTGGTCAGCCGGAGGAAGTGCTGGCGATCCTCTTGCCCTATTGGGTGTCGATGGCGATCTGGATCGTGCCGTTCACGCTCTTCTTCGGCCTTAAGGCGCTTTACGATGCGGTGGACTGGCCGTGGACGGCGGTGGGGCTGTCCTATCTGGGCGTGCTCTTCAACGTTCCGGCGAATTACGCCTTCATCCATATTCTGGAGCTTGGCGTTTTGGGGGCCGGGCTGGCCAGCGTCTTGTCGCAATGCGTCTCGTTGGTGGCGGCGTGGATCGTGCTGTCATATGCGCCAGGACTAGCGGCGTTCCGCCAGAAAGTTGCAGTGGCATGGAGCGATGTCTGGGCGCAGTTCAAGGAATCCCTTCCGATCTGTCTGGGCTACGCAGGCGAAGGCGGGGCCTACGCCATCGTCGGATTGATGATGGGCTGGCTGGGGGCCAATGCGCTAGCCGCGCATCAGATCGTCAACGCTTTGGCGGGGGTTGCCTATATGATCCCGCTCGGCATGGCGGGGGCGGCTTCGATCCGGGTCGGGCAGGCGGTGGGCGCGGGTCGCCAGTCGCGGCTTCGGCCCATCCTGAAAGCCTCCTTCGTCATGGTCACGCTTTGGCAGGGTCTGGCCGCAGTGGTTTTTATCGCCGCGGGCCGCTTCATGGCCGAGACGATGTCGGACGATCCGGCGGTGATTGAACTGACGGTGACGCTGTTTCTGATCGTGGCCCTCTTGCAGGTCGCTGACGGGATCCAGGGAACGGCCCTTGGCGCGCTGCGGGGCATGTCGGATATGAACCTGCCCACCATCATTACGCTCGCCGCCTATTGGCCATTGGCGCTGCCGGCGAGCTATCTGTTCGGCTTCGTTCTGGATTTCGGTGCTGTTGGTGTCTGGCTCGGCTATACGCTTGGATTGGTCGTTGCGGCGGTCGCGTTGCCTTGGCGGTTCTGGCGGTTGACCGAAACTGTGTAGCGCCCGCGCCTTCGTTTTGCGCCTTTGGGGTAACAGAGATTCGCGCCAATAAGGGCTTTCGTTTCTTTCGAATTGCGCTATGCTTCGCGCGATTTGATTTCGGATCGCGCGTTTATGTTCAGTCCCCGGCAAAGAAAAATCCTCAGGCTGATTGAAGAGCACCAGCGGGTGCGGGTGGAGGATTTGGCCGAGCAATTCGCCACCACGCCGCAGACCATTCGCAAGGATTTGCAGCGGCTCAGCCAGTTGAGCCATGTGGTGCGGTTCCACGGGGGTGCAACGCTTCTGGGCGGGGTCGAATATGAGCCCTTGGCGTTCCGCGTAGCGCAAGCACCGGAGGAGAAAGCCGCGATTGCCAATATGGCGGCGTCGCGACTGCCGGATGGGTGTGCGGTCTTCCTCAACTCCGGCACCACGATTGAGCAGGTGGCCCGGCACCTGTCGGGGCACAAAGGCCTGCGCGTCATCGTAGATAATGTAGATTTAGCTGCAAAAATAAGAAGTTATGAGGGATTTGAAGTGATCGTCCCCTCCGGCGTCGTTCGCGGTAAGGACGGCGCGATCATGGGGGCGGAAGCCGTGGATTACTTGCGAAACTTTCGCTGTGACTATGCGGTGATCGGCGCGGCTGCGGTGGCCGAGGACGGCGATTTGCTGGATTTCGACATCGCTGAAGTGCAGGTCTGCCGGGCGATGATTTCCCATGCGCGACATGTGATCCTGACATTGGATTCGGGCAAATTCGGACGTTCGGCACCGGTGCGGCTGGGGCATCTGGAGGATGTTCATACCGTGATCTCTGACAGCGCGGTGCCCGAATGGGTCGCGCCGCTTTGCGCGGAAATGGAAGTCGAATTGATCGTGGCCGAGCCAATCGACGCTTGACTCAGTGTTTCGTTTGAAACCTACTCGAAAGAAACGCGCATAAGCGCCGTGTCTGGGAGGACAACACGACGTGTCGATTATACTCGCTTTGAGTCGCCTTATTGCGATTCCGAATGCCTTCCTGCTTGCCGTCGGGCGTCATATCTCCGTTGTGCTGATGGGATTGATGGTTCTGGCCATCCTGATCCAGGTCTTCTTCCGCTATGTCCTGAACAATGCGTTGCCCTGGCCGGATGAAGCGGCGCGGTTTGCGATGCTGTGGTTGACAGGACTGTTGGCCCCGACCGCGTTCCGACGTGGCGGGTTTGTCGCCATCGACATGCTGCCATTGATGCTGCCGAGACTTCTTGGCGGGCTCTTGGCGCTATCGCTTCTCTTTGTGACGCTGCTTGTGCTGGTCGTGGCCGTGAATATCGGCTGGGGCGAAGTTACCGGATTTGCTGGTAACTTCAAAACCGCAGCGCTGAAATATCCGACAAGTCTGAGCTTCTCCGACTGGGAGAAAGTGCCGCGCAGTTGGATGATGGCCTCGATCCTCGTGGGCTTCGTGCTGATGGTCAGCGTGAATATCGAGTTGATCCTGCGCCAGATCGCCATTCTCGCAGGGCGCGAGGAGGATTTGCCGATCATCCCCGACAGTGACTCGGTGGGAGCAGAATAATGTTGGTCTGGTTCCTTCCGCTTTTCCTTGTCTTCCTGATGATCGGGCTGCCGGTCTTCTTTGGCCTGATTGCAGCGCCCGGCATCCTTCTCTGGCTGAACGGACAAGAGAAAGACGTCACCCTTCTTTACCGCAATGTTTACAACGGCATGGACAGCTTTCCGCTGATGGCCATCCCGTTCTTCATGCTGGCGGGCGAATTGATGAACAGAGGCGGCATCACGATGCGCCTTGTGGAGTTCTCCCAAGCCTTGATGGGCCACTTGCGCGGGGGGTTGGCGCAGGTGAATATCCTGTCCTCGATCCTCTTCGCAGGCCTGTCGGGGTCGGCTGTGGCCGATACCTCCGCGCTAGGCTCGATGCTGATCCCGGCGATGGAGAAAGAGGGCTATACGAGGCGGTTCGCAGCGGCGATCACCGCGGCGTCCTCGGTGATCGGGCCGATCATTCCGCCCTCGGGCATCATGATCATCTACGCCTATGTGATGGGCGAGTCGGTCGCCGCGCTGTTCCTGGCAGGGATCATCCCGGGCATTCTGGTGGGTGTCGGCCTGATGGTCATGGTGCGCGTCATGGCGGACAAATACGATCTGCCGGAAGCCAAACGGGTCGTGCTGTCGGGCGATGAGTTGGCTCCGCTGGAGTGGTGGGCGTCCTTCATCCTCGTGCGCCTGAATTTCGGCCTTCTCGTCTGGGCGCTGATGCCTTTGGGCGATGAGATCAGCGCGACGATGTCATGGGTCTCTCTTGGCATCGCGATCCTGATTGCCCATGCGTTCTTCCTCGGGGTGCGCCGGATGGTGAGCCATGAGTTCCGCATGGTCTGCAAACGCGCAACCGTGCCGTTGCAAACGCCGATCCTGATCCTGGGCGGCATTCTGGCTGGCATTTTCACGCCGACCGAAGCGGCCGCCGTCGCCGTAGCTTATGCGCTGCTCGTCGGGTTCCTGATCCTGCGCACGATGACCCTGAAGGACCTGCCACAGGTCTTCGTCAATGCGGGCATCACCTCCGCCGTGGTCCTGCTACTTGTGGGCGCGGCGATGGCGTTCAAGACGGTCGTGTCCCTGAGCCATGCGCCGGAAACGCTGGCGGCCTACATCCTGAGCTTGAGTGAGAACCCGTTGATCCTCTTGTTTCTGATCAACCTGCTTCTCTTCATCGTGGGCATGTTCCTCGACGCAGGCCCGGCGATCATCATCCTTGGGCCGATCCTCGCGCCGATCTTCACCGATCTGGGCGTGCATTCTGTGCATTTCGCGATCATCATGAGCGTGAACCTGACAGTGGGGCTGGCAACGCCACCCATGGGGCTTGTGTTATTCGTGGCCAGTTCGGTGTCAGGGGAGAAGGTGGAGACCATCGCCAAGACGATCCTGCCATTCCTGGCGATTGAGGTGGCTGTGATCTTCCTGATCACCTTCGTGCCTGCGATTTCGCTTTTCGTGCCGACGATCTTCGGCTTCATTAACTAGACGACGTTCCAAAATAAGACAGACGTTCCAAAAGGGAGGAAATCAATGAAACTCGGAACTGCACTGAAAGGGTTTACCGCGGCAGCAATGCTGGCGGCGAGCACCTTCACCGCGTTCGCGGATGGCCATGCGGTCACGCTGCGCGCGACGGCAAACTCGAACGAGAATGACGAGGACTATGACGGTCTGATCGTCTTCAAGAATTATGTTGAGAGCGCCTCGAACGGGTCGATCAATGTCGAACTGTTCATCGGCACGCAGCTTTGCTCCAACGGGTCGGAGTGCCTGGCCGGTGTGGCGGATGGCAATATCGACATCGTCATCCAGACCTCGGGCGGTACGGCGGGCATCTTCCCCTTCGTGCAGGTTCTCGACCTGCCCTACCTGATGGCGGATGACCGCGTGGCGGAAGCCGTGCTCGATAACGGTTCATCCTTCATGCAGACGATGCGCAGCATGGTGAGCGAAGCCTCTGGTGGTGCGGTGCGCCTGATGACCATCGGCAACACCGGCGGCTGGCGCAACTTTGCCAACACGCAGCGCCGCGTTCAGGGGCCGGGCGATCTGGCCGGTCTGAAAATCCGGACCGTCGTGGCTGATCTGCCGCAGGAAGTTGTGAAAGCACTGGGTGCAAGCCCGACGCCGATCCCGTGGCCGGAACTCTTCACCTCGTTCCAGACGGGCGTTGTGGAAGGTTCCAAAAACGGCATCACCGACATCATGGGCATGAAATTCCCGGATGCGGGTCTGCAATACATGACGCTGGACGGCCACGCCTATATGGGCGCGCTGTGGTTCATGAACAACGAGCGTCTGATGTCGATGGATGACGCGCAACGCCGCGTGATCGCCGATGGTTTCTATCAGCTGCAGCAAGCGACTTTTGCCTCGCCGAAGCGGAAATCGATCCAGGCCTATCAGGACTTCGTGGCCGGTGGTGGCGACCTTTATGTGCCGACACCTGAAGAAAAAGCCGCGTTCAAAGAGGCAGCTGCCCCGGTCTTCGACTGGTTCAAGTCCAATGTGGATGGCGGTCAGGAAATCTTCGACGCGCTGACCGGCGCGGTGGCTGAGGCCGAAGAAGAGCTCAACGCGGTTCGAGCCATGGAAACCCAATAACAACACGCTTCGCCCCGGTCCCAAGGATCGGGGCGAAACTTTTCTGGACCCTCAATATAGGAAAGCCCCAAATGTCTGCCCCGGATCAAAGCTTCATGAAGAACGGTTATGCCGTCTTGCCGAATGCACTGACGGATGACGAACTCGAAACTCTGCGGAGCGCGTGCCAGGTCTTGCTGGACGAGCCCGTGGATGATGGCGGCGGAGATCGCCACAAGATCGGATTGGGGGCAGCGCGTAGGTTTCTGGCGCATCGGCACGAGGAGTTTCCGGAGGTGTCCCAGTTTATTCTGGGCGAGAAGGTCGCGCGGATCGTTGCGAAACATTTGGGCACGCCAGGCTATCTGTTCAACGAACAGTTTGTTGTGAAAGGCTCCGGTACCGGTGCCAGTTTCGCCTGGCATCAGGACAGTGCCTATGTGGGGTATGATCATAAGCCCTATCTGTCGGTCTGGATCGCCCTGGATGACACGACGGTTGAGAATGGCTGCGTCTACATCATCCCGCGTGATCTGGAGGCCAATCCCGGCATCGACCACCACGAATGGGTGGAAGAGAGCCGCGAGCTGAACGGCTATTTCGGTGAGGATGAGGGAGAGGCGATGACCTGCCCGGCGGGCTCGATCGTGGTGTTCTCAAGCCTAACGCTGCACCGGTCGGGGTCGAACCGAACTGACAAGCTGCGCCGCGCGTATCTCTGCCAGTATTCGGCCGAACCACTGGTGCATCCCGAGACCGGCGAACAGAAACGCTTCGCCAAACCCATGCCCGAAGCCGCCTAGCGGAACGGGTACATCCAGACCTTGTAATCATCGACAAGCTCATGCGCGTGTTCAATCTGCTCTTTCGTCATCTTGCGCACGACCTCTTCCTGAGAGATCGCGGCATCGGGGTCGCCGCCGATGGCGGAGAGCACGTACCACATATAGGCGCGCGTGAGGTCGGGGGCGGGCATGCCGATGCCCTCCTCGAAATACCAGCCGACCCCGGATTGCGCACCGGGATGGCCCTTCATGGCGGAGCGCAAGTACCACTCGAAAGCGCGCACCGGGTCCTTTTCGACGCCGAGGCCGAGGGCGTACATGACACCGATCAGCTCCTCGGCATCCGCGTTACCCGATCGCGCGAAGGGCCAAAGGGCTTCACGGGCCTCTTCGAACTTATTGGCCTCCATCAGATCGCGCGCGGCCTCGATATCGGCCAGCACGGGCGTCGTCATCATGGCAAGCGCCAGAAGAAATCGCATGGTGTTGTCTCCCTGTTGGGCGCAGTTTGCGTTTCGTTTGCGGGGGCTGCAAGTGCCGAACCGGTGCCGATCACGCCGGAATTGTTCGACCCGATCGAGGAGGCGAAGGCGGAGATCGGGCGGTTGCTCTTTTACGATCCGATCCTGTCGGGCAACCGCAATATTTCCTGCGGGACCTGCCATCATCACGACCATTTCGGCAGCGACGGGTTGTCGCTCGGGATCGGGGAAGGTGGTGTCGGCGTGGGGCCGAAACGCGTGGCGGTGCCGGGCGAGAACGCGATCAAGAAACGCGTGCCGCGCCATGCGCCCGCGCTGTGGAATATCGGTGCGAAAGAGTTTCAGGTGTTTTTCCATGACGGGCGGGTGAGTGCCTCGACCGATTACGAGGTGGGCATCAACTCGCCGGCGGAGGAGTTCTTGCCCGAGGGGCTGGAGAGCCTGTTGGCGGCGCAGGCGATCTTCCCGATGACCTCGCAGTTCGAGATGGCGGGCAATCCCAAAGAGAACGAGGTTGCGGGCGCCATTCACGACCGGATCGATCAGGCCTGGCCGATCATCGCGAAGCGTGTGCGGATCATTCCGGACTATGCAGACGGATTGTCGAAAGCCTTTGGCGTCGATCAGATGGAGATATCGATTGTCGAGATCGGCAACGCTCTGGCCGCGTTCATGGCGGCGGAATGGCGGAGCTTTGACAGCCCCTTTGACCTCTATCTCGCGGGCAAGGGTGGCATGGATGAGGCGCAGATCCGTGGGATGGAGCTGTTCTATGGCAAGGCGAATTGTGCCTCCTGCCACTCGGGGCCGTTTCAGACGGATCACAAGTTTCATGCGATTGGGCTTCCTGCCTTTGGGCCGGGGCGCACGCGCATGTTCGATCCGGTGCCGCGCGATGTGGGGCGCATGTCGGAGAGCAGCGAGTTGGAGGATGCCTATCGGTTCCGCACGCCGTCCTTGCGCAATGTCGAACTGACCGCGCCCTATGGGCATAACGGAGCCTATCCGACGCTGGAGGGGATCATTCGGCATCACCTTGATCCGGTGACAGCGCGCGAGACTTGGACACGGGACATGGCGAATTTGCCATCTGTGCCGTGGTTAGAAGTGATCGATTTCGCCATTCAGCAGGACAGGCGCGAGATGGCGCGACAGGCTGCGGTGCTGGACATCGCGCCGGTCGAGTTGGCGGATGAGGAAGTCGCTGACCTGATCGCGTTTTTAAGAGCGCTGACCGGGGGCGAGAGCCGGTTTGGCCGCCTGGGTCGCCCGGAGACCGTGCCGAGCGGATTGGCGGTGGACTGATGGCGCGGGTGTTGGTGGCGGGCGTGGCGGTGCTCGATTTTGTCTATCAGGTGGAGAACCTGCCGACCGCGGCGGAGAAATACCGCGCGTTGGATATGGAGATTGTCGGTGGCGGCTGCGGGGCGAATGCGGCGGTGGCGATCCAGCGGCTCGGCGGACAGGCCGAGCTGATCGCGCGTTTGGCGGACGATCAGGTGGGTGGTCTGATCCGGGATGAACTGGCCGATGAGGGTGTGGACCTGTCGCGCTTGGAGGTGGCGGAAGGCGGGCGGTCCTCGGCCTCGGCGGTGTTCGTGGACAGTGCGGGCGAGCGGCAGATCATGAATTATCGGGGTCGCGGATTGGCGCAGCGCCCGGCGGCGGTGGCGGATGCGGATGTGGCCGCGGTTTTGGCCGATACGCGATGGACCGAAGCGGCGGAGGAGGCGTTCAAGTTCGGCAAAGCCAAGGGCTTGCCCTGTGTGCTCGATGGCGAAGCGCCGATGGATTTCCACGTGGCACAAGAAGCGACCCATGCGGTGTTCTCGGAGCAGGGCATTCGGGCCTTCACGGGGGAAGCCACGTCCGAGGCGGCGCTTTTGCGGGCGGCGAAGGAATTGCCGGGCTGGGTCGCGGTGACCTGCGGCGCGGACGGCGTGATCTGGGAAGAGGATGGCGCGGTGCGAAGCAGCGCAGGATTTGCCGTCGAGGTGGTCGACACGCTCGGCGCTGGCGATGTCTGGCATGGCGCCTTCGCGCTTGGCCTCGCCGAAGGAATGGAGACGGCGGCGGCGGTGCGATTTGCGTCCGCTGCGGCGGCGTTGAAATGCACCGCGTTCGGGGGGCGAAAAGCCACGCCGACGCGGGACCAAGTTGAGAATTTTCTAAAGGAAACAGTGTGATGAACCTCACAAGCGGCAAGCATTGGGGCATGCGGCGGATGGCCGATGCGAACGGGCTTTTCAAGATGACAGCGGTGGATCAGAGGCCGCCGATCAAGGGGCCGATCGCGGCCCATCATGGGACGGACGAGGCGCCTTACGAGGAGGTCGCGCGGTTCAAAGCGATGCTGGTGGAGCATCTGCAGGAGGCGTCCTCGGCGATGCTTCTCGACCCGCATTATGCGATCCCGGTGGGCCTGAAACATCTTTCGCCCACGAAAGGGTTGATCGTGACGCTGGAGGATTCGCTCTTCGAAGACACGGGCGAGGGGCGCTATTCGGCGGCAATCGATCACTGGTCAGTCGGCAAGATCAAACGCATGGGCGGGGATGCGGTGAAAGTGCTGGCCTGGTATCGCCCGGATGCGGACCCGGGGATCAATCAGCACCAGAAGGACTGGACGAAGCGGATTGGCGAGGCTTGTGCGAAATATGACATCCCGTTCCTGTTTGAACTGCTGGTCTATCCGCTGAAATCCGACTCGGAGCAGACGCAGGAATATACCGAGATGAAGACGAAGCGCTCGGAGGATGTTTTGCGCTCGGTCGAGGAGTTCGCGCACCCGGATTTCGGGGTCGATGTGTTCAAGCTGGAAAGCCCGGTGGCGGGGAAAGACATTTTCGAGGCCGACGGCGTGCAGGCGCTGTTTGACGAGATGGGACGACTGGCGGGGCGGCCTTGGGTAATGCTCTCGGCAGGCGCGGGCAAGCCGGAGTTCAAGCAGGTGCTGGAACATGCCTTTGCGGCGGGCGCGTCAGGGTTTCTGGCGGGGCGGGCCATCTGGCTCGATGCGTTCAACGCTTACCCGGATTGGGCGGCGATTGAAGCGGGGCTGAAAGGCGACAGCGCGGCCTATATGGCGGAGATTTCCGCGCTGGCGGATGCGAAGGCGATGCCGTGGCATCAGCATTCCGTCTTCGGGCCCGGCGGCGCGCAGTTTGCCCCTGCGGATGCGAGTTTCCGCGCTGGCTATGGGGATATTGCATGAAGATCGGAATTCTGCCGCTGGCACGTCCGACCTTTGATGTGCCCTTTGCGGAGGAGAAATTCGCTGGCATGCTCGCGACGCTGGACGCGTCCGGGCACGAGATCTTGGGGCCGCGGGAGTTGCTGATGGAGGCCTCGGCGGCGGCGCTGGATCAGGTAAAAGACGCCGATCTGGTGCTGGTGCTGCAAGTGACGTTTACGGATGCGGTCTTTGTCCTGGACGCGGCCAATCTGGGGCGGCCGATGGCGATCTGGGCGGTGCCGGAGCTTCGGCTGGGCGGGCGGCTCAGGTTGAATGCGTTTTGCGGATTGAACCTGGCGGGCCATGCGTTGGGCGTCAATCAGGTGCCGTTTGGTTGGCTTTATGCGGAGCCGGAGGATGCCGCGGGGCTCGCCGCACTCTTGGCCGGGGAGCGGCAGGTTGCGCGGCTGGATGGAGCAAAGATCGATGCGGATCGTATCGCGAACCCTGTGCCGGACTTGCGGATCGCGCGGATCGGGCAGAGACCGGACGGGTTTGTGACCTGCGACTATGACAAGGCGGAATTGAAGCGGCTGACCGGCGCGGAGGTAGATGAGCTGACACTGGAGCCTCTGTTCGAGACTGCGAAGGCGTTGCCCGAGGCGGATGTTGCGCCCTATGAGGCGAAGGCGGCGGAATTGCCGAACCTCAAGGAGATGGATGCGGGTGAGTTGAACCGATCTCTGCGGCTGGCGGGCGCGTTGGAGAAATTGCGGGCCGATGGCAACTACGACGCCTTTGCGCTCAGATGCTGGCCCGAGACCTTCACCGAATATGGCGGCGCGATTTGTGGGCCTGCGGGGATGCTGAACGAGGCCCGAGTGCCCTGTGCCTGCGAGGCGGATGTCTATGGGGCTGTGACGCAGGTGATGCTGCAGAAGGTCGCTGGCGCCTCTGTTTTCCTCGCGGATCTCGTCGATATGGACTTAGGCGACGACACCGGCGTCGTGTGGCATTGCGGTCAGGCCCCGGTCTCGATGACCGAAGATCAACCGATGGCGACGGTGCATACGAACCGCAAACAGGCGCTGCTTTATGAGTTCACGCTGAAGCCGGGGCGGGTGACCTTCATGCGGCTGTCTCAAGCCTATGGCCAGCCGAAGATGATCCTGGCCTCGGGCGAGATGCTGAAACGCGAGATGGCCTTTACGGGCACCTCGGGCGTGGTGCGCTTTGACGGTGGGGCAGAGGCCGTTTTGGACGACGTGATGAATTCGGGGCTGGAGCACCACATGGCGCTGGCCTACGGGGATTTTGTGGACGATCTGAAAGGGATCGCGGCGGGGCTCGACCTGCCGGTCATCGAATTGGGACGACGATGAGCGAAGTGAAATACGGCCTGATCGGGGCCGGGATGATGGGGCAGGAGCACATCCGCAATATTGCCCTGCTGGATGGCGCCGTTGTTGCGGCGATTGCCGATCCGAATGATGAGATGCGCTGCGAGGCGGTGTCTCTGGCCGGTGGCGCGCAGGCCTTCACCAGCACTGAGACGATGCTGGCGCAGGGCCTGTGCGACGTCTATCTGCTGGCCGCACCGAACGATCTGCATGCGGGGATTTTGCAGGACCTTCTGGCGACGGAGAAACCGATCCTGGTGGAGAAACCGCTGGCCACGACCTCCGCTGATTGCCGCGATCTGTTGAACATGGCGAAGGGTCGCAAGGCGCCGGTCTGGGTGGCGATGGAATATCGCTACATGCCACCCTTGCAGCGCCTGTTGCAGGCGATGGAGCAAGGCGCGACGGGCACGCCGCGCATGATGGCGATCCGCGAGCATCGCTTTCCATTCCTGCCCAAGGTGGATGACTGGAACCGGTTCAATGCGCGCACCGGCGGCACGCTGGTCGAGAAATGTTGCCATTTCTGGGACCTGATGCGGCTGGTTCTGCAGAGCGATCCGGTGCGGGTTTATGCCTCTGCGGGCGTCGATGTGAACCACCGCGACGAGCGCTATATGGGCAAGATGCCGGACATCATCGACAACGCTTATGTGACCGTGGATTTTGAAAACGGCGCGCGGGGGATGTTGGACCTGTGCATGTTTGCCGAGGGCTCTTACTGGCAGGAAAGCGTTGCGGTGACGGGCGAGAAGGCACGCTGCGAGGCGCTGATCCCGGGGCCTGCGCGCTTTGCGCCGGACGGCAAGGAGCGCGAGGCGGAATTCGTGATGTCGCTCAGGGCGATGAAGGAGGAAATCCGCGAAATCGTGCATGTGGATGAGAAGATTCTGAATGCCGGCGACCACCATGGCTCGACGTTTTTCCAGCATGAGAAGTTTCTGGAGCTTGTACGCAAAGGCTCCGGTGATCCGGAAGTGACGCTGGAGGATGGCTATTGGTCCGTGCTTGTGGGCGAAGCGGCGGAAGAGAGCGCACGGTCCGGGCAAGCCATTGATTTGCGGGGAAAAGGCCCGTGATGCGGGGCGAGATATTCGGGCAGATGCCGGATGGTTCCGAGGTCGAGAGGTTCACCATCGCAGGCGGCGGACTGGTGCTGAATGTGCTGACCTATGGGGCCGTGGTGCAGGATGCCCGGCTGGAGGGACACGAGCCGCCATTGGTGCTCGGGTTTGAGGACTTTGAACATTATCTCAACCACTCGCCGTATTTTGGTGCCACAGCGGGGCGCTGCATCAACCGGATCACGGGTGGGCGTTTCGAGATCGATGGAGAGCGTTTTCAGGCCGATCAGAACATGCTGGGCGCGCATACGCTGCATGGTGGTGCGAAGGGCATGGGCAAGCGGGTCTGGGATGTCGTCGATGTCAAGCCGGATCGGATCACGATGCAGATCGTGCAGGCCGATGGCGATATGGGGTTTCCCGGCGCGCTCAGCACGCGGCTGATCTATGCCTGTCTGGAAGGCGGCATTTTCGACATTCGGATCGAGGCGACGACGGACAAGCCGACGCTGTGCAATATCGGACATCACACGTACTGGACGCTGGATGGGCAGGACACGTTGCACGACACGCGCCTGCAGGTGGATGCCGAGACCTATACGGAAGTCGATGAGATTGCGCTGCCAACGGGCCGGGTTCTGCCGGTTGATGGCACGCGTTTTGATTTTCGTCAGGCCGCGCCGGTGCTCTCCGCGGACTATGTGGATCACAACCTTTGCCTCTCCGATAGCCAGCAAGACCTGCGCCGCGTGGGGCGGATGAGCAGCACGGCGTCGGATGTGGCGATGGAGATTTGCACGACCGAGCCGGGGTTGCAGGTTTATGATAGCTACAAGCTCGATATCCCGGTGCCCGGCCTTGAAGGGCGCATCTATGGCAAGAATTCCGGCCTTGCACTCGAGCCGCAAATCTGGCCTGACGCTATCAATCATGATGGGTTTCCGAACGTGGTGCTTCGGCCCGGGGAGACCTACAACCAACACACGCAATTTCGCTTTTCGAAAGGGTGAAAGAGATGAGCTACACAAAATATATGCGCGAGGCGAACCTGGTCGGGGGCGACTGGATCGCGGCCGATAGCGGTAAGACCATCGATGTGACGAACCCGGCGACGGGTGACGTGATCGGGACAGTGCCGAATTCCGGGCGCGCCGAAACCGAGCGCGCGATTGCGGCGGCAGAGGCGGCGTTTGAGGGCTTGGCGTCGATGCCGCTTCTGGAGCGTGTTGGGCTGCTGCACAAGCTGCATGACGCGCTGATGGACAATCAGGCGACGCTGGCGGAACTCTTGACGGTCGAGCAGGGCAAGCCTTTGTTCGAAGCGAAAGGCGAGATTGCGATTGGCGCGGCTTATGTGCGGTGGTTTGCCGAGGAAGTGCGCCGCGCGAAGGGCGAGATCGTGCCAGCGCCGGGCAAGAACCGGCAGATCATGGTGACGAAACACCCGATTGGCGTGGTGGGCATGATCACGCCGTGGAATTTCCCCTCTTCGATGCTGGCGCGGAAAGTGGGGCCTGCGCTGGCGGCGGGGTGCACAGTGGTGGCGAAACCAGCAACTGCGACGCCATATTCGGGCCTCGCTTGGGGCGCGCTGTGTGAAGAGGTCGGCTTCCCGAGCGGGTCGGTGAATATCCTGACCGGGTCCGCGCGGGAAATCGGCGGCGCGATCATGGACTCGCCCGTCGTGCGCAAACTCACCTTTACGGGCTCCACCGAAGTGGGCAAAGAACTGATCCGGCAATCGGCGGACACGGTGAAGAAAGTGTCGATGGAGTTGGGCGGCAACGCGCCGTTCCTGGTCTTTGATGATGCGGATGTCGACGCGGCGGTGCAGGGGGCGATTGTCTCGAAATATCGCAATGCCGGACAGACCTGCGTCTGCGCCAACCGGATGTATGTGCAGGCCGGGGTCTATGATCAGTTCGTCGGGAAACTGAAAGCGGCGACGGCGGCGATGAAGGTTGGCGATGGTCTGGAGGACGGCGTTGAGCAAGGTCCGATGATCGACATGGAGAGCCTTGAGAAAGTGGAAGAGCTTCTGGGCGATGCGACCTCCAAGGGCGCCCAAGTTGTGCTCGGCGGCGGTCGGCATCCGAAAGGTCTGACCTTCTTTGAACCGACCATCGTCACGGGCGCAACGCAGGACATGCGGGTGTCGAAAGAGGAAATCTTCGGGCCCCTCGCCCCTGTCTTCAAGTTTGAGGATGAAGATGAGGCGATTGCCTGGGCCAATGACACCGATTTCGGCCTGTGCTCTTACGCTTACACCCGCGATATCGGTCGGATCATGAAGCTGAATGAGAAGCTGCAATATGGCATGATCGGGATCAATTCTGGCCTCATCACCACGGTGGAAGCGCCGTTTGGCGGTGTGAAGGAATCCGGTCTCGGCAAAGAGGGTGGATCGCAGGGTCTCGAGGATTATCTGGACACCAAATACACGGCCGTTGACTTCTAAATCTCGGGTCTCAAGCCCAACCACATAAGGCGCTTGCGTCCAAAAAACTGGGCGCAAACCAGCCCTCTCCCTACCGCCCTTCATCCTGAAGCGATTCGGTTAGGGAATAGTGAAGCGGCTGTGACGGCCAGCATGACCGGAGATGAGTGGAGGCGTCTGCGGCAGGCGGACCAAGGAGGAGAGGCGGCCTAGGTCGCCTCTTTTTCTTGCGTTTGGGCGCGAATCTGACAGTCTGCCGCAATGGCTGGGGCCCTGATCGACAATCTGCAATATGCGAACTGGTCGGAGAAAATCTTCCGCCAGATGCGGCAGGGAGGCGTCGATGCGGTACATGTCACCATCGCCTATCACGAGAGTTTTCGGGAGATGGTGCTGAACCTTGAGGGGTGGAACCGCTGGTTCGAGCAATTCCCTGGTCTGATTTTCAAAGGCACCACGGCGGCGGATGTGCGGCTTGCGCAGGAAACCGGGCGCACGGCGGTTTTCTTTGGCTTTCAGAACCCCTCACCGATTGAGGATGATATCGGGCTCATCGAGATTTGCCACCAGCTTGGTGTGCGCTTCATGCAGCTCACCTATAACAACCAATCGCTACTGGCGACGGGGTGCTATGAGGCGGAGGACACCGGGCTGACGCGGTTTGGCAAGCAGGCGGTGGAAGAGATGAACCGAGTGGGGCTTGTCGTGGATATGAGCCATTCGGCGGAGCGCTCGACGCGGGAGGCGATTGATCACTCGGCGCGGCCTATTGCCATCACCCATGCCAACCCGGCCTGGTGGCATCCGGCGCTTCGGAACAAATCCGATGAGGTTTTGCGCGCGCTGACGGGGCGGGGCGGTATGCTGGGATTTTCGGTCTATCCGCATCACCTGAAGGGCGGTTCGGCCTGCACGTTGGAGAGTTTCTGCGAGATGATTGCTGAGGCCGCCGCGCGCTACGGGGCGGAGCATCTCGGGATCGGCACCGATCTTTGCCAGGACCAACCCGACAGCGTCGTGGAGTGGATGCGGGTCGGGCGGTGGTCGAAAGTGATCGACTACGGAGAAGGCTCGAAGGACAATGCCGGGTTCCCGCCGATGCCTGACTGGTTTCAGGGTAATCGCGATTTTGGCAATATTCGCAATGGGTTGGCGGACGTCGGCTTCTCCGGCAGTGAGGTCGATGGTATCATGGGGGAGAACTGGTTGCGGTTCTATGAGACATCCTTTGGGCCGGTCACGTGAGTGATCTGACGCCGCCACAAGTTGAGTTGCGCCCACCGTCGGAGGTGATGCGGCTGAAACGTATGGGGCAGTCTTTCCCGATGCGGTTGAGTTTTTTGCGGGTGCTGACGCGGAAACTGTATGAGGAAGGGGCGGAGGTCACGCGGCCGCTCTGGAATATCGACGAAGATGGATATGGACATGCGGTCTATTCGGTGTCGTTGGGCGGTCACGTCTATTCGCTGGTCGCGTTTGCCAATCCTTTGGCCGATGAGGACCGCACCGACCGGGTGATTGCGGAGGCCTGGGACGCTGCGTTTGTGCTCTATGACGGCGTGCCGGACGCAGGCGAGATCGCGCGGCTGGAGCGCCAGGCCCCTTTGCAGGAAGCAGGGCGGTTTTCGGAGCGCGATCTGATCCTGAGCCGGGCGAATAAATCGGTGCGCCTCTTTGCGCATGTGGTGGAACGGCTGCGTGCGGGCGAACAACCGGATGCTGAGATGATCCGCAAGACCGGCTATCTGATGCGCACGACCGCGGTTTACGGCAACGGGAAGTTCGGCATCGCCGACAGGGTTTGCATTGCGGATCGGCCAGGGCTCGGTGGGCCCTTCATGGCGGAGATGCTGACGGTCTGGCTCATCCGCGGCTTCACCCATGATCTGGCGGAATTCCTCGGTGGAGCGGAGATCGACCGTGATCTGAAACGACATCTGGGGATCGGCAATGCGACCGGGCTGGGCATGGCACCGTTTCTGGTGTCGCATCCGGAGCTTCTGAACAATTGGGTGATGGCGCGGGAGACAGCCTTGGCGCGGGTCCGCGCGTTGGGTGAGCTTGATGACGCACAGATTGCGCGGATTTTGCAGCTGGCGCAGCGGGCGAAAGCGCATCTAGACGAGTGGCATGTGCCGGATGAAGAGGCGGCGGCGGATATCGCGAGCATTCGTCGGGACTGGGCGGATTTGCTGCCGGAGATGGGGGCGCTTTTATGCCAGCCGCAGCCGATTGATCAGCTGGTGCGTGTGTCGCAGGCCTTCTCGCTGGGGTGCCAGGAATTGGTCGTGGCGCTGGTGCTGGAACCCTTCGGTGATCTGATCGACGGGTTGGCGGACTGCATGGCGTCGCCACGCCCTTTGGCGCTTGATCCGCGCATGTCCGTGCAGGAGCTGAAAGGCCATGCGCAAGAGCAATGTGCCTGGGCGACATCCTGCGATTTTGAGGCACCGGAGGAACAGGCGCGGTTCTGGTATGTCTCTGAAGAGAAACAGGAACCTCGGATTGGGTGGCGGGAGGAAGAGCCGGGGGCCGAGTTGGAGCGTCCGCTCGATACGGCGCGCCAGATCAAGGCGATGTATGACGATCTTTCCACATGGGATGGCGATTTGTGCGGGTTCCTGCGGCAGCATCCGGAGCATCGCGATGCGGTCCTGCGGGTACAGCGGCTGAGCGTCCTGCCCTATGCCGAAATTCGCGATAATCTGATCGGGGAGACATGTCGGCCCATCGACATGCTGCGCTTCAAACTGGCCTTCTTTGGGGCCGCGAAATTCGATCCGAAATCGGAACTTTGGACGCGGATTACTCTGGCGCAAGGTGCGCCGCTTTTTGATGAGCTTGGGGAGGCGCCGGACTGGTGGCTGCCAAGCCTTCCGGCGTGACGGATTACGCACTGTCCGAGCTTCAGGCGGTTCTGCGCGGGGCCTGCCGCGGTGTTGGGGTCGCGGCGATCATGGGCGATCTTTTGGCGGAGGCGGTGGCTTATGCACCGTCCGCTTTTTCGCATTGGGACGAGTTGCGTGCCGTATTCGAAGAGCCGGTTCAGTCGGCCTTTCCCGGGCTTACCGTGGAGGGTGATCCCGAAGGATCAATGCGCTGCCTGCTGGATGCGCCCTTGATCATGGAGGCGGCTCTTGTGTCGTCGGAGGACATCGTTGTGCCGGAGATCGATGCGCCGCATATCCTGCGGCTCTATGTCGGTCATGCGGCCCATATCTGGCAGATGCCTTTGGCGATGGCTCCCGGACCGAAGAGTGGCTGGCGGGTCGGACGGCGTGCGGAAGCTGTTATCGCGCCCCCCTCCATCGCACGGGTTGATTTGCCGGAAGGGCTTTATGCGCATCTGGCGGATATCGCCGCGCGAACCTTCGTTCCCGCAACCGAGGAGACGCGTCTGTCGGGGGCTGGTGCGGGCCTCAACGACAATGATTGAAAGACATTTCCGGGAATCCTGAAACCCGGGGCCCGGGCCCGCCTTTGCGCTTGATTGACGTCGCGCTTCCCCCAATTGCAGGAGACGGTCTTGCAGGGAGGAGCCCAACTGATGTTGCATCTCAAACAGCCTGAAACGAGTTTTGCAGCCTCTGATGCCGCGACGCGTGCGCGTGTGGAAGAGATGCTGGATGTGATCCGGGCCGATGGCGAGGAGGCCGTGCGCCGCTTTGCCAAAGAACTGGACGGCTGGGACGGTGAGTTTGTGCTGCAGGGAGAGAAGAAAGCGGCCTTGTTGGCGACGGTGACGCCGCAGGCGAAGGCCGATATCGAATATGCGCATCGGCAGATCAAACGCTTCGCCGAAGCGCAGCGGGCGAGTTTGCAGGATTTCTCCATAAAAACCGAGCCGGGCGTGGAGCTGGGCCAGAAGACCGTGCCGGTGGATTGTGCTGGCTGTTATGTGCCGGGTGGGCGTTATGCGCATGTGGCCTCTGCACTGATGAGCGTGACCACGGCGCGGGCCGCGGGCGTGCCCTTTGTGGTTGCGGCCTCGCCACCGCGGGGTGATGCGATTGATCCGAATGTGGCCTATGCGATGGAGATTGCCGGTGCCGATCTGATCCTGGAGATGGGCGGCGTGCATGCCGTTGCCTCCATGGCGCTTGGGCTTTTTGGCGCACGTCCGGCGGATATTCTCGTGGGTCCCGGCAACGCCTTTGTGGCGGAAGCCAAACGGCAACTCTTCGGCGAGGTGGGGATCGATGTCTTTGCCGGACCGACAGAAAGCGCGGTGATCGCGGATGAGACTGCAGACCCTATGACGGTGGCGATTGACCTCTTGAGCCAGGCGGAGCATGGGCCGAATTCCCCCGTATGGCTGTTCACGACATCGCCGGAGATCGGCGAAGCCGTGGATCGCATCTTGCCCAAGATCGCGGCGGAGTGGCCGACCGGAGATGTGGCTTTGGCTGCCTGGAAGAATGTCGGTGAGATCATCCTTTGCGAGACGCGGGAAGAGGTGGCCGAGACGTCAGACCGCTATGCGTGTGAGCATTTGCAGGTGCAGGCGAAGGACCTGGAGTGGTGGAAGGATCGGCTGCGCAACTACGGGTCCCTGTTCCTTGGCGAGGGGTCGACCGTGTCCCATGGGGATAAGTGCT
>JANQRE010000035.1 GCA_028284705.1 Paracoccaceae bacterium | reverse complement strand
CTCTTTGGCCAATTCGAAAACGGCAGTTGCGTAGCGTTGCGCAATGCCAGTTGAGATCGCGACTGGTTCGGACACGTCCACCCTTCCGATTTCTTACGCCCGCGCAGGATGCGTTCGGGCCATGCATGAGACGGGCGCGCGACAGGCGTCCCCCCAAAATCAGCGGTCATGTAGCAAAGGGTTGCCGATGCCGCAATGCCGAATGGGCACAAAAATTCCGCTGAATACGCCTTGATTTTCGAGGGATGAGGCTAACGGCCTGCAACTGCGACGGTTTGAAGCTACCTGAGAAATGTCAAAAAACGGGAAAAACGCCCGAGTCACCCGCGATGAACGCGACCAGCCGCTGGAACAGGGCCACCTTCAAGCGCACGCAGCGGCGCACGCACATCGACTTTAAGACCGCGTTTCTTCGGCGCGTAGACCTGCTTTGTGGCCTCCACCATCAACACACCCCCGGCATAGTGGTTCGAAATCTTGCGCCCGAGCTTTTCGATCACGGCGGAGGAGCGCAGCCAGAACTTCTTGTGGCTCGGCAGAGCAAAGAGCGCCGCCCGGTGGCGCGTCGGCACGAATTGGTGGCGTTTCAACTGAACTTCCAATTGCGTCAGCGTATAGGGCCGCCCGTAGCCAAATGGCGTAGCATCCCGGCGCGCCCAGAGCCCACCCCGGTTCGGCACGACAAAGAGTGCGCGTCCCCCCGGCCCCAAAACCCGCCAGCATTCCTCCAACAGCGATGTGGGGTTTTCGCAAGTCTCCAACCCGTGCAGCATCACGATCTTGTCCGCCTGCCCGGTCTGCAGCGGCCAGCGGGTTTCTTCGCACAGGACAGAGACATTCGGCATACCCGCAGGCCAATGGATCACCCCTTGCGGTCCCGGCATCAGCGCCACCACGCGACGGCTCGGTTCCAGATAGGGGCGCAAGAGAGGCGCCGCAAAGCCAAAGCCCACAACCGTTTCGCTCTTGGTATCCGGCCACAGTTCGGTCAGTTGATCGCGCACAGCCCGTTGCGCCACACGGCCAAGCCCCGTGCGGTAATAAAACTTGTTCAAATCCTGCACGTCGAGATGCACGGGCTATCCTCCGGGACTCGCGCGCAAATCTCGCACTCCGCCCTTGAATTTCCAAGCAAAATTCAATCACCGCGACGTTGCGCCAATGTGTGCAAAAAATGAACAGTTTCTTAAGAAAATGGGCACTTCACAGCCAAAGTGATCAGAAATCACTTGAAGTGACCGAAATTAAACCGAACTGTAAGACCTAAGAGGCAATGGTAGAGACCGGGTCCTCGACCCGTCACTGCCCTCGTAAAAAGGAGCATCTGGGTGCCAAGTTTCTCGGACACACTAGAAAAAGCCATTCACGCAGCACTGGCACAGGCAAATGTGCATCGCCATGAACTGGCGACTTTGGAACATCTGCTGCTTGCGCTCACTGATGAGCCCGACGCCGCCAAGGTCATGCAGGCCTGCGGGGTCGATCTCGATGAGCTGCGCAAAACCCTAACCGAATTCATTGAAGACGAGCTTTCGACGCTGGTGACAGATGTGGACGGCTCCGAAGCTGTGCCCACAGCCGCTTTCCAGCGCGTCATTCAGCGTGCAGCCATTCACGTGCAATCCTCTGGCCGTTCGGAAGTGACCGGAGCCAATGTTTTGGTCGCAATCTTCGCGGAGCGTGAATCCAACGCCGCCTTCTTCCTGCAGGAGCAGGAAATGACGCGCTATGACGCGGTGAACTTCATCGCCCATGGTGTGGCCAAAGACCCCAATTTCGGCGAAGCGCGCCCGATCACCGGCGCCACCGAATTCGAAGAGTCGAACACCTCCGAAGCGCCAGCTGACGAGAGTGATGGCAAAGAGTCGGCGCTCGCGAAATATTGCGTCGATCTAAACGAGAAATCCCGCAACGGCGATGTCGATCCGCTGATCGGTCGCGACCATGAGGTGGAACGCTGCATTCAGGTGCTTTGCCGCCGTCGCAAGAACAACCCGTTGCTTGTAGGCGACCCCGGCGTGGGCAAAACGGCGATTGCAGAGGGTCTTGCCCATAAGATCGTGCAAGGCGAGACGCCGGAGGTACTGGCCGAGACCACTATCTACTCCCTCGATATGGGCGCATTGCTTGCGGGCACCCGCTATCGCGGCGATTTCGAGGAGCGTTTGAAGGCGGTGGTTTCGGAGTTGGAAGATCACCCCGATGCAGTGCTTTTCATCGACGAAATCCACACTGTGATCGGTGCGGGTGCCACCTCTGGCGGCGCGATGGATGCATCCAACCTTCTGAAGCCTGCGCTTCAGGGTGGCAAACTGCGCTGCATGGGCTCGACAACTTACAAGGAATTCCGCCAGCATTTCGAAAAAGACCGCGCGCTGAGCCGTCGTTTCCAGAAGATCGATGTCACCGAGCCCTCTGTCGAAGATGCGGTTAAAATCCTGAAGGGTCTAAAACCCTACTTCGAAGATCACCACGCGATCAAATACACCTCTGACGCGATCAAATCCGCCGTGGAACTGGCCGCGCGCTACATCCACGACCGCAAACTGCCCGACAAGGCCATCGATGTGATCGACGAAGCCGGTGCGGCGCAGCATCTGGTCGTGGAATCGAAGCGCCGCAAGACCATTGGCACGAAAGAGATCGAGGCGGTGGTCGCAAAGATTGCCCGCATCCCGCCGAAAAACGTCTCCAAGGACGATGCGGAACTCTTGAAAGACCTCGAAAAGGCGCTGAAACGCGTCGTCTTCGGTCAGGACCCGGCCATCGAGGCCCTGTCCTCTGCGATCAAACTGGCACGTGCCGGTCTGCGCGAACCTGAAAAGCCGATCGGCAACTACCTTTTCGCCGGTCCCACCGGTGTGGGCAAAACCGAGGTGGCCAAACAGCTCGCCTCCACCCTCGGCGTCGAACTGATCCGCTTCGATATGTCCGAATATATGGAGAAACACGCGATCTCCCGCCTCATCGGCGCGCCTCCAGGCTATGTCGGCTTCGATCAGGGCGGTCTGCTGACCGACAGCGTCGACCAGAACCCGCACTGCGTACTGCTGCTCGACGAGATCGAAAAGGCGCACCCGGATGTGTTCAACATCCTGTTGCAGGTGATGGATCACGGCAAACTGACCGACCATAACGGTCGGACGACTGATTTCCGCAATGTGATCCTGATCATGACGTCGAATGCTGGCGCAACGGAGCTTGCGAAATCGGCCATCGGCTTTGGCCGCGATCGTCGCGAGGGCGAGGATACTGCCGCGATCGAGCGCACCTTCACGCCGGAATTCCGCAACCGTCTGGACGCAGTGATCAGCTTCGCCCCGCTTGGTCAGAAGGTCATCAACCGGGTGGTCGAGAAGTTCGTGCTTCAGCTTGAAGCGCAACTCATGGATCGCAACGTGACGTTTGAACTGACCCCCGCGGCGGTCGAATGGCTCGGCGAGAAGGGCTATGACGACAAGATGGGCGCGCGGCCTCTGGCCCGTGTGATTCAGGAAGAGATCAAGAAGCCTCTGGCCGAGGAACTGCTCTTTGGCAAGCTCGCCAAGGGTGGCGTGGTCAAGGTTGGTGTCAAAGGTGGCAAGATCGATCTGAAAATCCTGGAACCGGATGCGCCGCAGATCTCTTCGAAGAAAAAGCCACCGCTTCTGACGGCGGATTGATCCGGACAGTTCCATTCCTGACAGTTCTTTGCGCGACCCCGGTGGTCGCGCAAAGCATATCCCTTGCCCCTCCACTTCAATGTGAGATCGGCGAGACCTGTTTCATCCAGCAATATGTCGACCACGACCCGGGCCCCGGGCGCGAGGATTTCGCGTGTGGTACCCAGGCCAATGATGGCCATAAGGGCACCGATTTCCGCGTCGCAACTTGGTCAGAGATGCGTGCGGGCGTCGATGTTCTCGCCACGGCGTCCGGCACCGTGCGCGCTACCCGCGAAGGCATGGCCGATATCCCCTCCAACACGCCCGGCGCGCCCAATATCGAGGGGCGCGAATGCGGCAATGCGGTTGTCATCGATCACGCGGGCGGCTGGCAGACGACCTATTGCCATCTGAAAGAGGGCAGCGTCTCGGTCCGCTCCGGGGAAACGGTCGAAACCGGCGACCGGCTCGGCCAGATCGGCGCCAGCGGCAGCACGCATTTCCCCCATATCCACCTGACCCTGCGCAAGGATGGTGAGGTGGTTGATCCGTTCCGCCCTGATCCCGCTCGGGACTGCTCCGCTATCCCAAGCGACACGCTTTGGACCGATCTGCCGACGCTTGAATTCGGCGGGTTGCTCGGTGCGGGGTTTGAGACTGCCGTGCCTGAGTTTGACGACATCAAGGACGGATTGCCCTCTCTCGACACGCTCACACCGAATGCGCCAGCGCTCGTGATTTGGGCTTATCTCTATGCGACCCGAACCGGCGACACGCTCCGCCTGTCGATCAAGGGACCAGAGGGATGGCGCTACGACAATGAGGAAACCTTCGACAAAGGTCAGGCGCAGCTTTTTCGCGCCGGCGGGCGCCGTCAGCCGAAAGGCGGCTTCCCGGAAGGTGACTACATTGCATCCATCACCCTGATCCGTGACGACGAACCTGTTGACGATCTCACCCGCACCCTGACCATCCGCCCCTGATCAAACGCGCCGCCACTGGCCGACGCGATCTGGCGCGGCGGGGTTGGGTGGGCGGGAGCCAAGCCAGATCGCGCTCTAGCGCTCGGTCAGTTTCAACTCGATCCGCCGGTTCTGTGCCCGCGCCTCGGGGCTATCGCCCAGCGCAATCGGCTGGTGTTCTCCGAACCCGTTCGCCGCCAGACGTTCCGGCGAAATTCCTTCGAAATCAACCATATAGCGCACGACCGACAGCGCGCGTGCCTGGCTCAACTCCCAATTGTCGGCGAACTCGCCGAACCCTGATAGCGGCACGTTGTCCGTATGCCCATCGACGCGAATGACCCAGTCAATCTCAGGCGGAATGTCGCGAGAGATATCGCGCAAAATCCCCGAGATATTGGCAATTTCTCCGCGCCCGGCCTCAGACAATTCCGCCTGTCCCGGCTCGAACAACACCTCCGACGAGAATACAAACCGGTCGCCCTCAATCCGAATGCGATCCTGATCACCCAACAATGCACGCAACTGGCCGAAGAACTCCGAGCGGTAATTCTCCAACTCCTTGGCTTCCGCTTCGAGACGCTTGCGCTCGGCCTCTTCCAACTCCGCCCGGCGTTTCTCTTCCGCTGCTACCCGCGCCAGCGCGGTGTTGAGTTGCGTGCCAAGAGCCGAGATTTGAACATCGGCTTCCGCATCGCGCGCCTCGGCCTCATCCAGCAACTCCTGCAGCCCGCCGATCTGCGTGCGCAACGCGGCCACTTGCTGGTTCAACAACGCCACTTGCCGTTGCGCCTCGGCACTCACCGCCTGCTCTTCCGACAGAGCCTGGTTCGCCGTCGCCAGCAGCAAGGCCCGCTCCTCGGCCTCAGTCAAGGCCGTGCCCGCCTCCTCCCGCGCGGCCCGCTCTGCGGCCAGGGCCGATGCCAATTCGCGGCGCAAATCCGCCTCGGTGGCCTCTGCATTGGCCGTGCGCTCGGCCTGCGCGGCCAGGGCAGCCGCAAGCTTCTCGTCCAACTCCTCCTGCGCGACATTGGCCGCCGCCAGAAGCGTGAGCGTCTCTTCCGCCTTGGCGCGTTCCTCTTCCAGCCGCAGCGTCATTGCCGTCAGTTCCGCGTCAGCGTTTTGAAGCCGTTCCCGCAACGCTTCCGCCGCGGCGGCATCCGCCAACCGCGCAGCCTCCAGCTCACTAACTTCCGCCGACCGCGCGTCCAATGCTGCTGCCACATCGGCATTGCGGCTGCGCAAATCCGCGATCAGCGCCTGCAATGCTTCCCGCCGCGCCGCCGCCAGGCGGGCCGCTTCCGCGCCCGCGTCAATCTCTTCACGCGCTTGCGCGAGAGCCAGTTGCGCGGCTTCTTTCTGGGAAATCTCACGCGCCAAGCCGGCTTCGATATCTTCGATCCGGGCGCTCAAGGCCGCCACTTCGGCGGTCGCCGCATCCCGCGCAGCGCCGGTCTCTTCCAAATCCGCGCTCAGCCCGGCCACGCGCGACTGCAAATCGGTGCGCTCCGACAAAAGGCTCGCAACCTGCTCTTCAAAGGAGGCAATCCGCCCCGCTTGCGACTCGGTCTGCGTGGTCAGCGATGCGATCAAAGCCGCCTGCGCCTCGCTTTCCGCCAATTGTTCCTGCAAGGCGCTGTCGAGCCGCCCGACCTCGTCTTCCAGCGAAGACCCACGCTGCTGTTCCAACCCCAAGGCTTCCGCCAGCGACCGCACCTGATCGGACAGTTGATCCAGTTCGCTATCCTGCGTCGTGATTGTCTCGCGCAGCATAAACTGCACGATCATGAAGATCGACAACACGAAGACCAGCACCAGCAACAGTGCGGTCATCGCATCCACAAAGCCGGGCCAGATATTGGCCTCAAACCTCTTGCCACTGCGCCGCGCAAGGGCCATAGGTTACGGCTCCTTCGGCTTTCGGTCGCGAATGTTCGAGGGGCGTCTCTCACCGCCCAATCGCCGCAACGTCTTGGTCACTTCCGAGATTTCGGAGCGCAGTGCGGCGACACTGTCCTCGCGACCCGCCGCCATTTCTTCAAGGATTTTCAGAAGCTGCACATCGATCGAGCGCAGCCGCATACGGCTTTCGGGATCGATATCCTCATCCTCTTCCGCCTTGCCGCGCATCAGCGTCAGCAATTCCGCCTGCCCATGGGCCACCCGGTTGAGCGCATCGTTGGAATCCGCCGCCGTATCGAGGCGCTCGGTCAGGCGCATCACCCTCTCCGACAGCGCATCAAGCCGCTCAGTTGTGGCTTTGCGCCCCTCCTCGGCCTGAATGAAAAGGCCCTGCAAACTGTCGATTTGTTCGACCATATGGTCGAGCACCGTCGCGACAACCCCTTGATCAAAGCCACCCGCTTCACCCTCGCCCGAGGAAAAACTGACCCGCGTGATCGCCGACAGCCACTCCTCCAACTCACGATAAAACCGGTTCTGACCATGGCCGGCAAAAAGCTCCAAAAGCCCGACGACCAAGGAGCCTGCCAGCCCCAACAGTGACGAGGCAAAGGCGGTGCCCATCCCATCCAGTTGGCTCTCCAACCCGCCCAGCAGATTGGAGAACACATCAACCGCGCTTTGGCCCTCCTCCACACGCAGCGATTTGATCGTCTCCACCACACCCGGGATGGTCGTTGCCAAGCCGTAAAATGTCCCCAGAAGGCCTAAGAAAATCAGCAGGTTAACGATATATCGCGTAATATCACGCGCCTCGTCCATGCGCGTCGCCACCGAATCCAAAATGGTCTGTGACGAGGAGGAGCTGATCTGCATACGCGCGCCCCGGCTGCGCAGCAGCGCCGCCAAAGAGGCCAGAAGCCGCGGCGCCCGAAACTCCTCATGACCCTCGCGTCCCTGCGCGAAGCTCTCGATCCAGGACACCGAGGAGATCAACTGGATCACCTGCCAGAAACAGGCTAGCACGCCGACGACAAACACCGCCAAAATGACGCCGTTCAGGTAGGGATTGGCCAAAAACACGCTGGCAACACGCGGATAGAGCACATAGCCGCCAGCCATCACCAATCCCAGAATGACAAACATCGTCAGGATTTGCCTCACGGGCTGGGTGAATTGCGCGACCCGCTCGCGATCTGGCGTGTCCATGGATGGGCCCTTGCGTTGCTCGTTTTTGTTGTTTTGCGGCACAATACACGCCGTTTGGCGCTATTTCCAAGGATTATTGGCCTGCGAGCCGCCGCACTTCCGCCTCCAGCCAATGCAGATCGGCATCCGCAATTCCCATCGCATCCAGATGCGCCACCGTGTTGTAGAGATATTCCGTGTTCGGACCGCGTCCGCCAATAGCGGTCGAGATCACCTCCGCCTGGCGTTGCAGGCTCAAATCGCCACAATATTGCCGATGATCGCGGTCAATCACATAGGCCAAAGCGTCGACCTCACGCCCATCTGACAGGGCCAGCGGCACGATCTTTTCCACATAAGCCGCAGAAATCAGCTCCCGCTCCCTCAGATAGGCCAGAACGGCGTCGCGCTCATGCTCCGCCACCCGAAACGCAACGCCCTCGCAGCTGCCGCCTGTCTGTGCATCCAATGCCAGAACCAGCCCCGGGTCGGTCTCGCTGCCCCGGTGATGGATCGACCACATGCAGAAGGAGCGATGATACCCATCAAGCCGCGCCTGCACGATTTCGACCGGCTCAAAGCCCGGATCCCACAACAGAGACCCGTAGCCAAATACCCATAAATCCTTGCCCTGCAACACCATCTGGCCCTTCGCTTTCGGCCTCTGTAAACAGGATCACGAGCGCAGGCGAAAGAGGTATTCGAGCATGATGCGTAAACTTCTCTGGCTGGTGATCCTGGCCGGTCTCGGCTGGACTGCCTATTGGTTCATCGGCGCACAGGGCGTGCAGGCCGGGGCTGCCTCCTGGATTGAGGAGCGCCGCGCGGAAGGTTGGCAGGTTGAGCATAGCGACCTCGCTGTGCGGGGTTTTCCAAACCGGTTCGACACGACCTTCACCGATCTGTCGCTCACCGATCCAGACACTGGCGTCAGTTGGCAAGCGCCGTTTTTCCAGCTCTTCGCGCTCAGCTATCAGCCCAATCACCTGATTGCCGTCTGGCCGAATGACCAGGTCATCGCGACCCCCTTCCAGAAAATCTCCATCAATTCCAAAGACATGCGCGCCAGCCTTGTGGTCAAAGCGCAAAGCTCGCTGGAGCTTGACCGCGCCCAGATTGATATGAGCGAGGCCAGCTTCGCCTCCAACGAGGGCTGGACCGCCTCGGTTGACGCGCTGAACATCGCGATCCGCGAGACCGAGGCCACACCGCGCAGCTATGACCTCTATGTGCAGACCAACACGCTCGCCCCAGGGGAGCGGTTTCGCGCGCTCATCGATCAAGGCGGCCGCCTGCCCGATATCATCGAAGCGATCACCCTCGACCTCGTCATCGGCACCGACCGTCCGATCGACCGCAGCACCATCGAGGATGCGCGCCCCAACATCACCAAACTCACGATCAACGACGCCCGCGGCACCTGGGGCGAACTGTTCTTGCGTGCCAAAGGCGAGATGGAGATTAGCGAAAGCGGCACGCCCGAGGGTCGGCTCGATCTGAACGCCCGCAACTGGCGGCAAATGCTGGAACTGGCGGTTGACGCCGGTGCGATCTCGCCCGATGCCGCCCGCGCTGCCGAGTTCGGCCTTGGCTTGCTGGCCAGCAGTTCCGGCTCGTCCGAAAGCCTCGACGCGCCTTTGAGCTTTTCCGGCGGACGCACTTTCCTTGGCCCGATCCCCATCGGCCCCGCACCGAAGATCAAACTCCGCTAGTGGTCTTCATTCTGGCAAAAATACTCAACGCCACACTCACAAACCACGACACCAGACGATCAATCGCGTCACGCCGCCCTCCCGTTTGTCAAACTGGCCCGGAAGGGCACATTTGGATTACTTCACCGGCAATAGGGTCCGGAGCGATACCGCGCCGTGTCAAAATGGAAATGATTGCGATGATAGCGGTCGGAGTTGGGCCCCAACACCGTTCCGAACGGGCCGCAGGCTCCTTTATGCACTTTGCGCAGGATTTGACCCTCAACCTTACGGTTCCAGCCTTCCAGCACCGTAATCGTCTGACCGTTTCTGAGATTGATCGCGGAGATGTCGATTGCGCGGCCCTTACCGTGCTCGGATATCCGCGCCCCGCGTTTGTTGTTCCGGGTCCGGCACGCGTAGTGCGCCGCCACCCGCAAAGAGGACACGCCACCGCCAAGCTTTCCCACGGTCGGCTTCAGCGAGTTCGCCACCCAGGCATTCAACGCCTTCGCTGTCCCGCAATCCACCCGCGCGGGCGTCGATAGCGCGACGCCGGACACGGAGGTCACCGCCACCGGATCGGCCACACCACAGCCTCGGATGCTGCCGCGGATCGGTGCGATCTTCTGCCCCTTGATCTCATTCACGCCACAGACCGAACCCTTGGCGCTTGCTTTCGGTGCGCGTTTCTTGAAGAGACCTGCGCGCTGCGTTGTCCCGCCAGCAACCTTACGGATCGTGACTTTCGGGCGTTGTTTCGGCCGGACAGACACCGCCCCGGGCACAATCCGCGCCGCGATACGCACGCTGCGGGTCTGACCAAGATTGCCGCCCCGCGCTTGCGGGCGCTGACTAAGTGCAGGAGCCAGTTTCGACGCGCTCACCCGCACGATCCGCACTTTCTCCGGCAGCGCTCCACCCCCGCGCGCCTCGGGACGCGTCGAACTCGCGGGCGCATTGGCCTGGGCGACACCCAGCCCCATTCCCAGCAGAAGCCCGAGCAGAAGGCGCATCAGCCCCCGCCCCCCGACCGGCCAAAATTCGGTGCCGCCGTATCCTGACCCGCTTCGATGATGCCGCGCCGGATCGCGCGCGTGCGCGTGAAGTAATCATGCAGATGTTCCCCGTCACCGGTGCGGATCGCCCGCTGCAGGGCAAAAAGCTCCTCGGTGAAGCGCCCCAGTATCTCCAGCGTTGCATCCTTATTGGCAAGAAACACATCCCGCCACATCGTCGGATCGGAGGCGGCAATCCGGGTGAAATCCCGGAACCCGGCCGCTGAGTATTTCACCACTTCGCTGTCGGTCACCCGACGCAGATCGTCGGCCACCCCGACCATGGTGTAGGCGATCAAATGCGGCGCGTGTGAGGTCACCGCCAGCACCAGATCGTGGTGGTCCGGTTCCATCTCGCCGACCAGTGCCCCCATCGCCTCCCAGTAGGATTTGTACCGCGCCAAAACCTCAGGATCGACGCCCTCATCCGGCGTCATCAATAGCCAGCGATTCTCAAAAAGCGTCGCAAAGCCCGAGCGCGGCCCCGATTGTTCCGTGCCCGCCACAGGGTGCGCCGGAATTAAATGTACACCCTCCGGTACATGCGGGCCCACAGCGTCGATCACCGCGCGTTTGGTGGAGCCGACATCCGACAACACAGCGCCACTCTGCAAATGCGACCCAATCTCCTCGGCCACCGCACCCATGGCCCCGACCGGCACGCAGAGCACAACCAGATCAGCGCCTTCTACCGCTTCCGCGGCGGTCTCGACCACGCGATCACAAAACCCGATCTCGCGGGCCAAATCCCGCGTTTCGCTGGACCGCGCCGTGCCCACAATCTCACCCGCAAGCCCCTTCTCGCGCATCGCATACGCCATGGAGGAGGCGATAAGCCCCAGCCCGATCAGCGCAACGCGCTCGTAGATTTGCGCCATCACCCCTGCCCCTTGAACTCGGCCACCGCCGCCGCGACCCGATTGCAGGCCGCCTCATCCCCGATTGTAATGCGCAAAGCATCGGGAAACCCGTAGCCTGCCACCTGCCGCACGATCAGACCGCGCGATTTCAGATGCGCGTCGCAGGCTTTGGCCTCCTCCTCCGAACCAAACCGCGCCAGAATGAAATTCCCAAACGCCTCGTCCGAGGGCACACCAACTTGCGCCAACGCATCCGCGAGCTTGGCTTTCAGCCGTGTATTCTCCGCCCGGCATCGCGCCACAAACCCCTGATCGCGCATCGCTGCTTCCGCCGTCGCAAGCGCCGGACCGGAGAGGTTGAACGGTCCCCGCAACCGGTTCAGCGTGTCGATGATTTCCTGTGGTCCATTACCCCAGCCGACCCTCAATCCGCCAAGCCCGTAGATCTTGCTAAACGTGCGCGTCATGATCACATTCTCGCGCACATCAATCAGTGCGCGCCCCGCATCATACCCCTCGACATATTCCGCATAGGCCCCGTCCAGCACCAGCAGCACCTGCTCTGGCAAGGCATCAGCCAGCCGTGCAATCTCCGCCTCACCGAGCATGGTCCCGGTCGGGTTCGCCGGATTGGCAAAGAACACCAGCCGCGTGTCCTCCGTCACCGCCTCAAGGATCAGGTCGACATTGACCACCCGATCCCGCTCCGCAGCTACCACCGGCGTCGCGCCCGCCGCCAGGGCGGAGATTTTGTACATCCCGAACCCGTGCTCGGTATACAGCACCTCCGTCCCCGGCCCCGCATAGGCATAACAGAGGAACGAAATGATCTCGTCCGACCCGACCCCGCAAATGATGCGGTCGGGGTCCATGTCGTGAACCTCGCCAATCGCCGCCCGCAGATCGGCATGATCGGTCGAGGGATAAAGATGCAAATTCCCCGTCGCCTGCCGGAACACATCCAACGCACGCCGCGACGCGCCGTAGGGGTTCTCGTTGGAGGACAGTTTCACCGCATCCGACACGCCCTCGATCTTGGACGCGCCGCCCTGATAGAGCGCGATCTCCATGATCCCCGGTTGCGGCGTGATGCCCATCTCTCTGTCTCCCCGAACGGTCCCGCCCTTTTACTGACGCCCGCACCGCTTGGAAAGACATCACGGTCTTCATTCTGGCACAAATACTCACAGCGCCGACCGCAACAAGCGCCAACGCCCGATCAGCTAGATCATCCAACCGCTGGAAGACTAGAAACGCGCGGTAGCGCTCCTTTGGATTGCGGTCGCATCAAAAGAAACTCTGCGGATCGATATCGATGGAGAGCCGCAAATCGCCCTTAAGCTTCAGTCCGCTCACCCAGGTCTCGAGCGCGCCCTGCAAAGCCACGCCCTTCGGCGATTTCACCAATAGCCGCACCCGGTGCCGCCCTCTGATCCGCGCAATCGGCGCCGGCGCAGGCCCAAAAACCTGAGCGCCCGCGGCCCGCAAGGGCGCATCATTCTGCGCCAGATGATTGCCCAGATCAAAAACTGGCCCCACATCCGGCCCCGACAACACAATCCCCGCCATGCGTCCATAGGGTGGCACCCCGGCCTGTTCCCGCTCCCGCGCCTCGGCCTGCCAAAACCCCTCCTCATCCCCCGACAGGATTGCCCGGATCACCGGATGTTCTGGCTGGAAGGTCTGCAACAGCGCCAGCCCGGGTGTCGATGCCCGTCCCGCGCGCCCCGCCACCTGCCGCATCAGTTGAAACGTGCGCTCAGCGGCGCGCAGATCGGACCCCTGCAACCCAAGATCAGCATCGATCACGCCGACCAGCGTCAGAAGCGGGAAATTATGCCCCTTCGCCACCAGTTGCGTGCCGATGATGATATCCGCCTCGCCCGCCGCGATCTCCTCGATCCGTGTCTTCAAGGCCCGCGCCGAACCGAACATGTCCGAGGACAGCACTGTCACCCGCGCCTCGGGGAAGAGCGCCGCGATCTCCTCGCCCATTCGCTCCACGCCCGGGCCCACCGGTGCCAAACGTCCCTCGACCCCGCAGGCCGGGCAGGCCACTGGCATCGGTTTCGTCTCGCCGCATTGATGACACATCAAACGCTTCAAGAATCGGTGCTCCACCATTCGCGCATCACAGTGGTCACAGCCGATCTGATGCCCACAGGCCCGGCAGATCGTCACCGGCGCATAGCCCCGCCGGTTGAGAAATACGAGCGACTGTTCACCTTTCTCAAGCCGCGCTTCAATCTCCCGCTGCAAAGTCGGCGAGACCCAGCGTGCGCCCGGCAAATCCTCCGCCCGCATGTCGATGGCGCGCATCTCCGGCAGGACCGCTTCGCCAAAGCGTGACGTCAGTTCCAGCTTTTGATACTTGCCGCTTTCCGCATTGGCCCAGCTCTCCAGCGACGGCGTCGCCGAGGCCAGCACCACTTGCGCGCCACACAAAGACGCCCGCAATACGGCCATGTCGCGGGCGTTATAGAGCACGCCGTCTTCCTGCTTGTAGGAACTGTCATGCTCCTCATCGACCACCACCAGCCCCAGATCGCGGAATGGCAAAAACAGCGCCGAGCGCGCGCCCACCACAAGCTCCGCTCCGCCCTCGGCCACCATGCGCCAGACCCGGCGACGTTCGGTCATCGTCACGCCGGAATGCCACTCCGCAGGCCGTGCTCCGAACCGCGCCTCCACCCGAGTCAAAAACTCCGCCGTCAGCGCGATCTCCGGCAACAGCACCAACGCCTGCCGCCCTGCTTTCAGGCAGGCAGCCACCGCTTCGAGATACACTTCCGTCTTGCCAGACCCGGTCACGCCTTTCAGAAGCGTCGTTCGGTAACCCTCCGCCCCTGATAACGCAGCCACCGCGGCCGCCTGATCCTCGGACAATTCCCTGCCCGGCAAGCCCGGATCGAGCCGTGGAAACGGCACATCCCGCGGCGTGTCTTCTTCATGCACCGCGCCTTGCTTCACCAACCCCTTGACGACCGAGGAGGTCACACCCGCCTGCTCGGCCAGTTCGCCCAGCGTGAAGGCCAGACCTCCGTAATCGGCCAAAACGCCCAGCACCTTCTCGCGCGCCGGTGTCATCCGGTCCACCTCACCCGAGCCCATCCGATAGACTTTGCGCATCGATGGCGGATCGCCCAACCCGGGAGCCCGGGTGGCCAGGCGCAACATCGCGGGCATCGGTGTCAGAGTGTAGGACCCGGCTTTCTCCAAAAAAGCCACCATCTCTTCGCGCATGGGCGGCGCGTCCAGCACCCGGATCACCGAGCGCACCTTGCTCAAGTCCCAATCGCCCTTGCCCGGCCCCCAGACCACGCCGAGAACCTTGCGCGGGCCCAGCGGCACCTCGACGAAAGCCCCGGCAAAACACCCGCCCTCGGGCGCCTTGTAATCCAGCAACCGGCCCAAAGGCTGTGTGGTCAGAACGCCAACCAGATCACCTTCGTCGAAATATCCCTGCATCGCCTCACGCAGAGCGGCGCACCGCCGCGGTCGCAGCGCCCATCGCCATCAATGCCACGCCTCCCGCGCGGGTCAGTCCTTGCAACACCGCCGGTCTCGCAATCCGTGTTCTTAGTTGATCGGCCAAAAGCGCATAGGCCAGCGCGTTCAACCCCGCGAGCCCCACAAAGGTCGCGATCAGGATGGCAAATTGCGGCATCAGCGGCGCATCGACCGAGATGAATTGCGGCACGAAGGCGATGAAGAAGACGATGGATTTCGGGTTCAACGCGGTCACTGCCGCCGAATGCCCAAAGACTCTGGCGGCAGAGGCCTCCTGCATCTGTTCCGTCGCGCCCAGTGTCGCATATCCTGCGCTTCGGAACAGTTTGATCCCGAGATAGAGTAGATAGACGGCACCGACCCATTTCAGCACCGTGAAAAGCGTCGCGGAGGCCAGCACCAACGCACCGAGGCCCGCCAAACTGGCACTCATCGCAATCAAGTCACCAAGCGCCACGCCTGCGGCTGTCGCCACTGCGATCCGCTTGCCCTGACTTAGCGCGTAGCTCAGCACCAAAAGGACTGTCGGCCCGGGAATAAGCAGCAGCGCGATGGTTGCTGCAACGAATGTCAGCCAGAGTTCGAATGCCATGGATTATCCTTTCAGCGCTCAAAATGACCGGAAATCCGGGTTTGGGCTTTGCCCCATCGCCGCGTTTCGGTAAAGCCAGACTAAATCAGACCTCACGCCGAACCGAAAGGGACCCGAGATGAAATTCTTCGTAGACACCGCCGAGATCGACGCCATCAAAGAACTTAATGATTTGGGTATGGTCGACGGGGTCACAACGAACCCCTCGCTGATCGCCAAATCGGGCCGCGATATCCTCGAAGTGACCAAGGAGATTTGTGAGCTGGTCGAGGGCCCCGTCTCCGCAGAAGTTGTTGCGACCGAAGCCGACGCGATGATCGCCGAGGGGCGCAAGCTGGCGAAAATCGCCGAGAACATCGCCGTGAAAGTCCCGCTCACCTGGGACGGTTTGAAAGCCTGCAACGTGCTGACCGATGAGGGCAACATGGTCAACGTGACCCTCTGCTTCTCCCCCAACCAGGCTCTGCTCGCGGCGAAGGCCGGAGCGACGTTCATCTCGCCCTTCATCGGTCGCTTGGATGATCTCAATCTCGACGGTCTCGATCTGATCGCCGATATCCGTCAGGTCTATGACAATTATGGCTTCGAGACTGAAATCCTCGCCGCCTCCATCCGCTCCGCCAATCACATGTCCGAATGCGCCAAAATCGGTGCCGATGTAGCCACTGCGCCACCGAATGTGATCAAGGCGATGGCCAACCACGTGCTGACCGACAAAGGCCTCGCCGCCTTCCTCGCGGACGCCGAAAAGGCCAACATCAAGATCGTCTAATTCAGCTTATACCACAAACTCATTTTTGTGATGCAAGCTATACCCCACAATCTTTTTTCTGTGGGGTATGTCTGTAAAAAAGCTTTACCCTACAAAAAAATCTTTGTAGGGTATGTTAATGAATGCGCCTGAAATCCAGTATCACAGCGCGACCGGGCAATCGGCCTGGATCGATCTTCTGCGCCTTCTGAAAGAGGCTGTCGTGTCCGATCTGCGCGGCAAACCGCAACTCAAAACCAATAACAGGCGCAACTACTGGTACGACCGCTTTCGCGTCGGAAACGAGGTCACAGACCGCTATATCGGCGAAGACAGCCCCGAGCTACGCGCCCGTCTGGACCGCCACAAAGAGATTGCCACTCGCCGCGACGCCGCCAGGAAAGACCGCTCACGCCTCATGGGGATATTGCGGGCCGAGGGTTATCTGACCCCTGATGTCGGCACTGGCCAGATCATTCAAGCCATGGCGCGCGCGGGCGTCTTCCGCCTTGGCGGCACGCTTGTCGGCACCCAGGCCTTCCGCTGCTACGAAGGAGTCTTGGGCATGCGCATCGGTTTCGATCAGGCCGCGATGACCAATGACATCGACATCGCCAGTTTCGAACGCCTCTCACTGGCGCTGGGGGATAGTGTCGAGACCGATCTCACAGACGTCTTCAGCGGGCTGAAATTCGCGCCTGCCCCCGCGCTTGAAAAGGGCAAGGTCTGGCGCTGGATCCAAAGTAACCGCAACACCGAAATCGAATTCCTCACCCCCTCTTTCGAGGAGGAAGAGAGCCTGCGCGATCTCAAGGCTCTCGGCGTCTCCGCTCAATCGCTGCATTTCCTCAACTACCTGATCGCCGATCCGATCCAGGCACCCCTGCTCTACCGTCAGGGCGTGCTGATCCAGATCCCCCGCCCCGAGCGCTTTGCTGTCCATAAGCTCATTGTCGCCCATCGCTGCCGCACCGGCGAGACTTCACAGAAATCCCGCAAGGACCGTGCGCAGTCGGAATTCCTGATCCGCGTGCTCAGTGAGGAGCGCCCTGACGAGCTTGCAGACGCCTACACGCAAGCCCGCGACAATGGACCGGCCTGGCGCGAAGCCATTGATGCCAGCCTCGACCGCCTGCCCGACACCGCCGCCCGCCTCAACGCGCTGACCTGAGCGTGTCGAGTCACAACTGCCACTGGCAGAGATAACAACGCGCGGCAGCGCTCCTTTGGATTGCGCCCAGCCCGCCGTGCGCTAGGTTTGACGCAAAGATGATACGAGCCACAAACACATGAGCGGACTTCTCGCCCTTTTTGACGACGTTGCAGGCATCGCCAAGGTCGCCGCAGCCTCGGTCGATGATGTCGTGGGCCAGGCCGCCAAAGCGGGCGCCAAGGCCGCAGGCGCTGTCATCGACGACGCCGCGGTCACACCGAAATATGTGCAAGGCTTCCAGCCCGCCCGCGAACTTCCCATCATCTGGAAGATCGCGCGGGCATCGATGAAGAACAAACTTCTGTTCCTCTTGCCCATCGGACTTCTGCTCGCCAATTTCGCCCCTTGGATCATCACGCCGCTTCTGATGATCGGCGGCGCTTATCTCTGCTTTGAGGGCGCCGAGAAGGTCTATCACCTCTTCGTCCCGCATCACCACGATGTCGACCAACCCGAGGATACCCCTCAAGACCCTGCCCATCTCGAAGAACAGAAGGTCGCGGGCGCCATCAAGACCGATTTCATCCTATCGGCCGAGATCATGACCATCGCGCTCTCGGAAATCCCGCAAAGCACGGTCTGGATGGAGGGCGCGACACTCGCCGCGGTGGCCATCGGCATCACGGTTCTGGTCTATGGCTCAGTCGCACTTATCGTGAAGGCCGATGATTTCGGGCTGTTTCTCTCCCGCAGCGGCCGCCTCTCGGCCACCCGCGCCTTTGGCCGTGGCATCGTGCGTGCCATGCCCGGGTTCCTCAAAGCGCTTATGATCGTCGGTACGGCGGCTATGCTCTGGGTGGGCGGCTCCATCGTGATCCACGGGCTCGACGTCCTTGGCGCGGGCGAGCTTTATCACGGCATCAAGGACGTCGCCTACGCCACGGCCAATGCCATCGGTCAGGCCAAGGGGTTCGTCACCTGGGCCGTGACAGCCGCGCTCGATGGGGTCTTTGGGCTCGTGCTTGGGCTTGGCCTGATTCCGCTCGCGACACGCGTTCTGGTTCCCCTCTGGACGCGTCTGCGCGGCTGAGGCGCGGCGCGAAGAGCACAGGGTACCGCGCAGATGCAAATCATGCGTGAAATGGCCCTCCAAACCCCCTATAGTCGCCGCAAAACGAGGACAAACACCCATGAACGAGCAGGCTCAAGTGCTGGACGCACTGCGCGAAAAGATTCTGACAGATCCGGAAGTTATTCTTGAAGATCAGGACCTTATGAAGGCTCTGATTGATGCGAATGAACGCTCGCTCGGTGGCAATATCGTCGATCTGCGCGGGATTGCGATGGAACGCCTCGAAAGTCGCCTCGACCGGCTCGAAGATACGCATCGCTCCGTCATCGCGGCAGCGTATGAAAACCTCGCGGGCACCAATCTCATTCACAACGCGGTCTTGCAAATCCTCGACCCCACCGATTTCGCCAGTTTCCTACAGCTTCTGGGGACCGATCTGCGCGACGCCTTGCGGGTCAGCCGCATCCGTCTCGTTTTGGAAAGCAAGGATCACGAGAACGGTCTGCCCGGCTTTGAAGACGTGCTCACCGTGGTCGAACCGGGCGTTGTCGATCACTACATCACCGCCGGTCGCGACACCGCCATCCGCCCCGTCACCATGCGTCAGGTCTCGCCCGCCTCTGAGGACGTCTATGGCGAAGCAGCCGCTTACATCAAATCCGAGGCGCTTCTGAAGCTGAATCTGGGCGCCAACCGTTTACCCGGCCTCCTGGTTCTGGGCTCCGAAGACCCGCATCAATTCCGCCCCTCCCAGGGCACCGATCTGCTCACCTTCTTTGGCGGCGTCTTTGAGCGCGCGATGCGCCGCTGGCTGGCGTGAGCCTGATCTCACCGGCTGCACGCGACGCGCTTCAGGCCTGGTGCGCCAGTCTCAAAGCCATCGACGGCAAGCCTGAGACCACGATCGAGGCCTATCGCCACGATGTGCTGGCCTTCCTGGAATTCATCACTGAACATTTTGGTGATGCGACTGGCATCGCGCCCATGACCCGCATCAAACCCACCGATATGCGCGCCTGGATGGCCTCCGAACGGCGTCGTGGCGTCGGTGCGCGGTCGCTCGCCCGAGAACTCAGCGCGGTGAAGAACTTCTTTCGCTGGCTGGCGGAACGTGAAGGCTTTGACCCCACAGCCGTTCTCGCCACGCGTAGCCCTAAGTTTCAGAAGAAACTCCCGCGTCCGCTGGCCAAAGACGCCGCAAAGGCAATGATCAATACCGTGGAACTGACGCCACGCGAGGATTGGATCGCCGCCCGTGATGCCGCCGTGGTCACTCTGCTCTATGGCTGTGGGCTGCGAATTTCCGAGGCCCTGTCGCTAACCTGGGCCGATCACCCTTTGGGCGAAACCCTCAGGATCACCGGGAAAGGCAACAAGACCCGCATCGTCCCCGTCCTGCCGGTCGCCCGCGATGCAGTCGCACGCTATGCCGCGCTTCAACCGTACGCCATGGAGCCCGATGACCCACTCTTTCGCGGGGTGCGCGGTGGTGCGCTCGGGCCTCGTCAGGTTGCCCGCGCCATGGAGATTGCCCGCATGCAGCTCGGCCTGCCAAGCTCCGCCACACCGCACGCGATGCGCCACTCTTTTGCGACCCATCTGCTCGAAGCCGGGGGCGATTTGCGCACCATCCAGGAACTCCTTGGCCACGCGTCCTTGTCCACCACACAGGCCTACACAGCCGTCGATACGGCGCGTTTGATGGAGGTCTATTCCAAGGCGCATCCCAGGGGACACGGGTAAGATCACTCACGCCTTTGTGTTGATTTGTGTCGAACTCCGCCCTTTGTTTTCAAAGCTTTCCCTGCAATGCATGGACAGAATGACGCACTCACACAAGGGGACACACACTCATGAAACTTCGCCTGACGCTCGCCGCGACCGCTCTGATTGCGTTCGCCACATCCGTCTCAGCAGAGACCTGCGCCGTTGATGTGGAGGATCCGTTCGACCTTGAGGAAGCCCAGATCAACGAGATTTATACCTGCATTAAAGAGAAGATGGTTGAGGGCTACTCCAAGGGTGATGATCCCGTGGCTCCGGTCTATCGCGAATGGGCCGTGACCTCGACCCGTCCGGCAGTCGCAGGCCCCCATGGTAACCGCCTGTTGCAGACCTTTGCCAATGACGTCGCCGCAGAGCAGTATCTGAAATTTGCCGACGATGGCTTCGTGATGCCCGCAGGCTCGGTGCTCGCCAAGGAGTCCATCAAGATCAACAAGAAGAAAAAAGCCGCCGTCGTCGGCCCGCTCTTCATCATGACGAAGGGCGAAACAGGGGCTGCACCAGATGCGGACGACTGGATTTACTCCGCCGTGCAGCCCAACGGCAAGCCCATGAAAATCAAACAAAGTTTCTGCCACGACTGCCATTCCGGCTGGTCGGACAGCGACAGCCTCGCATACCCGCTGGAAGAGGTGCGCGTCTCTAACTAAGAGGCCAGACTTCCACGCATGATCAGGCGCGCTTTCCCTCAAGGCGCGCCTGTTTCTTTTGCGCAAACCCATGAACCTGCATCCTTAATTCCCTTTCGCTTTGCATCTACGCGCGCTTTGGGTCATGACAGTTCCATGACACTGCGCCAGAAAGCTCTAGCGGTGCATTTCCTGACGGCCACTGGCGCAGTTTGGGCGATGCTTGCCATGCTCGCCGCCATCGAAGGCAAATGGGCGCTGATGTTTCTTTGGCTTGTCGTGGCGTTCATCGTCGACGGTATCGACGGCCCGCTGGCCCGCAAATACGAAGTGAAGACCAATGCGGGCGAGTTCGATGGGGTCCTTCTCGACACCATTGTCGACTACCTGACCTACATCTTCATCCCGGCCTTTGCGATGTTCTCCTCAGGCCTCTTTCAGGGCTGGACGGCCTGGGTCGTGATCATCGTGATCACTTTCACGTCCGCGCTATACATGGCCGATACCCGCATGAAAACGAAGGATAATTCCTTCTCCGGCTTTCCGGCCTGCTGGAATATGGTCGCCATTGTGGTCTTCGCGCTGAACCCGAATTTCTGGGTGATCCTGGCGCTGATCATCGTGCTGGCCATCGCCATGTTCACACCGCTGAAATTCATCCACCCGGTGCGCACCGAGCGCTGGCGCACGGTGTCGCTGCCCATGGCCTTCGCCTGGACGTTCTTCGCTGGCTGGGCGGCCTGGGTCGATTTCGATCCGCAAAGCTGGGCGCAATGGGGATTGGTTGTGACGTCGATATACCTGATGTCAGCCGGGATTCTGCAGCAGGCGTTTCCGGCTAAATCCGCTCAGTGATAGGTGTTGAACTTCGCTTTGAACCCGAGGTGGAAGGTCGTCGGCTTCGCCCCACCCCCACGCAGCGAACGCTGGGTGCCGACCCCCGCTGAAAGTGACACCGTATCGGTCACGCGATAGTCGAGTTCCACCCGCCCCCCGCCGACCAGACCACCGCCCGTATCGACACCGCCGCCACCTGCGGCACCCAGATGCAACTCACCTGACACGGTCCAACGCGACTGACCAATCGGTTGGGCATATCCAAGCCCAAGCAGCCCAACCGCGTAGCCGCCCGCATCGCCCGAAGCGACTGTCTGCGCACTGAAAATGCCGTATGTCCGATCCGTGAAGAACAGATCGAGTGCCGTCTCGATCAGAACCGGGGCCGCGGTGCGGGGGTCTCCGGCTTTTCGGAAGCCTGCATTGGGGCTTTGATAGGACAAGCTCACGGTTTGCTGCCAGCGCCGCACATCGCCATAAGGCCCTCCATCGCCCTTATTGCCGAACCGCAGCGCCACACGCACGAAGGGCGAAACGGCCGTGAAATCACCGCCAAGCGCATGGGTAACCTGCGCCCCGGCTTCCACCTCCAGGCTTTTGCTGATCGGAAAGGCGATCCCGGCCCCGGCGGATGCAATCAAACCACCACCGGTATCCACATCTCCGCCACCGCCGAACCCACCGGCAACTTCTGCGAAGGCGCGAAACCCATCAGGGCGCGTCAGCCAGCGATAACCGAGTTGAAAATCGGCATATCCCTCACCATCGCCGGCAACCGCACCGGACATTTGTATGAATGTCTCATTTCGCGCCTCTGGCCCGCTCGCAAATGTGGCCTCAGCCCCGACGAGCGTCATCGTCCGCAAGGGTGTCCCGGAACGCTGAAGACTGCTTTGCGGTCGGAACTGTTTGACCAGCGGCTTGAAGGCCCGCAGCACGCGCCCCGAGTTTGGTCGATCCACATTCGGACCCAGAGAATAGGCGAAATCCACCTGCCGCGTGATCCCGAAACTCAAGGCTGGCGAGGAGACCGGCGATCCGGTGATATCGGTATAGGACACCCCAAGATGGGCGGCAAACCCGCGGCCCACTTGCCGTTCCAGGCCGACATAGGCGCGGGTCATCAGACCATCCCCGGGGATCAGCCCGGCTCCACCGCCGCCACCGATGAAACCGCCGAATTCGAGCCGGGTTCTGTCATTCAGCGGCACGCGTTTCAAAAGCTCGAAACCGCCGATAAAGAGCCCGCCCGCATCGCCGAGAACGGCGGAATAGAGAGCCGGTCCGAAGCTCAGACCCGGTGCCACTTCCACCAACGCGGAAACCGAATTCATCCCGTCAAGCGTCGTGGATCGGTCGCTATAGACGTCGAACCCATAGCGGAACTCGATAGGGTCCGCGACCGCAGGCAAACTCGACACCGCGAGCGCGGCAATGGCAGAGCGAAGTTTCACGGCACGTCCCCCGTTGGTGATCAGATGCAAGGTGTCAGAACGCAGGCCGATTGAAAACCCTCAGATCAGCATGGAGGCTGCGCCTTCATGGCGGAGGAGCGCCACTTTCGTTTCAACACCACCGGCGCCGGAAAACCCGGTCAGACCTTTGGCGCCCATCACGCGGTGGCAGGGGATGATGATCGGGATCGGATTTCCTCCGCAGGCTTGGCCGATGGCTTGGGCCGGGACACCCAGATCAGTGGCGATCTCGCCATAGGTACGCGTGTAGCCAAAGGGGATCGCCAGCATCGCGTCACAGACATCACGCTGAAGCTGCGAGCCTTCGACCTGCAGCGGCAAATCGAACTCCTCCAGTTCGCCTGCATCATAGGCCGCGAGTTGGCGCTTCGCCTCCCGCAGCAGCTCTGACGGCTCCTTGGATGCGCCACGTCCCCAGTCCAGCCGAGTGATCGCGCCGTCGTCCTCGGTCACCCGAAGCCAGCCGAATTGCGTCTCGATCTCTGTGTGCGCCATGGCTCCAAAATCGCAGTCAAAGGAGGTTCTGGCAAGGTGGGCACGAAAGGGTGCGATAAGCGCGCCGCTCAACCAAGCGCCACATTGCAGCGCTCGCAGACCCCGGGATGGGCATGGCTGCCGACATCCGGCAGGATCTTCCAGCAGCGCTGGCATTTCTCGCCTTTGGCCTTAGCGAAGACCACGGCGACCCCCTCGACATCGTCGAGGGCAAACGCCTCCGCAGGAGGCGCTCCCGTTGAGACCTCAATAGCGGATGTGATGCATAAATCATCAAATGCCACTGTTTTGAGCACCTCTGCCACCGCCTCGAAGACATAGACCACGGGCGCCGCTTCCAGCGACGAGCCGATCACCTTCTCCGAACGCTGCACTTCCAGCGCCCCGGTGACCACCCGGCGCACCCGGCGCACCGTCGACCATTTCTGGGCGAGTTCGGCATCGCGCCACGCGGCGGGCGTTTCGGGCATGTCGACCAGATGCACCGAGCTTTCGTCCCCTGGGAAGCGCTCCAACCAGACCTCTTCGCAAGTGAAGACGAGGATCGGGGCAAGCCAAGTCGTCAGTCGGTGGAACAGGATGTCGAGGACAGTTCGCGCCGCCCGGCGGCGGGCCGTATCTCCATCGCAGTACAAAGCGTCCTTGCGAATGTCGAAATAGAAGGCCGACAACTCCACCGTCGCAAAGTTGAAGATCGCCTGGAACACGCCCTGGAAATCGAACTTCGCATAGCCATCCCGCACCTGTTCGTCCAGTTCGCTCAACCGATGCAGCACCCAGCGCTCCAGCTCCGGCATGTCCGCAGGCTCCACGCGATCCGCTTCGGTAAAGGCCGACAGAGAGCCGAGCATGAAGCGCATCGTGTTGCGCAACCGCCGGTAGCTGTCCGCCACCCCTTTCAGGATTTCCGGCCCGATCCGCTGATCAGCAGTGTAATCCGTCTGCGCCACCCAAAGCCGCAAGATATCCGCTCCATATTGCTTGACCACCTCATCGGGCACGATGGTGTTGCCGAGCGATTTGGACATCTTCATGCCCTTCTCATCCAGCGTGAAGCCGTGGGTCACAACGTTGCGATAAGGTGCCCGCCCCGTGGTTCCGACAGATTGCAAGAGCGAAGAATGGAACCAGCCGCGGTGCTGGTCCGTGCCTTCCATGTAGACATCGGCAATGCCGTCCTCGGTGCCGTCCTCGCGGTCACGCAGGGTAAAGGCGTGGGTCGACCCAGAGTCGAACCAGACATCCAAAATGTCCATCACCTGATCATACTCGTCAGGGTTCACGATACCGGATAGGAACCGCTCCTTCGCGCCCTCCTTGTACCACGCATCGGCGCCCTCGGCCTCAAAGGCCTCGAGGATGCGTGCATTCACCTCTTCATTGCGCAGCAGATAGTCATCGGCATCATGCGCCGTGTCCTTCTTAGTGAACACCGTCAGCGGCACACCCCAGGCGCGTTGACGCGACAGCACCCAATCAGGCCGCGCTTCCATCATCGAATGGAGGCGATTGCGCCCGGATTTCGGCGTCCATTTCACATTGTCGATCTCGGTCAGCGCCCGCTGCCGGATCGTTTTGCCGAACTGGTCCTGGCCATCACCAACTTCTTTGTCGATGGCAGCAAACCATTGCGGGCGGTTCAGCCGGATCACCGGCGCCTTCGAGCGCCAGGAATGCGCGTCCGAGATGGTGATGCGCTGGCGGGCAAGCATCATGTTGCTCTCCACGAGCTTTTCCATCACCGCCTTGTTGGCACCACCCGGCTTACCATTGGGTTTCAGGATCGCCTGACCGCCGAAGAACGGCAAATCCTCGCGGAAGGAGCTATCATCGAGGATATTGTAGGTCATCTCGAGCCCGTGCTTCACACCCAGCGCGTAGTCATCATCACCATGGCTCGGCGCTGTGTGCACAAAACCCGTCCCGGCATCCTCGGTTACATGGCTCCCGGGCAGCATCGGCACATCATAGGCCCATTCATCGCCGGCGTGCTCAGTGGTCGCAAAAGGATGCGCCAAGGTCAGGCAGTCGAGAAGAACTGGGGAGACTTCGCGGACCCGCTTGAACTGGCCCGGCAACAGGCGCGCCTGCGCCATGATGCTCTCGGCGAGACTGTCGGCGACGACATATTTTTCACCCGCGCGCGCCCAGCATTCCTCGGGTGTCTCAAGCACTTCGTAGAGGCCATAAGCGATGTCGGGGTTATAAGCGACGGCACGGTTTTGCGGGATCGTCCAGGGGGTGGTTGTCCAGATCACGACAGAGGCGCTGGCGAAATCCCGTGCGATGCGCTGCACCTCGCCGCCGTAATGGTCCGCCCCGAAGCGCTCGACCAGATAGTCGGTCAATGCGTCGGTGCCCGAGATGCCCTTGACCCGGAATTTCACCCAGATCGCATCGGTCTGGCGGTCGTGATATTCGACCTCCGCCTCAGCCAACGCGGTCTTCTCGACTGGCGACCACATTACAGGTTTTGAACCCTGATAGAGCGTGCCGTTCATCAGGAATTTCTGAAACTCTTCCGCGATCACCCGCTCAGCGTGGAAATCCATCGTCAGATAGGGATCGTCCCAATTGCCGGTGACGCCCAGCCGTTTGAACTCCTCCCGCTGGATATCGACCCAGCCGCTCGCGAATTCGCGACATTCCTGACGGAACTCCACCACATCCACCGCATCCTTGTCGCGGCCTTTGTGGCGGTATTTCTCCTCGATCTTCCACTCAATCGGCAACCCGTGACAATCCCAGCCGGGGATGTAGCGCGAGTCGTGGCCCATCATCTGATGCGAGCGCACGATGATGTCCTTGATCGTCTTGTTCAGCGCATGGCCAATGTGCAGATGCCCGTTGGCATAAGGCGGTCCGTCATGCAGCGTGAAAGGCTCCCGGCCCTCTTTCTCGCGTAGGCGATCATAGACGCCGATCTTCTCCCACCGGGCCAGCCACTCTGGCTCACGTTTCGGCAGGCCCGCCCGCATCGGGAAATCGGTCTGCGGCAGGTTCAGCGTGTCTTTGTAGTCGAGTTTCGTCTCGGGCGTGTCGGCGCACATCTTGGCGTCCTTTATGCGTCAAATTCGTCAGGAGGGGGCGGCGCGCGGAACGGCATGCACCTTGGCCCGGCGTCTCATCAGTCAGAGCGCCGGGGATATAATTCGAATAATGCGGATCAGGCCAGTCATCATGGCGGCAGCTATAGCCGCGTCATTCCGCCCGGTCCAGAGGCACTTGTGGTACGACCACGGACCTCCCCGCGACATCTGCGCTACTTTCGAAGCTTCGAGCCATGATTTAGCTGAGCGGTCATGCAGCCGAGTTTGGACATTGGCATCATAGGCGCCGGGATCGGTGGCCTCGCCGCCGGTGCGCTTCTGGCGCAGGACGGGCATCAGATCACGCTTTACGATCAGTTTGAGACGCCAAGGCCTGTGGGCTCCGGTCTGGTCATCCAGCCGGTGGGGCAGGACGTCCTCGGTGCCATCGGAGTTGCCGCTGATGCCGACGCGGTTGGCGCCCAGATTTCGCGTATGGCGGGACATGAGGCGGAGAGCGGACGCCCCGTTCTTGATGTGCTCTACGCACCGCGCCATGGGTTGGCGATCCATCGGGCGAGCCTCTTCAATCTGCTTCTGAAAGCGGCCCGCAAGGCCGGGGTGACGTTGAAACAGAGCCACCGCGCGCTGAACGTCGATGCCGGGAGAGTCCTCTTTGAGGGCATGCACACCGCGACCCATGATCTGCTCGTTGACGCCAGCGGTGCAGGCTCTGATCTCTCACCGATCCGCGCCCGACCTCTGCCCTATGGGGCCATCTGGGGCACGGTGCCCTGGCCGGAAACCGACCTGCCGATGGACGAGTTGCGCCAAGCTTACCGCCGCGCTGATCGCATGACGGGCGTCCTGCCCATTGGGTCTGTGCCTCGGCGCAAGGGGCAGCAAACGGCGATCTTCTGGTCCCTGCCCGCGGAGGGACATGAGGACTGGCTCAAAACGCCCCTTGCCGATTGGAAGGCGGAGGCCGAAGGGCTGTGGCCCGCCTTCGCACCGTTTCTAGAAACCATCACCGATCACGGCCAGATGACCATGGCCCGCTATTCTCACGGCACTTTGCGCAAACCCTATGCCGAGCGTTTGGCGATCATCGGGGACAGTGCCCACAAGGCGAGCCCGCAGCTGGGTCAGGGGGCGAATATGGCACTTCTGGATGCGCGGGCCTTGCAACTGGCCTTGCGCCTTGCACCGTTGGATGAGGCGTTGCCGCACTATGCCGCTGCCCGCCGCTGGCATGTGCGCATCTATCAGGCCTTCTCTTGGGCGTTCACGCCGCAATATCAGTCAGATTCGCGGCTGCTGCCGGTGTTGCGGGATCGTCTGTTGTTCCCGGTGTCGCAAATCGCACCGATCCCGCGCGTGCTGACGCGGCTGGTTTGCGGCGACATGATCCCGCCCTTGGGGTCGCTCATGACGCGTTGACGTGGTCCCAGACTTTCGAGATCACCACGGACCCCTCTCCGACGGCGGAGGCGACGCGCTTCACCGAGCCGGAGCGCACATCACCGACGGCGAATATTCCGGGATGTGAGGTCGCATAGGCGCTGCCATCGCCGGTGATCACAAAGCCTCCCTCGTCCAGCTTTACGAGGCCCGACAGCCAGTCGGTGTTCGGCGCGGCACCGACCATGATGAACACCGCCTTCGCGTTCACCGTCCAATCCTGCCCGGCATTGCTGTCGCGAATGATCACCTTGTCGAGGCTCTCGTCGCCCTGCAATTCGGTCACCTGGGTCTTGTAGTGGATCGTGATCGCAGGATCGGCCTCAAGGCGACTGAGCAGGTAGTCGGACATGGAACTGGCTAGGCTGTTGCCCCGGACCAGCACATGCACGTGTTTCGCGGTCCGGCAGAGATACATCGCCGCTTGCCCCGCTGAATTGCCACCGCCGATGATGACGACCTCGGAACCCTTGCAGAACCGCGCCTCCATATCCGTGGCAGCGTAGTAGACCCCGGCACCTTCGAACTCTTCCAGCCGGTCGAGCGGCAAGCGGCGGTATTGCACACCGGTGGCGACGACCACGGCCTTGGCGCAGACCTCCGCACCATCATCGAGCGTGGCGCAGAACAGGCCATCCTCGCGTTTCTCCAGCGTGGTGACCCGGCGCGGCATGGCAAATTTGGTGCCAAACTTCATCGCCTGAATTTCACCGCGCCAGACCAGGTCGGCGCCTGAAATACCCGTGGGGAAGCCCATGTAGTTTTCGATCCGGCTGGAGGTACCGGCCTGTCCGCCAATGGCGTTGTCCTCGACCACCAGTGCCGAAAGCCCCTCGGCCCCGGCATAGACCGCAGCAGCGACGCCCGCCGGACCGCCGCCGACGATCAGCACGTCGAACACCTCATCCTCATTGACCGCCATATCGAGGCCAAGGAGGCGCGCAATCTTCGCAGGTGTCGGGTCCTCGATCACCTGATCCGCGCCGAAAACAACGGCGGGTTGATGGCCGGTCAGATCACAGGTCTCGCCCCAACCCTCGGGCACAGGGCCATCCAGATCGATGCCCTGGAATGGGATTTTGTTCGCCGCGGCGAAACTCGCAATCCGGCGGATGGTGCGGTCGCGGTCCATACCGATCAATTTCAGGGAACTGTCCTGATCCTCGATCTGTCGACGCCGCCGGGCCGCAAAGACGGAGATGATGATGTCCGACATCTCCGGCGTCTCGCTCATCAGCCGCAGCATCACCTCCCGCGGCACAGCGAGCACACGGGTCTCGACCGCTGCGCGCGTCGGGATTGCGTTCACACCGCCATTGAGGAAGGCGATCTCCCCCATGAACTGCGTGGGCCCGAGGCCGAATTCCAGAGCACGTTCGCGGGTGTAGGGGTTGATCACCTCGATCTCGCCCTCGAGCACGTAGATGAAATCCGTGATCGGATCGCCGACCTCTGCCACCATCTCCTTGGCGGCGAAGGTTTTCTCGACCCCGTGCCGTCTGAGAAGTGCCACGTGACTGTCATACAAAGGCGTGCGCTGCATCTGGCGCAGATCGGCGGCGAGGCTTTCCATCCGTGGCTACTCCTTGGCTCCTGTGCCCGGAATTAGCCCGGCAAGCGCGCGGGTCACGAGTTTGGAGACATTTGGCCGAGGTTCGGTGACGAAGGGCAGCGGACGACAGACCTCGATGGCCGCCACTCCGACCCGGGCGGTGAGCGCGCCATTGATGATCCCCTCGCCGAAGCGGCGGGAGAGTTTGGACAGAACACCGCCGCCCGCGACCGAACCGATCAGATCGTCACCGACGGCAACGGCGCCGGTTGCCACCAGATGAGTCAGCACCGCGCGGGTCAGCCGCCAGGAACCAAGCGTGCCGGAGCGCCCGCCATAAATCTCCGCCACCTGCCGGATCATGCGCAGATTTGCGGTCAACGCCGCGATGAGGTCCGCAAGGGCCAAGGGCACGATGGCGGTGACGGTCGCGACCTGCCGGGCCGCGGCCTCGACCTGACGTTTGGCTTGTGCGTCGAGAGGGGCGAGCAGGTCCTGTTCCGCCAGACCAAGCGCGGCATCGGCGTCGAAGACATCACCCAGCCGCCGGTTCAGACGATCGCGTCCATCGGCAAGTTCCGGGCGGGTGCTGTAGAGGCTGGAGAGCCGGGCCGTCACCTCTTTTGCAACCTTCAGATCGCCGCCTGCGAGCGCTGCCTCGGCTCGTTTGCGCATCTCATCGACGCGTTTGAGGCGCCCCAGCGCGAGCAGTTCCTTTCCGGCAATGAGCAGAAGCACAAAGACAAAAATCCCGATCAACCCGAGGGCGATGGCGCCCAGAACCGGGTTGCGGGTGATCAATCCGGTGACGAAATCCCATGCCGCGACGGAGGCCACAAATCCCACGAGAGCGACCAGCGATGTCCAAAACCAGCGGGCAAGGCGTGAGGGTTTGCGCGCGGCAAGCGTGGCGAGCGTCTGCATTGCGGGTGTGGTTTGCGGCATGCCGGGGTCCGGCACGGGCGGCGCGTTTGCAGGTGTCACCTCTGCTGCATCCTCGACATCAAACAGCACCGGGCCTTTAGGGGATTGGTCAGTCACAAGCGATCTCCGATCAGAAATTCTGCCGCCCGGTCGAGGCGGATATGCGGCGGGCCCTCACCAGGTGTCAGATCGATCTTCGCAGGCGCAAAATTCATCACACCGTAATCTCCGTCGAGCCATTTTTGCGCCCCATCACGGGCCGCACCGATGAGTTTGGAGGGGTCGGAGGGCAGGTCCCCCGGGTAGAAGGCCGCGTCCTTGCCACCGTCAAGCAGGCGGCCGCGCACCACGTGTAAGGTCTCGCCATTATGCTCACGCGTATCCTCGACCGTCGCGCGCAACGCAGCCAGCGACATCGCCCCTGTGCCGGCACCTGCGAAATCGGCGCGATCACGGGCATCGCGCAAGATCGCCTCCATGATCGCGGTCAGGCGGCCATGGTATTCATGGTGCAGGTGATCGGCCTTGGTGGCGGCGAAGAGGATTTTTTCAACGCGCTTGCCGAAGAATATCTGGTTCAGGAACGCGTTTGACCCAGGCCGGAACGCGCCGAGGATATCGGCCATGGCCTGCCGCAGATCGTCCACTGCCTGCGGCCCGGCATGGATCGCGCCGAGCGCATCTACGAGCACCACCTGCCGATCGATCCGGGAGAAATGATCGCGGAAAAACGGCTTCACGACCTTGGATTTATAGGCCTCAAACCGCCGCTCGAACTCGCGATAAAGCGAGCGTCTGGGCCGGGTCTCGGGTTTCGGCAAAGGGGCAAAGGTCAGCGCCGGTGAGCCGTCCAACTCCCCGGGCAGCAGGAACCGTCCCGGCGTGCAATCGCTGAAGCCCGCCTCTTTCAACGCGCCGAGATAACGCGTGTAGTCCGCCGCGAGGGATTTCGCCTCAACCTCGTCAAGCACGGCCGTGGCATCGACGTCGCTGATCCGCGCCAAATAATCTGCGCCCTGCCCGCGGTTGGCGGCGCGCGTGAGGCTTTCCTCGGCCCACTCCGCATAGGACTTGTCGAGAAGGCCCAAATCGAGCAGCCACTCACCGGGATAATCCACGATGTCGAGATGTACGGTGCGCGGCCCTGAAATCGCACCGATCAGGCCGGTGGGCTGCACTCGCATCGAGAGGCGCAGTTCCGAGATCGAGCGGGTGGAGTCGGGCCAGTGGGGTTCGGGGCCGATCATGTCATTCAGATGGGTCTCGAAATCGAAGCGCGGGATCGTGTCATCGGGTTGCGGCAACAGGTAGGCAGTCTGAATGGCACCGGTGGCCGCAGCCCGAAGGCCCGGCATGCGCCCGCGATCCATCAGATTGGCCACCAAAGATGTGATAAAGACCGTCTTCCCGGCGCGGCTGAGACCGGTGACGCCGAGACGGATCGTTGGTTCAAACACGCCGGAGACGGTCTGCGCAGCCCCTTCGACGCTGCGCCCGATGCCATCGACAATATCGTACAGGATCACGGACTTCCCTCGTTTGGTGAGGAACACATAAGGGTGCAGGCGCGCTCTGTGTAGAGGGCTTGGCACGGGGAAATCCGCGCGTTATGCGACGGGCATGCCGCGCTATGCCCTAAAAATCGAATATGACGGCCAGCCTTTTGCCGGGTGGCAGCGCCAGGATGGGCCTCTGACGGTGCAAGGTCAGGTGGAAGCGGCCTTGCGGAAACTGGAGCCGGATTGCGGGACGATTGCCGCAGCCGGGCGCACCGATGCGGGCGTGCATGCTTTGGGTCAGGTGGCGCATTGCGATCTGGCGCAGGATTGGGAGCCGTTTCGCCTGTCGGAGGCGTTGAACCATCATTTGAAGCCCGATCCGATTACGGTTCTGGCTGCTGCGCGGGTATCGGATGAGTGGCATGCCCGGTTTGATGCGGTGGAGCGCCGCTATCTCTTTCGGCTTTTGTCGCGGCGGGCGCCCGCGACCCATGACAAGGGTCAGGTCTGGCGCAAGAACCATGCGCTCGATGTCGACGCGATGCGCGCAGGGGCGACGCATTTGATCGGCACCCACGATTTCACTACCTTCCGCTCGACATTCTGTCAGGCAAAATCACCAATTAGGACGCTGGATGAGATCACCATTTCAGAGCATCCGCAGCATGCCGGTGTGGAGTACCATTTCCGCTTTCGGGCGCGGTCGTTTCTGCACAATCAGGTCCGCTCCATCGTGGGGTCACTGGAGCGTGTGGGGTCGGGCAGCTGGCCGCCGGAGCGCGTCGCCGAGGCTTTGGCCGCACAGGATCGCGCGGCTTGTGGACCGGTTTCGGCGCCCGATGGGCTCTACCTGACGGAGGTGATTTATCCGCAGGACCCGTTCGCTTGATGTGAACCTTGGCCCCGGAGCGGGGGCTTTCGCCATGGCCAAGGCCATGAGCGACCCAGCAGCGGGGGCTGCGGACATATGTCCGCAGCCCCCGCTGCCCCACCGCGACGCGCAAAACCTCAGGATCAGGCACGCGGCAGAAGGATGTTGAACTTGTCCCGAATAGCCTTGTCGTGATCGGAGGTAAGATAGCCGGGATCAGGCTCGGCGAGCAGTTCTTTCGCGGTGCGTTTGGCACGGGTCCAGGCATCCTCAGACCCGGTCTCCTCCCATTTCGACGGCGCTTCGCGGTCGGCATGGGGCGGGTAGTAGTAATCGCGCTCCATCGCAGCGAGGGTCTGGTCTGAGCCCAGGAAATGCCCCTCGCCCAGCACAGCCTCACAGATGGCATCGAACCCGAGGGTCTCCTCGCTGACCTCAACGCCGCGCAGCGTGCGATAGACCTGACCAATCATCTCATTGTCGAGCACGAAGCCCTCAAAACTCGCGCCCAGAAGCGCGGCCATCATGCCGGAGCTTTCATAGATCAGATTGCCGCCTGCGAGCCCTGCGGCAAGCGCGGTAAGCCCCTTCTCCACGCCATATTGCGCATCGATGGCTTTGGCGTCGGTCATGGAACTGGCCACGCCCGAGGGCAGTCCCAGCGAGTTGGAGAGCTGAGCGGAGGCGGCGTTCAGCACGGTGATCTCACCCCCGCCGCCGCAGAACGCGCCGGTGCGCAGATCGATGACGAGCGGCCAATTGGAGAAGACCATCGGATATCCGGGCGAGATGCAGTTGACCATCAGCAGTGAGCCGAGTGTTTCCGCCAGCGATTGCGCTAGGAAGCCGGCCAGGGTGGCAGGCGCTGTCGCGCCGGATTGCGCCGCGGTGATTGCGGAGATGGGGATGTTGTGATCAATGCAGGCGAAGGTCACATCCACCGCATCCTCGCCGAAACGCATGGGCGAGATGACAGGAGAGATATGCGCCTTCACGAAGGGGCGCTTGGAAAAAGCGCCCTGCCCGCCCGCCGCGATGTCAAGAAGATCGACGATGGGTGCGACATGGTCTGCCAAAGTGAAGGAGGTGGCGACGGGCTTCGTTGTGCCGCGCAAAAGCGCGTAGACCGTGTTGACGTCCAGATCGAAATTGTCCGCCACATCGGTCGCCACGCAGCAACGGGTAAACCAGCTGACATTGGGCAGACGGTCCTGCAGCCGGGTGAAGTCGTAGAGGTCCTGCAGGGTGGAGGGGCGATAACGAGCCGTCTCGATGTCCAGCGTTTGCACCGCTGCGCCGCCAGTGCCGAAATGTACCCTATCCCCGCCGACTTCGATGCTGCGGTCCGGATCGCGACCATGGAGCGGGAAGTGCTTGGCGGCCATATCGATGTAGTCTTCGACCATGGCGCGTGGGAAACAGGTGCGGCCCTTGTCGTTCAGGAAGGCGCCTTTTGAGAGGAACAGGTCTTCGAGCCGCTTGGGCACCTCGCCCATGCCGAGCTCCTCGAGTAAGCGCAGGGCGGTGTCGTAGATTTGGCTAAGGTCAGGGTCTGACAGGGGCCGATAACGTCCGCCTGACGGTCCGGGTGGGGCGGGGTCGATCTTGGGCGGTGCCGCGCGCTCTCGCAGGCGGGCGGCGCGACCACCGGTTCCGCGTCGGCTCATGCCGAAAGACCCTGTGCAGGAAGGTTAATTTCCGTGCCAGAGTTTAAAATTTTTAAACGGGTTAAGGAAATTGAAAAGCTGCGTGGACCCTGAAAGAAGGGGCGTATGCGCTTTGTTTTTAACGTTCCACCGCCGGTCAGCACATGAATTCCTTTGTGAACAGTGGATGCGTTTTCGGCCCCACTGCATTTTCCGATTTAAAATTTTTAAATTTCCGGGGTGCCGGTCAATAGAAATACGCGCAAAAGAGTGGAAAAAGTGATGCCCTTCGGCGCTCCTGAAACCGAAATTTGCGTTCCTTGAAATTGATCGAAAACCTATTGACCGGTTGGCGCTTACCTCGTCCTCTGCGCCAAGGGACAACGGGAGGACAGCGATGAAATCGAGTGCACGCGTCGTGGTGATTGGCGGCGGGATTGCCGGATGCTCAACGCTTTATCATCTCACGCAGGAAGGTTGGTCTGACGTCGTCTTGATCGAGCGGGACGAGTTGACCTCTGGCACCACATGGCACTCCGCGGCCCAAGTGACGAACTTCGGCATGAACCAGACCATGGTCGGGCTGAAGTCTCACTCCATCGCGCTCTACAAGAAACTGCGTGACGACCCGGATTATCCGGTCGGCTATCACCATGGCGATGGCGGCATCCGGCTCGCCAATACCGAGGCGCAAATGGAGGGCTATCGCCATTTTGCCTCCATGGCGAAGGGCATGGGTGTGGAATTCGAAGTGATCGATGCCGAGGAATGCGCGCGGCGTCACCCGCTGATCTCGACCGAGAACCTCTTAGGCGGGCTCTGGGACGGGGAAGACGGCGATATCGACCCCGCACAGCTCTGTCAGGCGCTCGCCTTTCATGCCCGCAAAACGGGAGCGGAGGTCTATCGGCACACGGCGGTGACCGGACTTCTCCAGCGCGCGGATCATTCCTGGACCGTACAGACCGACAAGGGCGATATTGACGCGGAAATCGTCGTGAATGCAGGAGGTTACCGGGTGAATGAGGTGACTGCCATGATGGGTGTGCAGCATCCCGTCGCCTCAATGGAGCATCAGTATTTCGTCACTGAAGACATCCCGGCGATTGCCGAGGCGGGACATCGGATGCCGCTGCTCAGATGCCCGATCAGCGACTATTATTGCCGTCAGGAAAAGGGCGGGCTTCTTGTCGGGTTCTACGAACAGAACTGCAAACCCTGGGGCATGGACGGGATCGATCCGAGCTTTGCCAATGACCTCTGCCCCGACGATCTGGACCGGGTGATGGATGTGCTGGAAGGCGCCTTTGAGCGCATGCCTGCGCTGACGGAAGTCGGGATCAAACGCGTGGTGAACGGCCCGATCACCTACACGATTGATGGCGCCCCTCTGGTGGGCCCGGTGCCGGGCAAGCGCAATGCGTTTTGCATTATCGGGCTGCGTGCAGGGGTCGGCGAAGGGGGCGGGCATGGCTGGCTTCTGGCGCAACAGATTGTGCATGGCGAAGCGGTCTACGACACTTGGTGTCTCGACCCACGACGGTTTACTGGGCATGGCAATGTGGAACTGACGTCCTTGAAGGCCATCGAGGATTATCAGAACGAGTTCCGGTTTCACTTCCCGCATGAGCACCGCCCCGCTGGGCGCCCGATCAAGACGACTCCATTGACGCCAATCCTCGCCGCGGAAGGAGCGGAGTTCGGGGTCGTGAACGGATGGGAACGGATGGCCTATGTCAAGCCATCGCCGGAATTCGAGGAGACCCATAGCTTCCGTTTCAACGAGACATTCGGCGTTGTAAAACAAGAGGTTATGGCCGTGCATGAGGGCGTCGGCCTGACGGAAGTGAATGGGTTCAACCGGATCGAGATCACCGGGGCGGATGCCCGGGACTGGCTGGATACGATATTCTGCGGTCGCGTGACCCGCAAAGCCGGGCGGGTGGGGCTCGGCTATCTTCTGAACCACCACGGCATGGTGAAGGGCGAGGCGACAATTGCCAATATCCCGGCCTCGCCCCTTGGGCTTGAGCGCATCTGGTATGGCTCCGCCGCCGCTGCGGAATGGCATGACATGGACTGGCTGACGCAACATCTGCCGGACGGGGCGGACATCCAGTTGAGATCGCTCACCAATGACTGGACGATCCTCGTGCTGGCAGGCCCGAAAGCGCGGGATGTCTTGTCAGACGCGGCCCGGGGGGATTGGTCGCGAGAGGCGTTCCCCTGGCTCTCGGTGCGAGAGGCTCATATTGGAATTGCGCCTGCGGTGGTGATGGCCGTCAGTTTTTCCGGTGAATTGGCATACGAAATCCACGTGCCAAACAACCAGCTCTACGCGGCTTACCTGGCGCTGCGGGCTGCGGGTGAGGCGCATGGACTAACGCTCTTTGGGTCGATGGCCGTTGAATCGATGCGCATGGAGAAGGGCTTTCTGCATTGGAAGGCCGATATCCTGACCGAGTTCGATCCATTTGAGACCGGGTTGGAGCGTTTCGTTGATATGCAGAAACCCGACTTCATCGGGCGGGAGGCGCTGGCCAATCGCCCTGCTCCAAAGCGCAGGCTCGTCACACTTGAAGTCTCCTGCGATTACGCGCCGGCCCATCCCGGCGCCTCCGTGGTCTCGTACGGCTCCGTTGTCGGAACGGTGACTTCGGGCGCGTGGGGCTACAGGGTCGACAAGAACCTGGCCTATGCCTTTGTGGACAGCGACGCACTCAAGCGCACTGACCTGCAGGTGGAGGTAATCGGAGCACCGGTTGCCGCCAAAATCACCGACGGTAGCTTGTTCGATCCGGAGATGTCGCGGCCACGAACCGGCTAAGCTGTCTTGGGTAACTTGGGCGTGGCCTCGTCACTCTGGGCTTCGTCGGTGATCTGATACCGTGCATCCTGCTGGCAGCCCGAGACATAGCGCTGCAGAAGGCCTGTGAGGAAGACGATCTCCTCTTGCCGCAGCGAGAGTTCCGAGATGCGCTTTCGGATGGCTGGTGCATGCTTTTCGATGATCTCTTCCATGCCGGGCACATCGAGGGAAATCAGATCAAAAAGCGGGGAGATGATATCCTCAAGGACATCCACCGCGATGCGTTCACGAACGCTGGTGGAAGAGACCGCCATGGCAGGATCAAACCGGAACAGTGATTTCACTGTGCCGATGTAGCGCCGAATGCGCAGCATGATCGTCTCGGACCCATCTTCTGCCGCGGTCAGAAGAATGCGAAGGCCAGACATGATAAGCCCCGGAATTTCATAGACAAATTCCGGCAAAGAGACGATGCGCTCATCCGCTCCCAGACGATTCAAAGCGGCTTCAAGACTATCCGCGAAATCCGCGGTAAAGACATCGTGCAGCCGCTTTCGTGGCTTGAACGAATAGCGATTCCGTACCTCCGGGAGGACAAGCTCAACCGAGGCGACGACCGGAGATGCGCTCGCATCGCGATGCAGATTGATAACGAAGGTATCGGCATCTGCATTGTCCGCGACATCATATACCATGTCTTTTGTCCTCACTTGTGACAGAAACCCAGATGCCAGGGGTTATGTACTACGCCCGTTTACCGATAAATAACGAATGTTAACAAAAGGTTTACGCATGTGACCGCATTGATTTTTTACTGACAGCCCGTGATCTTTCGGCATAGACTTGCCTATTGATTGTAATTGACCATTTGCAAAGCGCATGTGCGCATCATTTCTTTTTGAGTTTCATGGCCAAAAAAGCAGTGGCTTCAGACAAAACCAAAACGTCAAAATCAAAACCCGCCCGTAAATCAAAGGCCACAGCAAGACCGAACAATGCCCACGCGCAAGTGGACCGCATTATCGGGATTGGCTCCTCTGCTGGCGGGTTGGAAGCGATCCGCGAGCTGGCCACAAATCTGCCGCTGGATTTGGGCTGTTCCTACGTGGTCGTCCAGCATATGTCGCCGCAGCACAAAAGCCTGATGACAACACTGATCGCGTCGGAGACAAAGCTGAAAGTCCTGGACGCAAAGACCGGTGTCACGCCAGAAGCGAATGTGATTTATGTCACGCCCCCTAACACAGATATTATTATTGAAAACAATAGGTTGAAGCTTGTCGAGCCAAGCGAGGATGTGGGCAAGCCGAAACCATCCGTGGATCGCTTTTTGGTGAGCCTTGCGCAGGATCGTGGCGAAAATTCCATGGGCGTCATTTTGTCAGGTACCGGGTCTGATGGCGCCTACGGCGTGCAGGCGATCCGGGAGGCGGGCGGGATAACCATCGCGCAGGATGACGCGAGCGCGAAATATGATGGGATGGCAAATTCAGCGATTGAGACGGGGTGCATTGATCTGATCCTGCGCCCCAGCGAAATCGGCACGCACTTAAGCAAGATCATCAGCTCTGCCGGCGATCTGGAACAGTTCCGAAACACCGAGGACATGAACTCGCCTCTTTCAGGCATTTTGCAGATCGTCCTTGCACGCACCCGCGTCGACTTTCGCGAATACAAGCAGACGACCGTGCAGCGCCGGATCGAGCGGCGCATGGTGGCCCTCGGCATTGCGCAGATCGAGGATTACGTCGTCCATTGCCGCAATTCTCCCAACGAAGTGGATGCGTTGTTTAAGGACCTCCTGATCTCGGTGACGCGGTTCTTCCGCGACGGCCCGGAATTTGATGCGCTGCGCAAACCGATCCAAGAGTTGGTCGACAATCGTGGCGATAAGCCACTGCGTATTTGGGTGGCAGGCTGCGCGACGGGTGAGGAAGTGTATTCAATCGCGATGCTTATTGCCGATGCGATGGGCGGCCCGAGCGAATTGGTGAAGTCGCGTACCCAGATTTTCGCAACCGATATAGACACAGCGGCACTAGCTGTGGCGCGGCGCGGCCATTATCCCAACGCAGCACTTCTCGATGTGCCCAAGAACTTTCAAAAGACCTATTTCGTTCAGCAAAGCGACGGCGTGCGCGTCATCGAAGCGCTGCGCGCGGCTATTCTGTTCTCAGATCACAACCTCTGTCAGGATCCACCGTTTCTGAATATGGACCTGATCTGCTGCCGCAATCTGCTGATCTATTTCGGAGCCAAATTGCAGAGCCGCGTGCTGTCGCGCCTGCACTACGCGCTGAAACCGTCCGGATACATGTTCCTCGGAACCGCGGAGACAGCCATCGGCGCCGATCAACTCTTCGCCAATGTCGAGGATTCGGGCCATATCTACAAACGCCGTCAGGTCCATGGCCGCTCCAAAATGGACATGCGGTCACTATCGAGAGACTGGTCGAAGTCGAAATCCTCAAACTCATCCTCCGGACCGGTCACGCCGACATTGCATTCCAACGACAGGGTCATGTTTGCCGCATTGGCGCGCTCAATCAGCGACAATGCCGTGCTGGTCTCGACCGAGTACAGCTTCCTGCGCGTCTATGGCGACATCACTGAATTTGTCGACATATCGGAAGGCGCACCGCTCGATTTGCAACTGTCGGTCTTGCGATCTCCGTTGCGCGAGGAAGGACGCAGCCTTGTCACGCTTGCGCTCAAACACGGGGAGCGGCGTGTTGGAAGTCGCCATCGATGGCGTCAGGACAAGATATTGCGGCTCGATGCGATCCCCATTCAAGCACCGGGAATTGAAGAGAAGATGGCGCTTCTGGCTTTCAACATCTGGGATCAGGACCACGCGGCGACCCAGAGCGACGAGCGTCAGCAAAGCGACCTCTCCGGCGACTATCTCCGCGAGTTGGACATGGAGCTGGCCAATACCCGCGAAGCGTTGCAACAGACCATCGAAGAGCTTGAGACCTCAAACGAGGAATTGCAAGCACTGAACGAAGAGCTGCAATCCACCAATGAAGAGCTGCAGGCGACCAACGAGGAGTTGGAGACGTCCAACGAAGAATTGCAGTCAACCAATGAAGAACTGATCACTGTCAATGAAGAGCTGCAGGTAAACTCAGCAGAACTGATGGCGATCAATGCAGAGCTGGGGTCCATCCTTGGCAACGTTCCGATGCCGCTGCTGGTGCTGGACAACGCGTTGCAAGTCACACGCGCCAGTGGAGCCGCGATCGATATGTTTAAGATCGCGACACCATTGAAGTTCCCGCATCTCAGCCAGATCGCTCTGCCGTTTGGCTTCCCCAACCTGGTAGACATGTGCAACGACGCTTTGAGGCTCGGCAAAGCGCAGCAACTGGAATTCGAAGCTGAAGGAAAAAGCTACGCGCTGCAATGTGCGCCTTTCTCCGGCGAGAGCGGACAATTGATCGGCACAACGCTGGTCTTCACCAATGTGCCGGCTTTGAGATCACTGGCCGGAGAGATAAGCGACCTCTTGGAACATGCCCCCTTCCATTTGATTCGGTATGGGACCGACGGCGTGGTATCGCGGATCTCGCTGCGCACGGCTGAGGCACTCGGGATCAAAACGGAAGACGCAATCGGTCAGAAAATTGACGATCTCCTGCGCTACAGCGTCGACCCGGAGACCGGGGACCGCATCTCGGAGATCGTGAACTCAAAATCCAATCGCGCGGTCTTTGCGATGCGCAAGCAGCAGAATGCCGATCCGATCTGGGTGTCCTGTGAACGTTATGTCTACAAGGATTCCGGAACGGGTGCGCGATCATTCATTCTTTCCGGCACCGATGTGACACAGATCGTGGAAGCCGAACGCGACACGGGCCACAAGAACAAATGGCTGACCATTACGCAGGACATTGCGGGGATCGGCTATTGGCATATCGATATCGCGCGTGACGAAGTCTATTGGTCCGACAAGGTTTATGAAATTCACGGGCTGGACCCCAAAATCTTTAGGCCAAGCCTCCAAAGTGGGATCGAAGCCTATCATGAGGATGATCGCGAGACAGTCAGGAACGCGGTCGAAGAAGCGATACGAAACAAAAAGGACTTCCGGTTCCGCTGTCGCCTCGAGCGGCCTAACAAACAGTTGATCTGGGTGGAGTCGCGCGGTGAGGTTTTGACCGATCAGGCGGGTGAGCCAGAAATGGTCTTAGGTATGTTCCGCGACGTCTCCGATCAGGTCGAACAGGAAATGCTGCTCAAACGTTTCGACAGGTTGCAGACGGAAGACGAAGTGGGCTTCTTCTCCTTTGATGTCCTGACCGAGCGCGCCTATTGGAGTTCCAATATGGCCAAAATCCTGGGCGTCCCGGATGGCGCCACGCCGGCCTATACGACCTTCCGAGACATAATCGTGCCGGAGGATCGCGAGAAGTTCATTCGCCTGCGTTCGGACGCGCTCAAGAAACAGGAATCTGTAAACGCCGATTTCCGAGTGCAGACTGGCAAAAGCCCGGAACGCGTATTGAATCTGCGGTTCTTTGTTGGCGATGTGCGTGATGGACAAGTGGTTAATTACTTTGGTGAAATTCGACCAGTCGACTGATCGCGCGAACCTGACAGGGATTTGATCTGCACCTTTGTGTCGGGTCGTCTAAGCTCGCGCGCATGAGACGGATTTTCCTGTTTGCTAGCATGTTTTGCACGCTTCTCGGTGTGGCGGCAGCCTTCGCCGAAGAAGATGTGGCCTGCGTCGATCAAACGCCCTGTCCGCTTGGTGAGCGGTCTTATCACGTGAAGCTGCCTGATGACTGGGATGGCGTCACGCCGATGCCCGTCATGCTGCATTTCCATGGATGGATGCGACAGGGAACGCTGATCGTGAAGCATGGGCGGATTTCCGGCGCGACCCGCAAGCGCGGCGTGTTGTTGCTGGCCCCCAATGGACAATACAAGACGTGGGATTTCTGGGGCCCCGACAGCCCGGACAGCGACTTTGCCACGGCGGTTCTGGAGGACGCCGCCAAGCGTTATCCGATTGATTGGGACAATGTGTTTGTGTCGGGATACTCCTACGGCTCGGCAATGGCCTGGCGCTACGCTTGCGAGACGCCTTTGAAGCTGCGCGCCCTGTTGGCAGTCTCCGGCACACTTGATCAGGAAGAAACCTGTGACAGCGCGCCACTGGAAGTGCGCCATGTGCATGGGACGTCCGATACCGTGATGGATTTCCCCTTCGGCACAGACGGGGACACGACCTACCCAGTGGCGCTTTGGCGGTCACGGTTGGGCTGTGGCGACATGACCGAGACCGCAGAATATTCCACGACCGAGCGTGATCATTTTGAACGCTCGATCTGGGGAGATTGTACTGAGGGTCGCGTGGCTCTGGACGTGCACTCGCGCGGCCATTTCATCCCCCGCGGTTGGATTGCGCGGCAACTCGATGAACTGCTGGGGCTGCCGGGCGAGAGCTGACGGCGATACAAAGGCTGTTCGAACGGCCTTTCAAACGTCTTGGAAGACGTTTGTCCCAAGCCGCTTCGAAGCGGCTTTTGCGTTTGCGTCCGGCACCAACTCAGCCAGTTCCGGTGGAACTGTCATGGAGCAGGAGTGAACGTCTCAGTGGATGTGACTTGCGCCGCGGGTCCAGTCGCAGCCGGATTTGCTGGTCGACACTTGCCTTTTGCACGACGCGCATCAGCTTCTTAGAATACACAAGATTGCTGGGAGGTTCTTTGATGTCAGACGCGCCGAATATTGCGGGCACCGCGCCTATTCCTGTCGAAGTGGAGGCCGGGAAATCCTACTTCTGGTGCTCTTGCGGACAGTCCCAAAACCAACCTTTCTGTGACGGCTCGCATAAGGGATCAGAGTTCACGCCAGTGAAATTCGAAGCGGATGAAAGCAAACGGGTCTTCTTCTGCGCGTGCAAGCATACCTCCGGACAGCCGCTGTGTGATGGCTCCCACAAGGAGCTGTGAGCGATGCCGATTGAACCGGAACCCTCCGTCAATGTGCTGGGCGAAGCGTTACAGCCCTGCTCGACGGACCCGGTGACAGGGTTCTTTCGCGACGGACACTGCAACACCTGCCTCGCCGATCAGGGGTCCCACACGGTCTGTGCGGTGATGACGAGAGAGTTTCTCGCCTTCTCAAAATATCTCGGCAATGACCTTTCCACGCCGCGGCCCGAGTTTCGCTTTCCGGGTCTGAAGCCCGGCGATCACTGGTGCCTCTGCGCATCGCGCTTCGTGCAGGCCTATGATGAAGGCGCGGCACCGCAGGTGAACCTCGCTGCCACCCACGAAAAAGCACTGGAAATTGTGCCGCTGGACGTGCTCGAGGCTCACGCCTTGAAGGTGGAGTGACCAAGGCGCTTCACCGCGCCCCTCAGGAGCAGCCGGGAATAGAGTTTGTGGAGTGGGATGAAGGCCTTCATCGGTCCGGGTAGGTCGCCATTTCGTGCCACAACAGCTGAGCCAAAATATAGCTTCGTGCCGGTCTCGGACGGTCCGGTTTTGAACCAGGACCGCGTCGCACCATGTGCGTCACACATCAGAAGCTGATCCGTGGTGCGATCCTCCACGGTCCAGGCGGCGAATCTTGAGCTGGTCCCAATCGCGACGGCTTTCGCCTCAGCATCGGTGGAACGCCCCTGCCCGGTGAGGCGCAGGATCACGCGCTCCACGCGGAACAGCCGTCCGGTATAGAACGCCTCGACATAATCGGCGAGCGGCACGTCGCGAGGCGTCTCGGTCACAAAACAATCGGTGTAATGGCCATCCGATGGCTTGTAACGCGCCAGGAGCGCGCCCTTGGGGAGGTTTCCTTCCGAGATCATGATTAGAAACTGGGGCGTAGGGCGGCACCTGACCACGAGACAGATGGCCTCACCCAAGGAAAAGGCCAACCGAGTTGCCCCGGATGGCCCCATTTTTTAGCGTTCAATCCCGCAGCCGGACCAGGTCGTTCATCAGACCATCGGTCCCGCTATGCACGGTCAGCCGTTCGACTTTTCCGGCGATGGCCTCCAGAGCTTCCAGCTCTTTCAGCCGCAGCATCACCGGGTTGTCGGCCATCACTTTGGCGGTGTTCAGAAGCGTCCGTGTGGCGTCCGTTTCCTCCTTCCGCCGAATGGCGTTGGCCTCCGCCTCTTTCTCGGTGGCCACAACCTCCGTCAGGATGTCTCGCATCTCACCGGGCAGGATCACGTCTTTCAACGTGATCGCACCCACTTCGACACCGATCCCGGCCATTTCCGTCCGCACGACTTCAGCGGCTTCGACATCCACGGCCAGTTTATCGGCCAAGAGAGCGTCCAGCGTCAGCGCGCCCAGAGTTTTCCGGAACGCCAGCGCCAGAGCCCGGTGCAGCGCGTCCTCGAAA
>JANQRE010000009.1 GCA_028284705.1 Paracoccaceae bacterium | reverse complement strand
ACTTCCTGCGGAAGGCCCTGCATCATCGGCGTGTTGAACAGCCCCGGCGCAATCGCCATCACCCGAATGCCGAGCGAGGCGAAATCCCGCGCTGCGGGCGGCGTCATGGCGGCCACACCCCCTTTCGAGGCCGCGTATGCGCTCTGCCCCACCTGCCCATCCTGATAGGCGATGGAGGAAGTGTTGATGATAACACCGCGCTCACCGTTCTCCAGCGGATCGAGCTCCGCCATCGCGCGTGCGGCGAAAGACATAACGTTATAGGTGCCGATCAGATTGACCCGGATCGTCGCCTCAAACTTGTCGATGGCGAGTTTGCCTTCGCGGCCAACGACCCGTCCCGCTGGCGCGATGCCTGCGCAGTTCGCGACGATCCGCGGTGCGCCTACCTTCTCAACCAAGGAGGCAACCGCAGCCTCCACTGCGCCCGCATCGCCCACATCGACCTGCGCCGCGTGACCACCGATCTCGGAGGCCACCTGCACAGCCCGTTCCGCATCGAAATCGAGAATGCCGACGGTCGCGCCTTCCGCAGCCAAGTAACGCGCTGTTGCTTCGCCAAGCCCGCTGGCGCCGCCGGTTACAAATGCGATTTGCCCGTCGATCTGCATGAAATCCTCCGGTCAGATGAGAAAGAGTGTGATGGCCGGGAAGGCGACGAGGATGGCAACCCGGATGATGTCTGTGCCCACGAAATAGATCACTGCGCGATAGGTCTGGGCCATGGGCGTCTGCTTGTCCATCGCGTTGATCACAAAGAGGTTGAGCCCCACGGGCGGCGTAATCAACCCGACCTCAACCACGATCAGTACCAGAATGCCAAACCAGATCGCAGTCTGTTCAAGCGCGATCCGGTTGGCCATGCCTTGGGTCACACGGATGTCAATCTCGCGCTGCAGATCGCGGCTTATCTCTGCCCCACTTGCAATGAGGGTTTCGATCTCGGCTCGGATTTCGGGGGCTAAATCCGTCGCCGTGGCCAATGCCGCCCGCGCCGCATCGTGCTGCATTGTGATCAGATCGACGAGACCGAAATCGAGCGCCGAGACCACAGGGAAAAAGATTGGGATCGTCAGCAGGATCATCGACAGGCTGTCCATCAGGCAGCCGAGCAGAAGATAGAAAATCAGGATGACGATCAGCACCATATAAGGCGAGAACCCCTGGCTCACGACCCAGTTGGAAATCTCCTGCGGCACCTGAGTCAGTGCGAGAAACCCGTTGTAGAAGCCCGCGCCCAGAATGATGAAAAAGATCATCGCGGTGGAGCGCGCGGTGATGGTGAAGCTTTCGCCAAGGCTTTCACGGGTCAGCCCGCCATTGGCCCAGGCAATCACTACGGTGCCCGCAGCGCCAATTGCTGCTGCCTCGGTGGGTGTGAACCAGCCCGCATAGATGCCGCCTACGACAAGGGCGAAGACCAGGAGCACAGGCCAGACCGCAAAGAGCAGCTTTAGGCGTTCGCCCCAGGGGATGCGTTCAGCGAGTCCAGCACTCGAGGGGTTCAGCCGCACATAAATGGAAATGGCCAGCATGTAACCGAGGGCGGCGAGGATGCCGGGGATGAAGGCAGCAAGAAAGAGCTTCGCGATGTTCTGCTCGGTCAGGATCGCGTAGATCACCAGCACCACCGAGGGTGGGATCAGGATGCCAAGCGTGCCGCCTGCCGCCAAGGTGGCCGTCGAGAACCCGCCCGCATATCCGTAGCGTTTCAGCTCTGGCAGGGCGACACGCCCCATGGTGGCCGCAGTGGCCAGCGACGAGCCGCAGATCGCCCCGAACCCTGCGCAGGCGCCGATGGCGGCCATGGCAACGCCGCCTTTGCGGTGGCCGAGGAACCCCTCGGCTGCTTTGAAGAGCGCGGTCGACATGCCGCCCAAAGTCGCGAACTGGCCCATGAGCAGGAACATCGGAATAATCGTCAGCGAGTAGCTGGAGAAGGTCGAAAACGTCTCACTCTTGAGCCGTGACAAGGCGATATTGTTGCCACCGGTGACCAGATAGAGGCCGACAAAGCCCACCAGAAACATCGCCAGCCCTATGGGTACGCGCAGAAAGATCAGCAGAAGCAGCGCCGGGAAGGAAGTCAGCCCGATCTCAAGCGCGCTCAATGCTCCGCCTCCCCGCCCTCGGGGATCAAGGCCCGGCCCGTGAAGGCCTCTATGGTTTTCACCGAAGCCATGTAAACGCCCACAATTGCAGCGATAATCGAGGCCACGAGGCTCAGCGCATAGGCCCACCAGATCGGGAATTGCAGCAGGAAGGTGGTCTCGCCATAGCTGTACTTCGAGTAGGTGCCGTCTCCCAAACGCCAGGCGATGAGGATCAGAACCGCGGCGAAGACAATCTCGGTGACCATCCTCAGCCAGCGATTGGCCGCGGGTCCCATCTTGTCGGTGAAAATCTCCACCGTCGCGTGGCCCGAGGTGATCTGACAAAGCGGCAGAAAGGCGAAGATCGCGAAAGCCACACCTGCCTCGACCAGTTCAAAATCGCCGGTGATCGGCCCGAAACCCAGGGTGCGCCCCGCGACGGAGACACAGGTCAGCACGATCAGCACCGTCAAAACGGTGCCCCCGATCAGTGCCATCACCTTGGCCAGCCGCAGCATGAAGAGATACACGTCACCCACCCCTGAAAAGGAAAAACGCGACCGGAATGGCCGCGCTTGCCCGGTTTGTCAAACAGCTTAGCTGCCGTGTTGGGCCATCAAAGCCTTCGCCTGATCGATAAGCGCCTGACCGTCCTTGCCCGCGGCATTCATCTCCGCAATCCAAGCATCGGTCACCGGCTGCGCCGCAGCCGCCCAGGCAGCCGATTGATCGGCATCGAGCGTGATGACGTTATTGCCCGCATCAAGCGCAATTTCACGGGCCGGATCATCGGCCTGCACCATTACATCCGCCGCAAAGACCGAGAACTCCTGACCGGAATTGTCATCGATCACTTTCTTCAGATCGTCCGGCAAAGCCTCCCATTTTGCTTTGTTCATCGCCAGAACGAAGCCCACGGCGTAGAAGTAGTTACCAGTGAATTCCGTATGATTTTCAACCAGTTCCGGGATTTTCAGCGCCTTGGTCACTTCCCAGGGAATGGTCGTGCCGTCGATCACACCTTTCGACAGCGCCTCCGGCACCGCTGGCACGGGCATCCCGACAGGCGTCGCACCCAGCTCATTCAGAAGCGCGTTGACCTGGCGCGAGGCACCACGAATTTTCAGCCCCGAGAAATCGGCGGGCGTCTCGACCGGCTCGCTGGAATGGATCATGCCGGGCCCGTGCACCCAGGTCCCCAGCACTTTGACATCGCTGAACTCGCTGTCTTCCATATGCTCCTGCATCATCTGCCAGAACGCGGCGGAGGCCGCCTTGGCGTCGGTGATGACGAACGGCAGTTCGAACACCTCCGAGGTCGGGAACCGGCCCGGCGTATAGCCGATCACGGTCCAGGTCATGTCGATGGCGCCATCGATCACCTGGTCGATCAGCTCCGGCGGCTTGCCTCCAAGCTGCATCGATGGAAAGCGTTTGATCTCGATCTTGTTGCCGGACGCTTCCTCGATCTTATCGGCCCAGACATCGATGATGTCCTTCGGGATCGTGGCCTGCGCGGGCAGGAAGCTCTGCAAATTATAGGTGAAGTCTGCGGCTGCGGCAGGGATCGCGGTCATTGCCGTGAGTGCCGCGGCGCTGATCGCGCCCAAAAGGGTTCTGCGCGTGGTCATCGGTTATTCCTCCCAAGTTACTGAGGCGAATAAGACTGAAGATTTCGGCAACTCACAACCGAAAAAGGCGGGGGAGCCCGCTATTCCGGGTCCGTCAGGCTGAGCGCGATGGGATCGAGGCCCGCAATGCCGCCCGTGATCACATCGCCCGCCACAACGGGGCCGACGCCCGCAGGCGTGCCGGTCAGGATCACGTCCCCCGGACTCAGATGGTAATATCGCGACAGGTGGCTGATGATCTCCTCAACCCGCCAGACCATGTCGGCCAAGGTCGCCTCCTGTCGGGTCTCTCCATTCACCTGCAAATGAATGCGCTGATCACCGATTTTGCCAAAATCCTCGGCACGCGTCAGCGGGGCCAGAACCGCGGAGTTTTCGACATCCTTGCCCAACGACCACGGGCGCCGGTGGTCCTTGCCGTCCTGCTGTCGGTCGCGCCGCGTCATATCGAGCGCGCAGGCGTAGCCAAACACCGCCGCCTTTGCGTCGTCCTCATCGCCCTTGAAGACGGGAGCACCCAAAGCCACGGCCAATTCCATCTCATGATGGTAATTCGACGTGCCCGGCGGATAAGGGACTGTCGACCCGCTCGGACAATAGGCGAAGGCGGATTTGGTGAAATACCAAGGCGCCTCGCGGTCGACCTCGCCGCCCATTTCCTTGGCATGTGCCACATAATTGCGCCCGACGCAGAAGATGCGAGCCACTTGATAGGTGCTCGTTGAGCCCGAGATCGGAAGCTCGGGCAGGCTCTTGGCGGGAAAAACCGATGCGCTCATGCGATCTGTTTTTCGAGTTTCGCGGCGGATCGCAAGCCGAATAATCGGCGGGTGCTATGCCTCAGGGCCAGATGCCGTTCTGCAGGTGGGCATGGCGCACTGACGTCATCGGCGGCGGCATCACGATGATGTCGTCACAGTCCTGCAGATCGGAGATCACGCCGGGTCCGGTCATGCTCGCGCCGCCAATGGTCTCAAACCACAGCGCATGGGACAGCGCCATTTGATCGACAAGCGCCGGAGCCCCGGTGTTGATCAACAGGGCATCCGGTTTCATCTTGCCAAGTTCAATGCCGCCTATGAGGGGACGTTTATCCTTGGGCCTCGCGTGAAGAGAGATCACATCCGCGCCCCTCAAAACCTCATCCATGTCCTCACAAATCTCGCAGCCCATCTCGCGCAGAGCTTCTGCCTGCTCGGGTGTCTCGACCCATGCCATCAGCTTCATGCCGAACCCATGCAGCGCACGGTTGGCAAAGCCGAGGCAGCCGGTGGTGAACCCGACCAGACCAAGCGTTTTTCCCTCCAGAGACAGACCTTTGCGCGCCGCAAGGCTCGCCATCAGTGTCATCGAGTGGTCTCCGGGGCGGGTTGGGAAGGCGACGGTCATTGCATCACTCCAGCTATGGTTTCGCCAATCACGGCGGGGTTTTCGGCCACGGTCACACCCGCAGCTGACAGGATTTCCACTTTCTCAGACGCGCTCTCGCCAAAGGCCGAGATAATCGCGCCCGCATGACCCATGGTCCGGCCCTTCGGCGCGGTTAGGCCTGCCACATAGGCCACCACGGGCTTGGTGACATGATCGCGGATATACTGGGCGGCCTCAGCCTCCTGCGGGCCGCCAATCTCGCCGATCATCGCGATCACATGGGTGTCGTCGTCCTCTTCAAAACGCTGCAGGATGTCTTTGAAGGAGGAGCCATTGATCGGATCGCCACCAATGCCCACAGAGGTTGAGACCCCGATCCCGCGCTCTTTCAACTGCGCCGCTGCCTCATAGCCCAGCGTGCCGGAGCGCCCGACGATGCCCACATTACCTTCCAGGTAGATATGCCCCGGCATAATCCCGAGCATCGCCTTGCCCGGGCTGATCGTGCCCGCACAGTTGGGACCCGTCAGCACCATGCGGCGCTCCTTGGGGTAGCGGTACATGTAGCGCTTCACGCGGATCATGTCCTGAGCCGGGATGCCATCGGTGATGCAGACGCAGTAGCGAATGCCCGCGTCAGCAGCCTCCATGATGCTATCTGCGGCGAAGGGCGGTGGCACGAAGACCAGCGAGGCCTCGGCCCCGGTTTCCGCAACGGCTTCTTCCACGGTGTCAAAGACCGGAAGGCCCTCGACCGTCTCGCCGCCTTTGCCGGGCACCACGCCGCCCACGACGTTCGTGCCGTAGTCGAGCATGTCCTTGGTGTGGAACCGCGCCATCTTGCCGGTGATGCCCTGCACGATGACTTTCGTATCGCCATTGATCAGAATGCTCATGAGACAGCCCTCACTTTAACGCCCTGAGAGAGGTCGTTTCTCCAGGCTCCAACGCTGCGTTCTGCCGCTTCCATCAAGGTCGAGGCGCGAATGATCGGCAGGCCCGATTGCGCGAGGATCTTCTGGCCTTCTTCCACATTCGTGCCTGCCAATCGCACGATCACGGGCACGTCCACCTCGACTTCACGCAGGGCCTGCACCACACCCTCCGCGACCCAGTCGCAGCGATTGATACCCGCAAATATGTTCACCAGGATGGCTTGTACGTTCTTGTCCGACATCACCAGGCGGAAGGCCTTGGCGACCCGCTCCGGCGTCGCACCGCCACCAATATCGAGGAAATTCGCTGGCTCCCCGCCCGCCAGCTTGATCGTGTCCATCGTCGCCATCGCAAGGCCTGCGCCATTGACGATGCAGCCGATATTGCCCTCAAGCCCCACATAAGAGAGACCCCGGTCCGCCGCCCGGGCTTCACGCGGGTCTTCCTGGCTTTTGTCCCGCAGCTCAGCGATCTGCGGATGCCGGAACAGCGCGTTGTCATCGAAGGTCATCTTCGCATCGAGCGCAAGCAAGCGGTTGTCACCCGTCACAACCAGGGGATTGATCTCCACCATCGTGGCGTCAAGCTCGGTAAACGCGCGGTAGCAGCCCTGCAACGTGCGCACCATCTGCTGCACGAGCCCCGGCTCAATGCCCAGCTTAAACGCGATCTGACGACACTGAAAATCCCGCAAACCCACCGCGGGTTCGACAATGGCCCGCACAATGCTGTCCGGCTTCTCCGCGGAGATGTCTTCGATCTCCATACCACCCTCGCCTGACGCCACGATCATCACCCGCTGGCTGGAGCGATCCAGCACCAAGCCCAGATAAATCTCCCGCTCAATCGGTACGGCGGCCTCGACATAAACCCGATAGATGCCCTTGCCATCGGCTCCGGTCTGATGCGTCACCAGTTTCTTGCCGAACATGTCTTCGCAGGCTTCGTGGATCTCCACGTCGGAGTCGCACAGCTTCACGCCGCCCGCTTTGCCACGCCCACCGGCATGAACCTGCGCCTTCACAATCCACTTCTCGCCGCCCAACTCGCGCGCGCGGTAGGCCGCCTGTTCCGGGCTGTAGGCCAAAGCGCCTTCAGGCACAGCCACACCAAAATTGCTCAGAACTTCCTTGGCCTGATATTCGTGAATATCCATACGTCCCTCTCCCTTTCGGAGTTATTCCGCAGCAATCGCGGCGTCGTAGTGGCGGGCCAGGACAGCATCGACCGCGGCCTGCTCAACCTCACCGCCCATCTTGCGGATCGCCTCGGCGAAACGATTGACGATGTCGGTGATCGCCGCCTGCGACAGCAGGTTCAGAATGCCGATCCGCACCTGCACCGGCTCCGAAAGTGTCGGCCAGATGCCAAAGCCTTCGGCGCGGCAGGTCTGCACCAGTTCCATCTCGCGGCCTTTCAGGTCGCCGGGAAGGTTCAGCACGACAAGGCTCGTCATGTTGGAGGTCACCTCGCAACCCATGGCGGAAACCGCCTCGCGCAACACGCTTTCGTGGAACGCGTAATCCGCCGCCCGCGCCGCAACGCCTTGCTCCAACGTGATCCGCAGTGCTTCGTGGAAGGCCGCCACCGCATAAGCCGAGTGGGTCCGGTGATAGGTGCCCTTCTCCACATCCTTGCCGTCGACAATGCCCCAGTGCCGCGCTTCCATGATCGGATGATGCACGAAGGTCCGCGCGCCTGTTTCTTTAAGCACCTCAATATAGCGGTCCGTGAAACTCACCGGCGCATAGGTCAGCGGCAGGCAGCAAATGCCTTTCTGCGGACAGGACGCCCAGGCGTGCACACCCGGATAATCATCGATGCGGAAATTTTCGACGCCGAGGGAGGAGACGGCATCGACAAGACCCATCGCATCGTGGCGCACGCAGGCGTCCGAGAAGCCTTGAATATCGTTGATGCGACCAGAGCCGGTTTCCCAATGGGCCATGAACGCCCATTTCGGTTTGTGCTCCGCCAGCGCCGCCTCGGCAATCTCGCCGGTCACGGATTGGCCATGCGGCACCTCGATGATCGTCACGCTCGCGGCTTGCGGGTCGAGGGAGTTTGCGGCCAGTTCCTCCGCTGTTGCCGCCTTCATGCGGATGGTCAGCGCATCAATGCCGGAGAAGGTGCCGTTGACGAAAGCGACGACCTTGTCGCCGGGGGCAACGGCGGCGAACATCGCGTCAAGCCCGCTCCAGCCCGTGCCAGCCACGCCGAAGGTGTGCACGTTGTCCGTGCCCATAACCGCGCGCAGCATATGCTTGCACTCAACCATGCCGCGCAGAACGTCGCCATGCATGTGATCGGCAAGTCCCGCACCGGCAAACCGGGCCAAGACGCGGGCATCGGTATTGCCCGGTCCCGGTCCTGCTGCGATGGTCTGGGGGATGTCAAGCTGAGGGTAGATGGTCGCGGTCATGTCTGGATTGGTCCCTGAAGGTCTGCGTTGAGGGGCAACCTAAGGCAGTGGACAAACCGCAAAACCTCCCTTAATCCTGCTTTTGGGTAACTAAAAGTATGGGGATTTGCCTACCCATATTGGTAAGTATTCCGATGTATACCGAAATTTGCCCTATTCTAATGGGTAGGTTTTTCGAATTATGACCGTAGGATCAGATGGTTAACGAAACTGGCAAACCAATTGAGATATTGCTCGCGGATGGCAATCCGCTGGTTTTGTCGGCCATGTCGGAAGTGTTTGAGCGCGATCCACGATTCTCGCTCATGGCCACATCCGCCACCGCGGAAGGCTTTCTGGGCCTCGCCATGCGCGTGCCCGTACAGATCGGGGTTATCGATTGGAACCTGCCCGCTCTCGGCGGCGCGAAGCTGATCGAGGTGATGCGCGATCAGGCCAACGCACCGCGCATCGTGGTCTATGGCGACGACAACAGCGACGCCGCCCGTCAGGCGATGTCGGCAGGCGCGGCGGCCTTCGCACCCCGCTCCTCTCCGGTGGAGAAACTGATCGGCACCTGCCTCGATGTCGCGGCGGGCAAGATGGTTTTTCCATTTCTCGATGTGCGCAAGCTGCGCGACGATCCAATTGAGACCCTGTCGCGCAAGGAACGCGCCATCCTCGAGGCGCTCGCAACCGGCATGACCAACCGCGAATTGTCGAAGGAACTTGGGATCTCCACCAACACCGTGAAGTTTCACCTCTCAAATATTTTCGACAAGCTCTCGGTAAAGAACCGCGCCCAGGCGATTGCCTATTTCTATTCCTCGAAAGCACAGAGCTCCGGGTAATTTTCGGTCGTTTGCATGCCTCCGCATGCAGCTTTTGTTCTTGACTTCGAGCCTCGCGCCGCATTTGCGTGCCGCAAAACGACTCGCACTAAAAGGACGCACCGCATGTCATTCTTCCCCGTCGAACAGGCCCCTGGCCGCCTCAATCGCTCCGAGCTGGCCGTTCCCGGAAGCCAGCCGCAAATGTTTGAAAAAGCAGCGAATTCAGAGGTGGATGTGATCTTCCTCGACCTCGAGGACGCGGTCGCACCAGACGAGAAAGAACAGGCGCGCAAGAACATCATCAAGGCGCTGAACGAGATCGACTGGGGCAACAAATCCATGTCGATCCGGATCAACGGCCTCGACACCCACTACATGTACCGCGACGTGGTCGATATTGTTGAGCAAGCGGGCGAGCGGCTCGATCTGATCATGATACCAAAGGTCGGAACGGCGGCAGATGTTTACGCGGTCGACATGATGGTGACCCAGATCGAGGATGCAAAAGGTTACTCCAAGCGCATCGGGTTTGAGCACATCATCGAGACCGCTCTGGGCATGCAGAATGTCTCGGAGATCGCCGCCGCCTCCAAACGCAATGAGAGCCTGCATTTCGGGGTGGCCGACTATGCCGCTTCGACCCGTGCGCGCACGACAATCATCGGCGGGGTGAACCCGGACTATTCGGTCCTCACCGACCCTGATGGCGACGGCAATCGCGACACCCATTGGGGCGATATGTGGCATTACGCCCTCGCCCGCATGGTGGTCGCCGCCCGCGCCAATGGTCTGCGCCCAATTGACGGACCGTTTGGCGATTTTCAGGACGCCGATGGCTACCGCGCGGCGGCGAAACGTGCAGCAGTGTTGGGCTGCGAGGGCAAATGGGCAATCCACCCGAGCCAGATCGCGCTCGCCAACGAGGTGATGAGCCCATCGGAGGCTGAGATTACCAAAGCCAAGCGCATCCTCGAAGCGATGGCCGAGGCGGAGGCCGCAGGCAAAGGCGCAGTGTCGCTTGACGGTCGCCTGATCGACTATGCCTCGATCCGGCAGGCCGAAGTTCTAGTGGAGAAAGCCAAGCAGATCGCCGGGGGCTAACCTCCCTCCGCGATGCGCTGCGCCTCCAGCGCCAACTCCATCACTTTGAACGCGTGAGACTGCGGCATCGCCGTCTCCGTGCGGTCGCGTATATCATTGATGAGATTGGTGAAATACGGAAGGCTGGCCTCCTTGCAGTCGACATATTCGCAGCGGGTTCCGTTTACCAGAAAGAGGTGATCGGTGCCCGCGCGCCCTGCCACATCGACATATTTTCGCAGCTCAATCGTTCCCTCCGTGCCGAGGATGGTAAGACGCCCATCGCCCCAATTCGGCAGCGCATCGGGCGTGTACCAATCGACCCGGATGTAGCCGTGACCGTTCGGGCTACGCAGGGCGATCTGACCAAAGTCCTGCAATTCGGAATCGTCTGGATTGGCGAAATTGCCGACGGAGGCCAAGGTGATCTCGGCGTCAGCTGAGCCAGTGAAATAGAGAAATTGGTCGATCTGATGCGAGGCGATATCGGTCAGAATTCCACCGTATCGCTCCCGCTGGAAGAACCAATCCGGCCGCGTCGCGCGATTAAGGCGATGAGGGCCCAGACCCACGGTCTGCACCACTTTTCCGATGGCACCCTGGGCCACCAACTCAGCCGCACGAGTGACCGCAGGTACTTCAAATCGTTCAGAAAAATCGATTGACCAGATGCGTTTTGTGCGGGCGACACATGCCTGAATTTTGTGCAATTGCTCAAAATTAGTGCAGCCTGGCTTATCCACCATCACGTCCTTCCCCGCCTCCATCGCTTTGATCGCAAGCTCGGCGCGATCGGCAGGAATGGCGGCGATGACGATCAAATCGATGTCGGGTCGGGACAATACGGCATCAAGGTCGCGACTGCGCGGGACGTCCGGAAAACGCTTCTGGAACCCCGGCAGCGTCTCCGGCTCACCCTCGGTCCAATAGGTGATCAGCTCCGCCCCCGCCGCGATCATGTGACCGCATTGCCCGTAGATGTGGCGGTGATCGAGACCGACGGCGGCCATGCGGATGGGATCAGACATGCGCCACCTCGGTGATCTGTCCGCTGTCGGAGGAGCGGATCAGCGCATCGATCAGAGCATGGACACGCAAGGCCTCGCGACCGGTCACGAGCGGATCTCGCCCGGTGGCAAGGGCATCGGCGAAATCCTCGATCACGGCCCTGTGCCACCCAAAGGAAAAGGCCATCGGATCGGCACCGCCACCCGTGGCGCCATCCTTGCCGAATGTCTCAACCGTTCCCTCCCGCCAGTTGACCGTCAGCGCGTCACCCTCCAGCGTCGCGACGCCTTCGGACCCGTGCAGCGTGATCCGCTCTTTGCCACCGGGATAGCTGGCGGTGGTCGCCATCAGCGATCCATGCGCGCCATTGGCGAAATCCAATCCGGCGGAGACGAAATCCTCGGTCTCCATGTCATGCAGGGACGAGGTACGCGCCATGGCCTGAACGCGGGACACGGGCCCGGCGAGGGAGAGCGCCAGATCGAGCGTGTGGATGGTCTGGGTCATCAACACACCGCCGCCGTCTTGCTTATAGGTGCCCCTGCCCGGCTCATCATAATAACTCTGATCACGCCACCAAGGCACGGCGATTTCAACCAAGGCCAACGAGCCGATGCGATCAAGCAACCCGCGCAGCCGGGCGACCGCGTCGCGAGTGCGGTGCTGAAAGACGATCCCAAGAGGGAGCGAAGCCCGCTCACAGGTCTCGACAATCCCTTGCGCCGCGGAGAGATAGCGCTCAATCGGTTTTTCCATCAGGATCGGAACGCCCTCGGCGCAGAGATGAGCAACCAGATCGGCCCGCGCATTGGGCGGCGTCGCGATGATGGCAAAATCGGTGGTGTCGCGGGTGATGTCGGTGACTGCATTGAAAACCGGCAGGTCGCCGTTCGCACTCGCGAAGGCCTGCGCCCGTTCGGGCCGACGCGCACAGACGCCGCTCAGCGTCAGACCCGGTGAGGCCGAGATCGCGTCGACATGGGTCTGGGCCACCATGCCAACGCCGATCAGCGCGATGCGAGATTGGTCTGTCATACCCGCAGCTTACGGATTGTACCGCCCGCGAAAAGCGAAAACGCTGGCCCCTGCCGAGCCGCCCACATAATCTTCGCCCATGACGTTCGAGATCAGCCTGAGCAGCCCTGCCACCGAGCTTTACGAGGCAATTCGAGACCTGCCGATTGTCTCGCCCCATGGGCATACCGACCCCGCTTGGTTTGCCGAAAATGCCGCCTTCACGGACCCGGCTGATCTGGTGATCGTGCCGGATCATTACGTGTTTCGCATGCTCCATTCGCAGGGCGTCGCCCTTGAGGATGTGGGTGTTGGTGTGCCGCGTGAGGCTCGCGATCCACGGGCGATCTGGCGGCTGTTCGCAGCGCATTGGCATCTGTTTCTCGGCACGCCGACGCGGACCTGGCTTGAGCATATGTTTCGGCACGGGTTTGGGATCGAGGTGGCTCTGAGCACCGAGACCGCGGATATGGTCTACGACCAGATCGACGCCGCGCTCGAGAGACCAGAGTTCCGCCCGCGGGCGCTGTTTGAGCGGTTCAATCTTGAGGTTCTCGCCACGACCGATGCGGCCACGGATCTGCTGGAGCATCATCAGACCTTGCAGCGCGGCGATTGGACCGGAAGAGTTATTCCCACCTTCCGCCCGGACGCGGTGCTCGATCCCTCGGACCCGAGATATGTCCGTGAAATCAAGCGGCTGGAAGAGGTCAGCAATATCACGATTTCCGGTTTCGAAGATTACCTGAATGCGCTGCGCGCAAGGCGGGGTGTCTTCAAGGGTCTGGGCGCAACGGCGACAGATCACGCAATTGAAGAGCTTCATACGGTTTGGCTGGATCGACCTGTCGCCGAGGAGCTGTTTGGCAAGGCGCGGCGGGGCGCGCTGGAGCCACAGGATGCCAAGGCCCTTTATGGGCATATGCTGATTGAGATGGCAGAGATGTCCGCCGAGGATGGGTTGGTGATGCAAATCCATGCGGGCTCGCGGCGGAATACCAATGCCGATCTGTTGGAGAGCCATGGTCGCGATAAGGGTGCGGATATGCCGGTTCGCACCGATTGGGTGCGCGGGTTGGAGCCACTGCTGAACCGCGTTGGCACCAATCCAAATTTTCGTCTGATCGCGTTTACGTTGGATGAGAGCACTTATGCGCGCGAACTGGCCCCGATGGCCGGTCATTGGCCTTGTCTGAAGATCGGCCCGCCCTGGTGGTTCCATGACAGTCTGAACGGCATTCTACGCTATTTCGATCAGGTCGTGGAAACTGCGGGCTATCAGAACCTTGCCGGGTTCAATGACGACACGCGCGCGTTCATGTCGATCCCGGCGCGCCATGATCTCTGGCGACGTGCCGTGGCACTGCATCTGGCCCAACAGGTTGAGAGAGGTCTGTTCGGGACAGGTGATGCTGAAATCTTGGCGCGCGATCTTGCGGTCGATCTTGCGCGCAAAGCCTATCGGCTCTGAGCGATGCCGCGCATTTTGCATCTCGGCACCGGCAATTTTCACCGTGCACATCAGGCCGTTTACACGCAGGATGCGGGCGGCTGGACGATCACCGGCGTGTCGCTGAGGTCTCGCGCAGTGATCGAGGCGATGGCGCAAAGGGCCTTTCACTACACGCTGGCCATTCAGGGACCCGAGGGGGTCACGTATCGCCAGATCGATGTGATCGAGGATATCCTTTTTGCGCCGGACAATCCGCAGGCGGTGATGGACGCGATTGCGGAAGCGGACCTCATCTCACTGACGATTACCGAGAAAGGCTATTGTCTGGGGGCGGATGGTGCGCTTGATCTGACCCATGCCGATATCCGCGCCGATCTGGACGGGGAGAACCGGACGGCGATTGCACTGCTTGCCCGCGGGCTGGCGCGGCGCAAAACCGGGGTTGCAGTTTTGAGCTGCGATAATCTGACGGGCAATGGGGACACGCTTGGCGCTGCCCTGCGCCGATTTGCGGAGGCCGATGGTGTGGCACTTCCGGACGGTCTGCATTTCCCCAATACGATGGTCGACCGGATCACACCCGCCACGACCGATGCGCTGCGCGAGGGGATGAAAGCGGCGACGGGCATTGACGATCTTGCGCCTGTTGCAACCGAGCCGTTCTCGGAATGGGTGATCGAAGCCTTCGACGCCCCCCATCCGGATTGGCAAGTGGCGGGGGCGCAGATCGTGCCGGATGTCGCCCCCTATGAGGCGCGCAAATTGCGGATGTTGAACGGTGCGCATTCGACATTGGCCTATGCTGGTCTTCTGTCGGGCCATCAATTTGTGCATGAGGCGGTTGGCCATCCGGGACTGAACAAGCTCGCGCGAGAGGTCATGTCCGAGGCCGCCGCGACGTTGCCTCGCGATGTCGAGACGACAGAGTATAGCGCCGCGCTCATGCAGCGTTTCGCCAATCCGAGCCTGCATCACAAGCTGCGCCAGATCTCGATGGATGGATCGCAGAAACTACCGGTGCGTCTTCTTGCGACGATCCGGGAGCGTCAGGCGCAGGGCTTGGCCTCTCCGGCCCTATGGCGGGGCATCGACGCCTGGGTTGCTTTTGTTATCTCGGAGACGAAGGCGGGACGCAGGCTGGACGATCCACGCGCGGATGACCTCGCCACGGCGGCCAGAGGCCCCGATCCGCAAGCAGCGCTGTTGACCCTGATCGGCGCGCCGGATCGCGTTACGTGAACTTCTCCGCATAGTAATCGACCATTTCGGGCACCAGGCGCTCGCCCCATCCGTCGTCCACGGCCATACCGAGCGCGTTGCGGACGGCGGTGGACATAATGCTCTCGACACCGGCATCCTCGGCCATTTTTGCGTAGTAACCGACATCTTTGTTTGCGTTTTTCACCGCGAAGGCGAGCATTTCAGGATTGCCGTCGATGCCGTAGGCTTTGACGAAATCCATCATGCCCGAATGCAGGGGCCCAGCGCTCATCACATCGTAGACGCCCTGGCGGGAAACACCCGCCTTGTCAGCCATCGCGAAGGCCTCTGCCATCGCATTCGCGGTCGTCATGGCGAAGAAGTTGTTGATCAGCTTGATCGTGTGCCCTGCCCCGAGGTCGCCGAGGTGGAAGACGTTCTCGCCCAACTCATCGAGCACCGGTTTGACTTTGTCGAAGGCCGCCTTGTCGCCGGAGCACATGATGTTCAGAAGCCCATCCTTGGCGTGGGACGGCGTACGGCCCAGAGGGGCGTCGAGATAGGTGGCACCAGCGGCTGCTACCTCGTCCCCCAATGCGCGGGTGGAGGCCGGCAACGACGTACCAAAATCGATCACCACCGCGCCGGGCCCGAGGCCTGCGATCACGCCGTCCGGTCCGCGCATCCGCGCCTCGACCTGATCGGACGTGCCCATGCACAGCATCACGATCTCGGACCCCGCCGCCAGATCGCGGGCGCTGGAGGCCTCGGACGCGCCCCGTTCGAGGGCCTGATCAAGATAGGTCCGATCCCGGTTGCCCAGAACCGCGATCTGGTGATCCCCCTTCTGCAGGCATTCCACCATCGCGCCGCCCATCAGGCCGAGGCCAATAAATCCAATCTTGCTCATGCGAATTCTCCGATTTGTTCCAATACGAGGCGCGCCGCCATCCGGCCGATCTCGTCACTACACTTTGCGCCCGCACCATTGCCGCCGGTCGCGACCGTGACCTTCTCCGAAACAGGACCCAACTCCGGTAACCGATCCTTTGTCCAACTGGTGACGCAGGCCGCCATACTGACCGATTGAGCCTGGAAATCCGGAATCAGCTTCAGGATTTCCGCGTGCAGATGATCGCGCACATCGGCATTTCCGCCGGAGCGAAACCAGTCATGGATCGCATCCGGGCCGTCGAGCGAGACATCCTCAGGATCACCGCCCAGTTTGATATAGTTCTTGCCATCGGGATAGCGGATCGGCGGCAAAAGATAGGGGTCATCGACCGTGTCCCAGACCAGTGTCGGCATTCTCGCCAGCCGGGCCTGTTCGGTTTCGTCAATCTCGAAGAACGCGACCGTGCGGGCGTAGACCTCCAGCGTCTTTTCGCGACCGAGAACATGGTCGGTGTTGTAGCCCGCCGCAACCAACACATGGTCAAAACTATGCACGCAAGTCTGAGTTCTTACGCGTATCTGACCCGGCACCTCATCCAACCCGTCAACAATGTCGCCCAGCCGCTTGGCGCCGAAGGCACGTCCGGCACGTATCTGCGCCCGAACCATCTGTCTTGGGCTGACATGTCCGGCCCGCGTCGGTTCGTGATAGCCAAAGAACTCAGGCGGAAAATCGAAGAACGGGAAACGCGCCTTCAGGTCCGCATGATCCAGGCGATCGCACGCTATGTCATGTTTCACACGGCCTTGATCAACGCGCGCCATCCAATCGGGCCGTCCGGCCATGACGGCGCCAGTCTCCGTAAAAAATGGGATGCCGCTTTCGGCCTCGATCTCCGCATACCGGTCAATCGACGCGATGCTTACCCCGGACCAATACGGATCGAGCGCGTTCTTCCGCGTGATACGGCCCTCATCGTAATGCGACCCGAACACGCCCTGGTGAGTGTCCTTCGCTACGGGTTCCTCTGGCCCGATCAGCGTCACGTCACACCCGGCTTTCGCCAGATGCCGGGTCGCCGCCGCGCCCCAAAGTCCCGCCCCGATGACGCCGATCTTCACTCAACTACCTCAAATGCGCGGGACTTGAGCCGTTTCTGAACTTCATAGATCGTAAAGTCCTCGGTCGGCAGAGGTGCGGGGATACGCGCCCCGAGGCTGCTGACGCGCGAGGTCAAAGTCGGTTCACCGCAGAGGAGGCGGTCGTTGTAATCAGCGATCCCGTTCCACTTGGTCATCGACCCCATGATCGGGAAGGCATCCGCCGCCATCATCTCATAAAACAAGAGCCGCCGATCTCTGTCAGACCGGTTCAACGCGCTGCCATGCACGATGCGCCCGTGGTGGATCGAGATCGATCCCGCAGGCCCCATCAGCGGCACGGCCTCCTTGATGTCGAACCCGCAAGCGGCAAGGTCCATCGCACCGGCAAAGACGCCGTCGACATGGTGATCGTGGATCGGCCCTTTGTGGGAGCCAGGGAAGACCATCAGCGGTCCGTTCTCCATCTCCATACCGTCGATGATCACCGCGATGGCGAGCACGTCGTCATTGGTGTGCGGGTAGAAGGCAAAATCCTGATGCCATTCGACCGCGGCACCGTAACCGGCTGATTTCATGTTGAGTTTCGTGGTGTGCAGGCGCAAATCCGGCCCGATCAGATCCCGCGCCGGGGCGAGGATATGGTCGGAATACATCAGATCGCGCATCAGAGCGTTGTGGGTGTGGGGTAGCTTGATCCGCCGCACCCGTGGGTCCTCCCGGCTGTGGCTGTCTTCGAGATCGATCTCGGCGCTGCTTTCCGTCAGGTTACGCGCTGTGTCCACATATTTTGCGATCTCCGCCCGGATGCTTTCGAGGATATCTGCGGGAATGCGGTTCTCTAGCACCAGGTATCCGTTCGCTTCGTAGAAGTCTTTTTGATCGGTGGTCAGAAATTCCAAACTCATGGTCGCAAAACCTCCAGTTTTGGCAATATGTCGCCCGGGTCGAGTGCCAGGCCAGTGTAGGCCTCAAAGGAGCGGATGGCCATGTGGCGGAAGAGTTCAAACCCGGTCAGGACTTGCAATCCTGCCTTCTGAGCGTCCTGGAGAAAGGCCGTCTCGGTGGGGGTATAAACCGCATCGAAGGCCCAGACCTGAGTGCCCAGAAGCTCTGCATTGAAGGCTGTGCCGGGGTATTCGACCATGCCGAGAGGCGTTGCGTTCACCAAACCAGAGGCCCCGCGGATGGCTTCCGGAACGGCCTTGGACGGGATGGCGCGGGCGGGTGGGCCGATGCCGCAGGCGAGGTCTTCCGCCCGCGCCGCGTCCAGATCGTAAATCGCCAGATCGGCCACACCTTCGCGTAACAGGGCGGCGCCGATGGACCGCGCAACGCCACCTGCCCCCATCATGACCAAGGGGCCACGATCCGAAATTGCCGAGAAGGCCAACAGAAACCCGGTGTAATCGGTGTTGTACCCGGTCACACCGTCATCGAAGACCAGCGTGTTGCACGCGCCCAGATGTGCCACGTCGCGGTGCATCCCGTCACCGGCATAAATGGCCGCATGGGTCTTGTAGGGGTGGGTGACCGTAACACCGAGCCAGCCCTCCTGACGGAGCATGTCAACCGTCTGGTCGAATTCGAACTCCGGGTCCTCTGCGGTATCGAGCAGTTGAAACTCCAGTGACCAGCCGACCTCCGCGCACATGATCTCAAGCGCTTTCGGCAGACGCGTACGCGAGATGTGTTCGCCGACCAGACCGGCTTGCAACACGCTCATGTGCCTCTCCGATGGCGCGCGATGATTTCCTCCGCCCTCAGGGTGGCCTCAAGCGTCTTGCGCCCTTCCTCCACCGTGATGCGAGGGGAGGCCTGCCCCGAAATCACATCGGCGAAATGATCGAGCTGCGCCTCGAATGGCACCGTGTCGTCCACCAGATAGGGTGTCGGCAGGGGCATTTCGGTCCAATCGGAGGCACCGTTCCAGAGCGTGAGCGACGGGAAACTCACCGCGCCCTTGGTGCCGGCCAGAAACAGCATGTCGCGGCGGGTGGCGGGGATCGCCGGACTTTCTCCGGTGCCGCGCTCAAAGCCCCAGGGGCTTGCGGCGCTGTCGGCGAAGGCGATGGTCGCGGTCGCACCGCTGTCAAAGGCCAGAGCGAGGGCACCGTTCTCATTGCGATCCTCGCCGCTGCGATGGTGGCCTCCGTGCAGACCCACGATCTCGGTCACATCGCCCAGAAGATAGCGTAACAGATCAATGTCATGCACGAGGTTCATCATGACCGGCGAGCCGTCCGCGCCCTTGCGCCAGTCGATATCAAAATAACTGTCGGGTTTGCGCGTCAGCCACATCAGATTGGCCGCGAGCACCTCGCCGATTTCGCCACCGTCCACGATCTCTTTGAGCTTCACGACGTTCGCATGGTGCCGCCTGTGATGCCCGACAAGGGCGTGCACGCCGGAGGTTTTGACGGCCTCGATGATATGGTCTGCCGCGGTCAGGTCATGGGCGACCGGCTTTTCGATGATCATGTGCCAGCCCCGCGCTGCTGCCGCGACGGCATGGGTGGCGTGGAGGTTCGAGGGCGTGGCGATGACCACCGCATCGACCGGCATATCGACCTCCGAGAGATCGGCGAAATCGGCCTCGGGGGCGACGGGGTCAATGATGCATGCAAGCTCGAAGCGCGGATGCGTGCGGGCCTGCTCGGCATGGCGTTTACCGATCACGCCATGGCCCATGATCGCGAGGCGGATCACATCACTGCTCCGATCTGCCAGGGAACAAATTCATAGTCGCCGAGGCCTTGTGCCTCGGATTTCGAGGACTCCCCGGAAGCCACGCGCAGGATTAGGTCGTAGATTTCCCGTCCCTTCTCTTCGAGGCTGACGCCCTCGGTGAGCATCGTGCCCGCGTTCACATCCATATCCTCGGTCATGCGGGCATACATGGTTGAGTTCGTGGCAACTTTGATCGTCGGGGCGGGCTTCGAACCGAAAGCCGACCCTCGCCCCGTTGTGAATACCACCACCTGACAGCCGCCGGCGATCTGGCCGGTGACGGAGGCCGGATCGTAGCCGGGGCTGTCCATGAAGTTGAAGCCTTTGGTGGTGACGGGTTCGGCGTATTTGTAGACGCCAGTGAGTGGCGAGGTTCCGCCCTTGGCCGCGGCGCCGAGGGATTTTTCGAGGATCGTCGTCAGCCCGCCTTTCTTGTTGCCGGGGCTTGGGTTGTTGTCCATCGAGCCCTTGTTGCGTTCCGTGTAGTCTTTCCACCACTCGATCAAACCAATGAGCCTCTCGCCGGTCGCCGCGTCGACCGCGCGGCGGGTCAGCAAGTGCTCCGCGCCGTAGATTTCGGGTGTTTCGGCGAGAACGCCCGTGCCGCGCTGTGCGACAAGCAGATCAGTGGCGTAGCCCAGAGCGGGGTTCGCGGTGATGCCCGACCAGGCGTCCGAGCCGCCGCATTGCAGGGCAACCTTCAGTTCCGAGGCGGGGCATTCCTCGCGCCGGGCCTGATTGGCGATGGGCAACATCGCTTCGACCTTGGCGATGCCAGCCTCAATGGTGCGTTGCAGACCGGCGACGCCTTGAATGTTCATCACCTGAAAGGTCTCGGATTGCTTCAACCCATAGGCCTCCAGAAGCCAATCGATCTGGTTCATCTCACAGCCGAGCCCGACCATCAGGACACCCGCATGGTTCGAGTGCCGCGCGTAGCCCCACATGACCCGTTGAAGGGCCTCAAACCCGTCACCGCTATCGGCCATGCCGCAACCGGTGCCGTGGACAAAAGCGCATACACCATCGACATGTGGGTAATCGGCGAGCCGCTTCGGCGTGAAGTGATCGGCGATGCGGCGGGCGGCGGTGGCGGAGCAGTTTACCGAGGTGACGATTGCGATGTAGTTGCGCGTCCCGACCGAACCATTGGCGCGGCGGTAGCCCATGAAGGTGTCGCCTGATGCCGGTTTGACGGGCCGTATGTCGGTGCCAAACTCGTAGCTCTGATCGGTGGGGACAAATTCGCAATTCTGGGTGTGCACATGATCTCCCGGAGCGATGTCCACGGAAGCGATTCCGATCATCTGCGCGTATTTGCGGATCTGCTCCCCGGCCCTGATGGGCCGTGTTGCCACCTTGTGACCGGTTGGGATGAGGCTTGTCGTTGTGACCTCCTCGACCAGCGTTCCCGCTTCGAGAGCGCGGGTGGCCGTCACGACATTGTCGGAGGCATCAAGTCGGATTGTGTCCTTCATGTTTTCTCAAATGCTACGAGCCATTCGGCACACCCTTTCCCATACCTAAATCTCGACCCAAGGTCGCGGCGCATGGGATTGCTCCTATTTCAACAGGATCTCGACGATGGGTGGCCAGATCAGCAGGACCGACAGCGCACAGATCTGGATGAAGATGAACGGCAGGAAGCCTTTGAAGATATCCGTGAGCGAAATGTGCGGCGGCGCAACCGATTTAAGATAGAAGGCGGCTGGACCGAAGGGTGGCGACAGGAACGAGACCTGCATGTTCATACAGAATAGAACGCCGAACCAGACCGACAGATACTTTGCCTGAAGCGGATCGCCGAGCAGGCCGATCTCTTCGATGGGTAGACGTTGTACGATGGGCAGAAAGACCGGGATGATCAGAAGCACGATGCCAACCCAGTCCATGAAGGCGCCCATGAACAGAAGCATCAGCATCATCATCAGCAGGATGCCCATGGTCGGTAGGTCTGACCCGACGATCAGATTGGCCACATAGGTCGGGCCGCCCGCAATGGTGTAGGCCCCGGCGAGTGCGGTGGCACCGATGGTGACCCAGATGATCGTGCCGGTGGACTTGAGCGTGCGCATCAGACTATCCCAGACCAGCTCGAACGACGCCTCGCCGCGCAGGATTGCGATCACAAGCACTGCAATCGCCCCCATGCCAGCGGCCTCGGTGATGCCGGTGATGCCACCATAGATGGAGCCGAGGACCACGCCGATCACCACGATAGGGGGCACGAGGCCTTTGCCCATGGCCCAACCGGTGGCAGTCCGCTTCCTGCCGAAGAGGAAGAAGGCCGCCGCCAGCGAGATCGCGAAGATCGCACCGAACCATGGAACATAGTCGGGCGTGCCCCAGAAGATCGACTCGACCCCTTCTGTGGCGACGTTCTGACCAGTGAGCGTGAAGAACAGCACGCGCAGGAACAGGACGGCCGAGAACCCAGCAAGAAGCACGTTGAGGAACGCAAGGAACAGACCCAGCTTTTCGGTGCCTTGTGGCTCTCCCGGTTGCGGTTCGGGCAGCGGAGCGTGGTCGGGGTTCAGCTGCGTGCGGATGATGATGTAGATGATGATGAAACTGGCCAACATGAAGCCGGGGATGAAGGCAGCCGTGAAAAGCGCCTTGATCGAGGTTTCTGTGATCAGGCCGTAGATGATCAGAACAATCGAGGGCGGGATCATGGTGCCCAGCGAGCCGGAGGCGCAGATCGTACCGATGGCGAGGTTCTGGTTGTAGCCGAGCCGCAACATCTGCGGCAGAGCGATCAGGCCCAGAAGCACAACTTCGCCGCCGATGATGCCGGACATGGCAGCCATGATGACGGCCATGATCGAGGTGACGATCGCGATGCCGCCACGGGTGCGGTTCAGCCAGACGTTGAGCGAGGAATACATGTCCTTCGCAACGCCGGAGCGTTCCAGAAGGGCGGCCATGAGAATGAACAGCGGGATCGATATGAGGACATAGTCCGTTAAGAGCCCGTATATTCGTTGCGCTATGATATTTAACGGACCGGTCCCCGGCCTCCCGGTCAGAATGCCGTCACCGAAGGTCCAGGGTGCCGTCAGGAGGGCGGGTTCGAACCGCATGACAAGGACAAGAACCGACAGGATGGCGGACGCCATGCCGAGCGGCATGCCGATGGCCAGTAGGATGATAAGGCCCAGCATGAGGACGAGAGAGATGGTTCCGATATCCATGGTTTATCCCTCGTCTTTCTTTTGATTGCCCTGGATCGAGCCGCGAGTCACATCCAGATCGCCGACACCTTCATCGCCCACCTGGGCGCGCAGGCGCGCGAGTTCTTCCTCGTCGATGTCATCGGCAGCGGTGTGTTTGACCGGCTCGGCGTTCCAGTCGGAGATCAGGTTGAGGACGGCCTGCACGGCGACCAGCGAGACGATGACAAGCACCGTGGGCTTGATCGTCGCGGGGATGGGTGGATCGAAGGCGGTACCGAAGGTCTCCCACCGCCACATCTTGTCCAGGGCCTCGCCGTATCCGCCATAGACGAGTGCGAAGGCGAAGATCACGATCAGGAGCGTGGAGACAGAGTCGAAGACGCGCTGCAGCCAACGCGGGCAGACATCGTAGAGCAGGAAGATGCGGATATGGCTGCGCTGCTGCATGGCGTAGAGGCCCGCGCCGAGAAAGACGTAGCCCGCAAGCCAAAGCGAAAGCTCGTTGGCCCAAAGGGTGGGCGCTTCGAGGACGTAGCGGACGAAAACCTCGTAGAGCATGACGGAGAGAAGCAGCACCACGAGCATCATCGTGACGCGACCAATGAAGACGGCCATTTTGTCGATGGGACGCCAGTCAGGAAATTCCATGCCTGCGCGACGCACGGTTTTGACACCGAAGAAAAACAGGATCGGCAGGGCGATCAGGCAGAGAAGGTCGATGATATCGACAAAGCCGAAGAGGTAGGGAAGTTCCGAGACATCTCGTCGCCGGAACAGGGCCGAGGTTTGATCGAGCTGTGAACCCGCCTCCCACGGAAAAAACGTCAGGGTGTAAGCGGGGAAGTGCCAGACCATCCATGCGGCCACGAAGGTGAAGGCCATCGGAAAGACCCACTCGATGAGGCTGCCGTTGCTGACATCGGTGGCGTGATCGCGTGTTTCAGCCATGTCCCCTCCCTTTCGCTACCGGCCCCACACATCTGGTCGGTGCGGGTTCCGATAGAACGGGCCCCATCATTGCGACGGGGCCCGTATTTTGCATGCGGATCAGGTGCCTTAGTTGGCGACGAGGCCCAATTGACCGAGATACTGCATGTGGCTTTCCACAAGAGCCTTCGCTTCCGGCGTATCGGCAAACTCAGGCCAGGTGGCTTGAGCAGCCGCACGGAACTTGGCGAGCTCCTCGGAGGACCATTCGTGCAGCGTCACACCTTGCTCGCGCAGTTGCGCAGCAGCTTCGGCGTTGGCCTTCTCGAAAGTCAGCGCAGTCCGCAGGGCGAGCGCCTCCATGCCCACCTTCATGATCTTCTGGTGATGCGCAGGCATCGCGTCGAAGACAGCCTTGTTGCAAGCCAGGTGGTCCGACGGCATCGAGTGGAAGCCCGGGAAGTTGGCGTGCTTCACGATGTCATAGAGACCGAGACCCACATTGTTGGCGAGACCGGAGGCGTCTGCCCCATCAATGATGCCGGTTTCAAGCGCGGTGAAGATCTCGGTGAAGTCCATCACGATTGGCGATGCGCCGAGCTTTTCGAAGATCTTGGTTTCCATGCCCGGAGGGGAGCGGAATTTCCAATCCTTGAAGTCCTCCACGGTGCGGATCGGTTTGGAGGAGGCAAAACTCTCCTGGCCGTAGACCCACCAGCCGATCAGCTCCATGCCGAACTGATTGTAGAGCGGCTTCGCGGCCTCAAGACCACCACCGAAATAGAGCCAGCTCAGCTGCTGATACGGCGTGGCATAGCCGCCCATGATGTCAGCGACGAACTGGAAGGCGGAGTTCTTCCCAACGGCATAGCCAGAGCCCGTCATATCGCAGTCAAGGATGCCCGTTGCGGCAGCGTCGAAGGTCTCAACCGATTTCACCACGGAGGATGAGTAGAACATCTCTACGGCGATCTCGCCGTTGGACATCGCCTGGATGTCCTCGACATATTGCGCCGCCAGCTTGCCGGAGACGGTCTCCGGCGCGTAGTGCGTCTGAATGCGCAGTTTTGTGGTCGCATGACCATCAGCAAATGCGCCCGTGGCGGCAATTGCCAGCGCCGCGACAGATGTCGCAGCCGTTTTCAGGAATTTCATAGGGTCCTCCCAGACTGTGTTTTGTTAAGTGTCCGGTTGATCCGAACTTTTCATTTTTGATGTGGCGACGAGCCTAACCGGCGAAATCGATATTGCAAACATGAATTTGAGATTTTCCAAAAATTTCGAAATTTTATTGTATTCGCAAAAAATATTTCGTTCACTACCCTATGGCCTCAACGCTCGAGAAATATGCGACCTCGGAAATTTTCGACGATCTGCACAAGCGTCTTGTGACGATTGACATCGCCCCGGGCGAAAAGCTGAAATCGGAGGAATTGCGCGTAAAATATGGCTGTTCGGGCAATACGATCCGCGAAATCCTGTTCCGTCTGGCCAATGTTGGGCTCGTGCGTTTCGAAGAACAGCGCGGGTTTCGCGCAACCCCAAATACGCCGGAACACCGTCGCGACGTGGCGCGGTTCAGAATCATGCTGGAGCAGGAAGCGGCGCGTCTTTCGATGCAGCGCGGCGGGATTGAGTGGGAATCGCGTCTCTCGGCGGCGCATTACAAATTGAAGCATATCGAGCAGCGGATTGAGAGTGATGCGAGCCATGCCAGCGTCATTTCACTCTGGTCAGATGTGGAGTGGGAATTCCACGACACGCTCACCTCCGCATGCGGTTCTACGATGATGCGGGCGACCTATCGCAACGTCTATGATCAGTTCCGCCAGCAGGTGGTGAGCCTCGAACGCGATTTCGGACGCAACTACTTCGAGACGATCGTGCGCGAACATGAGACGATCCTCAACGCCGCGTTGTCCCGCGATGAAGAGGCCTGTCAGCAGGCGATTTACGATCATCTGAAGCGCAATCTCGACTAAGCACGCGGCAGATCGTCTTCCATGTAGACGCGGATGATCTCTTTGAAATCGGTTTCGGCTTCGAACCCGAGCGCCTTGGCGCGCTCAGGCGCAAAATCGCGTGGCCAGCCGTCGACGATTTTCATGATCGCCTCGTTGGGCTCCGGTTTGATCAGCTTCACCACATCATTGCCTGCAATCTCACGCAGGGCCTCGATCTGTTCTGCCACGGTGCAACTGACCCCTGGCAGGTTCAACGCGCGACGGTTCTGAAGCTGTTCTTCGCGCAACCCCGCGGCATGGGTGAGAAACGTCGCCGCCGAGCGCGGTGAGGCGTGCCAGTGACGCACGGTGTCTGGGACCGGCAGGATGGCCTCCTGCCCGTTCAGGGGCTCCCTGATAATGCCCGAGAAGAAGGACGAAGCGGCGAGATTTGCTTTGCCCGGGCGCACGCAGATCGTGGGCAAGCGGATCGACAACCCGTCGATGAACCCTTTGCGGGAAAAGTCGGAAATCAGCGTTTCGCAGATCGCCTTCTGCGCGCCGTAGCTGGTTTGCGGCGCGGAGAGAAACTCGTCGCCGATCTTGTCGGGGTACGGCCCGCCGAAGACCGCGATGGAGGAGGTGAAGACGAGGCGCGGGCGATAGTTGCTCTCACTGGCCTCATGTTCGGCCCGGAGGGCTTCGAGGAACCGCCAGGTCGGGTGCATGTTGACGTTCCAACCAAGGTCGAAATTGGTTTCGGCCTCGCCGGAGACGATGGAGGCGAGGTGGAAAATCACATCCGGGCGTTCGGCGGCCAGTGCTTCGACCTGACCGATCTCCGCGAGATTGCCTATTCGCCTGTCGGGCACCGGAGCGCCGTCCTCGGGAAAGCCGATATCGTGCAGCGTGATCTGAAGATCACGGGTGCCATTCAGGCCGTGGTCCAGCAGCCGGTGAGCCAGCTTCTGGCCAACCATACCGCCCCCACCGAGGATGAGAATTTTGGTGCTCAACTGCGCGTCCTCCCGTCGCTGTTGGCACCAACACTAGAGCAGCGGCAATGCAGTTGAAAGCATTGCGAAGCCCCGCCAATGGCGCTACCCCTAATCCGACTCAGGCCCGCGCCCGCCCGCGCGGGTCGCGCTGCCAAAATCGGAGATTATGCAAGTGTCCCAAAGACTTGAGGGAAAACGCGCTTTGGTGACTGCCGCTGGGCAAGGCATCGGGCGCGCCTCTGCCTTGGCAATGGCCAACGAGGGCGCAACGGTTTTTGCGACGGACTTAAATTCGGAAGCACTAGCGTCGCTGGAGCATCCGAGTGTTGAGACATTCGTGCTGGATGTGCGCGATGACGGGTCGGTGTCCGAGGGCGTTGCGAGGGCCGAGCCGGATGTGCTGTTCAACTGTGCCGGGTTCGTGCATCACGGATCGATTTTAGCTGCAACGGATGCCGATTGGGACTTCGCATTTGACCTCAATGTGCGGTCGATGTTCCGCACGATCCGGGCGGCGTTGCCGGGCATGCTGGAGCGTGGGAACGGGTCGATCATCAACATGTCGTCTGCGCTCTCCTCGATCATCGGCGCGCCGAACCGGTTCATCTATGGCACGACAAAAGCGGCGGTGATCGGCCTGACAAAATCGGTGGCGATCGAGTACATCAAGCAAGGCATTCGCTGCAATTGTATCTGCCCCGGCACGGTCGAAAGCCCGTCTTGGCATGACCGTGTCAAAGCACTCGGCGAAGAGATGGGCAGCTATGAAGCCGCGATGGAGGCCTTTGTGGCGCGCCAACCGATGGGGCGCGTGGCGACGGCAGAGGAGATTGCGGCTTTGGTGGTCTATCTGGCGAGTGACGAGAGCGCCTTTGTCACCGGTCAGCCCCATGTGATCGATGGCGGGTGGAGTGGCTGAGTGTGGGACGCCTCCCGCGGGGAAGTATTTTTGAAACATGGGAAGATGCGGAGCGCGCGCGTTAACCTTAACGAGAGATTGAAATGGCGAAAAAGACCGAGCTGAGATCGCAGAAATGGTTCAACAACCCCGATAATCGCGAGATGACGGCTCTTTATCTGGAGCGCTATCTGAACTACGGGCTGACCCGAGAGGAGCTGCAATCGGGCAAACCGATCATTGCGATTGCGCAGACGGGTTCCGACCTAAGCCCCTGTAATCGCCACCATATTGAGCTGTCCAAGCGCGTGCGCGACGGGGTGATTGCCGCCGGGGGTACGGTCATCGAAGTGCCGGTGCACCCGATCCAGGAGACCGGCAAGCGGCCCACGGCAATGCTGGACCGCAACCTCGCCTACCTGTCGCTGGTGGAGACGCTGTTTGGCTATCCCATCGACGGGGTCGTGCTGAATATCGGCTGCGACAAGACCACTCCGGCGCTGTTGATGGCGGCGGCGACGGTGAATATTCCGGCGATTGCACTGTCGGTCGGGCCGATGCTGAACGGTTGGTGGCGCGGCGAGCGCGCGGGCTCCGGCACGGTGATCTGGAAAGCGCGCGAGATGCTGGCGGCGGGCGAGATCGATGATGACGGGTTTATGGAAATCGCGGCGGCCTCGGCGCCGTCCGTGGGCTATTGTAACACGATGGGCACGGCGACGACGATGAACTCGCTGGCGGAAGCTTTGGGCATGCAATTGCCGGGATCAGCGGCGATCCCGGCGCCCTATCGAGAACGTGGGCAGATCTCCTACGAGACCGGTAGGCGGATCGTGGAGATGGTGCAGGAGGACCTGCGGCCCTCGGACATCATGACCCGGGAAGCGTTTGAAAATGCCATCGTGATCAATTCGGCGATTGGCGGGTCGACCAACGCGCCGATCCATCTCAACGGTGTGGCGAGACATCTTGGGATCGAGGTGACCAATGACGATTGGCAGGCGCATGGCCATGACGTGCCGCTTCTGGTGAACCTGCAACCGGCCGGGGCCTATCTGGGCGAGGATTATCATCGGGCGGGCGGCGTGCCGGCGGTGATCGGCGAGTTGATCCGCAACGATCTCCTGCCGCATCCGGACGTGATGACGGCAAACGGCAAGACGATGCGCGAGAACTGTGCGCAGGTGGAAACCGACAATGATGAGGTGATCCGGCGGGCTTCCAATCCGCTGGTCGAGGCGGCCGGGTTCATCAACCTCAAAGGCAACCTCTTTGACTCGGCGATCATGAAAACCTCCGTGATTTCAAAGGAGTTCCGGGATCGTTACCTGTCGAACCCCGATGATCCGAACGCCTTCGAGGGCCGCGCGATTGTCTTTGACGGGCCGGAGGATTTCCACCACCGGATCGATGATGAGAGCCTCGGGATCGATGAGCACTGCATCCTGATCATGCGCGGTGCGGGGCCGAAGGGGTATCCGGGCGGCGCCGAAGTGGTGAATATGCGCCCGCCAGCCTATCTGCTGAAGAAGGACATCCATGCCCTGCCCTGTCTGGGTGATGGACGTCAGTCGGGCACCTCCGGCTCACCTTCCATTCTGAACGCCTCGCCGGAGGCGGCGGATGGCGGCGGGCTCGCCTTGGTGCAGACCGGCGACCGGGTGCGGATCGATCTCAATGCCTGCACGGCCAATATGCTTGTGGAAGACGCTGAGTTGAAAGCGCGGGCTGAGAAACTGGTTGGCGGCGCGATCGAGGTGCCGGACAGTCAGACACCGTGGCAGGAGATTTTCCGTTCGCTCGTGCGGCCTTTCGCGGAAGGGATGACTCTCGACGGGGCGGCGAAATATCAGGACATCTCGCGGAAATTCATGCCGCGCGACAACCACTGAGGAGACAGAGATGAAACTGGTGAGATACGGAGAGCCCGGCGCGGAACGCCCCGGCATGATCGATGCCGATGGCACCCTGCGCGATCTTTCCACCAAAGTGGCCGATATCAACGGGGATGTTCTGGGGGAAAACAGCCTGGACCGCCTGCGCGCGATTGATCCGGCCATGCTGCCGGAGGTCGAGGGTGATCCGCGCATTGGCCCATGTGTGGGCGATATCGGCAAGTTTTTGTGCATCGGGCTGAACTATTCCGACCATGCCGCCGAGACCGGGGCGGCGATCCCGAAACATCCGATTCTGTTCTTCAAGGCCAACTCCGCGATTGTCGGAGCGAATGACGATGTCGTCATGCCGCGCGGCTCCACCCATACTGATTGGGAAGTCGAACTGGGCGTAGTAATCGGCATGGAGTGCAAATACGCGACACTGGAGACCGCACTGGATCACGTCGCAGGGTATTGCATCGTCAACGATGTCTCGGAGCGACATTTCCAGACCCAACTGACCGGGCAATGGACCAAAGGCAAAAGCTGTGACACGTTCGGGCCGACGGGGCCCTGGCTGGTGACCAAGGACGAGATCGGGGATGTGCAAAACCTCGCCATGTCGCTCGATGTGAACGGCAAGCGCATGCAGACGGGCAATACCAACACGATGATCTTCACCGTGGCGGAGATCATTGAACATCTGTCGCAACTGATGACGCTGCATCCGGGCGATGTGATCTCCACCGGCACGCCGCCGGGCGTCGGCATGGGGATCAAGCCCGAGCCGGTCTATCTGAAAGAAGGCGATGTGATGGCGTTGGAGATCGAAGGCCTGGGCACGCAGCGCCAGAGGGTGCGCGCGGATGCCTGACTGCCTCGTCATCTGCAACATCACGGATGCGATGCATCAGCGGCTTGCGCCTGCTTTCACGTTGCATTTCCTGAGGGAGATTGAGGATTTCGATACCTGGGCGGCGGAACATGGAAGCAAGGTCGAAGCGGTGTGCACAGATGGTCATCTGGGCGTTCCGGCCCATGTTCTGGACGCCCTGCCGAACCTGAAAGTCGCCTCCAGCTACGGCGTGGGCTATGACGCGATTGACACCGAGGCCTGTGTCGCGCGCGGCATCAAAGTCAGCCACACGCCGGATGTTCTGAACGGTGAGGTGGCGAACACGACGCTGATGCTTCTGCTCACCTGCCTGCGCAATTTCCGCCATGACGAGGCCTATGCCCGTTCCGGCGACTGGGAGGCGAAGGGCAATGCGCCTTTGTCGCGCTCCCCGGACGGGTTGCGTTACGGCATTCTGGGCATGGGCCGGATCGGGCAGGAGATCGCGCGGCGGCTGGAAGTTTTTGGTGGGAAGATCCTCTATCACACCCGGAGCGAGAAGGATGTGCCTTACGAATATGTCCCTGTTCTCAAAGACATGGCGCGACGAGCCGATGTTTTGATCTGCATCACGCCCGGCGGCCCTGCGACCGAGAAACTGGTGGATGCCGCGGTACTTGAGGAGCTGGGGCCGAACGGGCTTTTGATCAATGTCTCGCGTGGCTCGGTGGTGGATGAGGCGGCGCTGATTGCGGCGCTTGAGGCGGGAACATTGGGGATGGCGGGGCTTGATGTGTTTGAACGGGAGCCGCATATCCCCGACGCGCTGAAAGCCTCGGATCGGACGGTATTGTTGCCGCATGTGGGTTCGGCGACGCTGGAGACCCGCGCGGCGATGGGCAATCTGACCGTCGACAACCTGCTGCAATGGCTGGAGGATGGCAGCCCGAAAACGCCTGTGCCGGAATGCGCGCATATGTGAGAGGGGGCTTTCGCCCTCGCTTGCGCGAGGAGCGACCCGGCTGGGGGATAAATCCCCCAGTTGCGGTGAGGCTTGGTGATGGCTGAGATCACCGCACTGGACGCAAGGCTGTTTGATGTGCCTTTGGATGAGGTGCTGGTCGATGCAAAGCACGGAGATCACACGCATTTTCAGCTTGTCACCGCGACGGTGACACTTGCCGATGGCACTACCGGCACGGGCTATACGTATACCGGCGGCAAGGGTGGGACGGCGATCCTCGCGATGATCCGCGACGATCTGGCGCCGTTTCTGGTTGGTCGAGAGGCCGATCCGGAGACCCTCTATGAGGCCATGCAATGGCATGTGCATTACGTAGCGCGCGGGGGCATCGCGTCTTTCGCAATCTCAGCCGTGGATATTGCGCTTTGGGACGCTGTGCTGAAACGCAAGGGGCAATCATTGGTGAGTGCGGCTGGTGGTGCGTCCGACCGCTGCAAAGCCTATTGCGGCGGGATCGATCTGGGGTTTCCGCTGCCGAAGCTTCTGGCCTCGATCCAAGGCTATCTGGACGCAGGCTTCAACGCGGTGAAGATCAAGATCGGCCAACCGACATTGGAAGAGGATATCGCGCGCATCAAAGCCGTGCGGGAGCTGATCGGCCCGGATGTGACCTTCATGGTTGACGCGAATTACTCGATGAGTGTGGACGAGGCCATTGCCGCCGCCAACGCCTTCAAACCTTACGATATTTTCTGGTTTGAAGAGCCGACGATCCCCGACGATTACAAAGGCTTTGCCCGGATCGCCGAGGCCACCGGCATGCCGCTTGCCATGGGTGAAAACCTGCACGCGATCCATGAGTTCGAATATGCGCTGGCGGATGCGAACCTGTCGTTCTTTCAGCCCGATGCGTCCAATTGTGGGGGCATCACCGGCTGGCTGCAGGTCGCCGACCTGATCAAAGACACGGGCATCCCGGTCTGCTCTCATGGCATGCAGGAGCTACATGTCAGCCTCGTCTCAGCCCAACCCCATGGCGGCTGGCTGGAGGTGCATTCCTTCCCCATCGACCGCTATACCGAGCGGCCTCTTGTCGTCGAAAATCACATGGCCGTTGCACCGGATGTGCCGGGCACCGGGGTCACATTCAAATGGGAGCTTTTGTCTCCATTTGAGCGCAAGTAACTGGTATTGTTTCCAAATTTGAACCGATTGGCACGCAATTGCCTGCCCGCTGCCACAGTCTTGCCCCTTTTTTCGGTCAAATCTTAATGAGTTTCGGGCGCGAGATGCGTCCCTTGGTAAAGGTAAGGATACCGACATGCGCAAATTGGCTACATTTGCTGCGGCCCTCGCAGTTCTGAGCACCGGGGGCGCTTACGCAGACTTCACGCTTGAGAAAACCATCACCATCAAAGGTGGTGTCTTCTTCCCGCCGGTGATGCTGGCAGCGCCAGGCGATACGATCCGCATCATCAATGATGACGAGACCACGCATGACGCAACCGCCGATGACGGAAGCTGGACCACTGGCCCGATTGAGCCGGGTGCAGAGGTTATCTTCACTGTGGCGAACGAGATGCAAGCTTGCTTTGAGTCGACCTACAACGAAGAGCTCAAAGGCGCGTTTGGTGACGTTCACACCGGTGAGCCGCCTGAGTGCTTCGAACTGTCTGGCGACGGCGAGACCACGAACTAAGAATTCGCGTCACCTTTGACGCTTGAAAGCCGCATCCATTTGGGTGCGGCTTCTTCTATGCCTCAACCGGTTCGATCAGGTCCGGCCCCGCAGCGCGGTTCGAATTTACCTCCGCACCGACACGATGAAAGACGAGCGCGTCCTCGGGGGCGGCTGTCATCAACGTCGCCGCGCCATGGCCCGCCTCTCCCAACCAAAGCGCATAGGCCTCCGGCTCAAGGGTCACCGGTTGACGATGATGGATCGCCTGCATTTTTCGATTTGCACCGGTCGTGACGATGGCGCAGGTGGAATGGCTCTCACCGTCCCTCTCCCAGCGCTGCCAAACGCCCGCAAAGACAATCGGCTTGTGATCCGCGCGATGGATATACCACGGCAAGCGCTTCCCGTCGGCGTCCTTGGTCCATTCATAAAACCCCGTGGCCGGTATAAGGCATCGCCGCTGCCGGGCGGCGCTCGAAAAGGCTGGTTTCTTGGCAATTGTCTCGCTGCGTGCGTTGATCAGGAGCGGTCCGCCATCGGGCGTCTTGTACCAATGCGGAATGAAACCCCAACGCATCGAAATGATGTGGCGCACGCCTTCTGAGCTGATAACCGCGTGGATCTGGTCGGTCGGACAGATATTGTAGTTCGGCAGGTCGGGGAGATCGTTGGCAGCCCGCGCCTCGAACGGTTCAAGGACCGCGTCATCCTTATCATCGACCTGCATCTTCGGCAGCAGAACAAACCGACCACACATGTGGGCTCCGTCGCTCTTGAAACTCGAGGGTTGGTTTTAGAGTGTTCGCCGGGGGAAGCATGCTTCCCCCGGCCGGGTCGCTCAGACGAAGTCTGGCGAAAGCCCCCTATTTCTTCGAGATACGGCCGTCGATCATGGGCGACACCGGCCCTTGTGCAGCCATGTACTCAGCCAGCACGTCCGCAAGGTCCGGCCCGAAATCATAGGCGTTCTTGTCGTCGCCGGAGAACATTCTGTAGCCGTCACCGCCATTGCGCACGTAGTTGTTTGTGACAACGCTATAGGTCGCGGCGGGATCAATCGGTGCGAAACCGTCACCATCGGCCACCATCACCTCAACGATCCGCCCCTCATCGGGCGACTTGGCCGGATCCCAGGTGAACTTCATGCCCGCGACCTGCGGGAAGCGGCCCGCGCCGTCCTCCACCTGGCTAACGCCGTTTTCAAGCGCGTCGATGAGGCCCTGTCCCGAGATTTCAAAGGTCGAAAGCGTGTTCTGGAACGGCAGCACCGTCAGCACCTCGCCCATTGTGACCTCGCCGGCATCGATCGAAGCACGCAGGCCCCCGCCGTTCTGGAAAGCGATCGTTACGCCTTGGTCTTTCACGCGATCCAGCATCGCCTCGGCGACCAGATTGCCCATCGGGCATTCCTCGGCCCGGCAGACTTCGCGCGAGCCTTCAATGGGCTCGGCGGTTTCGGCGACAACCCGGTTTTTCATTTCTTCGATAGGTCCAGCGAGTTCGGCCACGCGGGCGGCGATCTCTGCGTCCTCTTCAACGGAGGCATCGAGCAAAATGGTATCGCCAGTCGCGCTGACAACCTCGCCATTGTCATCGAAGGTCACGGTCAGAAGGCCCACATATTTCGAATAGGCATAAGCCTGCACCACGGGTGTGTCACCAACCATGGTCGGATAGGCCATCGCGCCCGCTTCGGTGTTCGAGAACAGTGTGTGGGAATGGCCGCCGACGACAACGTCGACGCCGTCAACGGCTCCAGCGATTTCCATGTCCTTGCTGACGCCCACATGGGTGAGCGCGATGATCTTGTTGACCCCCTCGCCTTCCAGCGTTGCTACATCGCCCTGAAGGCTTTCGATCTCATCGGTGAAGATCACCGCTTGTGATGGGGAGGATGTCTCCACCGTGTCGACGGCCAGCGCGGAGACGATGCCAATTTTCTGCCCGCCGATCTCAATTACGGTGTGATTGTCAATCTTACCGGCCAAGACGTTTGACTGGCTTACATCGATATTACCCGAGATCACCGGGAAGCTGACGGCATCGGCGAGCTTGGCAAGACCTTCGTCGCCATCATCAAATTCGTGGTTGCCAACGGCCATGGCGTCAAAGCCGATCTTGCCCATCATCTCGGCTTCGACCTCGCCTTTGTAGGTCGTGTACATGAGTGAGCCCTGATACTGGTCGCCCGCATCGAGCACGACGACATTCTGGCCTTCAAGCTGCGCGCGAAGCTCAGCTATCTTGGTCGCAACGCGCGCGACACCGCCGAAGCACTCACCGGCGGCGTTGTCATCCGGAGAGCAGGTCGAGTCGAACCGGTTGATCGGTTCGATCCGGCTGTGCAGGTCATTGATATGGATAATGTTGAGTGTGTAATCGGCAGACGCCATGCCTGTGGTCAGGGCCAGGGCCGCGACGGATGTCAGGAATCGGTTGTGCATTTGAAATCCCCCTTGTTGGTCATTGCGAGAGAGTGACGCGAAGGTTCGCCCGAGTCAAAACGGTTCCTTAGGCGACCTAGCGTCAGGCTGTGACATCGCCGTGACTTGACCATGTTTTGGGCAGTTGGCATGGGAGAGCGCATGCTGATCTACAAAATCATGTCGAAAGAGGAATGGGCCGCATTTGAGGCGGAGGGGAAATTCACCGGATCGCCGGTCGATCTGGCGGATGGGTTCATCCATTTCTCCACCGCCGAGCAGATGGTCGAGACCGCCGCCAAGCATTTTGCGGGCCGCGAGGATTTATGTCTTGTCTGGGGCGAAGACATCGCTCTGGGCGCCGCGCTGAAATGGGAAGTGTCGCGGGGCGGCGCGGAGTTTCCGCACCTTTATCGCGACTGGATGCTCTCAGAAGTCTCGGGGCATGCGGAGTTGCCTTGGAATGGACAAGCGCATGATTTCTCCGGGGCGCCGACGTGAGCCAGTACGAAAAACTGGCCTTGCGGGCGATGCGTTTGTTGGACCCCGAGCGTGCGCATCGGGTGGCCCTGACGGCGCTGAAATCAGGTTTTGCGCCGCATTACGGGGGACCGGTGCGCTCATCTCGCCTAGTGGTGCGCCTCGCCGGGTTGGAGTTGCAGAACCCGATTGGGTTGGCGGCCGGGTTTGACAAGAATGCCGAAGCCATCAAACCGCTCTCGAAAGCCGGGTTTGGGTTTCTGGAAGTGGGCGCTGCGACGCCAAAACCGCAACCGGGGAACCCGAAGCCGCGGCTCTTTCGCCTGACGCGGGATCGCGCGGCGATCAATCGCTTTGGCTTCAACAATGAAGGCGTCGACGCGATTGCGGCGCGGCTGGAATATCATGACCGCTCGGTGCCGATTGGGCTGAACCTCGGGGCGAATAAGGACAGCAAGGACAAGGCGGAGGATTTCGCCACAGTGCTACGCCACGCGGGTGAATTCATCGATTTCGCGACCGTGAATGTCTCATCGCCCAACACCGAGAAACTGCGCGATCTACAAGGCAAGGAGGCGCTGACCGAGCTTCTGGGAGGTGTTGTGACGGTGCGCGAGATGCAGGATTTCATGTGCCCAATCTTTCTCAAGATCGCGCCGGATCTATCTGATGCAGAGGTAGAGGATATCGCCGAAGTCGCCGCTGCAACCAGGATCGACGGCATCATCGCGACCAACACGACGCTGGCGCGCGAAGGTCTGCGCTCGCGGCATAGGGGCGAAGCGGGCGGGCTTTCGGGGCAGCCGCTGTTTAAGAAATCAACCCGGGTGCTCGCACGGCTTTCGCGGCTGACCGATTTGCCGCTGATCGGTGTCGGCGGTGTGGCGACGGCGGAGCATGCCTATAAGAAGATCAAAGCCGGGGCCTCTGCCGTGCAGCTTTATACCGCGATGGTTTATGACGGCATTTCGCTCGGCTATCGCATCGCCGAGGGGTTGGACAAGCTGCTGGAACGCGACGGGTTTGCGCATGTCGCCGAGGCTGTTGGGATCGAGAAGGATCAATACACATGAGTCTGACTATCTGGCACAATCCGCGCTGCTCGAAGTCGCGGCAAACCCTGGCGATCCTGGAAGAGAGCGGTCAGCCGTTTACGATCCGCAAATATCTCGAAGACGCGCCCTCACGTGCGGAGATCGCAGCTGCGCGGGACGCGCTTGGGCTGCCGGTCTCGGGCTTAGTGCGCAAGGGTGAGAAAGTCTTCAAGGAGTTGGGATTGAAGGATGCAGGCGAGGACGCATTACTGGACGCCATGGTCGCGCATCCGATCCTGATCGAGCGGCCCATTGTCTTCAAAGACGACAAAGCGGTGATCGGGCGTCCGCCCGAAGCGGTGCGCGAGTTGCTTTAGCGGGCTTCCGCAGCGCGTTCCAAGGCGGGGTAGCGGGAGCCTAAAGTGATCCCGCGCGCCGCGAAGGAGATGAGCAGCGCCAGCCAGAGCCCGTGATTGCCGAGCCATGGCATGAGGAGCCAGATCGCCAGCCAGTAGACCACGAAGGATATCGCCATCATGTTGCGCATGTCGCGCCCGCGGGTAGCGCCGATGAAGATGCCATCGAGGATCCACGCCGCACAGCCGATCAGCGGGGCGGCGACCATGTACCAGAGATACTCCCGCCCCTCCGCCTGAACATCCGGCGCCTTGGCCATCAGATCGATGAGCCAGGGGCCTGCCAGCGCAAAGAAGAGCGACATCGACCCGCAGACCACAGCCGCCCAGAAGCTGGTCATCAACGCGCTGCGGCGCACGCGGGCGCGGTCGCGACGACCATAGGCACGGGCGATCAGGGTCTCGGCGGCGAAGGCGAAGCCGTCCATGGCGTAAGCGGTGATATACATGAACTGGATCAGCACCTCGTTCGCCGCCAGGGTCACATCACCGAAGCTCGCGCCCAGAAAGACAAAGCTTGAAAAGATGATCATTAGAAGCGCGGAGCGGATCAGGATATCGAGATTGACGAGCATCATCGAGATGACGCGCACGCGATCAAAAACCCGTGCCCAATCGCGCCAATCGGGCCGCGCGAAGGCCGCACGGCAGAGATAGAGACCCAGCGCCGCGCCGCTCACCTCGGCAATCACAGTGGCAATGGCCACACCTTGCACGCCCCAGCCGAAGCCGAGCACGAAGACGAAATCGAGGATGATGTTGATGCCGTTCATCACGAGTTGCACCCAGAAGACGCCTGTGCTGCGCTCCATCGCCACGAGCCAGCCGGTCAAGGCATAGACGGCGATGGCGAAGGGGGCCGACCAGATGCGGATGAATAGGTAGTCGCGGGCGAGGCTTTCGACCTCCTCCGTGGCGGGTGACAACTCGAACGCCGCCCAGAAGATGAGCGGTTGCAGAAGGATCAAGAGAAGGCCGCCCGCGCCGGCGATGATCAGCGCGCGGGTGAGAAGCGCCGAAACCTCAGCCTTGTCCCCTGCCCCCTCGGCCTGACCGACCATGCCGACCGTGCCCATGCGCAGGAACCCGAAGATCCAATAGATCGTCGTCAGGATGATCGCGCCCATGGCAACAGCGCCGATGGGTGCCGCCTCGCCGATCTGGCCGACAACGCCCACGTCGACGGCACCGAGGATCGGCACCGTGGCGTTGGAAAGCACGATGGGACCTGCAATTTTCAACACGCGCCGGTGCGTGATCGGCGCGGGAGCGACCTCAGCCATCGTCACGGGGCGGCATCAGAAAATGACCCGTGGCTTGTGCAAAGAGACGGTTGCGATTGTCCTGCCAGGCTTCCACATGCACGCTGGCATAGCGCCGCCCGGAGCGGTTCACGCGTGCGCGTGCATAGGCGTCGCGGGGCAATCCGGAGCGCAGATAATCCACCGTGAAATCGATGGTTTTGGGCATACGCGGCGTGTTCATCGTCTCCGGATCGACATCGCCCGCCTCAAGCTGTTCCCAGAGCGACGCCCAGGTCAGCTCGATCACCGCTGCAGTCTCCAGAAATGCCGCAATCGCACCGCCATGGAGGGCTGGCAGGATTGGGTTGCCGATGAGTTTTTCGTCATAGGGCAAGACCGCTGTCAACTCGTCACCACGCCGGTCAAACTGCACACCGAGAAACTGCACGTAAGGCACACCGGAATAAAGCTTGGTCAGGGCCGCATCACGTCGCGATTTGACGACCTGCACCGGTTCGGGCCGCTTCATGATGTCGCCATCTGAAAGGTGAAGGCACCGGTGGCGGCGGCTACCGGGTTCTCGGGGTCATCGTCATGGGCGGAGGCTTTCACGAATGCAACCGAGCGCGTCACGTGATACACATCCGCTCGCGCACGGATGCGCTGGCCCGGCGTTGCCGCGCGCATGTAGTCGATGCGCAGATCGATGGTCGCGGTGCCCTGCGCCGATTGCGGATGGCTCATCACCGCCGCCCCACCGCAAGTGTCCATAAGGGCCGAGACCGCCCCACCATGGATCACGCCGGTCTCGGGATCGCCGACGAAACGCGCGTCCCATGGCATTGAAATTTCAGCGAACCCATCGCCGATGGCTTCGAACTCCATGCCCAGTGCTTTCGAATGCGGCAGTGCCTCGATAAACTGTTTGGCCAGCTTGGTTTTCTTGTCTTCGGTCAAAATCCAGACATCTCCTTGTCAGGTCTCGACTATTTCCTCTCGCCTGCGCCCCTGCAAGCGCGAAGTCATGGCCCAAAGCACTCAGACCTTCACAAATTTGGTTAATTCCGCAATACTAGCCCATCCTTAGTTCAGGTTTTTGCGCCCGTGTCCGAGACCCGTCTGACATTCAAAGAGATGTGTGCAGAGTTCGATGTAACACCCCGGACACTCCGATATTACGAATATATCGAGCTACTTGCGCCTGAACGCGAAGGGCGCTCCCGCTTCTACCGTCCCCGCGAAATCGCGCGTATGAAACTGATCATGCGTGGGCGCAAATTCGGCTTCTCGCTGGAAGATATCCGGCAGTGGCTGGAGCTCTATGACGAAGACCCCGAGGGGCGTGTTCAGATGGAGAAATGGATCGAACTGGCGGATGCACAGATGGCGGAACTTGTCTCCCGCAAGGAGCAGATCGAGGAAGCCATCACCGAGTTGCAGGCCTTGCGCGATCATGTCGCCGAGGGGCTCTGAGCCCAAAAGTTGGGCAGAATTCTGCTGGAAATGCTGCTTTCCCTAAGTTGAATTCACGTCAACCTTATTTTGACGTAACGTTATAATTACGTAAACGTCACTTAAGCTTGTAAGAAAGATCAAGTAACCTGATCTCGACGCTGACTCTAGTCACAGAGGGCACGCTATGATGACCGAAGAAACCATGACCATCCGCGAGATGTGCGATGCATTCGGGGTGACCCCGCGCACCTTGCGGTTTTATGAAGCCAAGGAGCTTCTGTTCCCGATCCGGGATGGCCAGAAGCGCCTGTTCACCAAACGCGATCGCGCGCGGCTGAAACTGATCCTGCGCGGCAAGCGCTTCGGGTTCTCGCTCGAAGAAATCCGCCAGCTGCTCGACATGTATTACATCGGCGATCAGCAAGTGACACAGCTGACAAAGACCTATGAAATCGCGCAGGAGCGGCTCGCCGATATGGTGCGTCAGCGCGATGAGCTGAACACGGCCATTGCCGATCTCGAAGAACAGATGCGGTGGGGCGAGAAGATGATCGCGTCCCTCAACAATCCGCAAAAAGCAGCAGAATAACAAGACCTTACGACACCGGAGTTCCCGATGCCCACCTATACCGCCCCCACCAAAGACATGCAGTTCGTGCTGCATGACATGCTGAAAATCACCGAGCAGGACATCCCTGGCTATGAAGACCTGGATGCCGATTTCACCTCCGCGATCCTGGAGGAGGCCGGGAAGATCGCGACCGAAGTTCTGCAGCCTTTGAACGTCGTGGGTGACACGGAAGGGTGTGTTTTGGAGAACGGCGTCGTGCGCACACCGACCGGATTCAAAGAAGCTTTCGATCAGATGAAAGAGGGTGGCTGGACCGCACTGGACTGTGACCCGGATTATGGCGGCCAAGGGCTGCCCTATCTGATGGGCACGGCGGTGGGCGAGATGTTCGTCTCCGCAAATATGGCCTTCAACATGTATCAGGGCCTGACCCATGGCGCCTATTCGGCGATCCATGCGCATGGCTCGGAAGAGCAGAAGCAAAAGTACCTTCCGAAGATGGTCTCCTGCGAATGGACCGGCACAATGAACCTGACCGAACCCCATGCGGGCACGGATTTAGGCATGATGCGCACAAAGGCCGAACCGCAGGGTGACGGGACCTACAAAATCTCCGGTCAGAAGATTTTTATCTCCGCTGGTGAGCACGACATGGCCGACAACATCATCCATCTGGTGCTGGCGAAAATCACCGGTGGTCCTGAAGGCATAAAAGGTGTGTCCCTCTTCATCGTGCCGAAATTCCTTGTGAACGACGATGGCTCGCTGGGCGCACGCAACGGTGTTGCGGTCGGCAAGATCGAAGAGAAGATGGGTATCCACGGCAATTCGACCTGTGTGATGAATTATGATGAGGCCACGGGCTATCTGGTCGGCGAAGAGCACAAAGGCATGCGCGCGATGTTCACGATGATGAACGAAGCGCGTCTGGGTGTGGGCCTGCAAGGCTACGCCCAAGCGGCCGTCGCCTACGAGAACGCGCTTTGGTACGCCAATGACCGTCTGCAGGGGCGCGATGTGACGGGTGTGAAGAACCCTGACGGGCCTGCTGATCCGCTGATCGTGCATCCCGATATTCGCCGTAACCTTATGGATCAAAAGAGTTTTGTCGAAGGCGCACGGGCATTCGTGCTCTGGGGCGCGTCGCTGATCGACCGGGCACATAAGAACTCTGACAAAGATGCCGATGGGCTGATGGATCTGATGACCCCGGTCATCAAGGGCTTCCTGACCGACAAGGGCTTTGAATACGCCACGGCCGCGCAACAGGTCTATGGCGGCCATGGCTATATCGAGGAATGGGGCATGTCCCAATTTGCCCGCGATGCACGGATTGCGATGATCTACGAAGGGGCTAATGGCGTTCAGGCGCTTGACCTTGTGGGCCGCAAGCTGTCGCAGGATGGCGGCAAGCATGTCATGGCCTTCTTCGAGATGGTGAAGACCTTCTGCAAGGAGAACGGCGAAGTGGACGGCATGTCGGAATTCGTTGAACCGTTGAAGAAAGCGTCAAAAGACCTGCAAGCGGCGGGGATGTATTTCATGCAGAATGGCATGAAGAACCCCAACAACGCTTTGGCAGGCTCTTATGACTTCATGCACATGATGGGGCATGTTTGCCTCGGCCTGATGTGGGCGCGCATGGCGAAAGCCTCGCTCGACGCGCTGGCAGGTGGGACGTCGGACACCACGTTCTACGAAACCAAGCTGAACACAGCCCGCTATTACATGGCGCGTCAATTGCCGGCGACGGGCATGCATCTGGCGCGGATCGAAAGCGGTGCAGACACTGTCATGGCGCTTGAAGCCGCGAATTTCTGAGGTTTGGGCGGGACCACCCGCCCGACCGATCTCCGGGAGGCTTTGTGTCAGAAGCAACTCATCACGATGCGTTTTCTGGTGGCTGCCAATGCGGGTTGGTCCGGTTCACCGTCGCCGCCGGACCGGCGAAAGCCTCGGTCTGCCATTGCCGCATGTGTCAGCGCGCGACCGGCAACGCCTTTGCGCCGTTGATAGAAGTGCCCCGGCAGAATTTCAGCATCACCGGTGAGGTCCGCGAATGGGCCTCCTCCAGCATCTCGGTCCGCGGGTTCTGCCCGGCCTGCGGCACGCCACTTTATCTGGCGGACAATGATGGTGAGGTGATTGAGCTGATGGCGGGCGCCCTGGATCGTGGCACCAGCTTCGACCCGCTTTACAATTATGGCGTCGAGTCGCGCATGGGCTGGACGCTGGACTTGCCGGACCTGCCCGACCGTGAGACCGTCATTCCCGAAGGCGAGACTTTGGTCTCGTATCAAAGCGAGGAAACCTGATGGCCGAGCGATTCAAACCCACCCGCCGCGTGAACCTGGCGCTGACCGAACGCGGTTGGCGAAACCTCAAGAAGTTTGCGAAAGAGGCCGGTCTGGATGAGGGGGAAGCGATTTCCTTTCTCTTTGAGAATTTCAACTCGGTGACGAACGAAGACAACCTCACGCATCGTTTGAGGCTCTTCAATGCGGAATTGGAGGCGCGCAAGAGATGATCAATTTCAAAGCCTTAGCTTTGGCAGCGGGTCTGGCGCTGCTCTCTGGGCCGGTCAGTGCGGATACGCTCAGCGGTGCCGACAATGCGGCTTTGCAGGCACGGATCGAGGCCTTCAACACCGCCTTCCGGGAAGATGATTTCGAGGAGGTCATGACCGCGATGCCGCCGCGCATGCTCAGCTTCATCGCCGAGCAGGCCGGGGTCGAGGAACGCGTGTTGCTGAACTCCATGATCGAGCAAACCAAGGCAGCGATGGAAACCGTCACCGTCGATGAATTCGAAATGTCACTGGCTGATGCCACCTCGGGCGTCACCGATGCGGGTGATGTCTACGCCATTGTGCCGACCTCCACCAAGATGACCGTGACCAATGTCGGCAAGGTCGAGGGCAATAACTCGACCCTCGCACTCAAGGATGACGGCAAGTGGTATCTGATCCGCGTCGACAATGAACAGCAGGTGCAACTCCTGCGAGCCGTCTATCCCGGCTTCGCAGATGTCGAATTCCCGATCGGCACGATGCAGGTGGTGGAATGAGCGCGAAACTCTATTGCTTCGGCGAGAGCGGCAATTCCTACAAAGCCGCGCTGACGCTGGAACTGTCCGGCTACGACTGGGAGCCGGTCTTCGTCGATTTCTTCAAGGGCGAGACCCGGTCAGACACCTATCGCGCCATCAATCCGATGGGCGAAGTTCCGGTTCTTGTGGATCGCGATGTGAAGCTGACGCAGTCCGGCGCGATCCAGCAATATGTCGTTGATAAGACGGGAAAACTCGGCGGCACACAGGCGGATAAGTACGAGGTACTCCGCTGGGTATTGTGGGACAATCACAAGCTCTCCAGCCAAGCCGGTATGACCCGGTTTCTCGCCAACTTCCTGCCGGAAGAGAAACGGCCCACGGAGGTAATCGCCTTCACGCAAGGTCGCTTAAAGGCTGCCTATGCGGTTCTCGATGCGCATCTTGAGGGTCGCGACTGGATCGTGGGCGATGACATCACCGTCGCGGATACCTCCTGCTGCGGTTACCTGTTTTACGAAGAGCCCTTCGGGTTTGATCGCGCCGATTGGCCGAATATCGACGCGTGGCTGACCCGGATCAGCGAAACACCGGGTTGGAAACACCCTTATGACCTGATGCAGAGAGCCCTCACCGCCTGATGATAGAACCAGCAACATATTGTAATACCGAACCTAATCCGTACGTTCGCGGTCGGGGGCAGGAGGTATCTGCATGCTGGCACGCACGGCGCTTGGGGGCATTTGGGTCTACCAGAGGTACGTTTCCCCGCGCAAAGGGTTCCGATGCGCCTATTCGGTTCTGCATGGTGGGACGGGGTGCTCCGGCTACGTCAAATTCGCCATCCGAGATCACGGGCTCTGGGCCGCGATTCCCAAAATCCGGGAACGGTTTCGCGATTGTAAAGCCGCGAGCCGCACGCTGCGCGCCAATTGCGCGGTTCATTCCGAAAAGCCCGATGAACACAAGCACAAGAAAAAACGCAAACAAGATAGACATGGCTTTCTTGATGAGGGCTGCAATTCCTGTAGCTACTGTGGTTGCACAGAAGGGATTCTTTGCGTCGGGCGAACGTCTAGTGCCGCCCCCAAGAAGGGGTGGGACATCAATCCCTGCGATGGCGATGTGGGCATCGGGGGCTTTGATTGCGCGTCCTGCGATGCGGGTGGCTGCGACTGCGGCGGCTGTTCTTGCACCTGACACAGACCGGAGGGTCGCATGATCCTCTGGGCCTTCCTCATCGGCATGGTGCTGTGCGCCCTGGCGCTGCGGATCATCCGCGCCGAAGATGTCGCGCGGGTAACTGACAAGTTCGGCAGTGCAGTTACCCAATTTGCAGCCTGGTGCGCCTTTGGCATGCTTTTGATGGGCGGCACCTGGGGGCTTGGAATCGTCATCCCCGGCCTCACCGCCGCTGCCGTGATTATGTTTCGCAATTCTGATCTCAGCCCGCGCCTGCCCGCGCTGGCCCCTTACAAAATGCCCCTCGGGATCGCCGCACTGCTCGCCAGTGTCGCCACCTGGATCGGGGTTCTGAACTTGATGGAGGACATCCCCAATGCCTGAAGCCTATATCTATGACGCCGTTCGCACCCCGCGCGGCAAAGGCCGCAAAGACGGCTCTTTGCATGAAATCACGGCGGCGCGCTTGTCCGCTAACGTGTTGAATGCGTTGAAGGAACGGAACGATCTGCAAGGTCACGCGGTCGAGGACGTGATCTGGGGCAACGCCACACAAGTGAAAGAGCAAGGCGGCTGTCTGGCACGCACGGCCGTGCTGGCCTCCGATCTTGACGAGAAAATCCCGGGGCTGTCGATCAATCGCTTCTGCGCCTCGGGCATGGAAGCCGTGAACCTCGCGGCTAACCAAGTCAAAGGCGGGGCGGGTGATGCCTATATCGCAGGCGGTGTGGAATGCATGTCGCGCGTGCCGATGGGCTCGGACGGGGCGGCGATTGCCGTGGACCCCTCTATCGCCATGGAGACCTATTTCGTGCCGCAAGGCATCTCCGCCGACATCATCGCAACCGAATACGGGTTTTCCCGCGATGATGCCGACAGTCTTGCGGTGGAAAGCCAGAAACGCGCAGCTGAGGCCTGGGAGGACAAGCGGTTCGAGAAATCCGTCATCACGGTGAAAGACCAGAACGGTCTGCCAATCCTGGACCGCGACGAATACATGCGGCCCGGCACGGACATGCAGTCGCTCGGAAGCCTGAAAGCCTCCTTCAAGGATATGGGCGAGGTGATGCCGGGCTTCGACAAGGTCGCGCTGATGAAATACCCGCATCTGGAGCGGATCAATCACATCCACCATGCGGGGAATTCGTCAGGCATCGTCGATGGGTCGGCTGGGGTTCTGATCGGCAATGAGGAGTTTGGCAAGGCGAACGGTCTGAAACCCCGCGCACGCATCAAAGCAACTGCCAAGATCGGCACCGATCCGACGATCATGCTGACCGGTCCGGTGCCAGTCACCGAGCACATCATGAAAAGCTCGGGCATGAAGATCAGCGATATCGACCTCTTTGAGGTGAACGAGGCTTTTGCCTCGGTTGTGCTGCGCTTCCAGCAGGCCTTCGACGTCGATCCGGAACTGGTCAATGTGAACGGCGGTGCGATTGCCATGGGTCACCCCTTGGGGGCCACGGGTGCGATCATCATCGGCACATTGCTCGACGAGATGGAGCGGACCGACAAGGAAACTGGTCTTGCCACGCTTTGTGTTGCCTCGGGCATGGGTGCAGCCACGATCCTCGAGCGCGTCTGATGCCCAAGGTCGATCTGTCCAAGATACCGGTCAAAACCGGCTCGTCCTATCCCGGTCACCGCGCCGCGCTCGTAGGGGATCGCAGCCAGCAAGCCGTAGGCAAAGCCGGTGGGATCACCCAGTTCGGCGCCAATCTGGTGCGGCTGCCTCCCGGTGCGCTGTCCTCGCTGCGCCATTGGCACGAGCAGCAGGACGAGATGCTGATCGTGACGGAAGGCGAGGCCACGCTGATTGATGATCACGGTGAGACGCTGATGCGCCCCGGTGATATTGCCGCCTTTCCTGCCGGTGACACCAATGGCCACCATCTGGTGAACAAAAGCGATGCAGATGTCGTGTTCTTCGTGGTCGGCACCCATACCGACACCGAAGTGGGCTATTACAGCGATGAGGACATGATGGTTCGGATCGACGCATCGGGCTATCACTTCACCAAAAAAGACGGGTCGGCGCTTGACTAAGATCGAGGCGCATACCCGCCGCGAGGCGCGCGATGTCTTTCAGGAGGCTCTTGATGTGACCTCCGAGGCGTTCATGCGGTCGGACCGTGAAACGGTTGGCCGCCATATCGCGCTGCCTCTGCATATGCGCACACAAACCTCCGAATTCATATTGGAGAACGCGGAGCAGGTCAGCACCGGGCTCGATGTCTTCCACAGGTCTTTGCAGACGCAAGGTGTGAACCATTTCATCCGGCTGGCAACCTCGGCGGAGTATCTCAGCGACGATTACATTGAGGGTCACTACATGACCCACACGCTGTGCAACGCGATCCCTGTGGTCCCCGCTTATCCTTGCCGCGCGATCCTGCGCCGGGACGGCGAGCTGTGGCAATTCACGCAGATCGACACGTCGCTACAGAACAAACATTGGCCGATCTCTATGCCACGCGTAACGCCGGGCACTCGGCCTTTCTGGGCGGAGATCGACAATTCCGAGGATGCGCGCCGCTCGGCACAATCCGCGCTGTCGCTCTATCAGGATTTCCTCGACACGATCTCGCGCAGCAACATGGAGAACGATTTCGCCACCTGGGTCGCGCATTGCACGTTTCCCCATTACGCACATATGGACCAGATCGACAGCGAGATCGGCACGCCCGAGGACATCCTACCCTTCTTCACCATGATCACCGATATGATCCGCGAGAAGGGCTTCACGCGCATGGAGCGGAAGGCGGAGCATGCCGAATTCCTGAGCTGCAGCTCGATCTGCGGCTACCACAAGTGCCGTTTTTATGTCGATGACGAGATGGCCCTGGGACCGGTCGACAGCCGCATGATCCTCAGACGCGAGGGCACTGCGTGGAAGATGTACTCGATCACCAATTCGGTCTCGAATGACCAGTTTCCCTATTCGTTCCCCAAACTGTCCGAAGGTTTGGTGACCCTGAAAGAGATCCAAGAGAGGACCCGTAAATGACTGACTTTACGATGAAAACCGATGCCGACGGCGTGGCCGTGATCACCTGGGACACAGTCGGCAAATCGATGAATGTGATGAATGAGCAAGGGTTCCGCGACCTCGATGCTCTGATTGATCAGGCACTTGCGGACGACGCTGTGAAAGGCGTTGTCATCACCTCCGGCAAGGAGGGCTCCTTCGCCGGCGGCATGGACATCAATGTCATCTCAAAGATGAAAGAGATGGCGGGCGACAATCCGGCTGCCGGTCTGATGCAAGGCCTGATGGAGTGCCATGCCGTGTTGCGCAAGATCGAACGCGCAGGGATGGACGACAAGAACAAGGGCGGCAAACCGATTGCTGCCGCCCTGCCCGGCACGGCGCTTGGCATCGGGCTGGAAATCCCGCTCGCCTGCCACCGCATCTTCTGCGCGGACAATCCGAAGGCGAAGATCGGCCTGCCCGAGATCATGATCGGCATCTTCCCCGGCATGGGCGGCACCACGCGGCTGACGCGGAAGATGGGCGCGATGGCCGCCTCGCCGTTTCTACTGGAAGGCAAGCTGTCGAACCCGGCGAAGGCGAAGATGGGCGGCCTCATTGACGAAGTCGTGGACGACCCGCTGGCGGCGGCGAAGGAATGGGTTCTCTCCGAGCCCGATATCGTCAAGCCCTGGGATGCGAAGGGCTACAAGATGCCCGGCGGTGAGCCGTATCACCCGGCAGGTTTCATGACTTTCGTCGGCGCCTCGGCAATGGTTAATGGGAAAACCCAAGGGGTTTATCCCGCAGCCAAGGCGCTCCTATCCGCCGTCTATGAAGGCGCAATGGTGCCCTTCGACACCGCGATCAAGATCGAGGCGCGTTGGTTCACCCATGTGCTGATGAACCCGTCCTCCTCGGCCATGACCCGTTCCATTTTCATCTCCAAGGAAGCTCTGGAGAAAGGGGCGAACCGCCCCGATGTCGCCGACCAAACCGTCAAAAAAGTCGGCGTTCTCGGTGCGGGCATGATGGGCGCCGGCATCGCGCTGGTCTCCGCCATGGCGGGCATCGACGTGGTGCTGATCGACCAGAACCAGGAGGCCGCGGACAAGGGCAAGGACTACAGCGCGCGCTATATGGACAAGGGCATTCAGCGCAAGAAAGCGACCGAGGAGAAGAAGGAAAAGACACTTTCGCTTATCACCGCGACCACCGATCTAGACGCGCTCAAAGGCTGCGATCTGATCGTGGAAGCCGTTTTCGAAGATGTCGGCGTGAAAGCCGAGATGACCAAGAAGGTAGAGGCCATCGTGGGTGACGATTGTATCTTTGCGTCCAACACCTCCACCCTGCCGATCACGGAACTGGCCAAGGCCTCCGTCCGCCCGGATCAGTTCATCGGCATCCATTTCTTCTCGCCGGTCGAGAAGATGCTGCTGGTCGAAATCATCAAGGGCAAGGAGACCGGTGACATGGCCGTGGCCAAAGCGCTCGACTATGTGCGCCAGATCAGGAAGACGCCCATCGTCGTCAATGACGCGCGGTTCTTCTACGCCAATCGCTGCATCATTCCCTACATCAACGAAGGCATTCGCATGGTGAAGGAAGGCGTGAAACCGGCGCTGATCGAAAATGCCGCGAAACTGGTCGGTATGCCTCTGGGACCACTGCAACTGGTGGACGAAACCTCCATCGACCTGGGCGTGAAGATTGCCAAGGCGACAAAGGCTGCCATGGGAGATGAGTATCCTGATGAGGCCGTCGACGAGGTCATTTTCTGGATGGCCGATGAGGGCCGCCTTGGCCGCAAGACCAGCGCGGGCTTCTATGACTACGACGAAAAGGGCAAGCGCACCGGGCTCTGGTCGGGTCTTGGCGACAAATACCCGGTCGCCGAAGATCAGCCCGAGGTCACCGAGGTGCAGCACCGCCTGCTCTTTGCACAAACTCTGGAGGCCGTGCGCGCGCTGGAAGAAGGCGTACTGGAAGACATCCGCGAAGGCGATGTCGGCGCGATTCTGGGTTGGGGTTTTGCGCCCTGGTCTGGCGGGCCGCTTTCCTGGCTCGACATGGTCGGCGCGCCTTGGGCGGCGGAAGTCACCAATGGGCTGGCCGAGAAGCACGGCGACCGGTTCAAGGCGCCCGATCTGCTGGAAGACATGGCCAACAAGAACCAGACCTTCTACGGCCGTTTCGACCCGGCGAAGGCCGCCTGAGACATGGATGGGGCCGCCGACGCATCCATCCTCATTGTCGAGGCGGATGCGCAGGGCCCCATCCTCACCTGTACCGAGGGGCTCAGCCTTTGGGGCGGTGTCGATCCCGAAACCGGAACCATAATCGACGCACATCACGATCAGCATGGCGCATCGCTCGCCGGGCAGATCGTACTGATGCCGACCAGTCGCGGATCCTGTTCAGGCAGCAGCATTCTGCTGGAACTCGCGCTGAACGGGCACGCCCCTAAGGCGTTGATTTTCAGCCAGAAAGATCACGTGCTGACACTCGGCGCGATCGTTGCAACGACGATGTTCGATCGCCCCATCGCCGTCGCGAGGCTGCAGCAATCCGACTACGATGCGCTTGCCAAAGCGCCCCATGCGCATCTCCGCGACGATCGGATTAAGGTGGACGATCATGTGATTTCCCTTGGCCGCCAGGCCACGAATCTGGCCCTGTCCGCCTCGGATGAAGCCATGCTCAGCGGCGCCAAAGGCGCGGCACTGAAACATGCGATGGCGGCGATCTGCGCAATCGCCAAAGTGGAGGGTGCGACCGATCTGGTGGACGTAACACGGGCCCATATCGACGCCTGCATCTATGCCAGCTCCGCGCATATGACTTTCGCGGAGACGATGCGCGACATGGGCGCGCAGATCGCGATCCCATCGACAACGAATGCGATTTCCGTCGATCACGGGGCGTGGCGGGCGCAAGGCGTGCCGAAACTGTTCGGCGATCCCGCACAGCGCCTTGCCGATCTCTATGTGGAGATGGGCGCGCGCCCGACCTTCACCTGCTCCCCCTATCTCTCCCCGGAGGCCCCTGCCGAGGATGAATTGATCGGGTGGTCGGAGTCCAACGCGGTGATCTTCGCCAATTCCGTGCTTGGCGCACGCACCGCCAAACATCCTGATTTCATGGACCTTTTCATTGCGATGACGGGCCGCGCGCCGCGCTCAGGCGTGTATCTGGACGAAAACCGTGCCCCGCAGATTATCGTCGAGGTCGATCTACCTGACGGGTATGACGACGCCCTTTGGCCCATGCTGGGATGGCTCACCGGTCACGCGGCACCGGATCGCATCCCCGTCTTGCGTGGTCTTGAAGCGGCTGCGCCGACCCGGGACAATCTGAAAGCGTTGTGCGCCTCCTTCGGCACGACCTCGGGCGCGCCTATGCTTCACGTCGCCGGTGTTACGCCTGAGGCTCACTTGCCTCCGACCGAAGATGCGCCCACCGTCAGACTGACAAAATCAGACCTTGCCCACGCCTGGCAAGACTTCAATTCCGGTCCACCAACCGTCGATCTCATCGCGTTCGGAAGCCCGCATTTTTCGCTGACCGAGACCCGCGGGCTTTGCGACGAGATGGAAGCACAGGAGTGTCGCGCCAAAATCCCGGTCATCGTCACGCTTGGCCGCGATGTCTTTGCCGACGCCCAGAACGAGGGCCTCGTCGCAAAACTCGAAGCCAGAGGCGTGCAATTTGTCCGCGATATCTGTTGGTGCTCAATCACCGAACCGGTCTTTCCGCCAGAGGCCCGCACCCTGATGACCAATTCCGGCAAATACGCTCATTACGCGCCCGGGCTCAGCGGTCGCGCCGTCCGGTTCGGCTCAATCGCCGATTGTGTGCGCACAGCACAGACGGGAACGGCGGGGGACACACCGCCCGATTGGCTGGCCTGATCCGCTCACGCCAAATGATTGAGCGCAGCGCCCTTAACCGCTAAGGTGCCGCAAAACAAAGAGCAGTACGTCCAAAAAATGACGGCGCTAAAGGAATATGATCGGCTCGAGACGACCGGCCTCTGGAGGGAATCTCCGCAGGCGCAGCGTCGCGATGTGCATGTTTCCTTCGGGAAAGCCTCGCTGATCATTCGCGACCGCAATGAAACCGCGCTGACCCATTGGTCTCTCCCGGCAATTTCGCGTGTGAACCCCGGTCAGCGCCCTGCCCTGTTTCACCCAGGTGATGACAGCGGTGAAGAGCTCGAACTGGACGATCCGGCGATGATCGACGCCATCGAAAAGGTCCGTCGCACCATCGACCGTCGTCGGCCCCGCTCGGGCCGTCTGCGTGCGTTGATCCTGCTATCCTTCCTCGCCGCGATCGTGGCACTTGGGGTCTTCTGGCTGCCCGGGGCCCTGACCCGTCACACGCTGACGGTCGTTCCGGAGTCGAAACGTCTGGCGATTGGCACGGAACTTCTCGGCCATATCTCCGACCTTTCGGGAAATGCCTGTCATTCGAGCCTGGGCACAACGGCCCTCGCACGGCTGAAGCAGCGCAGCCTCGGTGATGCAGCACGGCGCGTCTATGTGATGAAGGACATGTCGCGTGACACGGTTGCGCTGCCCGGCGGGCTGCTTCTGTTATCTCAGCGCGTCATCGAGGATCATGAAACGCCGGAAGCAACGGCTGGGTATATGCTGAAGGCCATCGATGATGCTGCGCAATCCGACCCGCTGAACGCGCTACTCGACACCGCCGGGACCCGCGTCACGTTTCGCCTTTTGACCACCGGCCAACTGCAAGGCGACGCACTCGCGGGCTACGCTGTGACGCTTCTGGCAGCAGAGGATCCACCGCTCGATATCGACCGCCTTTTGGAGCGGTTCCAGGCCGCCAAAATCCCGTCAACACCCTTCGCCTATGCGCGCGATATCACCGGCGAGTCGGTTCTGAACCTGATTGAAGCGGACCCCTATCGTGGCGTGGAGACGCCGCGCCTTCTGTCGGACGCCGATTGGTTGAGCCTGCAGGAAATCTGCCGCTGATCAGCCGCCAAAGAGGCGCAGTTGCCGCGGCGTGGCCCGTTTGCCCGTGGTTGGGTCGATCAGATAGCGCGGCACCGTTTCAGACCAGATCAGGTTCATCTGAGACTTGCCCGATGTCGTTCCGACACCGCGAAGCGGGTTCAATCGCCCGTCTGTCCAGACGGTCTGCATGCCCTTCGGCGCTTTCAGTGTGTTGGCCTCGATGACCTTGCGGTTGACGCCCTTAGGCCCTTTCAACTGCGAGGTCTGACCCACCACAGAGCGGGGCGCGACTTTCTGTGGACCGCAGCGCACACCCGATTGGTTCATATATTGCGCGCTCAGCGCGCTGACATGGCAGCGCTGCGCATTGGCAGGCGCGCGCACAGTTCGCGTGGTTGTCTTAGGCGCGGGCGCGGTCCGAACAACCGTGCGTGGTTGCGTCGTCACAACGCGGGTCGTCGGTTGTGGCGCCCTAACCACCCGGGTCGTGGTTTTCGGCGTGCGCACCACGCGCGTTGTGGTTTTCGGAGCCGCGGTCGCCACACTTGTCGTGCCGAAGGTCGGTCGCAAACCGCAGATTTGTTTACGATCCCGCGAGACGCGCGGCACCCAATTCACATTGCCGCCGCGACCGGCCCGGATGAACACGCACCCGCGATTGTCGACGAATTGCGGGCCTTTGAAGGAGGCGGGCGGCAGATTGGCCGGACCTTTCGGGTTTCTCAAGGACTGCGCATGTGCGCTCGTCACCAGTCCAAGCGCCAATACCGATATCGAGATGAATTTGAAGAATCCCATGCCGCAGCCCCCACAATATGTTGTGGGATTGTGACGGATGCACCCAAGAGAGTAAAGCGTCGATATACCTTATTTTGTGCCGAACATACGGTCCCCCGCATCTCCTAGCCCTGGCACAATATATCCGTTGTCATTCAAGTGACTATCCACAGCGGCTGTCACAATCGGTACGTCCGGATGCGCTTCTTTCATCCGCGTGATGCCCTCCGGCGCTGCCAGAAGACACAAGAATCGGATGTTGGTGGCTCCTGCGCCTTTCAGGAGATCAATCGCCGCGGCGGAGGAGTTTCCGGTTGCCAGCATCGGATCCACGGCGATCACCATGCGCTCGCTCAGATCCTCCGGCACTTTGAAATAATACTGCACCGGTTGCAGGGTTTCCTCATCGCGGTAGAGGCCGACAAACCCCACGCGTGCGGAGGGGATCAATTCCAGCATCCCGTCCAGAAGCCCGTTGCCTGCCCTGAGGATCGACACCAGCGCCAGCTTGCGACCGGCCAAAACCGGCGCGTCCATTTCCTCCAGCGGCGTCATCACCTTCTTCGTCGTCATCTCCAGATTGCGCGTCACCTCATAGGCGAGGAACTGGCTGATCTCGCGCAGGAGTTGCCGAAACACCGCCGTGGGCGTGTCCCTGTCGCGCATCAGGCTCAGTTTGTGTTGCACCAGCGGGTGGTCCACGACCGTCAGGTGATCGCTCATGATTGCGCCTCCAGTTTTTTCAGAATGCTCTCGCGGGTGGTGTCGTCGCAGAACGCTGCCTCGATTGCAGTTTTGTTCAGCGCGAGGAAATCCTCCGCCTCCCAGCCGAAGGTTTCGGCCAGATTGTCGTATTCATCGCTCATCGTGGTGTGAAAGAAGGGCGGGTCGTCGGTCGAGACGGTCACTTTCACGCCCGCGTCGCGGAGCCTCGCAATTGGATGCGCGTCCCAGCTTGGAAACACGCCCAAAGCGACGTTCGAGCCGGGGCAGGTCTCCAACACGATCCCGTCTTCGGCGAGCCGATCGACGAGGGCGGGGTCTTCGATCGCTTGCACGCCATGGCCGATACGCTCGACCCGCAGATCATCCAGCGCCGCGCGGACCGAGGCCGCACCACCCCATTCGCCCGCATGGGTTGTCAGCCGCAACCCGGCTTCACGCGCCATGTCGAAACTGTAAGCATAGTCACCCTGATGGCCGACGCTCTCATCCCCGCCCATCCCGAAACCGGTGACGAAATCGCCCATGGTCTCCGCCGCGCAGAGTGCCGCCGTTTTTGCCTGCTCCGGCCCGAGGTGGCGGATGCAGGTGATGATGCCCTTGAGCACAATGCCGGTACCACGTTCCGCCTCGTCTGCCGCACGGGTGATCGCGTCGAGATATTCGCGCCACGCCGTCAGATCGCCGCCGCCACAGAAATCCGGGCTCAGGAAAGTCTCTGAATAGATGACGCCGTGCTCCGCCGATTGCTCCAGCACCGCTTTGGTCAGGCGATAGAATTCCTCCGGACCGGTCAGAACGGTGCAGGCGGCCTCATAGGTGCGCAGGAATTGGGTGAAGTTTTCGAAGCGGTAGCTGCCATTCGCTTCAAATATGCCACTGAGATCCACATTCTTTTCCTGCGCCAGACCGCGGATGAAAGCAGGCGGCGCACCGCCTTCGAGGTGCAGATGCAGCTCCACTTTTGGAAGCGATTTCAAGCTCATAGGAAACTCCGACCCGGTCCTTGGTTTGGCACACCCAGATGGTCAACAACCGAGGCCGCAACGTCGGAGAAACCAACCAGACCGATCCCCTTCGCGCCATAGCCCCAACCCAGAACGGGCACGCGCTCTCGGGTGTGATCGGTGCCGCGCCAGGTCGGATCGTTGCCGTGATCGGCGGTCAGGATCAACAGGTCGTCCTCGCGCAATCGACCGACAACCTCAGATAGTTTAATATTAAACCATTCGAGGTGCCGCGCATATCCCGCGACATCGCGGCGGTGACCATAAAGGCTGTCGAACTCCACGAAATTGGCGAAGGTCAGGCTGCCCTCCTCAGCGGTTCCAAAGTGATCCGCCAGGTGTTCCATCAAGGCCGCATCGTCGCCTTTCACCGCGTGCTGAACTCCATGGCCCGAGAAGATATCCTTAATCTTTCCAATGCCATAGGTCATTCGGCCGGCCTCTGTAACCCAATCAAGCAGCGTCGGTTTCGGCGGTGCCACCGCATAATCCCGCCGGTTCGTCGTGCGCGTGAAATTCGCCGAGGACGTGCCCACAAAGGGTCGCGCGATCACGCGACCGACACGCATCTCGTGCAGCCGCGGCGCGAGGCTTTCGCAGAGATGCAGCAGGCGATCCAAGCCGAAACTCTCCTCATGGGCTGCGATTTGAAACACCGAGTCCGTCGAGGTGTAACAGATCGGCTGCCCGGTCTGCATGTGCTCCTCGCCGAGCCGTGCGATGATCTCGGTCCCCGACGCTGCGCAATTGCCGAGAATTCCGGTCGCGCCCGATATCTCGCAGACCGCCTCGACAAGATCGTCGGGGAAGGATGGCGCGTCGCCGGGAAAGAAGTGCCAGTCCCAGGGCACCGGTACACCCGCCAATTCCCAATGGCCGGAGGGTGTGTCCTTGCCGTTAGAGATTTCGGTTGCAGCCCCCCACAGGCCGGTCGGTTGTGCGCCCAGACCTGGAGCCGCAAGGCCCGACGCCAGTTCAATCGCCTTGCCGAGGCCCAAACCGTCGAGCAGATCAAGCTGCAACGGGCCTTGTCGCCCATCATCGGCCTGTCCCGCCGCACAATGCTCGGCGATATGGCCGAGCGTGTTCGCGCCCTCGTCGCCGAATGCCGCGGCGTCCGGCGCACCACCGCAGCCGACGGAATCCAGCACCACCAGAAACGCGCGCGTCATGGGGTGATCCGCCCCTGAATGACCTGTGGCGGGGTGACCGTGTCGCGACCCACAGTGATGGCTTTGCGCACAAGAACGGCGGCTTCGCTGGCCTGCGCCTCGCTCGCCGCATGAACCATGGCGATCGGGGTTTTGGGGTCAACTTTTGTCCCGACGGGTACGATTTGTGACAGCCCGACTGCCAGGTCGATCCGGTCGCTCTCGACCTTGCGCCCGCCGCCGAGATCAACGACGACTTCTCCAAGTGTGCGAGCGTTGATCTCGCTGATGAAGCCCGCGCGCACCGGATAAACCTCTTTCAAAACAGAGGCTTCCGGCAACCGGTGGCTCCAGCTCTCGGCAAAATCCATCGGCCCGCCCAAGGCCGCGACCATGCGGGCGAAACGCTCTGCGACCTGACCGCTTTCAATCACGTTTTGAAGTTTTACGAACCCCTCTTCGGTGTCCGCCACAAGCCCGCCGCTTGCCAGCACGACACCGCCCAGGGCGCAGGTGACTTCAATAAGCCGCCTGTTCGGACGTGCACCGGTCAAGGTCTCCATGACTGCGCGAATCTCCACCGCGTTGCCCGCGGCATCTGCGAGCGGCTGCGACATATCCGTCAGCAGTGCTTCGGTCTTGCACCCTGCGCCATTCGCGACGCTCACCAGCGACTCTGCCAGCGCCTGAGCGTCCTCTGCCGAAGCCATGAACGCGCCGGAACCGGTTTTCACGTCCAGCACCAAGGCGTCGAGACCCGCCGCCAGTTTCTTCGACAGGATCGAGGCGGTGATGAGGTCAACCGAGGCCACCGAGGCACTGACATCGCGGATCGCATAGAGCCGCTTGTCGCTGGGCGCGACCCGGCCTGTGGCCCCGACAATCGCGGCGCCCACATCGCGGATCACATGTTCCAACCGGCTTGGCCCGATCTCGCAGATATAGCCCGGGATCGCCTCCAATTTGTCGAGTGTGCCGCCGGTATGGCCGAGGCCCCGGCCAGAGATCATCGGCACATAAGCCCCGAGTTCCGCCAGCGCAGGCGCGAGCAGCAGGGACACCGGATCACCAACGCCACCCGTCGAGTGTTTGTCCAAGACCGGCCCCGGAAGGTCCCATGCCAAAACATCGCCGGAATCGCGCATCCCTTGCGTCAGCCCGACCCGCGCCTGCGGGTCCAACCCGTTGAGACAGACCGCCATGGCAAAGGCCCCGGCTTGCGCGTCCGAGATCGTGGACCCTGCCAAGGACTGACCGAACCATTTCGCCTCCTCCGGCGTAACGGTTTGCTTCAGCTTGATTTTTTCGATGATCCCCCGCGCGTCCACTTAGGCCTCCATATGTGAGGCGTCGAACGCTCCGGGCAGCAACTCGGCCACTGTGACGGCCTGGGAAGCGCCAGACATGGTCGCCATAGTCACGGTGACGTCGCCTCTCGCGAACTCCGCGATCTTCTGACGGCACCCGCCGCAGGGCGGCACAGGTGTGGGGCTGTCAGCCACCACGGTGATCTCGGCGATCTCGCGTGCGCCAGCGGCACACATCGCCGCAATCGCGCCCGCTTCGGCGCAGGTTCCTTCCGGGTAGGCCACGTTCTCAACATTGCAACCGGTGAAGACGGCGCCGTCGGTCGTGCGCAGCGCGGCACCGACTTTGAAGTTGGAATAGGGCGCATGCGCGTTCTCGCGCACCTGCTTGGCAGCGGTCAAAAGGTCGTCAGGCATGAGGCGCACACTGCCCTGAGCACGCCTTAGGCGCAAGGCCTCAGCCGTTGGGGTATCCAAGTCTGCGCAACGCCTCGGCGATCTCATCCAAAATCGCCGGATCATCAATGGTTGCGGGCATTTTGAACTCTTTGCCATCGGCGATGGAGACCATCGTGCCGCGCAAAATCTTGCCGGAACGTGTCTTCGGCAGGCGCTCCACGACGCAGGCCAGTTTGAACGCGGCGACGGGTCCGATCTTCTCACGCACCAGGGTGACGCATTCCTTGCACACATCCTCCGCCGATTTCTCGGTGCCGGAATTGAGACACAAGAAACCAAGCGGCAACTGACCTTTCAACTGGTCGGTCACGCCGATCACGGCGCATTCTGCAACGTCGGGGTGAGAGGCGAGAACCTCCTCCATCCCTCCGGTCGAGAGGCGGTGACCCGCGACATTAATCACATCGTCGGTCCGGGCCATGATGTAGAGGTAGCCGTCTTCATCCTTCATGCCCGCATCACCGGTCTCATAATAGCCGGGGAAGGTGTCGAGATAGCTCTTCCGAAACCGGTCCTCCGCGTTCCAAAGCGTTGGCAATGTGCCCGGCGGCAGCGGCAGTTTCACCGCAATCGCGCCCAACTCACCATCGGCAACCGGATGTCCCCCATCATCGAGGATCTGAATGTCATAGCCCGGCATCGGCACGGTCGGTGAACCGATCTTCACTGGCAGGCGCTCAATCCCCATCGGGTTGCCCGCAATGGTGTAACCAGTCTCGGTCTGCCACCAGTGGTCGATGACCGGCACACCGAATTTCTCTTCCGCCCATTGGATCGTGTCGGGGTCCGCACGTTCACCGGCAAGAAAAATGATCTTGAGGCTGGAGAGATCGTATTTCTTCACAAATTCGCCTTGCGGGTCGACGCGCTTTACGGCTCGGAAGGCGGTTGGAGCCGTAAAAAAGCTCTTAACTTTATGTTCGGAAATCACCCGCCAGAAGGTGCCCGCATCGGGCGTGCCGACCGGCTTGCCCTCAAAGACAATGGTCGTGTTGCCCGATATGAGCGGCGCGTAGCAGATATAGGAATGTCCCACGACCCAGCCCACATCGGAGGCCGCCCAGAACACATCGCCCGGGTCCATGTCGTAGATGTTCTTCATGGTCCAGTTGAGCGCCACCAGATGGCCCGCGGTCGGGCGCACGACCCCTTTCGGTTGGCCAGTGGTGCCGGAGGTGTAGAGGATATAGGCCGGATGATCGCCTGAGACCGGCACACACTCGGCGGGCTCCGTACCATCCCGGACGTCATGCCAATCGTAATCGCGTCCTTCGATCAGCGTGGCAACCTCTTGTTCTCGCTGAAAAATCACACAGAACTCGGGTTTATGCGCGGCCATCTCGATGGCGCCGTCAAGCAGCGGTTTGTAATGCACCACCCGCCCCGGTTCGATCCCACAACTCCCCGCGATGATCGCTTTGGGCTGCGCGTCATCAATCCGAACCGCCAGTTCGTTGGAGGCAAACCCGCCAAACACCACCGAGTGGATGGCCCCGAGCCGTGAACAAGCCAGCATCGCTTCCAGCGCTTCGGGCACCATCGGCATATAGATGATGACGCGGTCGCCCTTCTCGACGCCCCTGGCGCGCAGCGCTCCGGCGAGGCTCGCAACGCGGGTTTTCAGCTCCGAATAGGTGATCTTCTGCTTGGTGTCCGTGACCGGGCTGTCATAGATGATCGCCACCTGATCGCCGCGCCCCGCATCGACATGGCGGTCGACCGCGTTGTAGCAGGTGTTGACTTCCGCATCCTTGAACCACTCGTAAAGCGGTGCGTTCTCATCGAACAGCGCTTTGGAGGGCGGAGTCACCCAGTCAATCGCCTCCGCCGCTTTCATCCAGTACGCTTCCGGATCGGCTTTCCACGCGGCGTAAGTTTCTGCGTAGGTCATGGCGATCTCTCCTCCCAAACTGTCCCGACACAGGGGTTACGCCGCTGCGCAACCGTATGGCAAGCCCTTCCCTCTGCGCCGCAGGGTCACATTTAGCGCTAAACTCGAGTTGCCAGTGATTGCTTGACGATCATTTGCGCCCCGGATCACTGTTACCCCAATCGAAGGGATGGGTTTCATGGACAACAATCTGTATTTTCAATCAGCCAAGCTGGTTTTCGAGAACATCTGGGGTGTGCTGGCGCTTTTGGTCTTTCTCACAGTACTCCTGCGGTGGCGCGCCATCAAAGAGGAACTGCCGAAATACGTCTCTCGTCTGAAGATCGGCGATGTGGAGGTCGAACTGCGCGAGGTGAAAAAGGATCTTGCTGAAACCAAGGAGCAAGTCGCGGTTCTGGAAAACGACCTCGAACAAGAGCGCTCGCGGTTCCATGACATTGCCGAGGATTTCGACATTCACGCACCCGTCGCGGAGCTTGAGAAGGTGCGAAGCGCGCTAAAGGCTGAGGCTCCGAACATGGATGACCTCACGCCAGTTTTTGATGGATTGAAGGAGGGCGCGTCTGCAGCGCAGCTTTATGCCGCTGCGGAAGTGGTACGTGCGCGTCGCGATCCGCGTTTCTTCGATGATCTGGTGGCCTGCCTCGCCCGTCTTGCGGCAGATGCAAATCTGCAGGGCATCCGGTTGCACACGGTCTGGACCCTGACCTCCGCCCTCCACCGCACCTTGATCGCGGAGATCGAACATCATGCCGTCCCGAACCTGAAACCAGATCAGCTTCGCGCGGCGCAACGGATGCTCGACACGCTCGTGCGCAATCCGCGCGTACTGCAGGATCGCCCGGACGCGCCGATGAAAGGTGTCCGCGGACCCGCGAAATGGGCGGGCGACTGGATCGCTAAGGGATTGAAAAAGCTGCAATCATCCGAAGGTGACTGAGCTTATCCGTAAGTTGCAACCGGCGTGCCGGCGATGGCCGACATGTTCAGCAACCCCCGCGCAGTGATCGACGGCGTCACGATATGCGCGCGATTGCCCATCCCCATCAGGATCGGGCCAACTTCCAATCCACCAGCCTTCATTTTCAGGATGTTGCGCACACCCGAGGCCGCATCGGTATTGGCAAAGACCAGCACATTCGCCGCGCCCTCAAACCGGGCATCGGGGAATATCCGTTCGCGCAACTCGGGATCGAGCGCGGCATCGGAATGCATCTCGCCCTCATAGAGGAAGTTGCATGGGGCCGCATCGAGAAGCGCCATGGCCTTCCTCATCCGCCGCCCGGTCTCGCAATCGAGATTGCCGAATTGCGAATGTGAACAGAGCGCGATCTTGGGCTCCACCCCAAACCGACGCACATGCCGGGCCGCCGCTTGCACGACTTCGGATATTTGTTCTGGCGTCGGCTCGGGATGCACATGGGTATCCGCGATAAAGAGCGGTCCATCTTCCAGGATCATCAGGCTCAGCGCGCCAATGGGATGCAATTCCGGGCCGGAGAGCACCTGTGTGACATAGTTCAGGTGCCAGAGATACTGCCCGAACGTGCCGCAGATCATGCTGTCGGCCTCCTCCCGATGCACCATCACCGCGCCAATGGCCGTGGTGTTTGTGCGCATGATCGCGCGGGCCAGATCAGGCGTCACACCCTTGCGCGCCATCAGATTGTGGTAGCTCATCCAGTAGTCGCGGTAACGCGGATCGTTCTCCGGGTTCACAAGGTCAAAATCGACCCCCGGCTTGATCTTGAGCCCTGCCCGTTCAGCGCGCAGTTCCACCACCTCTGGGCGCCCGATCAGGGTCGGCTTGTCAGTGGTCTCTTCGATCATCGCGTTCGCCGCGCGAAGCACCCGCTCGTTCTCGCCTTCTGCGAACACGATCCGCCGCGTCTCGGAGGCTGCGGCTTCAAAAACCGGGCGCATGATCAGCGCGGATTTGAAGACGGAGCCATCCAGTTTCCGCTTATACGCCGTGATGTCTTCCAGCGGGCGCGTCGCCACACCGCTCTCCATGCCAGCCTTGGCCACGGCTGTCGCAACGACACCCATAAGCCGTGGGTCGAAAGGTTTTGGGATCAGGTAGTCCGGGCCAAAAGTGAGTTGCTCACCCCGATACGCCGCCGCGGCCTCCGCACTTGTCGTCGCCCGCGCCAGTGCCGCGATGCCTTCCACGCAGCCGATCTTCATCTCGTCATTGATCTCAGTCGCGCCAATGTCGAGCGCCCCTCGGAAGATGAAGGGGAAACACAGCACATTGTTGACCTGATTGGGAAAATCCGAACGCCCCGTGGCGATAATCGCCTTCGGCGCGACCTCCCTCACCTCATCGGGCGAAATCTCGGGCGTTGGATTGGCCAGCGCAAACACGATCGGTTTGTTGGCCATCTTCTTGACCATCTCGGGCTTCAAAACACCCGGTCCGCTGAGGCCCAAAAACAGGTCTGCTCCTTCGATCACATCATCTAGGGTGCGCATGTCAGAGGCTTGCGCATATTCCGCCTTTTGCGGTGTCATCTCTTCTTCGCGCCCCTCGTAGACCAGTCCGGCAATGTCGCAGAGCCAGACATTCTCACGCTTCACACCCAGTTTCAGGAGCATGTTGAGACAGGCAATCCCGGCGGCGCCACCCCCTGTGGAGACCACTTTGATGTCCTCGAATTTGCGTTCCGTCAGCATCAGCGCATTGGTCGCAGCGGCGCCCACAACAATCGCCGTACCGTGCTGGTCGTCGTGAAAGACGGGGATATTCATCCGCTCCCGGCAGATCTTTTCCACCACAAAGCAATCGGGCGCTTTGATATCTTCCAGGTTGACCGCTCCGAAGGTCGGCTCCAAGGCACAGACGATATCTGCCAGTTTCTCGGGATCGCTTTCGTTCAACTCGATGTCGAAGCAGTCGATGTTTGCGAATTTCTTGAACAGGACGGCCTTGCCTTCCATCACCGGTTTTGACGCGAGCGCACCGATGTTGCCCAGCCCTAGGACAGCCGTTCCGTTTGACACAACAGCGACGAGATTGCCCCGCGCCGTATATTCCCGAGCGGTCGCCGCGTCCGATTTGATCTCAAGACACGCCTCCGCGACGCCAGGCGAATAAGCGCGCGCCAGATCGCGACCGTTGGCAAGTGGTTTGGTCGCTCTGATCTCGAGTTTTCCGGGCTTGGGCGCCCTGTGATACTGCAATGCGTCGTTGCGCATGCTGTCATCTACTTTCGTCAATTTGCCCCTCCCGAAAATAGTTTAATGTTAAACTATTTTTGTTTTGCTGCCGTGAAATCGATTATTCGATCACATCGGTGGACCTCGAGTGTTGCAAAGGTTGACGCTCCCGGCAAGGATCATCGAAACGATCCTGGACCTGAGCCTGATGCAAAACATTCGCGCCGAAATCCTGCTGCCCACGGACGAGCTTCGCGACGACATTCCATTCTTCACCAAGACGCTCGGCATGCGGATGGATGAAATCTTTCCCGCCGACGATCCACGCGAGGCGGTTTTTTCAGGTCATGGTCTGCGGGTTCGCATCCGGAAAGGTGCTGAGACAACGCCCGGTATCCTCCGTATTCTTTGCGATGATCCCGTCTTGATCGCTGGCGGCAAAACGGAGTTGACGGCTCCAAACGGAACAAAGATCGAGATTGCACAACTTGCCCCGCCCGTTGTGATGCCCCCCACCGAGCATGCCTTCGTGGTACGTCGCCTAGCCGATCAGGCGCCGTGGATCGTCGGGCGCGCAGGCATGCAATACCGCGATCTGATCCCCTCCCGCCTTGGTGGGTCGATCATCGCCAGTCACATCCGTATCCCCGATGGAGGCCCGGTGCCCGACATGGTGCACTACCATTCGGTCGGGTTTCAGCTGATCTTCTGCTACAAGGGCTGGGTCGATCTGGTCTATGAGGATCAGGGCGAACCGTTCCGTCTGCATGCCGGAAACTGTGTCATCCAGCCGCCAGAAATCCGCCATCGCGTTCTCTATGCCTCTGATAACATTGAAGTTATCGAAATCGGCGTACCGGCGGAGCATATCACGACGATCGATCATGAGATGCCCCTGCCCAACGAAATCGTGAACCCCGACCGCGAATTCGAGGGGCAGAAATTCGTTCACCACAAGGCCGATGCAGCGAGATGGGCCCCTTTCCGCATCCCCGGCTTTATCTCTCGCGACACGACGATTGCTGACAACACGAAGGGTGTCGCGGGCGTGCATCTCGTGCGCCCCGATGGCGCAAGCAACTGGACCAGCCACGAGGCGGATATCCTGTTCTCATTCGTGATGGCGGGCGAGATGACCCTCGAAGGGGAAGGTGTCGATCCGCAACCGCTCAGCCCCGGCGACGCCTTCGTCATCCCACCCAATATGAAGACGCGCTACAGCGCTCCGTCAGACGATCTCGAACTGCTAGAAGTGTCGCTTCCGGGCGTGTTTCAGACAAACTGTTCCTGAATCAACCGCTCTTCGAGCCCATGCCCCGGATCAAAGAGAATACGGTGCTTGATCTCCGGCACCGATGCGATCTCGACCGACAGCACCCGCCCCGCGGACCGGCTATCCGCATCCGCCATCACGGGTCGTTTCTTCGCTTGCAGCACCTCAAACCGCACCCTTGCGGTCTTCTGCAACAGCGCCCCGCGCCAGCGCCGCGGACGAAACGCCGACATGGCCGTCAGCGCTAGAACGTCGGACCCAATCGGAAGAATCGGCCCATGCGCCGAGTAGTTATAGGCCGTCGATCCGGCAGGCGTGGAGAGCAGCGCGCCATCGCAGACAAGCTCCGGCATCCGTTCACGCCCATCGACGAAAATCCGCAGTTTCGCGGCTTGCGATCCCGCACGGAGCAACGAGACTTCGTTGATGGCCAGGGCCTCATAAACTGACCCGTCCTCCTGAACAGCGTTCATTTTCAAAGGGTTGATCAGTTCTTCCTCGGCATCGGCCAGCCGTGCCTCTAGCCCGGGTTCATGATACTCGTTCATCAGAAACCCGACCGTCCCGCAATTCATCCCATAAACCGGTATGTCGAGATGCTGCGTGCCGTGCAGCGTCTGCAGCATGAACCCATCGCCACCCAGCGCCACGATCACATCCGCGGCCTCAGTCTCGGCCGTGCCGTAGCGCTCACCCAGCGCCGTCGCGGCTTCCTGCGCGATATCGGTCTCGGAGGCCAAAAACGCGATTTTTTTTCGTGCAGGCATGAGGTTACGGTTTCCTTTCGGCTTCACAATGCGCGTGAGAGGGCGAAAAACAAGCGAATTCGATGCCGGAAGTTGTACAAAAAGCGCCGCAACCTACCTTCCCTTGCGACAACATCCCGACTAGAAGTCGCTCATTCTATCGCGGCCCATCTGCTTCAAAGGACACTGCCATGAACGCTCCCCACCGTGACGACATGTTTTTCAGCCAATCGCTTGCCGACCGGGACCCGGAAGTTTTCGGCTCCATTACGCAAGAGCTCGGACGCCAGCGTGACGAGATCGAGCTGATCGCCTCGGAAAACATCGTCAGCCGCGCCGTGATGGAGGCGCAAGGCAGCGTGATGACCAACAAATATGCCGAGGGTTACCCCGGGCGCCGTTATTACGGTGGCTGCCAATATGTTGATATTGCTGAGAATCTTGCCATTGAACGTGCCTGCAAACTCTTTGGATGCGAATTTGCCAATGTACAGCCGAATTCAGGCTCTCAGGCCAACCAGGGTGTGTTCACCGCGCTTCTGCAGCCCGGCGATACGATCCTGGGCATGAGCCTCGATGCCGGCGGCCACCTCACCCATGGCGCGCGCCCCAACCAATCGGGCAAATGGTTCAACGCGATCCAATATGGCGTGAAGGAAGACACGCTAGAGCTGGATTACGATCAGGTCGAAGCGCTCACCAAAGAGCATCAACCGAAACTGATCATCGCCGGTGGGTCTGCTATTCCGCGGCAGATCGACTTCGCACGTATGCGCGAAATCGCCGACATGGTCGGCGCCTATCTGCATGTGGACATGGCCCATTTCGCGGGTCTCGTGGCAGCGGGCGAGCACCCGAGCCCCTTCCCACATGCCCATGTCGCGACCACCACGACGCACAAAACTTTGCGCGGTCCGCGCGGCGGCATGATCCTGACCAATGACGAGGCGCTGGCGAAGAAGTTCAACTCGGCCATCTTCCCCGGCATTCAAGGCGGTCCGTTGATGCATGTCATCGCAGCCAAGGCAGTGGCTTTCGGCGAAGCGCTCGAACCCGGATTCAAAGCCTATCAGAAGCAGGTCATCGCCAATGCACAGGCCATGGCCGATCAACTGATCAAGGGCGGCCTCGACATCGTCACCGGCGGCACGGACACCCATGTTTTGCTCGTCGATCTGCGCCCGAAAGGCGTGAAGGGCAACGCGACTGAGAAGGCACTCGGGCGCGCCCATATCACCTGCAACAAGAACGGCATCCCGTTCGACACCGAGAAACCGACAATCACCTCCGGCATCCGCCTCGGCTCCCCTGCGGGCACCACCCGGGGTTTCGGGGAGCCCGAATTCCGCGAAGTCGCCGATATGATCGTCGAAGTGGTGGACGGTCTGGCCGCCAATGGCGAGGACGGCAATGCGTCGGTCGAGGAGGCGGTCAAAGCCCGCGCGACCGATCTTTGCGCTCGGTTCCCGATCTACACAACGCTCTAGTCAGAAAGGTCAGGCTTTGGCCTGACCCGCCGCTCCCAACATCTGTTTGCGCTTCCACCGTGCCATGCGCACGGCCTTTCCGGCCATGTCGGAATAGATTGCTTCGACACGCTCGAGCGACAATCGTCCGTCTGGTTTGTACCACGTGGTCACACCATTCAGCATCGAGATCAGCGCCAGCGTCGTCAGTTTCGTATCTTCCACATCGAAATGTCCCGACGCCTGACCATCTTTCAAGATGCTTTCCAGCGCGTCCTCATAGGTCCGGCGCATGTCTTCCAACACGGCGAAATTTTCATCCGTTAGGTTGCGCAGCTCCATGTAGCTGATGAATACGGCGTCGCGGCGTTCGAGGTGGAACCGGATATGAAACCGTGTGAAGGTCTCTAACCGCTCCACCGGATTGCCGGAGAAATCCTCCGCCGCGAGCCCATCTAGAACCTCCTGCATATGCTCGCGCAAGAGGTCAAACAGCAGGGTCTGCTTGTCCGGTGTGTAAAGATACAGGGCCCCAGCCTGCACCCCAACCTCGCTCGCAATCTGGCGCATGGTGACGGAGGCGAACCCATGCCGCGCAAAAAGACGCAACGCCGCCGCCCGTACTTTCGGGCCTGTGATATCGGAATGGGAGCCAATCTTTCGCGCCATCCCCCCACGCTATATGAACACACGTTCATTTCAAGCCCCGACCGGCGCCATTGTCCGAACCGCATGTTGCCGCTAGATTGCCACCAACGAAAATGAAACGGCAGGCACCCATGCGGATCATCACAATTCTGATCTGTATCGCGACCCTCGCGGGCTGCGCGCGCCATTTGCCAAGCGCAGATTCCACGATCAGCAACGCAGCACTCGATGCGCCCTTTCCCACGTTGGAACACCTTCCAACGCTCCTTGCGCAGGCAGATGCGGGGTCAACCATCGAGGTTGAAGCCGAGGCGCTTGCCGCCCGGGTTGCTCGCCTCAAAGCACGCGCCAACGCGCTTCGCGGGCGCAGTGTCGTCGATGGACAGACCCGCCTGAAACTGGCAAGCGCAGTCGCCGAGCGCGGCTACTGACACGCACCAGACAACGCGTTGCACCCTGTGGCAATTCCCTCTAACAACGGCGCCAACTGCTCAAAGCTTGAAGACGGAGCCGCCTGCCCATGACTGCCCCCTTGCGCCTTGGAATTGCCGGTCTGGGGACGGTCGGAACTGGCGTTGTCAAGATCGTTCGCAAGCATCGCGAAACACTTGCGGCGCGCACCGGTCAGCCGATCGAGATCACGGCGGTTTCAGCGAGATCGAAATCCCGCGACCGCGGCATTCCTTTGTCGGACTATGCCTGGGAGGATGACCCCGTCGCGCTTGCAACCCGTGACGATGTCGATGTGTTCGTCGAGCTCATCGGCGGCGAGGATGGTCCCGCCAAAGCCGCAGTAGAGGCGGCCTTGGCAGCGGGAAAGGATGTCGTGACCGCCAACAAAGCGATGCTCGCAATCCACGGTCAGCCCTTAGCGGAACTGGCTGAGGTGAATACTCGGGTGTTGCGCTACGAAGCCGCCGTTGCCGGTGGCATCCCGGTGATCAAAGCGCTCATCGAGGGGCTTGCCGGCAACGAGATCACCCGTGTCATGGGCGTCATGAACGGCTCCTGCAACTACATCCTGACCCGCATGGAAGCCTCTGGCCTCAGCTATCAGGAGATTTTCGCCGAAGCCGATGGTCTGGGCTATCTCGAAGCCGATCCGCAGCTTGATGTTGGCGGGATTGACGCCGCCCACAAGCTTGCGATCCTCTCTTCCATCGCCTTCGGTACGCAGGTGAATTTCGATGGCATCGCGCTGGAAGGCATCGAGCGGGTTTCCGTCGAAGACATCCAGCAAGCTGCCGATATGGGGTACAAAATCAAGCTGCTCGGTGTCACACAGATGACCGCGCGCGGGCTTGAGCAATCCATGTCGCCCTGCCTTGTCCCGGCTACATCGCCACTCGGCCAACTTGAAGGCGGCACCAACACGATCGTCATCGAAGGCGACAGCATCGGTCAGGTTGTGCTGCGCGGCCCCGGCGCGGGCGAAGGCCCCACCGCAAGTGCCGTGATGGCCGATGTCATTGATATCGCACGCGGAAATCGGCTGGCCACATTCGGTCAACCCGCCACGGAACTGACCGCCGCCAAGGTCGCCCATTCGGCACGACCTGCGGCTTATTACTTGCGCCTCGCATTGCAGGACAAACCCGGCGCGCTCGCCAAAGTGGCCACGGCGCTTGGCGATGCCGGTGTGTCCATCGACCGGATGCGCCAATACGGCCACGAGGCGCCCACCGCGCCAGTTCTTATCGTCACCCACAAAACAACCCGCGACGCGCTGAACACGGCCCTCGCGCAACTCCCGACCACGAATGTCGTCGCCGCTGACCCCGTCGCCCTGCGCATCGAAGACCTCTGAAAGGACATCTCTCATGACTGCCTCCACCGAAATCTTTCAGGATCGCATGCTGTCTTTGGGGCTCGCCCGGGTCTCCGAGGCCGCCGCTATGGCATCTGCGAAACTCATCGGGCGCGGAGATGAGAAGTCCGCCGACCAGGCCGCCGTGAACGCGATGCGGGAGCAGCTCAATCTGCTCGATATCGCGGGCGTCGTCGTCATCGGCGAAGGCGAGCGCGACGAAGCGCCGATGCTCTATATCGGCGAGGAGGTCGGCACCGGGAACGGCCCCGGCGTCGATATCGCTCTTGATCCGCTGGAGGGCACCACGCTGACCGCCAAGGATATGCCGAATGCGCTGACGGTTATCGCCATGGGACCACGCGGGTCCATGCTGCATGCCCCGGACGTCTACATGGACAAGCTCGCAATCGGGCCCGGCTATGCGGATGGCGTTGTCTCTTTGGAAATGTCGCCCCGCGAGCGGGTTGAGGCGCTGGCCAAAGCCAAGGGCTGTGGTCCCGACAACATTACTGTCTGCATTCTCGAACGACCCCGCCACGAGGAAGTCATCGCCGAGGTCCGTTCTACCGGCGCAGCCATCCGCCTGATCACCGATGGTGACGTGGCCGGTGTCATGCATTGCGCCGAGGCTGCGACGACCGGGATCGATATGTATATGGGCGAAGGCGGTGCGCCTGAAGGAGTCCTCGCCGCCGCCGCTTTGAAATGCATGGGCGGGCAAATGTGGGGTCGGCTTGTGTTCCGCAACGCGGATGAGCGCGGTCGCGCGGAGAAGGCGGGAATCGAGGACTTCGACCGCATTTATGCGCGAGACGAGATGGTCACACAGGATGTGATTTTTGCCGCCACCGGTGTCACAGACGGAAACCTGTTGCCCGGCATCCGGCGTGAGGTCGGCTATCTGACGGCGGAAACCATTCTGATGCGGTCAAAAACCGGCTCCGTGCGCCGCATGAGCTATCGCAACCCAACCGCCTGAGATGAGCGCCGAGGCCTTTCTCGGCGTCGAGCACTCGCTCACTGGACGCCGCTGGATCGGTCCATCCGATGCGCAAACTCGCCTCGCGGAAACTATCGCCCAACGCTGCGACCTGCCCGCACCGGTCAGTCAGACCCTCGCCCGGTTGGGCGTTCCTGCCGAAGAGGCCGAGAGCTTTCTCGCACCCGCCTTGCGCGATCTGCTGCCGAACCCCTCAAACCTCAAGGATATGGACGCCGCATCGTCGCGAGTCTTGCAAGCCGTTGCATCCAAAGAGAAAATCGCGATCTTCGCGGATTATGACGTCGATGGAGGGTCCTCGGCGGCTCTGCTGCTGACGTGGTTGCGTCACTGGGGTCTCACCGCGACGCTCTATGTGCCTGACCGCATCGATGAAGGTTACGGGCCGAATGCCCCGGCTATGGCGGAGCTTGCGAAAAGCCATGACCTGATCATTTGCGTCGATTGCGGGACGCTCAGCCATGATGCCTTAGCCGCCGCGACCGGGGCGGATGTCATCGTGCTCGACCACCATTTGAGCGGTGAGACCCTGCCTTCTGCACTGGCCGTGGTAAACCCCAATCGTCAGGACGAGGATGGCACGCTTGGTCATCTTTGCGCCGCCGCAGTCGTTTTTCTTCTGCTGGTGGCTCTGAACCGCGACCTGCGTGCCGATGGTAAAACCGGACCCGACCTGTTGGCGATGCTCGATCTCGTCGCCCTCGCCACGGTCGCCGATGTCGCGCCGCTGATTGGGGTCAATCGTGCTTTTGTGCGGCAAGGCCTGAAAGTTATGGCGCGCCGCGAACGGCTCGGTCTGCGTGTCCTTTCTGACATTGCGCGCATTGACACGGTCCCCGCGGCCTACCATCTGGGCTACATTCTCGGCCCTCGCATAAACGCGGGCGGACGCATTGGCGCGGCTGATCTTGGGGCGCGGTTGCTCAGCACCGATGACCCCTCCGAAGCGGCGCAAATTGCCGAACGCCTCGATACGCTCAACACAGAACGCCGCGAGATTGAGGCGGCGGTGCGTGATGAGGCCATTGCGCAGGCCGAAGCACGCGGTCTGGACAGCGCATTGGCCTGGGCAGCAGGCGATGGGTGGCATCCCGGTGTCGTTGGCATTTTCGCCGCCCGTCTGAAAGAGGCCTCGAACCGCCCCTCGGTGGTGATCGGGTTCGACGGCGACGTCGGGAAAGGCTCCGCCCGGTCGATCAGCGGCATCGATCTCGGCGCTCAAATTCAACGCCTCGCTACGGAAGGTCTGATCGAAAAAGGCGGCGGCCACAAAATGGCCGCGGGTCTCTCCCTTTCGCGAGCGCAACTGGAGCCGGCCATGGCACGGTTGACGGAACTGATGGCCAAACAGGGCGCCGACAAAATGGGACCATCAGATTTGAAGCTCGACGGGGTTTTGATGAGCGGCGCGGCAACGGTCGATCTGGTAGAGGCCCTTGACGGGGCCGGCCCTTTCGGGGCCGGTGCAGCCGCGCCCCGCTTCGTGTTCCCAAGCCAGAAAATCCGGTTCACAAAGCCCGTTGGGGACGGGCATTTGAAGCTCAGCTTTGGGGATATGGGATCAACGAGCCTCGAGGCGATTGCCTTCAATGTCCTGCCGGGAGCCCTTGGCGATGCGTTGCAAAATCACGACGGGCAACCCTTCCATCTTGCCGGGCGGATCGAGGTCAACACGTGGGGCGGACGACAATCGGTTCAGCTACGTCTGGAGGACGCCGCACCGGCAGATTGAATCGTCTGCGCGGCACAATTTCCTCTTGCCTCCTGCACGGTGCTCTCCTAAATAACGCGTCACTGATCAGGTGCTCCCTTCGTCTATCGGTTAGGACGCCAGGTTTTCAACCTGGAAAGAGGGGTTCGATTCCCCTAGGGAGTACCACTTT
>JANQRE010000044.1 GCA_028284705.1 Paracoccaceae bacterium | reverse complement strand
CACGGGCGTTTGATGATTGGTCGGGCTAGCAGGACTTGAACCTGCGACCTTCCGTCCCCCAGACGGACGCGCTACCAGGCTGCGCCATAGCCCGCCGACGGCCCTTACATAACCGTTTTGCGAGTGGGAGCAAGAGGGGGATTTGGTTTGCGGTGACCGGGTGCGGACCGGGAAAGATGTGATTTCAGCCATCGCCCATGCGGGCGCGCAAATCGCTCAGGCGATCATGCAGAGCGCGCGCGGCTGCCTTGTCGATCACATGTTCGGGGTCACTGCGGCGCAGGGCTTTCAGCGTTTTGATCCGCGCGGCGGCAGCGTCGCTCAGTTGGATGGAGGCAGGGTCCGGGTCGGCGGGCACGTCCACCGTTGTGGGAGCCGTTTCTGGCTCAGGTTCTGGTTCCGTCGGCGCTTCGGGCTCAAGATCAAGCTCGGGCGTGGCCTCCGCTGTCGTCTCTGCCTCGGGAGTGGCTTCGGCAACCTCCGCCTCTGCCTCCGCGGGGGCGTCTGCTTCCGGTTCCTCGGGGGTCTCAGGCTCTTCGGGTTCGGCCTCCCGAGGTTGAAGCTGCACCACATTGCCCGCGTCGGGGGCTGGTGGCGTCGGCGGGGTGATCGTCAGACCGGGGGCAGGGGCCTCAGGCGCCACCTGCGGCGTGCTTTCGGGCACCAGCGGCGGCTTGGACTCCTTGGCCCGCTCCGCACGGGCCTTGCGACGGGCGCGACGGGCGGCTCGCCTGCGCGCGGCTTCCTCATCCGTTGGCATGTCAAGCTCTTGCGAATGCGTAGAGACTTGTTTGACGCCCTCTTCCTTCAGCATCTTCTGCACACCACGAATGGTCAGCCCGTCGTCATGCAAAAGCTTCTTGATACCACCGATCAACAGCATGTCATCGGGGCGGTAGTACCGCCGACCGCCAGCGCGCTTCACCGGTTTGATCTGGTTGAACTTGCTTTCCCAAAAGCGCAGCACATGGGCCGGGATGTCCAGCCAATCGGCCACCTCACTGATCGTTCGAAACGCGCCTTGCGCTTTCTTTGCCATCTGCTCGTCCCCCTGAGCCGCTTAGCGGATCAGTTGCGGTTTCCGTCGGCAACCCGGTCTTTCATCAGATGCGAGGGACGGAAAGTCAGAACGCGGCGCGGGTGAATGGGCACCTCTTCGCCGGTCTTCGGATTGCGCCCGACACGGGCAGATTTCGACCGGACCGAGAAGGTCCCGAAAGACGAGATTTTCACCTGCTCGCCGCTCACCAGAGCATCGGACATGTGTTTGAGAACCGACTCGACAAGTTCCGCACTTTCGTTGCGCGAGAGCCCCACCTCCCGAAACACTGCTTCGCTCAAATCCATCCGTGTGAGTGTCTTAGACGCCATAATGTCCCCCTGAATTTTCAACAGACGATAGGGGAGTGACAAATTCCGAGTCAATATCAAGGGGTTGGAACATCGCGTTTAAGCGAAAATAATTCGCCTAAAGCCGCAATACGACCGCCCCCCAGGCCAATCCGCCGCCGATTGCTTCCATCACAAGCAGGTCGCCGGGTGCGAATTTACCACCTTCATTGGCCACAGAGAGCGCCAAGGGAATCGATGCGGCAGAGGTATTGCCATGGTTTTGCACCGTCAGGACGACACGCTCCATCGGCACGCCCATCTTCTGAGCGGTCTTGGTAATGATGCGGGAATTGGCCTGATGCGGGACCACCCAAGCCACGTCATCCGCCGTTAGACCGGCCTTTTCCAACGCGGTGTCGGCGGTCTGAGCGAGCTTTTCGACGGCGTGGCGGAACACCTCTTTGCCCTGCATGACGAGGACCCCTGCCGATTGTGTCGAAGACACGCCACCATCGACATATAGCAGATCACGGTAGCGGCCATCGGAGTTGAGATCGGTGGCGAGAATACCGGCATCCTCTGGCCCGCCCGTGCCCTCTTGCGCTTCCAGCACCACCGCGCCGGCACCGTCGCCGAACAGCACGCAAGTGGTGCGGTCCTGCCAGTTCATGATCCGGCTGAAGGTCTCTGCCCCGATCACCAGCACGCGTTTGGCCTGACCGGAGAGGATCAACGCATCGGCATTGGCCATGGCAAAGACGAAACCGGCGCAGACCGCTTGCACGTCGAAGGCGAAACCCTTGGTGATGCCAAGCGCGCTTTGCACGATGGTGGCCACGGCGGGAAAGGTCGTATCCGGGGTCGAAGTCGCGACGATCACCGCGTCGATCTGATCGCCGGTCATGCCCGCATCGCTCAGCGCCGCTTCCGCCGCTTTGATCGCCAAATCGGAGGTCAGCTCGCCGTCAGCCGCGAAATGGCGGCGTTCAATGCCGGAGCGCGCGCGTATCCACTCGTCGCTCGTGTCGACCCACGCCTCAAATTCCGAATTCTCGACGATGCGCTCGGGAAGATAATGCCCGATCCCCCGGAGCGCGGCTCTGACGGTCATGATATGCCCTTGTTTTCTGCCCCAGCAGAGTGCTGATCCACACTTTGATCCGGGTGCGAGAGGGATGCAACCCGCGCCGCCAATTTATCTTGAAATCCGGACTGAGCGAGGCGGAAGGCAAGCTTGATCGCTGCCGACACGCCGGTGGCATCTGCCGAGCCGTGCGACTTCACCACGGTGCCGTTGAGGCCGAGAAACACGCCGCCATTGACGCGCCGCGGATCGATGCGCTTGCGCAGCCGTTGCAGGGAGGTCAGGGCGAGGACCGCTGCGATGCGACTGAGGGGCGTGTATTTGAACGCCTCGCGCAGGAATTCCGAGATCAGCCCCGCGGTGCCTTCCGCGGTCTTCAGGGCGACATTGCCGGTGAACCCATCCGTGACGATCACATCGACGCGGGCCGAGGGGATATCGACCCCTTCGACGAAGCCCACGAACTCAAAATCATTGGCATCCGCTGCCGCCGCGATCATGTCATGGGCAACTTTCAATTCGGCCCGGCCCTTATGCTCCTCTGTGCCGACATTCAGAAGACCAACGCGGGGACGTTGCAGGCCGAACCCGTTGCGGGCATAGGACATGCCCATCAGCGCATATTGCAGAAGATCGTCCTGATCGGCGCGGATATCGGCGCCGACATCGAGCATGATGTTGAAGCCTGAGGCGTTGCGCGATGGCCAGAGGCAGGCAATGGCCGGTCGGTTCACCCCGTCAAGCTTGCGCAGGCGGATCATCGAGACTGCCATCAGCGCGCCGGTATTGCCGCAAGAGACGCAAACCTCCGCTTCGCCTTCACGCACGGATGTGATCGCGGACCACATGGACGTGGTTTTGCCGTGCCGCATAACATGGGCGGGTTTCTCGGTCATCGAGACCACATCCGGCACATCGCGAATTTCGACGCGATCGCTCAACCGGCGCTTTTTGACGAGCGGTTCCAACTCCCCCGCGCGACCATGCAGGATGAAGCGGAGATCGGGGTTTTTCTCGGCGGATTTGGCCATGCCCGCGACAATGGCAGTGGGGCCAAGATCCCCACCCATGGCATCAATAGAGATAACTGTGTCGGAGCTGCCCAAGCCCTAAGCCTCTGCGGTAGCCGGAGTTTTCGGCTAACCTAGGCTTATGCGACGTCTTCGTCCAGATCGAGTTCTTCGGTCATGACCACAACTTCGCGATCATCATAGTGGCCGCAAGCCGCACAAACATGGTGCGGGCGTTTCAGCTCACCGCAGTTCGGGCACTCGTTGGGATTGTCCGCCACAAGCGCGTCATGCGACCGGCGGTTGTTCCGGCGGGAGCGGGTAACTTTGTTCTGCTGGACAGCCATGTCTCAACCTTCAATCTCTGGAGCGCGCAGTTCGGCGCTGCTCATGTGTCTCAGGGTCCAAATCGGAATTTCCGCCGCTCTTAGAGGAGGAGGGCGGTCCCGTCCAGACCGATAATCTCAAGAGCCGCGGAAAATACCCATTCGCGCGTGTTTGGCAAGAGGATTCGTACGCCTTATTCGCCGCTTTCGAGCTTTTTCTTCAGGTCCGCGAGGCCCGCGAACGGTTTTACGGTTTCATCGCTCAGGGGCGCGACACCTTCGGGGCCGAAATTGGTTTCGATCTCATCGGCTTGCGGGCTGCGCGGATTGAGCGGCAGGGCTAGGGCGAGCGCCTCATGGGCCAGGGCTGCGAGATCAAGGAGTTCGGGCACAGGTTCACTGTCTTCTCCGTCTTCCAGTTCCACCTCGCTGTCCTCCGGAGCGCTCCAATTCGCGACATAGATCCGGGTGAATGGCTCCTCAATCCGCGTGGTCACCGGATCGAGCGTCACAACGCAGGGCTGCACCACCGTGGCGCCAAGCTTCGCCTCAAGCGTCCAGTCAGACGTGCCTTGTGGGCGAATTTCACCCTCCAGCCGCATCTTCCGCAGCGCCAGAAGGTCCAGGGCCTTTGCGATATTGTTCATCTGCGCGCGATCCGGGGTCCAGAGGAACGATGTCGGGTTGCCGGTGGGCAAATCCGCAATGCGAAGAATATCTGTCATGTCCCCGTTTTGCTTACTTTCTTGATCCTGCACGCGACCTTCTGTAAGCCTTTAGCCAAGAAAAGAGCAAGGCAAGAGGGCAGAATGGGGGCAACCCGTCACTCAGGGGTAAAACGCTGGACGGTCGCGTTTGCGATGGCCGCGGCTCTTGCCTTGGCCGGATGTGCGGAAGTGATCCGCAATCACGGCTATATCCCGAATCAAGAAGACCTCGACCAGATCGCCGTGGGCGTTGACACCCAAGGCACGGTGGAGGCCCTGGTGGGCCAACCCTCGACCTCCGGCGTGTTGCGCGATTCCGCTTGGTTCTACGTCGGCTCTAAAGTCCGCCATTTCGGCGCCCGCAAGCCCCAAGAGATCGAGCGTCAGGTGGTGGCGATCAGTTTTGCTGAGGACGGCACAGTCACGAATATCGAGCGGTTTGGCCTTGAGCGCGGACAGGTTGTGACCCTGTCGCGCCGTGTGACCGAAACAACCGTGCGCGACGTGACGTTCATCCGTCAGATCATCCGCAACTTCGGTCGGATCGACCTTGGTGAAGCGCTCGGCGGCGACAACTGATCAGCCGTCCTTCTCAGGCTCGAAATCCAAAGCGACGCCATTGATGCAGTAGCGCAGCCCCGTGGGCTGTGGCCCGTCCGGGAAGACATGGCCCAGATGCCCCTCGCAGGCGTTGCAATGCACCTCGGTGCGGCGCATGAACCAACTGTTATCCTGGCTCTCGCCCACCATCTCGGCATCTTTCGGAGCATAGAAGGACGGCCAGCCGGTGCCGCTGTCGAATTTCGTATCCGCATCAAAGAGTTCCGCCCCGCAGCCCTTGCAGCGGAAGACGCCTGGCGCTTTCGGGAAATTATCGTTGGTAAAGGCCCGTTCGGTGCCATGTTTGCGCAGGACCTTGTATTCCATATCGCTCAGTTGCGCGCGCCACTCTTCATCCGATTTTTCGACTTTATCGACCAAGGTTTTCCGTCCTTCCCATCTGTCCAAGTTTTGTTACAGACGTTGCGTATTGCCATTTCAGTGCCCAATGTAGGGTGAAGAGCCGAGCCCTCCAAGGGTCGGGAACGGAGGCGTGATGATGCCGATCCTGAACAGAGGCCGCTATGTGGCCCGCTACGCAGACACCCCGGATGATATTGAAGCTGCGCAAACCCTGAGAGGGCTGGCGTTTTTCGGCGATGCGGGTGCGCCCGATTGCGATCTTTTTGACAACAAATGCCGTCATGTCCTTGTGGAGACACGCAAAACCGGGGAACTGGTCTGTGCTTTCCGCCTGCTGCCTCTGGCCTCGGGACGCGAGATCGGCGAGAGCTATTCGGCGCAATATTACGAGCTCTCCGCCCTGCAGGATTTTGAGGGTCGCATGGTGGAAATGGGCCGGTTTTGCATCCATCCCGAGCATCAGGACGCCGATATCCTGCGGGTCGCCTGGGGCGCGATGACCCGGTTTGTCGATGAGGAGGGAGTGGAGATGCTGTTTGGCTGTTCCTCCTTCAAAGGCACCCGCGCCGAGGCCTATATGGACGCGTTTTCGCTGCTGAAAGAGCGCCATCTGGCCCCGAAATGCTGGCTGCCGATGGTGAAAGCACCGCGGATTTTTCCCTTTGGCCGCAGGCGGTTACGGAAACCCGATCTGAAAGCGGCGGCACGGGCCATGCCGCCTTTGCTGAAGACCTATCTGATGATGGGCGGTTGGGTGTCGGATCACGCGGTGGTCGATGGCGATATGAACACGCTGCATGTGTTCACCGGTGTCGAAATCAACGCGATCCCGCCAGCGCGAAAGCGGCTTTTGCGGGCGGTTGCCGGGTAGTCTTGCACGTTTGCGGAGGGCCGTGTAGCGACGGCCCATGGCGCGCGCACCCTATCTGCAACTCTCTGACATCTCGCTGACTTTTGGCGGCGATCCGGTGTTTTCCGGGCTCGATGTGGTGGTGCAGGAGGGCGACCGCGTGGCGCTTGTCGGGCGCAACGGGTCGGGCAAATCGACTTTGATGAAAGTGATGGCCGGGCTTGTGGAAGCTGACAGCGGTTCCGTTGTAACAGCGCCTGGCATCGTCGCGGGCTATATGGAGCAACATCCTGATCTATCCGGGTTTTCCACGCTCGGGGATTTCGCGATCTCGGCTTTGGAACCGTCCGAGACCTACCGCGTCGAAGCCGCTGCCGAGGGGTTGAAACTGAATCTGTCAGCGGATGTGACCACCGCCAGCGGTGGTGAGCGGCGGCGGGCGGCGTTGGCGAAACTTCTAGCCGAAGCGCCGGAACTGATGCTGCTTGATGAGCCGACGAACCATCTGGATATCGATGCGATTGGGTGGTTGGAGCGGCACTTACGCGAGACGCGGGCGGCCTATGTGTTGATCTCCCATGATCGGGCGTTTTTGCGGGCACTGACCAAGGCAACCTTGTGGATCGACCGTGGTGAGGTCCGGCGGCAGGACAAGGGGTTTGAGGCCTTTGAGGATTGGCGGGACAAGATCTGGGCGGAGGAAGACCTCGCGCGCCACAAACTGAACCGTAAGATCAAGGCGGAAGCCCGTTGGGCGGTCGAGGGGATTTCGGCTCGACGCAAGCGCAATATGGGGCGGGTGCGGGCGCTGCAGGACTTGCGCAAAGAGCGCGCGTCGCAAATTCAGCGGCAGGGCGCAGCAGCGATGGAGATGAGCGCGGGCCCGAAGTCCGGGCGCCAAGTCATTGTGGCTGAAGGGATTTCCCATCGCTTCGATGACAAAGAGATCGTGCGCGATTTCTCACTGAAAGTGGCGCGCGGGGACCGGGTGGCGCTGGTGGGGCCCAACGGGTCGGGCAAAACGACACTCCTAAATATCCTGATTGGCCAGCTTGAGCCCGATGCGGGCAAAGTCCGGCTCGGTAGCAATCTGATCCCGGCAGTATTCGATCAGAACCGCACCGCGTTGAAGCCGGACGAGACACTCTGGGATGCCCTGACCGATGATCCCGAGACCCGTGTGCGGGGCCATGCGGATCATGTGATGGTGCGCGGCACGCCGAAGCATGTGGTTGGTTATCTTAAGGAATTCCTGTTCGATGAGCGACAAGCGCGGGCGCCGGTGCGCTCTCTCTCGGGTGGTGAAAAAGCACGGCTGCTGCTTGCGCGGATCATGGCGAAGGAGAGCAATCTGCTGATCCTCGATGAGCCGACCAATGATCTGGATATCGAGACACTTGATCTGTTGCAGGAGATTGTCAGCGACTTTGACGGCACGGTTCTTCTTGTGAGCCATGATCGGGATTTTCTGGACCGCGTGGCCACGACCACCATCGCATTACGGGACGGAAAGGCGACCATTTACGCAGGGGGCTGGTCCGACTTTCAGGCGCAAAAGGGGGAGGGTGAGGAGACTTTCGCTCCGACCTCTAAGCTAAAGAAATCAAAGCAGGAAAAGCCGAAAACAGCTGCAAGGGGTTTGAGTTTTGCGCAAGCGCATCGCCTCGACAAACTCCCGTCTGAGATCGACCGTCTGACGGCAGAAATCGCGAAACTGGAAGAATTCCTGTCGGACCCGGAACTCTTCACCAAGGAGCCGAAAAAGTTCCAGAAAGCCAGCGACGGGCTGGTCGAACGGCAAGAAAAGCTGGCCGCGGCGGAAGAAGAATGGTTGGAATTGGCAGAACTTGCGGAAGGGATGGGCGATGCCTGAGGTCACGCTGGACGAGATTGAAGCCAAAAGTCACTCGGCGTTGGTGGCGCATGGAGCGGCGGACTGGGTCGCGGCGGAAGTTGCCCGTGCCGTGCGGCGGGCGGAAGAGACTGGCAACATCATTTGCGGCCTCTACTACCTCGAAAGCTATTGCGTTCAGTTGGTCTCTGGCCGGGTGAAGGGTGATGTGGAGCCGGTGGTGTCAAGGCCGCGACCCGGCTCGGTCATGGCAGACGCGCAGTTTGGCTTTGCCCAGCCCGCCTTCACCAGAGCTTTACCGCAAGCTGTTGAGGCAGCCAAGGAAAACGGCATCGCGAGCCTGTCGGTTGCGCATTCGCATACCTGCACGTCGCTTGGGTTTTTCACCGAACAGATCGCAGCGGCAGGGCTGATCGGGATTGGCATGACCAATGCCTCGAAGATCGTGGCTCCACCGGGTGGGAACACCCCAGTCCTTGGCACCAACCCCTTTGCCATGTCTGTGCCGGGCGAGGGCGCACCGGCGATGCATTTCGATTTCTCGACCTCCGCGGTGGCGCTCGGCAAGATCACCATGGCGAAGGCGGCGGGCGAGAAAATCCCGCTCGGCTGGGCGGTGGATGCAGACGGCAACCCGACGGATGATCCCGAGGCCGCACTTGGTGGAGCCCTAGTTTCCACCGGCGGCTACAAAGGGTGGGGTCTCGGTCTGATGGTGGAGCTTCTGGCGGCGGCCATGACCGGGTCGGTTAACTCCGTGGATGTGGTCGCGCTGAAATCGCCCGATGGGCCGCCGCATGATCTGGGACAGTTCTATGTCCTGATCGACCCGACCACCCATGGCGATCATTTTGCAGTACGTTTCGCCCGTGTCGCGGAGGCGGTTGCGGAGCAGGAAGGCGCAAGGATTCCAGGGGCTTCGCGGAAACTCTTCAACCCGGTTGATGTGCCCGATGCGCTGTGGGCGCTAACGTGCAAATTGAGTGAGCGCGACGCCTGAGGCCATCACCGCAATCCCCGCCGCACGCATCGCATTCAGCGTCGAGACCTGTGCGCCAAAAAGGCCGAAATGGTCGATGGCGGCGGAGGAAATCATCTGCCCGAGAAGCACGAAGAACACCGCATTGCCCACGCCAAAATGCGGTGCGACATAGGTGATCGACAGCACATAGACCGCGATCAGCACCCCTCCGAGCCAGAGATGTTTCGGCGTGGCCAGAATTTCCGCCACCCCCGGGCCGCCGGTCGCGAGATAGACAATCAGCGCCGACAGCAACGCTACCACGAAGAGCAGCACGGAGGCCGCCGCTGGCGCGCCAAGCGTCTTGCCCAAGGCGGCGTTCAGAGCAGCGAGTAGGGGGACGCAGATCCCGGCAACGAGCATGATCAGGGCGTAGGATGCGTTTGACATGGGGGTCTCCTGGCGTGGTTTGGGGGCAGGTTGCGCGATTGCCGTGCGGCTTGGAAGCAGAAAACGGCGCTGCACGTCCGCTGTGCGTCGGCGCGGGTGGCAACTGGGGTCCATTCGCCTAAGTTTTGGCAGGAATTAGGAGCTCTGCGCCATGCCCAACACCTATCACCAAATCGCTTTCACCGATGCCGTCAAAGCCCTCCAGGAGGAGGCGGGCAGCCGTGCGATGTATGCGAAATACGAGGCCTCACCGAAGCAGATGAAGGTCGAGTTGAGCGAGCCGGAGATGGCATATCTGGCGGCTCGCGACAGCTTCTATATGGCCTCCGTCAGCGAGACGGGATGGCCCTATATGCAACATCGTGGTGGGTCTGCAGGGTTTGTTAAAGCACTGAATTCAAAAGAGTTTGGATGGGCCGAATACACTGGCAACAAGCAGTATATCTCGACGGGAAACATTTCGGGTGACGACCGCGTGTCGCTCTTCTTCATCGATTACGCGACGAAAACGCGGCTGAAAATCTTCGGCCATGCCCGCGTGATTGCATTGGACGATCCGCTGATGGAAACCTTAGCTGAAGGGGCGGGTGATCTGGTCATCGAACGGGGCATGGTGGTGACGGTGGCGAGCTACGAATGGAATTGTCCGAAATACATCACCGAGCGTTACACCAAGGCCGAGGTGGAAGCCGCGCTGGCGCAGATGGGAGCGCGGATCGCGGAGCTCGAGGCGCAGTTGAAGGCTCAGTAAGTCGCACGCCCCCCGGAGAGGTCGAACACCGCGCCTGTCGTGAAGGAGTTCTCCGCCGAGACAAGCCAGGCGATCATGTTGGCGGCTTCCTCGACCTCCAGAAAGCGCTCGCGGGGGATTTTCGAGAGCATGTAGTTGATGTGCTCCTCGCTCATCTGATCGAAGATCGGTGTGCGGGCCGCGGCAGGGGTAACGCAGTTCACAGCAATGTCCTTGTCGGCGTTTTCCTTGCCCGCGGTCTTGGTGAACCCGATGACGCCAGCCTTCGAGGCGGAATAGGCGCAAGCGTTTGGATTTCCTTCTTTTCCGGCGATGGAGGCGATGTTGGCGATGCGCCCATAGCCGCGTTCGCGCATCGCTGGTAGCACCGCTTTGTTGGTGTTGTAGGTGCCCGTCAGGTTGACGTTCACGATCTGCGCCCAGTCTTCGTCGGGATAGTCAGTGATCGGATGGTTGGGCCCCGCGATGCCTGCCGAATTCACCAGGATATCGACCGGCCCGGTGGTGAGTTCTGTCTTTTCGAGCGCTTCTTTGACCGAGCCCATATCGGAGATGTCACAAGCGATCGCGCGGGCATCGAGGCGGGCCATAACCTCCTGGTTTTTCGGGTTAATATCCCAGGAGACGATCTTGGCACCCGATGCTGCCAGACGCTCTGCTGTGGCGAGGCCGATGCCCTGTGCAGCGCCGGTGATCACGGCGGTTTTGCCGGAGAGGTCATAGGTGTTCATGTCGCGCTCCTTAACTGCAAATGCCGTCGAAATCCGCGCCGTCCCAGGGCGGGATCACACGGGTTTTTGGCAGGCTTTGAACCGGGAAGACCTCCGAGAGCATGTCGAAGAGGCGCTTGGTGCGCGGCGCATTCGGAGCCAGCGCGGCGCAGCAGACATATTCCTCAACGATAGAACCCTGCTGTTCGTAGCCATAGTCGAGGAACCGCGTCGAGGTCTCGAGATCGAAGAGATAAGGATCGGCCTTGGTCTGGTGCTCTCGCGCGGCTTTCAGTGGGTGATAGCCGGTCAGTTTGCGGTTCTGCCATTGCCAGACATGGGTCATTTCATGGGCCAGAAACATCGATTCCAGGAGATAAAGACGGTCCGGGAAGTCCTTGAGATAATTAGGTAAAGCGTATTGGTGATTGAGGTAGACTGTGTTGAAAAGCACCGCGGCGGCCGGCGCGCCGGTGATGATCTCCGTCTTGGGTTCGGGCAGCAGGCGCTCCTGGCAGGTCACACGCGGGCGTTTGGGAAAGCGAAAGGTGTAGGCGCGCAGGGGCGCGTGATCGACAAGGCGGACACGCGCGGTGTTGAGCGTCTCGCCATGGATGCCAGCGATGAAGGTTTTTTCCTCGACCGTCAGCGGGCGACCACAGGCGGCAAGAAGCAGAAACAGGCTGACCAAAACAAGGCGCATGGGGGCAGAGTGCGGCGGCTTTGGGCGCAGTGCAAGCGGTTTGATCTGGCTCAATGCGTGGGGTCCTCATCTGCGCAAGACTCGGATCAGCGAGCAGGAGGCGTAAATGAGAAAAATATTTTTGTTTCTGACACTTGGCGCGCTTTTGAGCGCCTGTGAGGACCCCGAACCGCCAACCGGGCGCGCGCTTTTCATGACGAATTGCGTGGCCTGTCATGGCGATGACGGCAAGGGTGATGGCTGGGTCGCGGCGGGGCTGAAACGAAAGCCTGCCGATCTGACGACGATTGCGCGGCGAAATGGTGGTGAGTTTCCGCTGGCGGAGGTCTTGAGTACCATTGATGGCTTCCACCGGCAGACCTTTCCCGACAGCGCGATGCCGGAATTTGGCTATTTGTTTCAAGGGCCTATTGACCAGGTCGATGTGGGTGACGGGATCATGACGCCGGTGCCTCAGCCTTTGCTGGCGGTGGCGGAGTATTTGCGGAGCATTCAGGAATAGGAGGTTGAGATGAGACGTCTTTTATGTGCCCTGGCGCTGGTTCTGGTGCCCGGATTGGCTCCGGCCCAAGATGCCGAGGAGGGCGCGGAAATCTTCCGGCTCTATTGCACCGGCTGCCACGGGATGGAGGCGGAGGGCAACGGACCCATGGCCGCGGTCCTGACCATTCAGCCGACGGATTTGACCGTCTTAGCCTCTGAAAACGAAGGGGAATTCCCGGTCTCTCGTGTCATTGCCCGGATTGACGGGCGTGACCCTGTGGTGGCCCATGGCTCGCCGATGCCGGTCTTTGGCGAGTGGTTCGAGGGCCGCGGCGAGACCATCCGCGGCGAGGATGGCGTGCTGATCATGACCAGCCAGCCGGTGATCGATCTGGTGACCTATTTGCAGGGGTTGCAGAAGTAAATCAGGTCTTAACGTGGCGTACGCTGGTTCGGCCTGTTTTTCGCCATATGCGCCGGAGGGCCCTTAATTTCATGGAAAACTCGCGTCTGGTTCGCGTATGGCAGGTGTATGGCTCGCGTATGGCACCTGTCTGGGTGTTGGTGCGCCAGCGTGATGCTCTACGTCGTTTGCGACCTGTTACGTGCGCATTCGCAGGTTATGTTAGCTTAATCTCGATCAGCGCTTCGGCGAGTTGTTCCAACTCGTGTTCTTCCAGGACGACGCGGGTGGGATTGCTCCACGGCCCGAAATGCAGGTGATATTGGTTTCGCACATCGCCCTCCCGCTTTTGCAGGCGGAGTTTCGTGTGTTGAAATTCGCGGCGAATTTCGGCCAGTAGGCGCGAGAATTCAGGAAGTTTCGGGAGAAAATCCCGGTATTTGAAGCCGAGACTCATGGGGTCCTTTCTGTTGGTGTGTATTTGGCAGATGGGTATAGAGGTGGGGCAGTTCATGGGGAAACCGGGCGTCCGGTTCTCCGGGGAATCCGCGTAGCACCAAGCGCGGAGACGAGAGGCAGCACATCGAAGATGTGTGAGGAGACGCCCCCGTTTCGCCGGAGGCAAACCATAGGTTTGACGCTGCGATTTTGTTGGGCTTGGTGCTTAGGTTGTTCTGCGCGTCAGGGTTGCTGCCATTTAAGTGCACCGCTCCTCGGTCGGATGGCCACCGCGCGTGACGGCGATGCGCGGCTTGGGTTTTGACGGTGGTGGACAAGTTTTGCCCACCCTACGTTTGCCACCAAGACATGTCCGATATTGTTGGATCAACCCGGTGAAGCATGGGCTTGTTGAACGACCAATGGATTGGCCGCATTCGTCGATCCATCGGGATATGCGACATGGTTTGGTTGATCCGGAGTATGCGGGTCGGTTGGTTTCGGAGACGGCGTAGGGTGGGGTTTACCCCACGCTTCGTCGGTCATACGCGAAGCGCTAAAACGCGTGGCTTAAAAACCCACCCTACAGGTCGCGGCGTGGTGGGTGAACCCCCGCCGTCAGCTCGGAACCACCCACCTTGCGGCCTGCTATTCGTCCAAGTCCAGGAACTCTGGGAACTTCACGTTATTCCAATTACCCTTTGCGCTACAGCGAACGAGTGCGCGGTGCGTTTCGATGATAGCTCCCGCAGTGTACAATGCATCTTTCCAGATGCAGAGCGCAGAGAAGTTTCCAGTACCAGGCTCCGCGTTCCAGTAAGAAGTCTCGCCATCTTGACTCGCGTCACATCGGTAATTTTCTCCGCCAATTGAAATTCTGAAACCTCGTTCAAAAAAATGCCCGTCCATTTCACACTTGTTAAACATTTCATTGGCTTCTAGGTCTGTTGTCCCACCAATCAGACCAAGAGCGAAAGCAACGAATGCTCCTACCGTAAACTTACCTAGCCTAAACATTTTAATTAACCCCTGTGTTAAAGACGCACTCAGATTATCAGCGAACAGGTAAAACTCAAAAGGCGAATTCGATCGTTGGCTTTTCGGGGCCTCGAAATCCCTAGTTCCTAAACATCCACATCCTCCACGAACCGGGCGTTCTCCTGAATATATTGGAAGCGCAGTTCGGGTTTTTTGCCCATGAGGCGCTCCACCAGATCGCCGGTCTCGCCCGGCTCGTCCTCGTCAATGGACACGCGGATCAGCTGGCGGGTGGCGGGGTTCATGGTGGTGTCTTTGAGGTCCTTGGCGTCCATCTCTCCCAAGCCTTTGAAGCGGCTCACATCGATTTTGCCTTTGCCGCCTAAGCCCGCCTCCAGATGGTGGTCCCGCTCGGCCTCGTTGAGGCAATAGATGCGGCGCGCGCCTTGGGTGAGGCGGAAGAGGGGCGGGCAGGCCAGATACAGGTGGCCTGCGTCGATCATCGGGCGCATCTGGGTGAAGAAGAAGGTCATCAGAAGTGAGGCGATATGGGCGCCGTCGACATCGGCGTCGGTCATGATGATGACCTTGTCATAGCGCAGATCGTCGATGTTGAACTTGGTGCCCATGCCGGTGCCAAGCGCCTGACATAGATCGGAAATCTCGGCATTTGAGGTGAGCTTGCCCGACGCGGCACCCAGCACGTTGAGGATTTTACCGCGCAGGGGCAAAAGCGCCTGAGTGTGGCGGTCGCGGGCCATTTTGGCGGAGCCGCCAGCGCTGTCACCCTCGACGATGAACAGTTCAGTGCCGTCGCGGGTCTGGCTGGAGCAATCGACCAGTTTGCCAGGCAGGCGGAGCTTCTTGGTGGCGGATTTGCGTGCGGTCTCTTTCTCCTGCTTGCGGCGCAGGCGTTCTTCGGCGCGCAGGATCAAGAAATCGAGGATCGCGCCTGCGGATTTGGTGTCGGCGGCGAGCCAGTTGTCGAAGTGATCGCGCACGGAGTTCTCAACAAGGCGCTGGGCCTCGGTTGTGGCGAGGCGGTCCTTGGTCTGACCGACGAATTCCGGTTCCCGGATGAAACAGGAGACGAGCGCGCAGCCCCCGGTGGAGAGGTCGTCGCGGGTGATTTGCGACGCCTTCTTGTTGGAGACGAGTTCGCCGTAAGCCCGGATGCCCTTGAGGATCGCGGCCCAGAAGCCGGACTCGTGGGTGCCGCCCTCGGGGGTGGGGACCGTGTTACAGTAGGACTGGATGAAGCCGTCGCGGGAGGGGGTCCAGTTGATCGCCCATTCGACCTTGCCGGGGGTTCCGAACTTTTCCTGGAAATCGACGGTGCCGGCGAAGGGCTGTTCGGAATAAGTCGACGCGGGGCCGAGGGTTTCCTTGAGGTAGTCGGAGAGACCGCCGGGGAAGTGGAAGCTGGCCTCGGTCGGGGTCTCGCCGTCGTCGATTTCGGATTTCCAGCGGATTTCGACGCCGGAGAAGAGATAGGCCTTGGAGCGGATCGTTTTGAAGAGGCGCGCGGGCTTGAAGCGGTGGTGGCCGAAGATTTCCTCGTCGGCGTGGAAGGTGACGGTGGTGCCGCGGCGGTTCTGAGTCTGCCCGACCTTTTCGACCGGGCCAAGGGGCTCGCCGCGGGAGAAGCGCTGTTCATAGACCGCCTTGTCGCGGGCGACTTGCACGACCATGGAGTCCGAGAGCGCGTTGACGACGGAGGCGCCGACGCCGTGGAGACCGCCCGAGGTCTGGTAGGCCTTGCCGGAGAATTTGCCGCCGGCGTGCAGTGTGCAGAGGATCACCTCCAGCGCGGATTTGTCGGGGAACTTGGGATGCGGATCGATGGGGATGCCGCGACCATTGTCGCGGATGGTGATGGCGTAATCAGAATGAAGCTCGACCTCGATGCGGTTGGCAAAGCCAGCGACGGCCTCGTCCATGGAATTGTCCAAGACCTCGGCCACCATGTGATGCAGCGCGCGCTCATCGGTGCCGCCGATATACATGCCGGGGCGTTTGCGCACAGGTTCGAGGCCTTCGAGCACCTCGATGGAAGAGGCATCGTATTCGGTAGCCTTACCGCTCAGGAGGTCGTCCGCCATTACCGCTCTCGTTCTTGTTTTGCGGGGCATTATGGCAGAGGGGCGCGGTGGGGGGAAGGTGGGGATTTGGTCAATACCCACATTCCGGATTAGGCTGCGGACATCAATTTCGACGGGAGAGACCGATGGCACGCAAGATTTCCAAGAAAGCCTATGAGGACGAGTTGGCGCGGTTACAGATTGAACTGGTGAAACTGCAAGAATGGGTGAAAGAGGCGGGCCACCGCGTAGCGATCATCTTCGAGGGGCGCGATGCCGCCGGAAAAGGCGGCACGATCAAGCGGATCACGGAAGCGATGAACCCGCGCATTTGCGACGTGGTCGCTTTGCCAGCCCCGACCGAGCGGGAGAAGACGCAGTGGTATTTCCAGCGCTATGTGGCGCATCTGCCATCGGCGGGTCAGATCGTGATCTTCGACCGCTCGTGGTACAACCGGGCAGGGGTCGAGCGCGTCATGGGGTTCTGCACGGATGAGGAATACAAGGAGTTCATGCGCAGTTGCCCGGAGTTTGAACGGATGCTGGTGCGCTCCGGGATACAGCTGATCAAATACTGGTTCTCGGTCAGCGACGAGGAGCAGGAGAAGCGGTTTCAGAGCCGTCTGACCGATCCCACGAAACAGTGGAAGCTGAGCCCGATGGACCTAGAGAGCCGCAAGAAATGGGTGGATTACTCGAAGGCCAAGGACGACATGTTCTCACATACGGATATCAAGCAGGCGCCCTGGTATGTGGTGGACTCCGATATCAAGAAGCACGCGCGGCTGAACTGCATCAGCCATCTTTTGTCACTGATCCCCTACCAAGAGATCGAGCGGGACCCGGTCGTTCTGGAGGAGAGACCGCCCCAGCGCGGTTATGTCCGTCCGCCAATGAGCGATCAGACCTTTGTGCCCAACATCCACAGGACTCTGGGATAGCCCCGGATCAATTTTCTCTCCGTCATTAGATTTGGTGACGCGCCGACGCTCGGCAGCCGTTAGGGTTTTTGCATCACCTGAGGTATCATGGGGTACGCTCACGGGCTGGCTGAGCGAAGACGAGGGGCTAAGGTTATGAGATTTAAAGCTTTTGGAGTGCTGGCGGTTGCGGCGGCGATTTCGGGATGCGTTCTGGCTGGACCGAACTACCGATGGAAGGAGTTTAAGCCAACCGGTCAGGTCTACGAATATAAAGGCAAAAAATACGACGTCTATGAGGGGACAGCCGTCGCCGAGTTCCAGGACCAAACCTACGTTCGAAATGGCGGAGTTCTTTTCCCGGCGGGAACCGGTCCGGGGAGCCTGAGGGCGCAGAACATCGCAGCGGTCTGTTGGGAACATGACGGCGATCCCTGTGAGATCTCGTTCGGCAAGCAATTACGCGCGGCGACTGCCGCTGCTCGCGAAGGGGGTGGTATGTATTAGGTCCGGCGCTGCAAGCACCATCGGGCGGAGAATTGTGTTGAAAATGGAGGAACCCCATGAAAGCCAAAGCCCTACTGTGCGTCTCGATTCTGGCGCTCTTTGCCGGATGCGCGACCTACGCGAATTTGAAAAGATACGAGAGGAACTTCACTTACGAGGGCAAAACCTACTCGGTCTGGACGGCGGACAAGACCTCTGGCGGGCGCACCATCCGAGTCTTCATGCTCGATGACGTGGACAGCGTTCCGGTGGCGGGCGACTCGCTGGCGGAATGCACGAGCCGGGATATTCGCGAATGTGAAAGGACGTTCGGAGCTGTCTTGCGACGGTTCTCGGGTAAGGAAACGCCCAGTCATGAGGGCGGCATGGGCTACTGACATCTGACGCTTGGTCCAGAGGCGCATCATGAGCTTATAAAACAAGAGGGGATGGGAATGAGATTGAGACTTGCGGCGCTTGCAGCGCTTATGGCCATGTTGGCCGGGTGTGCCTATTACAGCAATCACATGTGGACCGGGACATTCACCTATGAGGGCTTGGAATATCCGGTTTTCGTGGCGGATCAGGAAGTCGCCGGCGAGACGTCAAAAGTCTACATGTTGTATCTGCCGGGCAAGAAACCGGGCGACAATCCCGGGCTGGTGAAAGTGTGCGATAAGCCCGATCTGAACGACTGCAAACCGGAATTTGGCGCTGCCATCCGGGACCGGTTCGAACCCAAACCTCAGCGCGACGAGAGCATGGGGTACTGACAAGCCGTTTCGGCGGCTTCCTGTCGCTTTCAGGCTGGACGTCGATCTGACTGCTGATTAGCGGTGGGTCTCATGGCCCGCCTATCCCCCGCCTTGTTTGCACCTTTTTGTGCTGCACTCGCCGCCACGCTGTTCTCGATGAACGACGTGGCGATGAAATTTCTGTCGGGCGGTTATGCGCTGCACGAGATCGTGCTTTTTCGCTCCATCATGGGGTTGCTGATCACAGTTGCCATCATGGCGCCGCTTTTGGGTGGGTTCCATCTCTTGAGAACCCGTCGACCGGGGATGCATATCTTGCGCGCGGCCTGCGTGATCTTCGCCAATATGAGCTTCTTTCTGGGTCTCGCCGCGCTTCCCTTAGCCGAGGCGGTGGCGCTGTTTTTTGTCTCGCCCTTTCTCATCTCGATCTTCTCGGTGCTGTTCTTAGGCGAATATGTCGGTCCGCGCCGCTGGGCGGCGATCGCGGTGGGGATGCTGGGTGTTCTGATCGTGCTCCGACCCGGGACAGAGGCGTTCCAACTGGCCTCCTTTTTCCCAATTGCGGCGGCCTTCGGCTATGCCGGTCTGCACATCTTCACCCGGGCGATGCGCACAACCGAGAATGCGGTCTCGATGGTGTTCTACATTCAGATCGTCTTTCTGGTGTTCTGCGCCTCTTTGGGTCTGGCCATCGGGGATGGGAAATTCGAAGCGGCGGTTGTGGGTGATCCGTCGCTGGAGTTCATGTTTCGCGCCTGGGTCTGGCCGGAAACCGGCGATCTGTTGCTGTTCCTCCTGATCGGGGCTTTCGCCTCGGTCGGTGGCTATTTCATCAGTCAGGCCTACCGATTGGGCGAAGCGGCGATGGTGGCCCCATTTGAATATCTCGCCCTGCCGCTGTCGATCCTCTGGGGTGTATTGTTTTTCGGCGAAACACTGGATGCGCTCGTCTGGGTCGGCATCGCGATGATTGCGGGGGCCGGGCTCTACACGGTGTGGCGCGAAAACCGCCAATCCTTGCGCACACAGGCCTGATCCGGTTTTCTTGATATATATCAACGACAGATTTTCGCGCCCATGCAACGGAGCGCCATAACCAAATTGGGAGATAAATATGACCGTTCAGGGACGCAAACGCACATTTGATTCAGGCACATATCCCTACAGCAAGAAAATGTCGAAGCGCGACTACGAAGCGCAGAAAGCACAGCTCCAAGCCGAACTTCTGAAAGTACAGCACTGGGCACAGGAGACGGGGCAGAAATTTGTGCTGCTCTTTGAAGGTCGGGATGCGGCTGGCAAGGGCGGCACGATCAAGCGGTTCATGGAACATCTCAACCCGCGCGGTGCCCGTGTCGTCGCCCTGAACAAACCCACCGATGAAGAGCGCGGGCAATGGTATTTCCAGCGCTATATCGATCATCTGCCGACCAGCGGAGAGATCGTTCTCTATGACCGCTCCTGGTATAACCGGGCGGGCGTGGAACGCGTGATGGGCTTTTGTGAGCCCAACGATTACCTCGAATTCATGCGGCAAACGCCGGAGTTGGAACGTATGCTCGTGCGCTCGGGCATCCACCTTTATAAATACTGGTTCTCGGTCACACAGAGCGAGCAGAAGGCCCGGTTTGACAGCCGCGAGACCGATCCGCTGAAGCGCTGGAAACTGTCGCCCATTGACAAGGCGAGCCTGTCGAAATGGGAGGATTACACCGAAGCCAAGGAGGCGATGTTCTTCTACACCGACACGGCAGACGCGCCCTGGACCATCGTGAAATCCAATGACAAGAAACGGGCGCGTCTGAATTGTATCCGGCATTTCCTGAGCAGCCTGGAATATCCCGGCAAAGACGAGGATATCGTGCTGGAGCCTGATCCGCTGATCGTAGGTCGCGCCGGTCATGTGATCCACCGTGACGATCATATTCTGGGCAAAGCGCTGCATCCGAAAACAAGGCGCACCGATCCGAAACCGAAAGCGCCCGCTGCAGATAAGAAGCCGGTCAAAGAGGTGGCCAAGGCGGAGCCCAGCCCAGAGGCAAGTACGGCGAAATCCGACGGCGCGACCGCTCCGAAACCCGCGGCGACGCCTGCAAAATAGCGGTCCGCTGCAGTCCATTGGCGGATGTCGGCGGATACTGACAAGCTTTGGGCTTGATCTGATAGGAGCCCGGGCGTAGCGCTGGGGCCATGACACTGGCCCAACATTTCCGCGCTGTGACGGTGCTGGGGCTGCCTTTGATCGGCAGTCACCTGGCGCAGTTTGCGGTGCATGTGATCGATACGATCATGCTGGGCTGGTATGATATCACCGCCCTGGCGGCGAGCGTTCTGGCGACATCGCTGTTCTTCGTGATCTTCATCATGGGCTCAGGCTTTGCTTTTGCCGTCATGGGGATGGTGGCGAAAGCGGCAGGCGCGGATGATGACATTCGCGTCCGGCGGGTGACCCGTATGGGGCTGTGGCTGTCGGTGATCTATGCGGCGCTGTTTCTGCCCGCGATGATCTGGTCGGGCGCAATCTTCGCTGCATTTGGGCAGGACACAGAGCTATCGGCGCTGGCACAGGATTATCTGCGTGTGGCGGGCCTCGGATTGTTCCCGGCCTTGCTGGTGATGGTGGTGAAAAGCTACCTCGCCGCGCTGGAGCATGCCGGTGTGGTCCTTTGGGCGACCCTCTCGGCGGTCTTTGTGAATGCAGGCCTGAACTGGGTGTTCATCTTCGGCAATCTCGGTGCGCCGGAACTTGGCTTGGTCGGTGCCGCCTGGGCCTCTGTCGGGGCGCAGATGGCCTCGCTTCTGGTGCTGGTGCTCTACACCGCCCGCCGATTGCCGCAGCACGCGATGTTTCAGCGGCTCTGGCGGCCCGACTGGCCGGCCTTTGGCGAGGTGTTTCGGCTAGGCTGGCCGATCGGCCTGACCAATCTCGCGGAATCGGGGATGTTTTCGGCCTCGGCGCTGCTGATCGGGCTGATCGGAGAATTGCCGCTCGCGGCCCATGGCATCGCACTGCAAATCGCCTCGGCCACCTTCATGGTGCATCTGGGGTTGAGCCAAGCTGCGACGGTGCGCGCGGGCCGCGCGCTTGGGCGGAACGATGTGACCGCCTTGGGGCAGGGGGCAATGGCGGCGGTAACCCTGTCCATGGCGTTTGTCGGCATCACGGTGATCCTGTTCCTCGGCGTGCCGGAGTTGTTGATCTCAGGCTTCATCAGCCCTGAGGAGCCCCAGCGCGCCGCGATCCTGACCATTGGCGCGGCCCTTCTGGCCGTCGCGGCTCTGTTCCAATTGGTGGATGCGGGCCAGGTGATGGCGCTGGGCATGCTCCGGGGCATTCAGGATACGAAAGTGCCGATGTATCTCGCCGCACTGTCCTATTGGGTCTGCGGCATTCCGGCGAGTTATCTCATCGGCATCCAATGGGGTTATGGCGCGGTCGGCGTCTGGCTGGGTCTGGTGATCGGGCTGCTTCTGGCGACGGTGCTGCTTTGGTGGCGGTTCCTCAATACGTTTCGGGCCATGCAATCCAGCGGTGGCGCTGCCGCGCCCAGTTAGACCTGCCAGAGATCGGGTGATCGCCCGGAGTTCAGGCGGCTCGTATTTGCTCCGGTGGGTTTGAGTATTTTTTGCCAGAGTGAAGCCAGCCGGTAACGCTTGCAGGGGCACAGGCCTTGGCGTAATCGGAAAGCCACGCCAATTCGGAGTTGCCCATGCGCCTCAGCCGCTATTTCCTGCCTGTCCTGAAAGAGGACCCCGCTGACGCCCAGATCGTCAGCCACCGCTACATGCTGCGCGCGGGCATGATCAAACAGGCGCAGGCGGGGATTTATTCCTGGCTGCCGCTCGGGTTCAAAGTGCTCAAACGCATCGAAGAGATCGTGCATGAGGAGCAGATCCGCGCCGGTCACATCCCGATGCTGATGCCGACGCTGCAATCGGCAGATCTCTGGCGTGAAAGTGGGCGGTATGAGGACTACGGTGAGGAGATGCTGCGCATCACCGACCGCCATGGCCGCGACATGCTCTATGGGCCCACCAATGAGGAGCTGATCACCGATATCTTCCGCACCCATGTGTCGAGCTACAAGGACCTGCCGCTGACGCTTTATCACATCCAGTGGAAGTTCCGCGATGAACGCCGTCCGCGCTTCGGCGTCATGCGGGGGCGTGAGTTCTACATGAAGGACGGCTATAATTTCGACCTCGACAAGGCGGCGGCGATGCACGCCTATAACCGCCATTTGGTGAGTTATCTGCGGACCTATGAACGCATGGGGCTGCAGGCGATCCCGATGCGTGCGGATTCAGGCCCGATCGGCGGCGATGATACGCATGAGTTTCTGGTGCTGGCGGAAACGGGCGAGTCGGAAGTGTTCTATGACAGCGCGGTGACCGATCTTTCGTTTGGAGATCGCGCGATTGACTACGATGATGTCGCGCAATGCCAGAGCATTCTCGAAGAGTTCACCTCCAAATACGCCCGTACCGACGAGACCCATGATGAAGCGCTGTTCAATGACCTCCCGGAGGCGCGCCGCAAGGTCGCGCGCGGTATCGAAGTGGGACAGATCTTCTATTTCGGCACGAAATATTCCGAAGCCATGGGAGCGACCGTGCAAGGCCCGGATGGCAAGCCGGTGCCGGTGCATATGGGCTCCCACGGGATCGGCGTCTCGCGGCTTGTCGGCGCCATCATCGAAGCCTCACATGACGAGAAAGGTATCATCTGGCCCGAAGGCGTGACGCCGTTCCATTGTGGGATCGTCAACTTAAAGCAAGGCGACGAAGCCGCTGATAAGGCGTGTGAAAACCTCTACGAACAGCTGAGCAACGCCGGTTTGGAACCACTCTACGATGACCGCGATGAGCGCGCAGGCGGCAAATTCGCGACGATGGATTTGATCGGTTTGCCTTGGCGGATCACCGTTGGGCCACGGGGACTGAAGAATGGCGTCGTGGAACTGACCTCCCGAAAAACCGGAGAGAGCGAAGAACTGACGCCGGAGGCGGCGGTTGCGAAGGTGATCTTGATCTACGCAGGCAGCTAGGCGCTCGAGTGCTTGACCCCACGCGCCACAAAGCGCATCTGTGGGGCAAAATGAGCAGGAGCCCGTGATCCACGTGTCTCAACCACAGGCCAGTCACACCGCCCCGTTTTCGCGTTTCGAATGGATGATCGCGTGGCGTTATCTGCGCGCCAAACGCTCCGAGGGGGGCGTTTCGACGATGACCTGGATTTCGCTCATCGGGATCACGCTGGCGGTCGCGGCCCTGATCATAACGCTCGCCGTGCGGGCGGGGTTTCGATATGAGTTTGTCGATACAATCCTCGGCGCGAATGCCCATGTGACGGTCTATTCGCAGGGCCAAGTGACCGAAAGCGGCGCCTTTGCGCGCACCATGGCGGATTATGACGCCGTGGCCGAGACCGTGGCGGGCGTCGAAGGTGTCAGTCGGGCCGCCCCGCTGGTGAAGGGGCAAGTTCTGGCGGCGGCACGCGGGCGCAATGCCGGTGTGCAGATCTTTGGTATCTCACCGGAAAACCTGCAGGATGTGCGCCGGGTGGTCGAACCGGAGGAGGGCTTTGGCTCACTGGACCGCTTCGGGTCGGAAGACATCTTCGGCGGCGGCATCGCGATTGGCGCTGGCGTGGCTCGCGAATTGGGCGTCGCGGTGGGCGATAAGGTAAACCTGATCTCGCCAAACGGGGCCAAGAACCCATTTGGCGGCACGAGCCCCAGGATCGCGGCCTATGAGGTTGTCTACATCTTCAGGGTCGGGCGCTATGACATTGATCGCGTTCGGATTTACATGCCGTTTGCCGAGGCGCAGAGCTATTTCAACCGTGAAGGCATGGCCGATGAGATCGAGATCATTCTCGATGACCCAGAGGATGTCACAGCCGCGCTGACCCGGCTGCAAGCGGCGGTCCCGGGCATGCTTTTGTGGAGCTGGCAGGATTCCTCCGGCGCGTTCCTGCGAGCGCTGCAGATGGAAGACAATGTAATGTTCCTAATCCTCTCAGTGCTGGTGCTGATTGCGTCGATGAACATCGTCTCCGGCCTCATCATGCTGGTGAAAAACAAGGGCCGCGATATCGGCATTTTGCGCACGATGGGCCTTTCGGAGGGCTCTGTGCTGCGGGTGTTTTTCATTTGCGGCGCGTCGGTGGGCGTTGTTGGCACGATCGCCGGGCTGATCCTGGGATGCCTCTTCGCAATCTATATCGATCCGATTTTTGACTTTGTGAACTGGGTCGCGGGCGGTGGCGTCTGGGACCCCTCGGTGCGCCTGATCTCGCGCCTTCCGGCGCGGTTGGAAATGGGAGATGTGATGTCGGCCATCTCGCTGTCGCTGTTCCTGAGCTTCTTCGTCACCCTGTTCCCGGCGCGCCGGGCGGCGCGGATGAACCCGGTCGAGGCGCTGCGCTATGAGTGACGTCGTGCTGGAACTGAAAGGCATCGAGAAGCGCTACAACGCCGGAAAACCTAATGAAATTAGTGTTTTGAAAGGTGCCGAGATCACACTGCCAAAGGGCGAGGTGGTCGCCATGGTGGCACCGTCTGGCGCGGGCAAATCGACCCTGCTGCACATCGCGGGGCTTCTGGACACCGCCGATGGCGGTCAGGTGGTGCTGGGCGGACAGGATATGACGACGCGTTCGGATCGGGCGCGGACGGCGGCTCGGCGGAGCCAGGTGGGGTTTGTCTATCAGTTTCACCACTTGTTGCCGGAATTCTCGGCGGCTGAAAACATCGTACTGCCGCAGCTTGCGGCGGGGGTGAGTGCGAGCGACGCACAGGCGCGAGCGACACAACTTTTGGAGACTGTCGGTGTCGGGCAGAGGGCCGGGCACAGGCCCGCGGAAATGTCGGGTGGTGAGCAGCAGCGGGTCGCGTTCTGCAGGGCTTTGGCGAATGCGCCGGATTTGCTGCTCGCGGATGAACCGACAGGCAATCTGGACCCGGAGACCTCTGACCAAGTTTTTGATAGTTTGATGAAATTGGCGCGTGAGACCGGGCTTTCGGCGCTTATCGCGACCCACAACATGGACCTCGCCGCGCGGATGGACCGCACGGTGAGACTGGAGCAAGGGGTGCTGGTTTAAAGCACCGCGTGGGCGGCGATCATGATGATCCCGCAGGCGATGATGTAGCCCGCATCGACCAAGGTGGCCTTGCCGGTCTTCTGGCTGAACAGGTCCATCCCGGCAACGAACAGAGCCACGGTCAGAACCGCTCCGATCGCCACGAAGATCGCCTGTGCGGTCTCTGTGATGCCGATGATCAGGGCCAACAGCAGCGTGGCGATGAATTGGATACCCATGGCCAGCATCGGCGGACTGTCGGGCGGTTGAATATTGTGGCTGCCGGTGCTCCAGGCTCGCCCGAACAGTTTCGGGCTGAACCAGAGCATGCCGAGTGCGAAAGCGGCGATTGTGCCGAGCGCCACGGCGGGCCAGTTCATCAAAGCGATGTCCATGGGAGCCTCCCTCAGGCCGCGAGGGCGTCGTCAAGGGTGGCGAGGATTTGTATCCAGCCGCCCTCGTGATTGTCGCGCGATTCCTCGTTGGGGAAGCGCACATGGGTGAGTTTGAGATGCGTGCCGCCGTCTACGGCTGCAAAATCCAGCGTCACGGTGCTGCCATCGGTGGAGTAGGGGCTTTCCCAGGTGAACACGATCTGCTCATGCGGATCGATCACCTTGTAGGTGCCTGCATGGGGGATTTCGCCATCGGCCTTCATTACGATGTCGAACCGCCCACCTTCGCGGGGATCATTCGAGGCGCGGGGCACGGACATCCCCGGGGCGGGCATCATGAATTTTTGCAGCATATCAGGGTTCAGCCAGGCATTGAAAACATCCTCTTGGGCCGCGTTTATGGTGCGTTCAACGGTCAGGGTCAGGTCAGTCATCGGGTTTGGTTCCTTCGGTGAGCAGAGTGTCGAGGGCTTCGAGCCGAAGCTCCCAGATCGAACGAAGGCCAGCGAACCAGTCATCAATGGCGTGAAGCGGGTCCATCTGGACCTCGATCAGATGCTCGCGCCATTCGGTCCGGCGGACCACGAGACCTGCGGCCTCAAGCACTTTGATATGCTTGGAGACCGAGTTCAGGCTCATGTCGAATTGCCGGTGGATATCCGTCACCCGCATCGGCCCGTTCTGCGCGAGCAGCGTCAGGATTGACCTGCGCGTCGGGTCGCTGGCGGCCTTCAGGATATCGCTGAGCGTGTTTGGCTCTTTTCGTTCAACCATATGGGTGAATAACGTGAGTTCAGCTTTCAGTTAACCAAAAGGGTGAATGACTGCGAGAATACGTCACCCGGCACGAAAAAAGGCGCTTCGAAGCGCCTTTCCAAAGAAAATTCGATTTTTCTTAGTTCTAGCGGAACAGCCTGTCCGCCGCGTCCATGACCTGGGCACGGATCTCAGGTCCCTCCATAAGCACCTCATGCTCCGCCGTTTCGACCACATGCAGCTTTGCGTTGGACCACCGTTCTGCCCGATCATGGATGCGTGCCACATCGACGATCCGCTCGGCTGAGCCCACAAAAATCTCCGCAGGCTGGTCGGGACTGTCCCGCTGCGCCAAAGCGCGGCATTCCCGTAGCGCCTCGTTCAGCCAGGCCAGCGACGGACCGCCAAGCGCCAGTTCCGGATGGGTTTTGAGCTGCGTCTGCATAAGCTCAAACATCGCCTCATCCGTCGTCAGCATATTGTCTTCATAAGGAGCGGTCAGGACATAGGTCTCAAGCGCGGTGCCCGGTGTCAGCATCGTGTCGAACCGGGCGGAGCGCGACATGGTTGAGACTGTCCAGCCCATCATCCGTTTGAACGGGGTCGCCTCGATGCCCCACATGGGCCCGGTGAAGATTGCCGATTTGACCTCCGGACGCTCATGCAGCGTGCGCAAGCCGATGCACCCGCCCATGGAATGGGCCATCAGATAAAGCGGTGCGGGCAGACCTTCGTCTTCAACCAGCGAGATCATCGCGCGCACGTCATGCTGGAAATCGGTGAACCGCTCCACATGGCCGATCAGCCGCGCTTCAAGCGCACGATCCGCCAGTCCCTGACCGCGCCAATCAACGATGGCGACAGAGAAGCCGAGCTTCACCAACTCGCCGCAAATCACCCCGTATTTCTCTATGTATTCCGTGCGCCCCGGGAACAGCAGCACAGTGCCGCGCTCCCCACCGCCCCAAAGGCCGACGCGGATGCGCACGTCGTCTTCGGCGGTCACCCAATGGACCGCCGCGCCATCGGGCGCATGCGCGATGTCGGCGAAGAACGGGGCGTGGCTCATGAAGGCTGTAGCCCTACGACAGGACCGAGCCGAGTTTCATAGCGGTGCCCATATCGCCATCGACAGATAGCTTGCCGGACATAAACGCCGCGGTCGGGTTCAGATCACCCTCGAGAATCGCGGCAAATGTCTCGGCATCAGCGGTCATCGTGCAATCGGCCTCGTCATCGCCAGCGCGGACACCATCGCCATCGACCATGATCGCGCCTTCATCTTCGATCACGAATTTCACCGACCCATCAAATCCACCATCGAGTTTGCCAGACAGGGCTTCCACGGCTTTGGTCACGACGTCGCTCATTGTGCTCTCCATAATTTGTGTGCGCGCCCTCTCGATTTCCTGCGAGAAGCCGCTAAGCTTAGCTGCGTTATGGGTCTTTCACGCAGAGTTCTCAATACTGTCGTTGCGGCATTTCTGATCGCCTCTCCCGGATACGCCCAGGAGGCTGATCTGGATGAGCTGTTTTCCCGCCTGCAGGCCGAAGAACTGCCGGAATGGGAGCAGATCGAGCAGCAGATTTGGGCTGAATGGTCGCAATCGGGCTCGGCGGCGATGGATTTGCTGCTGGAGCGCGGTCGTGAAGCGATGCAGGACGGCGATCTGGAGGCGGCGATTGAGCATCTGACAGCGCTGACGGATCACGCGCCAGACTTTGCCGAGGGCTGGAATGCGCGGGCGACGGCCTATTTCCAGGCCGATCTTTACGAGCTGTCGATTGCCGATATCCAACGGGTTCTGGCGCTGAACCCGCGCCATTTCGGCGCTTTGCAGGGCCTGGGGCGCATTCTCGAAGAGTTTGACGATCCCAAAAACGCGCTGGCCGCCTATGAGATGGCTTTCGCTATACATCCGCACCGGCCAGGCCTAAAAGCCCATGTGGAAAGGCTGCGGGCAGAGACCGACGGCCAGGATACCTAAACGAGCCGAGCGGCCGCGTCATGTACGATCTTCTAGCGAGCACTGGCCGGGTGACGGCGGTTCTGGGCCCCACCAATACCGGCAAGACTCATTACGCGATTGAGCGCATGCTCGGCCATCGGACCGGCATCATCGGCCTGCCCCTGCGACTGTTGGCGCGCGAGGTCTATGACCGGATCGTGGCACTGCGCGGGCCGTCGGTCGTGGCACTGGTCACCGGCGAAGAGCGCATCGTGCCGGAGCGTGTGCAATATTGGGTCTGCACGGTCGAGGCGATGCCGGAGGGCATGGGGGCGGATTTCATCGCCATCGATGAAATCCAGCTTTGTGCCGACCCGGAGCGGGGCCATGTCTTCACGTCGCGGCTTTTGCACGCACGGGGCCTGCATGAGACGCTGTTTCTGGGCGCGGAGACGATGAAACCGGCGATTGGCGGTCTGGTGCCCGAGGCGCAGTTCATGAAGCGGGAGCGGTTTTCGGAGCTCAGCTACACCGGGTCAAAGAAAATCTCGCGGCTGAAGCCACGTTCGGCCATCGTCGGATTTTCCGTTGAAAACGTGTATGCCATCGCCGAGCTGATCCGCCGTCAGAAGGGTGGCTGCGCCGTCGTGATGGGGGCGCTCAGCCCACGCACCCGCAACGCGCAGGTGGAGCTCTATCAAAACGGCGATGTGGATTACCTTGTGGCCACGGATGCGATTGGCATGGGGCTCAATCTGGACGTCACCCATGTCGCGTTCTCGGCGCTGGACAAGTTCGATGGCCGACGTATGCGACCTCTGATGCCCAATGAATTGGCCCAGATCGCAGGCCGCGCCGGGCGCTATACGGAGCCTGGCACTTTTGGTGTGACAGGCGAGGCGGAGCTTCTGGACGAACGGGTCGTGGAGCAGATCGTCAATTCTCGCTTTGCCCCGGTGAAAGGCCTGCAATGGCGTAATGATCGGCTGGAATTTGGCTCGGTCGAGCGGCTCATCCGGTCGCTCGAGATGCGTACCGAGGAAGACTGGCTGCACCGCGCGCGGGAGGCCGATGATCTGATGGCGCTGAAAGCGCTCTCGGCGATCGCGGAGGTCGATGCGCGGCTGGCAGGTCCCCGGGACGTCAAACTGCTCTGGGATGTTTGCCGCATCCCGGATTTCCGTGGCATCAGCCATGGCGAACATGTGAGCCTCTTGGAGAAGATTTTCGCCTTTCTCCATGATGAGGGACGCATCCCAACCTCCTGGTTTGCCGGTCAAATCACACGCATCGACCGGTCGGATGGTGACATTGACACATTGTCGAAACGATTGGCGTATATCCGCACATGGACCTATGTCGCGCAGCGCAAGGGCTGGGTTGAGGACGAAAGCCATTGGCGCGGCGAGACACGCGCTGTAGAAGACCGCTTGTCGGATGCGCTGCATGGCGCACTGACGCAAAGATTTGTCGACCGGCGCACGAGCGTGCTTTTGCGGCGGTTGAAACAGAAGGAGAGCCTTGTGGCTGACGTGAATGACAACGGTGATGTCACCGTTGAAGGCGAGACCATCGGACGTCTCGACGGGTTTCGGTTCATTCAAGACCAGACGGCGAGCCCTGAGGAGGCAAAGACCCTGCGTCAGGCCGCTCTGGCAGCACTGGCGCCCCATTTCAATCTGCGCGCGGACAAGTTTTACAACGCGCCGGACACCGAGATGGACTTCACCGAGCAGGGCGGGCTGATGTGGGGTGAGTTGGCCGTCGGCAAGCTGGTGAAAGGCGATGACCCGCTGAAGCCCGGCATCGAGGCGTTTGTCGATGAGGAGGCAGGCGCAGATGTCGCCGAGAAGGTGAAACGCCGTTTGCAGCATTTCATCGACCGCAAGATCGCTGCCGGTTTCGAGCCGATGCTGGAGATGTCGAAGGACGAGACACTGACCGGCCTGGCGAAAGGGTTCGCCTTCCAGATGGTCGAAGCGCTCGGCGTGATCCCCCGCGATCAGGTGGCCTCGGAGGTCAAAGCGCTCGATCAGGATGCGCGAGGACTCTTGCGCAAACACGGGGTGCGGTTCGGACAGTTCACGATCTTCATGCCGCTTCTTCTGAAACCGGCGCCGACGCGCCTGCGTCTGGTATTGTGGTCGCTTTCCAAAGGCTTGCAGGAATTTCCTGAAGCGCCACCCCCGGGCCTGGTGACAGTGCCTGCCGTGAAGGATGCGCCGGAAGGGTATTATGCCAATGCGGGCTACCGGCTGGCGGGTGAGCGTGCGATCCGCATCGATATGCTGGAGCGTCTCGCCGATCAGTTGCGCAGTGAAGACAGCCGCGGTGGGTTCGAGGCCAAGGCGGATATGCTGTCGATCACTGGCATGACGCTGGAGCAGTTTGCCGATCTCATGCAAGGGCTCGGGTATAAGGCCGAGAAGGGCGAGCGCGAGAAGGTGAAAGCCGTACCTGCCGAGGCGGCCCCGCAAGGGGGCGACGAGGTGCCCAAGGTGGACGCTGTGGCCGACAGCTCATCACTCCCTGACGGGACTGCCTCGCCGGAAGAGGCCACACCGGAGGGCCCGGAGATGGAGGTCTTCTATACCTTCACCTGGGGTGGCTTTGCGCGCGGCAATCGCGGCGGTGGAAAACCCAAACCTCGCGGCAAGCCCAAACCCAAAGGTCCACGCAAGGACAAAGCGCAAAAATTCTCCGCCCGCCCGCCGAAGAAAGAGAAAGCCATTGATCCCGACAACCCCTTTGCGCAGGCGCTGATGGGGCTCAAGAAGGATTGAGCGCTGAGCGGGAGACCATACGCCTCGACAAATGGCTCTGGCATGCGCGGTTTTTCAAAACCCGCACGCTCGCGGCCAAGCAGGTGACGGGGGGCCATGTAAGGGTGAATTCGGAGAAGGCGCAGAAGGCCTCACATACGGTCGGTCCCGGCGATACGCTGACCTTTCCGCAAGGCCGCGTCATCCGGGTGATCGAGATCACCGGCATCGGGGCGCGGCGCGGACCGGCCCCGGAGGCCCAAGCGCTTTATATCGACCATACACCGCCGCCCGACCCGAAACCGGCCAATCCGGAAACCACCCGTGTGGGCGGGCGTCCGACCAAGAAGGACCGTCGTGATCTGGACCGCGTCAAAGGCGAGATCAAGGACCCGTGACGACACGTCCCCGGAATCGTTCTTGAATGATCTGACGGGCTAAATTACACCGATCTGGACCCGACAATTTGGACATGTTTCATGACCTACATCGTCAACGATGCCTGCATTGCCTGCAAATACACCGACTGCGTGGAAGTCTGCCCGGTGGACTGCTTCTACGAGGGCGAGAACATGCTGGTCATCCACCCCGATGAGTGCATCGACTGTGGCGTTTGTGAACCCGAATGCCCCGCGGATGCGATCCGCCCCGACACCGAGCCCGACATGGAGAAATGGGTCGAGTTCAACCGGAAATATTCCGAGATGTGGCCGGTGATCATCACCAAGAAAGACCCGCTGCCGGAGGCCGATGAGCGCGACGGGGAAGAGGGCAAATTGGAGAAGTATTTCTCCGAAGCGCCGGGTGAGGGTGGCTGAGCGCTCCGATTCGCCCTGCACTCGCTGCGACGCAGCGTAAATCGCCTTAAAAACAAGCCGCAAAGCCGGAAACGGGGGCAGAGTGCTTTGAAAATAGTCATTTTTGTGTTACATTCTTTCTCAAGTTGGGAAGACGCCCGCGAGCTTGCTGCCACGCAACCGAGGGTTTGACCTTAAAATTCGGAGGAGGATTGACCTCAGGAATTCCTGAGGCCCGTCCTTTTCGCTGTGTGACAACGGGCCGGATGGCCGCCGCGAAGGAAGTGAATATGAGCAAGAAGAAACTCGATTTCAGCCCCAATGATTTTGTCGTCTATCCCGCACATGGGGTCGGCAAGATTGTCTCGATCGAAAAGCAGGAAGTTGCCGGGTTCGAGCTGGAGCTGTTCGTGATCGCGTTCGAGAAAGACAAGATGACCCTGCGGGTACCGACCCATAAGGCGACCGAAGTGGGCATGCGCAGCTTGTCCTCGCCGGATGTCGTGACGAAAGCCTTCACCACGCTGAAGGGCAAGGCGCGGGTGAAGCGGGCCATGTGGTCGCGCCGGGCACAAGAATATGAACAGAAGATCAATTCCGGCGATCTGATCGCAATTGCCGAGGTGGTGCGCGACTTGCACCGCCATGGTGATCAACGCGAGCAGAGCTATTCGGAGCGTCAGCTTTATGAAGCAGCACTCGAGCGCCTGACCCGCGAAATCGCTGCGGTGAGCGGTGAAGATGAGGTGGGTGCGCAAAAGCAAATAGATGATGTTCTGATCAGCCGCGCCGCTTAAAGATCACATCATAAAGATTTGAAAGTGCTCGCTTTTCAGCGGGCGCTTTCTTTTGGGACCGGGCTTTCGCCATGGCTTGCGCCATGAGCGACCCGGCTGGGGGATGCCCCCCAGACCCCCCAGCTTCGAGGCATTCTCAGATCAGAGTGAAGCGGCCAGCACCAGCAGTATCGCCACTTCCGTGATCTGCTGCGTGGCCCCAAGCACATCGCCGGTTTGCCCGTCGATTTTGGCTCTCGCGATCTGCGCGCAGGTGAGACCGGCGAAGAGGGCCGCAGCAATGGCGAGCGCGCTGAGCCAACCCAGCAAAAGGATGCTGATCACAACGGCCAGTCCGATGGCGGACCAGGTGTTTGCAGCACCGGGACGACCAGACCCGTGAGAGAGACCATCCGCACGCGCATTGGGCAGAGCGTTCATCACCGTGACCATGGCCGCGCGCGAGAGCAGAGCAGCCGCAATCAAAGGCCCAAAAACCGGACCCGCGATGAAGATGGCTGCATAAGCGCCCCACCGAAGACCGATGATCAGGATCAAGGCCAGAACGCCATAGGCACCGATACGACTGTCACGCATGATCTCGAGGCGGCGTGCTTTGTCCCAGCCACCCCAGAACCCGTCCGCGCAATCGGCGAGCCCGTCCTCATGCATGGCTCCGCTGCCGATGATGAGCGTGGCAAGTGCAAGGCCAGCGGCCAACCCGGCTGGCAGATCGAGGGCTAGTGCTGCATTGGCGATGAGACCAGCAATGGCGGCAAGCGCGACGCCAGCAAGCGGGAAAGACCAGGCAGCCTCCGCTGCCTCGGACTGATCCTCCATTTCCACCGGCGGCAGGGGCAACCGGGTCAGAAGCATCAACGCGACGCGAACGTCACGCAGTAAGTGCCAGCGATCTAAGCGAAACGCCATAGGGCGGTGAATCCAGACTTGTGTCTCCTTCGCTCCGGCGTAAAGAGAGGGAAACGATTTTGCAACGCCCAGGGAGCGTCCCTTTATGCCCAAACCCTTCGTAACGCTCGCGGAATTTGCCGCGCTTCTTGGCGATCTTCCCCGACCTGATGCGGAGGCGCGTGCCGGTGCTGAGGCGCGCAACGGGCAGCTGACGAAACCCCCGGGCGCCTTGGGAGCGCTGGAAGACCTGGCGATCTGGTATGGCAGTTGGCGCCGCACCGACCGACCCACAATCGCCGCGCCGCAAGTACTGGTTTTTGCCGGAAACCACGGGGTCGTGGCGCGCGGCGTGTCGGCCTTTCCGGCCGAAGTGACCGCGCAGATGGTGCTGAATTTTGAGCATGGTGGTGCGGCGATCAATCAATTGTCTGACCTTTTTGGCGCGAAGATGGATGTACATGCTTTGGAGCTCGACCGGCCAACGGCGGATTTCACCCTTGAGGCGGCGATGAGCGAAGAAGACTGCGTCGCGGCCCTGCGCGCGGGCTGGGACGCCGTGGACCCCGACGCCGATCTGCTGGTTACCGGCGAGATGGGCATCGGCAACACCACCTCGGCAGCCGCCATTGCCGCGGCCCTTCTCCATGGAAGTGCCGCGGAATTCACCGGGCGCGGCACCGGGGTCAGCGATGATGGTCTGGCGCTGAAGACAAAGGTCGTGGCGGCGGGTCTGCAGAAACACGAAGACCATTTGGACGAGCCGCTCGAGGTGCTGCGCCGTCTGGGCGGGCGCGAGATCGCAGCGATGGCAGGGGCCATGGCCTCGGCACGTATGCATCGCATTCCGGTCATCCTTGATGGGTTCATTGCCACCTCTGCCGCGCTGGTTCTGCATGAGGCAGCGGATGGCGCGCTTGATCATGTGGTGGCCGGGCACAGGTCGGCAGAAGGCGCGCATCGGCGCATGTTGGAGGCGATTGGCAAGGAGCCGCTTCTGACCCTCGGGTTGCGCCTCGGCGAAGGGTCCGGCGCGGCGCTCGCGATTGGCATCCTGAAAGGCGCTGTGGCCTGCCATTCCGGCATGGCGACATTTGCCGAAGCGGGCGTCAGCGACGGCTAAAGCAGAAATCGGTAAATCTGCATCACTTAACGCTGCCTGAAATCATAGATTTCAACGCGTTAAGCGATGCATCCGGTTACAGGTTAAACCGATTTCGCTCTAAGCCGATTTCTCCGCCGGGTCCTCTTCACGGGGCGTCGGTTGCTGATTGGCCTGACGCAGCGCCTTTTGAGCGTTCAGTTTGGTGAGCAGCGCGGTCTCCAGATCGCGGTTCAGCTCTTTGGCTTTCTCGATATAGGCCGGGTTCTCGCTGGCGGGTCGTTTCGGATCCCAGACCATGGCAAGTTCCTTCATGCCCTCGCGGTCCATCTGGTAGAACGTCGTCTCCTGCTGATGCGCTTCGAACTCGGTCAGCCCCATCTGCTCCAGCACGTAACGACCGGCGCGCAGCGAACTGTCAAACATCTCGCGCACAATGTCATTGGCCCCCGCCTGATACAGCTGGAAGACATGCTGGCGGTCATAGGCGCGGGCGATGATGTGGATATCCGGCCGCTCAGAGCGGGCATATTTCACCAGCTTCACCGCCGCATCGCGATTGTCCACGCAGACCGCGAGCACTTTCGCTTCGTCTAACCCTGCCGCGTGCAGAAGGTCGGGTCGGGTCGGATCGCCAAAGAAGCCCTTGAAACCGAACCGGCGCATCAGTTGGATCGTCTCCAGATCATGGTCGAGCACGGTGGTGGAGAACCCTGATTGCGAGACCAGACGGTTCACCACCTGCCCAAACCGGCCGATGCCCGCGATGATCACCGCACCTTGCTCATCGATCTCATCATGTTCGATCTCGGGCACCACATCGCTCATGCGTTTGGCGACGAAATCATAGGCGATGAAGAGAAGCGGCGTCAGCAGCATCGAGAGGCCGACAATGAGCAGCAGCATCTCCGCCAGATCGCGTGGCATGACGCTTTGCTGCAGGGCGAAGCTGATCAGGACGAAGCCGAATTCCCCGGCCTGGGCGAGGGACAGCACAAAAAGCATCTTGTCGCGGCGGCGGATGTTGAACAGCACCGCGAGGCCGTAGAGCACGAGACCTTTGATCAGCATGATGCCGAGCGTGAGGCCAATGATGATGAAGGGGGAGCCGAACAGTACGGCGAAATTGATGCCGGCACCCACAGTGATGAAGAAGAGCCCCAGAAGCAGGCCTTTGAAGGGCGCGATATCGGCCTCAAGCTCGTGGCGGAACTCGGAATTGGCGAGCACGACACCGGCCACGAAGGTGCCAAGCGCCGGGGACAGGCCAACCATATTCATCAGCACCGCGACCCCGACCACAAAGAGCAGCGAGACGGCGGAATACATCTCCCGCAGGCGTGACATGTGGATGTAGCGGAAGATCGGACGCGTCAGGAAGTGGCCAGCCAGGACCACCGCAATGATCGCGCTGATGGTGACCAGCGTCACACCCCAGCCCGGTAGACCTTCGATGAGAGACATGATCTGGGGCCCGTGATCGTCGCCATGGGCGTCATGGCTCGCGTGTTGCAGGCTGCTCAGCGCTAAAAGCGGCATCAGGGCCAGCATAGGGATGACAGCGATATCCTGCGTCAGAAGGACGGAGAAGGCCGAGCGCCCGCCACCGGTCTGCATCAGGTTCTTCTCGTTCAGGGTTTGCAACACGATGGCGGTGGACGATAGCGCGAAGATCATGCCGATAGCCGCGGCGACCGTCAGAGGTTGACCAAGCATAAGCGCCGCCCCGGTGATCAGAAGGCCGGTGACGCCGACCTGCAACCCGCCCAGTCCCAGAAGTTTATGGCGCATGTCCCAAAGCGTGCGGGGCTCAAGCTCTAGCCCGATGAGAAAGAGCATCATGACCACGCCGAACTCGGCGAAATGCTGCAAATCCTGGGTCTCGGAGCCGACAAGGCCTGCAATGGGTCCGATCACGATCCCGGCCATGAGGTAACCCAGCACCGAACCGAGCCCCAAGCGCACCGCCAGAGGCACAGCCAGACAGGCCGCCAGCAGATAGATCGTCGCTTGGTAGAGGAAAGATTCCATCAAAAGGCTCCGGAGGGACGTGTCTTTGAGCCTAAGTCGCTTGGGCAGGCATTGGTAGGGGCGATTTGGGGTGCTCGCTTACACCGGCAGGGGCGCGTCACGTTTGAACTGATCCATGACGATCTGGCTGGTGACGCGGGCGACGGAGGGGTGGGGGAGGAGGATATCCTGAACGAGACTGTTGAGCGCGGCGAGGTCTTCGCAAAACACCCGCAGCATATAATCCGCGGTGCCGGTCATGATCCAGGCAGCGGTGATCTGGGGTTGCAGATTGGCAAGTCGCAGGAAGCTGGTATGGGTGTCAGGCGTGTGGGAGGCGGTTTGAACCTGCACGAAGGCCTGAACAGAGAGGCCAAGGGTGGCCGGGTCGATGCGGGCCGAGTAGCCTTTGATGATACCCTCGGCCTCGAGCCGTTGGCGACGGCGACCGGCCTGGGACGCGGAGAGATGCAGCGCATCACCCAATTCCTGCGCGGTCGCATTGCCGGTTTTCTGCACGAAGTTTAAAATTTTTAAATCGGTGGCATCAAGTTGCGCCATTTTTGACCCTTTTGTTTGCCGTCGCCATATGCGCCTTTCCGGTCCGACCCGTCACCGGGCGGCGAGATACAGCCGCATTTTCGTGGTTTCCAATCTCTTACCGAGTTTAGAATTTTTAAACGCGTTAATCTATTGGTAATTTGAGGATACATGCGGGATTTTGTCGCTATTTGCGATCTTAATGCGCGATTTTTGAAGAATATGGCCTAAGAGCGCCAAAGAATGCGCAGAAATCGCATCATCCCGGCGCTATCTTTTATTCAAAGCGAACAGGAGATGTAACATGGGTCCTTTCCCGCACGACGCCCCGAAAGCCAAAATCACCGATGACAACCCCGCTGGCACGGACGGGTTCGAGTTTGTCGAGTTTGCTCATCCGGAGCCGGAGGAGTTGCGCACGCTCTTTGCAAAGATGGGCTATGTGCACACCGCGACCCACAAAACCAAGCAGATCGAACTCTGGCAGCAGGGCGATATCACTTACGTGCTGAACGCCGAGCCGGGCAGCTTCGCGGCGAAATTCGTCGAAGAGCACGGACCTTGCGCACCCTCCATGGCTTGGCGGGTCGTGGACGCACAACATGCTTTTGACCATGCCGTCGCAAAGGGTGCCGAGCCCTATGAAGGCGCGGACAAAACCCTCGACTGGCCTGCGATCAAAGGGATCGGCGGCAGCCTGATCTACTTCACCGATAAATATTACGAAACAAATCCTTACAATGAAGAGTTCACCTGGATCGACAATGCCCATCCCGAAGGTGTCGGCTTCTACTATCTCGACCACCTGACCCACAATGTCTTCAAGGGTAACATGGATGTCTGGTTCGAATTCTACGGACGGCTTTTCAACTTCAAGGAGATTCGATTCTTCGATATCGAAGGCAAATTCACCGGGCTCTTTTCACGGGCGCTGACTTCGCCCTGCGGGCGCATCCGCATCCCGATCAACGAAGATCGTGGCGAGACCGGGCAGATCGTCTCCTACCTGAAGAAATACAATGGCGAGGGCATCCAGCACATCGCAGTCGGCGCGCGCGACATCTATGACGCGACCGATCGGATTTCGGAAAACGGCATCAAGTTCATGCCGGGACCGCCGGAGACCTATTACAAGCTCTCAAAAGACCGCGTCGTCGGTCACGAGGAGCCGCTGGATCGGATGATGAAACACGGTATCCTGATTGACGGCGAAGGCGTTGTGGATGGCGGTGAGACCCGCATCCTGTTGCAGATCTTCTCCAAAACCGTGATCGGGCCGATCTTCTTCGAATTCATCCAGCGCAAAGGCGATGACGGGTTCGGCGAGGGCAATTTCAAGGCGCTCTTCGAGAGCATCGAGGCCGAACAGATCGCCAATGGAGAAATTGCGGCGGAGTGATCAGAGGCTTTTTGCCATCCTGAAATTCTCCAGCAGCTGGCCGCGGATTTCGACCTCTTGCGCGGCCACCACTTTCCACCCGTGTTTGGAAAAAAACGACCGGGCCAGGTGACTGGCCTCGGTTGTCAGCGCTGTCAGGCCAGATTTGCGCGCCCAGGCCTCCAGCGCTTCATAGATGCGTGCGGCGATCCCCGATCCCATCATCGCGGGCAGCACGAAAGCCAGATCGAGATAGCCGCTCTTCGCCATCGACATGAAGCCGATGATGCGCCCCTCCAGCGTGGCAACCAGCGTGTATTGCTCGCGCAGGCGTTTGACCCAGCCGGGCGGCACCGCGCGACTGCCCGCCCAAGCGAGCCGCTGAGAGCGCGAATAATGCGCAGACGTGCCGCCAATCACCGCGTCATGATAGATCGCACGGGTCGCCTGCGCGTCCGACGTCAGAAAGGGCCGCACTTTCACGGATGGGGGGCAAGGTCTGGCCATATCCGTCGTGTTCCGATCTTCATATGTCCAAAAATCTATACATCTTATGTGTAATCGAAAGGTTACAGGGCGCGCAAGCGCTGGCCGATCACGACTCTGTTCAAATTTCCGAAACAGTCAGATTTCGCCGCCCGCGATCTGAAGCGCCTGCCCGTTGACGCTTTCAGAGGCATCGCTGCACAAAAACACGGCAGCCTCGGCGACCTCATCGGGTGCGATCAGGCGGCCATGCGGGTTCACATCGACCATCAGGGCGCGGGCTTTGTCTTCATCCAATCCGGTGCGCGCCATGATGCTTTCCGTGTTGCGCGTGATGATCTCGGTGTCGACATAAGCCGGGCAGAGGGCGTTGAAGGTGACGGCTTTGCCTGCGTAATCCGCCGCGAGCGACCGGATCAGTCCGATCATCCCGTGTTTTGACGCGGTATAGGCGGGCGCGCCTTTCAGACCCCGAACACCCGCGATGGAGGAGACGGCGATCACACGGCCCCATCCAGCCTCCAGCATGCCGGGCAGACAGGCCTGCACGGTCAGAAAGGCGCCGTCGAGATTGATCGCCATCATCTGCCGCCAGAAGGCCAGATCGGTCTTCAGGATCGAACGCCCCTCCGCAATCCCGGCATTTGCAACGCAAATCTGAACAGGTCCACGGGCGGCGGTTGCGGACTGCACAGCGTCGGAAACGGATTCGGGGGCGGCGACATCCATATGCACCGGGTGCAACCCCGCCATGTCCTCAGCCGCTTTTTCCAGTGTTTCCAAGCGTCTGCCGGATATCGTCACCTGCGCACCTTGACGCACCAAACCCCGCGCGACGGCGAGCCCAATGCCCGTGCCGCCCCCCGTCACAAGCGCATGTTTGCCGTCTAAACTCATGGATTTGCCTCATTTTTCGCGCTTGGCAAAAACGTAGCGCGTTTTGCGGCCAACTGACCAGCGACATATTCGCAAAGACGCCCGGGCGGATGACGCATGATCATTGCGCGCTGACGCTACGGCATCGGCTTGTGATCCCGCGGCGCAAGGGCTAAAGCAGCGCCATCCTGCTGCCTAGGGCCAAACACCGATGAGGGGACCAGATGAAGATTGGTGCACCAAAAGAGACTTTTGAGGGCGAAAACCGCGTCGCGATGACGCCGGAAAGCGCGCTCCAGCTGCAAAAACTCGGCCATGAATGCGTGATCGAGACAAAAGCGGGCGAGCGGGCCGGGTTTTCCGACAAAGCCTATAAGGACGCCGGCGTTGAGGTCGTGAAGACCGCCGCCGCGCTTTGGAAAGCCGCTGATGTTGTCGCCAAGGTGCGCGAGCCCGATGCCAATGAGATGAAACGCTTGCGCGACGGGCAGACACTGATCTCCTTCTTCAACCCCGGTGCGAATGAGAAGAAGATGAAATCCGCCGCCGACAAAGGCGCGACGGTCATCGCCATGGAAATGGTGCCCCGCATCAGCCGCGCCCAGAAGATGGATGCGCTCTCGTCCATGGCCAATATCGCGGGCTACCGGGCTGTGATCGAAGCGGGTAACAATTTTGGCCGCTTCTTCACCGGACAGGTGACGGCTGCCGGCAAAGTGCCGCCCGCGAAGGTCCTCGTGATCGGGGCAGGGGTTGCAGGCCTCGCTGCCATCGGCACCTCGACCTCGCTGGGGGCCATCACCTATGCGTTCGATGTGCGCCCCGAAGTCGCCGAACAGATCGAGTCCATGGGCGCGGAGTTTGTCTTCCTCGAATTCGAGGAAAGCGCGCAGGATTCAGCCGCCACCGGCGGTTATGCCGCGCCGTCCTCCCCGGAATTCCGCGAGAAACAGCTCGAAAAATTCCGCGAGATGGCGCCCGAGATGGACATTGTCATCTGTACGGCCCTGATCCCGAACCGCGAAGCGCCCGAGCTTTGGACCGAGGATATGGTCAAGGCGATGAAACCGGGTTCGGTGATTGTCGACCTCGCGGCGGAGAAAGGCGGCAACTGCAAACTGACCGTCAAGGACGAGAAAATCGTCACCGACAATGATGTCACCATCATCGGCTACACGGATTTCCCAAGCCGGATGGCCACGCAGTCCTCGACACTTTATTCCAACAATATCAGACACATGATGGCCGACCTTACACCTGAAAAGGACGGTAAGATCGTGCATGACATGGAAGATGATGTGATCCGCGGCGCGACCGTGACCCACGCCAAGGAAGTCACCTTCCCGCCGCCACCACCCAAGGTTGCGGCTATCGCGACCGTGCCGAAAGAGAAGCCGAAAGAGCTGACGCCGGAAGAGAAAAAGGCGCAGGAGGTCGCGGCCTTCAAGGCGCAGACCAAACAGCAATTCACCCTGCTCGGCATCGGCGGCGTGCTGATCCTGCTGGCGGGCCTTTATACACCTGCAAGTTTCATGCAGCACTTCATCGTTTTTGTGCTCGCGGTCTTCGTGGGCTTCCAGGTGATCTGGGGGGTTGCACATTCGCTGCACACGCCGCTCATGGCGGTCACCAACGCGATTTCGTCCATCATCATCCTCGGCGCCCTGATCCAGATCGGCTCGTCGTCGGCGATCATCACGATCCTGTCGATGCTGGCGGTGGCGTTGGCGGCGGTGAACATCTTCGGTGGCTTCCTCGTCACCCGGCGCATGCTCGCCATGTTCCAGAAATCGTGAGCTGAGGGGTAGGGACCATGGAATTCGGATTTACCACTGCAGCTTACGTTGTTGCTGCTGTCTTGTTCATTCTCTCGCTCGGCGGTCTGTCCGGGCAGGAAAGCGCCAAACGCGCTGTCTGGTATGGCATTGTCGGTATGGCGATTGCTGTTCTGGCAACGCTGATCGGCCCAGGGGCGGGCCTCTGGTGGCTGTCGCTTGTCCTGATCGCGGGCGGTGCTGCGGTGGGGTATCAACTGGCCACCAGGGTCGAGATGACCCAGATGCCCGAGCTTGTTGCCATCATGCACTCGCTGGTGGGGCTGGCGGCGGTCTTTGTCGGCTTCAACGCCGACATCATGATCAATACGGCCTCCAGCCTTTACGCCGAACATGGCGGGGTTCTGGGGGCTGTGGGCCCCGATGGTCATACCGCCATCGGTCTGCCGAAAGAGGTCCATGACAGCCTGTCTGCCTTTGGTCAGCTGGTTGCCAAGAAATCGTCGGTGGAGATCACGATCCTGCGGATCGAACTCGCATTGGGCATCTGGATCGGCGCGGTCACCTTCACAGGGTCGGTTGTGGCCTATGGCAAGCTCTCTGGCTCGTCCAGCAAGCTGCCCTTCGAGATCGATACGGCCGCCAAAAAACTCCCCGGCGGACATATCCTGAATGCAGGTGCTGCCGCGCTGTCGCTTCTGTTCCTGATCATGTATCTCGGCGGGTCGGGCAGCTGGACACTGGTTCTGCTGACGCTTCTGGCGCTCTTCATCGGCTATCACCTGATCATGGGGATCGGCGGGGCGGATATGCCGGTCGTCGTCTCGATGCTGAACTCCTATTCCGGTTGGGCGGCTGCGGCCATCGGCTTCTCGCTCGGCAATGATCTTCTGATCGTGGTCGGTGCTTTGGTTGGCTCGTCCGGTGCGATCCTCAGCTACATCATGTGCAAGGCGATGAACCGCAACTTCGTCTCGGTGATCCTCGGCGGCTTCGGCGGCGGTGGTGGACCTCAGATGGAGGTCGAAGGCGAGATGGTGGCCATCGAGGCCGACGGCGTCGCCTCAGCGCTCAACGAGGCCGACAGCGTGATCATCGTGCCGGGCTACGGCATGGCGGTGGCGCAAGCGCAGCAGAACGTGGCGGAACTGACCCGCAAGCTGCGCGCCAAGGGCAAGGAGGTGCGCTTTGGTATTCACCCCGTCGCTGGTCGTCTGCCGGGTCACATGAACGTGCTTCTGGCCGAGGCGAAGGTGCCTTACGACATCGTGCTTGAGATGGACGAGATCAACGACGACTTCCCGTCCACGGATGTCACGATCATCATCGGCTCGAACGACATCGTGAACCCCGCGGCCCAGGACGATCCGAACTCGCCAATTGCCGGCATGCCGGTTCTGGAGGTCTGGAAGGCCAAACAGACCTTCGTGATGAAACGGGGGCAGGGCACGGGCTATTCCGGCATCGAGAACCCGCTGTTCTTTAAGGACAATACGCGGATGTTCTACGGCGACGCGAAGGAGAGCCTCGATAAGCTCTTGCCGATGATCGACTGACGCCGGTCTGGCAAATTGAAAAAGGGCATCGCGCGGCCTCTGCGCGGTGCCTTTTTGTTTGGCCACATGGTGAGCTCGACCCCTAAACCCTTGATCCGACAGGCCTGTCGGCAGGAATCCAGAAATTAAGATATCGGGCGCATGTTGCGCGGGCCTATCAGCAAGCGAACGGTCCCATGCGCGCCAAGTTGAACTTCCGGATTAACACCCGAATCTATGCCCTTGTTCTGGTGTCTCTCATCGCCTGCTTTGTGCTGAGCGGGGTCATCTACCAATTGGCCACGCGGCAGGAGGCAAATCGACTTGAAGCCGAGCTTCAGGCCCTCGTGCAGCTCGGTGTGAGCGTGCTGGAGGACCTCGACGCCCAAGTTCTATCCGGCGAAAGGACCCGGGCTCAGGCCCAGGCCGACGCCGTCCGGCTTCTGAACGGGATGCGCTTCGGGGACGGGACTTATCTCTTCGGGTTCAATCGCGAGATGGATGTGCTGATCCATGGCGGAGATGCCACGCTGATCGGCACCAATCAGGCAAATCTGCAGGACCCCGAGGGTACCTTTGTCTACCGCGAATTGTTGCGGGCCGCGTTGGATGGTTCTGGTGTGGTGCGCTACCATTCGTATCTTGTGGCTGAGGACCCGGGCCGAAAGCTCAGTTTCGCCGTCAACTTTGAGTCCTGGGGCTGGATCGTGGCGGCCGCGCGGGGCAAGGGGCATATCGCGGCAGAGCAGGCCGCGCTTCGTAACGCGGCCCTCAGGACGATTGCCATAAGTGCTCTTATTCTGTTTGTGCTCGGCGCCTTGATTGCCCGATCTGTCACCAAACCTTTGTTCGCATTGAACCGGCGCACGATGGGGATCGTCGATGGCGATCTAGAGAGCGAGATACCGGGCACCGCGGCGGATAACGAATTGGGTGAGCTGTCCCGCGCAATCGAGGCCTTTCGCGCTCACATGCGCCATGCCACCGAACTGGAGCAGCAAGCCGAGACCGCCCGCAAGGCACAGGAAGCGGTCGTGCGGGAACTTGGGAATGCGCTGCAGAAACTCGCCGACGGCGATCTGACCGCAACCATCGAGGGCGCGTTCCCGGACGATTATGAAAGCTTGCGTCACGATTTCAACTCCAGCGTCGCGGCGTTGCGAGAGACGATCAGCGATGTGAGCCGAAACGCAGAAACGGTGCGTTCGGAGGCGAGCAATATCAGCGCGGCGGCGGAAAAACTGTCCTTGCGCACAGAGCGCCAGGCCGCCGCACTAGAAGAGACTGCCGTCGCCCTGGATGAGATGACCTCCGCAGTGCGCGAAGCCGCGGAAGACGCCGAAGAAGCGCGTATCAAATCCGATGACACCCGTCAGAACGCCACGATTGGCGGCGACATCGCGGAAAAGACCGCAGCCTCGATGACCGATATTCAGATGACTTCGGGTGAGATTTCGAAGATCACGACGATCATTGATGATATTGCCTTTCAGACCAACCTTCTGGCGCTCAATGCCGGGGTGGAAGCCGCGCGGGCCGGGCAGGCTGGAAGCGGTTTTGCAATCGTCGCCTCGGAAGTGCGGTCGCTCGCGAAGCGCTCCTCCGAAGCTGCCAACGAAATCAACGAGTTGATCACAAGCTCGATCGCGAAGATCGATGATGGCGTTCTGCTCGTGGGCAATACGAAATCGGCCTTGGAAGAGATCATCACAGCCATCTCAGAAATTTCAGAGGGCGTGACGCGTATCGCGACCGGATCGAAGGAACAATCCACGGGCCTGAACGAGGTCAATGTCGCGATGAATGAACTGGATCAGATGACCCAACAAAACGCCGCGATGTTCGAGGAGACATCCGCCGCGAGTATGTCGTTGCGCGGCGAGGCGGACAGCCTCGCATCGACGGTTGCCAAGTTTAACCTTGGATCACAGATCGTCGTCCCGTCAGATAATGCCGATGGGGTTGTGACATCCTTCGTACCTGCCAAAGAACCCGGGCATATCGGCGAGCCCCATCCGCACGAGGACGCGCACGTTGCGACGATTTTCGAAGGTGGGTTTGAGGAGTTTCAGGCTCCTGGTGCCTGAGATATTTCCGACCATCGCTCTCAGATCGCCCGCGATGGATGAATGCCTGAGGACCCGCTCGTGAGCGGAAGATAAGCGCGTCCAGCGTCTTTGACTTGCACCTCCGCGCGGTCCGGGTTTTTCTGACCCTCAGCGCGAAAGGAGCGACATGATGCAAGACGAGTACACCCCGCCAAAAGTCTGGACCTGGGACCGTGAAAGCGGCGGGGATTGGGCCTCGATCAACCGACCCATCGCTGGCGCGACCCATGACAAGGACCTGCCAGTTGGCAAACACCCTTTGCAGCTCTACTCGCTGGCTACACCCAACGGGCAGAAGGTGACGATCATGCTCGAAGAGCTTTTGGCGCTCGGGTTTGACGGGGCCGAATATGACGCCTGGCTGATCAAGATCGGCGATGGTGAGCAGTTCGGCTCCGGCTTTGTCGAGATCAATCCAAACTCCAAAATCCCGGCGATGCTCGACACCACCACCGGGCTGCGGGTGTTCGAAAGCGCATCGATCCTGATGTATCTCGCCGAGAAATTCGACAGTGCTTTCCTGCCGACCGAGTTGAAAGCCCGCACCGAGTGTCTGAATTGGAGCTTCTGGCTGCAAGGTTCGGCACCCTATTTTGGCGGCGGGTTCGGCCATTTCTACGCCTATGCACCGACGAAGCAGGAATACCCGATCAACCGGTTCGCAATGGAGGCGAAGCGCCAGTTGGACGTGCTCGACCGACACTTGGCGGAGCACGAATACCTCGCGGGCGACGACTACACGATTGCCGATATGCTGACCTGGCCCTGGTATGGCCGCACCGTGCGGGGCGAGAGCTACGATGCGGGCGAATTCCTCTCCGTGCACGAATATGAACACGTTATCCGCTGGGAAAAACAGATCGCGGCGCGCCCTGCCGTGCAGCGCGGTATCATGGTGAACCGCACTAGCGGGCCGCTCGAGGGTCAGTTGCATGAACGCCACGATGCCTCAGATTTCGAGACCAAAACCCAGGACAAATTGGAACCTGCAGAGAAATAGCGACGGAAATCCCGTGTGACTGCGTGTGCTCCTCATCTGAAACCCAATGAGGAGGCAAAAATGAAGAGCACGACAATTTTTCTGGTGACGGCGTTTGCCGTCGCAATCCCGGTCAGCGCAAGTGCGGCGAATAACGGCGGCCCGTTGGACCGTCTGGAGGACCGGCTCGACCGGATCGAGAGCCGCCGCGATGAGCGGGTCGATCATGGCCGCCGCGACGTGATCGAAGACCGCGTCGACCGGTGGGAAAGTCGCCGCGACCGCGCCAACAAACCGAGCCCGCGCTTCATCTCGCGCTGGGAACGCCGGTCGATCAGGGCGCGCTGGCAAAACGCGCAAGACAACTGAACTGTCGGGGCGATCCGGTGAGGAGGCTGGATCGCCCCCACGCGCATCGTTTGGCATGCATACAATCGCACACAGTTAACCCACTCATTTCAAAGGATTTTCCTTTACAGGGGCGGAAAATGCTCTAGGTTGCCGGGATCAGTTAAGCGGTTCGATCCATGCCTCCCATCGAAGACCACACCCTGCGCTATGCGCTCGCCAATGAGTTGCATGCCCGCCCGTTTCCGACCGTCGCAGCCCCGAGCGGTGCGATATTCCTGGCGATCAAACAACCCAAGGACGCCGTCGCGCGCGACCGCGAGGTGGATCGCGCGCATCTGATCGCACTTCTCGACCTGCATGGCGCGCCGCATCCGCAACCCGGCGCCACCCACTGGTTCGGGCAGCTTGGAAATGCCCGGCTGAAATGGGAAAGCCACACGGAATTTGTGACTTACACGCTGTTTGTCGACCGGCTGGAGGAGCGACCGTACGACCCCAAGGCCTTCGACCATTTTCCCGCCGATTGGCTCGCAAAAGCGCCGGGGGTGCGGGTAACCTCTGCCCTGATCCGCATTGAAGAGCGCGTCAACGCTGAGGCCGATATTCCGCAACTGGGCGACTGGTTCGTGCAGGAAAGCGTCGCGGTCAGCGAGATCCTCGACGGCTCCGCCGTGATCGCAGGCGATTTCCGGATCGATCCGGCGGGGCATATGCGGTTTGCAGTGTTCGTCAGTCCGCAAACCGGGCCACGCCGCACGGGACGCATCGTGCAGCGGATTTGCGAGATCGAGACCTATAAGACCATGTCGATGCTGGGTCTTGCCCGGGTGCGAGCGCTCGGGGATCGCATGGGCGAGCTCGACCGAAGCTTGAGCAGAACCATGTCGGAGATGACTGGTGCGACGGCGAAGCCTGAAGAAACCCTGAACGATCTGCTCGAAATCTCCTCGGAACTGGAACAGATGCTGGCGCAAAGCTCATTTCGCTTTGGCGCGACCGAGGCCTATCAGAAGCTCGTGCATCAGCGCATCGAAGTGCTGCGGGAGGAGCGTTATCAGGGCCGTCAGACCTTTGCCGAGTTCATGCAGCGCCGATTTGAACCCGCCATGCGCACCGTCAAAAGCGCCGAAGGGCGGCTCGCGGCGATGGCCGAACGGGCGACGCGGGCGGGCGATCTCTTGCGGACGCGCGTCGATGTGGAACGTTCCGAGCAGAACCAGAAACTGCTCGAGAGCATGGACAAACGCGCCGATCTGCAACTGCGTCTGCAGCGCACGGTGGAGGGGCTTTCGGTCGTCGCGATCAGCTACTACGCCGTCAATCTGGCTCTCTATATGGCCGCACCTTTGGGCGACGCGGCAGGCTTGTCCAAGCTTTTGCTCGCAGCGTTTTTGACGCCGCTCGTGGTGCTCGCCGTGTGGATGATGGTGCGCCGCATCCGTGACGGAATCGAGAAATAATTCCCCGCTAACAAGGGTTTCCAAGCAACTCGCTTCTTTGCAAGGTCCCGGCCAGAACGGATTTGCGAGGGAGCGACATCATGGAAAATCTTCTGGCACAGGTGATCGGCGGCGCTGTTGGCGGTGCGGCTGGCGGTAAGATCAACGCGGGCGGGTCGATGGGCAATATCGGCAACCTGCTCGCCGGTGGCGTCGGTGGCGTGGCTGGAGGTCAACTTCTGGGCGGCCTCTTGGGTGGCATGGGCGGTGACGCTGGTGCGGGCATGGATCTCGGCGCTATGGCGGGCAATCTCGTCGGCGGCGGTGTGGCCGGTCTGGTCGTGCAGATGGTCGTCGGCATGGTTATGAAGAAGATGCGCGGCTGAGAGCGGTGGCAAAAGCGCCTTCAAAGGCGCTTTGAGAAAGGCGCTTCAAAGCGCCTTTTTTGCTTAGCGGCCCCGGATCCGTGGATCGAGCGCGTCGCGCAGACCGTCGCCCATGTAGTTCACCGACAGCACGGTGAGGGAGATGAGTGTGCCGGGCCAGATCACCCGTTCCGGATAGCTGACCATCCGGTCGACGCTGTCATTCAGCAGCCGTCCCCAGGTCGGGAAATCCGGCGGGAAGCCGAAGCCGAGGAAGGACAAAGCGCTCTCGGTAATGATCGCGGCGGCAATGCCGAGGGTGGCGGAGACCATGATCGGTGACATCACATTGGGCAGAATATGCCGCGTGATCATGCGCCGGTTCGGGGTGCCGATGGATTTCGCGGCGAGGACAAACTCGCGCTCCTTCAGCGCCAGCACATCGCCACGCACGATGCGGGCGGTCTGCATCCAGGAGGTGACACCGATCAGGGCGACGATCAGAACGAAAATGCCGCCCTCCACACCGAAGGTATTGGCCAAAGGCTCGCGGAACAGGAGCGACGCGACGAGGATCAGCGGCAGAAGGGGCAGGGCGAGGAAGAGGTCGGTCAGGCGCATCAGCGGCCCGTCGAGCTTCTTGAAATAGCCTGCCAGCACGCCGATCAGCGCGCCCAGCACGATGGAGAGCACCATCGCCACCAGCCCCACAGCGATCGAGACGCGTCCGCCATACATGAGCCGCGCAAGATTGTCGCGGGCGAGATTGTCGGTGCCGAGCGGGTTCGCCCACGATACCTTTGCGCCAGAATCCCACAGCACAGTATAGATGGGCCGGAAATCCCGCGTTTTGATCATGTCGACCACAGGTGGGATGGCCTGCGGGTCAGCGGTCCAGATGAACGGCCCGAAGAACACGCCAAACACAATCGTCACGAAGACAATCAGCCCCACCATCGCGCCGCGGTGGGTCTTGAACTGGTCCCAGACATCCCACCACTGATTGCGCGCCGGTTCGGCCTTCGAGATATCGTCGGAATGGGTCGCGTCAGTCATAGCGAATCCTCGGGTCCAGAATGCCGTAAAGCACATCGGCGATGAGGTTGAAGAGCACGATCAGCACTGCGAAAATGAAGGTCAGCGTCTGCACCATCGGCAAATCGTTGGCCTGAATGGCTGTGATCAGAAGCTGACCGATGCCGTTCACCTTGAAGACCTGCTCGGTGATGATCGCGCCGCCGAAGATCGACGGGATGCCAAGCGCGATGACGGTCACCACTGGGATCATCGAGTTGCGCAGCACATGGGTCATCACCACAACGCGCTCCCGCATGCCCTTGGCCCGCGCGGTGCGCACATAGTCCTGATTGAGATTGTCGAGCATCGAGGCCCGCATGAATCGCGATATCTGCGACGTAATCTGCAAGGCCAGCACCATGACCGGCAGGAACATCTGGTTGATCTGCCGCTTGAAGCTCTCCCAATCATCGACCACCAGCGTGGTGTCATAGATCGAGGGGAACCAGTTCAGCTGCACCGAAAAGATCACGATGACCAAGACGCCCGAGAAAAAAGGCGGGACCGAGAAACCGATCATGGTGACCAAGGTGCCCGCATTGTCGAACCAAGAGTATTGGCGATAGGCTGAATAGATGCCGATGGGCAGGGCGATCAGGATGCCGACGATATAGGCGACCCCGACAACCCAGAGCGTTTGAGGGATACGTTGGGCCACGATCTCCATCACCGGCGAGCGGGTCTGCCAAGAGATCACGCGCAGCTCAGGGCTCCAGTATTCCTGGCCCTCTGCGGTGTCGCGCAGGCGTCCTTCTTCCGCCAGAACCGCCAGGCGGCTTTCGGAGATGCTGCTATCCACCGGAACCCAGTGCCAGGCAAACTCGGTGCCAAACCAAGTGTCGAGCAGGTTCAATGGCTCGACCCAGAAGAACTGGCGCAGCCACTTGATGTATTGGATGTGCAAGGGTTCGCCGAGGCCCAAAGCCTCGCGCATCTTCTCCTTCACCTCCGGTGGCACGGTCAGGGGTACCTGCGCCATCGGGTCGCCGGGCGCGAGCTGCAGAAGCAGGAAAATCACCAAAGAGATGAACAAAAGCGTCGGGATCGCCAGGATCAATCGTCTGATCGTGAAGGTGAGCATAGATGCGCGACGCCTTGGTTAATGTCTGTGGATGGCAAGGTGCGTGAGATCACGCACCCTACCGGTGTTTTGCGATGTAGGGTGCGTGATCTCACGCACCGCCACATTAGCCGCCGATGCGATACCAGTCCGCGACGTTCCAAAGCTCGGAGTCCCAGACGTTCAGGATCACACCGCCCAGCGAATTGGCATGGGCCGAGAGACGACCACGGTGCACCAGCGGGATCATCCCGCCGTTCTGCACCATCATGTCGTTGAGCTGCTTGGCGATCTCGGCACGCGCGTCGATGCCAGCAGTCTCGGACAGTTGCGCATGCAGCGCGTCATACTCTTCCATGCAGAAGCGGGAGATGTTCTCGCCTTGCCACTGGCTGGCCGGGCTTGGCGCTTTGTCACACAAACCGTTGCCCAGATAGGCCTGCGGATCGGTGCCGTTGAACGTGTTGGCATACATCTGCACATCGGCATAGAACTTCTGGAAGGTGTCGGGCGAACCCGGGTCACCGCCGAAGAACACGGAAGCGGAGAGGTTACGCAGCTCAGCTTCGATGCCGATCTCGGACCACCACTGCTTGATCAGCGCCTGGAAGTCCTGGCGCACCGCGTTGGTGGAGGTCTGGTAGAGGATCTTCATTGGCACGCCGTTCACTTCGCGGATGCCATCGCCGTCGCTGTCCACAAAGCCTGCATCATCGAGCAGCTTGTTGGCGCCCGCGATGTCTTGCGTGTCACAGCTCATCGAGGTGGAGGAGAAGGCTTCCGGGGCAGGAACCCAGTTGCAGGTCACTTTACCGGCCTGACCATAGCCCACTTCCACCAGCAGCGGCCGGTCGATGGCCAGCGACATCGCCTGATAGACGGCCGGTTCACCGAGGAACGGATGCGGTTTGATCACCGAGCGCTCATCGGGGCCAAGCGCTGGATCGGGGTTGGTATTGTTGAGCATCAGGCGCTCAACCAGCGGGCCGAAGCCAGCCACTGGCGTGCCTTTGCCGCCTTGCTCCATCTGCGCGATCACGTCAGGCGCAAGCTGCAGGTTCCAGGCGTAGTCGAATTCACCCGTTTCCATCACAGCGCGACCAGCGGCGGTTGCATCGCCACCGCCTTTGAAGGTCACGGAGGCGAAGGCGGGCTTGCCCTCATGGCGGAAGTTCTCATTCGCGGCCATGGTGATCACGTCGTTCGGCTTGAACTCGGTGACCGTGAAGGGGCCGGTGCCGATCGGGTTGAAGTTCTGCTCGGTGCATTCCGGGGCACGCGCGCCCATGCAGTCAGCGAACTGAGCCGCTTGCAGGATCGGGCTTTCACCGCCCACGAAGGGGCCATAGGGGTTCGGCGTCGGCTTGTCGAAATTCACCACGACAGTCAGATCGTCGGGCGTCTCGACGCTCGTCACGCCTTCAAACTTGGTCACTTGCGCACAGCCACCTTCGGGGTGGGTGCAATACTCATAGGTGAATTTCACGTCTGCCGAGGTGAAGGCAGAGCCATCGGACCAGGTGATGCCGGGGCTGATTTTCCACGTGATTTGAGTGAGTTCCGCGTTCACGCCACCATTGTCGGTGGTCGGAATTTCGTCCACGAGCCAGGGCACCAGCTCGCCCTTTTCGTTGTAGCGCGCGAGCGGTTCGATGATCATCGAGGCGCTTTCCACATCCTTCGTACCGCCCGACAGGAACGGGTTCAGGATCGACGGCGCTTGCCAATAGATGATTTTGACTTCGCCGTCGCGACCGCGCTCGCCTTCATGGCCGTCGGCATAGGCCATCGGCGTGAGTGCGACTGCGGCTGCAGCGCCCCAAAGGGCTGATTTCAGTATCATGTGTTTCCTCCTAGTTGGATGCTCTTGTCCTCATCCGCCGCGGTTTGCGCGGTCTCGTTGTGTCCCGCGTGATCCGCGGGCGTATTGTAGAGGTGGCAGGCGGTGAAACGGCCAGGTTCCACTTCCTTGAATTCGGGGGGTATTTCTTTGCAGATATCCATGACCTGCGGGCACCGCGTGCAGAAATTGCAGCCCTTGGGCGGGTTCGACGGCGAGGGCACATCGCCCTCCAGAATGATCCGCTCAATTCCGCGGGCCAGAGCCGGGTCGGGGTCGGGCACTGCACTCAGCAGGGCTTGCGTGTAGGGGTGTTTCGGGTCGCCATAAATCTGTTCGCGTGGCGCCAATTCCACGATTGTTCCCAGATACATAACCGCCACACGGTCGGCGATATGGCGCACCATGGAGAGGTCGTGGGAGATGAAAAGATAGGTCAGACCAAGGCTGTCCTGCAGCTCTTCCAACAGGTTCACCACCTGCGCTTGAATGGAGACGTCGAGCGCGGCAATCGGTTCGTCGCAGACGATAAATTTCGGGTTCAGCGCCAGCGCGCGGGCAATGCCGATCCGCTGCCGCTGCCCACCGGAAAACTCATGCGGATAACGATTGGCGAAATCGCGGTTCAGCCCGACCTGATCCATCAGTTCCAGCACACGGGTCTCACGGTCGCGGCCAGAGAGGTTCTCATGCTCCCGCAGCGGTTCGGCGATGATCTCACCCACGGTCATGCGCGGGTTCAAGGACGCTTGCGGGTCCTGAAAGATCATCTGCATCAGCGGACGTTTCTTGCGCAAATCCTCTGCACTGGCGTGCGAGATATCCGTGCCGTTGATCTCGACCGTGCCATCGGTGATCTCGTAGAGCCGCAAAACGGAACGCCCGACGGTTGATTTCCCGCAGCCGCTTTCGCCGACCATGCCCAGCGTTTCGCCCTCATAGATGTCGAAACTGACCCCATCGACCGCTTTCACCTCGCCCACGCGCCGCCGCAGAAGTCCGCCAAAGATCGGAAAATGCATCTTCAGATTTTTGACGGAAACCAGTGGCTTACGGGAACTATCAAGCGGCATTCGCATCTCCCGCTGATTTGTCCTCAAACTCGTAGAAGCAGGCGACATCGTGCTGATGGCCGATGGGTCGTCGGTACGGGTTCTCGCGGTCGCAGCGCTCGAAGCGGTATTCGCAACGGTCGCGGAACGGGCAGGCGGCGGGCGGTGCGCCAAGGATCGGCGGCTGGCCCTCGATGACGTTCAGTTTCGCTTCGCGTTCGCCATGCACATTCGGGATCGTTTTCAACAATGCGCGGGTATATGGGTGCTGCGGGTTGGTGAAGAGCTCCTTCACCGGAGCCTGTTCCACCACTTGCCCGCCATACATCACCATCACCCGGTCGGCGATCCCGGCAATCACACCCAGATCATGGGTGATCCAGATGATCGCCATGCCGAGCTTTTCGCGCAGGTCCTTCACCAGTTCGAGGATCTGCGCCTGAATGGTCACATCAAGCGCCGTGGTCGGCTCATCAGCAATCAGAACCTTCGGATCGCAGGCCAGCGCAATTGCAATCATCACCCGCTGCCGCATCCCGCCGGAGAACTGGTGCGGATAGTCTTTAAGGCGCCGCGCGGCATCGGGAATCCCAACGAGTTCAAGGAGTTCCACGGCACGGTTGCGCGCTTTCTCCTTGGTCATGCCCATATGCTTGCGCAGAGGTTCCATGATCTGGAAGCCGACATTGAAGACCGGGTTCAGCGAGGTCATCGGGTCCTGAAAGATGAACCCGATATCGCCGCCGCGCACATCGCGCAGGGCATTGGGGTCAATCTTCAGAAGGTCCTTGCCATCAAACAAAACCTCCCCGTCGCGCACCTCGGCAGGTGGCATCGGTAGAAGGCCGATCAGCGACATCATGGTCACGGATTTGCCCGAGCCACTTTCGCCCACCACGCCCAGCAATTCGCCGGGGCGCACATCGAAACTCACGGAATTGACCGCGTGAACTTCCCCTTTACGGGTCTGGAACACGGTTTTGAGGTCTTTGACATCCAGGACTGGCAGCGCCCCGTCGGCCATATGTTTCCCCCTGATTCCGGCCGTGGGCCGTTTATTTATTGTGTGCTTGGCAGCAGTTAAGCCTCGACGTTAGCAGGATTGTTGAGCCGCGCAATGGTTTATCACCTGACCTTGCGCGAGCTTTGTGCATCTGCCTGCGAAACAGGCACTCGGGCTTGACCATTGCGTGCCCGCGCGCCACCTCTTGAGCATCTGCCCCCGGAGGTTCCATGGACGCGCGCGCACTTCTCGACAAACTCGTCTCCTTTCCCACGGTCAGTTCCGAGAGCAATCTCGATCTGGTGGATTGGGTGGAAGACTACCTGTCAGGCTTCGGTGTCAGCGCCACGCGGGTCTATGATGCGACCGGTCAGAAAGCCGCGCTTTATGCCAATGTCGGACCCGAGGTGGAGGGCGGCGTCGTGCTCTCGGGCCACACCGATGTGGTGCCGGTCGAAGGGCAAGCCTGGGACACCGATCCCTTCACCGTTGTAGAGAAAGACGGGCGTCTTTATGGGCGCGGCACCTGTGACATGAAGGGTTTCGATGCACTGGCGCTGGCTGCCGTGCCGCTGGCTCTGGAGGCCGGGATCAAGCGTCCGATCCAGATCGCCCTCAGCTACGATGAAGAGGTCGGCTGTGTCGGTGCACCACCCATGATCGCAAAAATGCGTGAGACCCTGCCGTCTGCGAGCGCGGTGATTGTGGGCGAGCCGTCCCGCATGAAGGCCGTGTCCGGCCATAAGGGCGGAACCGGCTTTTTCGTTCATATCCGGGGCTTTGAGGTGCATTCTTCAATCATGCATACCGGCGTGAATGCGATCATGGAGGCGGCGAAGCTGATCTCTTGGGCCAATGAGATGAACGCGGCCAATCGTACCAAGGAGCCCAACCCAATCGCCGCCACGTTCGAGCCGCCCTGGACCACCGTACACTGCGGTCGCATCAAGGGCGGCACCGCCCATAACATCACCGCGCTCGATTGCCATATGGGCCTCGATTTCCGGGTGGTGCCGGGGGAGGATCTCGAAGATTGGGTCGCCGCCTTTGAAGCGAAAGTCGCCGAGGTCGAGGCGGAGATGAAGGCGGTACAGCCCTCCGCTGGGATCACTCTTGAGCGGTATTTCTCGATCCCGGCGCTGAAACCCGAAGAGGATGGCACCGCTGAACGGCTGGTCCGGCAGATAACCGGGGACAATGGCTCCCATGTGGTCAGCTACGGCACCGAAGCCGGGCAGTTTCAGGAGCGGGACTATTCCGCAATCATCTGCGGGCCCGGCGATATCGCCCAAGCCCACCAGCCGAATGAGTATCTGGAAGTCTCGCAGTTGAAAGCCGGTGAGGAGTTCATGCGCAAACTCGTGGCGCATCTGGCGACGTAAGCCGCTCCCTCGGGAGGTACGGGGGAGAGGGAGCGGCTCATCACGCCCTTTCGGGCCTGCTCGATATCAGTTCAGACAGCGACCGTTTTGGTAGGAGCCCACGGTGCGGGTGACCTCATTCGGCCGCGCTTCGAGGCGTTTTCCTGTCAGTTCCGAGCGCAGGATACGGTTCATGAGCCGCGTCAGCCGTGTGACACGGTAGCAGGAGATCGCCGGTTCCGCATGGGCCAGCCCCACGCCGCTATCGTCGGTTAGGAACAGATAGCGCCCTTGGGTCTGCGCCGCGGCTGACCGCATCAGATATTCCAAGTGCTCCTCGACCCCGCTGGCGCCCAGCCCATAGACGTGAATGCCCTTCTGCGCCGCCACGCGCGCGGCGTTGAGATAGGCCTTGGTGCGGTTTCGGGACGGCGGCTCATCGCCGATCTGGATCAGCAACCGCTCCCCCTTGCCGCGCCGCCAGTTCATCGCAACGCCTGCCTCCAGCCCGCGGGCCACGACCTCATCGCCGCCCGCACCACCATGGGCATTGAGCGATTTCAGCCAGCTGCGCATCTGTCCGAGGTTCTTCGTGAAACCAAAGCTTTGCACTGGCGGATAATCCCCGGGCGCTTTGTAACTCACCAGCCCGTAGCGAATATCGACCCCCGGTGCGGCGCGAAGGGCCGTGTTCGCGAAACCTTTCAGTTCCTTGGTGATCCAGTCGATCTCGTCCTGCATCGAACCGGTGGTGTCGATGACGATGGCAATATCGAGGAAATCGGGCTTCCACGAACTCGGTTGGCTGACCTGAACCGGAACGCGGCTGCCCTTGGTCGAGATCATATGCGCCTGCTCATAGCCGGTGGCGGTGAGCGTGCGCATCTCAACTTCCGACGGACGACCCGCGCCATGCAGCGCCGGGAAGACCGTGATCATGCCGCCAACGCCGGAATAACCCGACCAGAACGGCTCCGCCGCGCCACGCTTGCGCATGGTGACGCGCAGACCAGGGGCAGGGCGGCCATCAGGGTCGAGCATCTGCACCCGCACCGGGTTGGAAAAGTTTGCGCGCGGCACGCCGAGCGATTTGGCGGTGCGGCCCACATAGTGCTGGAAGGCCGCAAGGTTCAACGTGTCGTCGATGTCGCCCGCGGTGATCACGCCGCGTCGGGCAGGGCGGTAGGCCCGGCTCGGTGGCACAGGCGGTGGGACAATGATCGCTTGCGGAGCGGTAGCAACGGGAGCGGCTTCTGCAACAACCGGTTCCGCCAGAACGACCGCGTCATCGCCGCTATAGGATGTCGAACAGGCTGTGGTCAGGCAGGCAAGCGCGCCAGCGAGGATGGGGCGAAACATGGGCAGTCTCCAATAAATGTGCAAATTACACATTTTACGATTCTAATAGACCTGTCAAGAAAAATGTGTATTTTGCACATTATGAAGAAGACACCACAATGACCGGCCTGCTCGACACTCTCTTTGCGCCGCTCGCGCGCCTGCTTGTTGCCCGTGGCGTGCTGTTCCCGGAATTCGCCGAGCGCATGAAGGCGCATTACCTCGCCGCCGCCCGCGCGCAGACGGAAGGCAAGGTGACCGACAGCAAGCTTTCGGTTCTCACCGGCCTGCAGCGCCGTGATATCGTGCGCCTGAAAGAAGCGCCTGAACCCGACCGCCGCCCCAACCATCTCGCCCGCCTCATTGCGCTTTGGCAGACGAAACCGGATTACGCGGGCCGCGATCTGCCCCGCACCGGGGAGGCGCCCTCCTTCGAAGCACTGGCCCGCGAGGTGCGCCAGGACGTACATCCGCGCACCATGCTCGACACGCTGATGGCCACCGGAACGGTTGAAATCGGCGACAAGACCGGTGAGGTTCGGCTCATGGAAAGCTCCTATCAACCGCTGGCGGGCTCGGAGGATCAACTCGCCTACCTGACCCGCAATATGGGCGATCATCTGAGCGCCGCGGTCGAGAATGTCACCGCCGACATGCCGCCCCATTTTGAACGTGCCGTGCATTATTCCGACCTGACGCCGGAGCAGATCGCCGAACTGGATGCCGCCTACCGGGCAGGCCAGATGCAGCTCTTTGAAGCGCTAAGTCAAAAGGCTGCAGCTACGAAAGGGCAGGGCGGCACGTACCGGTTCCGGGCGGGCGGCTATTTCTACCAGTCCGAGGAGGCTGAACGATGATCCGACCTCTGTTGCTTGCGGCCCTGATGATCACCCTTGCCGGTTGCGCTGCGCAGATCGAGGAAGAAGTCGTTATCGTCGAGCCGGTCGTCGCCGAACCCGTGGCGGACCCCTCGGCAAAAGGACCCGACAATTGTGAGGCCATCGGCGATGACGGCATTGGCGGCACGGGTTGTCCGCAGGAGCCTTAGACTTAGCTTGTGCTCCGACCGAGGCGCTGTCAGTCTCGCCCACAACCCGATCCAAGGAGCCGCCCCCATGCCCGTCAAAAACCGTTTCGCCGAACTCCTACCCGAAATCACCGAATGGCGTCGCGATATTCACGCGAACCCGGAAATTCTGTTCGAAACACACCGCACCTCCGCGCTGGTGGCGGAGAAGCTGAAAGAGTTCGGCTGCGATGAGATCGAGACCGGTATCGGACGCACCGGCGTTGTCGGTGTGATCAAGGGTAAGACCAATACGTCCGGAAAAACCATTGGGCTACGCGCCGATATGGATGCTTTGCCGATCTTCGAGGCGACCGGGCTCGACTACGCCTCCAAAACCCCCGGTGCGATGCATGCCTGCGGCCATGACGGGCATACGGCGATGCTTCTGGGCGCTGCGAAATACCTGGCGGAGACGCGCAATTTCGACGGCACCGTTGTGGTTATCTTCCAACCGGCGGAAGAGGGCGGCGGTGGCGGCCGCGAGATGTGCGAAGACGGGATGATGGAAAAGTTTGGGATTGATGAGGTCTATGGCATGCATAACTGGCCCGGCAAGCCGGTGGGTTCGTTTGCGATCCGCTCAGGCGTGTTCTTCGCCGCGACCGATACGTTCGAGATCAAGGTGGTGGGCAAGGGCGGCCACGCGGCGAAACCGCAGGAGACGGTGGATACCACGGTGATGGCGTCCCACATGGTGCTGGCCTTGCAAACGGTGGTCTCGCGCAATGCCGATCCGGTGCAACAGATCGTCGTCTCGGTGACCTCATTCGAGACGGAATCGAAAGCCTTCAACGTGATCCCAGAGCATGTGACGATCCGGGGCACGGTGCGCACCATGTCGACCGAGATGCGCGATCTGGCCGCCAAACGCATTCCGGAGGTGTGTGAGGGCGTGGCGCAGACCTTCGGCGGCACGGTGGATGTGAATTACATGATGGGTTACCCGGTGATGGAGAACCATCCCGATCAGACCGCTTTCGCCGCCGAAGTCGCGAAATCCGTCTCCGGAGCGTGCGACGATGCGCCACTCGTCATGGGTGGCGAAGACTTTGCGTTCATGCTGGAAGAACGCCCCGGAGCCTATATTCTGGTTGGCAATGGCGATACGGCCATGGTCCACCACCCGGAATACAACTTCAATGATGAAGCGATCCCGGCAGGATGTTCGTGGTGGGCGGAGATTGTTGAACAGCGGTTGAAAGCGGCGTAATCATCGCTGTGCGTAAAGGAAGGCTAAGGACTTGATTAGAAAATTATTTGTTGCTCTGAGCTTGTTTGGTTTGGTTGCCACATTGCCCGAAAGCGCGGATGCGAAAAGACCGCCGAAGGTTGTTGCAGCCGTTAAGATAACCTCAGACTTTGTGGAAGGTGAGCTCAAGTGGATCGGTCGACCCGCACCTGGCTACAGCATCCGCTGGAAGACCGAGATCATCAAAGGGGAGATAGCTATCTGTGGCGCGGTTCTGTTTGGTGACATCCAGCTACGCGGGGAAAGTCGTTCCGTTCTGCGGCGCACCTATATCGTCCTCAATGACACAGTGATCATGAGAAACATGCTGTTTTTCAAAGTCGCCAAGACCGAAAGCGAACTCAACACCGGTCTGGCCAACTGTGCTTCGACCGGCGTCAAAGCGCCAAAGGGTGGATATTCGGTGCGCCTGCGCTGGGATCTGGGGCGTGCAAAGGGCTGAGTTGGCTTAGCCAAACACCCTCCAGAAAAACACGGCTGACATCACGAACCCCACGGCTGCGATCACCGTGCGCACGACCGGCATGGGCAGCGCCTTGGAGATCGGTGCGCCGGCATAACCGCCGAGCGTTGAGGCGACCATCATCATCAGGCCCGCCTGCCACTCAATGATGCCCGCGCCCGCAAAAATCGCCACCGAGATCACCGACAGGATGAAGCTCATCGCGGTTTTCAGCCCGTTCATCTGGTGGATATTCGTCATCCCCCACATCGCGAACAGCGCGAGCAGGATGATGCCCAATCCACCATTGAAATAACCGCCATAGGTCGAGACCGCGAACATGCCGAAGAACCCGTAAGGCGTCACAGATTGGCTATGCTTGGCCGCCCATGCGCGAATGCGCGCGCCGAAAAGGAACACCAGCGTGGCGATGAGAAGCAGGAACGGCACAAGCGCCGAGAACGCGCGATCCGAGGATATCAGCAGCAGCACCGACCCAAATGCCCCGCCCAAAAGCGCGATCCCGATCAGCCGATAAAGCTGTTTGCGATCAAAGGCTTTAACCTCCTCGCGAAACCCCAAGGCGCCGCCCAGATAGCCCGGCAGAACCGCCACCGTTGAGGTCGCGTTGGCGATGATCGGCGGGATGCCCACGAATACCAGCGCCGGGAAGGTCAGGAAGGTGCCGCCGCCCGCAATCGTGTTCAGCACGCCTGCGCCAAAGGCGGCGGCCAGCAGCAAGGCAATGTCGAAGATCGTCAAGGGATACGGCTCCGGGCGCAGTTACCCGCCCGTATGGCTCATATGGCGCGACATTTGTCCACCAAGTTCCTGTCGCGAATAGTCAAAATCGTGGCCTTTGGGTTTCAGCCCGATCGCGGCCCGGATCGCCTCTTCCAGAGGCGCGTCAGCCTCCGAGGCCCGCAAAGGCGCCCGCAGATCGGATTTCCCTTCCTGACCGAGGCAGGTGTAAATTTCACCGGTGCAGGTCACGCGCACCCGGTTACAGCTCTCGCAGAAATTATGGGTCAGCGGTGTGATAAGCCCGATCTTCTGCCCGGTCTCTTCCAGCCGCATATAGCGGGCGGGACCGCCGGTGCGCTCGGCCAGATCGGTCAGGGTGAACCGCTCGGCCAGGCGTGCCCGCAGATCGTCCAAGGCCCAATATTGCCCCAACCGGTTCTCATTGCCGATATCGCCCATCGGCATGACCTCGATAAAGGTCAGATCCATGTCGCGTTCGGCACACCAGCTTTGCAGATCAAACAGTTCCTCTTCGTTGAAATCTTTCAAAGCCACCGCATTGATCTTTACCCGCAGCCCGGCCTTCTGTGCCGCATCCACACCGCGCAGCACTTGCGGCAACCGCCCCCAGCGGGTGATCTCGGCAAATTTCGTCTCATCCAGCGTATCGAGCGAGATATTCACCCGCCGCACGCCCGCCGCGTAGAGGTCATCTGCAAACTTCTCCAACTGAGAGCCATTGGTCGTCAGCGTCAGCTCCTTCAACGCCCCACTCTCAAGATGCCGCGCCATGCCGTTGAAAAACGTCATGATTCCACGGCGCACCAAAGGCTCACCGCCGGTGATGCGCAGCTTCTCGACGCCCATCCGAATAAAGGCCGAGCACAGCCGGTCCAACTCCTCCAAAGTCAGCAGGTCTTTCTTCGGCAGGAACTGCATATTCTCCGACATGCAATAGACGCAGCGGAAATCGCAGCGGTCGGTGACGCTGAGGCGCAGATAGGTGATGGCGCGCTGGAACGGGTCAATCAAAGGGGCAGACATGGGCAAAGTTTAGGTCGCCGCGCGCGATCCCACAAGCATTGTTGAAGGGGTGAGACGTATTGCCTAGGGTGGCGATATGAGATGGTTCATTCCCCTGGTTATTCCGGCGGTTCTGTCGGGCTGTGCGGTGTTTCAACAGACAGAAAGCCCGGTCTCTCCGGGAACCGAAGCGCCGACGACGCGGCCCGAGCCCCGGCCGGAGGCCACAGCCACCGAAACCGTCGAAGTTGGCGCGGCGGGGCAAACTGCGGAAGCGCTCGACACGACCACCGCGGCAGAACGCGCGGAGGCGACGGCACCCAGCGGCGGTGGCTCGGCGTTGGGGCAGACAGTGGCGAGCCTTGGGGACCCGACCGAACAAGGGTTCTGGCTGAAAACCCCGCTTGTTTCTTCCGAGACCGAGGGCAGGGTCGAAGCGGCGAGCGGGGCGAGCGTCAACGTCACCCTGATCCCCATCGACGGACCGGGCACTGCGGGCAGCCGCATCTCACTCGCGGCCATGCGGGCGCTGGGCTTGGGTCTGACCGATCTGCCGACGGTCTCGGTCTTCAAAGGCTGAGTTTGCGCGCCGCCTCCTTTTGGGCGAAGGGCTTTAGCTTCTCGCCATAAACCTCTAAAAACACTCTAGTTCTCTCAGGGTCGTGCTTGGACAATTCGCGCAACCACCAGGCAATCGCCTTCTGAATGAACCAGTCGTGATCCTCGACATAAGACGCGGCCCAACCGAGGATGCGATCCCGGGCGGCCAGTTCCTCTGGCTTGGGATGGTTCTGCTTCGTCCAGGGCAAGGTGATGACCAGTGCCGCGCGCCGGGTCCACATGTGATCTGACCGCGTCCAGAGCTCCACCTCGTCCAAACGAGACGGCTGCCAGACCAGCCGCTTCTGCCCCGCCATGCACGCATGATCGGCCACCGCCCAGGCGTCAAAATCCGGCACCCAGGATGTGATCACGTCCCAGGCAGGGCCGTCATCAGGCCGCAGACGCGCTTGCGTCAGGAGTTTCGCCGCCGCCACCCGCGCCTCGTGGATATTCGTCTGCCAAAGCGCATCGGCGAGTGCGACGCGCTCTTCCAAAGACACCCTCCGCCGCCAGTCTTTCGCCGCCGCATCCAGCATAGGGTTCGCAACGCCCAGATACGGGCGCGCCACCTTGTGATAGGCCTGCATTTCCTGCGCCTTCTGCGGGTTCGCATGCGCACGCAACTCCGCCAGAAACGGCTCCAAGTGGGGCGAGGTCATTCCACCGTGACGGATTTGGCCAGATTGCGTGGTTGATCCACATCCGTGCCTTTTGCCACCGCCGTGTGATAGCTCAGAAGCTGCGCAGGCACCGCATAAAGGATCGGCGCGAAGAGCGGGTCAATGGTCGGCATGACAATGGTCTGCCACACCCCGTCAGAGGCCTCTTCGGCCCCGTCCGCATCGGTGATCAGCACCACGCGACCGCCCCGCGCCATGACCTCCTGCATGTTTGAAATCGTCTTGTCGAACAGCGCGTCTTTCGGGGCCATCACTACCACCGGCATCTTCTTATCAATGAGCGCTATCGGTCCGTGTTTCAGCTCGCCGGATGCATAGCCTTCGGCATGTATGTAGCTGATTTCCTTGAGTTTCAGTGCGCCTTCCAACGCCAGCGGAAACATCGAGCCACGCCCGAGGAATAGCACATCCGTGGCGGAGGCGATCTTGCGCGCCACCGATTTGATTTGGGCTTCCGCCGCCATCGCCTGGTTGACCAATCCGGGGACCGATCGCAGGTGCTCCAGCCGGGACGCAAGTGCCGCATCGTCCAGCGTGCCGCGTTGATGGCCCGCCAGAAGCGCCAGCGACATCAGCGCGCTCAACTGGCAGGTGAAGGCTTTCGTCGAGGCCACGCCGATCTCGGTGCCGGCAAGGATCGGCAGTGCGACATCACTTTCGCGCGCGATGGAACTTTCCGGCACATTCACTACCGAAAGCACCTTCGCGGCGCGATCGGCGGCGTAGCGCAGGGCGGCCAGCGTGTCCGCCGTCTCACCCGACTGGCTGACGAAAAGCGCGTAGGATTTCTCGGAAATCGGTGGCTCGCGGTAGCGGAATTCAGAGGCGATATCGACCTCCACCGGCAGCCCTGCGATCTGTTCGAACCAGTATTTCGCCACCTGACAGGCATAGAATGCCGTGCCGAAGGCAACCATGATCACCCGGTCGCAGGCGGTGAAATCGATTTCACCACTGGGCAGGGCGATCTGGCCGTTCGCTTCATCGACATAGGCCGCGATTGCGTCGGCCAGAACCACCGGTTGCTCGGCGATCTCCTTGGCCATGAAATGCTGGTAGCCGCCTTTCTCAACCCGCGCGGCATCGAGCGCAATGGTCTTGACCGGGCGGTTGGCGAGATTGCCATTTGCATCAATGATTTCAAGGGTTTCGCGGGTGATGACGGCCCAGTCGCCCTCATCGAGATAAGTCACCTGCGAGGTCATCGGCGCCAGCGCAATCGCGTCCGAGCCCACAAACATCTCGCCTTCCCCATGGCCGATGGCCAGCGGAGAACCCTTGCGCGCGGCGATCATCAGATCCTCTTCGCCGTGGAACAGGAAACACAGCGCAAAGGCTCCTTCGAGCCGCGCAATCGTCTGCTCAGCCGCATCGCGGGGCGCGAGCCCTTGGTCGAGATAATGGCGCACCATCATCACGACGGTTTCCGTGTCGGTATCCGTTTCGGGCGTCAGGCCTTTCTCGGCCAGATCGGCGCGCAACTCCTTGAAGTTTTCAATGATCCCATTGTGCACCACCGCCACAGGTCCCGCCTGATGGGGATGCGCGTTCTTCACCGACGGCTCCCCATGGGTCGCCCAGCGGGTATGGCCGATGCCGGACTTGCCGGGCAGGGGCTCATGCACCAGCAGATCGGAGAGGTTGATCAGCTTGCCCACCGCCCGCCGCCGGTCTAGCACGCCATTGTTCACGGTCGCGATCCCGGCGCTGTCATAGCCGCGATATTCCAGCCGTTTCAGGGACTCCACGATAATAGGAGCCACCTCATGCTTGCCCAAAACGCCAACAATTCCGCACATTTACTTGTCTTTCTTCAATTTCTTGGCGCGGAGCATCTCCATCAGACGCACCGCAAATCCTGCCTTGTTTTCCTGCCGCGCCCGGCCAATCGCCAGCGCTCCATCGGGCACATCTTCGGTCACCACCGTGCCCGACGCCGTCATCGCGTCAGCGCCCACTTTCACCGGGGCCACCAGCAGCGTGTCGGAGCCAATAAAGGCATTCGCCCCGATCTCGGTTCGGTGCTTCATCACCCCGTCATAATTGCAGGTGATCGTGCCCGCGCCGATATTCGCCGCTTTCCCGATGCGCGCATCGCCGACATAGGACAGATGGTTGACCTTCGCGCCCTCGGCGATCTCGGCATTCTTGATCTCGACGAAATTGCCGATCTTCGCGCCTTCGCTCAGTTCCGCCCCGGGCCGCAGCCGCGCGAAAGGCCCTACGACCGCGCCGCGCGACACATGACACCCCTCCAGATGGCAAAACGCCTTGATCTCGGCGCCGGTTTCCACCGTCACGCCGGGGCCGAAGACCACATTCGGGCCCACGGAGGTATCGCGTCCCAACACCGTGTCGAAGCTGAAATAGGTCGAGCCCGGATCGGCCAGCGACACGCCGTCCTCCAGCGCCGCCGCCCGCATGCGGGCCTGAAACTGCACCTCTGCCGCGGCCAGTTCCTGGCGCGAATTGATGCCCAAGGTCTCGGCTTCTTCGCAGGTCACCACGACGGAGGATTTGCCCGCCTTTTGCGCCAGTTCCACCAGATCGGTCAGGTAGTACTCACCTTGCGCATTGTCATTGCCAAGCTGATCCAACAGCTCAAACATCAGAGCGCGCGAGGCCGCCATGACGCCGGAATTGCACAGCGTGATCGCCAGTTCCCCGGCATTGGCGTCCTTTGCTTCGACGATGCGGTCAAGCTTCCCGCCTTTCAGCACCAGTCGCCCGTAGCGCCCGGGATCGGCGGCCTCAAAGCCCAACACCACCAGATCGGACGAGGCACGCGCTTCGGCAATCCGCGCAAGCGTTTCCGAGCTGATGAAAGGTGTATCGCCGTAGAGAACGATCACATCGCCGTCAAAATCCGCCAAAGCCTCTTTCGCCTGCAACACGGCATGTCCGGTGCCCAATTGCTCGGATTGGCGCACACAAATCGCATCCGCATCAAATCCTCTGGCCGAGGCCTCAACCGCCTCCGCGCCATGGCCGGTGACCACGACAATGCGTGCCGGTTCCATCGCCCGCCCCGAGGCCATCGCGTGCCACAACAGCGGCGCATCGCCGATCTTATGCAGCACTTTCGGCAAGTCGGAGTTCATCCGTTTGCCTTGGCCCGCGGCCAGTATGACAAGGCTTGTATCCATGTGGTCCGCTCGTGATCCCTCGTGTTTTCCGACCTCTTCTACCGGGGTCGGGGCCACGCGCAAGTGCAAGCCTGTCAAAACGTATTTCCTTGCGTTACAGGGGGTGAAACGAAGGGGCAGGGCAGATGCGCACGGTTGTTTTCGATCTCGACGGCACCTTGGCCGATACCAGCGGCGATCTGATCGCGGCGGCCAATAGCTGTTTCCGGGGGCTGGGCCATGGCGATCTGCTGGACCCGGCCACCGATGCCGCGACTGCGCTTCGGGGTGGCCGCGCGATGCTGACGCTGGGCTTTGAGCGGCTCGGACTGGCCGATGCAACGCCCCTGATCGACGCACAATACCCGGTCCTGCTGCAAGCCTATGGCGACGCGATTGACGTGCATACCGTTCTCTATGACGGTGCGGTCGCGGCGATTGAGGCACTGCGGGCAGAACGCTGGCGTGTCGCGATTTGCACCAACAAGCCCGAGGGCCTCGCCAAAACGCTGCTTCGCTCACTCGGGGTCAGCGATCTCTTCCACGCAATTGTCGGCGCGGACACGTTGCCCGTGCGCAAACCCGACCCGGCCCCTTACGTGGCGGCTGTCGGTTATGCCGGCGGGGCCGTTACCCGGTCACTGATGATCGGCGACACCAAAACGGATCGCGACACGGCGCGCGCTGCCGGTGTGCCTTGCGTGCTCGTCACCTTCAGTCCTGAGGGAGACACGGTCTCCGACCTCGCACCTGAAGCGTTGCTAAATCATTTCAACGATTTACCTGAACTTGCGGGGACGCTGGTCAGCGAAACTTGACGGATCACAAGGCGACCCTCACTGTTTTCTGCTAGGATAGGCGGAGAGGGGACCATGGAGACATTCACAGGATCATTCACGCAGCAGGAGCCAATCCCTGAGGAGGGCATTGAGGCCGCTGTTGCTGTGATGCGCCATGGCCGCTTGCATCGCTATAATGTCGAGCCCGGAGAACTGGGCGAAACGGCGCTCTTGGAGCAGGAGTTCGCAGCCTTCACCGGGGCGAAATACACGCTGGCTGTGGCGTCGGGCGGCTATGCCATGGGGGCCGCTCTGCGGGCCATCGGTGTCGGGCCGGGCGACAAGGTGCTTTCCAACGGCTTTACACTAGCACCGGTGCCCGGTGCGATTGCCGCGGTTGGGGCGGACCCGGTCTTTGTCGAGATCGCTGAGGATCTGACCATCGACCTCGATGACCTCGCTGCCAAGATCGACAGCTCTGGCGCTAAGGTGCTTCTCTTGTCCCATATGCGCGGCCATCTCTGCGACATGGACGCGTTGATGGCGATCTGCGAAGGGGCAGGGGTCAAGGTCATCGAAGACTGCGCACATACCATGGGTGCCGAGTGGAAGGGTGTGCCCTCCGGTCGTCACGGGCTTATCGGCTGCTATTCCTGCCAGACCTATAAACACATCAATTCCGGCGAGGGTGGATTTCTGATCTCCGACGATCCGGATGTCATGGTGCGCGCCATTATCCTGTCCGGCAGCTACATGCTCTACGAAAGACACAGCGCCGCCCCCCCGTCCGAAAGCTTCGAACAAGCGAAGTGGGAGACACCCAATGTCTCAGGCCGGATGGACAATCTGCGCGCTGCGATCCTTCGGCCCCAACTCTCTAACCTGGGAAGTCAGGTTGAGGCCTGGAATGCGCGCTACAAGATCGTCGAGACCGGCCTACGCAATATCCCCGGTCTGCGCGTCATTGAGCGCAATCCGGGGGGTCTTTATGTCGGCTCCTCTATCCAGTTCCGGCTGCCCGAAGCCAGCCCTGGGGAAATTGACGATTTCTGCGCTGCCTGTGCCGCTCGCGGCGTGGAGCTCAAGTGGTTCGGCGCTGCGGTGCCCAAGGCCTTCACTTCGCGCTACGACAGTTGGCGTTATGCGCGTCCGCAGAGCCTTCCGCGCACGGACCGGATACTTGCGGGGCTTCTGGACATGCGCCTGCCACTCACCTTCAGCGAGGACGATTGCGCCCTTATTTCTAGGGTTATTCGGGATGAGGCCCTCAAGCTCGGGCAACCGGATGTCGCGACCGGGTAGAGGCGTTTCTTCGATCTCGGGCTCGTGGCTGGGTGCCGCGACGCCTTTGGTCAGCTGCGCCAGATGATAGACCTTGTTCTTCTCTTCAATGATGCGTTTGAGGTCCCCCGGCGCGTAGGTATGCGCTTCTGACATCCCCAACGCGTAGGCCGCGAATTTTGAGCAAAACCAGCGGCCGGAGGCATGGCGGCGCAGGTTCAGAAACTGCGTCATCAACAGGCCCCAGTAGTCATAGCCCTGACCCAAGAGATCGATCGCTTTTTGCAGCGTGTCGCTCGGCGCCCAGGGCACGGGCACGAATTCATAGGCGCCGGGGCGGAAGGTCACGTCTTTCACGCAGACGCCGCCTTTCTTTCCCACGGCAGTGATGCAGGTGCGGGTTTCTCCCTCGCGCGGAGGTGTGTCGCTTGCGAAAAGTTCACAATGCGAGAATTCGGATCTTGTGACCCACTGAACCAGCGTGTCACTCAGGAACCGACCCTCGCCTCGATAGAAGGCAAGATAGATCATGGTGATGTTCTTTTTCCCAGGTTAACAATGTGTCAAAAATGGGGCACAAGGTTACCGCGCCGCAAGGTTCTTGTTGAAAAACCAAGGACTTGGGCGGCATAACTCCGGCAAAAGGTAAGGTATTCCTTACCTTTTGAGCGCTCGCCACCTGACGCTGGGACGAATTCACGTAAACTGTCAGTGTTCCGTTCGCGCATTCTCGCGGATCGAAAGGTTAATAAGTGCTTAATGCGACTCAGAAATTCGTCGATTTCTGTTTGACCAAACTCCACGAGCCGCCTATTATTTGAACGCTCGTTCAATAAATTCGGATATCGCCCATGTTTCCCCATTCCATGAGTTTCGATCTCGGCGAAGACGTCAATGCGCTGCGTGACATGGTACATCGCTGGGCTCAGGAGCGGGTGAAGCCTTTGGCGGCCGAGATTGACCGCTCAAATACCTTCCCCTCCGAGCTTTGGACCGAGATGGGTGAATTGGGGCTCTTGGGCATCACCGTGGACGAAGCCTATGGCGGCGCGGGCATGTCCTATCTCGCCCATGTCATCGCCGTCGAGGAGATCGCTCGCGCCTCCGCCTCTGTATCGCTCTCCTACGGCGCGCATTCCAATCTTTGCGTCAACCAGATCAAGCTCAACGGCACCGAGGAGCAAAAACAGAGATACCTGCCAAAGCTCATCTCCGGCGAACATGTCGGCGCACTCGCCATGTCCGAGGCGGGCGCAGGCTCGGATGTCGTCTCGATGAAGCTCCGCGCCGAAAAGCGCAACGATCACTACCGCCTCAACGGCAACAAATACTGGATCACCAACGGCCCCGACGCCTCAACCCTCGTGGTCTACGCCAAGACCGACCCCGAGGCCGGGTCCAAAGGCATCACCGCCTTCATCATTGAAAAGGAGATGCATGGCTTCTCCACGTCTCCCCATTTCGACAAGCTCGGCATGCGCGGCTCCAACACCGCCGAACTGATCTTCGAGGATGTCGAAGTACCCTTCGAGAACGTGCTCGGGGAGGAGGGCAAAGGCGTCCGAGTGCTGATGTCCGGCCTCGATTACGAACGTGTCGTGCTAGCAGGCATCGGCACCGGCATCATGGCCGCCTGCCTGGACGAAATCATGCCCTACATGGCCGAGCGCAAGCAGTTCGGCGAGCCCATCGGCAACTTCCAACTCATGCAAGGCAAGATCGCGGATATGTACACCGCCATGAACTCCGCCCGCGCCTATGTCTACGAGGTCGCCAAAGCCTGCGATAACGGCACCGTCACCCGCCAGGACGCCGCCGCTTGCTGTCTCTACGCCTCCGAGGAGGGGATGAAGCAGGCCCACCAGGCGGTGCAGGCCATGGGCGGGGCCGGGTTCCTCAACGACGCCCCCGTCGCGCGCATCTTCCGCGACGCCAAACTCATGGAAATCGGCGCCGGCACCTCCGAGATCCGCCGCATGCTCGTGGGTCGCGAGTTGGTGGGGGCGATGGGGTGAGGTGGTTACTCCTCTCACTTCTCGTCCTGGGCGCGCCTGCTCAAGCCTTTGAGCCAAGGGAGTTTTTCTCCAGATGCCTCGATGGTGCTGAAGACGATTGGCAGTTTTACTTTGAAGCGCGTCGCACCACCAACCGGCATAAGGCGCTTCGACCCAACAGCGCGTGTTACATGACGCTTGTTCAGCTCTGCCGTCACGCGGACGCGCCAGAATCTTGCTTGCGGTCAAGCAGTCAGATGGTTCTTGATGTTCTTTGGGAGCGTTCCCTGACCTTACCGACAGAGATCATTGCCGATCCTGAGACGCGACAGGACTACAAGATCAGGTACCGGCGGTTGATGGGGGGAGAAGTGTCCCGGACGACTACAAAACGTCTGGAAGAGTACATCGAAAGCGAACAAGACGATTTCAGCCGCTCGATGTGGATGCTATACATGGTCTCGCCATACCCGAAATTGCGGCCTGAGACCTTACTTCTGAACTACGAAGCGTCGGTGTTTTACAGCAGATACCTTAGGGTCAAGCGGTTTGTCATCGAAAGTGAGGTCAACGCGAAATGACCCGCATGCCGCTCTTCCTTTCCCTCGCCGCCCTGATCTTCGCCCAACCTAGTCCGGGGCTAGCCACTGGCTTTGAGGAATTGGACACCTGCCTCACCGACGAAACCCGTGTCGCTGCCGTCTTCTCCCAACGCTTCCCGCATGAAGCATGTACACCGCTCTCGGCCTGCGACCCAAAACTGGTGGTCTCGGCGGAGGTCATCGCCACCCGCATCTGCCGGAAGGAGGCCATCGCCGCCTGCGGGGATGATGATTGCCACGACGCCTTAACCGACCGCTGGGCTCAGGCCGCAGACCAAAACGACACCGCAATCCGGGCCGACATCGCCCAGCTAAACCTCAACGCGCTCGCGCCACTCGCCGCCCGGCGCATCGAAAACTACGACACCGCATCGCGCACCTGTCCAGACGACCCGGATGTTCTGCAAGCCGTGCTGGGCGAAAATTACCCCGAAGCACTGGCCTGCGAACTCTATCTCAGCCTGACAAATCTCGAAGCAACGGAAGCGATGGGGCGCTACCTGTCCTCCATCGAAGCCAAATGACCCGCCGTATCCTCTTCTTCCTCCCCCTCGCGGCCCTGACGCTCGTCGCCTCACTGCTCGCCTTCCGCGCGGGCTATTGGCAGGCCAATCTCACGGAAACGGATGTCATCAACACCTATGCCGCAAAATATGTGGCAGAGACCGGCGGCGATCCTACCGACTGCGTCGCAACGCCGGGACAAACCCCAGTCTGGATCGAAGTTATCTGCCGGTCTGGCGATGGGACGGCGCGCATTTACCCCGTAAACAAGCTCGGGGCGCTCCTGCCCGTGACCACCGATCAAGAGGCCACATGAAAACCCTGATCCCGCTCCTGGCCCTCGCCGCGACCCCTCTATGGGCAGAACAAACGGCCTATCCGGACGCCCATGTCAACGCGTGGAACTGCACCGAAAATCTCGGTGGTTCAACCACTTGGGGACAATGCCTCAACCTGATTTTCGCAGGCTGCGCGACGGATGAGGTGGGCAGCGAGGCTCACTTGGCTTGCCTGGACGAGACCCGCAAGGCGTGGAGCGCCACTGTCGAAAACCTCCAGGAGGAGGTCAACGCCGCCATCACTGCCGAAGGTGCCGTCGAATTGGCAAAGCTCCGCGGCCAATGGACCGGCTACGTCATCCAGAAATGTCAGAGCGTCGCGGAAGACAAACCTCAAGCCGGGCAGGAAGCCGCCCGCCTGGGCTGTTCCATCACCGAGATGGTGGGCTTCTCCGCCGAGCTCGCCGCCTGCCGCGATGGCCGCTCCGCCGCGAGCTACTGTAGCAGACCATGAAACTCACCTCTGCCATATCCCCCAACTCCGACGAGTTCCGCGCCAATGAGGCCGCCAACCGTGCCGCGCTTGATCTGGTGCGCGAGGCTGCTGAGATGGCGAGCCAAGGGGGCGGCGAGGGCCCCCGCGAGCGTCACACGGCCCGCGGCAAGATGCTGCCCCGCGACCGGGTGGCGAACCTGCTCGATCCCGGATCGCCATTCCTGGAGGTCGGAGCGACGGCTGCTCACGGCATGTATAACGGCGCCGCCCCTTGCGCCGGGGTGATCGCCGGGGTGGGACAGGTTGCAGGCCGTCAGGTCATGGTGATTTGCAACGACGCCACGGTGAAGGGCGGCACCTATTACCCGATGACGGTGAAGAAACATCTCCGCGCCCAGGAGATCGCCGAGGAAAACCGTCTGCCCTGCGTCTACCTTGTCGATTCCGGCGGCGCGAACCTGCCCAATCAGGACGAGGTCTTCCCCGACCGCGACCATTTCGGGCGCATCTTCTACAATCAGGCGCAGATGTCGGCCAAGGGCATTGCCCAGATTGCTGTCGTCATGGGCTCCTGCACCGCTGGCGGGGCTTACGTGCCCGCCATGTCTGACGTCACGATCATCGTGAAAGAGCAAGGCACGATTTTCCTCGCCGGACCGCCGCTTGTGAAAGCCGCCACCGGGGAGGTGGTCACAGCCGAGGACCTCGGCGGCGGTGATGTGCATACCCGCCTTTCTGGGGTTGCAGATTACCTCGCCGAGGATGACGCCCATGCTCTCGCACTGGCGCGGCGGGCTGTTCAAAATTTGGGCGGCGCGGAGGAAAAAGTTTTCAAACTGCCTAAAAATTGTGCACCTGCCTACGATCCTGCCGAATTATTGGGCGTCGTTCCTGCGTCCTTAACAACGCCTTACGACATCCGCGAAGTCATCATGCGGCTCGTGGATGGCTCCCGTTTTGACGAGTTCAAAGCACGGTTCGGAGAGACCTTAGTCACTGGTTTTGCTGAACTTTTCGGGATGCATGTCGGCATCATCGCCAATAATGGCGTGTTGTTTTCTGAGTCTGCTCAGAAGGGCGCGCATTTTGTCGAGCTGTGTTCGCAGCGGCGGATTCCTCTGCTGTTTTTGCAGAATATCACCGGCTTCATGGTCGGGAAAACCTACGAAAATCAAGGTATTGCACGGCATGGGGCAAAGATGGTGACGGCTGTGGCCACGACCTCTGTCCCGAAGATCACCATGCTGGTCGGCGGTTCCTTTGGAGCGGGAAATTATGGAATGGCTGGAAGGGCTTACGGGCCGCGCTTCATGTGGTCCTGGCCGAATTCCCGCATCTCTGTCATGGGCGGCGCGCAGGCCGCAGGTGTGCTCGCAACCGTGAAGCGCGAGGCGATCGAGCGTAAGGGCGGGACATGGTCCGAGGCAGAAGAAACCAAATTTAAACAACCGGTTATTGACCAATTCGAGCATCAATCGCATCCGCTCTACGCCTCCGCTCGGCTCTGGGATGACGGCATCATCGACCCCCGCAAATCGCGCGAGGTTCTGGCACTATCCTTAAGTGCAGCACTGAACGCGCCGATTGAGGAGACACGTTTCGGCGTGTTCCGGATGTAATGAGGAGGGGCCAGACATGAAATTACCGTTTGATCCCAAAGGTTTGGCGGACAAGGCGCTGGGCGCGCTGCCGGAGTTCAAACTGCCGGCCCTCGGCTCCGAAGTCGAGATCCCGGTCTATCTGATCCACAACTCGCCGGACCCAGAAGACTATTTTTTCCTCTTCGATTTCGAGACCTTCGTCGATCGATCAAAGTCTGGCATGTTCGTACGCCCGAAACTGCGCCTGTGGGCGGGCCGCGACGATTTCGACCGCACTATCTTCGCCCGCCATTTCCGCCAAACCTTCGCTGAAGAGTTTGATCGCATGCGCGCCGAACTGGGGCAAAAGAAGTCGGGTCGGGGCTGGCTGACCTGGGACTTTGGCATTGATATTGCGGGACAATTGGTCTCGAACCTCACCGCTTACCTGGTCATCTTGATCGCGACAGGGGCTGGTAAAGCCATCGCCTCCATGGTCGGTTTGCCCGATTGGATGAAGAGCAAAAGTGACGAGGCCAAGCTCGAAGACAAGGTCGATGATCTGAAGGCTCGCGTGGATGACGCTCTGGAGCGGATCGACGTCACCCTGCACCGCGACCTCTACCTGCACGCCTATAAGGGCCAGCAGGGCGGTGCGACCGCCGGCATGGATTACGACGCCTGGCCACTCCCCGCCCATGTCACGGCGCATTTACAGGACAAAACCAGCGGGTCCTGGTGGTGATGTTCGACAAAATCCTCATCGCCAATCGCGGCGAGATCGCCTGCCGGGTCATCGAGACCTGCCGCAAGATGGGCTTGCGCAGCGTGGCGGTGCATTCCGACATCGATGCACAAGCCCGCCATGTAGAGATGGCCGATCAAGCCATTTCCCTTGGCGGGGCAACTCCGGCGGAGAGTTATCTGCGGGGCGATGCGATCATCGCCGCAGCGCTGAAAACCGGCGCGCAGGCGATCCATCCGGGCTACGGATTCCTCTCGGAAAACCCTGATTTCGTTGAAGAAATCGAGGCAGCGTGCCTCACCTTCATCGGACCTTCGGCCACGGCCATCCGGGCCATGGGCCTGAAGGATGCCGCCAAGAAGCTGATGGAGGAGGCGGGCGTGCCCGTCGTGCCCGGCTATCACGGGCCCGATCAGTCGAGGCTGCCCATCAGGGCAGATGAGATCGGATATCCGGTCCTGATCAAGGCGGTCGCGGGCGGTGGCGGCAAGGGCATGCGGCAGGTCTCAGACCCCAAGGACTTCGCGGCGGCCCTGCGCGACGCGAAATCCGAGGCCAAGGCAGCCTTTGGCAACGACGCTGTCCTGATCGAGAAATTCGTCAAGAAGCCGCGCCATATCGAGGTGCAGGTCTTCGGGGATGGCACCGATGCCGTCTATCTCTATGAACGTGATTGTTCGCTGCAGCGCCGCCATCAGAAAGTCATCGAAGAAGCGCCTGCCCCTGGTATGACGGAAGAGATGCGCGCGGCCATGGGCGAAGCGGCGGTTAATGCCGCCAAGGCAGCGGGCTACAAGGGCGCAGGCACGGTGGAGTTCATTGTGGACGCCTCTGGCGGGCTCCGCCCCGACCGCTTCTATTTCATGGAAATGAACACGCGGCTGCAGGTCGAACATCCTGTCACCGAAGAGATTACGGGCATCGATCTGGTCGAATGGCAATTGCGGGTGGCGGCAGGCGAACCCATGCCGCTCCGGCAGGAGAACCTCTCGATCACTGGTCACGCGTTCGAGGCGCGGCTCTATGCCGAAGACGTGCCCGCCGGGTTTTTGCCCGCCACAGGGCGGCTGGATCATCTACGCTTCCCGGATGAGGCGCGGATCGATACGGGCGTGCGGGAAGGCGATGAAATCAGCCCGTTTTACGACCCGATGATTGCGAAAATCACTGTGCATGGCGCGGATCGGGGCGATGCTTTGCGAAAATTGGAGACTGCGATCTCGCAGACGGAGCTTGTCGGCACGACGACCAATCTCGCCTTTTTGCGCGCTCTCACCCGTCATGAGGGCTTTGCAAAGGGCGATGTCGACACAGGGCTGATCGCCCGCGACGCTGAGACCCTGACCGCCGCGCCCCAGCCCTGCACACGGACCAAAGCGCTGGCGGCCATTGCTGCGCTCAGCCTTGATGACGATGCGCCGCTGCAAGGCTTTTCGCTTTGGAGCCCGATGACCTGGGAAGTTCGGCTCGGGGATGACGCAGACGGTGTTATCGCTCGCGTTTCGGTACTGGGACGTGGTGTTTTCGACGTCGAAGTTGAGGACATCACGCACCGTATCGAAATGACGCCCAGCCTCCGGATCGACGGTGAGAAAATCTCTGCAAGCCTTTGGAAAGGCGCGGAAAAGATCGCCGTATTCTTGGGCAACACCTATGTCTTCGACCGGGTCGATCCGCTGGATCAGGCCAGCGATGCCGCCTCAAGCGATGCGACGCTGGCACCGATGCCGGGACTCGTGAAAGAGGTCATGGTCGCCGCTGGCGATGCGGTCGAGGAAGGCGATCCGCTGCTGATTTTGGAAGCGATGAAAATGGAGCACCGCCTGACCGCGAGCCGGGCCGGGACGATCGCAGAAGTGACCGTAGGACAGGGCGCACAAGTGACCTCCGGTGATCTTCTGGTGCGGCTGGAAGAGGTGGAGACATGATCCGGCTGCACCATGCTCACCAAACCCGCTCGATGCGGGTTTTGTGGCTGCTGAACGAGATGGGCGTCGAGTTCGAGACGATGATCCATGCCTTCGGCAAGAACTTGCGCGGACCGGACTATCTGGCGCTGAATCCGGCGGGCCGCGTGCCTGCGCTGGAGATTGACGGCAAGGTGCTATTCGAATCCGGAGCAATCATCGAATATCTCTGTGAGGCTTTTCCGGAAACCGGATTGGGGCGCGCGGCGGGCGATGCCGAGCGCGCAGATTGGCTCGTCTGGGTGCATTTTGCGGAAACCATGGCGCAGCACGTGGCGGCGCTGACCCAACAACATGTGGCGCTATACGACGACGAGATGCGCAGCCCGATTGTCATGAAGCTCGAAGCGGCCCGGCTCGACAAATGTTACGCGGCGCTGAATGGGCGCCTGGCGCGGCGGGACTATCTCCTCGATAGCGGGTTCTCGGCGGCAGATGTGGCTTGCGGTTACTCGGTCTATTCCGGAAGCCATTACGCAAAGCCCGATCCTTACCCGGCGCTTATGGACTGGTACGGGCGGTTGCGGGAGCGGCCTGCGTTTCAGGCGTCCCTGCCGCCGGAAAGTGAGCGGATTTACAAGAAAGACTTCTATCCGGTGCCGGCGTGACAGAGACGGTAGAGATATTCGAGGTTGGCCCGCGCGACGGGTTGCAGAACGAGGCGCGCCTGATCCCGACGGAGGACAAGATCAGGCTCGTAAACCTGCTCTCGGTTGCAGGGTTCCGCCGGATCGAGGTGGCGAGTTTCGTCTCGCCCAAATGGGTGCCGCAGATGGCCGACAGCGCAGAGGTCCTGGCGGGGATCACGCGGGCGGAGGGGGTCTCTTACGCGGCGTTGACACCGAACATGAAGGGCTATGCGGGCGCCGTGGCGGCCAAAGCGGATGAGATTGCGGTGTTTGCCTCTGCCTCGGAAGGGTTCTCGAAAGCGAACCTCAACGCGACGATTTCTGAGAGTTTTGAACGGTTTGCGCCGATCCTCGACGCGGCGAAAGGAGATGGCATCCCGGTGCGGGGCTATGTCTCCTGCGTCACTGATTGCCCCTTTGACGGGCCGACCGCGCCGCAAGACGTGGCCCGTGTCGCGGCGCATTTGTTCGAGGCGGGGTGTTATGAGATTTCTCTGGGAGAAACTCTCGGACGCGGCACGCCGGAGGCCGTGGATGCGATGCTGGCGGCGGTCGCGGAGGTGGTTCCGGTGGAGCGGCTGGCTGGCCATTTCCACGATACATCGGGCGGCGCCTTGGCGAATATCGAGGTGAGTCTGGAGCATGGTTTGCGTGTGTTTGACGCCTCGGTCGGCGGGCTTGGCGGCTGCCCCTATGCGCCCGGCGCGCAGGGCAATGTCGCCACGGAAGCGGTGATGACATTTGTCGAAGCGCAGGGGTTTCAGACCGGGCTTGATGTAAAGAGTGTCGCGCAAGCCGCTGAATTTGCAAGGAGTTTGCGCAGTGAGTGATGTCCTTCTATGCGAGAGCGATGCGCGTGGCGTCGCAACCGTCACCCTCAATCGCCCCGAGAAACGCAACGCGCTGTCCAGCGAATTGATCGAAGCTTTAAGTGTGATGGCCGACACGCTCGCGCAGGATGACAGCCGGGTGGTCGTGCTCACTGGCGCGGGCGGGCAGTTCTGCGCCGGTGGTGATCTCAACTGGATGCGTGCGCAGACACAAGCTGATGATGCGACCCGCCGTGCTGAAGCCACGAAGCTCGCCAGCATGCTGGGCAAATGGAACAGCCTGCCGAAACCGGTGATCGCGCGGATTGAAGGGTCTGCCTTCGGGGGCGGAGTCGGCATGGCCTGTGTCGCGGATGTGGCAATTGCGAGTGAGGGCACGAAATTCGGCCTCACCGAGACCCGTCTTGGCCTGTTACCGGCCACCATCGGGCCTTACGTGCTGGCACGCATGGGCGAGGCCAATGCTCGCCGCGTCTTCATGTCGAGCCGGATTTTCGGCGCGGCGGAAGCGGTGACACTCGGCGTGATCGCGAAATCCGTGCCCGAAAGCGAGTTGGACGCCGCCGTTGAAACGGAAATC
>JANQRE010000022.1 GCA_028284705.1 Paracoccaceae bacterium | reverse complement strand
GAGGTCCTTCGCAGAGGACACGCCGAGGTCTTTCGGCACCATGAAGCCCTGACCGTCGTAGTAGTTCACGCCGGTGAATTCGAACTTCAGGTCAACGTCGCGAGAGAAGGTCCAGGTGGTGTTCCGGGCCAGCATGTCGATCTCGCCGGAAGCCAGCGCGGTAAAGCGCGTCTTACCGGTGGTTGGCACGAACTCGACAGCGGTCGGGTCAGACAGAACAGCAGCAGCCACAGCGCGGCACACAGCCACGTCGAAGCCTTGCCACACGCCGTTTGCGTCAGGCTCCGCAAAGCCCGGCACGCCGGTGGTCACACCGCAGTTCAGCTTTCCGCGCGCCTTGACCTCGTCGAGCGTCGCAGCAAACATCGGCGTTGCTGCAATGCCGGCGACGGTGAGTGCGCCAAGAAATACGGATTTTTTCATATTTACCTCTTCCTGATGGTCCGCCCCTTGCGGAGCGTTGGTGTGGCCGGTTTCGGCCACGGGCGATACGTGGGAGAATGTCCTTCCCCCCTCGAAGTGCACAGATATGGGCAAATGCCGCGAAAAAGGTCAAGGCAGTTCCCCCCTGTTACCCTAGGGAAGGTGGACTGAAATGGCGTAAATTCAATCGCCTTTGTCGGATTCTTCAACAATCAGGGGGATTGGGGGAGAACAAGTGTCGAACGCGTTAACAAAGGTGGTAAAATCTATGCGCGTGCAGAAAAGCCTGCCGCTTTTTCTCCGCGTGCTCCGCGGCCTCTTCATCTTCGCCCCATTGTTCGATTTGCCAGTCCTCATCGATTCGCGCGATGGTCCAGGCGTCATCCGGGCCCAGGCGCCCGCGGATGGTCGCAAAAGCCAGCACCAGAGAGCCGGACAGTGACGTCAGATCGTGGAAGGCCGTGAGCCGGAACGCATCAAGCGCGCCGACTTCCTCGTGAAACCGCGCCAGGGTCGTTGGTGCCTGATCAACCGGCATGATGCCAGTGGTGATTTTCAACGGCGCTGACAGCTCGGTCGCGGACCAGTCCACCAAAGCGTCCCATTGCGCCTCCTGCCGGTCGATCAGCGCCTGCGGACCATCCGCCCGGTAGCAGATCAGATCATTGCCGCCATAGGCCGCGATCAGATCGACAACTTCCCTATGCTGTGTCGAAACCTTGTCGAGCGCCGCATTGGCGGAGCCGGTGCAAGGCATGGTCAGCGGATCGACGCGCTCATCCTGCGCCTTCCACTCCATGGCGATAGCAACCGCCATCTCCTCTGTCGGCACGATGAGAGGTGTCTTGGCCGGGGTTTTCACCTCGCGCCCGTCCAGCGTCACGGTGAACCCGTGATCACGCGGCTCGACCGAGGTTTCCTTCCAGAACCGTTTGGAGGCCCATTCGCTCATTATGTTGCCCAAATCTTGTCAAGCAGCGGATCGAGCTGGGAAAAATCCTCCAGCATGTGATCTGCCCTGTTGCGCAGAATATCCGGCGGGTGATTGCCCCAAGTGACCCCGATCGCGGTCACACCGGCGGCGTGCCCCATATCAAGATCATAGGTCGTGTCACCGACGATCACCGCGTCCCGCTCCGAGAGGCCCGTATCGGCCAGCGCCTTGTGGATCATCGAGGGATGCGGCTTTGAGGGGTGATCGTCAGCGACCTGGGTCGTCACGAAATGCCTGGTCAGATCATAGCCGTCCAGAAGCCGGTTCAGCCCGCGGCGCGACTTGCCCGTGGCCACCGCCAGCAGCATGTTTTCGCGCGCATGCAAGCGATTGAGAACCTCCAGAGCCCCCGGAAACAGGGGCTGCGTGACGGCCACGTTATCCTTGCTGCTTTCTGTCGCGAAAATCTGCTTGTAGGTCATCGCGAGGCGATTGAGCGCGTCTGGGGACAGCCCCGGGTGAAGCTGATCGAGCAGTTGTACCAGTGACACGCCGATGAGGTTGCGCACCGCGCCGGGGGCCGGTTCCGGCAAATCGCAGGCGCGAAATGCGCGGGCCATCAGCAACTCGATCTGCCCGATTGAGTCCACTAGAGTGCCGTCGACATCAAAAATCACGAGCTTCAACTCTGCCATTGCTCGTCCTTGTCGAACGGATCGTTGGGCACGTCCTGTTCGGTCCAGCCCATGAAATCCCAGCTTTTCTGCATATGCTCCGGGAGGGGTGCTGTGAAGGTCATCTCCTCGCCCGTAGTCGGGTGTTCGATAGTCAGAAGTCGCGCATGCAGGTGAAGCTTTTTGCTGATCTCGCCACCAAGCTCCGCGCCCCAGCCATCGCCCAGATTGTCCTGACCCGAGCCGCCATATTTGCCGTCACCCACGATGGGATGCCCCATCTCGGCCATATGGGCGCGCAATTGATGGGTACGACCTGTAATGGGAACAAGCGCCATCCACGCCGCCCGCTGACCGAGAAAGCAGAGCGTGGCATAGTCGGTTTGCGCGCGTTTGGCGCCCTTCGTGGCCCTCACCTCGTCGGGATGGATGCAATGCATCTTCTCCCCCTCGCCCTTGCGCCCATGGCCCGGGGCTTTGACAAGCCCGTATTTGATCGTGCCGATCTTAGGGTACGGCACACCGGCCACGAGCGCCCAGTAAATCTTGCGGGTGTTCTTGTGCCGGAACGCCGCGGTGAGGTGGGAGGCCGCAGCGCGAGTGCGCGCGAGTATGAGAAGACCCGACGTGTCCTTGTCGATCCGATGCGTGAGGCGCGGCGGTTCTGGTTGATCACCTTGCAGCGCAGGCAGCATGCCATCCACATGGCGCGAGAGCCCCGAACCGCCCTGCACCGGCAGGCCCGGCGGCTTGTTCAGAACGATGATCGCGTCGTCCTGATAGAGCACCGCGTCTCGGATCAGTTTGGCATCCTTGTCGGACACCCGCGCTCGTTTTGGAGGCGGCGCGGAATTGTCCGGCAGCGGCGGGATACGCACGCTTTGACCGGGACCCACCCGCGTCGAAGACTTCACCCGGCCCCCATCGACCCGGATCTCCCCCTTGCGACACATCTTCTCGATCTGACCTTGCGCGATATGCGGGAATTGGCGCTTGAACCACCGGTCGAGGCGCTGCTCCGGCTCGGTCTCGGCCACTTCAAGGGTCTGTACGCGGCTCATGCCCAGATGCCCCGTGCGATCAGAATGCCGACGATGAGCCCAGCGATGGAAAGCACAACGGAGAGCGTCACATAGAGCGCGGCTGCACCGGTCTGGCCGCGTTCGAACAGCGTGTAGGCCTCAAGCGAGAACGCCGAGAACGTGGTGAACCCGCCGAGGATGCCGGTCATCACAAAAGGGCTGAGATGTGTGTTCGAGGTTTTCGCCGCAAAGACCACGAAAAGCCCCATCAAGAAACTGCCGAGGATGTTGACGCCCAAGATCGCCACCGGGAACCCACCCGGCGTGATCAGGCGATAGACCCCGACCCCTGCGAGGTAGCGCAAGGTGGCACCGATGGCCCCTCCGAGGGCGACTTGGAAAGCGGTGGCGAGCATGGGCGTGGTGTGTTGATTTCAGAGGTTGGTGTCAAGATCAGGGGTTTCGAATTGCGCTAAAGCGCAATCCGACCGGCTGGGGGGCCAGCCCCCCAGACCCCCCGGAGTATTTCTGGACCAATGAAGGGGCGAGGCGGGCTCGGCTCCGGGCGCGATGAGCGATGGGTCAGGTATTCCGTTTGGCACGCAGGCCTGCGAAGTAATCGAGGCGCTTCTTGAGATCGCGTTCGAAACCACGCTCGACAGGGGTATAATAGACGCCGCGTTTCATCGTTTCGGGGAAATAGTTCTGACCAGAAAACCCGTCCTCGGCATCGTGATCATAGGCATAGTCCTTGCCGTAGCCCTGCTCTTTCATCAGCCGCGTTGGGGCATTCAGGATGTGTTTGGGCGGTGGTTCTGAGCCGGTCGTCTTCGCGTCGCGCATCGCCGACTTGTAGCCCACATAGGCAGCGTTGGATTTCGGCGCCAGCGCAAGATAGGTCACCGCCTGCGCCAGTGCCAACTCGCCTTCAGGAGAACCAAGACGTTCATAGGTCTCCCAGGCATCAAGGCAGACCCGCTGCGCTTGTGGGTCAGCCAGACCGATATCCTCAACACTCATGCGGGTGATGCGGCGGGCGAGATAGCGCGGGTCTTCGCCGCCATTCAGCATGCGCGCGAGCCAATAGAGCGAGGCGTCAGGATCGGAGCCGCGCACGGATTTGTGCAGTGCGGAGATCAGGTTGTAATGCGCGTCCCCCGATTTGTCATATTGTGTGGCGCGGCGCATCAGGCGTTGGCCAAGCGCCTTGGGGTCGAGCTTGCCATCGGTTTTCCAACCGGCGATTTGCTCGACAAGGTTCAACAGCGCTCGACCATCCCCATCGGCCATTTCCAAAAGATTGGCGCGAGCTTCCGGCGTAAGCGGCAAAGCGTGGTCCAACTCTCCTTCAGCCCTTTGTGCTAGGCGCTCAAGCTCAGCCAAATCCAGTCGATCCAGCACCAACACCTGCGCCCTCGAAAGAAGGGCTGCATTGAGTTCGAACGACGGATTCTCGGTCGTCGCGCCCACGAGAAGGATCGTGCCATCCTCCATATGCGGCAGAAACCCGTCCTGCTGGGCTTTGTTGAAGCGATGGATTTCGTCCACGAAGAGCAGCGTACCCTGCCCGTTCGCGGCCCGGATCTTGGCGGCCTCGAAGACTTTTTTGAGGTCCGGGACACCGGTGAAAATGGCACTGATCTGCACGAAATGCAGATCAGTTTCATCCGCCAAGAGCCGCGCGATGGTGGTTTTGCCAACCCCCGGTGGACCCCAGAAGATCAGAGAGGACAGCGTATCGCTCGCCAGCATGACCCCAAGCGGGCTGTCGGGACCCAGAACCTGATCCTGCCCGATTACCTCGGCCAGCGTCTTGGGGCGCAACCTGTCGGCCAGCGGTTGCATTTTCGGCGAGGCGGCGGCCCCGGTATCAAACAAATCGGCCATCAGATGCGGAACCGGTAGGAGAAGCTCCGTCCACCGCTGATACCGTCGATCCGCCAGCCGCGGGACGTGTCAGCAGCGGCAGAAATCACGTCATCCGTGGTCGCAATGGGCGCGCGATTGATCGACGTGATGATATCGCCGGGGCGCAAACCGATCCGTTGCAACTGGCGCGGCACGCGCGTGATCACCACACCCTCCGCGTCGATCGGCAAACCAAGATCAGACGTCACACGCGGATTGATATTGGCCACCGTGAGGCCACTCAGCACGACGCCGTCAGGCACGGTTTGCTCATTCGCCGGTGGCTCGTCGGGGGCGATCATCAGTGCAACCTGGGCGCGCCGCTCCTCACCACCACGCAGATACAGCACATCGATCTTGTCCCCAATGGGCCGCACGGACATGCGGAACAGCATCTCCGCGGGTGCGTTGACCTCTTGCCCGTCGATGGCCAGCACCACGTCGCCCACCTGCAACCCGGCAGCCTTGAACGCGCTCAAGCTGTGTATGGCCGACAGGATCACGCCGCTCGGCACGGTTTGCCCCAGGCCTTCCGCTAAATCGCCATCGACGGCCTGGCCGAAGACCCCTGCCCATGGCCGCTCGAACGCGTCATTGCCGCTTTGCGACTGCGCTACGAATTGCGCGACGAGATTGGCCGGGATGGCGAAACCGACACCGTTCGACCCACCCGATCGCGTCAGGATCGAGGTATTCACCCCCACAAGTTCGCCGTTCATGTCGATCAACGCGCCGCCGGAATTGCCCGGATTGATCGGCGCGTCGGTCTGGATGAAATAGCCGCGCGCATTGCCGGTGGCGATGCCGGAGCGGGCAAGGCCCGAAATGATGCCGGAACTCACGGTCTGGCCGATGCCAAACGGGTTGCCGATGGCCAAGACCAACTCGCCCACTTCGACCTCATCGGAGTCGCGCAAGGGCAGCCAGGGCAGATCGTCTTCGCTCTCGATCTTCAGGATCGCAAGATCGCTTTCCTGATCGCCCAGCAGCACGCGGGCATCAAACTCGCGACGATCATTCAGCACCACTTTGATCTCGGTGGCCATGCCCACGACGTGGTAATTTGAAACCACGATCCCGTCCGGCGACAGGATCACGCCCGAGCCAAGCGAGTTCTGTACCCTTGGGCGCGCCTGGCCGAAATTGCGGAAGAAATCTTCGAACATCGGGTTGCCCATGAACGGGCTCTGGCGCTGTTCAACGATGCGGTTGGCGAAGATGTTCACCACGGCAGGCGAGGCCTGTTTCACAAGCGGCACGAAGCTCAGCTGCATCTCGGCCTGGCTGTCCGGCACTTTCGTCTGCGCCCAAAGCGGGGATATCAGACAAAGCGAAACCACGATCGTGAAAAAGCGCATGACCACCCTCCTACGCCCCAGAGATAGAGAGCGCACGCGCCAACTGCAATCTTCCCATGTTTCACAAGTACTTTCAGAGAGTTTGCCCGCGTGGCTGAGAGATGAAATCTCTCAAAGAACGCAAATCATCGCGTGCGCGGAACGCGCCCCGCCGGACCACGATCATGCAAAGAAAAACCCCGCCTGAGTGAAGCGGGGTTTCGCAATAGCCGTGAGTGGGCTTTGAATTACTCGTCGAAAGCGTCCGCTTCCTCTGCCTCAAGGCGCGCTTTGTCGGCAGCGCCCTTGGCGTCGACATCGCGGTCGACAAATTCGATGATCGCCATCGGTGCCATGTCGCCATAGCGGAACCCGGCTTTCAGAACCCGGCAATAGCCTCCTTGGCGTTCGGCATAACGCGGACCCAGAACGTCGAAGAGTTTCGCGACATCCTTGTCCTGTTTCAGCTGAGCCGCAGCCTGACGGCGGGCATGCAGATCGCCTCGCTTGGCGAGCGTGATCAGCTTTTCAACAATCGGGCGCAGTTCCTTGGCTTTCGGCAGTGTCGTTTTGATCTGCTCGTGCTCGATCAGCGAGCCAGCCATGTTGGAGAAGAGCGCCTTGCGGTGCTCATGGGTGCGGTTCAGGCGGCGATAGCCCCGTGCGTGACGCATTTTCTCATTCCTTTGTCTTCGTTTTGCTTTGTCTGGACCGGGATGCGTGTCCCGGCCTCTCCTTGGGGCGGTATTGCCCATGATTTCCCCGGCAGCCCGGGCATTTGTATCGGTGCGTGAAATCACGCACCCTACATCGCGGTAGGGTGCGTGTTCACACGCCCCTAAAAGGCGTCTTCGAATTTCTTCGCCAGATCCTCGATGTTCTCTGGCGGCCAGTCGACGATGTCCATGCCCAGATGCAGCCCCATGCCCGACAGCACTTCCTTGATTTCGTTCAAGGATTTGCGGCCGAAGTTCGGGGTGCGGAGCATCTCGGCTTCGGTCTTCTGGATCAGATCGCCAATATAGACGATGTTGTCGTTCTTCAGGCAGTTCGCAGAGCGGACTGACAGTTCCAGCTCGTCCACTTTCTTCAGAAGAAGCGGGTTGAACTCCAGATCGTCCTCGTCGTCCTGCTGACGGGCCGCTTCCGGCTCTTCGAAGTTCACGAAGATCGACAGCTGATCCTGCAGGATGCGCGCCGCGAAGGCCACCGCATCATCCGGGCTGATCGAGCCATCGGTCTCAACCTTCATGGTCAGCTTGTCATAGTCCAGAACCTGACCTTCGCGGGTCGGCTGCACGTCGTAAGACACCTTCTTCACGGGCGAGAAAATCGCATCAATCGGCATCAGGCCAATCGGCGCATCCTCGGGGCGGTTCTTGTCGGCAGAGACGTAGCCCTTACCGGTGTTCACCGTCAGTTCCATGAAGAGATCCGCGCCATCGTCCAGGTGACAGATCACGTGGTCGCGGTTCAGGATTTCGATGCCAGCGGAATCGGAGATATCACCAGCGGTCACAACCGCCGGACCTTTGGCCGAGATCGACAGACGCTTCGGCCCTTCGACTTCCATGCGGATCGCAACGCCTTTGAGGTTCAGAACGATGTCGGTGACGTCTTCGCGCACACCGGCCACGGAGGAGAACTCGTGCAGCACGTTGTCGATCTGAACCGAGGTGATCGCAGCCCCCTGCAGCGAAGACATCAATACGCGGCGCAGTGCGTTGCCCATGGTCAAACCGAAGCCACGCTCCAGCGGCTCGGCGACGACGGTCGCTTTGCGTGCAGGATCGTTGCCCGGCTTGATGTCCAGCTGGGTGGGTTTGATCAGCTCTTGCCAATTTTTATGGATCATGTGTGTCGCCTCCATGCTCGTTTGCCGGTCATGTCCAAATCCCGCAAACACTCGAGGTTAAAATGACGAAGCAAGGCGCAGGAGTGGTTGCCACGCCTTGCGAGAAATCTGTTGCCCTTAGACGCGGCGGCGCTTCGGCGGGCGGCAGCCGTTATGGGCCATCGGCGTGACGTCCCGGATCGAGGAGATCTGGAAGCCAATCGCCGCCAGAGCGCGGAGCGCGCTTTCACGACCGGAACCGGGGCCCTGCACTTCAACATCCAGCGTCTTCACGCCATGTTCCTGCGCCTTCTTGCCCGCGTCTTCGGCAGCCATCTGCGCTGCATAGGGCGTGGATTTCCGCGAGCCCTTGAAGCCCATCGTGCCTGCAGACGACCAGGAGATCGCATTGCCCTGCACGTCAGAGATCAGGATTTTGGTGTTGTTGAAGGAAGAGTTCACATGCGCCACACCTGCGGCGATGTTCTTGCGGACCTTCTTCTTCGCTACGCGCTTTTCACGTGCCATGATCTCAGCCCTCCCTTACTTCTTCTTACCAGCAATGGCCTTTGCGGGGCCTTTGCGGGTGCGTGCGTTGGTGTGGGTGCGCTGACCACGAACCGGCAGGTTCCGGCGGTGGCGCAGGCCGCGATAGCAGCCAAGGTCCATCAAACGCTTGATGTTCATCTGAACGTCACGGCGCAGGTCACCCTCAACGGTGTAGTTTGCGTCGATATGCTCCCGGATTTGCAGGACTTCCTGATCCGAAAGATCGTTCATACGGCGGGAGGGATCGATGCCGACAGCTTCCACGATCGCATTCGCGGAGGTGTGGCCGATCCCAGTGATATAGGTCAGAGCGATAGGGACGCGTTTCGCGTCAGGCAGGTTAACGCCAGCAATACGAGCCAATGGGGCTTTCCTTCTTCGGTTGCGGTTCCGTAGTTCCAGAACCTTTTTTCACAACGTAAGCCCGACGGTTTTTGAGGACCCTCGGGCTTGGCTTTCAGTCTCAGTGGGTAGCAGCGTTAGCTAGACGCGTTTACCTTTGATTCTCATTCGAGATGGCGTGCTTTAGGCCTGTTTTCAAGGGGCGTCAAGTCTTGCGGGCAGGAAAGTCGAGAGCTTGAGAAGATTGCGTTCGAAGGCCTCTGGTGACGGTCGCAAATAAGCGAAGAAACTATCAGAAGCTCCGGCAGCCCAATGCACCGTCGCAGACGTCAGGACTGCACAAGGTCGGCTATACGGACTAGGCGGACATCCGAAGCAATAGGCCACTGGCCGCCTTTAGTACGACGAGGCAGCGTGGTGGCTTTGTTCGAGACAATCCAGAACTTGGGATGATACCTTCGGCTAGTGATCTGGGAAATGCTCGTCCAGCAATTTCTTGAGGGCATGAATCCGCTGCACACCCCTATTTGGCGTCATCACTGAATTCAGAGGATGCGTGATACTCTTGAGAGGATGAGAAGTGCTTTTTAGCGGATGGGTCATACTGTTCAACGGGTGATTCATCGAGTTTATGGGATCCATCGCCGACGAGTTTCTCTTTGCGTCTTCGACTACCATCCAAAACGTATCTATCACAGTGCTCACTTGGAACTCCTTCGAAAATTTTAATGTCAATCGAAAGGGCTTCACATAACGCGCGCCCTGCGAATGATGTCTGGCTAGTAGAGTAACGGCTCAGCCGCGGAAAGAAAAGGTATGTTCCCTTAATGTTCTTGGAGATTGAGGAGCGTTTACGGAACACTTTTCTCAGACAACTTACCGGCGTGAATTGCTGCAAAGCTGATGTTCTAGCGCTCTGCAGTTCGGTAGATTTGGCTCTCAAAGCCAACATCGATCGTTTGGCCATTGGCCAAGGCATCGCCGGACCGGGGGATGGCGATCTGACCGGTGTTCTGCTGCCCTTTATGGTTGCCAGATCATCTTCCGCTCAAGCGACGCACCAAGCTTCACCAAATCGCCAGCCCGTGGGACCGGTCTGGCGATGCCCGGGCGCTACGCGCTGTTAACCGGGCATGGCGTTTAGCGGAACACGGTCTGGATAAGACCTAAAATGGTCATTTCAGTCTTTCACCACGTCCACGCGACCGTTGAGATCGTAGCAAATACGAAGTCCTTCGAGGGCAAAATCTTCCCTTATCTCCCGTTGCCTTTGGTCGAGCTTGGCAACTTCTTTACGAAGAACGGATCGCGGGCCGAGGAGTAAGGCGACAAACCAAACAACGAACAGTGAATCGCGCGCGCGATCACCAAGTGCAAACGCGCCAATAAACCCGGCGGCCACGAGAACGGCAATCAAAACTATCTGAAGCTTTAGTCTTCGCGGTCCGAGAGCCTCGCCTTCGAGGAGTAGCTTCTCATACTCATGGAATCTACTCAGCAGGCGTTCCGGGATCGGGTGACTTGTGTTCGGTATCTTCAGCTATCAAGCACCTTGGAAATCCCAGCCGCAACCTCATCGATCTCGCCCAGCCCCGGCACCCAGCGCAGGTTGCCCTTGGCGTGGTAATAGCCAAGCAGCGGCGAGGTCTTCTTGTAATATTCCATCAGCCGCGTGCGCAGGCTCTCTTCATTGTCATCCGCGCGGCGTTTGAAATCGGAGGCGCCGCAATTGGAACACTTCCCATCCGCCGGGATCGGCTTTGTGACGTCGTTATAAACCTCACCACAATTGCCGCAGGTGGAGCGCGCCGTGATGCGCTCGACCAGCGCATCATCGTTCACTTCCATCGCGATGACGTGGGCGAGCGAGGTGCCGTGTTTCTCCAGCAGTTCTCCCAACGCATCGGCTTGCGCCAAAGTCCGGGGAAAGCCGTCAAAAATGAACCCGCCGCCGTGATCGCCTTCAAGCTTCTCCTCGATCAGACCGATAACGATCTCGTCTGTCACAAGCTCACCGGCATCCATGATCGCGGCGACCTTGTTGCCCATCTCGGTCCCCGAAGAGCGCGCCTCGCGCAGCATATCCCCGGTGGAGAGCTGGATCATGTTGCGTTCATCGACAAGCTTGCGCGCCTGCGTTCCCTTCCCCGCACCCGGGGGCCCTAGCAGGATGATGTTCATCTACGTGACGGTCCCTTTTTCCCGCGCTTGGATTTCCCGCGCAGCTGTGATTTTTCGATCAGCCCTTCATATTGATGCGCCAGCATATGGCTTTGCACCTGTTGGATCGTGTCCATGGTCACAGAGACCACAATCAGGACTGACGTTCCGCCAAAATAGAAGGGGATCGCAAGCTGTGCACGCAGAATCTCCGGCAGGAGACAAACCGCCGCAAGATAACCGGAGCCCAGAACGAGGATGCGGTTGCAGACATATTCGAGATATTCTGCGGTGCGCTGGCCGGGACGAATGCCGGGAATGAAGCCGTTCTGGTTCTTCAGATTGTCCGCCACATCATCCGGCTTAAACGCCACGTTGAAGGTGTAGAAATAGGTGAAAAACACGATCATGACCGTGAAGAACGCCAGATAAAGCGGCTGACCGGGGCCGAAATAGGCCAGGATCGTCTGCATGATCGGCGAGGTCTGACTGCCCGAGAAGGTCGAAACCGTGGTGGGCAGAAGCAGCAGCGAGGAGGCGAAGATCGCCGGGATCACACCGGCCGGGTTCACCTTGACGGGCAAGTGGCTGGAGCCGCCGTCATAGACTTTCATGCCGACTTGGCGGCGCGGGTACTGGATGTGGATCTTCCTGAGCGCGCGCTCCATGAAGACCACGAAGGTGATGGTCGCAACGACGATGACCAGAACCGAGATGATGACTGCGGGGCTCAGCGCGCCGGAGCGGCCTTGGCTGAGGAAGCCAGCGAGAGCGGCAGGAAGCTCGGCGATGATGCCCACGAAGATGATCAGCGAGATACCGTTGCCGATGCCGCGTGCGGTGATCTGTTCACCGAGCCACATCAGGAACATCGTGCCGCCGACCAGTGTGATCACGCAGGAGATACGGAAGAACCAGCCCGGATCGGTCACAAGGCCGGAACCTTCCAGACCAGCCGCCAGTCCGTAAGCCTGTAAAGTGGCAAGAAAAACAGTCCCATAGCGGGTGTACTGATTGATCTTCTTGCGGCCCTGCTCACCCTCTTTCTTCAACTGCTCCAGGGACGGCACCATGGCCGTCATCAGCTGTACGATGATCGAGGCCGAAATGTAGGGCATGATCCCCAGCGCAAAGAGGCCCATCCGGCCAATCGCGCCCCCGGTGAACATGTTCAGGATGCCGCCGATGCCCTGGCTCGCCTGCTCCACAAACTGGCGCAGCGCGTCCGCATCGATGCCCGGAACCGGGATATAGGTGCCAAGCCGGTAGACGCAGAGAAGTCCGATTGCGAAAAGGATGCGCTGGCGGAGTTCCGTCGCCTTGCCAAAGGCGGACCAGCTCATGTTTTGTGCCATTTGCTCGGCGGCTGAGGCCATGGGGCTTTTCCCTGTTCTTTTAATTCAAACGCCGCGCCTCAGGTCTCCCTGATCGCGGCGTGAGGAAAACTTGGATTTATGTAAGGGGCTGAGGAGCCCCAAACAAGGTTATTCCGCAGCCGCTGCCGCAACTGTGAGCGAGCCACCGGCTTTCTCGACAGCTTCAATCGCGGATTTCGACGCGCCAGTGACATTCAGCTTCAGTTTCGCGCTGATCTCACCCTTGGCGAGGATGCGCACACCGTCGAGCTTGCGGCGCACAACACCGGCCTCGACCAGAACGTCCTCAGTGATCTCTTTCTTGGCATCCAGTTTCTTCGCATCGACGAATTTCTGAATGATCCCAAGGTTCACCACGGCGAACTTCTTGCGGTTCGGCTTGTTGAAGCCACGCTTCGGCAGGCGCATATAGAGCGGCATTTGGCCACCCTCATAGCCGTTCAGGGCCACACCCGACCGGGATTTCTGACCCTTGATACCACGGCCAGCGGTCTTGCCCTTGCCGGAGCCCGGGCCACGGCCCACACGTTTCTTGGATTTGACTGCGCCGGGATTGTCCCGCAATTCATGCAGTTTCATGTCGCTTCTCCTAAGCCGGAATTGAACCATGAAGCGAAAAGGTCCAAACGCGGCGTTTCTTGGTTTTTGAATCAGTGACCATGGGGCCACCGGGGGCGTATAGACCCCTGCAATGTCGGGATCAACCCTTGTTGGCCGTCTCGCGCATATAGTCTTTCCAATGTGGGCACGGGCCTTGCGCCCAGGCCGCTTTCAGGCGGGTCAGACAGGTGTGAACAAGCTGTTTCATCTCCGAAACCTCCAAATGGCGAGACACCACTAGCAGGCGCCAATTACGCCCGCGTTAAGACCGGCACCAGAGGGGATTGAGAATGTCCGTATTGCAGGATGCGCATATCGCGCGCATGGTTTAGGGCATGCGTCTGCCCCTGCTCCTCTGCGCCCTTGCCCTGCCCGCCCCGCATGCGGTCGCCAGTGCCAATTGCGCAGCCGATGCGATGATCGTCTTCGATGGCTCGGCTTCGATGTCGGAGATCGGCTTCGACACGGGCGACGCCACGCGGATCGTCGAGGCACGCGAGGCCGTGCGGGACGTCATGCCCCGGGTCGAGGCGTTCCGCCGCATCGGTCTGGTCACCTATGGCCCGGGCGGTGTCTCGAGTTGCGCGGGTGTCGAGATCAAGTTCCCACCGCGGGAGCGCGCAGGCCTCGATGTGATCGCCGGCATCGACGCGCTGCGACCCGAAGGATTGACGCCGCTGACCCGCTCCGTCGCCATGGCCGCCGAGGTTCTGGACTATCAGGACAAGCCCGGCATCGTGGTGCTGGTCACCGATGGCAACGAGACCTGCGGCGGGCGGCCCTGCGCTTTGGCCTCTGAGCTCGCCGCCCAGAGCGCGGATTTGACCGTGCATGTGATCGGCTTTCGCGCGGTGGTGGATTTCTTCGCTTGGAACAACCCCGAACAGGACCCGCACACGGCAACGACCGTCGCACGCTGTCTCGCCGATGAAACTGGCGGTCGATTTGTCTCGACCGAAACGGTGGAGGAACTGGTCGCCGCCCTGCAGGAGACGCTGGGCTGCGCTGTGATCGGCCAGCTTACTCCGGAATTTCCCCGCGACCGATCATATTGGCGCTGACGACCTTGTAGGCTTTGCGCCAGGATTTTTCGGTTTCCGCATCAAACTCCGCCCCAAGCGCATTTCGGAGCGTGTCTATCAGGGCCTCCTCCATCGGCTCGAAATGCGCCTGACGGATCCCGAGGGCCGAGTGGGTGCGGCCAAGTCCCATGAATTGCGTCGCGATGTCCTCTTCATCGCCGAGCTTCTCGACAATGACCTGCAGGGTCGTCATGAATTTCATCCCCTGCCCGGCCAGATCGTCCCGGAAAAGCTGCCTGAGATCGGGCGCATGTTTGAACAATGCGTCATAGAAGAAACTCGCATGGGGATCGAAATCGAGCGCGAGCGTGACAAAGGAGTTCTGCACGCGGGAAATGTCTTCGGGCGTTATGGTCATTGGGTCTGTCTCCCTGTTCTGGCCTCAAGGTAGCGGGCCGCGCGGGGGGAAACTTTGATCTGGGTTAAGTTTTAGGGGCTTGATCCAGATCAGGGTGATCCTCATGGAATTCCTCAACTTTGGTAGATGTGACGTTGGGGTTTTCGAGGGTATTGTTATGAAACTTCTGATTTTAAGTGTTGCACTTGCAGTGGCGGTTTTTCCGGCTCAAGCGAATGTTGTAGCACCATTGGCGCCTGCGATGGGTGAGGAAACGGTTGAACACGGCGGTGGCTGCCGAAAAAGCTCACCACCAGGTCAGTGCTGTCATGCGGGCTCCAAACCGTATCACTGTCACTAAGCGCAAGCCGGGCATCGCCGGACCGGGGGATGGCGATCCGATGGGAATTCTAAGTCCTTTTATGGTAGCCAGGTCATCTTCCGTTCAAGCGACGCGCCTGTGGCAGCCAAATCGCCAGCCCGTGGGGCCGGTCTGGCGATGCCCGGCGCCTTCGGCTTGATTCCGGGCGAGGCAATAGTTGTCAGTGTTGGACCGAAATTGCACTCTTTAGACGCTCATCTTCATCGAAACAAACCAACAAACCGTCGGGATCAAAGCGTAGTCCACTGCACCATCCCACGTAATATTCGACGCAGTCCTTCCCGTGCAGCACACTTGCTACATCGGGTTGACCCAAAAGCTCAAAAACATCTACGCGCGAAATCTGCCCGGGTTTCAAATATTGGTTTTGGAGGTCGCGAACCATCCCACCTCGATAACATGAGGTCTCAAAGTCGATGCATCGCGCAGTCCCATAGTCCCGACACGCTTCTGGGTCTTTCCAAACACTTGCGTCAAATGTTGCGCTCTCAAAAGGTCTTTCGTGCAAGAACCACCGCAAGAGTTGGCTGAAACTTAAGCTCTTCTCGTCAGCAACTGCGGCAGTAGCAAAAAACGTAATCGCAGAGGAGATCGTGAGACAAACAAGGAAATTAGAATTTCGACAACGCATTTCGGCTGACTAACTTGAATCGCTCCAAACAGAAACCCCGGCCTTTCGACCGGGGTTTCTCAATTCAACTGTAGGGTGGGTTTTAAACCCACGCGGCGTGGCTCACCCGCGCTCCTCGATGATCTCCACCAGGTGCGGAATGCTATTCACCATACCACGCACGCTCGGAGTATCCTCCAGCTCACGCGTCTTGTGCATCTTGTTCAAACCCAGACCGACCAGCGTGGCGCGCTGTTTGGCAGGGCGGCGGATCGGGGAGCCGATCTGTTTGACGACGATTGTCTTTGCCATGGGGTTCAAGCCTCCGCTTTCTCTTCCGCGGCCTCAGGGGCCGGGGCGGCGTCGGATTTGGGCAGGATGTCCGCCACTTTCTTGCCGCGGCGTTGCGCCACCATACGCGGAGAGGCCTCTTTCGACAGGCCGTTCAGCGTGGCGCGGATCATGTTGTAGGGGTTCGGCGAGCCGATGGATTTCGCCACCACGTCCTGAACGCCCAGCATCTCGAACACGGCGCGCATCGGACCACCGGCGATGATCCCGGTACCCTGAGGAGCCGTGCGCATCACCACCTTACCGGCCCCGTGGCGGCCTTCCATGTCGTGGTGCAGCGTGCGACCTTCGCGCAGTGGCACGCGGACCATCTGGCGTTTGGCTTGCTCGGTGGCCTTGCGGATGGCCTCAGGGACCTCCTTGGCCTTGCCTTTGCCGAAGCCCACGCGGCCTTTCTGGTCGCCGACGACGACAAGTGCGGCGAACCCGAAGTTCTTCCCGCCTTTGGTGGTTTTGGACACGCGGTTGATTGCAACCAAGCGATCCTGAAATTCCGGTGCTTCGTCGCGATCGCGGCGGCCCCGTCCTGGTTCTCTTGCCATATCGGCTTTCCTTTGTCTTTGGGCGTCTGCCCGGCTGTCCAACCGCAGTGAGCTTGCGCTCCCCGGTCATCGAAGGTGCGTGCGAGCACGCACCCTACGGTTTGGTGGTAGGGTGCGTGATTTCACGCACCGCACCGGTTTAAAGTTTCAATCCACCTTCGCGGGCAGCGTCGGCCAAAGCCTTCACCTTGCCGTGGAAGAGGAACCCGCCGCGGTCGAAGTAAGCTTCCTCGACACCGGCTTTTTTCGCGCGCTTGGCGATCTCGGCACCGACTTTCGTGGCCGCTTCGATGTTGTTCTTGCCAACCACGCCGAGGCCCTTCTCCAGAGAAGAGGCCGACGCAATCGTCACGCCGTTCACATCGTCGATCAGCTGAACCGAGATGTTCTTGTTCGAGCGATGCACAGACAGGCGAGGACGCCCGGCATTCACCTTGCGGAGCTTGTTACGGACGCGCAGACGGCGCTTCAGAAACAATGTGCGTTTTGAGTTTGCCATTACTTCTTCTTCCCTTCTTTGCGGAAGATATACTCGTCTTTGTATTTGATGCCTTTGCCCTTGTAGGGCTCGGGCTTGCGCCAGGCGCGAATATTCGCGGCAACCTGACCGACGAGTTGCTCATCAGAGCCTTCGACGACGATTTCGGTCTGTTTCGGCGCGGTGACGGTCACCCCTTCCGGCACTTCGAACTCAACATCGTGCGACAGACCGAGGTTCAGTTTCAGGACATTGCCCTGCATCTGCGCCCGGTAACCAACGCCGCTGATCTCAAGCTCTTTCTTGAAGCCGTCCGTGACGCCGGTGACGAGGTTTGCCACCATCGTGCGGGACATGCCCCACTGCTGACGGGCACGCTTGGACTTGCCGCGCGGCTCGACTGTAACGGTGGAGCCGTCAATGGTGATCGTCACATCATCCGTCGCGGTGAAGCTGCGCTGACCTTTCGGACCTTTGACCGAGATGGTCTGGCCCGACAGGGACGCCTCAACACCAGAGGGCAGTTCGACCGGTTTTTTACCAATACGAGACATCTCTCCCTCCTTAGAAGACGGTGCAAATCACCTCGCCGCCAACATTCTGGCTGCGAGCGCTTGCGTCCGACATCACGCCTTTCGACGTGCTGACAATCGACACGCCCAGACCCTGACGGACCACGGGGATGTCATCGGCACCGAGATAGACGCGGCGACCGGGCTTGGAGACCCGCTTCAGCTCACGAATAACAGGGGTGCCTTCGTAGTATTTCAGCTCAATCGACAGCGCCGGATGGCCGTTTTTGTCGACGGTTTTCTCGTAGCCACGGATGTAGCCTTCGTCCTTGAGGACATCGAGAACCCAGCCGCGCAGTTTCGATGCAGGCGTCTCGGCAGTTGCCTTGCCTCGCATGGACGCGTTGCGGATCCGGGTGAGCATATCAGCGATAGGATCGTTCATCTCATACTCTCCTTACCAGCTCGACTTCACGAGGCCAGGGATCTGACCCATGGAGCCCAGTTCACGCAGGGCGATCCGCGACACTTTCAGCTTACGGTAGTAAGCGTGCGGACGGCCGGTGAGCTGGCAGCGGTTGTGCAGACGGGTCGCGGAAGAGTTCCGCGGCAGTTCAGCCAGTTTCAGGCGCGCCTTGAAGCGCTCTTCCATCGGCTTGTCCTTGTCGTTTGCAATCTCAAGAAGGGCAGCGCGTTTTGCAGCGTACTTGTTCACCAGACGCTGACGCTTCTTCTCACGTTCGATCATTGCTTTCTTAGCCATGGTCTAAATCCTCTCCGCGGCTCAGCTGTTGAAGGGCATGTTGAAGGCTTTCAACAGGCTCTTGGCTTCCGCGTCAGTCGGTGCGGTGGTTGCGATTACGATGTCGAGGCCCCAGACCTCGTCCACTTTGTCGAAGTCGATCTC